>NZ_CP089975.1:0-1200000 GCF_029581575.1 Moraxella nasibovis | reverse complement strand
AGCTGCACAGCACGGCTCATGGCGTGTGCAGTGCTCAGATCTGTATGAGCAATCACTTGACGATAAGGCAAAAATGACAGCGATTTTAGTGTGGTGCTGTCGTATTTATCGCCATAAGCGATGATGAGTCCTGCTTTGATGGCGTCGGATTTGTCGATGGCAAAATCATTGTGTGGCGATGTGGTCGGTGTCTCATCATGCACCTCACCAAAGCCAAGACAAATGGCGCCATCAACCATACCGCCCGTCAAGAGTGCAGGCGTGCCATGCTCATCACAAAGCAGATGGTCTTTATCCACCACAAAATAACGCACGCTCATGACAGCACCTGCTCACGCCAAGCCTGATCAGCATGGCTGTCGCTGACCGATGTCTTTAATAATCCTGCCAGATCGGCAAGCCCGCCAAAGCCGCCCACGCTCAAAGTGTCGCTAACATGGTCGTCAGCGTGATCCATATTCATGGCAATCTGACCACCCGTCATGGCAAGATATACCTCCGCCAAAATCTCTGAGTCAAGCAAAGCCCCGTGGAATGTACGGTCTTGCTTGCCGACATCCAGACGGCGTACCAACGCATCTAGTGAGTTTTTTTGCCCTGGATACAGCTCTTTGGCGATGGCAAGTGAGTCGGTGACTTGCACACGCTCGGCAAAATCATCTAAGCCTGCCTTGGCAAACTCCATGTTCAAAAAGCGCATATCAAACGAAGCGTTGTGAGCGATGATTTCACTATCCACCATGAACTCATAAACCGCCTCCGCCACCTCGGCAAACTTTGGCTTGTCGCTCAAAAACTCATTGCTGATGCCATGCACTCGGATGACCTCATCATCCATCACCTTTTCAGGGTTGATATAGACATGCAGCTTATTGCCTGTAAAGCGTCGCCCGACCATCTCAACGATACCCACCTCGACAATGCGGTCGCCGCCTTGATCGTCAAAGCCTGTGGTCTCTGTATCCATGATGAGCTGTCGGTTTGGGCGACCACGATTGACAGGCTTAGGCAAGATTGCCCAAAAGTCTGGATTGATGCGGCGAGTGTTACCGTCATAAGTGGGGTTTTGATTGTCGTTTGGGCTGATGGCAAAAGTCGAGTCGGTCATGGCTTTTTGGGTCTTTTGGGGTGGTTGATGGCTCATAGAAGGCGATGTGTCAGCTGGCTGTGTCCGCCCATCGTTATTGTGGTTTTGGTTGTGGTTTTGGTTGGGATTTTTTGCGATGAAGGTCTCACCCTTACCACGCACGCCTTGATTGGCAAGCTTATCCGCCATTTCATTGCCTGCGTGTCCTGCATGACCTTTCACCCATTGCCAGTCAATGCTGCGCCCTTGGGTCAGAAGATCCAAAGCTTGCCAAAGCTCGGCATTTAGCACAGGCTTTTTGTCCGCCTTGCGCCAGCCGTTTTTTTTCCAGCCGTGTATCCACTTGGTGATGCCGTCTTTGACATAGCCTGAGTCTGTCCAGATTTGAATGGGTGTGTGTGCAGGCGTGCGCTGTAAAGCGGTGATGGCGCCCATCAGCTCCATGCGGTTATTGGTGGTGTCGTTCTCGCCGCCCCAAAGGTTCAAAATGTCGCCATTTGGGTAGATGATGTGCGCACCAAAACCGCCTGCCGATGCGCCTTTTTTGCCATTACCTTTGCAAGCGCCGTCCGTATAAGCGATGATAAAATCGGTCATGTTGATCTGTCATTAAAATGAGTCAGTTATTATAAATCATCATCGGGTTTTTGTCAGTTTTAGCGCAGAAAAAGTCGTGATTTTATTGCAAAAATTTGTAAAGAATTTGCTATAATAAAACTTTTCATTCACCAAAACCTTCATAAGCCTACCATGAATCATTCATCAGCCCAAGATTTCCCCACCCAAGACTTATCCCATCATTTTGAACGCATTTTTCGTAAAGATGCACTGCTTGCCCCAAAAAATGCACCGACCGTCAGCACGCACCGTCCGCTATTTTTGGAAATCGGTGCAGGCAAAGGCAAGCACGCTGTCTTGTTCGCCAAAGAAAATGCTGACAAACATCTCATCGCCATTGAACGCACCAGCGAAAAATTTGACGCATTTGCCAAGCTTGCAGGCGCTGAAAATTTGGACAATTTGACCGCCATTCAAGCGGACGCCATCGCTTATACTGCTCATCACATCGCCCCAAACTCTTTGGACGGCGTGTTTATTTTGTATCCCAATCCAGAGCCTGCCAATAAGAATCAGCGTTGGCTGAATATGCCGTTTTTTGAGTTTTTGATTTCTCGCATGAAAGCAGGGGCGACCATCACCATCGCCAGCAACATCGCTGAGTACATTGACGAAGCCCAAAAACTGCTTGATGAGGTGTGGCTGTTGCCTTATGAACGAGTGCAGATTGACAGCGACTCGGCACGCACGCATTTTGAGATCAAATATCTGGCTCGTGGCGAGATGTGTCAAGAGCTGGTGATTTTAAAGCCAAATTATTACCAAACTCGTTTTGATCATGACGACACCCAAGCCTAAAACCGTCGCCATCATCGGTGCTGGGGCGGCAGGCTTGATGGCGGCAGAAGTGTTGTCATCTCGTGGCGTGCCTGTGCAAGTCTATGAACAAATGCCCACCGCTGGACGCAAGATTTTGATGGCGGGCAAAACAGGCTTGAACATCTCGCACGATGAGCCGCTACCGACTTTCATCACTCGCTACACGCCAACCGATCCGCTTGCTGAGTTTGTGCGGCAATTTAGTGCCGCAGACATTCGTGCATGGATGAATGGTCTTGGCATTGACAGCTATGTTGGCTCGTCTGGGCGGATTTTTCCTGTGCAGATGAAAGCGTCAGGTCTGCTACGAGCGTGGCTACACCGCTTAGAACAGCAGGGCACAGAGTTTTATTATCGCCATCGCTGTCTGGGCGTGGTGGATAATGAGCTGAGCTTGGCGGTGCTTGATAAGCATGGCGACATGACCGAGCAATTTTCCCAAAAGTTTGCCGCCATCATTTTGGCGTGTGGCGGTGGTTCGTATCGCCGTTTGGGCTGTGATGGGGCGTGGCAGGCGTGGTTCGGTGTTGATGAAATAACGCCATTGTATGCCAGTAATGTTGGCGTTGTGCGTACTTGGTCGCCATTCATGCAGTCAATTTTTGGACAAGCCTTAAAACGAGTAACGGCAACGGTTGGTCAAGAATGCGTGCATGGCGACATCGTCATCAGTCATTATGGCATGGAAAGTGGGCTGATTTATAAGCTCAATCGCTCCATGAAAGATGCGCTTGATTATCATGGCAAGATTTGTCTTTATTTGGATTTGTTGCCTGCCAAATCCATAGATGACATCACCCAAGCCCTAAACCGCAACAAAAAACAATCGCTCAACACCAGTCTTAAAAAAATCGGACTGGATGCAGTAAAAATTGCCCTATTAAGAGAATGCACCGATAAAACCGACTGGTCGGATTTTTGTAAAATGGCAGATTTTATTAAAAAATTACCTATTGAATTTGACGGTTTTCGTCCAATAGATGAAGCCATCAGTACAGGTGGCGGTGTGAAATTCTCAGCGGTCAATGACAAATTGCAATCCAAAAGCAATCCATACCTGTTCATCGCAGGCGAGATGCTAGACTGGGACGCACCGACTGGCGGTTATCTTTTAACGGCGTGCCTTGCGATGGGGCGTGCGGTGGGCGGTCATGTGTGGCAATTTGTGCAGGGCGGTCGTTAATGGCGTGCAGATTGTCCGTTTGTCGTCAGTGATGTGTGTTGTCAATTTAGCAAATTTACCAAATTTACCAAAAATCTGCTACAATATCGCCATCGTTTATCAATTTTTCTAACCACCAAACCAAAAGGAATGATTATGAATCGTCTTGCTAACTTTTGTGCAGGCCCTGCGTCCATGCCGACCGCCGTCCTAGAAAAAGCCCAAAGCGAACTGCTCAACTGGCGTGGCACAGGGGCATCTGTGATGGAAATCAGCCATCGCAGTGCAGATTATATTGAAATCGCTACGAAGGCGGAGCAGGATTTACGCAAGCTGATGAACATCGGTGATGACTATGCGGTGCTGTTTTTGCAGGGTGGGGCGGCATTGCAATTTTCCGCCATTCCTTTGAATTTATTAAATGGTGGTACGGCAGACTATTTGACGACTGGCACTTGGTCAGAAAAAGCCTACAAAGAAGCCAAGCGTTATGAAGCCTTGGGCTTGGGCAGGGTAAATCTGGTGGCGTCAGGCGATGGTATGGATGTGCCAGCTGTGGAGACTTGGCAATTATCCGAGCAGGCGAGCTATTTTCACTATTGCCCAAACGAGACCATTCACGGCGTGCAGATTTTTGAAACGCCAAAGGTCAATGCACCGATTGTGGCGGACTTTTCATCGTGCATTTTGTCTGAGCCTATCAATGTCAATGACTTTGGCGTGATTTATGCAGGTGCTCAAAAGAACATCGGGCCTGCGGGCTTGACTTTGGTCATCATTCGTAAGGACTTGTTAGAGCAGGCGTCTGCATGGTGTCCAAACATCATGAATTACAAAAATCAGCTTGAAAACGACAGCATGCTTAACACGCCATCAACTTATGCATGGTATCTGTCGGGACTTGTATTTGAATGGCTACTGGATAATGGCGGTGTAGAAGCAATCGCTAAGACCAACCGAGCCAAAGCAGAACTGCTATACCGCACGATTGACGAGAGTGATTTTTATAGCAACAAGGTCAATCCAAAACACCGCTCCATCATGAATGTGCCATTCCAATTGGCAAATACAGAGCTTGATAAGCTGTTCTTGGATGAGAGCAAAAAAGCAGGACTGCTCAACCTAAAAGGTCATCGTGTGGTTGGCGGTATGCGTGCCAGCATTTATAACGCCATCACGCTAGAACAAGTGCAATCATTGACCGAATTTATGAAAGCCTTTGAACAAAAACACGGCTGATAAAAGCAAACCACGCCAAAATCCTTATTTTGTGCGTGGTTTTTTATGACTGATTGAATGGTTTTTTGGGCTTGCTAAGGCATGAACAAACCTTTACAATAGCGTTTTTCATAAAAATAATCATGCGTTTGGGGAGATTATGCCAAGCATTCACGCCATCAAAGCCTTTGAAGATAATTATATTTGGGTCATCAGCCAAGACAATCAAGCGATCATTATTGATGCAGGTGAAGCAGAGCCTGTGCTGGATTATCTGAATGAACATCAGCTGACGCCCATCGCCATGCTCATCACTCATCATCATGATGATCACACAGGCGGCGTGGCAGACATTAAGGCAGCTTATCCTGCCATGCAGATCATCGCTCATCGCTTGCATGGCGTGCAGGCGGACAGTTGCGTAGATGAAGGCGATGACTTTGCCTTGATGGGGCTGGACTTTAAAGTGTGGCGGACGGCAGGGCATACGGACACGCATTTGTCGTATTTGTGCGATTTTGATGGGCGTACGCACATTTTTTGTGGCGATACGCTGTTTAGCGGCGGCTGTGGGCGTGTTTTTACTGGCACGATGAATGAGCTTTATGAGAGTATGATGCGGTTTGATACTTTGCCTGCTCAGACGCTGTTTTATCCTGCCCATGAATATACGCTGGGCAATCTTAAATTTGGGCTGTCGGTGTGTGCCGATGGGTTTAAAGGGGCGATTGAGCAAGCCATTGATCAGACGACTCAGCGACTTGCCAATGGAAAAAGCTCGCTACCAACCACGCTTGAAAAAGAGCGACAAATCAATGTGTTTTTGCAAGTCAATCACCCAAAGACAGCCAGCCGTGTTGCCGACATTGGTCAGTTGGCGGATTGCTCGCCTGCGACGGTGTTTGCCACTTTGCGTGAATTAAAAAACCGCTTTTAACCAAGTTTATTCTTTTAATCAACTTTGTTAAAAGAGTATAAAACCTTAAACGGTGGGCTGCGGTAGCTATAAAATTGTATTACTTGATCAATTTGTTTGGTATCAGCATATTAAACTGGCAAAATAATCCTACACTAATTTAAACCCATTAAGAGCCAATTTATGAGTATCGTTTCTTTGGTCGCCCTGTCTTTTGGCATGTCAATGGACGCATTTGCCAGTGCCATCGCCAAAGGGGCAACCCAAAAACAAGCCAGTCTGAGCAAGGCGTTTCAGGCAGGCTTAATCTTTGGTGTGATTGAAGGGGTTGCTCCGATTGTTGGCTGGCTACTTGGCAATGCGGTGAATGATTGGCTGTCGCAGATGGATCATTGGGTGGCGTTTGTGCTGTTGTCATTTTTGGCGATTCGTTTTATCCGTGAGTCGCTGTCTGCTGACGGCGTGGAGACCGATGGCGATACGGACGCAGGCGGACTGGGTTTGATGATCATTACCGCCATTGCCACGAGCATTGATTCGTTGGTGGTGGGCGTGTCGCTGGCATTTTTGGAAGTCAATATTTATCTGGCGGCGTTTTTGATTGGGCTTGCGACCACAGTGATGGCGACTTTGGGGCTGTATTTGGGCAATCGCTTGGGGCTTAAATTTGGTAAGATTGCCATGTTTGTGGGTGGTTTGGTGCTGTTTGGCATTGGAGCGACCATTTTGTATGACCATCTAAGTGTATGATGGCGTGCTTCATCATCAATTTTTAAGCCATTATCCACCAAAGATAAAAAATAAAATAAATTCAAATACTTATGTCATAAACGGCGGGCAAATCCCACCCCAACCTGCAAAGCGATAAAAATCATACCGTTTGCTCCATTCGGTTGGCATAAGCCTACTTTCCATCGGTTTTCATGGCAAAATGACACAAATCATGGTATGATTGAGCGTTATTTTTCATTCATTATCATTAAAAAATCATGCGACACATTCCAAAATCCCCCCAAGAAGCACGCCACGCCCCAAGAAAACGCTTTGGGCAAAACTTTCTGCATGACACCAGCGTCATTCGTCAGATTGTTGATTCTGTTCGCCTGTCTCGTGGCGACAATTTATTGGAAATTGGACCGGGGCTTGGGGCATTGACCGAGCCTTTGTTGGCGGAAGTAGATGGCATGACGGTCGTTGAGCTTGACCGTGATTTGGCAAGTCAGCTTAAAATCAACATCGGTGCGAACAGCCACCCTGATTTTACCATCATCAACGACAACGCCATGCACATTGATTATCGGGCGCTTGCCACGCAGATTGGCAAAGGGGCGTTTCGTGTGGTGGGTAATTTGCCTTATAACATTTCGACGCCGATTTTGTTTCGCTTGCTTGAATTTAGCGATGTCATTATTGATATGCATTTTATGCTGCAAAAGGAAGTGGTGGATCGGATTACCGCCGAGCCTAGCACCAAAGAATACGGGCGATTGTCGGTCATCATGCAGTATTATTGCATGGCGGATTATCTTTTGACCGTACCAAAAGGGGCGTTCAATCCACCACCAAAAGTAACTTCTGCGGTGTTTCGCCTGACTCCTTATCAGCAAAAACCCATCACCGCTAAAGACGAGACGCTGTTTGCGACCATCGTGCGTGAGACTTTTAACCACAGACGCAAAACTTTGCGAGCGATTTTTAAAAGCGTGAGTATCTTGCCAAGCCTTGATGATGACGATTTTGCCAAAGCCCACATCAATCCGCAGGCACGCCCAGAGACGCTGTCGGTGGCGGATTTTGTCAGGCTGTCTGATGTGGCGTTTGACAAGGTCAATGGCTAATTGCCCAATTTTTCCAAACGATGATTTAATCACTCAAAATGAATACAGATACACAAAAAACCTATCGCCATCAATATGTGATTGGCGATTTGCAAGGGTGCTTTGGGGCATTTTCTCGCCTGCTGGATGAGCTGGATTTTGATGAAACTAAGGACAAAATCTGGCTGGCTGGCGACATCGTGGCTCGTGGCGAGGATTCTTTGGCGACTTTGCGAGAAGTCAAGCGACTGTCTGATTTGGGGGCTTTGACCACCGTGCTTGGCAATCACGACATCACGCTGATTGCGGTGTGGCGTGGTATCATGCCACCAAAGCCCAAGGATAAGACTTTGCCCATTTTTGATGCCCCTGATTGTGATGAATTGCTAAACTGGCTTCGTGTTCAGCCACTGCTTGTGTTTCCTGATGAGCGGACGGTTTTGACGCACGCAGGCATTCCGCCAAATTGGTCGATTGATGAGGCGCATCAATACGCCCAAGAATTACAGACGGCGCTGAGTGCGGATTTGGCAAGTCTGGATAAATTACTGCCCAAGCTGTACAACAAAAAAACCGAAGAATGGCGTGCAGATCTTAGCGGTGCAAAACGCCTACGACTCATCGCCAACTACCTGACCAGAATGCGTCTGTGCGATAAAAATGGCGTGCTAGAATTTAGTTTTAAAGAAAGTCTGCTGGATGAAATGCCAAAGGGATTTCGTCCGTGGTTTTTGTGGGAAGTACCAAGGCAAAGACGAATTTTATTTGGGCATTGGGCGGCATTACAAGCAAAAGTGGCAAGCGAGCAGGTGCGATCGCTGGACGGTGGCTGTGTGTGGGGCGGTGAGCTGGTGGCGTATCGGCTGGCTGATGGGGCGGTCATTCGCTTGCAGGCGTGATAAAAGCCCAGTTTTGGGCTTTTTTGTGCTTAGAAATTGGAAATGAGTGGGGTGAGCTTAAACAAAGACAAGCAATTGCCAAATTGCAAATGATCCGGGATAAGTTATTAGAAAACAAATTCACCCCCTTAAATATTCGATCAACACGATAGGAGTATCATTATGATTTATCTATGGTTAAATTCGAGTTCGAATTATGCAGGGTATATAGGAAAAACAGAAGAGGATGATGCAGCGGTTACTTGGTATAGTCCTGTACTTGGCAAGCCCTTGCCATCATTAAAAGAGTGGCAAACACCAGTTTTAAAGCAGTATCTTGGCAATCGTAAAAAACCAGGCATTGTCGCTGATTGCATTCAATCAGCCAGTCAGGTCATAATCAGTCAAAAAGCAGTAGATGCTCTATCGGACATTTGGGATAAACACGCCACCTTATATCCTGTCATCTTAGAAGACAAACCTAGCGAACCCTATTATATGGTGGTGGTTCATACCGTGATTGACTGTATCGACCGTGAGCAATCTGTTGGCTCAATCAATGAGTTTGAAGATGATGAGAGATGTGGTTATTTTGATTTGATTAGAGAGTGGGTTTTTAGAGAAGAGGAAATTGGTGATAATTTAATGTTTGTCCTGCCTGATAACCCAGCAATCATTTATGTCACAGAACAATTTAAACAGCGAATAGTTGATGCAGGGTTAAAAGGTTTTGGCTTTAGAAAAACTTTTTTTGATGAAACGGTATTTATTAGCTAGTCCTTATCTCGTAAGCTTAGGTTAGCGATAGCATAACCCAGCATTTATGATGTAACTCATTGAATTTGTTGGCTATTGCTATCACCCAAACTTAACCTGCGAGATTTTAAATCAATTAGGTCAGCTCGTAGGCTGGGTTAGCGACAGCGTAACCCAGCATTTATGGTGTAACTCATTGAATTTGTTGGGTTTCGCAAGCTCAACCCAACCTACCGAGTTGGGGCTGGCAATGCTCGTAATAGCGTCATAGATTACAAGAGGTAAAAAATGCTATTTAACCCAATACTTAAAAGACAAAATGCAATGATTGACTTTTTAGTCAATATGGAATACGACCCAAATCTTAATATGGGGGCAATGTCCGAAGCTAGTATTAACATGATGATTTCTCATTGGATGGTAGGTCTTAAACAAGAAACAGAAGTCATTTTACCCAGTCGTATCGCATGGCTACAAGAAGCCATTGACAACAAAGAAACGCTTAAAATGATGAGCATGGCATTTCGACAACACTGCATGTATGAAAGCCTTGCCCTAGCCAAATGGCTACATACTGGCACAGATAGTTTAACTGACTGGGAGCAAGCTAGACGATGGTATGCAGATTATTATGTGGATGAACTATGGTGCCAAAAAAACCAGCTTAAAACTTATTGTTTGGATGACTATATGGGGCTATGTATCCAATCCCAAGTCTATCAGGCAGGGATTGATGAGTTTGAACGATATTATGGCAATAAAAATATTAGTATTAATAGAAAAACCATCACACCAAGAGAATATGGCTATTTAGTTTGTCAAAATAAAATAAACCCACAATATGATGATGCAACCATGCTTGAGCTTGGTAAAAAATTACTTATCAAACATCTTGAAAGTACTTGGTTGGGCTATGGTCAACATAACCGTGCTGCCATTTGGTTAAAAGTTGTGTATGGAAATTATCATACTCCACTAAGTCCTGAACAGATTTTGTTAAAAGCTTATGATAATATGCCGAATGTTGAAAAACCAAGTTTTGTGAGAGTTGTTTAGTCTGCAGGCTCACTTATCACTGTAGACTAATTTAGCGATAGCATAACCCAGCATTTATGGTATAACTCATTGAATTTGTTGGCTATTGCTATCGCCCAAACTTAACCTGCGAGATTTTAAATCAATTAAGTCAGTAAATTCCCTTAATGGAAGATAAGCCATTCCCAATCAATCACTTAACTCCGACTCCAAGACTTCCTCCGTCTGACAGCTGCGTGGTGCAAATAGCGCCTGTCCTCGCTCATCGCCCACATAGCGCCAATGCCAAGATTCCTCTGACACACCTGTTTGTGCCGAAAATTCTGGCGTAAAGGTCTGTTGCCAGCCGTATTTTTCGGCATTATTGACAAGCCATTGATAGCCCTTGGTTTTGGCAAAATTGGCATTGATCGGCGCAAAATCTACCGCATAGCCTGTATGATGCTCAGAAAATCCTGCTGGCGATGAAGTGTGATAGATGGTCTTTGGCGACTGTTTTTGGCGCACCTTACGCTTGACGATGGCATCTTGGGCACGCACCGAGCGAAACATAGAGCTAGGATAGAGCGCCACTTTGTCCTTGGCAGCAGCCTTTACCAAATCCTGCAAAGGCTGCTTGACATCTTTATGGATGAGCTTGTTTTCATGCCTTTTGTCGCCGTAGCCACTCCACACCAAATCCTCGGCGAAAGCCTCATCATAAGAAAAATGCTCAATGCCCACCGCCAATGCCACAGGTGAGCAGACAGGCGACTTGGGCTCTATAGAGGGCGGCTCTGCGGCATTGGTGCGAGGCTCTAAGGCATTGGCGTCATCTGCAGCATCTGACACCAAGGCAGCATCAGCGCTTGAAGGCTTGGCGGCAGGGGTGGCGTTGGTTTGCGTGCTGACGGTCAGGGCTTTGCCATCTTGAATGTCGATGGCGTGAGCATTCATGGTCAAAGTGATGGCAGGGAAGGCGACTAGGGCGGCGTAAAGCTTAGTTTGGCTGATCATGGTAAATTAAAAGACTTGCTTGATTTAAATAGCTATTGATGGGCTTAAAGCATGAAACACTGTGCAAAATATGAGACGACTGCACAGCTGCTGCGGATTTGGTCGCACATTATACCAAGTTTATGTTAATGAAAAGTAGGCATTTGGTAAGCAAAACCAAACATCAGGCATAAGAGGGCTTGCAAGTTGGTCAGCTGCTCATGACTTGTGCGAGCGCTCCGCATAAGACGGCTCATCTAGGCGTGCTATCAGAGCGCCCAGCACCACAGTGGCAAAAGTCCCCTTGGGTAGAGCAAAGGATAATGTCAGTACATCATCTTTCCATTGCCAAGACAAATCACGCACCATCAGCCGTGTGGCTCTTCTGAGCATTTTGGCATTGACTTTTTGTAAGCCCTTAATCAGCGTGGCATTTTTGTTGTCATCAAAGACGCTGTTTTCAAGGGCGAGGGCGGATTGACTGGCTTTATTATCACCTGTGCCATATAAAGCGATGGTCGGGTGAATGTCATGCTTAGCTAGGCGAGCTGTGATCGTCTCGTCAATGTCTGCGGTAAAAATAGAGCCTGTGCCATCAAGATTGAACACATCGCCTGCCACCGCCTGATCCCAAGTGCCGTCCGCCACACGCAGTGCCAATATTTCATTAAACAAATGACTGCGAGCGGACGAGATGAGCAGGCTGTGTCGTTCTAGGTCTTTTTTTAGGGGTTTGTAAGGTTTTGGGCTGGCGAGCAGCTTTTCAAAAAACGACTGGGCTTTGGCAAGGTTATTGCCATCGTTGCCAAATCGCTGTTCACCAAAATAATTGGGTACGCCAGCTTGCTGAATGTGCGTCAGCTTCTCATCAATGGCGGTCTTGTCGCCGATGACATGGCGAAGGGTGATGGTAAAGTGGTTGGATTTGTGCGTGCCACGCCCCAATTTTCTGCCATGCCAATGCTCATCTAAGATGGCGATGCTTTCGTTGGTGTGGAGCTTGTCCGCCACAAATTTGGCAAACGCCATCTGTGGAGCGGTCTTATTAGGTAGGCGTAAGCTGAACCATTGAAAAGTCTGGGCATGGCGGTCTTTTAAGCCAGAGTAACCAACATCACGCACGCCAATTTCTGCCCATTCAGCAAGCAAGCGTGCCACAAATGCCGTGTTCATGCCTATTTTTTCAATATATAACCAAAGATGTTCGCCTTGTCCGTCAAAGTCAAGGTCTAAATTTTCACGAACGATAAAATCGGTGGGCGTGTCTTTAAAGGTGGCAGAAGTGATGATGGGCATGGCATGTCTTTTGGCTAAAAATGCTTATTAAAGCATGATTTGACAAATTTCTCAATCAATGAAGTGGGCGTGCGGAGATTTTGTCAAATTATTGACTTATCAAGCGCTTAAAATGACTGCTCAGTCTCATGAAAATATTGCAGGCAAATGCGCTTTGTTTTAAATTTGGCATATCTTTTGATTGAATGTTTTTTTATAATTTTAACGATAATTTTAACGCATCGTTTCAACACATCGTTTTTTTAATGCACATTCAACCATAATTTCATCATGGAGAGCATTATGCAATACACCGCACCACTTAGAGACATGCAATTTGTCATGCACGAGCTATTGGACAGCCAATCACATTATGCCAAGATGGCAGAGTATCGTGAGTTGGATACCGAGACGATTAACAGCTACTTAGAGGCAGCGGCGGATTTTGCTCAGTCGGTGTTGTCGCCATTAAACCGCACAGGCGACTTGGAGGGCTGTCGCTTTGATGATGGGCAGGTCAGCACGCCCACAGGCTTTAAAGAGGCGTATGAGCAGTATTGTGAACTTGGCTTTGCGTCCTTAAACGCCGAGCCTGAATATGGCGGTCTGGGTCTGCCGACTTCCATGTCTAGCGCAGTCAGCGAAATCATGGGGACGGCGAACTGGTCGTTTGCCATGTATCCAGGTTTGTCGCACGGCGCAATCCAAACCATCGAGCATCACGGTACAGACGAACAAAAAGCCACTTATCTTGAAAAGATGAACACAGGGCTTTGGTCTGGGACGATGTGCCTGACCGAGGCTCATGCAGGCTCAGACCTTGGCATTATTAAGACTCGTGCCGTGCCAAATGATGACGGATCGTACAGCATCACAGGGCAAAAGATTTTCATCAGTGCAGGCGAGCATGATTTGACCGAAAACATCATTCATATCGTGCTGGCACGCCTGCCTGATGCACCTGCTGGCACAAGAGGCATATCTTTGTTCATCGTGCCGAAATTTATCGTCAATGCAGATGGCTCGTTGGGAGAGCGTAATGGTGTGGTCTGCGGTTCTATTGAACACAAGATGGGCATCAAGGCATCGGCAACTTGTGTGATGAATTTTGATGGGGCGACAGGCTATTTGATTGGACCGAAAAACCGTGGTCTAAACTGTATGTTTACTTTCATGAATGTCGCTCGTATCGGTACGGCAATTCAAGGCTTGGCGGCGTCTGAATTTGCCTTCCAAGGTTCATTAAAATACGCCAAAGACCGCACCGCCATGCGTGCCATTTCTGGCGTTAAAGAGCCTAATAAGCCTGCCGACAGCATCATCCACCATCCAGCGGTTCGCAACATGCTTTTGACCCAAAAGGCGTTTAGCGAAGGTGGTCGTGCTTTGGTGTATTATTTGTCGCAGTTTGCCGACATCGTGGCAAAAGGTGATGGCGTAGAGGCGAAATTTGCCGATGAAATGCTGTCGCTATTGACACCGATTGCCAAAGCGTTTTTGACCGAGACAGGCTATGAGGCTGCCAATATGGGCGTGCAAGTCTATGGCGGTCATGGTTTTATCAGCGAATGGGGCATGGAACAAAATGTCCGAGACACTCGCATTGCCTGCCTGTATGAAGGGACGACCGAGATTCAGTCGCTGGATTTGTTGGCAAGAAAAGTGTTGGGCTCGCAAGGTAAAATGCTTGCCAACTTCACCAAAATCATCCATAAATTCTGCCAAGAACACAAAGATGACGACCGCATGGGGCAGATGATCAGCACCCTTGCCAAGCTCAACAAACAGTGGGGCGATTTGACCGCTCGCATCGGTATGCAAGGCACGCAAAACCTAGACGCGGTGGGTGCGGCAGCGGTGGATTATCTGTTCTTTAGTGGCTATGTAACCTTAGGCTATCTGTGGGCGAGAATGGCAGTGGTTGCGTACGCTCGCCTTGATGAGATGAACCAAAGCCTTGATACGGACAAATCTTTGCATGGCGAATATGGTTTTTATGATGCCAAAGTTAAGACTGCACAGTTTTATTTTGCCAAGCTCATGCCACGCCATGCCGTTCATGTCGCACGCATCAATGCCAGCCATGAGACCTTAATGGCGATGGACATTGAACAATTTGCATTTTAATGGTTTGCTAAATTCATTTATTAAATTTACTTATTAAAAGGAACTTATCATGACATTGACTTATACCGCACCGCTTAATGAAATGCGTTTTACGCTCAACGAAGTGTTTAAAGCCCCACAATTTTGGCAAAACACACCCAATCTTTCGCACATGGACAGCGAAACCGTCGATATGATTTTAGAAGAGATGGCAAAATTTAGCCGTGATGTGCTGTTGCCACTCAATCAATCTGGCGATGAAGAAGGGGCGAAATATCTTGGCGATGGTAAGGTGGCGACCCCGACAGGTTTTCAAGAGGCCTTTCAAGCATATAGCGAGATGGGCTGGATTGGTCTGGGTGGGGCGAGCGAATTTGGCGGTCAGGGCATGCCAAAGATGGTGACCATGCTGACCGAAGAGATGATGTTTTCGGCGAATCAGTCGTTTGCGTTGTATCCAAATTTGACCGTGGGGGCGAGCCTTTGCCTGCTGGCAGGTGGCAGCCAAGAGCAAAAAGAGACTTATCTGCCCAAGCTCTACACAGGCGAGTGGTCTGGGACGATGTGTCTGACCGAAGCTCACTCAGGCACGGATTTGGGGATTATTAAGACTCGCGCCGTGCCAAATGATGACGGCTCGTACAGCATTACTGGTACGAAGATTTTCATCACAGGCGGCGAGCATGATTTGGCGGAGAATATCGTCCATTTGGTGCTTGCCAAGACGCCGAACGCACCAGCAGGCTCTAAGGGCATATCCTTGTTCATCGTGCCGAAGTTTTTGGTCAATGCTGATGGCTCGTTGGGCGAGCGTAACAGTGTGTCGGCAGGCTCTATTGAACACAAGATGGGTATTAAAGCATCGGCAACTTGTGTGATGAATTTTGACAATGCCAAAGGCTATATGGTGGGGGCGGAAAATACTGGTCTTGCCACGATGTTTGTCATGATGAACTATGAGCGAGTAACGATGGGTTTACAGGGCTTGGGGGCGAGTGTACTGGCTTATCAAAATGCCTGCAACTATGCTCAAGATCGCTTGCAAGGTCGCAATGATGCAGGTGTGAAAAATCCCGAGAAAGCCGCCGACCCCATCATTGGTTTTGGCGATGTGCGTCGTATGCTTTTAAATGCTAAAACCAACAGCGTAGCGTCTCGCACCTTTGCCATGTATGTGGCTCGTGAGCTAGATGTCGCCAAATTCAGCGATGACGACACTGCCAAAAAGACCGCCCAAGCAAAAGTGGCGCTTTTAACACCGATTACCAAGGCGTTTTTGACCGACATGGCGTTTAATGCGGCGGTAGATTGTCAGCAGGTGTTTGGCGGACATGGCTACATTCGTGAGTGGGGTATGGAACAAATTGTCCGTGATACTCGCATTAGCCAGATTTATGAAGGCACCAACGGCATTCAGGCACTGGATTTATTGGGTCGTAAGGTCGTCAAAGATGGCGGTGCGGCACTGTTTGCTTTGCTTGATGAAATGGAAAATCTGTGCCAAGACAGCACAATAAATCATGCGATTAAAGACGCTGTGCTAAAAGCGGCTGCCCGCATTCGCACGCTGAGCGAGCATTTATTGCAAGTTGCCAAGACAGATCAGCACGCCATCAATGCATCTGCCGTAGATTACCTGCAAGCGGTGGGCTATCTGTGCTATGCTTATATGTATCTGCTCATCGTGCAGGCAAGTGGAGGCAAAACGGGCGAGTTTTATGAAGAGCGATTAAAATTGGCGGATTATTTTGCCGCACGCATTTTGCCAAAATTATACGCCCATGCTGACATGGCACAGGCAGGCTCGAGCAGTATCATGGCATTTGATGATGAATTTTTTGCTTGATGGGCTGCTGATTTTACCAAACAAAAGACGGTTGATAAGCCGTCTTTTTTATGGCTGATTTTTGGTGGTTAAGGATTTTTCATCTTTTGCATAATTTTATTCTGTTTTGGGAAAACAGCTGTCTTGGGCAAAGTGTTATAATCGCTAAATTCAACCACTTTACCCATCAGCAAAAGGAATTTTTATGACCACAGCCAACTCATCGCCATTAAGCGTTCAGCAAGTTTTTGAGCTTGCCAAACAAGGCAAATTATTTGCAGGTAATTTAATCGTTGGCGGCAAGCCTGCCAAGACCGTAGATAATACCACGCCGATTGACAACAGCGTCATTGGACAAATTGCAGACGGCACGGCGGATGATGTGGATGTCGCTGTCAAGGCGGCTCGTGAGTGCTTTGAATCTGGCGAATGGAAAGACAAGCACCCCGCTGAACGCAAACGCATCATGCAAGCGTGGGCAAGACTGCTTGAAGCACACAAAGATGAACTTTCGGCACTAGACTGCATTGACGCAGGCAAGCCCATCAGCGAGTGCTTGAACACGGATTTACCAGCGACCATTGAGACTTTTAATTGGTATGCTGAGAGTGTGGATAAGGTATTTGGCAAAGTCGCCCCCACGGGCACGGACGCTTTTTCTTGGGTGGTCAAAGAGCCGATTGGCGTGGTCGGTGCGGTGCTGCCGTGGAATTTCCCTGCCCAGATGTTCGCTTGGAAAGTCGCCCCTGCCTTAATCATGGGTAACAGCGTCATCGTCAAGCCTGCCGAACTGACTTCGCTGTCGGCATATCGCATGATTGAGCTTGCCTATCAAGCAGGTGTGCCAAAAGCCGCTTTGCAAATGGTCTGCGGTCGTGGCGAGACGGTCGGACAAGCCATCGGTCTACACCCTGACATTGATGTGGTGTCTTTTACAGGTTCAACCGAAGTTGGGCGGCTGTTTTTGCAATATTCTGCCCAAAGCAACCTAAAAGAAATCGTCTTGGAGCTTGGTGGCAAAAGTCCGCAAATTGTCTTTGATGATGCGATTTTGGACGATGATGCCATTGACAATATGCTGGCGGCAGCGTTTTGGAATATGAGCGAAAATTGTAGCTGCGGTTCTCGTCTGCTCGTTCATCACAGCAAAAAAGCCGAATTGTTAGCCAAATTGACCGAAAAACTGGGTGCGTGGCAATTGGGCGATCCACGAGATGAAAATGTCAGCCTAGGTCCGATGATTGAGCAAGCTCATTTTGATAAAGTGATGAATCATATCAAAACTGCCCAAAACGAAGGGGCGAAGCTCATCACGGGCGGTCATTCGGTCAATATTGGCAGCGGCTGGTATGTTGAGCCGACCATTTTTGATGAAGTGGATTCACAGATGACTTTGTTTAAGCAAGAAGTCTTTGGACCTGTGCTGGCGGTTACGACTTTTGATGTTGACAACGATGCCATCGCCCTTGCCAACGACAGCGATTATGGCTTGGCGGCGTCTTTTTATACCCAAAATCTGGGTCGTGCCTTAAAAGTCGCCAACGCCATCAAGGCAGGCACGGTTTCTATCAATGGCTTTAGTGAAGGCGACATCACCACGCCATTTGGGGGCTACAAGCAGTCGGGCTTTGGCGGACGAGATAACGGGCTTGAAGCCTTGGAGCAATATTGCCAAACCAAGACGGTATGGGTGGTTCGTTGATTGGGAAGTTTATACCTACCGAACTGATGAAGTAATACAACTTTTGTAGGTTGGGTTAGCGACAGCGTAACCCAACATTGTTATCGCAACCTATTGAATTTATTGGGTTTGCGCAAGCAGAGCCCAACCTACGACATCACATCATTCTGTGGTAATTTTACCATTCGTTAGCTATAATTAAAAAACAAACTGCCAAAAAATCTCGCTTCAACGAAGTGGAATTTTTAATTTTTCAAACTTTTACGGTCAAAAAATCCGTCGCCAGCACCAGTCGTCCATCATAAACCGACCGCACTTCACGGCGGATATGCCCCATATTGGGCGTGGAGCTGTCAGGGTCGTCAAATAGGGCAAATCTGGCACTAAAATGCGTCAAAATCAACATCGGCATACTCATCTTTTGGGCAAAAGTTGCCACCTGCAAAGCACTGCTGTGCTTAGGATTGATGATGCCTTTGTCCAGAATCTTTTGGCGAATCTCATCAGTATAGGTCGCCTCATGCACCAATGCTGCCGCCCCTTGCACCGCGTGAGCGAGCAGCTCTGGCGTATCATTATCGCCTGCGATGACGATTTTTTGGTGTTTTTGGACGGTGTGCCGCAAAGATGATAGCGGATAACTGCCCAAATCGGCAAAATCCATCTGCTCATCGGTGGTGCGTATGATGTCGCTCCATGCTTGATTGGGTATGCTAAATTTTTGTAAATTTTCAATATTAAGTTTGTGCTTTTGCAGGGTTTGGCTCAGCAAAAACCCAAAACTTGCACAGCGATGGCTTAAAGGTATGGTTTGGATATTGAGCTGCCAGTGAGCTGCCAAATTGAGCGTATGCCCATCATCGCCAAGCGACTCAATCGCCACAAAATCAAGCGGATAATTTAGGTGCAACTCAGTCAAGGGAATGAGTAAATCCAAAATGGTCTGGATCGCCTGTGGTGCGATGATGGTCAAAGGTTCGGTGCGACCGTGCATGGATAGGGAGGCAAGCAGTCCTGCCAGCCCATAACAGTGATCGCCGTGCGTGTGCGTGATCAACACCGCTTTTAGGGTGCTGGGTTTGAGTTTGGTGTGCAGTAGCTGATGCTGAGTGGCTTCTCCGCAGTCCACCAAAATCCACGGGCTGTTTTTGCCAGCACTGCCTTGCTCGCCCAATAGTGAGACGGCAAGGGCGGAGACATTTCGCTGCTTGGTCGGCACGCCACTTGATGTGCCTAAAAAGGTCAGTTCAAACATGATTGGAGATGGGTGTATGCTAGGTTAATTGTCATGGATAAATAAAAACGCCCTGAGTGGTCAGAGCGTTTTTTGTGAATGAACGAATTAGCCAGCCATGACATTGTTAAGTAGGGTGGCTTGATGATCCACCAAAGCTTGTGGCATGCGCTCGCCCAATTTTTCAAACAAATCTTTATGGTCGTTCAGCTCTTTCACCCAAGCGTCTTTGTCTTGGCTGGTCACCAGATCAAACTGCTGCTTGCTAAAATCAGACTCCGCCCAGTTGATGTCATCATAGGTCGGTACCAATCCGATCGGTGTGTGAACCGCATTGGCTGTGCCATCGCAGCGGTTGATGATCCATTCAAGTACACGCATGTTTTGACCAAAGCCTGGCCATACGAAGTCGCCATTTTCATCACGGCGGAACCAGTTCACCTTGAACATTTTTGGCATCTTAGTGCCGTGTTCGGCGGTGAGCTTTTCTAGTTTTTCGCCCATTTCTAGCCAGTTGGTGAAGTAGTCTGCCATGTTGTAGCCAGCGAAAGGCAGCATGGCGAACGGATCACGGCGTACCACGCCTTGTGCGCCAGTAGCAGCGGCAGTCGTCTCAGAGCCCATCGTAGCAGCTTTATACACGCCATCCACCCAATCAAAAGCCTCTGAAACCAATGGTACGGTGTCAGCACGGCGACCACCAAAGATGAATGCTGAGATCGGCACACCTTCTGGGTTTTCCCATTGTGGATCGATAGACGGGCATTGAGCAGCTGATACGGTAAAGCGAGCGTTGGCGTGTGAAGCTTTTTCTGAACCGTCGTGTTTTTGACGCTTCCAGTTGATAAGATTTTCTGGAGTTTCTTTGGTTTTGCCTTCCCACCATACCTCGCCATCTTCGGTCACGGCGACATTGGTGTAGATGACATCTGAGCCTAGGGTGCTCATGCAGTTTGAGTTGGTTTTGGTGTTGGTGCCAGGGGCTACACCAAAGAAACCAGCCTCAGGGTTGATGGCGTATAGCTTACCATCTGCTGATGGCTTGATCCAAGCGATGTCATCGCCCACGGTTTCTACTTTCCAGCCTTCATAGCCTGCTGGCGGAATGAGCATGGCGAAGTTGGTTTTGCCACACGCTGATGGGAAGGCAGCAGCGATGTAGTGCTTTTTGCCTTGTGGGTTGGTGACGCCTAGGATAAGCATATGCTCAGCAAGCCAGCCTTGCTCACGACCCATCACAGATGCGATGCGCAGTGCTAGGCATTTTTTACCAAGTAGGGCGTTACCACCGTAGCCTGAGCCGTATGACCAGATTTCACGAGTCTCTGGGAAGTGGACAATATATTTGTCATCATTGCATGGCCATGCCACATCAGACTGACCTTCGGCAAGTGGCGCACCCACAGAATGCACGCACGGCACAAATTCACCATCTGTGCCTAGCACATCATAGACTGCCTTACCCATGCGAGCCATTTTGCGCATGCTGACAACCACATAAGGGCTGTCGGTGATTTCAACACCGATGTGCGCAATGTGGCTGCCTAATGGACCCATGCTAAATGGCACGACATACATGGTGCGACCTGCCATGCAGCCATCAAATTTTTCATTTAAGATGGCACGCATCTCGTCTGGTGCTTTCCAGTTGTTGGTTGCACCTGCGTCGATCTCTTGTTCAGAGCAGATGAAAGTACGGTCTTCGACACGAGCCACATCTGATGGGTCTGAGAACGCTAGATAAGAATCTGGATGTTTTTCTTGATTGAGTTTGATCATGGTGCCGTTGTCAATCATTAGATTGATCAGGCGATCGTATTCTTCTTCTGAGCCATCGCACCATTCAATGTTGGCAGGCTTAGTTAATTTGGCGATGTCATTCACCCAGTTAATCAGGGCTTGATGACGGACAAATTCTGGTGCAGTAGTCGTTGTGGTCATGATAACTTCTCGAGTTTCAAGTGAAATGAGCGACATGCTCTGATGGTGGAAAATACCACCTTTACAAAAAAATGATATATTAAAGCATAAATGAGGCAAAATGATAAGTATTATTTTTAAAATAAATAAATTCATTTTTTATTTTTATGTTTAGTTAGTAAGCTTTATTTTTTTGCTGATCAATAAAAATTTGATCATTCATTCTTTGTAATTCACACATCGCAGCTTGACCAAGTTGCTCTGCTTGAATACTGGTATGATTTAATAGCAAGCCGACCAAATGGTAATGTACAATAGGGTGGTAGTATGTGAAAAAACCGATTGAAATTGACATTAATATGGCGTGAGCAAGCCTGTTTTTGTTTGTTAAAATTGGCAAACAGTTGATTAAAAACAAAACGCCAGTGAGCATTAGGATGACACCCACGGAGCTGTCTTGATAAATGCACAGACCTTCGGAAATGCCCCAAGTGTCATATTTACTTAAAAGTATCATAAAGCAAATGATGCAAACAGATGCGATGATGGCGATGTTTTCATGGCATGATTTTTGCTTGTAAGTGTTGCAAAACCCCAAGCGAAAACTTGGGGTTTTAATCATTTGGTTTGGTTATTCGCTCGGATAAGGACGCAGCTTGTCTGTTTGAATCCACGCCTGCACCCATTCATCAGGAGGTAGGTGGATGTCGGTATACCCTAAGCTGTCCAAGACTTCTTGGGTGGGTAGGGCTTTGCCAGATTTAAAATTGGTAACCGCCGTACGAAGTAGAGCGTGGCAAGTGCATTTACCCTTGACCCACATGGTCTGCTCAATATAAAACCAGCGCTCATCTACCGCACAGATGCGAGTTTTCATCGTCACCCGATCAAAAGCACGAATTCGCTTACGATACTGAATGGTACTGCCTGCCACCACCAGCCCCCAACGGTTCTTGATGAGCTTTGCCCCAAGACCTGAACGAATGGCAAAATCCGTCCGACCCAAATCAAACAGCGTAAAAATCCGCCCATTATTCATCTCAAGAAAATTGTCAATGTCATTCACATTGGCGGTGAAATGATATTCGCTGGTATCGGTCAGGCTTAGGGTTTTGCCTTGCTTAAGATTGAGCGAGCTTTTGACGATTGTTTTGGTTAGGCGAAAAAACGGATACATGGCAATTTCCTTTTGATGGGATTTTTGTCATCAAACCTGATAAAATTTGGCGGTTTTTAGGTTTGGTGAGCTTGGCTTGTCGGTGCGCTGTTTGGTGTGCGTTTTGCCTTTATTGGCGGATTTGCCACCCATGCGACTGCGGCGCTCTTCTTCTCGTTCGTGTCTTTCGTGTTTTTGGCGGCGAACTTCACGAGATTTGAGCGGTTTTTTGTGGATGCGTGCTTGTTTTTCTTTGGCAGCGGTGTTAAGACCTGTGCCGATGCGGGGACGCAAGCCAACTGTCACAATGAGTTTGCCGATCTCTTTGGCATCAAGCTCAATAAAGCGACCTGTACGCAGCTCTTTTGGTAAAATGACCGTGCCGTAGCGAGTACGAATCAGGCGAGAGACTTTAAGCTCTTGCGATTCAAACATACGGCGAACTTCACGCTTGCGACCTTCTTTGATTTTGACATGGTACCATTTATTGACACCTGTGCCGCCACCTTCTTTGATGTCGTCAAATTTTGCCATGCCGTCTTCTAGTTCAACGCCACGGGTCAGGTTTTGGGCGATTTGTGGGGTAACTTCGCCCAGCACACGCACGGCGTATTCACGAGTTACTTCGCTGGATGGGTGCATCAGGCGGTGTGCCAGCTCGCCATCGTTGGTGAATAATAGTAGTCCTGATGAGTTGATGTCTAGGCGACCGACCATCACCCATCTGTCGCCTGTGAGTTTTGGTAGGCGATCAAAGACGGTTGGGCGACCTTCTGGGTCTGACGCTGATGAGATTTCGCCTTCAGGCTTGTAATAGGCGATGACACGGCGGCGTTTTTCTCGCTCGGCTTTAATGCGTACCAAACGACCATCAACACGAATCTCATCGGTGGTGGTGGCACGGTCGCCCAAAGTGGCGATTTGACCGTTAATGGAAACTCGTCCTGCTTTAATGATGTCTTCTAGCCCACGGCGTGAGCCTAAGCCCATGCGTGCCAATAGTTTTTGTAGTTTTTCGCCTTCGCTACGAGCAGTCTGGGCAACGTCAAGCGTCAGTTCGGTGTTGATTGGGTCATTCATAAGAAATTCCTGTGGTTGGAGCATAACATTTCACAATGTTAAAAAGGTTAATCATACGGTTTTTTATTACAATTAGCAAGGGTGAGTTTGTAACTTTTTAATGGGTTTTGGTTTTTTGATAGAAAAAAATCCAAAAAAACTACTCAACTTTTAAACTTTGCAAATCTGGCAGTGGTGGCAATTCATCAAGGCTTGACAAACCAAAAGCGTCCAAAAAAGCAGGCGTGGTGTGTAGTAAGGCAGGGCGACCCAGCGTGTCTTTATGACCTTTTTCCATGATCCAGCCTTTATCGAACAGCTGTCTTAGAATGTTGCTAGAGACGGTAACGCCACGCACTTGCTCAATGTCGCCACGGGTAACGGGCTGTTTATAGGCGATGACGCTTAGGGTTTCAAGCAAGGCTTGGCTTAGGCTTTCTAGGCGTTCTGGGAAAATCTGCTGAATCAAGCGAGAGTAGCTGTCTTTGATTTGTAAGCGGTAGCCACTGGCGGTCTTGCCAAGCGTTAGGACACTGCCCGAGAGCCTTTCTTTTAAAATGATGAGTGCCATTTGTAATTCATCGCTGCTCATGGCAAGGTGTTTTTTAAGGTCTTGGTCGGTCAGCGGTGTTTCGCTGGCGTGTAGCAGCACTTCAATGTAGCGACTTAAAGCTTCGGCGGTGGCGTGAGCTTCCAAGATGGCTTGGCGTTCGTCATCTGGCGTGCTTGCGTCTGTTGTTGCTACATCAAGCGATAGGGTGTTGATTGGATTTTCCATGATATTGATTAAAGGTTTGTGAATCTAAGATAAAGTAAGAAGCCGGCGATACAAATTTAGTGCAACCAATAAAGTGTCTGTTCGCCAATGGCAAGCCCAGCATGGGTGCTGCCTTGGGTATTTTTGGCGGTAGAGCTATCTGCACTTTTATCATCAACATCGCTTGTGTATGAATCTTGGTCTGGATACTCACTAAATCCCACCAAACCACGCTTAATCAGCTCTAATACTGCCACAAAGCTCACCACCACGCCCAGTTTTCCTTGGGTGGGTTCAAGCAGCTCTTTAAAAGTCGCCATGCCTTTGTTGCTTAAAGCACGAGTGATGGTAGCGATACGCTCAGGCAACGGCACAGGGTCAATGGCAACCGTGTGCATTTGATAGTCGGGCTTGATTTGCATATTGACAAGGCTGTTTACCAAAATCTCTGGCGAGTATTTGGGTAATTCAGCTCGCATGGCTTCAATGCTGGGCAGGCTAGTAAATGCCAAAAACACATCTCGTTCAAGGCGAATCAAGTCGTCAAGACGGCGAGCGGCTTCTTTGATTTGGGCGTATTCTTCTAGTTTACGAATCAGGCGAGCCTTAGGGCTAGATTCGTCATCTTGCGTGTCTGCGTGCGGCAACAGCAGCTCGCTTTTGATGGCGATGAGCGTGCTTGCCATGAGCAGATAATCGCCAGCTAACTCAAAATATGCTTCGTCTAAGTCTTTGATATAGCTTAGATATTGTTCAGTGATGGGTAAAATTGCCGTTTCGGTTAAGTCAAAATTATTCTTTTTAACCAAGTACAACAAAAAGTCAAGCGGTCCTGCAAATTGTTCTAGCCAAATGGCAAAAGCCTGAGGTGGAATGTACAAGTCGTCAGGCAGGCTCTCAACGGGCGTGTCAAAGATACGAATGGTTGCATCTTCGGTGGTCAGTGCGTGCATTGTCATACCAGTTGCCGTTTATTTGAGCTTGGCAAGGGGTTTGATGCCGATGGCACGGCGAGTTTTGTCCAGTTGTTTTTGTGCCACACGGCGAGCTTTTGTCGCCCCCATTTGTAGAATCTCTTCTAGTTCTTTGGGGTTATTCATCAGCTCAAAATAACGGGCCCGCATTGGGGCGATTTCATCATTGATTTTGTTAAACAAAATCTCTTTGGCTTCGCCCCAGCCAATACCACGGCGATAATGTGCCGCCAGTGCGTCAATCTCTTCTTTATTGGCAAAGGCGCGATAAATCTCAAAAATGGTGCAATCGTCAGGATTTTTGGGTTCTTCGGGAGCCTGTGAGTTGGTTACGATTTGAGAAATTGCCTTTTTTAGGGCTTTTTCTGGGTCGATTTGTGGATTGCCATCGCCAAACAGTGGAATGGTGTTGCCATAGGATTTGCTCATTTTGCGACCATCAAGCCCTGTCAATAGTGGTGTGTCTTCATCAACGACAGCATTGGGCTGAATGAATAATGGCTTGTATTTAAAATTAAAAGTACCTGCCATGTCTCGTGCCATCTCGATGTGCTGCACTTGGTCTTTGCCAACAGGCACATGGGTGGCGTTAAACATCAAAATGTCTGCTGCCATCAGCACAGGATAGCTAAATAGCCCCATGGTGATGCCAAAGTCAGGGTCGGTGTCTTCTTTGGCGGTGTTGATATCAACCGCCGCTTTATAAGCATGAGCTCGGTTCATCAGTCCTTTGGCACATGAGCAATTAAGTACCCAAGCCAGCTCTGGAATCTCGGCAATGTCTGACTGGCGATAAAAAGTAACCGCCTGCGGGTCAAGTCCGCACGCAAGCCAAGTAGCAGCAATCGCACGAGTCGAACGGTGAATCTCGTCAGGGTCAAAGCATTTAATCAAGGCATGAAAATCCGCCAAAAAGAAAAACGCATCGCCTTCTCCCTTGGCAATCGCTTCATTGGCGGCTTTGATGGCAGGGCGGATTGAGCCGACATAGTTGCCTAAATGCGGAATGCCTGTGGTGGTAATGCCTGTCAAAACTCGTCTTTTTTCGGTAATGTCGCTCATGTGAATCTCTTTTTTGGCGATGGTTAAAAGATAAAATGATTATTATAGCAAATTTTTTGACAGGTGATGTTGATTCTTTTGGGATTTTTGCTGAAATTTTTTGGGGTGGTGTTTTGATGATGGTTGATGATTTGGTAATTTCATTTAAAATTGCCAAATTGTTGATGATACGCTCGGCGGGTTGGGATTTTTTTTGAGAAAGTCCAATAAATTCAATGGGTGATGCTAAAAATGTTGGGTTTTACTGTCGTTCAACCCAATCTACGAGCTGTTTTTGCGATTAACGAAAAATGGCTTTAAAAATACTCGTGATGATGCTGATAATCCCCACCAAAATCATAAAAATTATATACAATACCATTCCAATGCCCATACCTAGATGTATGCCAAAATTTACAAATAGTGCGGTTAAAAATAGAATAATCGGTGTGAGTAGAGCAAAGGAAAATAAACTGTCAAACCATACAGGCAAAAAAGTATAGGTTACATACAGGTAGAAACCCAACGCAGCCAACGCCCCCAAGACCGCAAAGCCATTCGTAACAACGCCCATGATGTCAATATGATTATCATCTAAGAATGATTGCAAGCTGGCTTGATCTTGTTTGACTTTTTGTTCATTTTCTCGTAATTCCTGTTTAAGAGCTTGCTTGTCGTCCTGCTGACTTTGTTTGAGCTTTTGCCATTCGTCTTTAAATTCTTGCTTGGCTTTTGTAAATTCGGCAGAGCTTTTTTGCCATTCAAGGCTGATGTCTTGCTTGGCTTTTTGAAAATCTTCAATCAGTTTTTGGTAGGATTGCCCAAAATATTTACGAATTTTTGACATTGCGACTGTTAATTTACCTTAAAAAAATGACAAGCCCAACAAATTCAAAGGTTTACACCAAAAACGGTGGGCATAGCCCACCCTACATTATCCCACAGCTCTTTTGGTATCTATTAGGAATTTAGCACTTCTAGGTCGTCTTTGCAGATGGGCTTGGTGTGGTTATCCGAACAAAAGCTGGGGTCTAGCTTGCAGATGGCGTTTTGCAGCTCTTTGATTTGTTTGTCTTGGTTTTGGATATGGGCGAGCAGGGCGGCAATGCTGGTGGCGACAGGGTCGTGGCTGTCTGGCTTTAGACCGTAGGCATTGAATAGCTCATTGGCGGCGTTTGATTGCTCTTGGCTGACCTTTGGCGTGTCTTTTTTGTCGTTTTTATCAATCATGCGAGCGGCAAAGCCCACCATCGTGGCGTGATCTGGCACAGGCTTTACTACCACTGCGTTTGAGCCGATTTTGGCGTGATTGCCCACGGTAAAACCGCCCAAGATTTTCGCCCCAGCACCGACCACGACATGATCGCCCAAAGTTGGGTGGCGTTTTGCCCCTTTTTCCCACGAGACACCGCCCAAAGTAACCCCATGATACAAAGTAACATCATCGCCAATTTCGGCAGTTTCGCCGATGACCACACCCATGCCATGATCGATGAATAGGCGTTTGCCGATTTTGGCGGCAGGGTGAATCTCAATGCCAGTCGTGCAGCGACTAAAATGCGACAAGGCACGAGCGGCGAATTTGTGGTCGTTTTGCCATAGGGCGTAAGCGGCACGGTGCAGGGTGCGAGCATGAATGCCTGGATAGGCGGTCAGCACTTCAAGTTTGGTGCGAGCGGCAGGGTCTTTGTTAAGCACCGCTTCGATGTCGTCATTGATGTCGACGGTTAGGTTTTTGAGTTTTTTGATGATGGACACGGAGCAATCCTTATCGCTTGGTGTGGCTTTTTATAACTGTTGATAAATCTGGCTGTCATTGTATAGTATTCTGACAGATTTGCCAACTGCTGACATCAGTGAAGTTTTTGGCTGATTTTGGCGAGTAAGGCACGCAGTAGGGCGTATTCTTTTTGGTCAAGCTGTACTCGGCTGGTCAGACGAGATAAGCGGTGCGGTAGGTTTTTTAGGTCGCTGCCATCCGCCAGATTAAGCTTAGTCATCAGATGAATGATGGCGTGGTCCAAAGCGTCTTTTTGGGCATGGCTGATGGCAGGCTCATCCCAGTCTTGGCGAATGTTTAGGGTGATTGTGTTTTGGGAACTGTCCGTATCTGCTTGACTTGATTGATAAAATTTATCATAAATAAAAGAGCCGATCACTTGTACGGCGGCGGCGACATTGAGTACAGGATAATCAGGATTGGCAGGGATTTGAATGTGATAATCTGCCGCCGCCAGCTCATCATTGGTCAAGCCCCTGTCTTCTCGTCCAAATAAAATGGCGACTTTGGGTGGGCTGTTGTGGTCGTGTTGATTAAAAAAACGAGTCAAAATATCAGCACTTTGGCTGGGGCTAACCACAGGGCGTGGCAAATGGCGAGTGCGAGCAGATGCGGCAAAAACAAGCGAGCAGTCGGCAAGGGCTTCATCAAGCGTCTGCACGATACGAGCCTTGTCAAGAACGCAAGTCGCCCCTGCGGCATTGGCATGACTGGTGTCATCAATGGGTAGGCGTGGATTAACCACCACCAAATCGCTAAGTCCCATCGTGTGCATGGCACGGGCAGCAGAGCCGATGTTGGCAGGTAAGGTCGTGCCAATCATGATGATACGGATATGATTGAGAAATTTAAGTTTATTCATGGTGTTGTGTTTTGGATATTCAGATTGCTTTGGGGTTTTGGTATTTGTATGGTTAGGAATTTTGCTTAACATTTGCGTTGTTAATTGTTGCGTCATCATCATGGGGATTATCGCAGTTGATACATTTTTTTTGAAAAAGAATGCTTACTCCGTCCATTTGAGCACCTTTTTCGGTGTAGATAAAAAATGGCTGACTGCACCAAGGACAAGTATTTTTTGCCAAAAAAACCATCATGGATATGTAAGCAAAGATGGCTGCTGGAATGATTGCAAAAAGTTCAAACATTAGAAAGCTGATAAAAAACACCAGCGGATTGCCAAAAATAAAAAAGTGTTTATAAAACATTAATTGGCGATATTTTTTGTCGGTGGTTGTCATTTGATTGATGTCCAGTTTCGCCTAAATGCAGTTTTTTTTGGAAAATGAAATTGTCTTATGATGACGAATGCTTAATTTGCAAAAACATTCGTCGCCACGATTATGATAAAACCAAGAACGAAGGCGATTTTATCATTTCAAGACAATATGCTCTGGCGGTAAAATCGCCTGCAAGCCACTGATTACGGTATCGCTAGGATGCAAACGAAACCGCTCATTCACCATCAGTCGTGCAATGCTACACTCATCATACAAAAACAGCGACACAGGCAAACAACCGTCCTTGATGACAGTGGGCTTTGGCATGATGATTTCGTTGCCTTCTTCATCATAGGCGGTCGCATCCTCAATGTCGTCTTCTTCTTCAATGATGGGCATGTCCGCAGGCGGGGCATTTTCTTTTAATAATGCCAAAATGCCTGACAAGCCTTGGGTGTCGTGGGCGTGTAGCTTGATATTGACAGCGGATAAATGCTTGAGCCGTGCCTGAGTGAGCGTCATCGCATCTTGCATTCTGGCAAAAATGCGTCCATCGGATTCACGCACGCTTAATTTGGCGATGATGATGGCTCCGTTTAAGTCCTCAATGGTCTCCCAGTCGGATTTGGGGATTTTGCGAAGTTCGGTGGCGTTGGGCGTTTTGGCTTCTAGCACGGATTTTAGGCGAGTGAATTTATCGGTAAAACAGCTCACTTCCACACGACAACTGCCGTCATCAAGCGTGATGGCGACTCGGTTGCCAAAATTTGCCACATCAATGACCAAGCCTGCGACTCGTGCGTATTTGTTGTAGCCCGTATCGCCAAGCTCGGATAAATGGCCGACGGTGGTGTATTTTTTGAGTTCGTCTCGGTATTTGTCCAGTGGGTGTCCTGTCAGATACAGCCCTAGCGTGTCTTTTTCACCTTTGAGACGAGTTTGGTCGCCCCAGATGACATTGGGTAATTGTGGAGCGACTGACAGCCCATCATCAACTTCGCCAAACAAATCAAAAGTGCCAGCCAGCTCGTTTTGGCGGTTTTGTTCGGCGACTTGGGTGGCGGCAGGTAGCTGGTCCCACAGTCCGCCACGAATGTGATGACGCAGCTCTTGGGCGGCAAATTCTGGCTTAATGCTCACCGCCAAATCATCAAAACAGCCTGCACAGATGAGCGCTTCTAAGGCTCGTTTGCCGACTTTTTTAATATCCACACGATTACAAAAATCGTATAAGTCTTTGAATTTGCCTTGTTTTCTGGCTTTGACGATGCTTGCCACCGCATCTTCGCCCACGCCCTTGACCGCACCTAAACCGTAGATGATGGTTTTGTCGTCTTGCACCACAAATCGCCAATCGCTGTGATTGACGCTTGGTGGAATGACCGACAAGCCAAAGTTTTCTTTGCAATCGGAAATCAAAAAGACGATGGTGTCGGTGTCGTCCATCTCCGATGTCAAAACCGCCGCCATGAATTCAGCAGGGTAGTAGTGCTTTAAATAAGCGGTCTGATAAGCCAGCACGCCATAGGCTGCCGAGTGCGATTTGTTAAAGCCGTAGCCTGCAAACTTTTCTACCAAGTCAAAAATCTGTCCAGCCAGCTCGCCTGACACGCCTTGACCGATCGCCCCATCAACGAAAATACTCCGCTGTTTTGCCATCTCTTCGGGTTTTTTCTTACCCATCGCACGCCGCAGCATATCAGCACCGCCCAGCGTGTAGCCTGACAGGACTTGGGCGATTTGCATGACTTGTTCTTGATAGACGATGACGCCATAGGTGGCTTTGAGCGGTGGCTCGAGCCATTCGTGCTGAAAATCTGGGTGCGGATAGGCAGGCTCTTGAATGCCGTGTTTGCGGTCAATAAAGTCTGTTACCATGCCAGACTCCAAAGGTCCTGGGCGGTACAAGGCACACATCGCAATGACATCTTCAATGTTGGTAGGTCTTAGCTGTTTTAGGTACTTTTTCATGCCTGAGCTTTCAAGCTGGAACACGGCGGTGGTGTTGCCTGACTGTAGCACCGATTCATAGACATCCGAATCATCAAGGGGGAGCTTTTCTAGGTCAATGGGTTCTTGACTGAGTTTGGCACGAGTCAAATTGATGTTATCCATCGCTGCCTGAATGACTGTTAGGTTACGCAGTCCCAAGAAGTCAAATTTGACCAAGCCTACCGCTTCTACATCGTCTTTGTCAAACTGACTGACAGGGTGTCCTTCGTCATCGCAATACACCGCCGAGAAGTCCGAGATGCGATTTGGGGCGATCAGCACCCCACCTGCGTGTTTGCCGACATTTCGGGTGATGCCTTCTAGCTTTTCAGCCATGCTCCAAATCTCGAGCGCCGCCTCATGATCTGGGTGCGTGGAACCATCTTTGAGCATTTCTTCAAGCTGCGGCTCTTCGCTTCTGGCTTCTGCCAGTGAAATACCAGGGGTTTTTGGAATGAGTTTGGACATTTTGTCGGCAAGACCCAGCGGCTTACCCTGCACACGAGCGACATCTCGCACCACCGCACGAGCCGCCATCGTACCGAAGGTGATGATTTGGCTGACCGCCTTTCGCCCATAGGTGCGACCGACATAGTCAATCACACGGTCTCGCCCCTCGATACAAAAGTCAATATCAAAGTCAGGCATGGAGACACGCTCAGGGTTTAAGAATCGCTCAAACAGCAAATCGTATTCTAGCGGATCAAGGTCAGTGATATTTAGGCTATACGCCACAAGCGAGCCTGCCCCTGAGCCACGCCCTGGACCGACTGGCACGCCATTGGCTTTTGCCCAGCGGATAAAGTCCATGACGATGAGAAAATAACCCGGAAAGCCCATTTTTAAAATGATGTCGAGCTCATAGTTTAGGCGGTCTTGATAGTCTTTAAAAATCTGCGCCCAATCATCGCCACGCTGCTCCATGGGGTAGAGCTTGGCAAGGCGTTGGTCCAGACCTTCGGCGCTCACTTTTCTAAAAAAGCTCTCAATCGTCTCGCCATCTGGGATGGGAAAATCAGGCAGTACATTGATGCCAAGCGTCAAACTGACATTACAGCGAGATGCCAAAAGATTGGTGTTTTCAATGACTTGTGGAATGTCGGCAAACAGCTCAGTCATCTCGTCTTGACTGCGAAAATACTGCTCTGGGGTGTATTTTCTGGGGCGGTCTTTATTATCAAGTGTCCAGCCAGTAGCGATGCACACACGAGCCTCGTGGGCGTCAAAGTCACTGGCGACCTCATCATCTTTGCCCATATTGACGCTTTGTGGTACAGGATTCATAAAACGCACATCGTTGTGGGCGATGATGGCAATGCCTGCCTGAGAGCCGTAGATGATGGCTTGGCGGTTGTAGTTGTCATCGCCTGTGTGCGTGCGTTTGATGGCAAGGTAGAGTCTGTCGCCAAAGACTTCTTGCCACGGCGAAACCTGCGATAAAAAATGCTCAGGGTGGCTACTATTTAATGCCAAAGCGGTCTCTGAGCGGTCGGTCAAGATGGCGATGATGCCGTCATTTCGCTCAAACAAAGCGTCTTTGGTGATGATGGGCGTATGCACGGTAACCGAGCCGTTTTCGCCCATCGGTCGGTCGGTGTAGGCATCGGACAATAAGCGAAGTAAGTTTTTGTAGCCGTCATTATTCATCGCATAGAGTATGACGGTGTAGGCATTGTCTTCGGCGGTGCGGTCAATGGCGTTGCCGATGGTGGCTTCTACGCCGATGATGGGCTTGATACCAGCACCGACGCACGCTTTATAAAACTTGACCACAGCGAACATATTGTTCAAATCAGCCAGTCCCAGTGCGGTCTGTCCGTCCGCCTTGGCAGCCTTGACCAAATCTTTGATACGCACGATGGAATCAACGATGGCGAACTCGCTATGTACGCCCAAATGCACAAATGCCATGAATTTCCTTGAAAATTGGTTGGGTGTTTTTGGATAAATTTAGGATAAACAATTTGGATAAATAAACGGTTAATTATAGCATTTTATGGCACAAAATTGGGCGGATTTTTAAGAATATTGCAAGGGTAATGGCGAAAAAAAGCCAAACAGCACCAACAAAAAAACGACCGTTTTTGGCAAATGGCTCACCGACAGCGAAAATCTGCCAGCAAAAGGGCGAATTTCCCATGGCAAAAACCGCCAAATCAAGGTACAATCTTAGCATTTTCTTTGATTTTTCATGGTCATGTTTCAAGTTATCCAATCAAACGACACGAATGTCTTGCTTGATGAGCTGATTGCTCAGTATCGTAGCCGACAAGCCAGTGGAGGCGGGCTTGGCGAGCAGGTTTTTGAGCCTTTTACGGTGATTGTGCCATCCATGGTGCTTGCCGATTGGGTCAAAAAATCTGTCGCCCAAAAGCTCGGTATCAGCACGCTATTTACCGCCCAGTTTTGGGGGCAATATCAATGGCAAATGATCCAAACGGTGCTGCAAGTCGATGCCAAGCATTATCCCAATACCGCCCTACAAGTGCCAGAAGTGGCGATGCTGTCAGCGTCTGTGATGCGGTGGCGGTTGTTTGGATTTTTATGGCAAGAAGTTAAGCAAAACTTAACAATAATACAAGGGGATGACACACACCCTTTGCATGATTTGTACCGTTCTTTGTATGATGATAACAGCCAAAGCGTGCCAGAGCATCGCCTATGGCAAGTGGCGGCAGAAATCTCTGGCGTCTATGTGAGGTATCTGACGCACCGCCCCGAATGGCTACACGCTTGGACGCATGATTTACCATTGGCGGTGAGCGTTGAACAAATGCTACAAGATAAGGCAAAATTTGCCGATGAATATGGCAATACCGACAGCACGCCAGATTGGCTGATTGAGCAATATGTCAATGTGGAAAAACTGCTCAGATTCTTATGGCATAGGCTGTTTGCCATGCCGTATGCTTACCGAGAATCCTTAGAGGAGCGGTTTTGGGCGGTGCTGGACGGCAGGCGTGGCGAAGTGGTGCAAGCTGCCGCAAAGGCTGCCTTGCCACAAAAATTATACTTATTTACCGTCCAACAAATTCCCCAAATTGAGCTGCTGTTTTTAAAACATTTGTCCGTGCATTTGGACATTGTGCTGTTTCACGCCAATCCGTCCAAGATGTTTTGGGCGGACATCGTGGATAAAAATTGGCTGGCGACCCAGACCATCATTCGCCCAGACAGCATTTATCTAAAAGATTATGGGCATTCTTTATTATCAAGGCTGGCTAAAGAATCTCGAGAAACTTTTGCGATGCTTGTGGATATGTCTGGGGGCGAGTTTTATTATGAAAAAACGCTTAACCAAGACGGCATTAACAGCCATTATGCTGCTCATTCACAGGCAGGACATTGGGCGGAGGTGCCGATGGATTGGCGTGTGGATTGGCAGGATAAATTTGTGCCAAGTGCGTCCGATACGCTACTTGGTCAGCTTAAAAACGACATTTTGATGCTGGATGAAGGGCGTGCCGAGTCGTTTTTGACGCAGGATATTTTGCAGATTTTACAGGACAAAAAAGCCAAATCTAGCCTGATTTTAAATGAAGGATTGGGCGAGGCTTTTGATAATGATTTAAGTAAGCCAAGCGATGACAATTTGCTCAAGCTATCGCCCGCACCGCTTGCCAGTATCAGCATTCACGCCTGCCACAGTCTAAAAAGACAGCTTGAGCTGGCTCGTGTGATGATTGCTCGTTATTTGAACGAATTGAGCGATGATGGCAGGGTGCGACAGCTGTCTGATGTGGTGGTGTATGTGCCAGACATTGAGCTTGCCAAGCCGATGATTCAGGCGGTGTTTGATGATGGCGTGGGGGCGGACGGTTTAAGATTGCCTGCCAAAATCACAGGGACGACCAACCCAAAAATTGACGAGCTGATGCAGGCGATTTTGGGATTTTATCGGCTGCTTGGCGAAAAAGACGCACGCTTTTATCAGACCGATGTGTTTGAGTGGCTGCTAAATCCAATGCTGTACCAAAGTTTTGGGCTAGACTTTGATGAGATGAGCCGAGCCTGTGAGCTGCTTGAGCTGGCAGGCTTTAAGCGTGGTTTTGATGCGATGCATTTGGCACAGACTTTAAGCGAGTTTGACACCGATTATCGCTACAGCTTTGCCTATGCCTTAGATCGGATTGTCGCAGGGCTTGTTACGCCTGATGTCAATGGCTCGCCCACGGCGTTGTTTTATCCGTTTGACTGGCAAGATTCTGCCTTTGGTGAGGCGGTATTGCCTTTGGGCGTGGTTACTTTGGCGGATCAAAAAATCGTGACGGTGCTCTGCCAAATCTATGCGGCACTCTCGTCCGTGCGTGGGCAATACAGCACCGCAAAGCCAATAGAATACTGGCTTTGCGCCATTGAAAACGACATCATCGCCAAGTATTTTGGTCATCTACAGCAGACGGCAGAGTTGCGTGCGATTTTTGAGGCAAAAAACCGCATTGCCGCCAGTATCCGTGCCAACCGCTCGCCCAGCACCGAGCCAAATCAGCCAAACGCCAAGCCATTGACCGAGATGGTGCTAAGTTTGCAGTTTGTGCTGGAGAGTATCGCAAGTCAGCTGTCGGCTCAAGCGGTGAGTGCTGAGCCTGCCCAAGTGATTACTTTTGCTCGCTTTGGGGCGTTAAGGAGCATTCCGTTTGCGCTGACGATCATGCTTGAGATGAACTTGTCCGAATTTCCCCGCCAAGATAAAAACGCACGACTGGATTTGATGCGAGCAGGGCTAAGACGGCGTGGCGACCGCCTGAATGAAGATGATGACAATGGGGCGTTTTTGGATGCGATTTTGTGCAGTCGTGATGCGTGTGCGATTTTTTATACGGCGGTGGCAAAAGACGGTGTTACTGAGTTATTGCCTGCTGCCCCTGTGAGCGAATTGTTAGAATTTTTTAAGGGCAATGTGCTGTGGCGTGATGTGTCTGCGTCCGCCAGCGAAAATGCCGTCGTGCAAGCGATGCCAATGCTTGTGGAGCGGTATTTATTGACACAGCATTTGCCGACTGGGTTTGACGAAGGGCTGTTTTATAAACAGGACAATCAGCTTGCCAAACACAGCGATGATGATCCTTTGGTGGAAATGCTGCGTGAAAAAATTGACCGATACAAGCAAACTCAGCAGCTGTATCTGCCACCGCCACCGTTATGGCAAGCGGTGCGTGCGGTGCTGGATGCTGGCACGGATGAGCGATGTGCGGTGGTGGATTTACCAAGCGATCACGACTATGCCAAGCTTGCCAAGCTGCTAAAAAATCCGTCAGCACCAACGGTCAGCGACACTTTGGCTCATCATCAAGTGGTTGTGCCGACTTTATTAAAATTGAGCGATGTTTATCAAGCCTTTAAATCACCTGCCAAGCACTTTTTGCGTGGCAAGATTCTGCTGATTGGCGAGCAAGACGAATCGCTGAGCGATGAGCCGTTGGCACTGGACGGTCTGGGTAATTATCAAGTGTTTGATGCCATCATCAAGTCCAATGTTTTGGGCGACTCGTCCGTGCCCTTGACTGATGATTTACAAAAACTTTGGTACAGCACGCAGCTGCCAGCAGGGGCGATGCGGTTTGATGTGCTGGACGAAAAGCGAGCGGAATTTGCCGAGCAAGTGGCGGATTTTTGGCAATTTTTGCAAGCAGAAGACAGATTCGATGGTGCGATTTTCACTCAAAAAAACGCTTTAAATTATCTTAATCCGTGCGATGAAAAGCTATTTACGATAATGATTGGCGGTCAAGCGGTGGATATTCAGACGGCTTTGCCAACAGGCGATGGGGCGTATTGGCTGAGCATTTTGCCAAATAAGGCACGAGAGTCGCACCAGTTTCGTTGTTGGTTACAGCATTTGGCGTGGCAAGTGGTGCGTAAGACCGATGATGCCGATGTGCAGGCAGGTAGGGGCGGTAGTTTTTGGCGGTTTTTTGACCATGCGATTTTGTATTGTCCGTCCATCACGCAGGCAAAAGCCGAACAAATGCTTGGCAGGTTTGTCATCACGGCACTGATGATGGAAAAATTTGCCATACCGCTCACGCCAAAAAATTCGCTGATCTATGCACGGCTTGACGATGAAATCAAGGCAAATCCTGATGGCGAAGAATTTGCCAAAGCGTTCAAGGAATGGACTTCGCCAACAGACTATCAAGGCGTGCATGATGACAATCCTTTGCACGAAAGTTGGCAGTTAATCGTGCCAGAAAATGCTCGTTTTGATGCGTTAAAACAGGCGTTATTTTTGGTAGATATTTTATACAGTGATTTTAATAAAACCGAATTGATCAAACAAAAATGAACACAGAAAACAGCATACAGCCTACTGGCATTGCCGCTTTGGATTGCTCATTGCAGGGTGGTTATTTGATTGAAGCGTCGGCTGGCACAGGCAAAACTTGGACGCTGACAGGCGTGATTTTACGACTGTTGGTGGAGCAAAAATATCCGCCAGAACGCATTGTCGCCACGACTTTTACACGAGCTGCCGCCGCCGAAATGCAAGAGCGAATCAATCAGCGGTTGCAGGCGTTTTATGCGTGTATTCGCTGGTTTAAATCCTGCCAGCTGACTTATCCTGCGTGGTTTTTGGACGATTTGGATGAGCATTTGCCAACCATCACAGAGCAGGCAAAATCGGCAGGTGTTGATGCGTCCGATCCGATTCATCAGCATTTGTTAAAGGTGCTTGCCTGCGATGAAAGGGCGTTGGACGAAGCGATTTATCGCACGGGGCTACTTTTGACGACTTTGGATAAGCTGTTTGTCGGTACGCTAGACAGCCTGACCCAAAAATGGCTCAAAGAGTTCGCCGCGCAAATCGGCTATCAGCCTGATGCGGAGCTACTAAGCGGTGCTGATGAGCAAACCCTGTCTCTAATCCACGACAAAATCCGCAGTAGTGAAGTAGAGCTTAAAAATCATCAGCCAAAATTATACGCTTTGATTAAATCGGCAGGCGTGGATTGGATTTTTCGTGATGCGGCAAAAGTCAAAGATAGCATTAACGAGCCTTTGCAATTTTTTACCGCACCGATTGACGAGCTGGACGGTTTTTCATCGCTTGATGGGATGATGGCAGAGCTTGGCAAGATTGAAGGGGTTTTGCACGACTTTGCCAATATGGATTTACAGCCGTTTGCTGAATTTATGCACACGCCGATTGATGAGCTGTATGATCAGGGCTTTAATAAGAACAGCTCCAGACTTTTATTAGCAGGATTGTCAAAACTTGCCGATTTGACGGCGTTGGTGCGTGAAACAGGCGTGTTTTTTCATCAGTATTTGACCAAAGAGCATCAAGATTTACTAAAAAAAGTCGCTGAACTAGACGAAGAAAAATTAGAAAAACTGTTCAAAAAAAGCTGTGATGTTGGCTTAAAAGAACGCTTTATCAGCTTGCCTTTTGATGAGATTGACAGCCTAAATGCTGTGATGGTTGGGCTTGAAAGGTTGGTGGCTGGCTATCAGCAAAGCCTGCTGACGCAAATCGCCCACATTGTCCGTACACGCCTAGGCGAAGTGCTAGAAACGCAGCACAAGACCACTTTTACGCTCCAGATGGTGCGACTGACGAGTGCTTTGGCGAGCAATCCTGCCCTAGCACGGCACATTCGCCATCATTATCCTGTGGCACTCATTGACGAGTCGCAGGACATCAACGGCTTGCAGGTACAGCTGATTGAGCAGGTGTATCTGTCGCCTTTGCGTGAGTATCAGCTTGAAAAAAAGCGATTTGATGAGATTGGTGGCGATAAACCTAAGTCGCCCAAAGGGTTTTTGCTACTCGTGGGCGATCCCAAACAGGCAATTTATCGCTTTCGTGGGGGCGATGTTGCCAATTATAATCTGGTCAAAAATTACGGCAAAAAAGCGCTTGGTCAGCCGATTTTAAATAGCTCATTGGTGCTTGATGTCAATCGGCGCTCCAATCGTGCGTTGATTGATTCCTTAAATATTTGGTTTACGGATAATGGCTTGGCAGGCGTGCAAAATCACGCACATTTAGGCGAAGGCATTTGCTATCAGCAGATTAAAGCCTTTGAAGAAACACAAAGATTGTCTTGGCAAAATACGCCATCGACGCAGAGCTTTGTAGGCGAGCGTCCTGTGGCGGTGCTGCACAGCGATTATGCCGCCAAAGCTGATTTGCCTTTTAATGTTGCCTTGCATATCAATAGCCTACTACAAAGCGGTCAGACTTTGGACGGCAGACCCATTCGCCCAAGCGATATTGCCGTGCTTGCCGCCACCAAAAAAGAGCTGGAAGCCGTCCAGCAGAGCCTAGAAGTACTAGGCATTCAGGCAGTGTCCGCTGATGATGTCAATGTGTTTGCCACACAAGCAGGGCAAGATATTTATGCACTACTTACGGCAGTGCTTGAGCCTGCTCGCTCGGCGGTGATGGGCAGGTGGCTGACATCGCCGATGATGGGGCTTAGCCTACGCCAAAGCCAAACAGTGCAAGGCTTAACAGACGACACGCAAACTGATGGCATGCTGACGGACGGCATTTGGTCGGGGCTTGATAAGCTGGCTGTTTTGACTTATTTGCGAGTGCTGCGAGAAAAATGGCAACAATACGGCTTGGCATCGGCACTCAATTATGCCTTTACGCATTCGCCTTTAAATTTTATCCAAAAACAGCACAAGCCTACCGAAACAAGCAATCTTGCCAGCGAAAATCTGTGGCTGGTATCGGCACGGCTTGGCGAGCGGTATCTTGCCGATGTTTGGCAACTGGTGGAGCTTGTTGGACAAAAATCACTGTGGCAAGAACAAACAATCATCGCTTGGTACGAAAAAATGATGGCAAGCGATGGCAAAGATGTTGATGAAATGTACAAACGCCAAACCCTGCCTAGTGAAACTGGCGTCAATCTGATGACGATTCATAAGTCTAAGGGGCTAGAATTTCCCATCGTCTATGTGCTGAGTATGGATAAGGCGATTACAGAAGAAAAGCAGAGCTTTTATCCGTACAGTGATGATGATTATCATCGCAGATTGTCGCCTGTGCCGTCTGGCGAGCGTGAATTTGCCAAGCTCAATCACGCCGAATCGGTCGATGAACGCCGAAGATTGGGTTATGTGGCATTGACTCGTGCGTCCGAGCAGATTTTTGTGGTGGTGTGCGATGGTGCGGACAAAAAGGGCATTGATCATAAGCCGATTCATCAGTGGTTTGATCATTTTGACAAAGAGCTTGCCTTGCCTGAGCGTCTGACTGGCGTGGTGGATTGGATCAAGCTTGATCAGCTTGATGATTTGATTGATGAGCCTTATGGCGACGAAACTGCCCAAAAAGAGCCGATCATTTATCCAAAGTGGCAGCAGATTTTGCCAAAAACTTATTTTAACGGCGTATATCAGACGAGCTTTACCGCTTTGGTGGCAAAACTTGACAAAGCATCGCAAGCTCTTGCTGTGATGGAGGCGGATTATTATCAGCTGACACAAGATGATGAAAGCGAGCAGGCGACCGCCATCAGCGATGATGTGCGAGCGACTTTTATGCGTGGGCGATTTGCAGGCGATTTTTTGCACAAAGTGCTAGAAACCGCCCAAACGCCTGACGATCTCGGCCGTGCCATTGATGAGCAGGTGAAATTTTTGGGTTTACCAGCACAGTATGCCAGCAGTGGCGTGCGTCAATATCTGCTCAAGACGGCAGGACAAGCAGATACGGCGGACGAACATCAGGCGATGATTGACTGGCTGTCGTGCGTGATGCGAACGCCATTTTTGGCATCAAACACGGCTTTGGTGGATTTGCCCAAGTCGGTGCAGGTGCGAGAATTGGGCTTTGTACTGGGATTAAATGACACATTTAGTTTAGAAAAACTTAACGAAATCTTCGCCAAGTACAGCGACAAACCGCTCATTTTAGACGATGATGATGCCAAGTATCGCTATTTGCGTGGCGAGATTGATTTGGTCTATGAAAAGGTCGGCAAGTTTTTTGTGGTGGATTATAAGTCCAATCATCTGGGCAATTTGCCAAGCAGTTATGACACGCCAAGCCTTGAAAAAGCGATGGCAAAAGCAGGCTACTGGCTACAAGCAGCGATTTACCAAGTCGCCATTCATCGCCTGTTAAAGGTGCGTTTGGCAGATTATCAAGGTAATGAAGAGCGGTATTTGGGGGCGGTGGAATATGTGTTTTTGCGTGGCGTGTGCGATGATGATGTGACATTAGGACGCATCACTTGGCAAGTGCCGATTGCATTAGTTTTGGCACTTGATGAGATTTTTTAGGGTTAAGTGATTGATTTTATTTATAAATTTAACATTGTAAAACAAATAAACGGATAAAAAAATGACGACAGCGACCGCCATCAGCGACTATTTATTAAACCGAGTGGCAGACAATGCCCAGTGGTATCACGCCAAAGGTGCTTTGCAGAGTGAATTTATTCAGTCCAAAAAACACGCCGTGCTGTTTGAGCTGTTTTTTGCGATTTTGACGCAGGCGTTGGGCGATGGACATACGGTTTTGACCATCAGTCAGACTGCCGATGACGAGCTGGCAAAGAGCTTTTCTGTGGACAGACCTGCTTGGCAAGCCAATCTTGTAACGCAGGCGGTGCGGATTTTGAATGAGCCTTTTGTGCGTACCAAAGCATCTGTGATGGGGCATTCTCTTGGTAATCACGGCGAGAGCGAGCAAAGTTTTGAGCCGTTTGATTTTTTAGATATGATAAACAGTTTTGGCGATTTTAAACTGGATAATGCCACGCTTGCAAATCTGCTCAACACCCACAAACAGCGATACACGCTTGCTCTACAAAATCACGCACGCACGCTCAAGGCAGGCGAGCTTGATGAGCTGTTGTCGCTATTTGTCTGTACGGTGCGTGCGTGCTTTATATTGACGACATCTTGCCATAGCCTTGATGAATTGGCAGAATTTTTGGCAAGGGCGGTGTATTTTGGCAAGGCGGACGCATTTGGCGAGCAGTTGGGCGATGGAGAAAAGCCTTATCCTGCCATCAATCCGCCGATTATTTATCATAAAAATTGCCATAAAAACTGCCAAGATGGTCAAGCGGACAGCATTTCGCTGTGGCTAAATCGTGCCTATCGTGCCGAGTTTGAGCTGATGAATCACATTCGCCGTCTGTCGGCGGGGGTGGTTACGCCATTTTCGCTTGAGCGGTTGTCGGATTTGTTAAACCCTGAACAAAGGGCGGCGGTTGCTTTGGTGGCAAAGCAAGCCTTCGGCATCATCACAGGTGGGCCGGGGACGGGCAAGACTTTTACGGTGGCACAGATTGTACTTGCGATGACGGCAGGTGGGCAAAATATCCGTCTGGCGTTGTCAGCACCGACTGGCAAGGCAGCACAGCGAATGAGCGAGTCTTTGCAAGCGGCGCTAGAAGGGCAGGTGGCGATGAGTTTGCCAGAGCCGAAGACCATTCATCGCTTGCTTGGCATTGGGGCGGCAGGTTTGCCACGCCATAACGAACAAAATCCTTTGCCTTATGATGTCATCATCGTGGATGAAGCGTCTATGCTGGGCGTGGAGCTGGCGTGTCAGCTACTCTCGGCGGTGCGCACTGGCACACGGCTGATTTTACTGGGTGATGCCAATCAGCTTGCGGCGGTGGATGCTGGGGCAGTGCTGTCGGATCTGTGTGCGATGCCGTCTTTGGCAGATCATCAGGTACAGCTTGTGCAATCTCGCCGTTTTGATGAGCATTCTGGCGTGGGCAGGCTGGCACGCTTGATCCAAGATGAGATGGCACAAGCAGATACCGCCAATCATCAGACCGACCAGACGGTTTTTGAGCTGATCGCTCGCCAAGACGATGTGCGATTCATACCGACCAACAGCGTGCCTTATGATGAGATTTTTGTGGCTTATGAGCGGTATTTTGCCTTGACCAAGCGGTATCATCGCACTTTTGCTGCTCTTGATTTGGCTGGGCAAAATGACGCACTGGCTCAGATGATGGACGCTTTGGGTCAGTATCGGATTTTGTGTGCGTCGCATCAAGGGGTGTTTGGCGACCTTGCCATCAATGCCCAAATCAGCCAGCACCATCGCACGCTGTTAAACCTGCCAGCGTCGGCGGTGTGGTATCACGGTCGTGTCGTGATGATTACCAAAAACCGCTATGATTTGGGGCTGTTTAATGGCGATGTCGGCATTTGTGTGCGGACGCAAGCAGGCTTGATGGTGTATTTTGAAGGCAGGGAAAATCAAGCGGTGTCGGTGGCAATGCTTGATGAACAGGTGGCGACGACCGCCTATGCCATCACAGTGCATAAATCACAAGGCTCAGAATGGCAGACGGTGGCGATCGTATTTGATGGCACAAGTGAGCGTCTGCTATCCAAAGAGCTGATTTATACTGCCGTTACTCGTGCCAAAAAACAGGTGCATATTTATAGCGATAATGACTCGCTACTACACGCCATCAGCACGCCGACAGTCAGACAAACAGGTCTGCAACTGGTGGAAAACATTGCGATAAATGGTTGATTTTGTTTGGTTTTTTAAATTTTGTAAGGTGGTGGAGATTAGGGTAGTTGATACCCATCAATAATGATTGCAATGGAAAATAGTGGGTTGTAAATCTTTAAGAATAACTGATGGTTTTTAAAGTCAAATTGCCATAAAACCACCAAAATCAATATGTAATTACAAAGACATTACTTTGTCATTACAAAATCATCACGCCACCAAAAAATTCTCCACCGCCCTAAATTGCTCGGCGGTCGTTTCGCACGCATACATCGCATCACGAAAAGCGTTGGAATTCGGCAAACCGCCTGTGTACCACGCAATGTGTTTGCGAGCGATTCGACACCCTGAATATTCGCCATAAAAGCGGTACAGCTCGTCCAAATGCCCAAGCACAATCTGGCGAAGTTCATCAATCGTTGGCGGAGCAAGCAGCTTACCTGTCTTGGCAAAATGAGCAATGTCCCTAAAAATCCACGGCTGACCCTGAGCCGCTCGCCCAATCATAACCGCATCTGCTCCTGTTTCGGCTTGCACTTGCAGGGCTTTTTGGGGGCTGTCGATGTCGCCATTAGCAATCACAGGAATGCTGACGCTTTGTTTGACTTGTTTGATGAGTTCGTAGCGAGCCTTGCCTGTATAAAAATCTTCTCTGGTTCGACCGTGAATGGCGATGGCTTTGATGCCAGCTTGTTCGGCGATTTTGGCTATTTTTAGGATATTTTCTTGACCGTTGGCAAAGCCGAGCCGAGTTTTTAGTGTGACTGGCACATCAACCGCATTGACGGCGGTGTCAAGCAGGCGTTTGACCAAATCTTCATCTTGCAATAGGGCAGAACCTGCCAGTTTTTTGCACACTTTTTTGGCAGGACAGCCCATGTTGATGTCCACGATTTGAGCACCGTTATCCACTTGAAAGCGAGCGGCATCGGCAAGTTTATCAGGTTCGGCCCCAGCGATTTGGGCAGAAATCGGTGCAATCTCGCCATCAAAATTGGCACGATACAGCGACTTTTTGCGAGCGTACAAGGCGGTGTCGGCGATGATCATCTCGCTGACGGCGTGTCCTGCCCCAAACGATTTCGCTAGGCGACGAAAAGGGTTGTCGGTAACGCCTGCCATTGGGGCGACGATGAGCCGATTGGCGATGGTGTGATTGCCGATTTTTAAGGGGGTGAGTAGGGGGTGAGTCATGAGCGTGCGTCAATAGAATGAATGAGAAAAAAGACCACCAATGGGGCGGTCTTTTTGTTCGCAAAGTGCAAAATTATTTGATTTTTGCTTCTTTGAATAGTACATGTTGGCGAACTTTTGGATCAAATTTTTTGATTTCCATTTTGCCAGGCATGGTGCGCTTGTTCTTAGTAGTGGTGTAGAAATAACCAGTACCAGCGGTAGAAACTAGTTTAATTTTATCTCTCATTGTCGTATCCTTAAAAATCGTCTAAGTGAAAAATCTATGATTAGATTTTTTGACCTTGTGCACGCAGATCAGCAAGAACTTTGTCGATGCCGTGCTTGTCGATGATACGCATACCTTTAGATGATACACGAAGGCGTACGAAACGGTTTTCTGACTCTACCCAAAAACGATGGTTGTGTAGGTTTGGCAAGAAACGACGACGAGTTTTGTTGTTGGCGTGTGATACATTGTTACCCACTAGTGGGCGCTTTCCAGTCACTTGACATACGCGAGACATGGTGAACTCCTAATAAAACATGGCACGGATATTGAGCGGTATCGGGTGTGCCGTTTGGGCAAGGTGTCTTAAAAATGGTATGGACATGACACAAATTTGACCAAACTTTTCAAGTTGCACCATTCTTTTTTGTTGTTAAAGGCGACAACAAGCAAGAAATGGCAGAAAAATTAAAGCCCAAATTATACAAGAAATTTGACCAAATATCAAGCAAATTTTTATAAAATGGGCAAATTATCATGACAATCTGCAAAGACCATCACAAATCAGGCAATCAGCGTGGCGACAAGGCGTTTTTTGCCATGTGAAAACCCTGCCATCCGTAGTGCATGAAATTGCGAATGTTGGCATGGTCTGTGCCATTTGGCGTGGCAAGCACCGAATGATAATGCTCGGCAAATAGCTTTAAGGTGTCCAGCTGATTTAAGCCGTGTAGTTTGGCAAGGCTAAATACTTTGGCAGAGCCTTCATTGATGCCAGCAGGATTGACCACTTCGCCATTATGAAATTCGGTGGGCGTATAGCTGTGGTGGCTGTCAATGAAGCTGATCACATCGGCAAATTTTAATGCACCTGTTTCAATGCCATTGAGCAAAGCGGAGATTTGACTAGTCATATTTTTTCCTAAAAATCAATGAATTAGCGATTGAAATAATCGTCATCATCAAACGATGGTGGGGCGAAGTTGCCTTGTTCAAGATGGCTCATGTGCGCCTGCATTGAGCGTTCGTGCTGAATGCGCTGATAGATTTCTTCACGATGCACAGCAATGTCTTTTGGGGCATTGACACCGAGGCGCACTTGATTGCCTTTGACACCAAGTACGGTGACACTGACTTCATCGCCAATCATTAAAGTTTCGCCGACACGACGGGTAAGGATTAACATAATCGCTCCTTGCACTAAATTTAAAAACACAATTAAAAAATAAATACCCAAGCCATTATTATAAAACGGCTTGGGTGATTTGTCAGTAGGTTTTAGAATGAGTTATGTAAATTTTTTGTATTGAAAATTTACAAGATTGAAAATGACAGGGTTACAGACCCGCCACTTTACTCTCGCCATCTTCACGATCCAGACCAAAGGCGGTGTGCAGTGACTTGACTGCTTTTTCTAGGTGCTGCTCTTGGATCAGCACTGAGACCTTGATTTCTGAGGTTGAGATCATTTGTAGGTTGATGTTTTCAGAGGCAAGCGTTTCAAACATCTTACTTGCCACGCCTGCGTGCGAACGCATACCCACACCCACGATTGAGACTTTCACGACTTGATCATTGCCGATGATTTGGGTGGCGCCGATGTCGTCTTTGACTTTTTCGTTTAGGATTTTTAGGGCTTTGTCATAGTCGCCACGAGGCACAGTGAAGCTAAAATCGGTCACGCCATTTTCTGCGATGTTTTGGATGATCATGTCCACTTCGATGTTTGCTGCACCGATGGGGCTTAAAATGGCAGAGGCAATGCCTGGGCGGTCTGGTACGCCAAGTAGGGCAATTTTGGCTTCATCACGGTTAAAGGCAATGCCTGAGATTACAGCGCGTTCCATATCATCTCCTTCATCAACGGTAATCAAAGTACCGACATTTTGTTTAAATTCTTCATCAAAAGCACCATCAGTGCCTTCATCAAAACTTGACAGTACGCGTAGTGGTACTTTGTATTTGCCGGCAAATTCCACCGAGCGGATTTGTAGGACTTTTGAGCCAAGCGATGCCATTTCTAGCATTTCTTCAAAAGTGATTTTTGACAATTTTTTGGCTTTTGAGGTGACGCGTGGGTCGGTGGTATAAACGCCGTCCACATCAGTATAAATCTGGCATTCGTCTGCACCGATGGCAGCAGCGATGGCAACGCCTGTGGTGTCTGAGCCGCCACGACCCAGTGTGGTTAAGTCGTTGTGTTTATTGACGCCTTGGAAACCTGCCACGATGATCACTTTGCCGTCTGCCAGCTCGCTCTTTAAGTTGTCAGCGTCAATATGCTCAATGCGTGCTTTGGTGTGGGTTTCGTCGGTTTTAATGGCGACTTGTCTGCCTGTCATCGATTTGGCATCGACACCCAAATCTTTTAGAGCCATGGCAAGTAGAGCGATAGAAACCTGCTCGCCTGTTGCGACCATTTGGTCGTATTCTCGTGGATCTGGGTCGTTCGAGATTTCACGAGCCAAACCGATCAGTCGGTTGGTCTCACCGCTCATCGCCGACACCACAACCACCACCTGATGACCGTGATCGTGCCAACGCTTGACACGGGCTGCGACATTTTTGATACGGCTGGTATTACCCATTGAAGTGCCGCCGTATTTTTGTACGATTAACGCCATTGTGTTTACCTTTTGTTCAAAAAATGGTAGAAAACCCAAAGGTTATGAATGATTGACAGATTATAACCCAATTTATTGTTAAAATAAACTGATAAATTGATTATAAAAATTTATGAATAACCCAACATTTAGGATGAACTGACTTAGTTGGGCTTAATGCGCTATCATTGCTAGGTTGCAATGTGCTGTATTGCAATGACAATCTCCATCAAGCCCAAGGTGATTGTACAATCATTTCAATGACCTTTGCACAATCACCCACTGCATCAGTTCAATTTATCAGTCAAATCGCCTTTAAGTGCGGTCATTGCTTGCTCCAAACCTGCCGCATTGTTTGCACCGCCTTGGGCAAAATCAGGCTTACCGCCACCTTTGCCGTCCAGTGCTTCACAAAGCTGTTTGATGATGTCGCCTGCTTTGACTTTGCCAGTCAGCTCTTTGCTGACGCTTGCGGTTAGGGCGACTTTGCCGTCTGAGACGCTTGCTAGCACCGCCACGCCATTGTGTAGCTTAGATTTGACATCATCCGCCAGACCACGCAGGGCTTTGCCATCAAGATTATCCACTTTGGCGATCAGCACAGGCACGCCACCAATCTGCTCAACCTTATCCATCAGCGATTTGGCTTCTAGGCTGGCAAGTTTTTGGCTAAGCTGTTCTAGCTGTTTTTCTAGCTCTCGCTGTTTGTCCGATAGGCTGTTGATGCGTGGTAGGATTTCGCCACGCTTGGCTTTAAGGTTATTTGCCAAAGTAGAGAGCGTCTGTTCGCCTGCTTGGATATAACGCAAAGCACCCAAACCAGTCAAGGCTTCAATGCGACGCACGCCAGCTGCGATACCGCTTTCGGAGACGATTTTGAAAATACCGATGTCGCCAGTACGCAGCACATGGATACCACCGCATAGCTCAATGGAGAAAGCAGACTTGTCGGCATTTTCGCCCATTGTCAGCACACGCACGGTTTCGCCATATTTTTCGCCAAACAGTGCCATTGCACCTTTTTTCATCGCTTCATCAATCGGCAAATATTCGATTTGGACGGTGCTGTTTTTTTGGATTTGTTCATTGACGATTTTTTCGACCAATGCCAAGTCTTCGTTGCTGATTGGGTTGTCGTGCGAGAAGTCAAAACGCAGCATTTCTGATGAAACGAGCGAGCCTTTTTGGGCAACGCCAGTGCCCAGCACCGAGCGAAGAGCGGCGTGTAGCAAGTGCGTTGCTGAGTGGTTTTTTGACGATGCTTTACGAATGTCGTCAATCACTTGGGCGGCGGCTGTTTGATTGGTGCTGAGCTGACCCATCTTGACCGTGCCGTGATGAATGATGGCGGTGCCAGATTTTTTGGTGTCTTCTACGGCAAACACGCCTGATTCGGTGCTGATCTCGCCAAGCTCGCCCACTTGACCGCCACCTTCGGCATAAAATGGCGTGGCGGCCAGCACGATTACGCCTTGATCGCCTTCATTTAGGACTTCTACCGCCTTGCCATCTTGGTACAGACCGACGATGTGCGTGTCAGCGGTCAAGGTGTCATAGCCTAAAAATTCGGTCGGTGTTTCTACTTTGATTGCGGCGGTATAATCCACATCAAATTTACCAGCATCTCTTGCACGCTCTCTTTGGGCTTGCATGTGCGTTTCAAAGCCAGCTTCATCAATATCAATCTCTCGTTCACGGGCGATGTCAGCGGTCAAATCAGTTGGGAAACCATAAGTGTCGTACAGTTTAAAGACGGTTTCGCCATCTAGGGTTGCACCTGTTGTCAGCTTATCCAGCTCGCCCGATAGCAGACGCAAGCCCTGTGCTAAAGTCTTGGCAAATTGTTCTTCTTCTTTTTGGATAACCGCTTGGATTTCGGCTTGTTTTTCGACCAATTGCGGATAAGCGTTGCCCATTTCTTTGACCAAAGCAGGGACGACTTTATAGAAAAAGCTGTCGGTCGCACCCAGTTTGTTGCCGTGTCGCACCGCACGGCGAATGATACGGCGTAGCACATAGCCACGACCTTCGTTACTTGGACGCACGCCATCGGCAATCAGGAACGATACCGCACGAATGTGGTCGGCGACGACTTTGAATGACGGCTCGTAGGTGCTAGGCACGCCAATCACTCGGGCGGCAGCGTCCATCAGATTGACAAATAGGTCGGTTTCGTAGTTGCCATATTTGCCTTGCATGACCGAGCTGATACGCTCAAGACCCATGCCTGTATCCACAGATGGCTTTGGTAGTGGCTCTAGCGTACCGTCTTTTTGGCGGTTAAACTGCATAAATACGCAGTTCCAAACTTCCACATAGCGATCGCCATCTTCTTCGGGCGTGCCTGGCAGACCGCCCCACAGATGATCGCCATAATCATAAAAAATCTCCGAGCAAGGACCGCAAGGACCTGTGTCGCCCATCGCCCAGAAGTTGTCCGATTCGTATTGTTTGCCTTTATCGCCAATGCGGATAATGCGATCAGCAGGCAGACCGATTTCTTGGTGCCAAATGTCAAACGCTTCATCATCGGTGTGATAAACCGTCACATACAGGCGTTCTTTTGGCAGGGCAAGCCACTCTTCTGAAGTCAAAAACTCCCACGCAAATTTGAGTGCGTCTTTTTTGAAATAATCGCCAAAGCTAAAGTTGCCCAACATTTCAAAAAAAGTATGATGGCGAGCGGTGTAGCCGACATTGTCAAGGTCGTTGTGCTTACCGCCTGCACGCACGCATTTTTGGGAGCTGACGGCACGGTTGTAGTCTCGTTTTTCTAGACCCAAAAAAGTGTCCTTGAACTGGTTCATGCCCGCATTGGTAAATAGCAAGGTTGGGTCATTGTGTGGAATTAGGCTAGATGAGGCGACTGGCGTGTGATTTTTGCTGACAAAAAAATCAATAAACGCTTGACGCACTTCGTTAAGTTGCATTGTTTTCATAAAAAATCCTGTGCCAAATCATACCAGCCGCCAAGTATTACGGATGGTGCATAAAAGTGGGCAAATTGGGTTTGTCAAATTTTACAAACTTTGATTGCCAAAACACTTAATTCTAGCATAAAAGCGCACAATTAAAAATAATTTTAAAGAAAAACTTGCAGTTTTCAGGGGATTTTTTATGCGATTTTTCAAGATTTTAAAAACCTTAAAAAAATTATGGAATTTTTTAAATAAGTGGTGTATATTAAAGCTAATTTCCACAATGATAATGGGGGTTTGTATGAATTTGCCTTTATTCAGTGCCATGTTTTCGATTGCTTTTACGGTGATCATTGGCGTATTGATGGTCATCGCATTTGTGACGGGTTTTGATAAAGCGATGCACATCATCGCTGCCATCGTGGTCGGTGCTGTCATTGCCTTGCCAGTGGCACTGACCGTCACCAAAAAAATCAGCCGACTGACAGGCGGACCGAACAAAGCACCTTGATTGGCGATGTAAGTTTTAAGCTGTGTAGAGCGGGCTTAACCTATCTTTTTTGCATAACTCATTTAATTTGTTGGGTTTTGCAAGCTTAAGCCCAACCTACGGCATCACATCATTATATGGTAATTTTTCCATTTGTTTGGTATATTTTGGATTAAACCAGCCAAAAAAATCCCACCAAAACCAAAAAAATTGGCAAACCACACAGGATTTGCCAATTTTTATTCAGTTTATCAAACAATTATTTTAAATAATCTTTCAATTTTTTCGCCTGCTCATTGGCGTTACCAATATAAGTCGCTGGCGTCAATTCCGCCAAACGCTCACGGTCGGTCGCTGGCACGGCAGTCAGCTCATCGCCATTGACAAAATTCACCATCATCTCACGAGTCATGGCTTGTCCACGAGTGAGAGCCTTTAATTTTTCGTATGGCTTTTCAACATTGTAGCGACGCATCACAGTTTGGATGGGCTCGGCAAGCACTTCTTGAGCATTGTCCAAATCTTCCGCCAAACGCTGTTCATTTAATTCTAGCTTACCAATGCCTTTTAGGCAGGCTTCAAAAGCAATCAAACTTTGAGCAAAACCAACACCCATATTACGCAGTACCGTAGAGTCAGTCAAATCACGCTGCCAGCGGCTAATCGGCAATTTTTCGCCCAAATGTGCCAGAACGCTATTGGCAATACCTAAATTACCTTCGGAATTTTCAAAATCAATCGGATTGACCTTGTGTGGCATGGTTGATGAACCAACTTCACCTTCTTTTAATTTTTGTTTGAAATAGCCTAGCGAAATGTAGCCCCAAACATCACGGTTAAAGTCAATCAAAATCGTATTATAACGGCGCAAGGCGTCAAACAGCTCCGCCATATAATCGTGCGGCTCGATCTGCGTGGTGTACGGGTTAAAGGTCAAGCCTAAGCTCTCAACAAAACTTTGTGAGTGTTTCGCCCAGTCAATGCTTGGGTAAGCCGACAAATGAGCGTTGTAGTTACCCACCGCACCGTTGATTTTGCCAAGCAGCTCCACAGTGTTAAACTGTTTGATTTGGCGGTGCAGACGATAAGCGACATTCGCCATTTCCTTGCCCAAAGTGGTCGGGCTTGCCGTTTGACCGTGCGTGCGAGACAGCATTGGCACATCGGCGTATTTGTCAGCCAAATCAGCAATGTTATCAATGATTTGTTGCATTGACTGAGTCAAAATATCACGACCAGATTTTAGCATTAGGGCGTGCGATAGGTTGTTGATGTCTTCTGATGTGCAAGCAAAATGAATAAATTCGCCAGCGTTTTTTAACTCGTCAATGTCGGCGATTTGTTCTTTTAGGAAATATTCTACCGCCTTAACATCGTGGTTGGTGGTGCGTTCGATTTCCTTGATGCGTTCGGCATTTTCAAGTGAAAAATTGTCAATGATGGCATCTAGGCGAGCGTTGGTCTCGGTAGAAAATGGTTGAATTTCGCTAATATCGGCGTGATTGGCAAGAGCTTGTAGCCAGCGAATTTCTACGGTCACGCGTGCGTGCATCAAGCCAAATTCTGACAAATAAGGACGCAAGGCATCACACTTAGACGCATAGCGACCGTCAAGGGGGGATAGGGCGGTGAGTTGGTTTAAAGACATTTTTAAAATCCTTAAAAAATGATGAGAATTATGATTGAATTATAACAAATTTTGTATTTTTTTTCAGCTTTTATTTTTACTGTGATTAGGAATTATAGATGTTTATCAAATAAAAATGTGGATTTTTGAAGAATGCTTTTAATGATAAATATTTAAATCCACTCTTAATTAGGAATCAAAGTATGATGTAGCCAGATAGTTTAGTGCGTTGTCAAAATATGTGTTTTATATTATATTAGAAAAACTTAATATAAGATTTAAGCAAAGCATGATAAAGAAATTACTTTTCTTTGTATTGTGTGCAATGGCGACAACAGCTTGTGCTGAGCAAACTTCCCCGCAAAAAACAAGCGTGCAAACGGTGCAGGCAAATGAGCAGGGTATTTGGATTGATGTTCGCACAGCCGATGAATACAATAATGGACATTTGCCACAGGCAGTCAATATCACGCATACGCAGATTGCCGAGCAAATCAGTCAAATTGCACCTGATAAAAATCAGGCGATTCATTTGTATTGCCAATCAGGTCGTCGTGCAGAAATTGCTCGTAATGTGTTATTAGAAATGAGGTATGATAATGTAACCAATCATGGTGGCTATGCTGATGTGTTAAAAAATCAAGCAAAATAATCAAGTGACTCTAAGTAAAAAAACACCATTACTAAAAATGGTGTTTTTTTGTTTATCCGTGAATAAAACTAAAAAAGTACAAATCGTGTCAAGTTTGGATTATTTACAATTAAAAATCGTTAAAAATACCCAAAAATTTCTCATTTTAAATCAATTAAGATGACACAACCTGTCAAATCAACTTGTTAAAATAACAATTATGAAGCGGTTTGATGATTAAAAATGATTTGTAAACCAAGCATAGGCTCAATGCCTAAGGCTTGGCAATACCATACAAATTCCACCACATCAAGACGGCGATCGCCTTCTTCAACGCGTTGTACAAAGGAGTGTGGTCGCCCCAATCGTTCGGCAAGCTGTCGCATGGTGAGATTTTGCTCCAAGCGTTTTTCTCTGAGCCAACTGCGTACGGCAATTATTTCTGGGCTGTAAATGCTTTTTGTCATTGCATATATTTACGATAAATTGACAAATTACCTAAAATGAGTACAATGGCTTTTAATTTTTTTTGTACCTTTATTGAGTACATTTTTAGTAAAATCGTCAAAAGTCAGCTTGTATTTGCTGTGTGATTGTGCTGATATGGTCTTTAAATGAAATCAACAAAATTGACATTTTTCATTCAATCTGTCGCAAGGTGGATTGATTGTCAGTCAGCGACAAGGATTTATTATGAGCAAATCAATGCACGAAAAATTGGCATATCGTTTGGCGGATATGCTGACCATGCTTAATATGGGCAATGTGTTAGATGTGGGCGAGCTTGCCGAAAAATATCAGGTCAGTCGCCGTACGATTATGCGAGATATTGATGAGCGATTGGCGTTTTTGCCTTTGGAAAAAGAGCAGGGCAAATATCGGCTAAGTAGCAGTTATTTAGGGAAGTTGGATTTTAAGGACATTCGGGCGTTTGCTCAGATTTCGGGGATTGCCAAGCTGTATCCCAATTTGGACACTTCTTTTTTGCGAGAGATTTTGGACGAACGCACTGCACAGGTTTATTCGGTCAAGGGCTACACTTTTGAAGATGCCAGTATGTTTGGCGAGCTGATGAGCTGTATTAAGCAGGCGATTGGCGAGAAAAGGCAGCTTAGATTTTTTTATAAAGACGGTGAACGGGTGGTTGATCCTTATCAGATTGTGCATCATCGTGGCTGCTGGTATTTGGCGGCGGTCAAAAATGACGAGTTAAAAGCCTATCGTCTAAGCCGTATGAGTGATGTGATGCTAAGCGATAAGTCGTTTGAACCGAATACGACAATCAGTGAAAAAATCGCCAATAGTGAGAGTATTTGGTTTGGCAAGGATAAAATCGAGGTGATTTTAAAGGTCAAATCGGCCGTGGCATCGCATTTTTTGAGTCGGTCATTGTTGCCAGAGCAGCAGCTGATTAAAGAATTGGAGCAGGGCGATTTGTTGCTGTCGAGCAAGGTGGTCAGCCCAATGCAGATTTTGCCCTTAGTGCGATATTGGATACCCAATATCAGCATTGTCAGCCCTGAGGGGTGGCAAGGGGAGCTTGAAGACGGATTGCGGGCGTATCTGTCTGAGGGATAGTTTTTTTATCGTCTGAATTTTTATTTGTAAAGGAGGCTATTATGCCATTACCGTTTATTATTGGTGCAGCAGTTCTTGCTGCGGCTGGTGTGGGTGTTGCTGCTGGTTTATCAGCAAAAGAAAGATGGGAAAAAGCTGAGAGTATTGCAAAGAGGGCAACTCGAAGATATGATAAGTCAAAAGATGAGTTTACTGCATTAGCAGAAGCTGTACAATTAGAGTTTGAAAAACTTGGGCAAACGAAGATTGATATTTTCCATAACCAAATTACACACATTGTGGAGATATTGAGTAAAGTATCTAATAAGTCAGTAAGCTCTCAAGTTCAGGGTTTTGAGAATACTTTGACAGCAGATGACTTAAAACAGTTACAACATGATTTAAAAGAGCTAGATGCTCTTGAAGTAACAGGAGAAGCAGGGACAGGATTAATGGCGGGAGCCTTAGCAGGTTTTGGTGCATATGGTACTGTTGGTGCTTTGGCTGCAGCAAGTACAGGTACTGCGATTAGTAGTCTGGCTGGGGCTGCTGCTACGAATGCAACACTTGCTTGGTTAGGTGGAGGTTCTTTAGCTGCAGGTGGTTTAGGTATAGCTGGTGGTGCTGCTGTATTAGGTGGTATTATTGCAGCTCCAGCGATTTTAGTAGCTGGTGTATTCATGGAAAGTAAAGCATCAGAAGCTTTAACAGAAGCTGAAGAGTATGCTGCTACAGTAGATATTGAAATTGGCAAGATTAAGCAGGCTATGGCTGTATTAGAAGCTATTCAGCTGAATGCTCAAGAAATGCAAAATACCCTAGATGAGTTAATCTTACGCTTTGAAAAAGTAAAAGTACATGATTCAACAAATGAGGTTAAATTCCAGCAAATGCTGATGATTGGTAAAGCATTAAAAGAAGCTTTACATACACCATTGGTTAATAACTCTGGTGAAGCTGAATTAGGTATTAGTGTAAAATGTTCAGGTCTGTTGGAAGCAACACGCAATATCTAATTAATTGACAGTACTAAACAAGCACTTATCTTGAGATTAATATGAGTGCTTGTCTGTATGCAAGGAGATAGTAATATGAGTAAAAAAATACCAATACCAACAGGTGGACCTTCTGATATAGTAAAGTCTATTGAATTGATTTCAGGATCAATAGAAAGGTACAAGACTGTTCAAGAGCAGGAAAAGACTAAAAGAGAAGCTATTCGTGCATATAGAGATGTAGAATTAGGCAAATTACAAGCTCAGAAAGAGAATTTTCAAAAATATATTGAAGCTGTTTTTAAGGAAAGAAGTAATAATTTTGATGAATTTTTTAAAAGACTAGATACGGCTATTGAGACAGGGGATATGCAATTAGCTAATCTTGTAATGACAGGTATAGTTAATCAAATACAATCATCTCCATTGCAAGGCATAAAAGAAATAATGATGCAAGCCAATGATTCCGACTGCAAACATATCGACTTTTGAGCCGTTTCCCTGCACAGCTTGTGGCAAATGTTGTCGCCAAGTCCACAAAAGTGACCAAACGGCTTTTTTGGACAGAGGCGATGGCATTTGTCGCCATTTTGATGCTGCAACAAATCTATGTAGGATTTATGATAATCGTCCACTCGTATGTCGAGTGGAGGATTATTATAAAACCTATCTATCGTCAGAATATACTTGGGAAGAATTTATCCGCTTAAATTTAGAGTGGTGTGAAAAGCTGTGATTAGATGTTGATACTTATCACTCTACCTTCGCATTACACCAATCAATCACGCCCCCACCCAAACAAATCTCGCCATCATAAAACACCACCGATTGCCCCAAAGTTACCGCCCGTTGTGGCTCATCAAAAACCACTCGAACTTTGTCGCCATCGTGATAGAAGGTGCAAGACTGGTCGGGCTGGCGGTAGCGGGTTTTGGCGGTGAGCTTCGTGCCGTTTGCAGGTGGATTAACCACCCAGTCAAGCTTATAAGCTGTCAATTCACGGCTCATCAGATAGGGATGCTCATGCCCCTGACCGACAATCAGGCGGTTGTTTTCTAAGTCTTTATGCAGCACAAACCACGGCGCCTCATCACGACCAGACACACCACCAATGCCGATGCCACCCCGTTGTCCGATGGTGTAGTACATCAGACCATCGTGCGTGCCGATTTTTATGCCATCATCGGTGTAGATGTCGCCTTTTTGGGCGGGTAGGTAGGTCTGCAAAAAGTCTTTAAACTTGCGTTCGCCAATAAAGCAAATGCCCGTACTGTCCTTTTTCTTAGCGGTGGCAAGTCCGTATTTTTCGGCAATGGCACGCACCTGTGGTTTTTCTAATTCGCCCACAGGAAATAGCGTTTTGGCGATTTTATCTCCGCCCACAGCGTGCAAAAAATAGCTCTGGTCTTTGTTGTTATCCAGTCCACGCAGTAAATTTGCCTTGCCATCAATGTCCGTCCCACGCCGTGCATAATGCCCTGTGGCGATAAAATCTGCCCCTAAGCCAAACTTAGGATTGGTGGCATAATCCAAAAATGCACGGAATTTGACTTCTTTATTGCACAAAATATCAGGGTTTGGCGTACGACCTGCGCGGTATTCGTCCAAAAAATGCTCAAAGACATTGTCCCAATATTCAGCACTAAAATTGGCGGTGTGCAAATGTATGCCTAATTTATCCGCCACCGCCTGTGCGTCTGCCAAGTCTTCCAAAGCGGTGCAGTATTCGGTGCCGTCGTCCTCTTCCCAGTTTTTCATAAAGAGACCTTCGACTTCATAGCCCTGCTCTAAAAGTAGGGCGGCAGTAACCGATGAATCCACACCGCCAGACATTCCGACGATGACTTTGGTATTTGAATTTGGGTTTGTCATAATTATTCTCTATAAAATTTGTCAAATTGTGGGGCTAAATCCTAATAATTCAAGTCTTTTTAGGATAAATAAGACTTGTGATGACCGCTCACATTAACGCAAGCCCCATGTCTTTATGAGCGTCCCACATATCGCCTTGTTGTCCATTATAGTTTTCGGCATCTTGCTCGGATAAGGTGATGGCAAGCCCCCATTCAAAGAGTTCATACAGCATACTGCTTGCCATATTAACCATTAGCACAATAAAAATCAGCTGGCGATGGCTATTTTGTTTAAAAGAATGTTTAATCAAATCATAAATCAGCGGATATAAAAACAACCCATAACCAAAATGCACCACTCTATCATACATATTTCTATTAAAATTAAAAGTCTCGCTAATAGAAATGCCGAACATCGCCATAGACCAATCATCATAAGGCACATAAGAATACGACCATTTTGCCCCAAAAATATGCAATAATAAAAACACCGTCATTGCATATAGGCTTGTTGTGCTTATTTTATGTTTGCTAAATAAATACACCATCGGCACAATTAAGACAATCGTACCAAATTGGTGTAATAAATAACTTTGCCAATATAAAGGTTTAATGCTGGCAAAGGTAATGGCAAGGCTTAAAATAATTAGTGTATAAATTAGGTGTTTTTGCATTGAAAGCACCACAGAAATGAAACGATTATATCATTTTTAGGTAAAAATGTGTTAAAATACAAAGTTTATTTTAGGAAAATTCTATGCTAAAAATCGGTCAGGGTCTTGATGTTCACAGTTTTACCACAGGCGATTTTGTCACGCTTGGCGGTATTCAAATTCCGCACACACACGGCATTAAAGCCCATTCGGACGGCGATGTACTGCTGCACGCTTTGATGGATGCACTTTTAGGGGCGCTTGCCTTAGGCGATATTGGCATGCATTTTCCTGATACGGATGAGCGGTGGCGTGGGGCGGACAGCAAACAGATGCTAAAATCTGTCAATTCATTAATAAAATCAAAAGGTTATACGCTAATCAATGCCGATATGACCCTGATTTGTGAATCGCCCAAACTTGCTCCGCATAATCTGGCAATGCGTGAATGCATCGCTGATATTTTGGGTGTGGGCGTGGATTGTGTGAGCATTAAGGCGACCACCAACGAAAAAATGGGCTATTTGGGGCGTGGCGAAGGGATTTTTGCCAGTAGCGTGGTACTGTTGCAAAAGGTGGATTGATTTTATTGATAAAAAATCCAAAAATTAGCCAAGTTGTAAGGTGTGTAATACGCACCTTATAGATTATGATTAAACTTCCTGCAAAACTGGGTTTTTCGTTCGCCCTGAGCTAGGTCGAAGGGTGGTGGAAAACCGTTAAGTTTCCCAAGCTCACCACGAACGGTTTTCCTTATTTTTGAGTTTTGCAGGAAGTTTATTATTTTTAAAATTGTTTTAATGGGAAATTTATGATTGACAAAAACACCGCTTTACTTTTAATTGATTTGCAAATCGGTTTTGACAATCACGCCCATTGGGGCGGCAATAGAAACAATCCAAATTGCGAACAGGTTTGTTTAAACTTATTAACAAAATGGCGTACATTTAATTTACCTATTTTTCACATTCAGCACAATTCTACCGACACAAACTCGCCATTACACCCCAATCAAATTGGTAATGACTTTAAACCTTTAACCGCTCCGATAAATGACGAAATCATTATTGGCAAAACGGTGAATTCCGCCTTTATCGGCACACATTTGGAACACGAATTAAAAGTTCGTGGTATTAACACGCTGGTCATTGTCGGCTTGACCACCAATCATTGCGTTTCTACCACCGCCCGAATGGCAGGCAATTTGGGCTTTACCGTCTTTGTGGTGGCGGACGGGACGGCAACTTTTGATAGGGTAGGTTTTGACGGCACACATTATGACAGCGAAACGGTGCACAGGGTCAGCCTTGCCAATTTACACGGGGAATTTGCGACTGTTTTGATGAGCGATGAGCTGTTGGCGAATAAATTTTGGCAAGCAAATTTAACAAAATAATGGCAACCAACACTTGAAATTTTGCGATTTTTCCCCCAATTTGTGTTAAAATACCCCAATTTCCCCATTCTTGGAGCTGTTATGAGCGAGATTAACCCACAAGTTAAAGAATTGATCGAAAATCAAATCAAAGACCACAGCGTGCTACTATATATGAAAGGCACACCGCAATTTCCACAATGTGGCTTTTCTGCCCGTGCGGTGGAAGTTCTGACCCAAATCGGTCGCCCATTTGCTTTTGTTAATATCTTAGAAAATCCAGAAATCCGTAGCACCTTGCCACTGATTGCCAACTGGCCGACCTTCCCACAGCTTTGGGTAAATGGCGAGCTGATCGGCGGCAGCGACATTATCCTGCAAATGTATCAAGCAGGCGAGCTTAAGCCATTGATTGAAGAGCATAGCCCAGAAGTGTGATGGCGTGCTTTTAATTCATAAACCCTGTTAAGTGAGCTTGGCGGGGTTTTTGTTTATAAAAATTAAGATTGCTGAGTATCAAGAAACCCGTCTGGAAACATTATGAATAAAATCAAACAAATCTCCGAACAAATTCTGACACTGTGTGAACAACCAAACACCGCCCTAAAAGCCATTCATCTCATCATTTCGCACGGCGGGGCAGGCGAGCTGGCTTGGCAGGTGGTTTATAATCGTGTACTGGCTGACAGTGATGTCGATGGAGCGTATTATTTGGCAAGCTTTGCCCAAAAGGTCGATGATTTGCCTTTTGAAGTGTTGCCTTTGGTGCGTTTGGTAATGGCAAGCGATGATGAGCTGATGAAGCAGGCGTTACTTGATAAAATGCCCGATGAGGCTCGTGCCAATCTTGACACTTTGCTTGCTGATGATACCCAAAAAGACCTTGATATTTAAGGCTTTCTTGTCTTTGTGTGAATGATAATTTAGGAAAACAGATGAAATACTTTAACAAAAAATGGATGATGATTTTGGTGGGTGTGCTGTCAGTGGGGCAAGCGTGGGGGTGTGAAGTGCCAGAAATTTATGATAATTATGATGAAATTGGTTGCCTATCGGAAGGTTTGGCGGTTGTTGCAAAAAATGATAAATTTGGTTTTATTGATAAAAATGGTCAGCTTGTCATTGCTTTACAATATGATACGGTGTCAGATTTTCATGAGGGTTTGGCAGGTGTTTATCAAAATGGTAAATGGGGGTTTATTGACAAAACAGAAAAAATCATTATTCCTTTTAAATATGATTATGTACTAGATTTTAAAGAAGGCTTGGTAAGCGTCAAAAAAGGCGACAAATGGGGATTTATCAATAAACAAGGAAAAACAATTATTCCCTTTGTGTATGATACAGGCGGAAAATTTGTCAATGGTTTGGTGCGAGTTGAAAAAAATGGAAAATGGGGGCTTATTGACAAAACAGGAAAAGCCATTATCCCCTTTAAATATGGTTATCTTGAAAAATTTAGCGAAGGATTGGCGGGATTTATTCAAAATGGTAAATGGGGCTTTATTGACAGCTTTGGAAATATTGTTGTCCCTGCACAATACGACTATGCCTATCCTTTTAATGAAAATATGGCAGGTGTGGAAATGGATGGTAAATGGGGATTTATTGACAAAACAGGCAACATTATCGTACCAATCCTGTATGATAACGCCCATTATTTTAGTCAAGACAAAGCTGAAGTTAAACTAAACGGTGAAACTTTCTATATTGACCAACAAGGCAATCGTCTGCCCTAACTCCATAACCGCTTTATCGCCCATAAAGCGGTTATTTTTCGCCCAATTTTTCCCAACAATTCCCCAACTTCGCCCCCAAATCTGCTATAATAGCCTAATTTTCTTTAATTTTTATAAACAGCAAATACTATGACTACTTTTTATACTCACCCTAAATCTTATGGTGTCATCGTCATCGGTGGCGGACACGCAGGCACAGAATCGGCGTTGGCGTCTGCCAGAATGGGCGTGCCAACTTTGCTCATCACCCACAACATTGAAACGCTAGGACAGATGAGTTGTAACCCAGCGATTGGCGGGATTGGCAAATCACACCTAGTAAAAGAAGTGGACGCACTTGGTGGGGCAATGGCTTTGGCAACCGACCACGCAGGCATTCAATTTCGGGTGCTAAACAGCCGAAAAGGGGCTGCGGTGCGAGCGACTCGTGCCCAAGCCGACCGACTACTTTATAAAGCCTTTGTTCGCCAAACTTTGGAAAATCAGCCCAATCTTGATTTATTTCAACAACCCGTGGACGATATTATCATTGAAAACGGCAAGGCGGTGGCGGTGGTGACGGCAAGTGGCGTTCGCATTAATGCCCAAAGCATCGTGCTGACTTCGGGGACTTTTTTGGGTGGGGTGATTCACATTGGGCTACAACACCAGTCAGGCGGACGAGCAGGCGATATGCCGTCCATTCGTTTGGCTGACCGTTTGCGTGAGCTTAAACTCCCCGTTGGGCGACTAAAAACAGGCACGCCCGCTCGCATTGACGCACGCACGGTGGATTTTAGCGTGATGACCGTACAACACGGCGACACGCCCTTGCCTGTGATGAGTTATCGTGGCAATGTGGCTATGCACCCCCGCCAAATCCCTTGCTACATCACGCACACCAACGCACGCACGCACGACATTATCCGTGCCAATCTTGACAGAAGTCCGATGTTTAGCGGTAAGATTGAAGGCGTTGGGCCCCGTTATTGTCCGTCCATTGAAGATAAGATTCATCGCTTTGCCGACAAGGACAGCCATCAGATTTTTATTGAGCCAGAGGGCTTGACCACGCACGAGCTGTATCCCAACGGCATTTCCACAAGTTTGCCCTTTGAAGTGCAAATTGAGTTCATTCACAGTATGAAAGGGCTTGAAAATGCTCACATCACACGCCCAGGTTACGCCATTGAATACGACTATTTTGACCCGCAAAATTTAAAACCGACTTTGGAAACCAAATCCATTGACCGCCTGTATTTTGCAGGGCAAATCAACGGCACGACAGGCTATGAGGAGGCGGCAGCACAAGGAATGCTCGCTGGCATTAACGCCGCCCTTGCCGTGCAGGGCAAGGAGATTTGGACACCGCAAAGGCACGAATCCTATCTTGGCGTGCTGGTGGACGACCTTATCACGCACGGCACCAAAGAGCCGTACCGAATGTTTACAAGCCGTGCCGAACACCGCTTATTGTTGCGTGAGGACAATGCCGACCAACGCTTAACGCCAATCGCTCATAAACTTGGCTTAATTGATGAAACACAGTGGGCAAGTTTTAATCAAAAAATGGACGACATTGAAAAAGAAACCGCTCGTTTAAAAGACATTTGGGCAACGCCAAATAATGCAATTGGCAAAGCCTTTATGGAAAATACAGGCGAAGTTTTAACCAAAGAAAATAATCTCTTGGATTTATTAAAACGCCCCAACATTACTTTTAACAACATTGCCAAAATTAGCGAAAGTACTGTCAATAACGAAGTGGGCGAGCAAATTGAAATTGGCGTCAAATATCAAGGCTATATTGACCGCCAAAACGATGAAATTGAGCAAATGCGAAAGCTAGAAAACACGCCTTTGCCGCTTGATTTTGATTATAGTCAAGTGTCGGGCTTATCCAATGAAATCGTACAAAAACTTAGCCATATCCGCCCTGCAACATTGGGGCAGGCAAGTCGGATTAGTGGGGTGACGCCTGCGGCGATTAGTTTACTTGCGATGATGGTTAAGAAGATGAAGAAGGCGGAGAAATTGGCGGAGTAAGGTTTTTTATAGGAATACACACCATTTATAGTTTGTGTTAAATGGTGTGTATACGCTATTGCATTCAAAATAAATTTTAAGCTTGTCTTTATATGCCTAAAATTTTATGGAAATCCAAATGATGAATGAATTTGAACAATTATCACAACTTATCCAAGCATTTGAACGCACCGATTTTACGGACAAACAATATAAACCCCAAATCCAATCCCTTGCAAAAAAGAAAGTGGATTGGGGTTTGGTTGAAAATTATTACAAAAGCATTTCGTTAGATGATTTGTGCCAAATTTTATTAATGCCCGAGATTGAAAATTGGCAAGATTTAACCGATGATGAATGCTTAAATCTCATTCAAGAAATCTTGGACGATGTCTGCAATGTAGCGATTGTGGATAGAAATATGGACGCATTACACAAACGCTATCCCAATCTTTCAGTTTGTGATTTGATTTTTTGGCAAGATGAAACCAATGCAAAAGTGATATTGGAGAGATTAAAAACTTCTTAAAAATTCGTCAGGTGCGCACCATGCACCAAATTAAATGCTGTACCTAAAATGGTGCGTATTATGCACCTTACGCCCCATTCTGTATTTGTGATGACTGCAAACACACTCAAAATAAGGAAATTGCAATGAAAAAATATGCGTTGTTAATGGCGGTTTTGATGATTGGCTGTGTTAATCCAGTACAAAATACAACCAAGTCTGCAATCAATCAAAAGCAAGCAACTTTGGCAGATTTTGATGGTTGTGCTGATGTGTATGATGAAGCTCGTTTGGAAGATTTGTATTTTGAAAATACCAAGCAAGCCTTGCAATTTTTTCCAAAATTACTGGACAAAGATAATGCTCCTGTACCAAAATATAATAATGCTTATTTTAATATGATGTGTGGCGGTACGGCTTTAACAGGTAATATCAGCACCAGCCCAAAACAAGGTAAAACTTGGGTGGAAATTCAAACTTGTGGCGATTTGACTTGGCAAAGTGAAAAAGACGCTTGCAGTGTTGATAAAGGATTTTATCATAATGGGTTAAAGGGTCAAAATGGCGAAACCATGATTTTAAAATATGGCTATATTTTCTACATTGGAAAAGATGGTGCGGTAAATGCCTATAAAATTTCATCATTTTAATAACGAGAAGATTTTGACTTTATTTTTGAGTAATTTTTGGTTATGATAAGTCATTTTATCATAACCAGAATTTACCATGAACCCCCAAGAAATCCTCCAAGCCGTAAGCTTTGCCTTTATGATTGTCTTTCCAAACCTAGCCTTGATGGGGCTGGGTTTTTATATGCAAAAATCAGGCAAGATTAACACTACTTTTATTGATACGGCATCCAATATCGTCTTTAATTTTGGCTTGCCATGCCTGCTGTTTTTTAGCGTGATTAAAAGTGAAGTGAATTTTGCCGAACAAAGTACGCTGATTTTGGCGGGGTTTATCACGACTTTTGTGCTGTTTTTTGGGGCGGAAACTTATGCCAAATTTTTTGTCCCAGCCGTGCGTGATAAGGGCGTGTTTGTACAGGGCGTGTTTCGCTCAAATATGGCGATTATCTCGCTTTCGGTGGCGACCAATGCCTATGGGGCGGTGGGGACGAGCGTGGGGGCGATTTATATGGGAATTATTACGATTTTGTATAATATCCTGTCGGTCATCACGCTGTCTCGCACGAGCCAAAATACCAATTTTAAATCACAAAGCATTGATATTATTAAGAAAATTTTTACCAATCCGCTCATCATCGCTTTGGTTTCCGCCTTTGTGTACAAGGGTTTGGAGTTGCCCCTGCCACCCAAGCCAATTACCAAAACAGGCGAACTGATGGCAAACATCGCTCTGCCATTGGCGCTGATTTGTGCGGGGGCGACATTGGATCTAAAATCCATGTTTGGCTTGTCGGGCGTATCCATGCAAGCAAGCATTGGCAGGGTGATTGTTGCACCATTGGTGGCGGTATTGGCAGGCGTCCTGTTGCAATTACCGCCTGTGCAGTTTGGCGTGCTGTTTGTGATGGTGGCAAGTCCTGCGGCGGCGGCAAGCTATGTCATGGCAAAGGCGATGGGCGGTAATGATGTCTTGGCGGCGAACATTTTGGCATTTACCACCGTGGTGAGTATGATTGGCTTGGCGGTGGGCATGGCGTGGCTTCGGGTGGCGGGCTTGGTCTAGTGATTGACCATAAGAAATGAGCCTAAAAATGAGCCAAAGCTGGCTCATTTTTTTGTGATGAAAAATTTGGCAAAAAGATTGGTTATCAAATCAAAATTAACCAGTTATCATTAAGCCAATTTGCCGTACTTGCCAGCAGCTCATCGGTTAAATCATCAAAGACAATCGCTTCATTGTCGGTAAATCGCTCAATGAGTGCCAGCTCGTCTTCGGTAAAGCAGACATTTTCGCCGTTGATGTACCATTCGCCATGTTGTAGGACAAATCGGCAAGCAGGGTTAATCATCAAGCATTCGCCACTTTGTAGGCGTTCGGCAAGCTCATCAGGGGTCAATTCATCCTCAAAGGCGACCAGCTCATATTGGCGTTTGCTGACTAGCTCGCTCAATGCTCGGCTTATGATGGCATCGCCTTGTTCTGAATTGAGCAAGTTGATAAGCTCATCTTTGATTGCACGGACGCTGTCATTGCTAAGTTCATACGGATTGGCTTGCACCGCTTGTGGCAGGGTCAAAGGCGAAAATAGCGAATGCTCGCCTGTGGCAACATCGGCGATTTCGTCTAGGATTTGCACAAGATTTGGACGGCGAAAGCCAAAGCTAAATGTCAAACAGTCATCAAGTGCCACCCCATAGTGGCTAAGGCGTGGCGGTACATACAAGACATCGCCAGCTTCTAGCACTTCATCAAAAATAATCTGCCCCATGTCGTCAAGCAGGCGAATTGGCTGACCTTCCACAAAAGGCGTGCCGACATCGCACATTTTGCCAAGCGTCCAACGGCGAGAGCCGTAGCCTTGAGCCAAAAACACATCATATTCATCATAATGCTCGCCCACCGAACCGCCAGCCCCAGCGACCGACACCATGATGTCGTCTTGTTGCCATTTTGGAATAAAATCAAAGGCTTGCCACAGCTCGCCAAGCTCAGGTGACCACTGTTCTAGGTTTTGCACAAGCACTGTCCAAAGCTGTGGCGTGCTTTGCAAATCTTGTTCGGTCAGGGGCGAATTTTTAAGCGTCCACTCGCTAGGATTGTCGTCTTTTTGGGCAATCAAGCGAGCTGAAACACCATCTTCTATCGCCAAATCCAGCACATCGGCTGGCTCAAACATACCCACAAGGGCAGGCAAGCCGTTTTTAATCAAAAGTGGTTTTTTTTGCCAATAATCACGCAAAAAAACTTCTGGTGTGATGTCGGCAGGCAAGCAAAAAGGCAATTTGTCGTTCATGAGTATTCTCAATATTAAAATAAATGCCCACCATTTTAACAATTTTTTGTCCAAAAAACCATTTTAAAGGAAAAAAGCAGGGCGACAAGGCAAAAAATCGCACAAATATCGCATAAATAAGGTTTAAAAAAAACCAAATTTTCATTATAATGATGGTTTTATTCTGATTTTTATTGAGCGCACCATGTCTGACTCCACTCATTTTACCGCTGATTTTCAAAACCTTCCTGAGAATTTGAGCGACTTTACCGAATTTCATGAAGATTTTGCCCAATTTTCTGATGATGGCAAATTGAACGAGGCGCAAAGTGCCAAGCTGTATGCCGAGCTTAATGAGGCGGCAGAAAGTCTGCGCACCATTCGTGATTTTATCCGTTTTTGTGTCAGTAAGCTGCGTGAATATGATGTCGTGGTGGCGCAGGGCACGACCGATGAATTCGCCGAAAGTGCCGCCATCGTGCTGCATACCTTAAATCTTGATTGGTCTGCAAATCCTGAGATTTTGGATTGTCGCCTGACCGACCTTGAAAAATCGGCGGTCTTGGAGCTGCTTGGCAACCGCATCGTACAACGCAAGCCTTTGAGCTATCTCATCAATTTGGCTTATTTTTGCAATTTGCCGTTTTATGTGGACGAGCGAGTGTTGATTCCCCGTTCGCCGATTGCCGAGCTGATTAACAAGCAGTTTTTCCCGTATTTTGATGTGGAGGACACCAAAAAAGCCAAGTTTTTTGAGCATGGCTTGGAGGAGCGTCAGCTGGCACACCCTGAGCGAGTGCTTGACCTGTGCACAGGCTCAGGCTGCATTGCCATTGCGCTTGCTAAGGCATTTCCTGATGCCAATGTGGACGCCACCGACATTTCAAAAGACGCCTTAGAGGTGGCTTGGACGAATGTGGAATATCATGACTTAGAGCATCAGGTGAATTTGCTTGAAAGCGACTTGTTTGACAAATTGCCGATGGAAAATCAGTACGAACTCATCGTCACCAATCCGCCTTATGTCGATGCTGAGGACATGGCAGATTTGCCGCCTGAGTTTTTGCACGAGCCAGAACTTGCGCTAGCAGCGGGTCAAGATGGCTTGGACTTAGTGCACAAAATTCTTTATGAAGCGCCTGATTATCTGACCCGAGATGGTCTTTTGGTCTGCGAGGTGGGCAACAGTGAGTGGCACTTGCGTCAGGCGTATCCGTCGATTCAATTTAATTGGCTAAAATTTGAAAAGGGTGGTCATGGAATTTTTGCCATCAACCGTGAGGAGCTGGTGGAATATAGAGAGTTGTTTGAGCAGTATGTAAAATCTTAATTTAAACCTAAGCTGCAAAACCCAAATGACCAAATTTAGGTTACCAAATGTAAATTAAAAAACCACAAACACTCTCACCCATAAACACCCATAAAAAAGGAATCAACAATGTCAGGCAATACAATAGGACAGCTTTTTAGCGTAACCACCTGTGGCGAGTCGCACGGCGTGGGTTTGATGGCGATTGTGGACGGTGTGCCGCCCAATTTGCCCCTATGTGAAGAAGATTTGCAAATTGAATTGGATCGCCGTAAACCTGGTACGAGCAAATTTGCCACCCAACGCAAAGAAGAGGATAAGGTAGAAATCATCTCTGGTGTGTTTGAAGGGCGGACGACTGGCACGCCAATCGGACTACTTATCCGCAACACCGACCAAAAATCCAAAGACTACGGCAACATCGCCACGACTTTTCGCCCCAATCACGCCGACTACACTTATACGATGAAGTATGGTTTTCGTGATTATCGTGGTGGTGGGCGTTCATCAGCACGAGAAACGGCAATGCGTGTGGCGGCAGGGGCAATTGCCAAAAAATACCTAAAAGAACGCCTAGGCATTGTCATCAAAGGCTGTGTTACCCAGATTGGCAATGAAAAATCCGAAAAATTGGACTGGTCTATCGTGGGTGAAAATCCGTTTTTCTGTGGCGATAGCGATGCCATTCCCCGTTTTGAAAAATTGGTAACCAGTTTGCGTGAAAATGGCACCAGCTGTGGGGCAAGGCTTGAAATTTTTGCCGAAAATGTCCCTGTGGGGCTTGGCGAGCCTGTGTTTGATCGTCTTGATGCGGACATTGCCCATGCGATGATGAGTATCAATGCAGTCAAAGGCGTGGAAATTGGCGACGGTTTTGCTGTTGCCGAGCAGTTCGGTCATGAAAGCCGAGATGAATTGACACCAGAGGGCTTTACCGCCAATCACGCAGGCGGCATTTTGGGCGGGATTAGTAGCGGTCAGACCATTAAGGTTGCCATCGCCCTAAAACCCACCGCAAGCATCACCACGGCAGGTAAAACCATTGACCTAAATGGCAATGCTACCGATGTCATCACCAAAGGTCGCCATGATCCGTGCGTGGGCGTGCGTGCCGTGCCGATTGCCGAGAGTATGCTGGCGATTGTGCTGCTTGATCATTATCTGCGTCATCGTGGACAAAATGCCGATGTGGTTCAGCCGTTAAAGCCGATTGAGTAAGTCGATTGAATAAGTAGCCAATTTGAGTGAGTTATGACGCCAGCCATTACTTTATTAAAAAAGCAAAAAGTGGATTTTAGCATTCACGAATACGACCATGATCCAAATTGCACCAATTTTGGCGATGAAGCAGTGGCAAAACTTGGTCTAACCGACCAAGAAGTTTTCAAAACCCTGCTTGCAACCGATGGCAAAAACTACTTTGTGGCGGTGTTGCCTGTGGCGTATCAGCTTAATTTGGGTAAATTTGCCAAAGCGGTGGGCGTTAAAAAGTTAAGAATGGCGGACATGGCAAGTGCCGAGCGTATCACGGGTTATTTAGTGGGCGGAATCAGTCCGCTTGGGCAAAAGAAACGCCTACCGACCGTCATTAGCGCCACCGCTCAAACCCTGCCAAAAATATATGTCAGTGGTGGTAGGCGTGGGCTGGATGTGGGCATAATTCCTGATGATTTGGCAGCAGTGCTTGGGGCGAAATTTGCCGACATCATTGATGTTTGAAGCATTGAAGGGTGCTTTGACTGGTTTGGCAGGGCGATGGTTTTGTGCATGGTTTTAAGTAAAGCTTGATTTGATTTTTAAACAAAACATATTTTAAATGGAGTAATCATGAAAAAGTTTGGTATGATTGTGGTGTCGGCGCTGGCGTTGTCAGGCTGTGCCACGAGTGATGTGCAGACAGCGGCAGGTTCAGCAAGCGGCATTGGCATGAATATTTTTAAAACAGCGGTGGACGCACGGTGCCGCAGCGAGCTGAATGCCAACCAGATTTACAAGACGGCATCACTATTCATGACGAGCGAGCAGAAAACCGCTCTTGAAAACAAAGCCTGTGGCTGCGTGAGCGAAAAAGCCCCGCAGAGCGTCACACTCACCGAGCTTGGACAAGCAGCGCTTGACCCTGCCGCACGCACGCAGATTGTCGGTACGGCGGTCGCCAAGACTTTAAATGCGTGCGTCAGTGAATTCTTGCAAGGCGCGTAAGTCGGTAGGGCGTTTGAGACAATAGGGCATCACACAATGCATGACGGAATGAATGCGACACACTCTTGGTGCAACCATCTTCAACCAAGGTGGCTTGGCTGTCTTTTGGCGTTTGGTGTTTTTGCCTGCCTTACCGGCTGTGATGACACAGTGCCGCCAGCACAATCCATAGAAAGCAAGCACTTGGCTGGCGAGAAGAGCGACCAAGCCGCTTTGGTGCAAGGTCGCATCAGTGCGCAAGACGAATGTCCAAAGCTTGTACAAAAACGCATCGACAGGACTTCTGTTTCTCGTCAAGAGCAAATTTTGGGCAATGCTTGTGACTATTTCATCTATCCAAATGTCGGCGAGGTGGTGAGTGTGTCGGTCTCGGATTCTCGCATGAAGCCGTATCTGGACATTCCTTATTACCATAATTTTGCCAATGGTGATTATGTGGTGGTGGCGAGTGGTCGTCATGTCATTCGCTTGGAATATGACAGCTTGGAGCGCAAGCCAAACATCATGAACTATGTGCTTGAAGTGAATATTCGCCCCCAAAATCAGTGAGCTGTCAGCCAAGCGAGCATTATTTGCAAATATTTATAAAAATTTGAGTATTTTTTTGCAAAAAAGGCTTGACGAATCTTAAAAATCCTATATAATACGCATCCATAAGCAATCAGCTTAACCACTCATGCCAGTGTGGTGAAATTGGTAGACACGACGGATTCAAAATCCGTTGCCCTTAAAAGCGTGTCGGTTCGAGTCCGACCACTGGTACCAATAAAATCAAAGACTTACAGCATTTGTTGTAAGTCTTTTGTTTTTTATTATAATAATCAATTTAAAACAATCAAATAATAACGCTTTACTATTAACACGCCTACAAAACCCTTGAAAACATCAAATTTTAAGGGTTTTTTGTTTGCTTAAAATACAAAAACAAGCGATTTTTGATTTTAGATTATCGGCACGAAAAATGACAGTGCGACAGGCGCAAATGAACAATGTTAGATAACTTGTTCAAGCAACAAAACCGCCAGCTTTGTCATCAAAGAAATTGAATTCATCAACAAGGACGGTAAGAAATGAAATTCACATTAAACCAGCTTAATTCATTATTAGGCAAAAGAGTTTGTTTTAATACAGTTTGCGAGCTTGGTAAACAGCAAATCACAGGCAAGGTTATTGGTTTTACTGTTTATCAAAATCAAGAATGTGATTTGGTGGTAAATTGTGATGAATTTGGCTTGGAAGATTTTAGCGGTAAAGATATTCAAGATTTGATTTATTCATAAATCCGATTAGTTATACTTCGCATAATGTAAGTTAAGATTATGCTAAAAATGCCCCATGCTATCATTTTTTTAGCATGGGGTATTTTTACCGCTTGCGGCTGCATAATCTGCATTATGCGATGTATAACTATACACCACAACCCCAAGCAAGGCGGATTAAATGCCAATCCATTAAGGCAAATTTAATCCGCCTTTGCTTTGGGGTTTGTGCTTGATTTATTTTTTTGCAAATTTAATGTAGTTTATTTATATTTACTTTGTAATTACAAATAAGGCGGTTTTTGTGTGAGCAGGGCGGGCGGTGCTAACGACGCTGGCGAACACAAAAACCGCACACCGCTATCTAATGGTGTGCCTGAGTCCTAAATTTAGGAATTTTTGCACTTAATTGTCAAATTTGCTGGAAATCTCATTTTGGCTTAATACTCGAATTTCACCCGTTCTTGTTAATTCTACATCGCCAGTCAGTAGGGTTTGTTTTAATATCTCATGTAAAATTTTTGATTCTGGTAAGGGTGTTTTACCGAATTTTAGAAGCTCAATATTAACTGCAATGGATTTTTTATATAGGGCTTCTTCTTCTGCCTTAGTTAATTTAAAAGATTGCATGATTTTGCCTTGAATTTGATTTGTAATTATTATAAATTATTTTTCCAAATCTATTTACTTCTAAAAGTAATTTTTGTAGAATTATCTTTATTTCTACTTTTCTACTTTTATAATTCAATGCTTGACCATCTTCGTTTAGCCGTCCCAGTATTTCCTATCTACGCTGTCGAGTGTGGACAGGGGAATTTTTATTTTGAAGGGGACTTGCTTAAACTGGGTTTGAATTGTGGGGCTAGGGTGGTTACGCTGGGCGATGATGGCAAGCCTAAAGCACAAGACTTGTATGCTCCTTATGATACGCTTGGTTCTGATTATTCAGATATGGCTGTAAAGTTTTACGACAAAGGTATAAATTGTTTGCCGTATGTCGAATTAAAAGCCAGTCCATTAAAATTACTACAAGGTCATAATGTCTATGGCTTTGAAAGCATAGAACTTGGTGCGGTGCAAATGCTTGGTATGCTCATTGATGCCTTTCCTGATTTGTGTGCATATTTAGACTTTGCTAAAACCGAGGTTCTGCATTTAGACATTACTTACATGGCAAGTCTGCCACATCAAAATCTTGTTAAACCAGTTCTTGAATATCTTGCGAACATTTCAAGCGGTCATGCCAAAGCCCAAAACTTACGCTATAATAACTATGTTCGCTGGGGTACACAAAACAGCCGATATATTGGGCGTAAAGTTTACGGCAAATACGAGGAGGTAGAAAATCAAATTAAACAACTGCAAAAACAAGCTGGTAAAGATAATCAAGCATTAGCCAAGTTAAATGCTTTATTTAAAGCCAAAGACTTTGCCAATGCAAAATTACGCTTTGAAGCTCGTATTTGTAAAACTTATCTATCCAAGAACAATTATCCAAGTAATCTGTTTGAGCTAATCCATCTACAAAAGACGCAATATGGCTTACTGCAAAATATGTGGGGCGTTGCGTTTAGTCCAATTTTAAATGCTCTTCAAGGTGAAAATATGACATTAAATGATGATGATAAAGTTTTAGACTTATTAAAATCCAAATTATTTACCGTAAACAAAAAGGGTGTTGTTAGTTACACAAAGGCTAATAATGCTTATCAATTTTATATCCGTCTAAAGAATGATGGTTTTGAGAAAACAAAACAAAATTCATCGAAATCTACATTTCATTTAAATTTAAAAATTTTAATTGACTGCGGTCTATCAAAAGCCTATCTGCAAAACCTACACAATGAGCCATCAAATGTCATTCCATTTGTGCGTTTGATACACATTGACTTTGATAAGCAAGTGCCAGATGACTATGTAGAGCCAATCAGTAAATATCAAATGCCATTGGTTGCTTAATCGTGCCTGAGTGAAAAATATTTCATTATTCAATAAGGAGTTGAAATCATGCTTGTGTCTATGGATGTAAATGTTATTGGTGCGTCTGCTTTGAATTTTACGGCTGATGATGGCACGGTTTACAATCACATTAAAATCATTGCATTAGCTGACAATAAAGGTGGTTATGGCTCGGTTGGTCAATCTTTTAAGTATGACAAACCAAGCAATTACATTGATGAGTTTGGCTTTATCCAGCCAGGTCAAGTATATCAAGCCAGTTGTAAGGGCTTGTTTGAAAGTAATGGCAAAACAGCTAGCTTTGTCATTAAAGAGATTCAATTTAACAAAAAGGAAGTTAAATCATGAATTTCACATTAAATCAATTAAATGCTTTACTAGGTAAGAATGTTCAATTTAATACAGTTTGCGAGCTCGGCAAACAACAAATCACAGGCAAGGTTATTGGTTTTACTGTTTATCAAAATCAAGAATGTGATTTGGTGGTAAATTGTGATGAATTTGGCTTGGAAGATTTTAGCGGTAAAGATATTCAAGATTTGATTTATTCATAAATCCGATTAGTTATACTTCGCATAATGTAAGTTAAGATTATGCTAAAAATGCCCCATGCTATCATTTTTTTAGCATGGGGTATTTTTACCGCTTGCGGCTGCATAATCTGCATTATGCGATGTATAACTATACACCACAACCCCAAGCAAGGCGGATTAAATGCCAATCCATTAAGGCAAATTTAATCCGCCTTTGCTTTGGGGTTTGTGCTTGATTTATTTTTTTGCAAATTTAATGTAGTTTATTTATATTTACTTTGTAATTACAAATAAGGCGGTTTTTGTGTGAGCAGGGCGGGCGGTGCTAACGACGCTGGCGAACACAAAAACCGCACACCGCTATCTAATGGTGTGCCTGAGTCCTAAATTTAGGAATTTTTGCACTTAATTGTCAAATTTGCTGGAAATCTCATTTTGGCTTAATACTCGAATTTCACCCGTTCTTGTTAATTCTACATCGCCAGTCAGTAGGGTTTGTTTTAATATCTCATGTAAAATTTTTGATTCTGGTAAGGGTGTTTTACCGAATTTTAGAAGCTCAATATTAACTGCAATGGATTTTTTATATAGGGCTTCTTCTTCTGCCTTAGTTAATTTAAAAGATTGCATGATTTTGCCTTGAATTTGATTTGTAATTATTATAAATTATTTTTCCAAATCTATTTACTTCTAAAAGTAATTTTTGTAGAATTATCTTTATTTCTACTTTTCTACTTTTATAATTCAATGCTTGACCATCTTCGTTTAGCCGTCCCAGTATTTCCTATCTACGCTGTCGAGTGTGGACAGGGGAATTTTTATTTTGAAGGGGACTTGCTTAAACTGGGTTTGAATTGTGGGGCTAGGGTGGTTACGCTGGGCGATGATGGCAAGCCTAAAGCACAAGACTTGTATGCTCCTTATGATACGCTTGGTTCTGATTATTCAGATATGGCTGTAAAGTTTTACGACAAAGGTATAAATTGTTTGCCGTATGTCGAATTAAAAGCCAGTCCATTAAAATTACTACAAGGTCATAATGTCTATGGCTTTGAAAGCATAGAACTTGGTGCGGTGCAAATGCTTGGTATGCTCATTGATGCCTTTCCTGATTTGTGTGCATATTTAGACTTTGCTAAAACCGAGGTTCTGCATTTAGACATTACTTACATGGCAAGTCTGCCACATCAAAATCTTGTTAAACCAGTTCTTGAATATCTTGCGAACATTTCAAGCGGTCATGCCAAAGCCCAAAACTTACGCTATAATAACTATGTTCGCTGGGGTACACAAAACAGCCGATATATTGGGCGTAAAGTTTACGGCAAATACGAGGAGGTAGAAAATCAAATTAAACAACTGCAAAAACAAGCTGGTAAAGATAATCAAGCATTAGCCAAGTTAAATGCTTTATTTAAAGCCAAAGACTTTGCCAATGCAAAATTACGCTTTGAAGCTCGTATTTGTAAAACTTATCTATCCAAGAACAATTATCCAAGTAATCTGTTTGAGCTAATCCATCTACAAAAGACGCAATATGGCTTACTGCAAAATATGTGGGGCGTTGCGTTTAGTCCAATTTTAAATGCTCTTCAAGGTGAAAATATGACATTAAATGATGATGATAAAGTTTTAGACTTATTAAAATCCAAATTATTTACCGTAAACAAAAAGGGTGTTGTTAGTTACACAAAGGCTAATAATGCTTATCAATTTTATATCCGTCTAAAGAATGATGGTTTTGAGAAAACAAAACAAAATTCATCGAAATCTACATTTCATTTAAATTTAAAAATTTTAATTGACTGCGGTCTATCAAAAGCCTATCTGCAAAACCTACACAATGAGCCATCAAATGTCATTCCATTTGTGCGTTTGATACACATTGACTTTGATAAGCAAGTGCCAGATGACTATGTAGAGCCAATCAGTAAATATCAAATGCCATTGGTTGCTTAATCGTGCCTGAGTGAAAAATATTTCATTATTCAATAAGGAGTTGAAATCATGCTTGTGTCTATGGATGTAAATGTTATTGGTGCGTCTGCTTTGAATTTTACGGCTGATGATGGCACGGTTTACAATCACATTAAAATCATTGCATTAGCTGACAATAAAGGTGGTTATGGCTCGGTTGGTCAATCTTTTAAGTATGACAAACCAAGCAATTACATTGATGAGTTTGGCTTTATCCAGCCAGGTCAAGTATATCAAGCCAGTTGTAAGGGCTTGTTTGAAAGTAATGGCAAAACAGCTAGCTTTGTCATTAAAGAGATTCAATTTAACAAAAAGGAAGTTAAATCATGAATTTCACATTAAATCAATTAAATGCTTTACTAGGTAAGAATGTTCAATTTAATACAGTTTGCGAGCTCGGCAAACAACAAATCACAGGCAAGGTTATTGGTTTTACTGTTTATCAAAATCAAGAATGTGATTTGGTGGTAAATTGTGATGAATTTGGCTTGGAAGATTTTAGCGGTAAAGATATTCAAGATTTGATTTATTCATAAATCCGATTAGTTATACTTCGCATAATGTAAGTTAAGATTATGCTAAAAATGCCCCATGCTATCATTTTTTTAGCATGGGGTATTTTTACCGCTTGCGGCTGCATAATCTGCATTATGCGATGTATAACTATACACCACAACCCCAAGCAAGGCGGATTAAATGCCAATCCATTAAGGCAAATTTAATCCGCCTTTGCTTTGGGGTTTGTGCTTGATTTATTTTTTTGCAAATTTAATGTAGTTTATTTATATTTACTTTGTAATTACAAATAAGGCGGTTTTTGTGTGAGCAGGGCGGGCGGTGCTAACGACGCTGGCGAACACAAAAACCGCACACCGCTATCTAATGGTGTGCCTGAGTCCTAAATTTAGGAATTTTTGCACTTAATTGTCAAATTTGCTGGAAATCTCATTTTGGCTTAATACTCGAATTTCACCCGTTCTTGTTAATTCTACATCGCCAGTCAGTAGGGTTTGTTTTAATATCTCATGTAAAATTTTTGATTCTGGTAAGGGTGTTTTACCGAATTTTAGAAGCTCAATATTAACTGCAATGGATTTTTTATATAGGGCTTCTTCTTCTGCCTTAGTTAATTTAAAAGATTGCATGATTTTGCCTTGAATTTGATTTGTAATTATTATAAATTATTTTTCCAAATCTATTTACTTCTAAAAGTAATTTTTGTAGAATTATCTTTATTTCTACTTTTCTACTTTTATAATTCAATGCTTGACCATCTTCGTTTAGCCGTCCCAGTATTTCCTATCTACGCTGTCGAGTGTGGACAGGGGAATTTTTATTTTGAAGGGGACTTGCTTAAACTGGGTTTGAATTGTGGGGCTAGGGTGGTTACGCTGGGCGATGATGGCAAGCCTAAAGCACAAGACTTGTATGCTCCTTATGATACGCTTGGTTCTGATTATTCAGATATGGCTGTAAAGTTTTACGACAAAGGTATAAATTGTTTGCCGTATGTCGAATTAAAAGCCAGTCCATTAAAATTACTACAAGGTCATAATGTCTATGGCTTTGAAAGCATAGAACTTGGTGCGGTGCAAATGCTTGGTATGCTCATTGATGCCTTTCCTGATTTGTGTGCATATTTAGACTTTGCTAAAACCGAGGTTCTGCATTTAGACATTACTTACATGGCAAGTCTGCCACATCAAAATCTTGTTAAACCAGTTCTTGAATATCTTGCGAACATTTCAAGCGGTCATGCCAAAGCCCAAAACTTACGCTATAATAACTATGTTCGCTGGGGTACACAAAACAGCCGATATATTGGGCGTAAAGTTTACGGCAAATACGAGGAGGTAGAAAATCAAATTAAACAACTGCAAAAACAAGCTGGTAAAGATAATCAAGCATTAGCCAAGTTAAATGCTTTATTTAAAGCCAAAGACTTTGCCAATGCAAAATTACGCTTTGAAGCTCGTATTTGTAAAACTTATCTATCCAAGAACAATTATCCAAGTAATCTGTTTGAGCTAATCCATCTACAAAAGACGCAATATGGCTTACTGCAAAATATGTGGGGCGTTGCGTTTAGTCCAATTTTAAATGCTCTTCAAGGTGAAAATATGACATTAAATGATGATGATAAAGTTTTAGACTTATTAAAATCCAAATTATTTACCGTAAACAAAAAGGGTGTTGTTAGTTACACAAAGGCTAATAATGCTTATCAATTTTATATCCGTCTAAAGAATGATGGTTTTGAGAAAACAAAACAAAATTCATCGAAATCTACATTTCATTTAAATTTAAAAATTTTAATTGACTGCGGTCTATCAAAAGCCTATCTGCAAAACCTACACAATGAGCCATCAAATGTCATTCCATTTGTGCGTTTGATACACATTGACTTTGATAAGCAAGTGCCAGATGACTATGTAGAGCCAATCAGTAAATATCAAATGCCATTGGTTGCTTAATCGTGCCTGAGTGAAAAATATTTCATTATTCAATAAGGAGTTGAAATCATGCTTGTGTCTATGGATGTAAATGTTATTGGTGCGTCTGCTTTGAATTTTACGGCTGATGATGGCACGGTTTACAATCACATTAAAATCATTGCATTAGCTGACAATAAAGGTGGTTATGGCTCGGTTGGTCAATCTTTTAAGTATGACAAACCAAGCAATTACATTGATGAGTTTGGCTTTATCCAGCCAGGTCAAGTATATCAAGCCAGTTGTAAGGGCTTGTTTGAAAGTAATGGCAAAACAGCTAGCTTTGTCATTAAAGAGATTCAATTTAACAAAAAGGAAGTTAAATCATGAATTTCACATTAAATCAATTAAATGCTTTACTAGGTAAGAATGTTCAATTTAATACAGTTTGCGAGCTCGGCAAACAACAAATCACAGGCAAGGTTATTGGTTTTACTGTTTATCAAAATCAAGAATGTGATTTGGTGGTAAATTGTGATGAATTTGGCTTGGAAGATTTTAGCGGTAAAGATATTCAAGATTTGATTTATTCATAAATCCGATTAGTTATACTTCGCATAATGTATATTATGTTAAATAATGTTTATTGCCACGACAGTTCATGATTATTCCACATTATTCTATAATTTGCTAATATATAAAGAAAATGATTTGAACTTAAAAAAGCCCTTCAGTTTTACCGTGGGCTTTTTAGTAGTAAAATATGGCAAGATATTTATTATTGACATTAAAAAAACTTTAAAAATCAATAGCTTAGATTATACAGCCATTTTCCAATCAAAAGGCATCTCATGATGACCACGCAGCGCCATCATCAGCGTCTGCTGCATGTGTTGCAAGACTTCAGCGGTATAAGGAATGGCAGGCGAACCCCAGACAGGATTTGGCCACTTGGCGTCATTCTGATAGCGGACGATGTGATGAAAATGCAGCTGCGGCACTTGGTTGCCCAAGGCGGCGACATTCATTTTGTCCGCCCCAAAAATCTTGGCCATCTGGCTGGATACCCAGCTAGACTCTCTTAAAAACTGCACCTGATCGGCTTGGCTCAACTCATAAATCTCTTTGACGCCTGAAACTCGTGGCACCAAAATCAGCCAAGGAAACTGGCAATCATTCATTAGGCGCACGGTGGACAATGGGAAATCCCCCACCAAGAAAGTATCTTTTGCCAAAGTTGGGTGTAATTGAAACATTGCTTTTTCTCTTTATTATCCGTTGAAGCGTCGTCAAAATTGCGTTATTGTATCATAAAATCTGCCAATGCGATACAGTTATTCAAGGTCGGGTTCATTGTCATTATGCTCAGCCTCAATGACATGACTTTGAAAATAATTCAAAAGCTCAAAGACGGCATTGACCCACCCTGCGACATCTTTTTCGTTTTTAAAGGTGTATTTTAGACCCGTGGCGCCATTCATGCGATAGCCATCATCGCTTTGAATGAGCTTGATGATGGCAAGACCATCAACCGATGTGTCAGGTTTAAACTCCAAGCTCAGTGCGTGCGCTGTGACATCAATTTTTGTAATGCCAATATCCATACTTTGTATTCGCATTTTATGTACCAAAAACAAATTTGCCAGCGCCTCTGGCATGGTGCCAAAGCGGTCAATCATCTCAGATTTTAGGTCGCTTAGCTCATCGGTGGTCTGAGTGTTGGCGATGCGTTTATAAAACAAAAGTCGCTCATGCACATCCGCCAGATAGTCGCTAGGAATGAGTGCGCTGGCATGAATGTTGATGTCGCTCACCAGATCCAGCGGCGTGGCAAGACTTGGCGTTTTGCCAGATTTGATGGCCTTGGTGGCACGCTCAAGCATGTCCATATACAGCCCAAAGCCGATGGTCTGCATGTTGCCCGACTGCTCTTTGCCCAATATCTCACCCGCCCCACGGATTTCCAAGTCCTCAGATGCCAGCATAAAGCCTGCACCCAGTGTATTGGCACGGCTGATGGCATCAAGGCGTTTTTTGGCATCGCTGCTAAGAGCTTTGATGGATGGCACAAACAGATAGCAGTACGCCTGATGGTGGCTACGCCCAACTCGACCACGCAGCTGATGCAGCTGTGCCAGACCAAACTTATCAGCACGATTGATGATGATTGTATTGGCATTTGGCACATCAATGCCCGTCTCGATGATGGTGCTTGCGACCAAGACATTGGTTTTTTTGTGATAAAAATCACTCATCACCGCATACAGCTCTTTTTCATTCATCTGTCCGTGTGCCACACCCACACGCACCTCAGGAATGAGCTCGCTCAGGCTCTCAGCTGCCGCATCAATGCTTGCCACATCATTATGCAAATAATACACCTGCCCACCACGCAAAATCTCACGCAAAACCGCATCTTTAGTAGTCTGGTCACTTTTTTCGGCGACAAAAGTCTTGATGGCAAGGCGGCGCGCCGGCGGTGTGGCGATGACAGAGATGTCTTGCATGCCTGATAGCGCCATGTTCAGCGTTCTTGGAATGGGCGTTGCGGTCATGGTGAGCGTATCGACATCTGCCTGCATGGCTTTGATTTTTTCTTTGTGCCGCACGCCAAAACGGTGCTCTTCATCGATGATCATCAAGCCTAAGTTTTTAAATTTGACATCGTCTTGCAGCAGTCTGTGCGTGCCGATGACGATGTCCACCTTGCCTTCTGATAGGTCAGACAGCACTTGATCTTGGGATTTTTTACTGACAAATCTGGATAGGCTTTCAATCTTAATCGGCCAGTCGGCAAAACGATCTTTAAAGCTGTCTTCATGCTGCCCTGCCAAAAGCGTCGTAGGCACCAGTACCGCCACCTGATAGCCTGCCTGCACAGCGATAAAAGCCGCCCGCATCGCCACTTCCGTCTTACCAAAGCCAACATCGCCACAAATCAAGCGATCCATGGGCTTGGACTGTTTCATATCAAACATCACCGCATCGATGGCGGCACGCTGATCGATGGTCTCTTCATATTCAAAGCCGCTGGCAAACAGCTCGTAGGCAGCCAAGTCAATCTCAAAGCTAATGCCTTCTTTGGCGTTTCGTCTGGCTTGCACATTCAAAAGCTCCGCCGCCACATCATAAATGTCGGTCAGGGTTTTTTGGCGAGCTTTATCCCATTTGCCCGAGCCGATTTTTGATAATTGCACCGCCTCAGAATCTGTGCCGCTATAACGACCGATCAGCGCAAGATTGGTGATTGGCACATAGACATTGGCATCATCGGCGTATTTGATGTGGATAAATTCCTGCTCACCGTCGCCCACATCCAGCACCACAAGTCCCACATATCGCCCAATGCCATAAGTCAGATGCACCACAAGCGACCCTTCGCTCATCTCGCTCACCGACTTGATCAAAAAGGCTTGCGATAAGGCGTTTTGGCGTTTTTTACGACTTTGGGTGATTTGCCGACCAAAGATTTGCATCTCACTGATCACACAAAAGCCGCCCTCACCCACCGCCCAAAGCCCTTGCTCTATCGGCGCTGTGGTGATGGCAATCTGTCCGCCTGACGCATCTGGGGTGCCAGACAGCATGGGCAATTTTTGTAAAAATTCATCAAAAGTCGCCACCGTTAGGCAGTTTAATTTGCCTTTTAATAGCTCCAAAATAATCTCACGGCGACCAGCGCTCTCGCAAGCAAGCAGCACCGGCTCATCACAGGCGGCGACGAATGCCAAAAACTCCCCCAGCGGCTCTTCTTTTTGATGATTGATCGGTAGGCTTGGCATGCTTTTTAAGGTAAAATTTTCAAACAGCGGCAGCGCCTTGTCTTTATTGGTCAGCACCACTTTGGGGTAGGTTTTTAGTTTGCCAAAAAATTCATTGCTGGGCAAATACAAAAGCTCTGGCATCACGATGGGCGCATCTTTATCAAAAGCACGAGAATGATGCCGAGCCGTCACCTGCTCCCAAAATTCATCATGATGTCGCATCAGCTCATCATCATGGACGATGAGTGTGTCGGCAGGCAAATACTCAAACAACGAACCAAAATTTCGCCATTCATCAAGATCAAAAAACAGCGGCGCATAATACTCCACCCCAGACGGACTGATGCCTGTCATCACCTCATTATAAAGCTCAAATTTGCGAGCGGATGTGTCTGGAAACAGACTGGCGAAATTTTGGCGGAAAGTCTGCGTGTCATCCAAATCAAACTCTCGGGCAGGCAACAAGCGAAACTGGCTTACTGTCGGCGACTTTGGCACCGCTTTGGCATCAAAAGCATCGCTTTGTCTAAGCTTTGTCAGATCATCCTCGCTGACGGTGCGCTGGGTCTCAGGATTGAAAAACTTAATCGACTCAATCTCGTTGTCAAACAATTCCAAACGAAACGGCAACACCTGCCCCACCGCAAAAATATCCACGATACTGCCTCGCACCGCAAACTCGCCCGCAGCATAGACATTCTCCACCATCTCATAGCCTGCCTTGGCAAGTCGTTGCCGCTGCTCTGACAGGTCGAAGTCATCACCGACATTTAAATCAAAAAAACGCCCCAGCAGATAGCTTGGCGGTGCGATGCGCTGCATCAAAGTCTGCACCGCCACCAGCAGCACCCCAGAGTTGGGCAGATGGGTAAGTAAGTCAATGCGCTCTGAGATGATGTCTTGCTGCACGGACAGATTTTCATAGACCAAAGTCTCATAATCACTAAAACTATGTACCTGCGTCCCAAAAAAATCCAGCTCATGCTCCAAGCGCTGCACTTGCGCCTGACTGTGACACACCACCAAGGTCAAGGGCAAGTGGCTTTTGGTAAGAATACTTAGCCACAGCGCAAAGCTTGCGTCGTCGGTATTTTGAAAATGCGTGGTGAAATTGGGCTTATGTAAGGGGTGGTTGATGTCAATGCTGTTCATAAATTCACATAAATCAGTGGTTTGGGTTTGCACCAGTTTTATCACCAGTTTTGTAGTTTGAGTTGCCACGCTCGGCATTTGGCGGCGATGGTCTCACTGCTGTGCGACATGATGTCTGCGGTGACGGCGATGTATTCAAGTGGCGTATCACCAAGCCCATCACGCAGCTGATAGACATTATCCAGTGCGATGCCGCCGATCACGCACAGCGGCAAATCGACTTTTGCGGTTTTTTGTAGGGTTGGCATAGGCACGATGCCTGCTCTGGGCTTGGTCAAAGAAGCAAACGCCGTCCCCATCGCGCCATAGCTTGCACCTTCTTTTTTGGCTTGCTTAAATAACGCAATGTCGGCATGACAGGTGCGCCCAATGACCACTTCGTCGCCAAGCAGCTGTCTTGCCACCGCCACGCTACCATCTCGCTGCCCCAGATGCACACCCGTGCAAAAATGCGACGCTAACTCCAAATCGTCGTTCATCACCACATCGACATCATATTTGTCCGCAAGGCTGACCAACAGCTCCGCCTCTTGATAAACCGTGGCAAGGTCGTACTGTTTGAGTGTGGCTTTACGGCGAATCTGCAACAGTGAAACTGCGCCTGTGTCCAAAGCCCGCTCAAGCTTATCGATGAGCGTGGAGATTTCGTCGTCGTTAGTGAGTAGGTAGAGTTTGGGGGTGGAATGTGTCATAAGGCAAATAAATCATCCAACACGCCAACAAAACAAAAACCGCACAAAATCCATCATTGTGCCAGCTTTCGTCATGCCAGACAAAAAATAAACCCATTATAACCCATCGCACCTGCCAAAACAACGCACAAGCCGCAAGTTTAGCCATGCATCAAGTCATATTTCATCAAGCTGCATTATCGCTCAAAAAACCGTCACCCAAAAAACCATCACTCAAAAATATCGCCCACAAAAAAACACCACTTTGGGTAAAGCGGTGTTTTTAGGCTCAAAATATGCTAAAAAGATGCTAAGAGAAAATGACAATCAGCGGCGATAAGCCAATTCTGTCAAGATATTTCTAGCGTCGTTCCAGCGGGTCTGAGACGCACCTGCACCCAACAGGACAATCACCGCAGGCTTGTTATTGACATGCGTCTCCATGACGACGCAGTAGCCCGCCTCACGGATAAATCCTGTCTTAGACACGCCAATCGGATGTTCGCCTGAACGCACGAGCATGCTGGTGTTGTTTGCCTTGTAAGTGCGATTGCCGGTATTGTAATTGGCGATATAAAAATCATAGCTTGGCGCTGTTGAGAAAGTGCGCACCAGTTGGTAGCGTGGGTCGGCATTCACCGCCTTCATCATCTTGATGAGGTCGTTGGCAGAGGAAACATTGCGTGGGTCAAGTCCTGATGAGTCAGCAAAGCGAGTTTGATACATACCCAGACTTGCTGCCTTAGCGTTCATCGCTGCGATGAAAGCGTCATAGCCGCCTGGATAAGTACGAGCCAAAGCCTTAGCAGCGGGGTTTTCTGATTTCATGAGCATCATCAAGGTAAACTCAGAGCGGCTTAGGCGGTCGCCTGCACGCAGATTGGTACTGGCTTTCTTAGCGCCCACCAAGTCCGATGCGATGATCGTGATTTCTTCACGCATGTCAAGCCCTGCATCTAAGATGACCATCGCCGTCATCACCTTACTGATGGAGGCGATAGAGCGAGTCGCATCGATGTTTTTTGAGTAGATTAGGTTGCCTGTTTGGAGATCGACGACCGCCACCGCTGATGAATTGGTGGTGACTGCCAGCTGATCAAAGATTGGCGCTTGATGCTCGATGATGCCAAAGTTTTGTACGGCATTTTGAGTGTGAAATTGGGTGTTTTGGGTAGGCTGCACCACTTGGGCGGTCTGTACCGTCGTGCGGGCTGTGGCTGTCGGTGTGATGGTGGTGGTCACCGCAGGGGTACTGCGTGTGACAGTCGTCTTGGTGGCTACCGTCGGTGCTTGGGTGATGGTGGTGGTCACCGCAGGCGTAGCACGAGTGAGCGTGCGCTGATTGGTCTGATCGACAGTGAAAGCTTGCGCCGACGCACCTAACATCAGCAGGGTCATGGCAGCCATCGGAGTGCTGACACGCTTGGTTAATTTAGCATAATTCATGTAAAAATCCTTAAAATATGCGTTTCTGGCGACCGCTCGCCCACACTAGCACCAAACATCTTGCAGGCAAGCAACCGCTAGCAAAATGTTTGGCACACTCACTTTTAGGTAAAGTTTGGGTACAGATGGATGATATGGAACTAAGAGAATGAGATTTTTATTAAAATTTATTAAATATTCTAATAAATCCCCCAATTCAAATATCCCAATTTTCATAAGGGTATTTTAACACATTGGGACGACTTGTGCGCACTTGGTGAGCATTTTTTTACCAAAATCCGCCCTATTGATGACAAAATCTCTGAAATATTGTAAATAATTATGACAAGTGATGAAGTGGTAACAATTCTGTTATGATTTTTAATAAAAAATAATAAATCACAAAAGATTAGAATATTTTGCTCATAGCCGTTGTAATTGCCCAAAATTATGCTAAACTTGCCAAAGACATTTGCATTAATAAGGCTAGGCATGACAATCAAAGTTTTGGTGGTGGATGATCACGATTTGGTGCGCATGGGCATCACACACATGCTCGGTAGTATCGCTGACATCGAGGTCATCGGCGAGGCGGATAATGGCGATACCGCCGTACAGCTCGCCCGCCAATACCGTCCTGATGTCGTGCTGCTCGATGTGAACATGCCCAATGTGGGCGGTGTTGAGGCGACTCGCCGCATCAAGCAAATCGACGATAAAATCAAAGTGCTTGCCGTGTCCAGCCTATCTGCTCAGCCCTACCCTTCAATGCTATTAAAGGCGGGGGTTAATGGCTACATCACCAAAGGCACGCCGCTGGATGAGATGGTGCGTGCCATCAAAAAACTGCACGGCGGCGGCAAATATTTTAGTCATGATGTCGCCGATGCACTGGCTGAGTCTGTGCTTGGTGAGCAAAGCGATTCGCCCTTTGATGCGCTGTCTGAGCGTGAAAAACAAGTCGCCATGATGGTGGTGAATTGCCAAAGCGCCCAAGAAATCGCCGATCAGCTGTTCGTCAGCGTCAAAACTGTCAATACCTACCGCTATCGCATCTTTGAAAAACTTGGTGTAAACAGCGATGTCAAGCTTACGCACCTTGCCATCAGATATGGTCTGATAGACGCCAATTAAGCCTTGATGAGCTTTATCTGCGCATTTTGTATCGGCAGCACATCTTTTAATAATCAAAAAAAGACCAAAAACAAAGGGCGAAATGTTTCGCCCTGTCTTACCGTCAAGCCTAAACACCAATCACAAATCTTAAACATCAGCTGTATCTTTGCGGCACTTCGTCATGCACATGCGCATGATAAGCGCTCATCTGACGCTGCATGACGGCGGCGATGGCAGCGTGAATCATACTTTGCCCCACCAGCTGAATGTCTTCTGCACCAATCATGTCTTTAACCTGATCAGAAAATGCTATCGTCACCATCGGCTCGTCTGCATTACCCATCTCTTGTAGGCTCAGCACGCCATCTTCACGCTCAACGAATTCCAAAATCGCCTCTTTGACCACCATCTGACCGCCCCTCTTTTCTTTGGTCAGACTCTTGGCAAATGGTTTTTTGCGTTGGGATTTTGGTTTGGCAGACTCATCATCGCCCATCGGTTCTAAATTTGATGGCTTAGAGTCTGTCTGGGCTGATTTTTTTGGTCTGCCACGACGCTTAGGGGCGGCTGCCTTTTCGTCTTTGTGGCTGTCTGCCTCAGCTTGCGCTGCTTTTTGCTTGGGCTGTCTGCGAGTGCGTTTTTTGGGATGGGATTCGCCATCTTCCGACATTTGCGCAAACACGCGATCAATCAATTTGCCGTCCGAGTCGGCATCACCCTCTTGCTCAGCACGCAGCTGCTTTTGGATTTCTTCTTCGATCATCGCCTCAGCCTCCGCAATCAAACGCTGAATCAATTCATCATCTGCTTTGTCAAACATCTTCACTCCGCAAGCTTTGTATTTATTTTTAGGTATGATGGTTATAATAAGATCGATGCGCCCAATTTCAAGGCTTTAAAAAAGCCCTCCATGCAGACGATCACCGCCAGTAGCGAAGTTTTGCCATCATGAATAAAAACGACACAAACATTCCTAGATAATACGCCATTTTGACATCAAACTCGGCATCTCGGTACTTGATGGGCATGGCAACCAGAGCCGTGCAAGCAGGAATCAGCACCAAGCAAACCAGCCAATTTTCAAACACATGCAGCCAGCCCTGCCATCGGTTGTCGCCCAAGCGAAAACCAGACAGCCCAATCAACATGACCGCCACAATGAGTAGCAAAATCAGCCCTTTGGGAATGTCCTTTGGGACCATGCGGTCAGGAATCAGTCGTGTCAGCATCAGCTATACACTCCCATGATAGATAGCATGGCGACGGTGGATAGTAGCCAACCCAAGGTCCAAGCATTGCGAGCGTGAATGTTTGCCTTGCCCGTTTTGTTTAATACCAAGCTGCCAAGCCAAATCAGCGCAGGTAAACCTAATACAAAAAATGGCACGACTTTGGCAGCATGGCTTACTACGCTGCTCATCGGCTCACCTGCCATCAAGCGAAAGCCATAGCCTGCAAGACTCAATACCAATGACGCCAAAAAAAGCCCAATCGTCACACCCCAAGGAATGACGCTTTTTGCCACAGCCTTTTGTTCTGATGATTGCCCTTGATCTTTCATCAGATCACCTTTGTATTTGCTAAGGCAAGCTCTGCTCGCATCTGATCAATCACTGTCTTGTAGTCAGGCTTACCAAAAATCGCACTACCCGCCACAAACATATCCGCACCCGCCTCAGCGATGGCTCGGATATTATCAGGCGTAACACCGCCATCCACTTCAAGGCGGATGTCTCTGCCTGATTTATCAATTATGGCACGAGCCTCTTTTAATTTATCCAGAGTCTTATCAATAAATTTTTGACCGCCAAAGCCTGGGTTTACGCTCATCAAAAGCACCTGGTCGATGGTATCAATCGTATAATCTAGGTACGACAAAGGCGTGGCGGGATTGAACACCAAGCCGCATTTAATGCCTGCACTTTTGATAAGCTGCAAGCTTCTGTCAATGTGCTGGGTCGCCTCTGGGTGAAAAGTGATGATGTCTGCACCTGCGTCAATAAACTGCTCAATCACACTGTCCACAGGCGAGACCATCAAATGCACATCAATCGGCGCTTTGATGCCGTAATTTTTCAGCGCCTTGCACACACCTGCCCCAAAGGTAAGGTTTGGCACATAGTGATTGTCCATCACATCAAAATGCACGACATCTGCCCCAGCATCAAGCACGGCTTGCACATCATCGCCAAGGCGAGCAAAATCAGCAGATAAAATAGACGGAGCGATAAGGTATGGCTTCATAAATACAAATCTTATTAAAAAAATTTCATTATAATGCTTTTTGGCAGTTTTCTCAACTTTCTAGGCAGATTTCCCAAGTCGTTACAAACCACACAAAAAAAACAAACTCCCAATCAACTTGGGAGTTTGTTCGATGTCGCCAAGACAAATTGTTCAGCATATCAAAGTCTTACTTGGCTTGATAAGCGACTTTTAGACCTGCGATAAAGCCGTCATTGTCTTTAAAGTTACCGACGATGGCTTTGGTAGGTAGCTGCGCCTCGGCATCACCGAATTTCAGATATTTACCACCCAAAGACACTGACCACTCTGGCGTCACATTGTATTTGGCACCCAGACCGACGCTGTAATAGCCTTTGACAGGACCCAGTGAAGTGGCAGGATTGCCTGCGCCGCTGTCGTAGCCGACATTACCTGCGATGGACAGCTTGTCAGACAGCTTTTTACCCAAGCCCACTTCTGCCGACCATTGGTCTTTGTCGTAGCTGACGATCGGCAATGGTGTACCATTATTCCTAAGGGCAGTAGCATCGCCATAGGTTGGTGGGCGAATGTCAAAGTCGCTCCACGGTACATAGCGTACTTTGGCGGTCAGTAGCGTGGTTGGGTTCACGCCAGTTTGGAAGTCCAAGTTCCAAGACTCTGGCAAGGTCACGCTAAAATCACGCGTTGAATTAGGATTTCGACCCAATAAACCCATGGCTGGGAAAACCTCAGCGATGGTAGAGTTATGCTCGATCTCAGAACGATAAGTCAAAGCCGCTTTTAGGGCGATCTCAGGCTTGGCGTACGCCACACCTGCCACCCAACCAAGCTCGGTGTCAGTACTGATCTTGGCGTCATAGCCGGTGGCATTTTGATAAGCTGCGCCACGCAGATGCACCTCACCATTTAGGCGCTGAGCAGCTGGACCGCCGTAGATTTGGAAGTTTTTGTTTGCACCAAATTTGGCACCCATCAACATGGTCACATTATTGGTACGAATCTCAACATTGGTGCCTTGACCATTTTGTGTGCCAAGAGATGAAGCGCTTAATTGGGCAGCGCCTGCCAATTGAGTCAGGCTGGCTTCCTGCACAGTTGCTTCTTGCAGCTGCGCTTGTAATTGTTGGACAGCGGCGTCATTACCGGCAGCTGTTTGTGCTGCGATGGCTGCATTCAGCTGCGCAATGCCTTGACGAGCTTGCAAAATCCCTGCTTGCGCCTCGGCAGCACTATTAACTCTACCTTGAGATAATACAGTAACAACGTCGTCCGCGCCACGTGATACAAAACTATTCACGCCTTCGAATTTTACCGCCGCAGCAAATGGCTCGTCATACAGTACACCAACGCTAAAACGATCGTTAATGTCTGCTTTGACGCCGAAGTGGAAAAAGTCATAAGGCTCAGCGACATCGTTGATGGCTCGCCCTGCGGTGTCTGTACCTGTGATGTCGGCATCCACATAGGTATAGGCTGCCTCAGCATAAGTACCGTCTTGCAAAAATGCCGTAACATCTTGTCTAGAACGGTCAAGACCTGCAGCATTTGCCGTACCGATGGCACCGACAGAAGCGATGGCGACTGCCAAAGTCTTGTGATTGAAAATACGCATATTCATTCTCCAATTTTGTCCTTAAAAAGCCCTTGGCAATCCAATAAAAGCCAAAGTTAGCCAAATCCGCAAGGCTTGTATGAACTGGCTGATGCAACAATGATCAAGTCAATGTACAAATGTACTTTTCACCTGCGTATGCTTATATTAAAACAAATTTATTCACAACACAAGTGCAAATTTGCGAAAAATTTAAGTAATTTTCTCACCAATTTATCACACATTCATCAATTACATCTGCCGATCATAGAGCTGGCACGCTGATTTTAGTAATGAGGTGGCTTATCTGCCAGTAAGTCAAATGGTGCGATGCCATCGTCATTGCCGTGTTGATTTTGCAAATAACGATAAATCAGCTTTAATTGGTCTTGTAAATCTTTGATTTGCAAGGTTTGGCTGGTGATGACGGCATTTAGGTCGTCTACGGTGTTGTCAAGATAGGCGATTTTGATTTGCAAATCAATCAGTTGGGCGTGCGTGTCGGTCATTTATTTTTTCCAAAATTTAAAATTAAATCAAAAGTTTGCTATAATTGCTCTTATTTTATCATTGAACCGACAATTATGGCACTCATTCATCTTAAAAATCTTAGCCTTGCTTTTGGCGCCTCCCCCATTTTAGACTGCGTTAATTTTAGCCTAGATTCGGGCGAGCGAGTCTGCTTGATTGGGCGAAATGGCGAAGGCAAATCCACGCTGTTTAAGCTCATCGATGGCACACAAAATCCTGACGATGGCGAGATTATCATGACGGACGGCTTGCGTGTCGCCATGCTCGCCCAAGATGTGCCAAACGAGGACGGCACGCTCCTTGATGTGGTGATGGGTGGCGATGAAAAAGTCGCTAAGCTATTAAAAGATTATCACGCCTTGTCAGATCTATGTGGCGCAGGCGACATGAAAGCCTGCGAGGATATGTCTCATTTGCAACATGAGATTGACGCCCTGCACGGCTGGGATTTGGAGCGAAACGCTCGCACTTTGCTTGACAATATGGGGCTAAATCCTGCCGACCGCCTTGCCGATTTGTCAGGCGGTCGCAAACGCCGTGTCCTGCTCGCTCGGGCGTTGGTTGTCAAACCTGATGTGCTACTTCTTGATGAGCCGACCAACCACCTTGATGTGGAGAGTATTGATTGGTTAGAAAATTATCTATTAAGCCAAAACTTAACCGTACTATTCATCACCCACGACCGCAAATTTGTGGATAATCTTGCCACTCGCATTGTGGAGCTTGACCGTGGCAAACTCTCAAGCTACGATGTCAGTCAAGGCGTGGGCGGATACGCTCGCTATCAAGAATTAAAAGAATTGGAGCTTGAAAGCGAGGCTAAATCCTTTGCCGAATTTGACAAAAAACTCGCCCAAGAAGAGGTGTGGATTCGTCAAGGCATCAAAGCCAGACGCACTCGCAACGAAGGACGAGTACGAGCCTTAAAAGCCTTGCGAGAAGAGCGAGCCGCTCGCCGTGATGTCGTAGGTAATGTACAGCTTACCCAAAATGTGTCCGAAAAATCAGGCAAAATTGTCTGTGAAGTCAAAGATTTAACCTTAGAATATGACGGCAAAGTTTTGGTAAAAAACTTCTCCACCTTACTCATGCGTGGCGACAAAGTGGGGATTATCGGACAAAATGGCGTGGGCAAAACCACCCTGATCCGCACCATTTTAGGGCTTGATGATAGCGCCAAAACAAGCGGTACGGTCAAGCTGGGGACGAATTTGTCCGTGTCCTTTTTTGACCAATTAAAAGACCAATTAGACGGCGAAAAATCAGTTGCTGAAAATGTCGGACAAGGAAGCGACCATGTAGAAGTGGGCGGTCGTAAAACGCACATTTTAGGCTATTTGCAGGACTTTTTATTTACGCCAAATCGTGCCAGAACGCCTGTCAAAGCCTTGTCAGGGGGCGAAAAAGCCCGTGTGCTACTCGCCAAAAACTTGCTCAAACCTGCCAATGTCTTGGTGCTGGATGAGCCGACCAACGACCTTGATATGGCGACTTTGGAACTTTTGGAAGAATATGTTGCAGGTTTTGATGGCACAATTTTACTCATCAGCCACGACCGCACCTTTATGGACAATGTCGTTACCCAAACTTGGGTGTTTGGCACGGACAAAGACGGCAATGGTGTGATAAGCGAATATGTCGGCGGTTATCAAGATTATTTGGTGCAAAAACAGCGAGCCGAAAAAGACGCACCAAAACCCAAAACCGAACCTAAAAACAAAGCTCAGCCCAGTAAGGTCGAATCATCATTCGCCCAATCATCAGCCCAACCTCAAAGCGAAAAACCAGTCAATACCAAACGCAAACTCTCCTACAAAGAACAGCGAGAGTTGGACAGTTTGCCAAATGAAATCAGCGAGCTTGAACAAGAACAAAGCAAGCTGAATGGGAAACTCTCGGACGGTTCATTGTTTGTTTCTGATTTGGCACTGGCGACCCAATATAGCGAACGATTGGGCGAGATTGATGAGTTGTTATTAGAAAAACTCACACGCTGGGACGAATTGGAGAGTTTGGGCAAATGAGTAATAAATCTTGCTGTGGGGGAAATTGCCATGCCGACAATCACACCCAAAACGCCCCCCAAATCGACATTAAAAAAATGCCCGATTTGACCGACACGCACAAGCAAACGAGCATGGCGGATAAAGCTCCTTGGCAGTGGCAATTTTTAAAGCCGCAATATTGGGGCATTTGGTTGGCGTTGGCGATATTTTTACCGCTGATTTATTTGCCGCTGCGTGTGCAGTTTATGATTGGCAAAAAAATTGGGCAGCTGGCTTATCGTTTCATTCCAAGACGAGTGAACGATACGCTCACCAATTTAACCCTTGCCTTTCCTGATAAATCCGATGATGAAAAAATCGCTATCGCCAAACAAACTTTTGTCAATCAAGGCATTGGTATTTTTGAAACATTGAACGCATGGTTTCGCCCAAATGTGTTTAAACGCACTTTTAGTATTTCAGGCTTACAGCATTTAATCACCGCCCAAAAAGAAAATAAAGCCGTGATATTATTGGGCGGACATTTTACCACGCTGGATTTGGGCGGGCGTTTGTGTACGCAGTTTTTCCCTGCTGATTGTATGTACCGCAAACAAAACAATCCACTTTTGGAATGGTTCATTTATAACGGTCGCCGCCATATTTTTGATGAGCAGATTAATAGCCGTGATATGAAAAAACTCATTACTCGCATTAAGGCTGGTAAGGTAATTTGGTACAGTCCTGACCAAGATTTTGGCTTGGAACATGGCGTGATGGCGACATTTTTTGGCGTGCCGTCTGCGACCATCACCGCCCAACGCCGTTTTGCACGCATGGGCGACAAAAGCAATCCACCTGTGTTCATCGCCTTTGACATGATTCGCCAAACGCCTGATAATATTCCCAAAGGCAAACGCCCGCATTATCACCTAACGCTCTCGCCTGTGCTTGATAATTATCCGAGCGATGACGAGCTGGCGGACGCACAGCGTATCAATGATGTCTTTGAAAACATCATCAAAAAAGACCTAAGTCAATGGATGTGGTTTCATCGCAGGTTTAAAACGCAAGCCGATGGGACAAGATTTTATCAATAAGCCTTTAAAAAAGCGGATATTGTTCATATCCGCTTTTTTTATAAAATTTTATAATAAAAAACTCGCCACTTCACTTAGCCCTGCCCGCTCATGAGCTTTAAAAGGCAGTCGCTTTTGGCTGATTTGCCACACCTTGCCATCAAATACCGCCAAAATGTCCAAATCCATCGGCACGCCCTGACCGCCCTGCACTCGTCCGCACTGGCGTTCAATGTCTTTTAATTGCCAATATAAATCAGTAAAAACCATCGGCTCATTTAAAGACACCATCGCACAGGCATTGTGATACACCAAATCGGTTCGCCCTGTAAAATCAAGCCCTACCGTCTGTGCAGACATTTGTAACTCACCCAAACTCGTAAGCTCACACTCTGCGATGGCAAAGGCTCGTTTGGCATGACTGTTACTACCCATTGCCACCACAAATGCACTGACAATGAGATGGCTTTGTGATGATAAATCACAGACATTGCTTTTAACAACCGCATTCATCGGCTTTGCACACTCATCGGCTACGCTCAACACTCACGCCCACACCGTCTGCCTGCTTGATGGCATTGGGTTTGTGAATGGTTAGTGCCACAGAAGTACAAGCATAATTGTCCAAAATGTGCTGGCAAATACTCTCCGCCAAAGATTCTAGCAATTTGGCTTTCATCTGATGACAAATACGCTCAATATCTTCACACACCGTCTTATAATTCACCGCATGAGCGACATCGTCCGTCTTGGCAGCCTGACTGATGTCGCAACCCATCTTGGCATCAATGACAAGCAGCTGCTCAATCGCACGCTCCCAATCATACACGCCAATGACGGTTTGAACTTTTAGCCCTTGAATAAAAACAAAATCACTCATGATTATGATTGCCTTTTTAATTGATGACAACCGATCGTTGTCGTTTTAATAAATCAACGCTAAACACCACCAGCGCCAGCCAAATCAGCCCAAATACCATCAGCCGCTTCACATCAATCGGCTCATGATAATAAAACACCGCAATGACAAACACCGAAGTCGGCGTAATATATTGCATAAAACTTAGGGTATTAAAATTCACAAGCTTGGTGGCTTGATTATACAATAACAGCGGAATTAAAGTGATCGGACCTGCAAGCATCAACAGCCAAATGTCATCGGACACCCAAAATGACAGCTCACTGCTTGGCACTTCATTCATCATAAACCACACCACACAAAACGGCACGAGCATGGCGGTTTCCAAGAACAACGCCGACACACTGTCCAGTGGCGTGCGTTTTTGCATCAAGCCATAAAAAGCAAATGACAATGCCAAAGACAGCGATACAATCGGCAAAAATCCCAACATGACGACCTGTCCGCCCACCGCCACGCTTGCAAGCACGATGGCGATGATTTGCAAGGGTCTAAGTCGCTCTTTTAACACAAAAAACGACAGCGCCACACCCATCAAAGGGCTGATGAAATAGCCCAAACTTGCATCAATGATTTTATCATTTGCCACCGCCCATACATAGGTGAGCCAATTAGTCGCAATCAAAAGCCCTGAAACAAAAGTCCAGCCGATGATTTTGGGATTTTGTTTAATGAGCGTGATGGCTTGCCAATGTTTTTTGATTAGCAAAAACATCAGCAAAATCACGCAAGTCCAAATCAGCCGATGACCGATGACTTCAATGGCGTTGTAATGAGCAAGGTGTTTAAAATAAAAAGGAAACAGACTCCACATCGCATAGGCGATAAGACCCAAGAGTATGCCTTTTTGTTGGGTGGGTTGCATTTATTCTATACTTTCATCAAAACTTTCTTCAAACATTGCCATAATTTTATCATCGCCCAATAAATTTAATTTAACACAAAAGCCGTCATTAAATAGCGATTGGGATTTTCAAAAATCAAACCGTAAGGTGCGTAATACGCACCAATTTAAGGCACAAAACCCAAACGGTGCGTAGTTCGCCCTTGCAGCTTGGGCGAATTGCAATTCGCCCCTACATTTAAAACAGCTTTATTATTCAACCACTTCCAAATTTAGCCCCGCTTCTTTTACCAATTTAGCAAAATTCGGAAAACTTGTCGCCACCGTCTCTGTACCGTGAATCACAATCTCATCTTTTGCTCGTAGGCTTGCCACCGCAAAGCTCATCGCAATTCTATGGTCGTGATGAGATTCAATCGTCCCACCGCCAAACACAAACTCGCTCTCGCCACGCCCAATAATCTCAATGCCGTCATCAAGCACCGTGCAGTCAATGCCAAGCGTTGTCAGACCGTCCGCCATTACCTGTATGCGGTCGGATTCCTTGACACGCAGTTCTTCTGCCCCACGCAAAATGGTCTTACCAGTCGCACAGGCAGCCGCCACAAAAATCACAGGAAATTCATCAATCGCCAATGGCACAAGGTGCAAAGGAATTTCAATGCCGTGCAATTTGCTTGATTTGACACAAATGTCCGCCACAGGCTCGCCACCGACAAGTGTTTGATTTTGCAAAGAAATATCCGCCCCCATTAGGCGTAAAATGTCAATCACGCCAGTACGAGTCGGATTTATCCCCACCTTTGACAGTACCACATCGCCCCTGCCAGCAATCGCCCCTGCCACCATAAAAAACGCACTGCTTGAAATGTCCGCAGGCACTTCAATGTCGCAGGCGGTAAGCTCTCCGCCCCCCGTTAGGCGGATTTCGTTGCCACTCTCTAAGGGCGTAACTTTGACATCATAGCCAAAAGCGGTGAGCATTCGCTCGGTGTGGTCACGGGTAATTTCAGGCTCAATCACCACCGTCTCGCCATTCGCCCACAGTCCCGCCAAAAGCAGGCACGACTTGACTTGGGCGGACGCCATCGGCATTTCATAATGGATAGCGTTTAGGGTCTGACCGCCCGTAATCGTCATCGGCGGTGTGCCACGCTCGCCTGTCGTGGCGACTTTCGCTCCCATTTGGCGTAAGGGTTTGGCGACTCGCTCCATTGGGCGTTTTGATAGGCTTGGGTCGCCAATCATTGTGCTATCAAAGCCCTGAGCCGACAAAATTCCCGCCAGAAGTCGCATACTCGTGCCAGAATTGCCCATATCAAGCGGTTTGGTTGGGGCTTGTAGTCCATTCATTCCCACGCCATAAATCGTCACTTTGTCGCCGTCTCGCTCGATTTGCACGCCCATATCACGAAAGGCTTGCAAGGTAGAAAGGGCATCTTCGCCTTCTAAGAAATTGGTAACACGGGTTACGCCATTTGCCAAACTGCCAAACATAATAGAGCGGTGCGAAATGGATTTGTCAGGGGCGACTTTATGCGTGCCTGTAAAGGTGGTGCTGGGGGTGAGTTTGTATTTCATAGGGTTTTTCCAATTGGTCATTTAATACATTAAATAAGTGAACTTCTCTACGGCAATTTTAATCGCATAACAAAATTGCTGCCTATCAATAAAGAATTTTCTTTTATCATTTTGATCAGGAATATTTAATACAATCCAATCAAAAGGTGGATAAGGGGAAATTTTAAGAATTACTGGATTGCAACAATAATCCGTTAATTCAAAAAATATCGGTTCTGATACTATATCTTTTTCCAATTTTGTCAATAAGTCAAATAGAGAATTAAAATTAATTTGCAAATCAAAGCATTCCAATTCAAATACCGATTGATTATCTATCAAAATAAAAATATCATAAGTTGAATAATTGTTAATAATATCAATGTCAATTTGATTGGCAATCATTTTTCAACTTCTCTTTCTCAATAAGCAACCGCCCAAAAATATCCTTACATTTTAGCAATATTCAAAGTTTACTGATGTGAAAATCCCAATTTTGCCCCAAGCCCAATAAAAGCAATACCAGAAATTCCGTCCATTGACCGCCTTGCTTTGACGCTTTGCAAAAATTGAATGAACATTGCCCCAATAATGGCAAGCAATACAAGCCAAGTTACCGAGATGATGGCGTACAATCCGCCCAAAAATAAATAAGGCGTTGCATTTGCCAGTGCGTCTTTTTGAATAAATTGCGGAAAAAATGCCAAAAAGAATAAGGCAACTTTAGGATTTAAAACATTGGTTAAAAGCCCTATTAAATAGGCGTTTTTGGTAGATTTTGGATTGGTTTCTGCATTGATTTGATAATTTTTGGCATTTAAGGCATTTTTAATTGCCATAATACCTAGATAAATCAAATACATTGCCCCCAAATATTTAATCAACATAAAAGCGGTTGCCGATTTTGCCAAAATGCTAGCAAGCCCAAGCGTGGCAAATAAAGTATGCACCAAAACACCTGTTGCCACACCAAGAGCCGACAAGATACCCGCCATTCTCCCATTTTGCAAAGTGCGATTTAACACAAATACCGTATCAATGCCTGGTGTCAAAACAAAAATAATTGCCGAGCTGACAAATAACATTAAATGATGAATGCCAAAATGATTTGCAAAAAACTCCACTTTGTTCCCTTAAATGCTCATCAATAACTAAACGCCATTCTTTAACTTCTCTTTTTCAATCAACAACCGCCCAAAATGTTCCCGAGCGTTTTTGGCAATTTCAAAAGTTGTTAATAAGTCATCAGAATTATCATTTTCAATGGCGGATTTTAATTGATTTAAAATCGCTTGATAACTATCCAATCCTTTTAACACCGCCTGTTTGTTTGCCAAAAATATGTCGTGCCACATAATCGGACTACTTGCCGAAATACGGCTAAAATCCCGAAAGCCCCCGCCCGCATAACGAAAAATATTAAGACTTTCTTCATCTTTGGCAAGCTGATAAGTCAACGCATAAGACAATAAATGCGGCAGGTGGCTCGTTAATGCCAAAACTTCATCGTGTTTATCGCACGGCATAAAATCCACACTCGCCCCAAGCGATTGCCAAAGGGTAGCGATTTTATCAACGGCTTGTTTGTCATTAAAGTCATGCGGACAAATAATCAGCTTATGCGATTTAAACAACGCCCCATTTCTTGCCATAAAGCCCGACTTTTCCGCCCCTGCAATGGGGTGAGCCAGCACCAAATTAGGCGGTAATTCGCCAAAAATAGCAAAAGCATCTTGTAAAACATTGCCTTTGGTACTGGCGGTATCGCTGATGATAATATCACTTGGCAATAGCTTATCATCAATGGCGGTTTTGATTTGCGATAAAACAGTTTTTACCGCAAAAGCAGGTACGGCAATGATGATACATTCACAATCTTTTAATACGCCTGTCTTTGCCAGAGTTAATAACTCATCATCGCCATTTGTGATTAACTTATCCTTGATGGCATTATCAATCACTGATTTATCAAAATCCACCGCATATAGGTTATCAGCAAGGCGATTGTCAAGAATGCCCTGTAAAATACTACCGCCAATTAAGCCTAAGCCGATGATAAGAATATTGTTAAACATAGTTTTTGCGGTTTTTTTAATTAAAATAATGATAAAAAAAGCAGATCTCCCCATTATTTTTATCTATTTAAATAATGGGGAGCGTGGTTTAAATCACCGCCTGCGGATATGAGCCTAATACTCGCACATCTTTGGCGATTTTGATGATGTCATCAATGGCATTTTTAACATTCTCATCATCAATATGCCCATTCATGTCAATAAAGAACACATACGCCCATTTGTTCGGACGCTCTGGGCGAGTCTCGATACTCGTCATGGACACACCGTGGCGTTTTAGCGGTTCTAAAATTTCAATCAGCGCACCTGCACGGTCTGGGCTTGACACCACGATGGAAGTCTTATCATGTCCGCTTGGGGCGACCGCTTCATGACCGATGATGAGAAAGCGAGTGGTGTTGCTTGGGTTGTCCTCGATGTTTTCATGCAGTTTGTGCAAGCCGTATTCTGCTGCCGCCACGCCCCCTGCAATCGCCGCCGAATGCCATTCGTTTTTAATTCTACGAGCCGCCTCGCCATTTGACGACACCGCCACTCGCTCCACGGTTGGATAATGACTGTCCAGCCATTGACGGCATTGGGCGAGCGTCTGCTGATGGGCGTAAATCTTGGAGATGACATCTACTTTGGTATGCTCATCTACCAAGAAATTGTGATGAATCGGCAACTCCACCTCGCCCACAATGTGCAAATTTGACCCCAAAAATGCGTCCAGCGTATGATTGACCACGCCCTCAGACGAGTTTTCCACAGGGACAACGCCATACATCGCAGAACCTGCCTCCACTTCACGAAACACATCAGTGATGGTGGCAAGTGGCACGGTGGTCGCCGCCTTGCCGAAGTGTTTGAGTGCCGCCGCATGGGTAAAAGTCCCCACAGGTCCAAGATAGGCGACTTTTTGCGGTGCTTCAAGTTCTAGGCACACCGACATGATCTCACGGAACAAGCGAGCCATTTTCTCACCGCTCAAAGGTCCAGAATTGCGTTCCATGACCGCTTTTAAAACCTGAGCCTCTCGCTCTGGACGATAAAAGATGGGGTGATTTTCATGGTTTTTCTTGGCGATGGCGACTTCTTGGGCGATGCTGGCTCGCTCATTGATGAGTGTTTGGATTTGCTCGTCAATGCTGTCAATCCTGCCACGCAGGTTGGTGATTTTGTTGGTGTCTAAATGTGTTGTGGTGTGGTCTGTCATGGTTTTCCCTTGGTTTGTCTTGGATAAATTATTGCAATGATACCATGATTTTTGAGAATTATTAACCCATATTCACGAACTTTGCATAAAAAATTGTTATAAATTGGATTTTTTTCATTCCCAAATCATTTTTATGAAAAAAACTACAAAATCACTGGCAAGTCCATCAAAAATATGCTAACTTTATCCGATTTTCTACAAATTTTTAAAAGGCTTAGCATGACCACCCAAAACAGCTTACAACAACTTGCCCAATACACCACCATCGTCGCTGACACAGGCGATCTACACGCCATCAGCCGATTAAAGCCCACCGATGCCACCACCAACCCAAGCCTGATTTTGGCGGCATTCGCCAGTGGCGAGCATGACGAATTGATGGCAAGTGTCAAAGGCATGGACATTGACGATGCCATTGACCATCTGACGGTCGCTTTGGGACAAAAAATCAGCCAAATCATCGCTGGGCGAGTTTCTACCGAAGTGGATGCAAGACTGTCTTTTGATACCGATGCCACCGTGCAAAAAGCCCTAAAATTCATTAAACTTTATGAAAATCTAGGCGTGGATAAATCCAAAGTGCTGATCAAAATCGCCGCCACTTGGGAAGGCATTCAAGCCGCCAAAATCCTTGAGCAGCAAGGCATTGCCTGCAATTTGACCTTACTATTTACCACCGCCCAAGCTCGTGCGTGTGCCGATGCCAATGTAACGCTCATCTCGCCATTTGTTGGTCGTATCACTGATTTTCAAAAAGCACAAACAGGGCTGGAATCCATCGCCATTCACGATGACATGGGCGTCAATTCGGTCAAAGAAATCTACCAATTTTACAAAAAACACGGCTATCGCACCGAAGTGATGGGGGCAAGTTTTCGCAACATTCATCAGCTTATCGCACTGGCAGGCTGTGATTTATTGACCATTTCGCCTGCATTATTGGACGAGCTGGCAAGCGTCAATTTAAGCGTGACGCAAAACTTAACCACCACAGACGACATCTTGCCAAAGCCCAAGCCTTTGACCGAAGCACAATTTCGCAGTATTCAAGACAACGAACCATTAAACGCCCTACTCATCAAAGGCATTGAAGGCTTTGTCAAAGCACACCAAGATCTAAAAGACAGACTTGCCGCCAGCTGATAAATTGTTGTTACTTATATTATTTATACAAAAAAAATAAACCATGTCTGATGCATGGTTTATTTTTTGGCTCGATTTTAGCCATCTTAAAGTTTACTTTTATAAAGATGGCTAAAAATGATTCTAATTGAGCGCCAAAAATCACCAAATCAGGCTGCTTGCGCTGTTTTGGCTGATAAAGCCATCAGGAATGCGCCCGTTTGCCGCCTGCCACATGGCAAAAGCACGGCGAGTGTTTGCCCCTGCCACGCCATCCACACCACCTGTGTCAAAGCCTTGTTCGCTCAGCTTTCTTTGTAAAATCTGGATTTGGCTGCGAGACAGTGGCTGCTCATGACTTGGCCAGCTTGCCACAAGAGTGCTGCCGCCAGACAGACGCTTGGCAAGTAAGGACACCGCCAGCGCATAGCTTGTCGAATTATTATAAACTCGGATGACTTCAAAGTTTGGCGTCAGCAATAGTGCAGGACCATTGATGCCTGCAGGTAGCCAAAGCTCCGCCAACGCCGCACCGCCAAAGTGTTCGCCTGCCGCTGAGCTTACGCCCAACTGTCGCCAAGCATCCAAAGACTGCTTGGTGTTCAAAAGGTTGTAATTAAAATTATTAGGCAGGCGCACCTCATAATAAGGCGCAAGACCTGCCAGCCAGCCTGAGTTTTTCAAATAGCTTGCTGTGGAATTGAGCGAATCACCAATGCTCCAAGGGCTGATCTGACCATCCCTATTGCCATCGACCCCTTCTTTCATCCAAGTGCTGGGAATGAACTGCGTATGCCCCATGCCGCCCGCCCACGAGCCTTTGAAACTAGAAACACTGGCATCACCACGACGGATCATTTGTAGTATAGAAAGCAGCTGATTTTCGGCAAATTCACGGCGGCGACCGTCATAGGCAAGCGTCGAGAGCGCATCCACCAGATTCATATTGCCCATCGCTGCACCAAAAGACGACTCCAAGCCCCAAATGGCTGCCATGATCTCTTTTGGCACGCCAAAATCAGACTGAGCGTTGTTAAAGGTGGTTGGGTATTCAGCAAGCTTGGCTCGACCTTGACTGATGCGACTGGATGACACTGCCGAATTGACATACTCCCAAGGCATTTTTGTAAATTCTGCCTGTGAGCGATCCAGATCAACGACTCTTTGGCTAAAACTTGCACCACTCATGAGCAGATGCACCAAGCTTGCCTCATGCCCCAAAGCGATGGCACGGCTGGTGAAGTCTTGTTTCCAGTCGTTAAAGCTGGCATAGTGTCCAGCCGCCTGCACCACAGGCTTTGGCTGCGCTTGTGGGGTCTGCTGAGTCCAAGCAGGCTGCACTTTGACGATGGGGTGTGACGCTTGCTGGGCTTGTGGAGCGTTGGCATTGACCACTTTAATGGGTGGATTTTGCGTGGGTGTGTTACTGCTGGTGCAAGCGGTCAATACCGATACGGACAGCAGGGATAAAGCTAGGGTTGATTTTGATTGAAAAATACTCATAAGATACCACATGATCAATAAATGCTGCGCCACTTTAACGCAAAACGCACAAAAAGTCGAAAGGTTTTAGGTTTTTGTTTGGTTATCATCACAAAAATAAGCCGCATTCACGACTTATTTTATGATGATTTTATGACAAATACCTGCAAATCAAACGCCCGTCACGCCTGTCATGTCCACAGGTGTATCGACGACGGTGACGGTTTTGTTTTTGGCAGCGTCGTTGCGCTTAGCTTGCAGTGCATCTAGGTATGCCTCATCGATGCCGCCTGCCACATAGTTACCATCAAATACCGAGCAGTCAAACTCATGCACTTTACTGTATTTGGTGTTATTCACCGCTTCAATCAGATCGTCCAAATCTTGGAAAATCAAGCGGTCAGCACCGATGATCTGGCGCACTTCCTCCACCGTACGACCCGATGAAATCAGCTCACTGCGAGACGGCATGTCGATGCCATAGACATTGGGGAATTTCACCTCGGGGGCTGCTGACGCAAAAAAGACATTTTTCGCCCCTGCGTCTCGTGCCATCTGAATGATCTCGTGGCAAGTCGTACCACGCACGATAGAATCATCAACCAACAAGACATTTTTATTTTTAAATTCTAGCGGAATGGCGTTCAGCTTTTGACGGACGCTCTTTTTGCGCTGACCTTGTCCTGGCATGATAAAGGTACGACCGATGTAGCGGTTTTTGTTAAAACCCTCACGATACTTGACATTCAAGTGTGTCGCCAGTTCCAATGCCGAATTACGAGAAGTATCAGGAATCGGAATCACCACATCGATGCCATGATCCTCGCCCCACTCACGGACGATTTTTTGGGCAAGTTTTTCGCCCATACGCATACGAGCCTTATGCACTGAGATGTTGTCAATGATCGAATCAGGGCGGGCAAAATACACATATTCAAAAATGCACGGGGTGTGTTTGACGCCCTCCACGCACTGCTTAGTGTGTAGATTGTGCGACAAATCAATAAAAATCGCCTCACCCGGAGCGATATCACGAACAATATCAAAGCCCAACGCCTGAATCGCCACCGATTCAGAGGCTACCACATACTCCACGCCATGCTCAGTCAGACGCTGACCATAGACAAGCGGACGGATGCCATTGGGATCACGGAATGCTAAAAGACCATGACCTGCGATGATCGCCACCACGCCATAAGCACCCTCACAGCGCTGATAGACCGCTTGCAAGGCATGGAAAATGTCGTTTGGTTCAAGGTTTGCCTTGGCAGACTTTTGTAGCTCGTTGGCAAATACATTGAGCAAAACTTCTGAGTCTGAGTCGGTGTTTAGGTGACGGTGGTCGTTTTCAAAAAGTTCTTTGGCGATTTTATCGGCGTTGGTTAGGTTGCCATTATGCGCCAAAGCAATGCCGTATGGCGAATTGACATACAAAGGCTGAGCTTCGGCGGTGCTTGAAGTGCCAGCTGTCGGATAGCGCACATGCCCGATGCCAAAATTACCCACCAGACGCACCATGTGCTTATTCAAAAAGACATCACGCACCATGCCGTTGTCTTTGCGCAGGTACAGTCTGTCATCTTTTAAAGTAACAATACCCGCCGCATCTTGCCCACGATGCTGCAACATGGTCAAGCCATCGTACAACATTTGATTGACAGGCTCATGCGCCACAATGCCAATTACACCACACATAATTCACTCCAAGTGTTAAGATTGGTAAGGATTTTGAATTTGCTGCCAAGTCTCGCCCAGCACTTCTTGCAATAACTGCACAGCGACAGGGGCGAGTGGCAAAAGATTTTGCGCCAAAATGGAGGTTTGCCAATTTGGTAAATGCACTAATAAAGGCGAGGCGATGCTAAGGATAATCAAGACCTTCAAAACGCCCGTCACAGCGCCCAGCACACCACCTAAAATGCGATCCAAAAAGCCCAATTTCAAGCGCTTAAAGAGTCCAGTCAGTGACATCGCCAACAGCTGCACCGCCATCATCACAACCAGCGCCACCACCAAAAACGCTGCTGCGATTTGCAAAATGGGGTTGGAGATGAACTCTGCCAATAAAGGCGCAACCGACTTTGCCAAGCGTGACGCCACCACGAGTGCAAGCAGCCATGAGATGAGCGATGCCGCTGTCTTGACAAAGCCTGCACCAAAACCACGCCACATGCCAAGCAGCACCATCACCATGATGAACAAGTCAATCCATGTCATCGACTCAGCCCAATGACTCATGCGATTTGATGACGCTCTTGATGCTCGGCGATCGCCTGCACGCAGTCGGTGATGAGCGCAGGTCCTTTATAAATCAGCCCAGAGAAAAGCTGCACCGCCTTCGCCCCTGCTTTGAATTTCTTGGCGGCAAGCTCACCTTCATCGATACCACCGACACCGATAAGATCTACTTTATCCGCCAAGCGGTCATGGAATAAAGACAAAATCTGCGTACTATTATGACTGACAGGACGACCAGACAGCCCACCCGCCTCGTCTGCGTGTGGATAATCCTCCACGCCCACACGAGACAGCGTGGTATTGGTGGCAATAAGCCCATCAATGTCAAACTCAACGACCGTACGAGCGATCTCATCGATCTGCGATTCGTCCAAGTCTGGGGCGATTTTTAAGGCTAGCGGTACATAAAATCCGTAGTCATTGGCAAGGCGAGTATGGCAAGTTTTAATGCCATCAAGCAGCGCCGACAACGCATCGGCACTTTGTAGGCTGCGTAAATTTTTGGTGTTTGGGCTTGAGATGTTGATGGTGATGTAGCTGGCATATGGATACACACGCTCCAAGCAGCACACATAGTCATCAAGGGCGTTTTCTACGGGCGTTGTGGCGTTTTTGCCGATATTGATGCCAAGCACGCCTTGATATTTGGCACGCTCGATGTTTTCTATCATTTTATCCACGCCATCGTTATTAAAGCCCATGCGGTTGATGATGGCGCCAGCCTGTGGTAGGCGAAACAGTCTGGGCTTGTCATTGCCTGCTTGTGGGCGAGGCGTGACCGTGCCGACTTCCAAAAAGCCAAAGCCAAGCTCACTCAGCGCATCGATGTGCGAGCCATTTTTATCCAAGCCTGCCGCCAGCCCCACTGGGTTGAGCAGATGGATACCCATGCAAGTGGTAGGTAGAGACTGTCTGGCATAGCTAAACCCAAGCAAGTTCGCCTTATGCGCCTTTTCAAGCATGTTTAGGGTGAATTCATGCGCACGCTCAGGCTCCATGTTAAATAAGAATGGACGAAATAGCGCATACGACATAAAAACCCCCAAAAAAAATTAAGCGATGGAAAAAATCGTTTTATTATATCACAGTTGAATGGGTGGCGGTATATGCCAAGCGGCTTTATGGTGAATTTTTTGCATATTTTAAGGGTGGATTTGCGACAATTTGCACAAAGAAGCCTAAACTGAATACAACCAACCCAAATCCATGCGTTAAATTGACTTGACGGAGTGAATCGGTAAAGGGCTGGCTCAGTGAAATCGCCAAACAAAAATATTGATTAAGCCACAAAACCTTTACGCACAATACCATCACACCGCCACAGCACCACGCTCCAATGCCAATAGCGCCGATTTGATAAACACACCGCCTGTATAGCCGCCGATGTCGCCATCTGCTTTGATGACCCGATGGCAAGGCACGATGAGACTGATGGGGTTTTTGCCATTGGCGTTGGCGGCTGCTCGAAAGGCGCTGGGCTTTGCGATGTTCTGCGCAAGCTTGGCATAGCTGATCGTCTGCCCATATTCAATGGCAAGCAGCGCCCGCCAAACCGCCTGCTGAAACGGCGTGCCAGACGATAAATCAAGCGGCACATCAAAATGCGTCCGCACCCCAGAAAAATACTCGTCAAGCTGAGTCATGGTCAATATGGCGACCGAATGGTCTTTATCATCATGCCTAAGCTCATCTTGTTTGACAAAGCTTGCACTTTTGCCCAGTTTGGCGTAGAGTTCATGGGTTTTATCGTCATGCCAATCAAGCGCCATCAGCTTGGCATTTTTGACCGTTAAGGTCATCAAGGGCAAGCCCAAAGGCGGCGTATAATGTGTACTGATCATTGTCAATTTATTGTTAAAATTATGGTTAAAAATTCAAAAACACACCACTATTGATTGGGCGCATAAAAATACCGCAACTTAAAAGCTGCGGCACACTGCGTCATTTTTCTTCATCAAACAACGCCTCGACAAACTCGTGCGGATCAAAGGCTTGCAAGTCGTCAATGCCCTCACCCACACCAATGTATCGAATCGGCACATTAGTATTTTGGGCGACATTAAACACCACGCCGCCTTTGGCTGTACCATCAAGCTTGGTGATGCTGATACCAGAAAGCGGCACAGCCTCTGAGAATATTTGCACTTGATTGATGGCGTTTTGACCTGTGCCAGCGTCCAGCACGATCATCGTCTCATGCGGCGCAGTCTCGTCGGCTTTTTTCATCACACGCACTACTTTTTCAAGCTCATTCATCAGGTGTGTTTTATTTTGCAGGCGCCCTGCGGTATCGGCGATCAGCACATCAATACCTCGTGCTTTGGCAGACTGCATGGCATCAAAGATGACCGATGCGCTGTCCGAGCCATGACCTTGCGCCACCACAGGAATGCCATTTCTCTCACCCCAGATTTGCAGCTGCTCAGTGGCCGCCGCACGGAAAGTATCGCCTGCTGCCAGCATGACAGATTTGCCTTCATTTTGCAGTCGTTTGGCAAGCTTGCCGATGGTTGTGGTTTTGCCTACGCCATTCACCCCCACCATCAATATCACAAAAGGCTTTTTGCTCGTGTCGATGTGCAAAGGATGCACTTTTGGCGCAAGAATGTCCACAAGCTCTTTTTTAAGCGCTTTGTACAGCGAATGCGAGTAAATCAAGTCGCCTCGTGCTGTCTGCTCGGTGAGACTTTTGATGATGCGGTTGGTAGCGTCCACACCAATGTCCGCCACCAACAGCTGATCTTCCACCTCTTCGAGCAGCTCATCGTCGATTTCTTTACCGCCGACCAGCACATTCATTAAACCTTCAGTTAGGTTTTTGCTAGACTTCGACAGTCCTTGTTTCATGCGGCTAAACCAGCCTTGATTTTCGCTCATTATTCACTCACGGTTGATTGTCAATTATCAAATTATCTGTCAAATTATCATAAAAATGCGCACAGACACATGCTCACCATCTTGATTGCAAAAGTTAATCAAAACTTCATCACACAAGCGGCATGACAGGCACGACCACCTCTTGATCTTGCGTGTCTTGCTCGATGATCTGGTGACTGGCGTCTTCTTCGTCATTGGTCAAGACAGGCTCGCTGCTCAGCGATACGAAGTCTTCGTAGTCTTCTTTTTGTGCCTCGTCTCGCACTTCCTCTGGCGTTGAGTCTGCATCGATGGTGGTATCAGGCTTGGCATGGATGCTGCTGTCTTTAAAAGTCATGTTTTATCTCGCTGTATTATTCTTTTGTATTATATCATAATTTTATCAATAAGTATCAATCAGTCACTTTGCCGCTCTGACTGATTGAGATTTCATTTGGCAGGGATTTGGCTTAAAAGCTTGATGCAAATCTTGGCATAAATAAGGTCGATTTGGCGCATTTTCAAGGCATGGCAATCACAGTCGCCACTGTATCACAAAAAAAATAAAAATCATCAGAAAGCCAATGCCCTCTGATGATTCATTAAAATAGTCATATTAAAATAGCCATAAGACAGCCGTTTTTAATAGACGATTCGTCCTTATAGCACCATCGCCGCAATCCAGCCAAAGATGATGAGCGGGATATTATAGTGGATAAAAGTAGGCAAAACCGAATCTTTGATGTGGTCGTGCTGTCCGTCCATATTCAGCCCCATGGTGGGTCCCAAAGTCGAATCGGACGCTGGCGAACCTGCATCACCCAGCACACCTGCGGTAGCAACAAGCGCAATGGTCGCAGGCATGCTAAACCCCAGTGCCATGCACAAAGGCACATAAATCGCCGCCAAAATCGGCACGGTTGAAAAAGACGAGCCAATGCCAAGCGTCACCACAAGCCCAATGATGAGCATCACAAACGCCGCTACGGCTTGATTGCCCCCAAAGACTTCCATCGCCCCCACCACCAGCGCATCAATCTGCCCTGTCGCTTTCATCACCTCGGCAAACCCCTGAGCGCTGATCATGATAAAGCCAATCATCGCCATCATCTTAATGCCGTCATTAAACACGCTGTCAGCCTCACGCCACTTCACCACGCCTGACGCCATGAATATGGCAAAACCTGCAATCGACCCCATCAGCAAAGAGTCGGTGTATAAATGCACCAAAAACGCCGCAATAATCGCCACCAGCGCCACCCAAGCACGATAATGACTGGGTTTGTCAGAAGTCATCAGAGCATCGGCAGCTTTCGCCACTTCGATGTTTTGATAAACACGGGGCTTACGATAGCTGACAAACACCGCCAATAAAAGCCCAATCAGCATACCCAGCGCAGGAATTATCATGATCTGCATGATGGATGCACCTGTCGTATCCATGCCAGCGTCGTTGATGTTTTTTAGGATGATTTGATTTAAAAAAATGTCGCCAAAACCATAAGGGATGAACATATAAGTATTCACCAGACCAAAGGTCATCAGACACGCCAAAAGCCGTCTGTCCACCTGTAAGCGGTTAAATAGCAAAAGTAGTGGCGGAATGATGAGTGGAATGAAGGCAATGTGAATGGGAATGAGATTTTGGCTAAATATCGCCATCACACAGACCACAGCAAACAGCAGCCACTTGACCGAGCGAGTCGCTGAGGCTTGATTGAGCCGGACGGTCATCGCATCTGCCAGTAGTTTGGGCGCACCAGAGTGAGCGATCGCCATCGCAAATGCCCCCAAAATCGCATAAGACAGCGCAATTTGAGCGCCATTTTTCAGACCATCTTGAAAAGCTGTCAGCGTGTCGGCGACTGTCAAGCCCGCCACCAAACCACCCGCCACCGCCCCAATAATGAGGCTCAACACCACATGGACACGAGCCAAAGACAGCCCAACCATGATGACCACCGCAATCAATACTGCATTCATGATTATTTCTCAAAAGTACAAAATTTGTATCATTATAGCCCATTTTTGCCAAAATTTCTGCCAAGCCATGCCAATCAGCCGATAACAATCGTCAAACACTGTCTTTTTTTTGGCAAATAATTCTTATAAATTTTCCCACAAAACATATAAACGCACCACTTTAAGCTTGTCTTTAACAATTATCCTTAAATATCCTTAAAACTTCTTTGAGTCGAGCGTGATTTGACAAAAAATCATGCCTAAGACTTGCATTTTTTGGCAAAGACCACCATAAACCATCCACACAAAAACAAACTGACAAAGGAGCCCTTCATGACTGATGAAGTCCTAGATCATTCTCAAAATACCCTACCACTTTTGGCGGTGCGTGATGTGGTCGTCTATCCGCACATGCAGATCGCCTTATTTGTGGGTCGAGAGCAGTCGATCGCTGCCATCAAAAACGCCCAAGATCATTTTAATGAAAAAATCTTGGTCGTATCACAAAAAGACTCACTGTCCGAAGACATCGACACCGCCAATCTTTATGAGCATGGCACGGTGTGTCGCATCATCAGCACCATGCCGCATGACAATGATGACAACTGCCTAAAAGTGCTGATGGAAGGCTTGTATCGTGCCAAGATCGATGACATCGACGAGACGCTGATTGCCACTTTTGATGAGGCGCCCATCACCAACCCCTTATCAAGCGATGAAAGCGAGGCGCACCGTGCTGTTTTGCTTGATTTTTTTGTGGATTATGCCGAGACGACTTTACGCAATGGGCGTGAGATTGCCCGAGTCGCTAGCCGCATCGATGATTTGCTTGAACTCATCTACTTCGTCGCCACTCGTGTGTCCATGAAGCTTGAAGACAAGCAAAATATCCTTGAAAATGACGACATCATGGCATATTACACCGCCTTGACGGAGTTTTTTACCAACAATAAAGCCGAGCGCAGCCTAGAACACGAACTGCAAGACACCGTCCGCAAGCAGATGGAAAATAATCAGCGTGAGTACTTTTTGAATGAAAAAATGAAAGCGATCAAATCTGAGCTGTCGGACTTGAACGATGGCGCTGACGAAGAAGATGGCGAGCTTGAAAAGCGTCTTAAAGAAGCAGACCTGCCTGATGAAGTACGCAAAAAAGCCGAAAGCGAGTTTAAAAGGCTCAAACAAATGCCGTCAAACTCATCGGAGGCGAGCGTGGTGCGTGGCTATGTTGAGTGGATTTTGGACACCCCTTGGCACAAAGCAAGCAAAGTTTCCATCAATCTACAAAAAGCCAAAAACACCCTAGACAAAGACCACTATGGACTCGACGATGTCAAAGATCACATTTTAGAATACTTAGCGGTGCAGTCTCGTGTCAAAAAGATGCGTGGTCCGATTCTGTGCTTGGTTGGTCCCCCAGGTGTGGGTAAGACAAGCTTGGGCGAGTCCATCGCTCGTGCCACAGGACGCAAATTTGTGCGTATGGCGCTGGGTGGGCTGCGTGATGAGGCTGAGATTCGTGGTCATCGCCGCACTTATATCGGTGCCATGCCCGGCAAAATCGTGCAAAGCCTTGCTAAGGTCGAAGTGAAAAACCCGCTGTTTTTGCTTGATGAAATTGACAAAATGGCACAAGATTTTCGTGGCGATCCTGCATCTGCCCTGCTTGAAGTGCTAGACCCATCACAGAACAGCAGTTTTAACGACCATTATCTTGACCTTGATTTGGATTTGTCAGAGGTGATGTTCATTTGCACCGCCAACAGCATGAACATTCCACCTGCCCTGCTTGATCGTATGGAGGTGATTCGTCTGCCTGGCTACACTGAGGACGAAAAACGCTCGATCGCCCAAAATTATCTGACGCCAAAAGCACTCGAACAAAACGGTCTTAGCAAAGATGAGCTAGACATCACAGAGGATGCCATCATCAGCATCATCCGCCACTACACCCGAGAGGCTGGCGTGCGTAATTTGGAGCGTGAAATCAACAAAATCAGCCGTAAAGCCGTGCGCTCACAAGTTGAGACTTATGGGATCAAACCAAAAAAAGACACCGTCATCGAACCCATCAGCGTGACAGATGACAACATCAGTGACTATCTGGGTGTTAAGCCCTACGACTACGGACTGGCTGAAAAAGAGCCAGAAGTCGGTCGCATCACAGGTTTGGCATGGACTTCGGTCGGTGGCGAGCTACTCACCATCGAGACTGCTACCATGCCCGGCAAAGGCGAGCTGATCTTTACAGGCTCGCTAGGCGATGTCATGAAAGAGTCTATCCGTGCTGCCATGAGCGTGGCTAGGGCAAGTGGCGAGCGTTTTGGCATCAGCTATGACAAAATCAAAGAGACCGACATTCATGTGCACATGCCAGAAGGTGCAACGCCCAAAGATGGTCCTTCTGCTGGTATTGCGCTGACCACAGCTTTGGTCTCAGCACTGACAGGCATCGCCATCCGACCAGACATTGCCATGACAGGTGAGGTGACTTTGCGTGGTAAGGTACTGCGCATCGGCGGACTCAAAGAAAAGCTCTTGGCGGCGCACCGTGGTGGCATCAAGCATGTCTTGATTCCAAAATCCAACGAGAAAGACTTGGCAGACATTCCCGACAATGTCAAAGAAGGTCTGACCATTCAAGCAGTTGAGACCATCGATGAAGTGCTAAGCGCTGCCTTAGTCACGCCGCTCATGCCATTAAAGCCTGTACTAAAAGTATCGGCAGATGAGCAGGGTCTAAGAAGCTAGTCTTTGTATCACTCAATCAATAAGACCGTTTTTACGGTCTTATTTTTTTGTCTGAATTGTCATTTTAAATATCTAAAAAAACGCAATGAAAAAAACACCCAAAACTGTGTTTTGAGTGTTTTTAAAATCAAGCTACTTGTAAGCCATCATGCCGCATCAAAGTTGGCTTGTGCTTGATCCCAGTTTACCACATCCCAGAATGCCTTGATGTAGTCTGGGCGTTTGTTTTGGTATTTTAGATAATAAGCGTGCTCCCACACATCCAGACCGATGATCGGTGTACCTTCACAGCCTGCCACCGCTTTGCCCATCAATGGGCTGTCTTGGTTGGCGGTAGAAACCACAGCAAGCTTGTCACCTTGCTTAACCAGCCACGCCCAGCCTGAGCCAAAGCGAGTTTGCGCTGCTTTTTCAAATTCTTCTTTGAACGCATCTACCGAACCAAAATCACGCTCGATGGCTTCTTTTAGTGAGCCTTTAAGCTCGGTGCCAGTTTTTAGAATGGTCCAAAATAGGCTGTGGTTGGCATGACCGCCTGCATTGTTGCGCACCGCAGTTTGCTTGTCGCTTGGGATTTTGTCAAGATTGGCGATCACTTCTTCAGCTGATTTGTCCGCCCATTCGGTGCCTTCTAGGGCAGCGTTTGCGTTATTCACATACGCTTGATGATGGCGAGAGTGGTGGATTTCCATGGTTTCTTTGTCAAAGTGTGGCTCTAGCGCGTCGTAGGCGTAGCCCAATTCTGGTAGTGTAAATGCCATGATGGTATTCCTTTTGATTATAAATGAATGCATGATGCATGCCAGTAGTGATTACTACTTCAACTAATATAAGGACTTTGGGGGATAAAATCAAGTAAAAATCCAAAAGTTTTTAAAATCAAACAAAAGCGCAACATCTCATTCACACAGCGATGGCAAATAAAAAACCACCGAATCGATCGATGGTTTAAAAATCAACAAATCAAGCAATCATCAGCCATGAAACTCATCATTGCCAAATTTGTCATCAAAGCCTTTGTCATTAAATCCACCAAGGCTGTGATTTTCTTTTTTCTCAAAAGTTTTGCCATCAAAGCCACGCTCTTCGAACGCCGCACGGTCAAAGTTTCTGTCAAAGCCTTGGTTCATATTGCGGTCAAAGCCTTGATTCATGCCGCCACCTTGTGGATAGCCACCACGCTCAAAGCCGCCACGACCGCCAAAATTATCATTAGGTGGTGTGCGTGTAAAACCGCCGACAGGACGAGAGCCAAAGCCGCTTTGACGCTCAAAACCTTGGCTTGAACCACGCTCAAAGCCTTGGTTTGCGCCAGTTGCCATGCCTGCTGATGGGTAGCTGCCAGATGACATCACACCAAGCGATGCGCCATTGTATCCACCTTGTGATGACGAATTTGGTGCGCCGTCCGTGCGTGGGTTGCGAGTGGGGACGACGGTAGAGATGGCGTGCTTATACACCATTTGACTGACGGTATTTTTCAAAAGAACGACATACTGGTCAAACGACTCAATTTGTCCTTGTAGTTTGATGCCATTAACCAAAAAAATAGACACAGGAATGCGGTCTTTACGCAGTGCGTTCAAAAACGGATCTTGCAAACTTTGCCCTTTTGACATAAAAATTCTCCAAAAACCAAACTGATCAAAAACACAGTTTAAAATACAGCGCATGAGCAGGCTAACTTCTTATAATAACTGCTCTTGTACTTCTTGTATGCTAGAAAATGGCACAATCAATGATGAAATCGTGCCATCAAGACGAGCTAGGCTACGCTGCCAAGTGGATTGGCGTTTGGCAAGCTGTCTTGTTGCATATAATGCCTTATTTTTCATGTCTTGACAAGCCATTTGCACGCTATTTGGCGACTCTTTTTGTAAATTTTTTGCAAAGTCTTGCCAAGCCGCAGAAATATCCATCACTTCATGACCGCTCAGTGCCAAAAACTCCAACACTTGCCGATAGCCCACGCACCGCATGGACGGCATTTGCGGGGTCAAATCTGGGTATTTTTTGAGCAGATTGACCACTTCATCAACAAAACCATGCTCCCACATGATATCCAGTCGCCTTTCGATCCGCTCGTGTAGCCACGCACGCTCTGGCTCTACCGACAGCCCAATCCAATGCTGGCTGGGGTTTTGGGCAGGGGCAACTTTGGGGGTCGCTTGCCAGACGCTCATCGGCGTACCAGTTTGCAACTGCACTTCCACCGCACGAGTGATTCTTTGGGTGTCAGAGATTTTGAGCCTTTGGCAGATTTTTGGGTCGTGCGTTTGCAGATATGCATACAGCTCGCCAATGCCCTTCTGATCAAGCCACGCCATCACTTGCTCACGAATGGCAGGGTCGGTGTCAGGCACGGCAGACAGACCGTCAAGAAGTGCCATGTAGTACATCATCGTCCCACCGACGAGTAGCGGAATTTTTCCCCTTTGATGAATGCTGTCAATCAGACGCTCGGTGTCGGACGCAAAGCTTGCCACATTATAAGTCTGCGTAGGCTCAATGATATCCACCAAATGGTGCGGAAAACGCTCAAGCTCACTGGGTGTAGGCTTTGCCGTGCCAATGTTCATGTCCTGATAAATCAAGGCACTGTCCACCGAAACCAACTCAAACCGCCCTGTATCGTACAATTTGAACGCCAAATCAGTCTTGCCACTGGCAGTAGGGGCAATCAGACAAACCACAGCATTGTCAGGCAGATGTTTATAATTAAGCTTTTTGTCGTTAAGCATGGGCAAGCTCAATTCCTGTGAGGACAGCCATTCTGTCGTCATTGTCCAATTTTTTAAACTCAATCAAAATGTCAGGCTTTGGCAAAATGCTGGTCGCACGGCTTGCCCATTCAATGATGACCAGCGAATTTGGCTCATCAAAATATTCAAAAAATCCCATCAGTTCTAATTCTTCTGGGTCATTGAGCCGATACAAATCCGAATGATAAATGGGCTTATTGTTTATCAAATATGGCTCAACTAGGGTAAAAGTTGGACTTTTTACCGCCCCTGTATGCCCCAATGCCCGCAAAAAATAACGAGTAAAAGTCGTCTTGCCCGCCCCCAAATCGCCTGACAGCCAAATGCTCCCTACTGGGTTAAGCTCGGCGATTTTTTGGGCAAGTGTGGCGGTGTCGGATTCAGAAGTTAGGATAAATTGTTTTTGGTTCATTGTTTTAATTAAAAATATTTTTAAATTTAAGGTTTTACTTGCAAATCAACGACAGGATTATAAAATTTCTCGCCATTTTTTAATTTGTCAAATAACAAAGGATCGCCCCATTCTTTTTTGACATCATCACTAAATTCAAAATCGTTTAAAGTTAATAAGCCCATTTGTTCATTGACAATATCTTCATAAAAACATTGGGCGTATCCTGTCGCAGTTTCATGGACGATGACCGAATAGACTGACACGCCCTGCTCGCCATTTTGCATTTGCGTTTGTTTCAAAATTTCGCTCGCCCAAAAAAAGATCACACGACTAAACTGCTCAGCGGACGGCGACACAGGCAAGCTCACCCAGCGAGCCGAAAAAGTCTTACAAGCCTTGATGTATTCAGGGTCATCTTTATTCCAAAAAGTGATGGCGTGGTCAAAGCTGTCGATGATGTCTTTGATATTACCCTTTAATAGCCCAAAATCATAGACCATCTGCCCATTGTCAAGGGCGTTGGCCTGTAAAATCAGCTCCACTTGATAGCTGTGTCCATGAATGGAATATTTACAGCGGTCGGAGCTACAATTGCGGACGATGTGGGCATTTTCAAATTTGAATAATTTACGGATACGCATGGCGGTGTGTTCAATTTAAATATTAGGATAACTTTTTATTATAGCATATTTTATGAAGGATAAATACAGTCCGATGATGCGTGCAAATCATGCAATTATGGCAAAATTCTTACTTTTTTCTGCAAAAAATCGCTTATAATGACACAAATTCACCTCAAACCAGAACATCATGAAAACAGCACCTCTTGTCATCTCCATCATCGGACATACCAACACCCACCACCAAAACACAGTATCACACCCCATGACTTAAAAAGACTTTAAAGCCCTTATTTTTCAAGATTTTTTGCATTTTTTACTGGACAAATCATCACAAAATATCACATAATAAGCCAGTCATTCTGTGTACATATTTGTGTACATATTTTTGGAGGTTTAGGATGCTGACAGAAGCTTGGTTAAAAGCAAATAACGGCAAGGCGCGCGAAAAGGTCACCGAAATTACCGACCGTGAGGGCATGAGCGTGCGCATTTCACCCAAAGGCAAAATCGTCTTTCAGCTGCGCTATCGCTTTGATGGTAAATTAAAGCGGTTTGATTTGGGCGTCTATCCGCTCATGTCGCTCAAACACGCCAGAGAAAAGGCGCTGAACGCCAAAGCACAGCTTTTGCACGGCAAAGACCCCAAGCTTGAAGAACAAATCGCCAAGCAGGCTTATATTGACGCCGATACTTTTTATGAATGTTTTTTGCAGTGGTATGATAAATCGGCAGTCATCACCAAAAAACAAGCATCCGATATCAAGCGCAGCTTTGAACTCTATGTCTTTCCAATCATTGGCTCACTGCCGATTAATGATATTACCTTGCAGCAATATATTTTAATCATTGAATCTATTGCTGATAAAACCCCCGGTATTGCTGAGCGCATACTCACCAATACCAAGCAAATGCTTAAATGGGCAAAAAAACGTGAAATCGTCACGCACAATATCCTTGCCGACCTTGAATTGAGTGATTTTAATTTAGTCCGTGTTAAGCGCAAGCGATATTTAAGTGATGATGAAATTATCCTATTTTACAAAGCATTATATGGCTCAAAAATCAGCTATCGCAACCGCTTAGCAACTGAACTTGCTTTGATGTTTGGTTGTCGCGGCATCGAACTTCGCCGAGCCAAAATCACTGATTTTCAAGACGGTGTTTGGACAGTCCCACCTGAGAATCATAAAGTGGGTCATATTACCCAACAACCGTTAATGCGCCCTATTCTGCCGCCCATGCAAGCTTTGATTGACGAAGCCATCGCCATTTCACGCAGCGAATACCTATTCGACCGTCGTGGTGAAATGTTAGAACAAAACGCATTTTTAGACATCACCACAGGTCTGATACATTGGATTGACCGCCATTGTGGCGTGCAGTTGCCACACTTTACATTTCATGACCTGCGTAGAACTGCACGGACCAATTTCAGTGCTTTTACCAGTCGTGACATTGCTGAGATTATGATTGGTCACACCGTTGGTAATATGCAACAAGTGTATGACCATTACAACTACCTGCCGCAACAGACAGCCGCCTATGGACAATGGCTTGACAAATTGGCAGAATTAAAGCAAACTGCACTTGGTGATAAGCACAAAAAAGCTCGCATCCGCCAACTGTCTCAATATTACTGATACACTTAAGCCTCATTCGTACTTACCCTGCCATCACTCCTAAGCACTGGCAACTTATAGCGATGTGGTGCAGGCTGGCTTTGCGTGCCACACCAACGATAAGCCAATACACGAGAGACAGCAAAGGGCTTGATATTGACCGCATTGCCTTAATTGCCACCAAGCACCATCAGATTGCCTTTGGCATCTTTGCCCACGACAAAGCCAACATGACCCATGTTGCCACGGCTAAATACCACGACACAGCCATAAGCAGGTTTTGATAATTTGGTGCCTGCATTTGCCCAGCTACGAGCAAGCGGGAATGATTTTGGGATACGGTGCGCAAGATTGGACTTGGCCATTACCCACGCCACAAAGCCACCGCACCACGGCGTATTTTCGGTGCGCCATACCGCTTCTTTGAGCCTACCAGCTTGATTGGTCGCAGTAAAGCCTACTTGCCACATCTCGACAATCTTAGGATTCTCAGCCTTGCCAACTTTTTCGGCTGTGCCAATCATGCTTCGGGCTTTGGCTACCCAGTTTAGTTCACTCATCGTCTGCCCCCTTATGCAGTTCAGGTTGATAGATTAATTTGCCAACATAACTTAATACAGCCATCAGCGTACCTGTGACAAAGCCGTGGTATTTGGGCGGAATGATGGTAAAATCCACCGCCACTTGTAGCGCAGGAATCACCACCAGCATCAAAAATACGCCCATCATCGGCAATTTGACCGACAGATACAGCCACGGTGACTGCTTAATTCGTCTGTATTTTTTCATTTTTTCTCCAGTTTGCCCTTCACATAATCGCCGAACCAATGCGTACCAAAATAGCCAATGCCACTGGCGATGCCCACCGCCACTGATTGTGGGATGCTCCACCACTCAAGAAATGACCAGATACCGACAGCCAGTAGCCCGCACATGATGGCTTCGATGATGTCAGCCCGCCCCGTGCTGTGCTTGGTGCGTAGCATAGACATCAGCATCGCCATCGCAAATGCCAAGATTGCAAATTTGGTATGCACCCATACGGCAGTTAAGTGTTGCCATAATTCATCCACTATTTACCCCCTTTTGTTACAAATTTCATAAAGCTGAACTGGACTAAATCGCCACCCTTGATCGCTTTCATGGATGGCATTAAAGCACCACTCAGAACAAAAATACTTATACGGATGCTGTCTTAGCCCTGCGACACAGCCAGGTGCTCCGATCAGGTCATAGCCAGCACCACGAGTAGCCCCAAAATACTGACGCACTTGCTTGGGCGTGACGTCAAGCGGTGCCAAATCCCACTTGCTATCATCCAATGCCATCACTTTGACACGCACACCGCCGTCACGATAGGACGACGAGTAGCATTTGTAGCGGTTGCCGTGTAGATGGACGGCGATTTCGCAGTGGCTGTATTTGCCACGGGTGAAAAACTTGGTAATCGCATCACAGACACGGTGCCAGCGCTTGGATGCACGGCCGTGATAGCAGGCTAAATAGACTTTATCCATGCGTGCGACTCCATCCCGTGCTATAGTCATACGCCAAGGGATCATCTGCTTGCATCATCGCTAAGCGGTGGCGTTCAGCATTGGCGAAGTCGGCTTGTTCTTCGATCAGCATTGTCATCGCAATCTCGGTAAGTAGTGTCTTGGTCATCGGCACAAATTCGTTATCCATCGTTTTCCACAGCAAATCTTTGGGCGGCTCGGGTAAGATTTGCAGAGCAAGGTACTGCGTGCGAGAGCTATCGTCCGTATGAAACCATTTATCCACAGATTTAAGATATACACCGCCACGGGTGACGGTGTATCGATGAGCTTTGATCTGTTCCCAGGTTTGGGCTTGAGCTTGGGTTTTGAGCTCGGCTTGTTTTTCGGCAGTCACAACCCAAGCCGTGCCGTTCCATGTGCCGTGTGGCATTGGCTTAAGTAGCGTTAGATCATCTGCTAACGCACCGACTTGGTCAATGATGACACTCGTGCCATCGGTAGTGCGATAGGCGGTTTGACCACGATAGTCGGGTAAGTATTGCCAATCACTACCTGTCCATTTTGCTGATTGACTATCAGTCAGCTCTGGCGGTGCAACATCAATAGCATTGGTTGGCAATAAATAAACACCTTCATCCGATTCTAATGGCGATAAATCAGCAATGGTCTGTCCAATATAAAGACCATCTTTGTCAAGTTGTACGACGGATTTGGTGGCTGGATAAGTCATCATCACTCCTTAAAATTTGATACAAGCTAATAATGCGATATTGCGTGGGCGGTTTTCGTTGGCAGTTGGTACTTGTGTTGCTGCATTAAACTCCATCGTATAATGATTACCGCCACCACTGTTTCGGTATGATCTTGGTGCGTAAGAAACGTTAGTTTTACTAAATACGCCAGTCGCTGCATCATTGCTCATCATCTCTATAAATGACATCGATCCTGTAATATTGCGAATGGCGTCACTCTGCATACTGCCAAAAGTTCGCTCGGTATCAATACCACGAGCATCATCAAAGCCACGAATAAACTCACCTCGCAAATCAGGCAAATTAAATGTCGTACGCCCATCACCTGCACCAAATGTTGTGCCGATTTTGGCGAATAATTTGGCGTATGTTGTGCGCGATACAGCGGCACCATTCGCTTTAAGCCAGCCATTTGGGGCGGATGTCATCGCAAAAAAGGCAACCAAACCGATACTGTTATCATCAGCTGTGTCAATACTCACATTCGCCGAACCGTCAAATCTTACCGAGCCGGTCACCGCACCAGTTAGGCTGATCGTGCGTGCTGTCGCTAGGCGTGATGCGCTGACGGCGTTGGCATTGCTGGCAAGCTTGGTATTATCATGAATCGTGATATTTTGCGTACCATCAAACGCCACGCCATTGATGGTTCGGGCGGTTTGGAGTTTGGTGGCGGTGGCAATATTGCCGTCTTCGACCGCTATGGTTTTGGTACCTGTAACTGTCGGCAGGTTAAATCTTGCGATATTGCTACCTACAGCCTCACCGCTTTCATGTGGTCTAACAGCCAGACAATGCGTACCATCCGTACCGCCACTTTCAAGCAGCAGCGCTTGTGGACCATTACTTGATGCAAGTACTACTCTCGGCCATCTTTGATTATTAAGCGTTAGCACACCCGTCATTACATCGCCAGATTTTTGCACGCCATTTTCTTCGGTCAAAATCTTTTTTCGGCCAAGATGCACGCCCTGCGGACTCCACGCATGGCTATATAGATCAAAGCTTGATCCATAATCAAATCCAATTCCACGTGCGTACACATTACCAGGGAAGCTAGGGTGTGTAATGTATATCTCAAGAGATGAAGTATTAATACCGTCAATCGGTTGTGAATTGCCGCGATAGAAGCCAGTCAGCTGATAATTAGAGCTTTTATCGTCCAAATAATTGATCGTCTTAAGACTATCTTTGTTGTCAATCTTGTCATTCAGCACCTTACTCTGATTGGTCGTCAATGCCTGATCTGCTGCCGTGCTTGCAAGCGTATCATTGAGCTGTACAACGCCTTGTCTTGTTGTACTTGCTTTATCAATAGCATGGGTGTGGCTGGTTGCTGTAACACCATTGGTGCTTGTCGCTGTGATTTGGCTTGGCGTGCCAAGTGCTACGGTACGGCTGGCGGACAGATTGCCACCACCGGTCAAGCCGTTACCAGCTGTTAGGTTTGTGGTTTTGTCGGCTTTAGATGTGGTTAAGCCATCCAAACCATCCTTTAACACCTTGCCTTGCGCAGCCGTCAAAGCTTGATTGGTGGCTGTACTTGTTAGCGTGTCATTAAGTTGCACAACGCCAGCTACTGTAGTACTTGCTTTATCGATGGCGTGCGTGTGGCTTGTCGCTGTGACGCTGTTTGTTGTGCTTGCCGTGATTTGGCTTGGCGTGCCAAGTGCTACGGTACGGCTGGCTTGTAGTGTACCGCCACCGGTTAAGCCGTTGCCTGCTACCAAATTAAGCGTTTTATCCGCTTTGTTGGTGGATAGATTAGCTAGATTGGCATTGATGGCTTGCACTGATGATGCCAATTCATTCTTGAGTCATACCGTGCGGTTCGCCAGTTGTTTGGTTGGTCGGTTGGTGATGCCATTCGCCCCACCATGCACAGGGTCGTTTTCTTCAATTTGATAAACACCGGTTTCCCAGATGCTTTGTTCGCTTAAATTTGCCATATCTTAAACCTTATTACGCTGAACCATGGTTATATGAACCATCATATTTTGCTTTATTGTTATATCGAATCGGTGCTGCCTTATAGTCGAGTACTGCCAACACACAGCGAGCAGGTGCAAAGGCGTCGAGCATCTGACGGATGCGTGATGCCTGCTCATTGGTCACAGGGGTGGATAGTCGCACCGCATAATGCGCCCACTTTTCATTATCAGGAATGGCGTAGTTGAGCTGATAGCTGCGAGCGGTTAGCCCTTCATCGATATCCACTTCCCCAAAACCAAGCCGATAAAACAGCTGTCTGATGGCATAGCTTGTGCCCTTGTAGCGGTGCAATTCATAAGCATGGGTAATTAGTGTGCGCCGTGCGTCATCATTTTCGGCCAGATACCAGCCATCAAAGCCCATCACGCTCATGGATTCTGCCAACAGTGGCAAGTGACTATCAGGCACAAAGTCAATCAGCCGTGGCAACAGTGCATCAACATCCAACTCGCCTAGCCTTAGCCCAATATCAGCCAATGCACGAAACAATGGCTCTTTTTCGATGACTTCAGCATAATCAACCATCTGCCTGCTCCCTGACCGTGATGCTGATACTCTTTGGGACTGCTACGCTATTCGGTGGTACGATGATGTGGCTTGGGCTGATCAGCTTGACATCGTACACGCCTGCCACCTGTAGCACACGAGCGATGTTTAGCGGTACGATATCCACGCCCAGCCTTGCTCTTTGTGTGGTGATGTACGCATCAAACGCCATTTTGGCAGCGGCAATGATGGCGTCCGCATTCTCACCGACAAAGATAGTCAGCTCGGCATTCAGCGTGTAGTCGATCACCTTGGCAGCTGCCACAGTCACGGTATCGCACAGTGGGCGCACCTTTTGATCATTGAGTGCCGCAGTGACTTGGCTTATCAGTGCCGATGACGGTGGCATGGTACGAGTAAATAGCGATACCACGACCGTACCGCCGATCGCTCGCCCATTCGTCGTGCGTGCATTATCCACATGCACATCGATAATCTGCGGTGGGACACGGCGTGCATGATAAGCATAGGCATCTTTTGGGCCTGCGTTACTGAACCGCTCAAAGGCAAGCAAAATCCGCTCACGATATTTCTCATCATTTTCGATATCAGAGCCATGTGATGATGCGTTGATATTACGCACGGTGGCACGCATCGGTTTAATAAGACGGCTGATTTGACCGATTTGATAGCCATTGCCCACTTCACCCGCCGTATCGCAGACGGCAGTGACATTGACAAGGATATCATCGGTCAAGGCGATGGCATCCGTGGTCGAAAAGGTCAGATTACCCACCGCCACCTGTGTGCCTGCATCGATGTGTACTGTCTTTGGATAGTCTTTTTCACGGGTGAATTGTAGTGTCACCGTAGCAGCCGTCGCTTGTAGGCGTGGCGTACCAAAGTCATCGCCTGCCACATCGAGCATCAAGCCTGTGGCATAGCGGATATGCTGCTGGCGATAGGCTTCATTGACCTGTTTACGCAGTAGCATCTCACGATAGGCAAAGGTATTGATGATCAGCCGTTCGATATGCGCAGGCTGTAGCACCTTACCTGTGCGTGCTTCATAGTCTTTGATGATGTCACTGGTGATGGTCTCAATATCATCATCCACCACCTTAATCTCAGTGCGAGTCGGCATTACAGCTCCAGTTGTGTCTTATAAATCTCACCTGCCACTTGGTCAGCCACCACCCATTCGATACTCATCGTCAGATGCGGTGCTTGACCTGTGAAATAAATGTCTTTGATGACGGCGCGTTTCTCCCAAGTACCGATGGCTAGGTGAATTTCACGCACCATATTAGGGATCAGCACATCGGTGGGCGCATCGATATAGTCCAGATGACCCGAGCCAAAGGTAGGACGAGTGACATCAGAGCCACGGCGAGTGGTGAGTATGATTTGGATACAGCGAGCGATGTCATCAGCGTCACGGTGTGTCGTGCCGTCAGCGGACAGTTGCCAGTGTCGAGAGTTGCTCATAAAGTGCCCAACTTGGTATTTTGGGCTATTGTGGCAGGGTTTGGGATGGGTGTCTTTTAAAGGAGTTTAAGAAAACGAAAAACAAGCACCAATACCCCACTCACCATCAGATGAGCAGGGTATTTTGTGACCGACAAGGGATTATTTTAGCAGTTGCTGACTGGATCTGAGCAGATGGTCTTGCTTTTTGAGCCGAGCTTGCATCTCGCCAATGCTATTCACCATCGATTGCATCAGTGTCAGCATATGATCGAGCTGTTCTTGCGATTTGATATTCTGATAGATGCTTTCACTGGTGCAGTTATATGCAAAATTAATATTGCGATTGTGGCAAAATGCATATTCATAAATAAATGCCAATGCCTGCTCAAAGTCCACCGCTAATATATCCTTATAGCTTTTGACACCAAATTTATCATACAAATGGTGATACAAGGCTTGATAGTGTAATTTATTGCTCTGGCACTTGGCTTTGACCGCTTTTTGGATTTGGGCTTGTTGTTCAATGCTGATGGTGTGGTGTGCCAACGCAGGAATAGCTCCTGTATTTAATGCATCAAATGCACGGATGACCATCAAAGAGAATTTGGCACTTATCCACATGGCATAGCGATAAACAAGTTCACGACAAACATATGTGCCACCTTTTTTGCCTTCCATTGCGATAACTGCAATTTGTTTAATTTTTAAACTGTGCAAATTTGCACAGTTAGCACTACTCATCAAATTTGATGAGTTTGATTTTTCGAGTTCAATTTCTTTAATCAGTTCTTGTGTTTCGGCGTTGCGCATGAAGTTTGATGGTTGATGCTTGCTTGCACCACCACTCACTTTATGCAAATCATTAAGAGAAAATAAGCCGTTGTATGTAGAAATAGCTTGATTAGAGATGATTAAGTTCATGAAGAACCCCTTACATTTTTTCGATTAAAGTTACCCTAAATAGGGTGCCAAGAGGCTCGAAACCGCTGTAAGCACGGCGGATAGCTTTTCCTTTCGGTATTGTATGACTATCGCCCTCTCGGCATAATCTTAAACAGATTAACTAAGGATATGCAAAGAGTTGTCTTTTTAGACATAAAAATGCCACAGATGACGCTTGTGGATAACGCTTACACAGAGTTTTCGAGGCTCTATAATTAATATACAATAAAACCCCCTTCATGTAAAGATATTGAATAATAAATCCATCACCCCTTGAATCTATGCGCATATAATGTTACATTATTATTGCTTATTGTTATCATATAATGGTATCACCAGTCGCTGAATAAAGGACACCATCATGAAACTATCTCACATCCTACTCCCGATCGCCCTACTTGCCATCGCACAGCCTGCTTTTGCTGCCAAAAAGTGTTCAGATTTCAAGACGCACCAAGAAGCACAAGCCCATCATGACAAACTCAAGAAGTCAGGTCAAACAGGCTGGAAAAGCCTAGACCGTGATGGTGATGGCAGAGCCTGCGACTGCCTACCAGGTGGCAGTGGTAAAGGTTGCCCAACCAAGAAAAAGAAATGAAAAAAACGCCTAGTGAATTACGCTAGGCGTTTTTGCTTGATGCTTTTTTGGTCATCCAATCCTTCAGCACTATCAAGAATATTGGCTTTCACACCCATTCTTTCCATTGCTTGAGTTTGTCTATATTCTGCAGCTTCAGCAGTCAAAGTCCAATGAACCTCAAGACCCATTCTTTGGATGTGCGCCTTGATTTCACTTAGCGGCACCCGAAAGAACTCTTTTCTTGAGTTAACTTTATTTACTTGATTATCTTGCATTAATTTATGCAACTCATATTCCAGCGCTGGCGCATTATCGCTATAAATCATTGCATGAACATCAAAAGCAAAGGGCACACTGGCATCGCCAAGCTCACGAATACGATCATGTGGCTCAAGCCTGCGAGTCATACCAATCTTGAATACATCTTCACCAAAAGATCCGATATTACTAATGACATACACATGCCCTGATTTGGTCTGCTGTGCCATTGATAACGCTCTTTGGTTTTTGGCTTCAGCTTCGATATACTTGGCATGCAATTCTGCAAGCTGTGATTCCAATGCAGCGCGTTCAATGGCATTTGCCGCTTCCATTTCCGCTTGTTTTTTGGCGATGGCTTTTGCGATAATTTCTTCTTCGCGTTTGGCTTCTTTTATCGCTCTTTCATATTCACGAGCAGCTTTTTCTTCTTCGCGGATCTGCTCTCGGATGCGGCGCTGCTCTTCCCTTTCTGCCAATTTGATTTGGTTAATGGCGATAATATATTCCAACTCTTTTTGGCGTTTTAGATGGAATGACCTGGTGATTCTGGCATTTCTAAAAGCCCTGCCGTTAGAATTAACCAAGATAAAAGCGTCCTGCATTTGTTGCTTAAGTACACCATAATTCTCTGTTTTTGCTTTAGCAAGAATGGTATCAATCTTACCGTTATAGGCATCAATGACAAATCTCATTGCCGTTTCTCGGCGTTGCGGTTCCACATAATCACAATCTGCTGCCATGTCTGTTTTAATCATCATGCGTGTTTCGTGGCGCAAATTCTTAAGAAGTTCCCCAACCTCCTTAAAGCTATATTCTTCGGCAAGCTCATCAATAAATGACGGCGGTGGCACAACCCATTCATCACCATAGCCATTAATTTGGTTTTCTATGGCGATTAATAATTCCTTAGATTCTATGATTTGATCTTGTAAAGACTCCTTACTGCCAGCCAAATCCAAAATCTCTTGATCCACTCTTGCAAATTGCTCATTTTTGTAAGCCTCCGCTTCATGTTTGGCAGCTTCATACTCCGACTTTGCATCCAAACCCAACTTTTCTGCCAACATCTCTGCATTTTGCTTAATTTGACTGGCATCTTCTTGAGCCTGAGTGAGAATGTTTTTCGCCTCTAATTCTGCATCTGCAATCTGCAAATATGGTTTTGCTCGCTCATATTCTTGTTGAAGGCGCTCATTTTCCGCTTTTAACTTTTCATCCTGCAGATTCTTTTCGCTACCAATCACGAGCAATAAGCCAAGAATCATTAAGATTAAAACAACAGAAATGGATGCCCCAACAGCACCCAATGCCATTATGGTCGCTGTCGAAACAACAACGGACAGAAAGAATGCAATAATATTTCTAATAGCAAAAGATTTTCCACGCTTCTTTAGTGTATGAGCAGTAACAAACCAAATTGATATCAGAACCAAAGGATAGATTAATTCCATGTCAGCTCTCAACTGTAAATATTGCATTATTGTAACTTTTTTTAGCGAAAATGCAAATTATGCAGTTTCAAGACCTAAGCAGGCCCACTCGTGCGCTTACTGCCACTCTCCACGCCACCATGCGTATGCGTCGATAGACTCACGCCTGCCCCAGTCACACCCCCTGTGGCACTGACAGTCTGTGCGACGCTGACCGCCCCTAAGACGCTCATCGCGCCAGTGACAGTGACATCACCATTGAGCGTGATGGCTGGTGCATTGACGGTGACACTGCTTGCTGTGACAGTCACCGCACCACTGGTCTGCACCACCACCGCACCGCTAGTACGGTCATGGCTGATAATGGTGCCATTCTTGAACTTTTTCATCCAGATATTTTCGCTATTGGCCGGTGGTGTATCGATGTCGCTGTAGATGCCACCGAGTACCACACCGCCATCGCCTGTGGCATTCATCAGACACACCACGAGCGTGCCGATGTCAGGCAGTGCATAGAACTGATTGGCATACGCCCCAAGCGTAATCACTGGTAGCCAGTGTGTGGTCATGCTCTCAAGCGCAGGCAGATCCACCTTGACACTGTGCGTGGTGGCATCGATGGCGGACACTTTGCCGTATTGTAGGCTTGCGGTGAAATTATTATCTTGATAATTCATACTGACTCCGTACTTGGCTCATCATTTGGCGATTGGGTGGTTTGACTCATCATCGGGTCGATATACTCAAGCATTCTAAGCTCGATGTCTGTGGTATAGCCAGATACCGACAGCTCATGCTTGGCTTCTTTGATGAGATATTTACTGCTAAATTTTCCCATCTGTTCAAGCATCACCACCTGTCCTGCCACCAGTAGCGGGTTGCCCGTTAGGCTGATTTCAGCTGCGATTTGTTCATCTTCGCTCTTTTTGGCGTGTGCATCCGCCATCGCATTGACTTCATCTTGGGTGGCGTTATTGGGTGCGGTGATTTTTAGGGTATCGGTGGTGGCTTTTTTGCCCTTGCCACGCTTGGGTTTGACTGTCTTTTTAGCGGTCTTGGTGGTGTTATCCTTGGTGTTGTGACTGCTGACCGTGACTTCATTGGGCACATCTTTGATCAGATCCTTAAATGACATCTCAATCACCGCTGTCTTATCGATGCGAGCCACAGCATCCCGATCGCCCAGCGCTTGATTGTCATAAAATACCAAGGTCTCATTGACCATCTTAAAACTATGCCCAAAAGTCGCTGCCAGGCGTGCCAAAAACTCCATATCCCGCTCTTGATACTGCGTCACGCTGTCAATCTTGACATCACGGATTTGCCCTGTGATGGATAGATTGAGCCGACCTGCCACTTCACGGATGATGGCTGCCAAGGTGGTCTTGGTGTAGGGCTTGGGCTGATTGGTACGCCGTGCTTTGCTCGGTCCTGCTGACAGTGCTTTGATGCTGATGACCGATGGCGGATAGCGGTATTCGATCTCGGTAATCTCAAATCGTCCCATGGGCAGCATCTGCCCCATCTCATCAGCCAGTGACAGCTCAATGCCATCTCCAGCATCAGGGTACCAGTCATACAGCCAAGCCCTATCGGTATCTTCTAGGCTGACTTCCACTTCATCAGCTTGGCCATCGAGAAAATCCCGATAACTTAGGTCAATCAGATACGGTGTGATGGCATGGGTGATGTCTTTTTGTTCATAAATCAGCGTAAATAATGGCTGATACACGCGTTGGGTTACTGCATCCATGGGGGTAATCTGCTCTTATTGGTGGGCTGTTTGATGATAGGGACAAACACCGTCTGCCCTGCGGTGAATACTTCAGTGATAGGCAGATGCGGATTGGCATCAATCAGCAGTCCCATCATGCCTGCTTGACCATAGTAGCGATGGGCGATGCTATCCCACCGCTCGCCATCACTGGTGATGTGCTTGAGTACGCTTTGGTTCATCTATCCCCCTATCGTGACAATCGTGGCAGTCGTGGTAGCTTCAGTGGTTTTTTGGCGGCGATCTTGGCGGTGATGCCACTGACCACCTTTTGTGCAGCGCCCATCGTGCCTTGGGCATCATAGATGGCTTGGCGCACACCCATGATATCCCCACCTTTGGCAGCACCGATGGCAAGATTCACCGATGACATGGCACTGCTGATGCGTTCGCCCATGCCAGCTGCCCCAAGCAGTGATGACTGATACGCTGACAGCATGGACAGATTACCCAGTAAGCCCACCGCCGCACTGCCATCTTTGATGACATCGGATAAGATACCCGAGATGACCAAAGGGTCATTGGTCTGCTTGAGCAAGTCCAGCCGTGTCAATATCCCATCTAACAGACCACCCGTGCGCCGCCATGCACCGACATCTGCCATCATGCTCGCTGTCTCGATGTCTATCGGCGCGTTGATACTGTCATCACGCATAGACAGCAGTGGCGCAGAGTCCGCTGATACGATGGCTGGTGCATCATTGGGTGCATTGGAATCACCGGCATATTCGGTCAGATCGACACTGATATCCATGGCGATGACATCACCGGTATCGTTGGTTGCCGTGGCCGTGACAGACAGCTGATTGATACAAAAAAATCCCATCATCTGCCCAGAGCCTGTCACCAGTGCTTGTGCTTGCTGTGATTTTTGTGCTTGTACCAAGGCAGCATATTGACCACCGACATCACCCAGACGCCAGTGCAATCTGAGCTCAAACTCAAGCTTATCGAGCTTATGCCCTAGGCTTTGGGTGCGTGGCTTGGCGGCGATGACATCATGATAAGCAAAGCGCGCTTCATGGCGCAGTGATAGCGCCGTAAAGCCGTCAGTCATCTCGAAAGGAATTTCACCCAGCATTGCATACATCAGTAGGCTCTCCGTTGTCTGTCTTGCATCATTTTTTGGAACATTTTTTCAAACTCACGCTGTGACAGCTTGAGCAGCTGCTCGATGCCATGGCGATTTTGACCATCAGCGGTGATGGTCGGCTGATAATAGATGGTGATATTACCATTGGCACCATTGCCCACGCCTGCCATGCGTGCTTGATGAGCGCTGGTCGTGGTCGATACCACAGCGGATAGATCGCCCATTTTTTCGCCAAGGCCTGCGGTGACGCCTTTTGCGACACGGCCGATGGCTTGGATAGGCTTGCTACCCCCTTTGGCGATACCCACCGCCAAACCTGCTGACACAAAGCCACCTAGCGCCATCATCACACGGCTAGGCGATTTGATTTTCATCTGCAATCGAGTGGTTTTATCCACTTCTTGTGCCAGTTTGACCGTTGCTGCTCGCACACGCCCAATCCCCGACTCAATCCCCCGAGCCAAGCCCTGCGAGATATTCAGACCGATGGCATAGAATCGCCCTTGGACACCGCCCAGATAGGCGATACATTGCCCCATTGCCATCTGTAGGCGTACCAGCATTGGATTGCCGCTCATTGCAGCACCGAGCGACTGCCAGCCACTCGCCACCTGTACACGCATCACTGCAAAGCCTGCCATCACCACCGCAGTTAGGCTCGCCACCCCTGCCGATGCCACCGCAGCCATACCGCTAAAAGCCGTGCTAATCACAGGGAAAATCGCCACAAACGCCCCGCTCATGCCCTGCACCATCGCCGATAGCACACCGCTGATGGTGGTTGCTGCACCGCTGATGGCAGACACCGCACCACTCACCGTCTGAGCGATGATAGCGCCGATATTGACCCCATTTGCCCCATTGAGTACATTGGTGACAGATGACCAGATTTCAGACGCTTTGGTGGTGAGCGTGCCTTTGGCTTCGTCAAATTTGGCTTTGGCACTGTCCCACAGACCGCCTGCCTTTTCACTGATGGTTTGGCGTGCAGATTCTAGACCACTAGTCAATGACGACCAAAAGCCACCGCCACCTGCACCGCCGACAGCTCCACCGACCGCTTTATCACCACCACCTTTGAATAGACTGGTAAAGCTATTCCACAGCTCAGATGCCTTGGCTTTCCACCCTTCGATTTTGGTGAGAAAGCCTTCCCACGCACGGCTAAAGCCCCCAAAAATATCACCGACGCTGATCTCACCGCTGAATAAGCCTGTTAGACTATCCCAGACAAATTTGGCAACTTGCCAGACGGTACGAATGGGTGCGGTCAATGCCATAAATGCACCAACTAAAAATCCGCCCACTGTCTGCCCTAGACTGCGTACGTTGCCTTCGCCCACTTGAGTCAGATTAAAAAACTGCCCAAGCCAATCCAAGGCAGGCTTAATCGCATTGCCAATAGCACTAAATATCGGCATAATCGGCGCAGCAGCGGCACTGATACTATCCCAAATCCCTGCAAAAAAGGCTTTGATGGGATTCCAAAATTTATAAAGCAGCAGTGCCCCCACCACAAGCCAAGTAATCGGACTGGTGAGTGCTGCCATCGTAAATGCCTTAAGCGCTCCCACGATGCCAAAAATCGCCCCTTTAGCCGCACCAAATAGCATTGGCAGGGCTTTGAGCGGGTTTAAGGGGATGGATTTTAAAAAGCCGAATAGCTTGCCAAAAGATAAGCCTTTAAGCCATGCAAACGCCCCTTTTAGCATACCGACAGCACGAGTCAGTAACGTGGTTTTACCATTGAGCACAGCCAACTCGTGAGCGGCTTTGGCTGCTTTAAATATCTTAAATGGCATGAGTACGGTATTTATTGCTGCTGCCAAACCCAAGAACACGAATTTTAAGGCAAGTCCTGCGGTTGCAACTGCTGAAATACCCAAAACTACCAAAGAAATCGTTTTAACCAAGGTTTGATTTTCTTTAATCCAAGGTGTGATAGAATTATCAATAAAATCCATTGCCCATTTGGATGCGGATTTTATGTCATCAGCAAACGCTTCACCAAATGCCCCTACTGCCGTTGACCAAACACCTTGCAATGATTCTAAAATTGAACTGAGTGTTCTGGTTTTAACATTAATTCGCTCTTGGAGTGACGCCTGTTCCTCCATTTCTTTCAGGGTTTTTGCCAAGCCTTCTTTGCCATTTTCTGACAAAATAGCCGCCAAACGACCGCCTGAATCCCCAAACAAATCTTTAGTAACGGCAAGCACGCCTTCATCACCAAATTTTTCACGCACCTTTTCAAGCTTATCAAGCTCCGTCATGATATTATCAATACTTTTAAGCGTTCCTTTTTCGTCATAAAATTCCATTTTGACGCCAGATTCTTCTAGCATTCGTCGAGATTCAGCCTTCATGCCCTTTTTGGCAGACTCAATCATTTTTGGACCTTTACTTAGCATGCCCATAAAATCTTCAAATGCCATACCAAAAACTGAACCTTCCATGCCTTTTTTAGCCGCCATCGTTTCCATGGCAAGAATCTTTTTGGTGTTATCAAGCCCTGTCAATCCAAGTGTATTTGCCGTCGGAGCATAGTATTTCATTGCATCTAGCATCTGCCTTGGGTCAAGACCTGATGCATATCTTGCACGCTGCAATGCATCAGCCGCTGCACCAAGCTCATGCTCTTTCAAGCCATGCGATTCCATAAACTTAGCCAAGAACTCACCACCTGTTGCCTGATCCATATCAAACAACACATTAAGTTCAGCTGCTGTTTTGAACGCACCACCTGTCAATGCTTGATCTGACAGACCTTGCTGTTTCAGAGATTGAGCCAATGCATAGAAATCTTTGCTTGTACCTGGTAAGGTATTGCCAAGTTCATCAGCAATTTTACTGATTTTGTCAAATTCCCCAAAAGTCCCATCCGCTTTCATCATGGCGATTTTTAGATTTGCCGCAGCATCTTCTCCTTCCATAAAGGTTTTGACAGCCTTGCCAATAGGTGCAGCAATCGCCATCGTGGTTGCCGCTGAATCCATCAGGTCAGACTTGGTAGCATCACGCTGTGCACGCAAACTATCTCTTCTATTAATCGCATCATTGAGATTCTTTTGGGCTTTTTCGGATTTGCTGATGGCGTTTGTATATTGTTCTTGTTTTTGTTTTAGCTTAGCAATTGCCGTGCCCATTTGTGAATATCGGCGATACATACCATCAAGCTTTCTTTGACTAGCACCGCCAGAACTGTTGATTTTTTCCAACAACCCTGACTGTTTTTTGGTCATTTTTTCAATTTGTTCACCAAGCTTAAAATTATCTTTGCTTGCTTGTTTTAAGCCATCACCCAGTTTCTTGCCTACCTTTTCCGCTTGACTAAATGCCGCATGGAAACCTGCACCCAGTGCAGCGGTAATCGTGAGAGCAACTACTAAATCACTTGCCATAAACTTCACTCTATATTATGATACTGTTATATGATAAGGAGAATTCCGTGCCAATCATCCGCCAATTTCTGTATCACTCCACCCTAAACTCAGCAGAGTTTCTCATCGGTCTTGGTGCCAAATTTGGAGCTGTTGCCATGGCTATTTATGTCATCGGCTCTCTTGGCATTGACTATATACCCGTGCTGACATCAAGCTTGGTTGGCTTTGTTGTTGGCTTACCCCTTGCGATGTTATTCATAGGTATGTTTTCACTTGGCGGTGCCGCTCTTGGTGGACTGGTTGGTGCTTGCCTTGCTATCATTTTTAGCATCTTGGCTTGCTTTATTAAAGAGTCCTGAGTCAGCACTTAGCCCACATAACCAAAACCGCCCCTTACAAGGCGGTTTTTTGATAGCCAGCTTTGATTTGCCGATTGGCTTGGGCAAGCCAGCGCTCCACATCCGCCACAGTCAGATTTTCAAGCTCGGATGGTTAAAAACCAAACCACCAAGCCAAGTCCGCCAGTGCATTATCTAGGCTTGCGATGTCGGCTTTCCCATCATTTCCTGTGCTTTTTCTTGAATTTTGGTATAGTCCGCCATATCCAAAGCATCCAAATCTTCAGGCAAAAGATCGGTTAGTCGGCTTAGCATAGAAATTTCCATCTCAATGCTAGGCGTATCTTCGCGACCTTTTGACTCATGTGCAACTTTGCGTAAATCCTTCACCTTTGGGCGGCGAATGGTGATTTCGGTGATCTGCTTACCATGTCCGTCAGTGATCGGATAATCAAGCTGAATGCTGATATGACTGCCAAGCTGTTCTTGGATGGTGTGGGTTGGGTTGTGTGCAGTTGTCATGGTATGCTCCTAATAAAAATGCACCTAGGTTGATTCTAGGTGCATTGTAGGCGGATAATGCAGGGCTTGTCTTTTAAAGTGGTTTAAAAATACAGATTGACAGCTTGGCACAACTATTGACATTTACCGGCTGAATCGCTACCATAAAGGTATCCATGACCACATAGGTCGCTTAAAAAAATCGGAGTTTGTATGTTGCAGCATCTAAAGGCGTTATGGCGATGGCTTGTCACCGACCGATTTCATGCGTTCAAAGACCGCAACAATCCTGCTAAAAGCGAAAACGGCTTTTTGATGATTGATAAAGATGGTGTCGCTCGTGTCGATTATAGCAATCCACACGCTCGCCAAAAGCTTGCCGATCAAATCGCTTTTTTTGCCACCATCAAAGTCAATCAAAAGAGCTAACCAGTGCTAGCTGTCTTATTTGTATTTTGGATATTAATCATTGGGCATCGTTATATCGATGCCCTTCCTGCTCAAAAAGCCTTATTAAAACGCAGTACAGGTTGGGAGTCCTATGCCATCTTAGGTCGAGTGGGTATTTCTTGGATTATTCAGACCGCCTGCTTTCTTACCATCCTCCTACTGATTTCTCTGGGCTTTTTGGCGATACTTGACAAAATTGCCGCCTTGATTGGTTATGATACCAGCTGGCAAGATAACACCTATGACTGGCTAAGATCCCAATTTATGGCAGAATATCTTGGCATTCGCCATCTCAAGCCCTTACTGCTTTTAGTGGTTTTTACATTTTTCTCACCCAGTGATGCCACACCCGCAAACAAGCGTAAAGACATAGAGACGATCAAAACTTACGACAGCACACTTAATGTTATTTTGACTGCTATGGACCGTCAAATACCTGTCAAAATATCTCTAAAATCACGCAAAGTGTACATCGGAACTGTGTACAGCGAGCAGTTTGAACAGTTGAACTTTGACAATCTAGCCATTATTCCACAGCTTAGTGGTTATCGTGACAAAGATACGCTCAAGATTAGCTTTGATTGCAATTACAGTACTGTGTACCAAAAACATGGGCTACTCGATGCCATTCATGGCGAAAACGCCGTACAGCACACCCTCTCAGACTTTCTCATCAGCATCAAAATGAGCGAAATTGAAAGCATTTCATATTTTAATCATGATATGTTTGATGATTTTAATCATGCAGCCGATGATGAACAAAAAAAGCCAATCTAATTAAGATCGGCTTTTTCTTTAGTTATCGGTCAGTTACGCCCCAACCACTCGGCGGAAGTTTGCCAGTGCATCTGTGCCATTGACACGATACTCGTTCTTAAAGGCATTAAAATACAGCACTTCTTTACCATCGATCAGCTGACGCACTTCATGCGCCTGAAAGGTGCTGGCAAATTCAGCACGTTCTTTGGGCTTATAGCTACCCAGTGGATTTTTGCTGAAATTACCCGTCAGAATGGTCACCAGTGGAACTTCTGCCGCCAAGCCTTGTGCGTCGTGCTTTTGGATATCGGCACGCACCATGATTTGCACCGCCTTGAACGGATGATATGCCATCTTAAACGCATCTTCATAAAAGCTGTTCCAAGTGATTTCCCCTTCGAGTGCTTCTACGCCTGATGGCAGTTTAATCGTGCCGACCAGACCAAGACCCTTATATTCATCTTGGGAAATTTCCACATCAGGCAGCTTGATTTCTTGGGCTTGACCCAACAGATTGTTGCCGTTGATATAGACATTGGCATTATAAATCACATTAACTTGCATCAGTTCACTCCTTTAGCCAAGTTGACCAGATACTTACGCGTCATCACACTGGTGTTGGTGATGCGTTCAGCTGGCAGTTTTGGGGTGTGGTCATAGACGATTGGCACTTGCCCTTTGCTAAAGGCATCGACCAAGTCATAATCATAATCTAGGCTCACCGAATAGCCGACGATGGATTTGAGCGTCCCAAGATAAGTGCGGATGCCTTCGATGAGACTGTCAATCAGCGCATCATCGATTGGACGGTCGATGTATTGCAGTTCAAACTGACGAATCGATTCATCAATGATATCGCCTGTGCGTTGTGCCACTTCAAAGTTTTTGATGTGGCTTGTGGTTGGGAAACACGCCAAGCGGTTGCCCCACGCTCGAAAGCCTGTGCCATAGCTGTTAAATACCGTGGTGATGCCCTTTTCATTTAGGCGGCTGGTCTCTGATTGTGGGTCATCGATGCGTGCTGTCAGCCCCACTTCCATACCGATGACGCCTTGTAGCTCATGGTTAGAAGTCGAATGCCAGTAGCCTTTTTCGACATCCACCTGCATGCGCAGACCAGCCAGATGCACCGCCAAGCTTTCTGCACCAAGAATACCCACAACATGCGGATAGCACAGCATCGCACGGTCGGATAAGGTGTTGAAATTAATCTCACCGCTTGGACCACGACCTTGTAGCGCTGCCGATAGGCTGGTACCTTTTGGTGCTTGGACATAGGCGATGGCGTTTAGTTTATCCGCCATGCTGATGAGCGCTGATGCTGCGGTGGCTGTCTGATCAAATTCAGGCATCACCAAAATCTTAGCATCCGCCCCAAATTTACCAAAGCCTTCGGTCAAAAGCTCCAAGCCTGTGCGTTTACCTGTACTTGAGACAAAGCCACCCAAAATGTCGCTTTCTGTCACTTTGGTCGGGTCGGTATAGGTATAAGTTGCCGTCGGTGCGGTTGGACGGTTTTTAAAGGTGATTTCACCGGTCAATAGATTAGCGGTATAATCCACGCCATCGTTGAGCGTTGCTGCATTATCAGTGATTTGTAGCGTTTGGATGGCAGGATAGACGGTGGCTGCAGTCAAAGTATTGTCATCGACCACCAGCACTTCATCAGACACTTGGGTTTTATGCTTATCTGGGTCGCAGACATTGATGACATAAGCAAGACCTGATCCATAACGAGTCCAGATGTGTGCGGCATCTGGGATGCTAAAGCCTTTGGCGGTCAGCTCACCACCAAATTTAGCGAAATCTTTTTTGGTTTGTGCCAGAATAATCTCATTGACCGCACCAATAGGCGCTGTGCCGATGATGGCGGTGATTGCACCATTGACGGTATAGACAGGACTTGAGCCACCGTCGATACGGATGGTCTCGGTACCATGATGAAAGGCTGCTGCCATATCATTCTCCTAGTTTGGTTAAGTTTGGGTTGAGTGCTTCGCCTTGTCGGCGTTCATGCACTTGGGTCAGCCGTGGGCGATTATCCGCCTGCACCGCTTCGACGCTTTGGGTTTCGGTGCTGATTTTAAGCTCATATTGCCAAGCGCCGCCATCTTGGGATAAGTAGCACTCACTGACCAGATGTATCTTATTGCAATGCACTGGGCGATGGCCTGCCAACGCTAAGCGCACTCGCTCCATCTTTGCGATAGCGCCTGCATCGTGATGCACGCCACGCCCAAAGATGGTGATGCTAAAATTCAGCCGACGAGTCTGCACGATGGCGTGCGTATCGTGTGGCTTATCATAATCCGCCCCGATATAGCCGATGAGTACCGCCGCCTTTGGGTGGATGAAGCGATAAGACGCAGGATGATCAGGGAACAAATCCACTTCAATGTCGCTTAAGCTTGCTCGCAGATGCGCTCGCAGATCGTTTAATATCGCCAATAGCATCAGTAGCCACTCCAATCAGCCTTGCCACGAGAGCGTACCTGATATGCGCCCCGCTCATCGTGTAGCTTGCCATCTCGTACTTGGCTAAGTAGTTTGATGGCATCATCATAAGATGCTTGCAGTGGCTTTGGCAGCTCACTGGCATTGATGCGTCTTTTGTGCAGATGATAGCGTGCGATGTCAGCACACCAGTGCATCAGTAGCGTCGGTGTCTGCTTGAGCGGTAGCGCATAGCGACCAGACAGATAGCCGTCCGCCACTTGGCAGGCGTACTCGATGGCACGATCAATCAGCACCCAATCAGGCTCGGTGGCTTGATAGTCATAGTGTGAGCCCATCTCATCCTTAGACAGCTGGATCAGCTCAGATAGACTACACAGTGCCACCATATCATCACGACTCAGATACATCTTAGGCTCGTTTGCGTTTTGGTTTGTCTTCGGTTACTTCTGCGACAGGTTCAGTCTCGACTTCGACAGGTTCAGCTTCGGCTTCCACTGGTTCGGCTTCGATAGCTCGCACTTCTGCCACTGGCGCATCAGACTCAAGCACCGTCACATAGGCAGCGATACTTGGATAAGTCGCATCATCGATATCGATGGTACTGCCTGCTTCGATACGCTGATTATCGATGATGAGTGCAATAGTGGTTTTGACTTTCATAATAACTCCTTAATTAGCGTAGTAGTACTTTGATCAGATCGCCAGTTTCACCACCGCTTAGTGCGATAAAACTGCCCGACCCTGCCACAGCACAGCCTTGAGCATCAGCCGTGATGGTTGCTCCCACGCTGATACTGCCCCCTGCTTGGATGAGCGTAATGCCAAGCACTTCTACCGCTAGGGCTTGGTTTTCATTGGCATCATACATCGAGACACCTAGTACACCATCAGCACTGGTCGCTTGCGAACCTTGTACGGTTACAAAGCGATTTTTGATGATTTTGCCAGTGGTTTTGACGGTGGTGGTCAGTGTTTGGTTTTTGGTTGGACTTGCCATAACTCCCCCTTAGATAACATTGGTAAATAGATAGCCACAGTTTGAGCCCACCACAGCTGATTTGCGGATGTCGGTATAGCGGACATATTCGACCTTACCGCCCAGTTCGGTATAGCGGTCAACCATTGGCATACCACGGCGGCGGAATGTATAACCAAAGCTTGGCACACCTTCGTCATTACCGCTAGATACTTGGTCAGGACGCACGATAAGACTGGCAAAATTCCCCCAGATATCCGTGGTTGCTCGCACCCCATCAGGACTTGAGACGGCATTACCGACGATGATGTGATCTAGCTCTAGCAGTTCTTTTAGTAGCTCAAGCGGCAGCAGCGGCTTGTTTTTGGTATCGCTCACCAAAGCACGCAATTTGGCATTTTGGCGTAGCTTTGAGTACACCGCACCGCCCAGCACTAGGGTTTTTGGTGCGACACCACAGGCGGCTCGTACCGCTTCTTTGGCGTTGTCGATATCGATTTGTACATCCGTATCGTCGCTGCTCCATTTGGCTGATGTCGCATCTTTGGTATGCCCCACCGCATAGACACTAGATTACTGCACAAGGCGTGCAATATCGACTTCTTGGCGTAGCTGTACGCCTGTGGTGGCACGGCGAGCGGCTTTGGCTTTGATGTCAAATAGGCTTTCGTGTGCTTCACGATAATCCACACCCACCGCCAAATCATGCTCGTCTAGTACCACAGGCAGATAGCTATGGCCATCCATGGTGATGACATTGGATGCTGCACCCACCGCGCGCTCGGTTTCGTATTCAACATACGCACCTTTGCCAAATACAGGTACCTTAAAGCCCTCTTTGTCGGTATAAACGACTGGCATCACCTGCTCGCCGATGTAGTTTGCCTGCATATAGCCTTGGGCAAGTTTGCTCAAGACTTCGTCTTTTTCTCGTAGATTTTTGAGATGTAAGCTCATGGTTACTCCAAATTAATAAACTCTAATCATTGCCACAGACTAAGCGGTCAATCGTGCCGCTTCTTCATAGCTGATGTTTTCCGCTTTCATTAGGGCGCAGGCTCGCTCATGATGGCTTAGACCACCAGAGTGACCGCCACGATTACCCCCAGCGGTTGCACCTTTGGCAAATTCGCCCATGTCAACGACTGTAGGCAGTGCCGCCAAAAAGTCCTTCACCTTAGCCACCATGCCGTCATTTTCGTTAAATTCAGGATTGCCTTGTTTTGCCATATCTTCGCTCAATGCCGAATTGAGCAAATCCAATGCCTTATCCTTGACCACAGGGGCAAGCTTGCCATCGGTGATGAGCTTTTCAGCGAAGCTGGCATTATCTGCTTGCTTAGCCTGCATCATAGCGGTGAGTTTTTCGGCTTTTAGGCGAGCATTTTCAGCACGCAAGGCCTCCAGTTCTTTTTTGTCATCATCAGTCATGACATCTTCTCCTTTAATTGGATGGTTTGGTTGTGGGTTTGGTTGTGCATCAGGCTTGCCATCATCGCTTGGCGAAGGCTCATCCGATGGCTTATCCGCTTGTGGCTCTTCAGTAAAGTCAATGACGCCTGTCTCATCATCGCCAAAGATCGGCTCTTTTAGCCCCTTGACCGCAGGTGGCATCGCACCCAAAAAGCCCACATGACGCAGACTCCACGAGCCTTTGACAGGATTGCTTGGGCTATCAGGGGTATAAAATGACGCTGAAACTTTTTTGTATTTACCCGATTTGACGAGCTCACCAAATTCAGGGTCAATCTGCTTGAGTGTCGCTTTGAGCGTCTCGCCATCAAGGCTCACCGACTCCACCCACGCATATGCAGGGGTGTTCATCTTAGGGTGTCCGATGACAATCGGCGCTTCATGATAGGCAGGGTTGTAGCTATCAACCACTTGCTGTAAGTTTTCCACCGTGATGTCAAACTCATTGCCGTGGGCGTCTAGGCGTTTACCTGCTCGAAAGATTTCGATTTGCATAAAAAAATGGCCTAAGTTTTTACAAACATAAGCCATTGTGGGATAAATAATTCGTCTTGTCTTTTAAAGTCGTTTAAGAGATGAAGTTACAGCCCCTTTTTCAGCGCTTCTAAAGCCGTATCAATGAGTCGCTTATCAGCACCAGACTGCAGCTGTCCTGATGGCGATACCGGTAAAAACGGCCGTGATGGAATGGTAACAGACTTCACCCGTGCAAAGCCCGATGGCGTTTTGAACATCAAAAACGGTGCTTTTTTGGCATGAATGGTGCCACCGAAGTGATGAATGCGCGCATACACCACATTGGTGCCGACTTGAGCGGTGGTACTGGTGGCTTTGGTGCTGATGCTGTCGGACAGCTCGCCTGTGTCTTGTAGCGTACGCCCCTTGCCAAAGGCTTTGGGTTGCCAGCCTTGACCGCCAAAGCTTTGCGATTCAAAGTTCTCGGTGGTCAGTGTCTTTAGTTCTTCTGCCAGTGACTTCATCATGCGATGGCTGTCTTTGGCATTGTTGATTAGGGTATTGAGCCCTTTCAGGGCATCAGCATCATCGATGGTAATGGTCAGCATTTGCAAATTGTCCTAAGTTTGGTATAATGAAGCATACCTTGCTGTGGGGTCAGGCGTGGAGTCTGGGTGGTGAGCTTAGGATTTTTCCTAACTGCGACTTTAACCTGTTCGATTCAGGCGAAACAGCAAGGTTTTTTTATTGGACTTTTTGATAAAATCCACCCGCAACCCCCCATCGATATCTCTTTCATCCACATAATAGCCACTGACCACGAGTGTTTCTGATTTATCTAGCTTGACTGCCAGTTTGATGGTTTTGCCTTGTATTGTCTTATAAATAAGCAGTATGGTTTTGTTTTTACTATCCCATAGCTGACGGTCAGGTTTGCCAAAGTCTGAAATGATTTTTGTCAGTGCAGTCATGTCTAAGGCATCACCACTTTTGGTATGTCTATCATATTTTTTACGAGCAACAACAGTATCTTTTAATCCGACCACGGGTGATAGCTCTTGGCTATTCACACCATACTCCATTGCCAATCTTGATAAAGATGCTTCCGATAGCAAGCCTACACCATAAGTTTTGCCCCGTAACTGCTTACTATTTTGCAACTGTCTGACCCACGCCAAGAACCCTGCCACTCGCACAGGGTCTGCCATATCTTGAGCGATCACCGATAGTGCCTTTGGCTGTCCAAAGACCTCCCTTGCCTTGTCATACCACAGCTTGTCAAACAAATGACTGGCCAGTGGTGCAGGAAAAAAGCCATCATCAGCCAAGCTTTGGGTATTGGCATCGCTGACACTCACCGTATCGACCATCGATTCACGCACTGCCTTGACCGTGCAGCGACAGCCATAGCCATTAGGCGGAAACGAATGCGCCCAAAATGGGTCATCATGCCGATACACTACGCCATGACGCGCCGCATGACTGGCACGAGTGCGACTGTCTAGCACCGCCGAATACTGCCAATAAGGATGCGTATCGCTGACTTCTTTCATCGCTGCATATCTTGCTGTCATCACTGCCGTGCGACGGTTGGTGTGGTAGATGGTCTTAAGGCGGCGTAAGCTACCAAGTTGCACAAGTTCGTCACGCCCTTGGGGATTGGTTGCCACTTTTTTGCCCCACCACCCCTGCTTTTGCAATTCAGGCTTGATGCTTTGTTCAAAGCCCTTGTAGCCTATGCCATCACCCATCGCCTGCTCAATGGCTTTTTTGGTGGTGGATAACAGCTCAAGCGATGTCATCTTGGCGATGGTGAAGCTGCGAGCGTGTGCGATGGCGTGCGTATCTTGATAATCCCAGCCGATGTGCAAGCCTTTGGCTTTTAGATGAGCGATGGCATCGCTAGGCGGCAGATCAAACAATGCTTTGATGTCTTGGTTGCTAAGTTTATCCATCTTACACCCCTTGCACTTCATCCATCACTTGTAAGCGTGATAAGGTGTCAGCAATCCACAGCATCTGCGTCAGCTTGTCTTGTAATTCATCAATAGTCATCGCAGGATATAGTGCCGCCAAACGCTCAAGCAGCAGCGTTTCATTATCCAGCGCACCATCAAGCTCACCAAACTCTGTCAGCATGGCACTAAGCTGTGCTTGCAGCGCATCATCGCTTGGCATCCCTAAGCTTAGACGGTCGGATAAATCTGCTGGCAGGCTTGCATTTTCGGCAAATTCTGCCGATTTGGTCGGTACAGGCGCTAAGCGAAACTCATCGGCAGATAGATTATAGGCTCGCTCAAAGTACACATCGGTGAATGACACGCCAAGATTGCCTAGGATCTGATCTCGCTCAGCCAATTCTCGACTGCCCAGCGCTTCTTCATACAGCACAAACTTCGGCGGTGTACCAGCGCCAAAGTTTAGCGTATCAATCATCTCAAGCAGTGCATTGAACGCCTGTGACACGATGCGACAGTCAGCATCACGGATGTCGCTTGTGACTTCAAGCCCTGCGGTCGCTGATGCGTGGGTGGAGTCTTTTTCGGTGGACTGGTCTTGACCCAGCAGTGCGATATTGATTTCACTGCGACAATAGCGGATAAAGTCATCATAGACCTGTGATGAGCCTGTCTTGCCAGTAGCTTCCTTGATCTCGACACTACTATCATCAGGGATGGTGGCCACCGCATTACCCATCAGATTCTCCAGTGCATCCAGTAGGCGGATGATGTCTTCATCGGTATTACTGCGTGGTTCACGGCCAATAATCCACGGTGAACCAAATTTCTCAGCAAACTCCGCCCAAAACTTCAATCCGCCCCGCTTAAAGATAGTCGCCCAATACACGCTAGATAGCTCGGCTGTACCATAAGGATTGGTAAAGCTTGCGCCATGCCTAGGGCAGATGAATTTAAACTCAGGGACGGGCAGCTGCTTGCTGTCTTTGAGATAAATCAGCGCACCATCAACATCAAAGCCGAACCACTCTTGTGGCTTGGCAATCACCGCCGTCGGTAACCAATACCGATCAAGCGACCAAATCACTTCCATCGGCTGATAGCCAAACAGCACCGCGTCCATCATAGTTTCAATCAATGATGGCACATCAAGCGCTTCTAAGGCGTCTGTTAGCAGACTGACTTGTTTGTCATCATCACCATCAATGCGCCAGCTCATCCGAGATACCGCCGCCTTGCGTCTGCGTACCGCCCCTGCCACGATCGGATCGATAAGTAGCTCACGATAGGCGCTCACAGACCGACCAAGCTTTTGTAAAATCAAATCAGGATTGGGCAAAGCACCGAAGTACTGACCCAAAAAATTGTACTCTAAGTTGGCAATATGTCCTGTTAATACGGATGCTTTTGGTTTCATAAAAATCCTTGGGTAAGTCGGCTATTTCGACGCACAGGACGGCTGCCGACACGCACCTGCCCTGTATCATTACTAGCGGCATTCAATGCCAAAAAAACACGCCCATGTCCTATCGGCGTGACCGCTACTATCTGACTCTGCGACAAATCGTGGCGCACCTGTGGCAGAGCTTTGTTTTTTGAGCTTATGCAAATCTTCTCGAAGTTCGCCATCGCCTTGCGGTATGCGAATTTTACGATCTTCAAAGGCCTGTTTGCCGATTGTTGCCATCGCAAGCTTGGATGATAGGGTAAACATCACCCCTTCGACACGGGTGCTGCCATAGCGTTTTTGCGCATCTTCGACAGGCTTTTCGCCCATACCTGTCTTATCGATACAGCAGCGGATGACCCGATAACGATTAAAGACATCATCAAGCAAGTCATCTTGCTCAGCAAAGCTAATCCTACGCCGTGTGATCAGCTCTCGCGTCCAATACACATCACCCACTTCTTCGATGACCCAGATGACAAATAAGTCATTGCGAGCGCCAATATCCACGCCCACATAGCACGGATTGCCACTGTACAGCTCAGGCTTACCAGCATCGATATGCTCCACGCTGTCGATGAGCTCATAAGACAGCCAAGCCGACGCTTCATCCAGCCACTCCAGCTCAAACTCTTGTTGCCAAGCATCACTATCATTTAAGCCTTGCTTTAATTCATCAATTTGTCGTGGCAAACCATCCGCCAACGCTTGATAGATATCCACCGTATGCTTGGACCACTGCGGATTGTCATCGGTCATCAGCTCATAAAACTTATTGCCCTTGCCATTGGGCGTACTCACCACTCTTAGCTTCCACCCTGCCGATATCACAGGGAAAAGCGCCTTCCAAATCTCACGGCTATCGGCGTGAAAGGCAAACTCATCCAAGAACACGTTCGCACTAAAGCCACGAGCCGTATCAGGATTGGCAGGCAGTGCAGTAATCTTTGAGCCATTTGGCAAGATGACTTCAAGCGCATTGATGGTTGGGCTAAATGGCACTTCCATAATCTGACAAGCAATGCCAAGCGCTTCTAAATGCCGCTTTACCCCTTCATTGATGGCTTCTTTGGCTTGGCGCTCACCACGAGACAGAATCACCCAGCGTGCCTTTTTGCCGCCTAGCTCCGCCTGCATACAATCCAGCACGATTTCTAATGTGGTGGTGAAGGTTTTGCCCGTTTGCCGTGCAAACATCCCCACCTTAAAACGGCTCTCATCATTCAGCCAGCGTTTTTGGTACGGGTATAAAATCACAGCCCATACACCTGCTTGATATGGTCAAAGACAGTGGCAAGCGTTGGCTTATCGTTGTTCGGGTCTTCTTCAAGCTCTGCCTGCAAACGAGCCATATCCTGCTGAAATTTCTTGGTATCACGGCTGGCTTTGGCAAGCTCGCTCACCGCTTTGGCAGATTTAAAACACAACGGCAGTGCCTCTTCGGGCGGCACATCAAGCGCCATCAAACCCTGGAAAATCTCAGACTGCACAAATCGCACCGTCGCTTCAGACAGCAAATCCTTGTCATCACCCACTTGCTCGTTGATGATTTTGGCGGTCAATAGCGCATCTTCGATGGCTTGCACCTTGCGTTCAAGCTTTTTGCTGTATCTTTGAGCACTGGAGCGACTGATTTGATAGCCAAGCGAATTGAGCCAATCTGCCAAGGCTTGATATCCAAAAAAGCCTTCGCTAATTAGCCGTTCGTTCAGTTGCTGTCTGTGCTCATCACTGAGCTGATCAATTGCTGTTTTTTGTGCCATAACTCACCAAAAATCATCCAAACCCACTGTATCCCAAATTCCCCATTCTGTCTTTTAAACAACTTTAAAAAAGATTGGGCTGCTGCTGTTTTCTTGCCCTAGCCAGCACTGTATAAATATATTGCAAGGACAAACCAAACTGCTTAGCCAGCTCATGCTGATTATGCCCTGTAAATGCCTGTATGATCTCATGATCTCGCTGACGCGCCTGCCACAGGGTGTTTTGGTGATATAAATCATCGACCCATCCCAATGCTCGGACAATCGATAAGCGATCTCATTAGCCACCTGCTCTGCGATGGCAGCATCAATGCCCAGTGCATCCATCATCGCTATCGCTCCATAGCTTCTGATGTCATCCATGCACTGATTGCCTTGTTGGCTGTATTTACCGGTCATAACACCCCCTTTTATTCTTGGCTTAGCCGTTTGATTTCGTCTTGGATATACCACGCCGCTTTTTGTAAGTCTTCCACTTCTTTGGCAGGGTCTTTGAGTCCTGCGCGCATCAGATACTTCACCGCATTACCACGGTTGAAGTTCATGTGGCGAGTGATTTGGATGGTTTCAATCCCACTTGGTTGACTGGTGTAATGCTTAGGATGATTGATTGGGTCGTGTGCCACAGGTGCAGATTGATAGATGATTTCGTCATCTTTGATTTCAGTTACTTCTTTCATCTTTATCTCTCAACTGTTTAAACTCACTGATAAATTCATCCCAATCCATCTCATCTTTCTTGTTATCGATGATGACAGTGGCGATGCCTGTTCTGTCATTCACGCCCAGCACCTTGGCGTATTGGCAGGTTTTAGGGTTGTAGTAATAACGCATCATCGCCCCCAGATCAGCATGGCCGCATCTCGTGCGTGCTCACTGGTGCGATGTGCCCAGCCTGTGTATCGCTTGAACGCATCAGCACTCAGCTTGGTTTTGTTGTTCTTGGGTGCGATAAGCTCAAATTGGATGTCGTGATGCACGCAGAACTCTTCCCAGATACCGCAGTCACGCTTGACCGAACCCACGCCCTGTAGCTTCTCACGGCCACTGGTAACCCATTTACGCTGTCTGGCATCTTCGATATAGACGATAAGCGATTGGTCTTGGCTCTTAGCCCATTTGGCAGTGTGTGCGACGGCTTCTAGCGCTTGTACGATGCTGTAGGTTTTGACTTCGTATAGCACGCCATCAAATGACTTGGCAAAGCCTGTGTTCGTTCCAGGGTCGATACCAATGTAAATCATGTTCTATCTCCATCTTTTAGCCTTGCACGATAAAATTTATAAACGCTACAAGCCTTTCTCGTTTCATCATTTCTGACACCGCTGTAGTACATATTTCGCTTGCACATCACATCGTCATAATCCAATGTTGTGATGCTGTGCCAAAGCTTGATATCAATTTCTTGTCTAGGTCTCATTTTCTCTGCCCTCTAAGTTTTGCAAATATCTCATTGACAAACTCATCACTTGCAGGGATGTGTGGTTTTTGACTCGCCTGCGCCGTAATAGCGATGGGCGCTTGATACTCTTGGCAGGTGATGCCATCACGCACAAGCTGACTGATGATGGCTTGATATTCGCCCTTAAACGCCAATTCCGCCTTAGTGCGGTCACTGGCAGTATGAATATATCGCCAAGCCTGATAAGTCGCATCATAGGCTTGTTTGATGGCCACAGTGATCGGCTGTGATGGGTCGGCCAGCCATTTTTCTAGGCGGTGCAATGCTGCGTGTTTATCGACATAGCCATCGGCGATGGCATTGGCATTATCAAATCCATCCAAGCCCCTGCACCACTTGGCAAACATGGCAGGATCAGGGCAATAGCCCATCTGCTTGATTTTATCAAGACCGACATTCAGCTGAGCTTGGGTCAATCCCTGCACACAAAAGCGATATCCTGCGACAATCTCGGGCATGGCAAGCCCATCAAAGGTTTTTTCAAATGAGCGTGGTACGATGGATTTGATCATGGCGGTCAGATGCTCAGTGTTGTTGATTGGTACCAGATTGTTCATAACTCACCCCATTGACGGTTGATTGATAAAAATTCAAATCATGCTCAGATGGCAACTCACCAAATTCATTGACTGGTGCTATCATTGCCAAAGCTCGTAGCTCATCCATGCGGTTGGTGGGCAGTGCCTGTGGTTTTTCACGAGCAAGCCACTGCCTGAGCTTGGATTTGCGGATGGCATCGGTATTGAGCGGTTTGCCAAGCTGTGCTTGCTGCTCGTAGTACGCCTTAAAATCACCAATGGCAGTATCATACTGAGCTTGGCTCAGCGTGCGATTAATCCCTGATCTGATCAGCTCTGATTGCATTTCTTCGATGGGTGGTGCTTGCCAAGCCATCAAATCGCCGATTTTTTCAAAAATTTTCTCGCGCGCGTTTGTGTGTGTATTTATATCTTGGTTATTGGTTAATGGTTCTTGGTTATTAGACGGTTTTTGAGCGTTACCATCGTTACCCAATGCGTTACCATCGTTATTACCGACGGTGTTTGCAAAATGTCGCTCGTGCAATGCTCTTAGTTCTGCAATTGGTGTATTTGCTGGCGTTTCAACACCTGCAGTAGCCAAATCAGATAGTAGTTTTTTGCGCTCAGCTTTGGCTTTTGCTGTGCGTTCTGCGTTACTCAGTGGTTTCCCTGTGTTACCCAATGCGTTACCATCACCGTTACCATCGTTACCCAATGCGTTACCAATAGTGTTACCAGTGTTACCAGTGTTACCAGTGTTACCAGTGTTACCTTTCTTGATTTCCCACTGAATTGCTTTGATTTGTCTATCCCAATCAGCATGACGGTAAGAATTTCCATTCTTCTTAAATTTGTCCTTGAGCAGTAATTTTAGGGCGCTGATTTCTTCTTCGGTACGGCATGACAGGCGATAGCACAATAATTCAAAATCGCTTACATCAATTTTGCCATTATTTGCACTCGCATCACTAAAATATAATGTTCGTAAATCTAGATAGATACTGCGCTCAAGTCGGCTCATGTGTTTGGTTTGACTGTCCCAATCACTAAAATTGTGGTTGATATAATGAATAGTTGTCATTTCAGCCAATCCTCCAACAATTTGTTGTTTTTGCTACAGTTGCAACTTTTGCAAGCGGTGGCTAAGTTGTCAATATCATCCGAGCCACCTTTTGAAATTGGAAGAATGTGGTCACACTCAAGCTGAACATTTTTTACGCCACAATAAACACATGTAAAATTATCTCGTTGAAATACTCTCATTCTGACATATTTCCATTTATGCCATGGCATGCGCTCACCTATACCCAATTCTCGGTCAATACGCTTGTTGTGATAACAACTCTTTCCATGTTCGTCTGTTTTGAACACAAAAAACTCATCCAGCACATTTTGCAGTGCTTGCATTTCATCATCACTGGACAATAGCAGTTTGCGTGCGATATGGGTGATATCACAAGGGAATGGCTTTTCAGTCAGATAGTACCAGTCAAGTAGCGACCGATAGATGTAGTGCTCAACTGGTGACAGATGGGCGGTTTTTGCCCGATAGTCTTTGATGTTGAAATTATAAAAATGCATCACGCCCCCTTTTGTTTTCTGCGTTGGCGTTTGTGATGGGCGGCACTGATGGCAGGCGAGATTGGCTTTGCAATCCTATCCATACCATTACCATGGCGTGCCAGCCATGCATCCGATTCACGGACGCAGGACTGGTCTTTTGGACGGCTGAAGGTGGTCATATTCATCCTTGATACTTCGGCAACAGTTCGCTTTCTGAGAATGCACCTTGACTGGCTGTTGCAAGCTTTTGGGCGTGTGTCGTTTCACCTGTGTAGTCGGTGCGTGGGAAATAGCCACGCTCTTCCCACTTTTTCACCGCCATATAGGTAACGCCCGTAATGCTGGCAACTTTCTCTCGACCGCCGAAATGCTTGACCACATCTCGGACTGGGTTTTTATTCATTCTTTCACCTTGATATGATTAAACCAATAATATCGCTAATTAAACCCTAAGTTTAAACAAAAGTCAAGAATAAATATACCTTTGGTTGCTTTATTTTTCTATACTTTTGGTATAATATTATACTTAAGGTATAGTAAATTTTGAGGACTAACACCATGTCAGATCTTGTTTCAAGAATGCAGCAGGCTTTGGATCATTCAGGCTTATCTTGGTCAAAAGCAGCCATCGAAGCGGGCAAATCCGCCCAAGCTGCATCCAAGTGGAAAAAGGGTCAGATTGGCAAAGATACGCTTGAGCAATTCGCACAAGTAACAGGTGTTAATGTTGGTTGGCTTTTGACCGGCCAAGGCTCAATGACCGCCGATACCCCACCCCAAGCCGATAAATCCGATGTGCTTAATGACCTAAAAGCGCAGATTGCCGCACTACAGACTGGCGGTATATTGACCGATGAGCAGGCGCATGACATTGTCGATACAGTGCGCATTGCCATGCCTGCCAATGATGTACCACTCATCAGCTGGGTGGCGGCTGGCTCATGGTCAGAAGTTTCACCTGTGACCCTAGATGATGCCTTGGGCTATTATCCACGCCCACGCAATTTATCAGCCGACGGCTTTGCACTCAAGGTGCGTGGTCGCTCAATGCTGCCCAAGTTTGAGCCTGATGACATCATCTATGTTGAGCCAAATATCTCAACGCTTGCGCTCAAAGACGGGGATTTGATCGTGGTGCAGTGCAATGATGACACCGAAGCGACATTTAAGCAGCTCGTACTTGGTGAAACCGAATCCGATATGTACCTAAAGCCACTCAATCCTGACTGGCCAGAACAAAAGATGCTACCGATGGGCGAATGCCGATTGGTGGGTAAGGTGGTTGGGAAGTTGGTGGAGTATTGATTCCTTAACTATCAATTTTCAATATTAATAAAACATTGAGGTGAGATATGCAGACAAACTTTGAAGATAGAAAATTTTTCATCAAACAAGCGATTAACTTCTATAAAAATCGCGGATATACACTAAGAAATGATATTAATCCCATATTAGAAAAAGCTGGATTGGCAACCAAGCGTTCATGGGATGATACCATTCGCATGATTGACAATCTATCCGAATCTGATATCAATAATGACATTATTGCAAAAATCACTTCTGAAATCGCACAAGATTTGATGTCAGTTATCTTGTATCGAGATAAGATTGCGTTTATCTATGAAGATCTAGAAAACTTGGATGAAATCCATTCTGCTATTAATAATGCGTCCACACCATTCAATAACGACTACAGCTCCATTATGGACAAGACGGTGGATTTTAACTGTGTAAAAATACAAGAGGATGGCATCGATTTCTATCTTTATAAGTCAGAAAGGGTACTACCTGTCAAGATTGACCTTGGTGTTTATGCACTTAAATCAGAACACTTGGATGAAGATTTTGAGCGTGTTATTGCTTACAAGACAATTGAAATTACAGCTTTTGACATGCTGATATTTGACAAGAATAACAAACGCTTGATTCTTTCTGCAGATTTAGCAAGCAAATCACCAGTTGAAAATCTTCAAGCTCAAATTGCCAAACTGGTGCGTATTATTCGCTCAGAAGTAAATGCTACCAATAATGATTCTGCAGGACAAGTAATCAAGGATCTGGGGATTGACTTATTTCCCTGTATTGAGAATCTATACAAGGAGCCAGTTGGCAAAGTGAAAGAAATGGCATTTGCTGATGATGAAGGTGTATCACATCGAGCAAAAGTCAGACATGGCATTGAAGATGCTCGAGAGACTGCTTATCATACGGCAGGTGCTAAGGCTGCGGATGTCAGTGTATATGACATATATAAGGCATATCAGAAAGAAAATGAAGTTAGCATTGGTATGCCGTGGCAGCAGTTTCAAAAAGATATATTGGTTGTGTCTTATGCCAAAATTTCATGCAAGAGCCATCAGGGATTTTGTGATATAATAAATAAGCTCGTCACCTTCTCTAAGAAAAAATGACAAAACATGATATTGTGCAGCTGTACCTTGACAAAATCAGTCAAACACATGGCTGCACCCATGAGTCTGAAACATATTCTTCGCTAAGAAATATATTAGATTTTTTGGCAAATCACGCACGTCCAAACACCCTGCTCTATCTTAATTATCATCGATTAAAGCAAATAGCCCAACTACAAGGCGATGATGAAAGCAGTGTTCGTATTCTCAAGCTTACACTATATATACTATCTGATCCACAAATCAATGTACTAGAACAGATGTTTGAAGTACATAATGATTTATCAAATGAAAGCATCTCCATGGACTTTCAGGAATTTAGTCAATATATTATCGATGGCTCACGATATATCCACCCAATTACCGAGCAGGAAGTGGATGCTAAGACTTTCTCGGATGCTGTAACTAGCTATTTTAAAATCTCTCAAGATTTTTGCCAAGAGGTGATGTCTTGATGATTAGCTTCCAATTTGACCTAACAGATCCACTCGAACAAAGCCTGTTTAACCGCAAAAAAGCTATTAGTGAGGGTGATTATGATGGGTTTACAGACCAATTAAATAAAGATGTTGAATTTCAACTTTATGAGCTGACATCAAATGCCAACCAGTGGTATAAGGCTGGAGAAGATCAAATTACCACTTGCTTGGTCACAGCATTAAAGGCCATGGGGTATAATGCTAGTCACGATAGCAATCACAATGGCCATGTGGACATCAATATTCAATGTGGAAAATTCAAATGGCTTGGTGAATGCAAGCTCCAAAAAGGAGATGAGAACACTTATAAAGGCTTCAATCAACTAACCACGCGTTATAGCCGTGGCAATGATTGCGAGTACAGAGGCGGAATTATCGTCTATCACCAGAATTCACACAAAACCGCACTTGATTCTCTACAGGGTTGGAGAGACTATATTGGCAGCATTAAAGATCCTGTAATTGATTGTTCCAACATTCCGAATCGCAAGCTATACTTCGATAGCACCCATAACCACATTTATTCTGGTTACGATTACCACATCCGTCACTTTTGGGTAAATCTTTCACACAATCCCAAAGCCTAAGCCCACCAAACCACCCCCGCGGGTGGTTTTTTATTTAACATATTTTAAGATTTTTTCTTGACAAATAATTATCCTATAGGATAATATATATCTGACAAGATTTATTTCTTGCTCAATCATCATTAGGAGCTGTTTTATGGCAACCGTTACAGAATTTGGTAAAATGCTTAGAATATTACGCATTGAACATAATATCATGCTAAAAACCATGGCGGAAAATATTGGCGTATCTGCACCTTATTTGTCAGCAATTGAGACCGGCAAAAAGCCAATTAATGCCAATTTGCTAAACAAAATTATTGACTATCTTGGGCTATCCGCACAACAAGCCAATGAACTTGTTGCAGTAGCAAGTACGCTTGATCAGGATATTGTCATCAAGCCCGCCAATGACTGTGAGGCAGAGCTGGCATTAATGTTTGCACGGAAACTAGACAATCAAACACTAGACATTAAAAAAATCATGCAGTTTTTAAAGGAGGTATAATGTTAAATAATCTGCATTTATACAATAAAGGCGTGCGTGTCAAACCACGAAGCAAGCATGAGATTAGAGGCTTTGCCCGTCTTGTTCGTCAGCATTTTCAAGACGACATACACAAACCCTTTGATGTATTAAATTGCCTTGAGATTGATTTGCCCAAAGCCACAGCCTATGATTTTTCTTTTGAACCAAAGGAAAAAGGCTACATGAAAGATGTGGAAGCGTCTGTATCACCGGATGATATGGTAATGTACATTAGACAAGATGTATTTGACGCCTTGTATAATAATGACAGTCGTGCAAGATTTACTATAGCTCATGAATTTTGGCCATTTGTTCATGCATAAAGGTGTCGCAACCACTCTGAATCGCAGCAACCCATCAGCACACAAACCTTACGAAGACAGTGAATGGCAAGCCAACCAGTTTGCTGCTGAGTTATTAGCACCTCTAGATGGGTGTGTTGGGCTATCTATTGATGAAATAATGAAAAAATACAATATCAGCTACCAGTGCGCAGCACTAAGGTATAAAGAATGCAAAAGCCGATAACTTATTGCTAAGCTATCGGCTTGGGTGCTGTTAAGTAACCGAGCGGCACGCTCAAAAAACTATACAACATGATGTGAGAGTCAATATTGTATCAAGTTTTTGGGTCATAAATCAACTTCGGTTACATTTTTGTAATAGGAGTTCGGTTATGAACTTAAAAAATGTGGCGAATAAGCCCGCCCCAAAAGGCTTTAAATGGGTCTGTTGTCGCACTCGAAAAGTGCGAGGGTCATCTGGCAAAGTTCTGGATGCGCACGACTACGGTTATGAAGCATGGTGCTTTTTAGTGCGATGTTGATTGACCTGTAATACAAGCACTGCTTGGACGATCTTGTGAATACAAGGTCGTTTTTTTACCCCCCCAAATTCACCGCCCTTTGATTGGGCGGTTTTTTTTATTTCCAAAATTTCAATAAAACCAATGGTTTATAAAATATTTAAACCCAAAGTTTATATTTTGGGCTAAAATGGGTTTACATAAATTAAACCTATGGTATAATACGCCCATCAGCCAATGAAACTGACCCAAATTATTTAACAGCATAGATCCTATCGAGCCCACCGTGATAGACAACAAACGGAGGCAAATAAGCTAATCAGCTACTGGCAATCGCTTTGGTTGCCAGTGTCAGGTTAACTAAGGAGATACGCCATGCAAAACCCTATCCGCCCAGTACAACTCATTCTTAGCTTACTTGGCATGATGCTACTGATGAAAGGCTGTCTACATGCCTTTGACAAAGAGATGCAAATCCAAGAAGAGCTTGGACGCCAGTATTATCAAGAATCCATCCGCCTACAACAGGAGAACCCAAACCCATGAAAACTAACAAACTTCGTGAACGCCACATTGATCGTGATATCGTTACTTTTATCGTGCGATATAGTGTAACACCCATCACATTGCAAAAAGTCATTCACTCAATCTTGATTGACTTAAAGTGCGGTAGTGAACCTCAGTATCTAATCTGCAATCAAAAAGAAACTAGAGAACACTACACCAAGCTACTCAATCTACAAGATTTTGTATTTTTTCAAGATGTATTCCACATTTAGGAGCAGTCGCATGATCCATTACCACCTATCCAACGCCGAATACCACGCCCACCCTGCTGTCTCATCAAGCCAGCTCAAGCATATGCTACGCACGCCAGCACACTTTAAGGCAAGCCTTGAGACATCCAAAGAGCCGACCGAAGCAATGAAATTGGGCTCACTGGTGCATACGCTACTGCTTGAGCCACATCTGATCGATGATGAGTACACCGTCATGCCCAAGTTTGACCGCCGCACCAAGCAAGGTAAGGCAGACTATGAAGCCTGGCTTGAGCACAACAGTCACAAGACGGCCATCACCGCCGAGCAGATGGACACCGCCATCAATATGACGGACAGCCTAGCGACCAGCCGAGTGGCACAGCTACTCAAGGTCAATGAGACAGCCTGCGAAGCGTCGATTTTCTATACCGACCCTGCCACAGGTATTGATTGCCGTGTGCGTCCTGACTTTATGATTAAGCCGTGTGATGCTTTCCCAAATGGCTTGATTGTGGACCTAAAGACCACGGACAACGCCAGCCCAACAGCGTTTATGCGTACGATTACCAATTTTGGCTATCATCTGTCAGCGGCGATGTATCTTGATGGCTATGAAGCCGAGTTTGGCGTACGCCCTGCCTATATTTGGCTGGTGGTTGAGCGAGATGCACCCTATGCGGTGGCAAGCTACACACCGAGCGATGAGATGCTAGAGCGTGGCAAAGCCGACCTAGACACCGCCCTGGCACGGCTCAAGGCTTGCCGTGATGCAGACAGCTACCCTGCTTACGGCAGTGAGATTATGGCGATTGATTTGCCGAAGTGGGCATGAGGAGAAAGTCATGAATAAAAAACACGCCCAACAGCAATTTATCACTGGGCTCAAAAAACAGCTTACCCTAGCCCATCGCATGATTGAAGAGCTTAAAAACGCCAATCACGCCATGAACCTGCATATCCAAGACCTAAAGGATGAAGTCAGCACAGGCAACCAAGCCATCAATGAACTGGCTGGCATCATCCGTGAGATGGACTTGATGATCATGCACCCAGATGGTGCTGTCATCAGCCACTTTATCCAAACCTATCGTGAACATAAATTAGGAGTTACGCAATGAACGAACTTGCCACCACCCAAAACCAAATCGTCCTAGATGATGGACTGTTTGACAAATGCCACCGCCTAGCTGAGATTATGGCATCAGGCTCATGCACCATCCCCAAGCACCTACAGGGCAAGGTGGGCGATTGCTTTGCCATCATCGGTCAGTCAATCCGTTGGGGCATGGACCCTTATGCCGTTGCCCAAAAGACCCATCTGGTCAATGGCACACTTGGCTATGAAGCACAGCTGGTCATTGCCGTGATTAATGCCAAAGCACCGATTGTTGGGCGGCTTAAGTTTGAGTATTTTGGCGATTGGTCAAAGGTCAAATCCAAAGATGATAAATCCGATGATGTCGGCGTGGTGGTATCAGCCATCATGCAAGGCGAGAGCGAGCCGACCACGCTATCGATCAGCATGGCGCAGGTGGGCACAGTGCGAAATTCGCCACTTTGGACTGCCGACCCACGCCAACAGCTTGCCTATCTGGGTGCCAAGCGTTGGGCACGCCTGCACTGCCCTGATGTCATCTTGGGCGTTTATACCCCTGATGAGCTGGCAGATACCGCACGAGAGCCAAAGCCCATCAATGCGACCGTGACTGACATCAATGCCATGGTAAATCAAGCGGTGGCACAGGTGAGCGTACCCACTGCACCTGTCGCGCAGATTGAGCAGATGGACACCGCCAAGCTTGCCGAGCAAATCGTCACAGCCGATGACATCACAAGCCTAGACGCACTGGCACAGACCATCGGTCAGTACCGCCAAACAGGGGCAATCAATGACGATGAGCGCACGATCCTTGGCAATGCATTCAAGGCACGCAAGCTATATCTGACCATGCGTGATGACATCGCGCAGGTGATGCTCGATGAAGCCGAGACCGCTCGCCGTATGGTGTATGACAACCAAGCCAAGCTATCGCCAGATGACTTTGAGAGCTTGGACAATCATTTGGATTATCATCTCAATCAACTGATGGAGCAACAGAAATGAGCTATCGCACACAGATTTTAGACCATCTGATGGCAAGCGATACGCTAGACCCAATCAAAGCACTCAACCTGTTTGGGTGCTTTGCCCTGTCTCAGCGCATCACCGATCTCAAAAAAGAAGGCATCCCCGTCAAAACACAGATGGTCACCGCCAAAAGCGGCAAACGCCATGCCATCTATTGGCTTGAGCCTGACTATATCCACAGCCAAAAGGAGCAAGCGGTATGAGTGATTGGATTAGTGTTAAAGATAGATTGCCAACAGAAAAAAGATGGTTTTGTTTTCAGTCGTCATGAGATTAACAGAAAAGAAGTAGAAGTTATGGTTTATACACCCAAGGGGACTGGTAGTTGCATTTCTATTGATAATTTTATCTTTGGCGAGAATTGTTTTCTTTTTGATAAATATACTGATTTGATAGTCACCCACTGGATGCCATTGCCTAGTCCACCAAAGATGAGCCCATCACGGAGCTACTCACATGAAATTCCGCAAACAAAAACTTGCCAAAAAAGCCAAACAAGGCCTGCGCAATTATCAGCGCAAGCTTGACCATGAAATCAGACTACAATTAGAGCTTGGCACAGAACGCTTTGGCTATTGTCAATTCCCCCTGTACGGTGTCAGCGCCCGTGAAGTCTTTTCCCGTAGCACTTGGTTTGGTGATTGGCAACAAGACAAGCCACCACAAGGCAAGCGCGTGTATCACATTGAGATTGTGATTAAAGAAAAGGTGGTCAATCGCACTTTTGTCGATGGCTATCGCACCGAACCCTGCAATTTTGGAGATATTTACGGCGTGGTGGTCAATCATTTGGATGAATTGTACGAGCAAAACCCACAGCTAAGCCCAGACAGCTATCGCAGTTTTGCGAGAATTAGAACATAAATGGAGCTAGATTATGAAAAAGTATTTAACATCTAATGAAGTTTGTGAAATCTTTGGCATCAGCAAAATGACCCTGCACCGCTGGGAAAAGCATTATCCACATGGCGAGCCATTCCCAAAGCATGTGCTTGGCGGTGGCATGGGCGGCGGCATCAAACGCTACTTAACCCAAGAAGTCCACGAATGGGAGCTAAAACACACCAACAAATAAAGCCCAGAAATGGGCTTTTTTTTCGTCCATCAAAAAGCTATAATGCAACACAATGACTCATTTAAAAACACAGCAGCCCACCATTTTGTGTACATAATGGTGTACATAATTTAAAATAAAGAAAAAATCTCAATGAATAAATCAAGTAAAAACAAATACTTAGTTACAATATCGGTTATTGGACATACCAATGTCGGCAAAACCTCACTCATGCGCACCTTATTGAGAGACGCAGAATTTGGCGAGGTTAAAAATGAATCTGCCACCACGCGTCATGTCGCAGCTGTCAATATTCTTGATAAGCACGGCAAGGTTTTGATTGGTCTGCACGACACGCCCGGTCTTGAAGATGCCACAGGGGTGATGGATTTTTTGCAGGATCATACTGACGGGCGTGCTGATGGTGTCGAGCGTTTGCAGGTTTTTTTGCAGGCGGTGGCGTCGTCCGACCCACGCCTAAGTGAGGATTTTAGTCAAGAGGCGAAAGTAATTCGCAGTCTCATCGCTGCGGACATCGCCATGTATGTGATCGACGCCAGAGAGCCTGTATTGTCCAAATATAAAGATGAGCTTGCGGTCTTGGCAAGCAGTGGTACGCCTGTTCTGCCAGTGTTCAACTTCATTAAAGGCAACGAAGAGAATATGGCAACATGGCGTGAGATGCTGTCTCGGCGTGCTTTGCATGTGACGCACGCTTTTGACACTGTCGCTTTTGATTTTGAAGGTGAGATGGCGCTTTGGCAAAATCTTGCGACGCTTAGCATGGATCATCAAAGTCTAATCACTTTACGCCATGAACGCCAAGAGACATGGCAGGACATGGCGGAGGTAGGTACCGCCATCATCGCTGATTTTTTGGTGAATGTGGCAAGTTTTAGTAAGAAAATCGAGGAAAACGAAGACCCCGCCCCAACTTTAAGCGCCATGCAGACCGCCGTCAGACAATCTGAGGACATCATGCAAAGCAAGCTTTTACACTTGTATCAGTTTTATCATGCGCACATTGACGACGATGAGGTGAGTATCCTTGGCAAAGAGCAAGATTTGTTTGATGGTGAGCTACTGACTCGCTATGGCATTCGTACCGCAGGAGGCAGTGTGACTGGCATGGTGATTGGCGCAGGCATCGACATGGCGACGCTTGGGGCAAGTCTTGGGCTTGGCACAGCGCTGGGCGGCGTGCTTGGCGGTCTTTTGCCAAACACAAGTACCATCCGTGATAAGGCGATGGGCGTACAGACACTCACCATTGATGACGCCACTTTGACTTTGCTTGCCACACGAGCGCAGCACCTGCACCACACCTTGCGCCACCGTGGGCATGCAAGCCTGCACGCCATCAAGTCTGACGCTACCGACACCGCCCTACCGTGGCAAACTGGCAAACTGCCTAACGCTCTCAAAAAAGCTCGTGCCCGTCCGCATTATTCTAGTCTTGAGGGGCGCTATGAAGACAATATGTCGCTTCGCCAAGAGCTAAGCGACAGACTGAGCGTCCTGCTGCTCGACCATTTGCAAACCAAACTGGCAAATCCTACATAAAACACCTAGCCCACCATCTTTAATCGCTCGCCTTCAAACAGCTCCATCTCTGGGGCGAGCGTCACCATAAAGCGGTCAAAATACAGCAGCTGCTTTAATAACAGCGCAAAATCCCTAGGAAAATGAATGCCATGCCGCTTGCCAATCTCAGAAAGTTCAAGCATCATGGCATTTAGGCTCTCAGGCTGACTGTCTTTGCCAACCTTACCAAGCATGCGGTGCAAATCCTCACCCAGCCGATCAATACTCACTTTATCATGCGTCATACCGATCTCAACCATCGCTTTTGCCATGCCTTGATAATCATTGACCTGCAAGCTTTGCACCAAAGCAAAACACGCCTGCAAGCTCTTTGGCTCAATCTGCCCCACCAAACCAAAATCCAGGAAAGCAATGCGCCCATCATCAAGCATCATGAGATTTCCTGCGTGCAAATCGGCATGAAACTCACCTGTCATCATCAACGACAAAAACCAAGTGTCAAGCACATCACTCATCGTCTGGCGTGCCGATGCCTCGTCTTTGGCAAGCCCCAGCGTCTCATCGATGAGCGACTTACCCACCAAAAGATCCATCGTCAGCACACGCTTGGTGGTCAGCGCTTGATGCACGGTGGGTGCGGTGATTTTGGTATTGCCCGTTTGTTTTAAAAAGCCCAAAAACCGCTCGATGTGACGACTTTCCGCCAAAAAATCGGTCTCCATCATCATGCGTGAGCGAATTTCATCTAAAATCGGTGCCAAATTCGCTGCCTTCATCGACGGCACCAGCTTTTCAGCCAACCAAAAGCCGCCATGCAGCACGCTAAGATCGGTATGAATGACCGTGCCGACATTGGGTTTTTGTACTTTTAATGCCACCTGCCTGCCGCCGATGAGTGTCGCTCGGTGTACCTGCGCAATGCTTGCCGATGCCAAAGGCTTGGGGTCAATGTGCTCAAAAATATCTCCAAGCCCCCGCTCCTGCCCCAGCTCCTCACGCAGCACTGCCAAAATTTCATTAAAAGGCACAGGCGTCGTCGCATCCAAACAATCTTGGAATGCAAGAACATAGTCTTTGGGAAATATAGACGGTGTACTTGCAATAAACTGCCCAAGCTTGATGTAAGTCACCCCCATCTGCTCAAACGACTCTTTTAAAAGTTCGGCATCCATTTTTTCGCCAGTCGCTACCCGAAGTGCTGACAGACCTGCCACAGAAGCGGTCTTTTGAATGCGCCCCAGCACATTTAGGCTTGTGCTGACAGACTTCTTTGCGATGGCAAAAGGCGATTTTCTTGTTGGTTTTTTTAGCATGGTTGTTGGTCGTTTTGTTGGTTTTGTTGGTTTTTTAAGTCTTAGAAAGATGATTTTAGGTCTTGGCGGCAAAGCTTGGCTAAGATTAGTGTTTAATTGACAACTCTTTGAATGATTAAAATTTCAAAGGCTCACCCAGAACAGGCTGCGCACAGCTCATCTTGGGCAAATTGAACATTACGCAGAGTCATCGTCCGACCCTGCCACAGCACAAGCTTGCCTGCAATGGGATTGCGCCCCCTTCCCAAAAAGTCAAGCGCCACCTGAGCCGCCATCGAGCCAATCACAGACACCGTACTTGCCAGTACGCCTGATGTCGCACAGGTCTGCTCATCGCCACCCTCCTCACCAAACAGACACTGATAGCAGCCTGTTTCTTTGGTGAATAACGCGATTTGCCCCACTTCACCGATTGCCGAATTGGACAACAATGGCACGCCCAATGCTCGGCATGATTTATTTAATAAATCACGAACAGAAAAATTATCAGTACAATCAATCACAAGATCAGGCGATACTTGCGTCAAAAGCTTTGGCAAATTCTCAGCAGTTAGCTTGGTCTCAGTGTGGTCAATGGCGATGAGCTCATTATGCTCACGCAATCTTTTGTGGGCGGTTTTGACTTTTGATTTGCCGACATCTGCCTCAAAAAATAGCGTCTGCCGCTGTAAATTACTCTCATCAATGACATCAAAATCCACCAAATGCAGTCTGCCAACCCCTGCTCGTGCCAAGATTTGCGACACAGGGCAACCCAAGCCACCCAAGCCAACGATGAGCGCCGTGCTGTTTTTTAGGCGAATCTGCGCCTCCAAATCCCAATCATCCAGCAAAATCTGCCGAGAATAACGCAAAAGCTCCTTGTCTGTCAAAGCGCTCATCTACTCACACCTCGCACACCCACCGTCAGTCTGTCATTGCCGCCATAGTCTTGGATGGTCTTGATGTCATCATAGCCATATTTATCAAAAATTTGCCGCACGCTCATACCCTGATCATACCCATGCTCCACCGCGAGCAGACCGTCTTTATTCAAAAATCGCTGCGCCTGACTGGCAATGATTTCAATGTCATAAAGCCCATCGTCCTTAGCCACCAGTGCCGTGATCGGCTCTGCCACAAGCGTCGCCAAATGCTCATCATCTTGGGCGATGTAGGGTGGATTTGAGACGATGACATCAAATGCACCCTCAATATTTTCAAACCAATCCGAGCGCGCAAACTGGCAATGATTCGCCGACAAACGCTTGGCATTATCATTGGCGACTTTTAACGCCTCGTCAGAAAAATCCACCGCCAGCACCTGCCAAGATGGCAGCTCCTTGGCAAGCGTGATGGCAATACAGCCAGAACCCGTCCCCAAATCCAAAATATAGCCAGCATCAAGCGGGCTTTTGGCTGCCCAGTCAAGCACCACCTCAATGAGTCGCTCCGTGTCTGGTCTTGGGATTAAGGTATGTTCATTAACCGCAAAAATTCGACCAAAAAACGCCTGCTCGCCAGTCAGATACGCCAAAGGCACGCCCTGCCTCATCTTGGCAATCCCTTCATCAAACAGCTGTCTTTGCTTTGGTGTGAGCACATGATCATCATGCGTGATCAAAAAACTTGACGGCTGATCAAGGACATGGCACAGCCAACCTTGCCACCAGTGACGGGGCAGGGAGTCGCTGCGATATAGGGCTTTGATGTCAGATAAAGTCAAAATCAGCTGTTCCGTTTTAGTCATTTTTTAGGGCAAATTTGCCATCACCTAGGTCAATGTATTTGCCCACCAAATACACCAAAAACAGCACTGGCACGCCCATCAAACAAGTAATCATAAAGAAAGTCGGATAGCTGGTCGCCTCAACGATGCTACCAGAATAACCACCCAAAATCTTTGGCGACAAAGTCATTAAAGACGAAAATAGCGCATACTGCACCGCCGTAAAGCGAATGGAAGTCAGCACCGACAAGAACGCCACAAATACCGCACTCGCCAGACCACCTGCCAAATTATCTGCGATGACCGCCACATACAGCATGCCTGCCGTCGGGCTATTAAATAGCAAAACAAACAGTAAATTGGTCGCTGCCGCCAAGACCGCCCCCACCATCATGGCAACGATGATGCGCATTTTTTGGGCAATAAAACCACCCAAAAAACCACCCAAAATACTCATCGTCAAACCCACAAGCTTACTGGCATCGGCGATCTGCACCTTTGTGAATCCTAAGTCTTGATAAAAGATATTGGCAATGTTGCCCGCCACGATGTCAGAAATGCGGTACACGCCGATGAGTGCCAAGATGAGTGCAGCTTTTTTGCCATAAGTTCTAAAAAAGTCTAAAATCGGCTCGATCCAGTTGCGCACGGCGACTTGTTTTTTGACCAAGCCCAGTTTCACCAGCACGCCTGCCGTCATCGCCGCCATCATTGCACTGCCGATAAAGCGGACGCTTTCAAGTGCAAAGCCAACCAAATTAGAATGCTCTGTACCGCCAATCAACACCTCGCCAAGCGCACGGAAAGCAAACACAAACGCCACCATCGACAGCACAAACATCAGCAAAAGACGCAGATTGTCTCTGCCATCTTGGCGCATCGTTTGGGCGTCATGGCGGCTTAGCACAGACAGCGGCTTGATCTTGGGTTGATTGAGCAGCAAGAAAATCAGCACCAAAGGTGCAGGCACAAGCACCGCCATGCCATACATGCCTGCGACATGCGCCACCGACTCTGTGATGGCAAATGGGCTGTTCACCATTTCAAGAATACGCACCGAAATCTGATCAAGCAGATACCACACGCCGTATATCGCCATCGGAATGAGCGCCAGCGCCGCATAAATACCCATGACTTTATCATTGAGCCATTGTTTTTTTGGTGTGAGCATCTGGCTGTTTGGCTCACTGGCACTTAGGGTGGTAAGCACGCCCACACCCATCACCAAAGCCATCACCAGATAAGTATTTTTCCATGCGCCGTACTGATACGCCTCCTCGGACGAACCAAAATAAGTCGCCAAGTACAAAGCGCCTGCACCTGAGATGATGAGACCAAGTCGATAGCCAAAGACATAAAGCGCAGAAAATGCCGTCTGCATGGACTTAGGCACGATCTCAATGCGATAAGCATCAATGACGATGTCCTGCGATGCCGACGAAAACGCCAAAAGCACGGTAAACAGCGCCATCATTTCAAGCGAGCTCATTTGGCTTGCCATAGGGCTTGTAAACGCCATCAATACGATCGCTGCGATCACACAGCACTGCATGAGCAAAAGCCAGCTGCGGCGCTTGCCCAGATAATCTTGTAAAAACGGTATGGACAAGCTGTCCACCAAAGGCGCCCACAGAAACTTAAAAGAATAAGCCAAGCCCGCCCAAGCAAACATCGTCACGGTGCTTTTGTCAATTTGCGCCTCTCGAAGCCAAATCCCCAATGTCGAAAACACCAAAAAATACGGCAGACCTGCCGAAAAGCCAAGCATGAGCATGACCAGAGCATTTTTGGTGAGATAAGTTTCTTTAAAAACCGACCAAGACGATGAGTGTGCTGTGTTCGCCATAACAATCCAAATGACAACTAAAATACAAGCGGTATCAAACCACAAAATACAAATAAATGCACAATATTAGAACAAATTTGCTTTTTTTGCAAAACATTCTCAAATTTTTTTGCGCATCCCCCCTTTTTAGTCACAAATGGCAGACAGATTTTGCTATGATATGCAAATATGGAATATATTTTTACTGTTTTTGCTTATCTGTTTTTGGGATTAGGCTTTTATAATGCAAGCAAAACAAACCACCCATCGGCAGTTTAATATACGGAAATCTTTATGGCAATCGACATCGTCATCAATCAGCGACACTTACAAATCCAACTCAAACAGCTTGAAACTGTCTGGCACACTGTGGTCAATGGCTACAACCTAAGCCAAGCCGCCACTCTACTCCACACCAGCCAGTCTAGCCTTTCAAAACAAATCGCCGCCCTAGAAAATCAGCTTAAATCCGATGTTTTCACCCGTCAAGGCAAGCGCTTAACAGGTCTGACACCGATTGGTAAGGCGCTGCTGCCGCACATTGAAGCGATTTTTGCTGAGATTCGCACCATCGAAAACCTAAGTCTTGATTTTAATAATGCCCAAGCAGGGACGCTCACGGTCGCCACCACACACACCCAAGCCCGCTATGTCTTGCCAAGCATTGTCAAGGCGTTTCGTGAAAAATTTTCCAAGGTCAATCTGGTGCTCCAACAAGCCGACCCTGAGACCATCGCTCAGATGGTGATTCGTGGACAGGCGGACATTGGCATTGCCACCGAGTCGCTTTTGAATAATGACATTCTGCGCTGTCATCGCTACTACGACTGGTCGCATGTGGTCATCGTGCCAAAAGATCATGAGCTGGCGAGTCTGGCAGGCGTGACAGATGGCGTGGATTTGCCAACTTTGGCAAGCTATCCCATCATCACCTATCATGGCGGCTTTACAGGGCGTGGGGCGATGGACGAAGCCTTTGCCAAAGAAGGCTTGACGCCTGACATCGTGCTTGCCGCACTCGACTCAGATGTCATCAGCACCTATGTTTCATCAGGCTTAGGCATTGGCATCATCGCCGAAATGGCATACGAACCAAAGCACTACCCCGATCTGGTCGCCATTCCGATCACGCATTTTGGGCGGTTTACCAGCTGGATCGCCGTGCGTGATGACAGCGAGATTCGCAAATTTGGGCATGAATTCATCAAGCTATGTCAAGAGCAGTTTGCTAGCTAGCCTTGTTTTGATGATACTTGCAATCAATCCGTCTAAATGGCGGATTGATTGTGGCACGCATCAGTGGCACAGATCATGCGCATCTTTACCGCAGATGGCGACAAGACCGCCTTCTTCATAGATGGCGTCTGCCACCAAATAACTGCCACGCCGAGTCACACCCGCAACATGCTTTGACAAAAAGTCATCTCCGTAGTCGCGTCTGGTGCCTAAGTTGTGGATATTGCTATAATAAGTACCCCTGCCATGTCGTTTGCCATCTTGCATCGCACCGACATACACATCGCCCTGCCACATCCCAGTAAATACAATCTCAGCAAAGCCATCCACCTTGTCATCTTTCCAAGACCCTGTATGAACGACGCCATCTCGCCGCACATACTGACCCACGCCATGAATGCGCCCTGCTTGATACTCACCCACATACCTGTCTGTGGGCTTGCCATGCAAGTACCATTGTAGCACGCCGTAGCCGTCTGCCAAGCCATTGACGCAGCCGCCCGACCATGAGACAGACTCTCCGTCTTTGGGTAATGGATTGTTAATGACACAGCCTTCATGCGTCTTCATAATGCTGACAAAACCTTCGGGCAGCACGCTTACATCCTTTGCAACAGCCAAATCGCATAAGACCATCATGGCGATGGCAATCATTGATTTTTTCATGATATTTCCTGATGACTTTTTAAATAAACGACATTCTTTACCAAACCCATATCTTAACCAATCCTCCAAGCACTTACAATAAAAATCCGCCCAAGTGGACGGATTTTATCAAAATTTACTTCATGGTGAGATGAAACACGACATCAAAAGTCATCATTCATCATTGGCAGATTTAAGTCGCTTGACATTTTTTTGCACAGATCTTGCCTCACCATCGACAGTCGTGCCACCAAAGCCGCCTTGACCAAAACCACCCTTGCCAAAGCCACCAAAGCCGCCGCCTTGACCGAAAGGATTGCCCTGACCAAAAGGATTGTTCGGATTGACGGTGCCGCCCATGCCAAAGGGGCTTTGACCGCCCATTTGTCGAGACATCATTTGTAGGACTTTGTCTTGATTTTTTAGGGCGTAATTTTTGGCGGCGCCAGTCAGCTTTCTTTGTACAAATGGCAAAAGCAAAATCAAGCCACCCACATCAGACAACAGCCCCGGCAACAAAAATAAAATGCCCGCAATGCCAGTCGCCACCGACCCTGCAACCGTCGCCTCAGCAGGCTGATTGGCAGGGTTTGGAATGACGCCATTTTGCATCTGTTTGAGCTGCTGCGCCATCGGATTTAGTGTGCTGGCGGCTTTTTTGATGAGCATGATGCCGATAACGGCAGCGATGATGAACCAAAAAAACACCCACCAACCACTCACAAACTGCGCCACCAAATACCAAACCATCATCTCAATGATGAACCAAACCAAAGCAATGCCAACGACTGCACCCATAAAGTTTCCTTATCCTATCTAAAATCAATAAAAATCAATGAATTGCTAAACTGCTCACAAATGAGCTATACTATCAGATTATTTAGGCGCTTGGCAAGTTTTTCAAGCGTAAATCTGATTTTTAGGCGGTAATCTTTCATGTCACTCATCATCGGTATCGACCCCGGCTCACGCATGACCGGCTACGGCATCATCAGCTCTCATGCAGACAAGCTGACTTTCCTAGACGCAGGGACGATTCGCACCGACAGCAGCGACATGCCAACTCGCATTGCTCAGATTTTCTCTGGCGTCTGCCGCATTGTTCAGCATTATCAAAAATACAGCGACGAGCCCATGCACGCCGCCATCGAACAGGTATTTATGGCAACCAACCCAGACTCAGCGCTCAAACTTGGGCAGGCTCGTGGCGCTGCCATCGCCGCCTTGACCGCCATGAATCTAAGCGTGTCAGAATACACCGCTCGCCAAATCAAGCAAGCGGTCTGTGGCTATGGCGCCGCCGACAAAGAGCAGGTCTCGGCGATGGTCTGTCGCATTTTATTACTGGATGTCGTGCCGCAGGCGGATGCCGCAGACGGTTTGGCGTGTGCCATCTGTCATGCGCATTCTAGCCACTCGATGCACAAGCTGCTCGGCAATGCCGCACTGTCAGGACGCAGCACTTCCAAGAAAAAAGGACGCTGGCGGCTGTCAGAAGAAGACTTATTAAAGCTTCGCTAATATCGGTTATTTTTGGACTTATCTTTTGGATTTTCGTAAAACCCAGCACCCATCACTGACTCTCATCATTTCAACACTCATCGTTTAAATGCCCATCATTTAATGATGCTAGACTCCACCGTCTCATCATACACATAAATGGGCTGGTCGGGATTGGTGGTATCTTGATAAGCTTTGAGACGCACGATACTGCGCATGTTGGTGTGGTGCGTGTAATTTTTGATGTCACCTTCAAAGTTTTGCCATGCCCCTTTGCCCTCTTGGATGCCATCATCATTGTAACGGATGTGGCGAATTTTTAGACAATGCGCACTGGTATCATCTGCGCAGATGGCAGGCTCAGGGTCGATTTCCCAATACACCATCACAGGCTTTGAGATTTTTTCAGGCTTTTTTGTGCCGTACCATCGCAGAGTGTGCGCCTTATCCTGAGACTTGACTGTCTGTATTAAGGTCGCCGTGGTGCGATCCTCACTGACCGTCAAAGACAGCTTTGACGATGACAAAGCCTTTGTCAATGCCGCCTCAGCTTGGTGGCGCTCAGGCTCACAGGCACGGCGTGTGGCAGACAGCCGAGATGAATCCAGCGAAATACTCTCTTGATTTAAGGCAAATTCGCCCGTATGCACATTGCACCCAGCATCAAAGCTTAGCTTATCACCCTTAAAATCAAGCCTGACCGCCCCAACAAACGACGACAACGCCCCGTTCGCCTCCGCCAGTCGCCACTCGTACTCAGACAGCTTGTCAGCACTTACCAAGACCGCCTGCTCTCGCTTGTCGGCAAGGCTCACCGTGTCACTGGCAGAATGACAGCCCGCCAAAAAAATCGCCAAACAGGCAACAAGGCTAGACGGTGAGAATTTGAAAAATTTGGCGGTTGCTTTCATGGCGTTGGCTCGTATTGGCACTTTGGGTGGGTTGGTGGTGCTTGGCATCTGTCAATGCTTTGTGTTTGCTTATGGCTTAACTGTTTTTTAAAATTGTTTTAAATTAAAACGATTTAAAATTTAAATTAAAACGATTTAAAAACAGCCGACCGTCAGCATTCGTCCGTCATTGGCGTTATTCTATATTCTATGAAAAGTTAAATTTTGGCGTAATATATCACATCTTGGCAAGGCGTTATGTTAGGATTTGTTGCTTAATGAAGATATTTGATAGTTTTTTGTAATTGATGGTTTTGTCACTGGTGTTTCTGATGGTTGTTTTGATGATTTTTGATGCGTAGGCGTAACGAATTGTACAAATTGTTTTAAGTCTTTGAAAAACTGACGCATTGTTGGGATTTTTTAACAAAAATTTGCTACAATGGTGAAAATTTTTAAGGAATTTCTCATGAGTCAGTCAGCGACAGATCAGCCATTAAAGACTTTTTTTGAACCAAAAACCCTAAGCGAGCTTGGCATTACAGGGCATATCCTGCTGCCTGCCGTGCGTTATGAGCACACCGCCTTGCCAAAAACAGGACTTGCCAAATGGCTGTCGCATTTGCCAAAAATAAGCAAAGCGCCCATTGCCATGGACATCGATGTCGGCTGTGTCTTGATGAGTCAGACGGGCAAGATATTGCAAAGCGTGCATTATGGTAACATTCGCACTGATGATGGCAGCGTGCGTCATGGCGGTGATGGGCTGCTCGGGGCGTCTGATTTTGAAGAAAAATTCATCAATCAAGAGCAGATTCAGCTGCATCTTAATAAAATCGACCAAGAAGTGCATCATCTTTTCATCATCATCGCCAACCACCACAAGCAGCCCCTACCTAAGGCCAATAAAGGCTTGGGCGTACTTCGGGACAATGAAGGCGCTTTGGTGCACGAATTTGAATTGGCATCATTGGACGATGGCGTGCAGGCGCTCGTGGCATGGCATCTACAAAGAGATGATGGCGACTGGCGAGTAAGCGCCCCACTCAAAAGCATCAAGCACGCCGACATGACCGACCTTATTGACAATGCCGAAGAGCTTTTATCTGCCAAAAATACTCGCTGGTAGTCATTTCAAAGCGTCCACAAAGTATCTGCCAAGCCAGTAACGGCAGATACTTTGCCTATGGATTTGACTACTTAAACAAATTTTTAATCACGCCCATCAGTCCACGCTCCACCGCCTTGACCGCTTGGCGATTCAGCTGGCTGCCAATGGCATCGGCGACATTATAGCTGGCGCTTTGACCGCTTTTTTTGCGAGAGCCAGTCAGACCACCGATAAAGCCGTCCAACGCTCCCAGCTCATCATTTTGTTTGGTATTTGTCTTATTTTCTTCGCCGGCAGACGCATTCTCTTGTTTGGCTTGCTCAGCCTGAGCTGATGCTTGGGCTTGTTCATTGAGTGTCTCATAAGCAGAATGAGCATCTACCATGTCTTTATAATGTAGATACAATGTGTCGTTTAAATAGCTTGCGGCTCGCTCTGTGTCGCTAAGCGGTGTCAGGTGAGATGATGGCGGCATGACATAGGCACGCTCCACCACGCTTGGCATGCCTTTTTCGTCCAAAAATGACACCAGTGCCTCGCCCACGCCCAGCTCGCTGATGACCGCTGCGACATTCAGATTGGGATTGCTTCTAAAAGTATCCGCCGCCGCTTTGACCGCTTTTTGGTCTTTTGGGGTGAAGGCTCTCAGGGCGTGCTGAATGCGATTGCCCAGCTGACCTAAGATGCTTTCGGGCAAATCCAGCGGATTTTGGGTAACAAAATACACGCCCACGCCTTTTGAACGAATCAGTCGCACCACCTGCTCAACCTGCTCAATCAGCGCCTTGGACGAATTGTCAAACAACAAATGCGCCTCGTCAAAAAACAGCACAAATTTGGGCTTGTCAAGGTCGCCCACCTCTGGGAAAGTCTCAAACACTTCCGCCAAAAACCACAATAAAAACGCACTGTACAGACGGGGCGAACGCATGAGTTTTTCAGAATTTAGGACATTGATCACGCCATGACCGTCGTCGGTTTGCACCCAGTCCTCCAAATTCAAAGCAGGCTCACCAAAAAAAGTCTCCGCCCCTTCGCTTTCTAATTGTAGCAGCTGACGAGAAATCGGCCCCACACTGGCAGATGAAATGTTGCCGTATTGGGTGCGGTATTCTTTGGCATTGTCCGAGATATGGGTCAGCATGGCACGCAAATCTTTTAAATCCAAAATACGCCAGCCGTGATCGTCCGCCACCTTAAAGACGATGTTCAATAGCCCCTCTTGCGTGTCATTCAGATTCATCAAACGAGCCAGCAACATCGCTCCCATTTGACTGACCGTAACACGCACAGGAATGCCCGCCTGCCCAAACACATCCCAAAAACGCACAGGAAAATCGGACAAATAGCTCTCATCAAGCCCAAACTGAGCCATACGCTCAGCGACTTTGCCCGTGTGTTCGCCTCGCTTGGCAATGCCTGACAAGTCGCCTTTGACATCTGCCAAAAACACAGGCACACCAGCACGGCTAAATTCCTCCGCCATTTTGCGAAGTGAAATGGTCTTACCTGTACCTGTCGCCCCTGCGATCAGACCGTGGCGGTTCGCCATTTTACCATTCAATACTTGATCGCTATGAGTATCAATGCTTTTTGCCAAGGTCAATTGAGTCATGAATTATCCTTTGATGAAAGTCGTGGTTAATGTCATCACATTTTATCACAAGCCATCAAAAAATCGGCATGAGCATTATCGCCACGCCGATTTTTTAATATTTTTTTGCTACAAAGTTTATCAATCACTATTGGCTTGTCAAGGTCTGCACTCGCTTGGCACGATGAGCAAAATACCCCTTGCCATGCTCATAAGCCTCCCGAAGGTCTTGTCTTAATGAGCGTATCTCGGACGGTGTCAATGCCATGCCGATGGATTTGTTTTGCAAGGTATCTTGCTTCTGATTCTGTAAATTTTGAGAAGTCATAACCAAATTCCTCTTGCCACCATTGTTCAATCTGCCTACCTGCTTGTTTGCGTAACTGCCCAAGCGTAGCTCTAGTAATGGGTAGTTTAGCAGAATTTGACCTGCCATTCAAGGTGCTTGCCAATACCACATTACCGCCATAATTTTCAATATACGCTCGCAAATCTGCCAGCGTACCGCCTTGCGTAATCACATCATCAACAATGACATAATGGCGATTTTCTTCCACTTTACCATCAAAACCAACACGCTTTAACAGCCTACCAACGCCATCAGAATCGTACGATAAGCTCTCTCAGCTTCTACGATATTCAAATCCATTGACACGCCCAAAATTTCAGATAATGCCAGTGCATACACCATTAAAATCTTATTTCTCCCCAGCATTTCTTCGGCATGTACAGGCAAAATATGAATGTCTGAATAACCAATAATTACCTTTTGGATCTTTGCAACAAACTCATCAGACAAGAATTCATCAACCAGTATCAATGCTGAATTAATGTCGCCTGATTTAGCTTTTAGATATTCATGATGCATTGTAATTGTATTGTCAGTATGAGCAATCATTGCATTTGGAAAAGCACCCCAGTCAGTACGACTCATAAACACACCTCATGCTTAAAACCAAAATTCCTCAATGGTTTGGCAGACTTACCACCAAAACAAATCCTCATACTTTTTAACCAACCAAAAAAAGCGAAGCACCACGCCCTCGCTTTTTGATAAATACCGACAATCACCACGCCTGCGACAGTGCCGACAACACCGCTTTTAGCATGGACGATACCGTGCTGTTGCACACGCCAATCCCAGAATACACTTTGCCTGCCACATTAAGCTGTACATAAGACGCCGCCGCAGAGTGTGTCTGATTGTCGCCCAGCTCATCATCCAACACGCTCACGGTCGCTTTGGTGTTGATGGCGTGTTCAGAGTAATTGGTGACATGGATTTCTTTGCCAGTCACTTTCACCAAGCCATCAATGAACGCACTTAACGCCCCATTGCCCTGACCGATGATTTCTAGCACTTCATCAGTGGTGGCGACTTGCCCTTGGAATGACACTTCCCCGCCTTTATTATTGATTTGATAATCACTGAGCTTAAAGGTCTCTTGGGTCAAGAAAGTGCGAGTGAAGATGTCAAGGAGTTCCTCAGTTTTTAGCTCACGAGCCAAAGTCTCCGCCTCGTTTTGCACCACTTTGGCAAAGTCAATTTGCGTCCAGCGTGGCAAATCAAAGCCATAATGTCTTTGTAGAATATACGCCGCCCCGCCCTTACCAGACTGACTATTGATACGCACCACATCTTGATAGCTACGCCCAATATGCACAGGGTCAATCGGCAAATACGCCACATCCCAGTGTTTTTCGGTTTCTGGGTGCTTTTCATTATAGTCAAGTGATTTTTTAATCGCATCTTGGTGCGAGCCTGAGAACGCAGTAAATACAAGCTCGCCCACATAGGCATGGCGTGGGTGCACTGGCAAATTGGTGCATTCGGTCGCCACTTGCACAATCTCGCTCACTTGCGACAAATCCAGCTCAGGGTCAATGCCTTGCGTATAAAGGTTCATCGCCATGGTCAAAATGTCCATGTTGCCCGTACGCTCGCCATTGCCCAAAAGCGTGCCTTCCACACGGTCAGCCCCTGCCATCACACCAAGCTCACTTGCCGCCACGCCACAGCCACGGTCGTTGTGCGTGTGTAGGCTGATGATGACATCTTTACGACTTGGCAAATGACGGCAGAAATACTCAATCTGGTCGGCGTACAGATTTGGCGTGCTTGCCTCTACGGTGGCAGGCAGATTTAAAATCACCTTTTGACCATCCTCGGGTCGCCACACATCGCACACCGCTTGGCAGACTTCTACGGCAAAATCGGTCTCAGTCTGGCTAAAACTCTCAGGGCTGTATTGGAAAGTCCAATCGGTGTCAGGATAGCGTTTGGCAATGTCTCGTAGCAAGGTCGCCCCATTGACCGCAATCGCTTTAATGCCGTCTTTGTCAAGCTGATACACCTTATCTCGCTGTACTTTTGAAGTACTGTTATAGACATGAACAATGGCTTTTTTGGCACCTTTCAAGCTCTCAAAAGTACGCTCAATCAAATGCTCACGAGCCTGCACCAATACCTGCAAAGTCACATCATCAGGCACATGACCACCTTCAATCAAAAGGCGTGTGAAGTCAAACTCCACTTGGGCGGCAGACGGAAAACCGATTTCAATTTCCTTAAAGCCCACTGCCACAAGCAATTTAAAAAACTTCAACTTTTGCTCAATGGTCATCGGGTCAATCAAGGCTTGGTTGCCATCACGCAAATCCACGCTCGCCCAGATTGGGGCTTTTTCAATGCGTTTGTCGCACCAAGTACGGTCTGGAATGTGCGGTGCAAATTCAAAAGGACGGTACTTGGTAAAGTCGAAGGCTGGATTTTTTGGGGTGATTTTTGGAGAAACGGCTGGCTGACTCATGGCTTTTCCTATAAATTTTCCTAAGAAATTTGATGGTGTTTTTATGGTAGTTATCATAACAAATTTTTTGAGCAATTTTAACCATATTTCATATTAATTTTTTAAAATTTTGGCAAAAATCACCAAATTTATGGTAAAATTTGGCAAATTTCACTCAAATTCCACGCATGAACACGCCAACACCCACCCTAGACCCCACCGACAAAAAACTGCTCGCCCATCTCATCACCAACGCCCAAGCCAGCATCAGCGAACTTGCCGATGTGGTCAATCTGTCTGCCACACCGACCGCAAGACGCATCAAACGGCTTGAAGAGCTGGGCATCATCACAGGCTATCACGCCCACACCAGCCCTGCCAAATTGGGCTACACGCTGTCAGTCTTTGTGGCGGTGAGCATGGATAAGCATACTGCCGAGCGGTTTGGCGAATTTGAAAACAAAATCCGTGAATTTGACGAAGTGGTGTCGTGCAGTCTGGTGACAGGACGCACAGAAGACTACCTACTCAAAGTCATGGTCAAAGACATGGCTCATTATGAAGAATTTTTGCTCCATCGCTTGAGTAAAATTGAAGGGGTCAGTCAACTTCATACCAGTTTTGAATTAAGGGAAGTGTTTCGTAGGGGTGTGGTGTAAGCCCAAGCTGACAAAATGCAAAAATATATCATTTAATGCTTAAATTTTGCTCAGATAATGAGTATAATAAGCAAAAATTTCATCCAATGACTGCCATGCAAAAACGCCCCCACTCCCTATCTGTCGTCATGATCGTAAAAAACGAAGCGCATAATCTGGCAATCTCTCTGCCTGCTTTGGACGGCTTGGCAGATGAAATCATTATTTTGGACAGTGGCAGCGCCGATGACAGCCGTTCGGTTGCCCAAGCATATGGGGCAAAATGGTTTGTCAATACCGACTGGCAAGGCTTTGGCAAGCAGCGACAAATTGCCCAATCTTATGCCACAGGCGATTGGATTTTGGCATTGGACGCTGATGAAGAAATCACGCCAGAGTTAAAACAAAGCATTTTAAAAGTCATTCAGAACAAACCTGAACACACTGTTTATGGTTTAAAACGCCTAGATTTTATTTTTGGTCATCAGATTGACAATCCCTATTGGGGCGTGAAATCCTACTGGCGACTGTTCCCAAAATCTTATCAGTTTAACGACCTACAAGTCCATGAATCTTTGGACATCACAGGGGCGAAAACGGTGAGCTTAGCGGGTTTTTTGAATCATCACACCGCCCCTGATGCTCAGTTTTTATTATCAAAACGCCTACAATACGCCGAAATCTGGGCGAACGAAAAACACCAAAAAGGCAAAAAAACCAGCTTATTTGCCATCATCGCCAATCCGCTTTGGCAGTTTATGCGTCAGTATGTGTTTGATGGGCGTTTTTTGCAAGGCAAGCACGGTTTCGTTTATTCGTTAATTTTTTGTCAATACACTTTTAATAAATACTTGCTACTTTGGCAAAAAGGTCGAGCAAAATGAAAATTTATATCATCAATTTGGAACAATCCACAGACAGACTTGCCTTGCAGCACAAACAATTTGCCAGACTCAATCTGTCATTTGAACGCTTACCTGCCGTGTCCGTCACCAACATCTCCAAAGAGTTTTATCTTACAAATATTTGGCACGGTCAGCGATTGATGAAACAAACCGAAATGGCGTGTTTTTTAAGCCATAAAAAGGCGTGGGAGCTGGTCGTCCATCATGACGAGCCTTGCGTCATTCTAGAAGATGATGCCCTACTTACGCATGACTTTGCCGAACTATTGCAAGACATCGAACGCCAAAATCTCAATGAAACCGTTGATTTCATCAATCTTGAAGTACAGCCCAGAAAAAAAATCGTCAGTAAAGCACCGATCGCCAGCCTTTTAAACCAAGAATACCGCTTATATCAATTATTCTTGGAAAAAAACGGCACAGGTGGCTACATCATTTATCCAAGCGGTGCAAAAAAACTGCTTAACAAAGCAAAAACCACCCTTGCTTTGGCGGATGCTTTTATTTATAGCTGCCCTGATTTAAAAACCACCCAAATTGAGCCTGCCGCACTTCTACAAGATGTCATCTGCCCTGCCTACGACATTCCTGTAGAAACGCCGCCGCACTCAATCATCGGTGCCATCAAAAACACCATCGACTTTCAGCCCACGCTTAGGCATAAGCTTGCCTTTAAGAAAAACCGCATTTTCACCCAAATAAAACTTGGCATCAAAACCATCAAAGCACTTCTACTGGGAGAAAAAAGAGAAATCCTGGTAAATAGGGATAAATTTTTATAGGAAATTCATCATGAATGAGCAATTACCAAGCATTAATGCCCTATGGATTGGCGGCAGTCTAGGGAAAATTTCATCAGCTTGCCTAACTTCCTTTTTAAAGCACGGACACCAAGTCAATCTGTACGCTTATGACGAGATGGCTGACTTGCCCCAAGGGATCAATGTGCTTGATGCCAATCAAATCTTGGGCAAATCCAAAATTTTTAGACATCACAAAAGGGGCAGCTATGCACCGTTTTCCGATGTTTTTCGCTATAATATGCTAAAACAAATCAGCAATGGCATTTATGTGGATTGCGATGTGTACTGCCTAAAACCTATGACACTCCCAGATCATGGCTATCTGCTCGGCTACGAAAACCCCAGTATCATCAGCAATGCCGTTCTTGCCCTGCCCCAAGATAGCGAGTTACTTGACATCTTGATTCATCTGACCAGCCAGCCTTATTTTACCCCCGAATGGTATTCAGGCTATGATAAGCTTAGACTGAAAATCAAACGCCTATTTGGTCATGCTAACACCTTAGGAAAGATGGGCTGGGGAGTGACAGGTCCGAGTGCCGTCACGCACTATGTCAATAAATTACAACTCAACCATCTGGTGCAGCCCGTAGATGTCCTATACCCCATTCAACATCACGAAACGGGCAAACTGCTAGACCCAAATATCGACATCAAGGACGCCATCACCAATCAAAGTGTTTGCGTGCATCTGTACAATGAAACCATCAGACATTTGAATTTGGATGAAATCTCTCCAGATTGCATTTTGGCAAAAATGCTGGATAATCAGGTATAAATCATGAAAAATATCGTCATCAGTCTTGCCACCGCCCATGACAGACGCACGCACATTTGCCAAGAATTTGGTAAACAAGGCATTGATTTTGAGTTTTTTGATGCGGTTAGTTTTGCCGACATTGATGCGGTATGCGACCGTTTGGGATTTGATAACATCAAACAAACCCACCACCTTGCCAATGGCGAAAAAGGCTGTTTTTTAAGCCATCTTTCACTGTGGCAAAAACTGCTTGATGATGACATAGAGTGGCTTGCCATCTTTGAAGATGATGTGCATTTGGGCGAAAATGCCCATCTGTTTTTAAATCGTTCCGACTGGCTAAGCGGTGCGTTTGGCTTGGTTAAGATTGAGCATTTTTATCCAAAACTACATCTGGGCAAGGCGATCGCAAGCCATCACGGTAGAGAGGTTTATCCTTTATTAAGCGCCAATCTTGGCACGGCAGGCTATGTCATTCACAAAAATACAGCCCATCATTTATTAAAAATTCTTAAAAATATCTCTGCCGATGACATCATTGCCATCGATCATTTTATGTTTGCTCAGATGATTGAAAATCAATCAATATTCATCGCCCAGCTCAGCCCAGCACTATGCATTCAAAGCGATAGGCTTGACCCAAACACCGCTTTGGTAAGCGACATCAATGCCGAACGCCGAGCCAGAATGGACAGCGAAAAACAAAAACGCACCCTGTTGCAAAAAGTGAAGCGAGAGTTTGGGCGAGTGTTTAAACAAATCAATCAAGATAAAGATTCAAAACAGATGGTGGAGTTTAGATAAGTGAATATCCTAATTACTGGCGGCGCTGGTTTTATCGGCTCAGCCGTTATCCGTCACATCATTACTCAAACAACCGACAATGTATTGAATGTAGATAAATTAACCTATGCAGGCAATTTAGAGTCTTTGGTCAGTGTAAGTGGCAGCTCACGTTACCAGTTTAGTCAAACCGATATCTGTGACAAAGAAGCACTTACCCACTTGTTCCAAACCTTTCGCCCAGACATTATTATGCACTTGGCAGCGGAAAGCCATGTGGATAGATCTATCGCAAGCTCGGCAGATTTTATTCAAACCAACATCATAGGCACCTATATGCTTCTAGAAGTTGCTCGCCAGTATTATGATAATTTAGACGAGAGGCAGAAGGCAACATTCAGATTTCACCATATCTCTACCGATGAAGTTTATGGTGATTTGCATGGCACGACAGATTTATTCACCGAGACCACCGCCTATACCCCAAGCTCACCCTACTCAGCAAGCAAAGCCAGCTCTGACCATTTAGTCAGAGCATGGGGGCGCACCTATGGCTTACCCGTGGTAATCACAAACTGCTCCAATAATTATGGATACTATCATTTTCCTGAAAAACTTATTCCGCTTATCATCTTAAATGCCCTAAACGGCAAACCTTTGCCAATCTATGGCGATGGCTTACAAATCCGTGATTGGTTGTTTGTAGAAGATCATGCCAGAGCGTTATATCTCGTGGCAACCCAAGCAGACAATGGAAAAACTTACAATATTGGCGGACATAACGAGCGGCGCAATATTGATGTAGTGCATGAAATATGTGAATTGTTAGAAGAGCTAGCCCCAAACAAACCAAACGGTGTAAAGCACTACAAAGACCTAATTACTCATGTCAAGGATCGTGCAGGGCACGATGTGCGCTACGCCATTGATGCCAGTAAAATTGAACGTGAACTAGGCTGGCGACCACAGGAAACCTTTAAAAGCGGGATACGCAAAACCGTAGAATGGTATTTAGCAAATCAAGAGTGGGTTAAAAATGTGCAAAGTGGCGAATATCGCCACTGGATCAACAAGCAGTACAAATCATAATAGGATTCTAGACAATGAAAGGCATTATTTTAGCAGGAGGCTCAGGCACTCGCTTGTACCCGATCACCAAAGGCGTATCCAAACAGCTTTTGCCGATTTATGACAAGCCAATGATTTACTACCCTTTATCTGTACTGATGCTTACTGGTATTCGTGATATTTTAATCATCACCACGCCAGATGACCAAGATGGTTTTATGCGACTACTCGGCGATGGTTCGGAGTTTGGCGTACATCTTAGTTATATTGCCCAGCCCAGCCCGGACGGTTTGGCACAAGCTTTTATTTTGGGCGAGAAATTTATTGATAAGGACAGGGTTTGCCTTGTGCTTGGCGACAATATTTTTTATGGTCAAGGGTTTACCCCAATGCTAAAAAACGCAGCAGCCAAATCCAAAGGAGCGACTGTATTTGGCTATCAAGTCAAAGACCCTGAGCGGTTTGGTGTGGTAGAATTTGACAACAACAATAAAGTGCTGTCTATTGAAGAAAAGCCCAAAAGTCCTAAATCACACTTTGCGGTGACAGGCTTATATTTTTATGACAATGATGTGATTGAGATTGCTAAACAAGTCAAACCTTCTGAACGTGGGGAATTGGAAATTACCAGCATCAATCAGGCTTATTTAAACCGTGGTGATTTGACAGTGGAACTTTTGGGGCGTGGTTTTGCGTGGCTTGACACAGGCACGCATGACAGTTTGCTAGAAGCAGGTCAATTTGTAGAAACATTGCAAAAGCGCCAAGGCTATAAAGTAGCTTGTTTGGAAGAAATTGCTTTTAATAACGGCTGGCTATCGTCTGATGAGCTCAGATCTATTGGGCAAAAAATGAGTAAAAACGAATATGGACAATACCTGCTTTCACTGGTGGATGATAAATGAGCTTAATTAAACTGATTGATTTTAAAAACTTGGGCGATGAGCGTGGTGGCTTGGTCGCCTTAGAGTCATACAAAAACATCCCTTTTGACATCAAACGAGTCTATTATATTTTTAGCACCAAGACCGATGTCGCTCGTGGATTTCATGCACATAAAGAACTGAATCAAGTTTTAATTTGTGTCAGCGGACAATGCTCAGTGCTGCTAGACAATGGCAAGCAAAAAGAGAGGATGACCTTAAACAAACCAAGCGAAGGGTTGATTGTAGAACCTGAAATTTGGCACGAGATGCACGATTTTTCAGAAGATTGCGTCTTATTGGTGTTGGCAAGTGATTATTATGACGAAGGTGATTATATTCGTAATTATGATGAATTTTTGGGATATGTTAACCGCCCTTTTATTCATCATTTAGCTGACGTACAATCAAAGAACATTGGACAAAAAACTCGAATTTGGCAATATGCGGTCATATTGCCAAATGCTCAAATTGGTGAAAACTGCAATATCTGTGCTCATACACTAATTGAAAACAATGTCAAAATTGGGAATAATACCACCATCAAATCAGGCGTTTTTATTTGGGATGGTGTACATATTGCCGAAAATGTATTTATCGGTCCAAATGTCAGCTTTACCAATGACAAACACCCGCGCTCCAAGCAATATCCAGAAAAATTTTTAAGCACAATTATTGAACAAGGAGCAAGTATTGGGGCAAACGCCACTTTATTACCGAATATTAAAGTCGGTAAAAATGCAATGGTTGGAGCGGGTGCAGTTGTTACCAAAGATGTGCCTGACAATGCTATTGTCGTTGGCAATCCTGCTTATATCAAAGGATATACAAAATGATTCCCTTTTTAGATTTAAAACAAATGAATGCCCAATACCGCCAAGAATTGATAGACGCTTGCACTCGTGTGATTGACTCTGGTTGGTATATTATGGGCAAAGAATTAACAAATTTTGAACAAAAATTCGCACACCTTTGTGGGGTAAAACATTGTATTGGCGTGGCAAACGGCTTGGATGCATTGATTTTAATTTTGAGAGCCTATAAAGAACTTGGTAAATTGCAAAAAGGCGATGAAATCATTGTGCCCGCCAATACTTATATTGCCAGCATTTTGGCGATTAGCGAAAACGACTTAACGCCTGTTTTGGTTGAGCCCGACCCACTCAGCTTTAATATTTGCCCAAGCAGTATCAAAAATGCCATTAGCGATAGAACAAAAGGCATTTTAGCGGTGCATTTGTATGGACAAATTGCTCCGATGCCTGAAATTATGCAGATTGCCAATATGCACAATTTACTAGTCATAGAAGATTCCGCCCAAGCTCACCTTGCCAGCATTGACAGCCAAAAAGCAGGGGCATGGGGTCATGCCTCAGGATTCAGTTTTTATCCTGGTAAAAATTTAGGAGCATTGGGCGATGCAGGAGTAATTACAACCGATGACGATGAATTGGCGACTTTGCTAAAAGCCTTGCGCAACTATGGTTCTCATCAAAAGTATAAAAACCTGATACAGGGGGTAAATAGCCGTCTTGATGAAATCCAAGCAGCAATGTTAAGCGCCAAATTAAATTACTTGATGCAAGAAACCATCCATCGTCAAACAATCGCTAATTACTATCTGGATAATATCAAAAATCCTTACATTCAGTTGCCGCAAAAACCGATTAAGGATGAACAACATGTCTGGCATTTATTTGTGATACGCACCCAGTACCGTGAGCAATTACAAGAATATCTAAGCAACCGAGGCATACAAACCTTAATTCACTATCCAATTGCTCCGCACAAACAGCAGGCATATGGTGAATTTAATCACTTATGCCTGCCAATTACAGAACAAATCCATAAAGAAGTGTTAAGCTTGCCAATTTCACCTGTGATGACGATGAGGGAAGTTCAAGAGGTAGTTGACGTTTGCAATCAATTTGGTATCCAAAATGCTCAATAAAAAAATCAAAAATAAGATTGCTCATAAGCTGATGAAATATTATCAAAAATGGCGAATTGCATTTTACAAAATCATTTCCAATAATAAACACTTAACTTTAAAAAATTGTCGACTTAATCAGCCTGTGCAATTTGTTGGTAATGGCAAAATAAAGCTTGATCATGTTGAATTTGGCGTATTTCCATCTCCAAAATTCCTCAGTACCTATGGATATATTGAAGCCAGAAATAATGATGATATCATCAGCATTAACTCAGGAACAATTTTTAATAATCAAGTAGAAATTATTGCAGACAAAGCAAATATTTACATTGGTAAAAATTGCTTAATCGGGCTAAATTTTACTGCGATAAATTCCGATTTTCACGGTTTAGCCATCCAAAACAGAACAAACAGCAATTATTTATCTGCTGATATTAAAATTGGAGATAATGTTTTTATTGGCAATAATGTAACAATTTTAAAAGGAGTGAGCATTGGTGATAATTGTGTCATAGCCAATGGATCTATTGTAACAAAATCAATGCCCGCCAATTCAATTATTGCAGGCGTACCAGCTCATTTTATTAGAGAAATTCCAGGAAGTTAAATGCAGCCCTTGTTAAGTATTATCATACCATGCTACAACCACGAACACTATGTTCAAGACTGCATTCATAGCATTATTGATCAAGATTATCAAAATATTGAGCTAATCATCATCGATGACGGCTCAAAAGATAATTCCGTGCAAAAAATTGAACAAATGAAACCGCTTTGCGAAGATAGATTTGTGCGTTTCAAATTCCATCACCGTCCAAACAAAGGACTGTGCGCTACATTAAATGAGGCTCTAACATGGTGTCAAGGAAAATATCTTAGCATTATCGCCTCTGACGATATGATGCTGCCAAAAAAATCTAGCATCCAAGTAGAATATCTGGAAGACAACCCTAAAATTACATCGGTTTCTGCAAATCTTGAATTTATCAATCACAACAACTCAATCACGGGACGCACCAATCAAATACAAAAAGAATATCATTTTGATGAAACCTTGATTCATAATCATCTATTCGCCCCCAGCCAAATGCATCATCTATCCGCAATAAAAAACATAGGTGGGTTTGATGAAAACATCATGATTGAAGATTGGTATCTATGGCTCAGACTATTAGATAACGATTATAGAGTAGTCTTTTTAGAAGATGTATTAGTACAGTATCGTAAGCACGATGATAATATGTCTGCTAATTTTACCAAAATGTTTCAAGCTGAACATCAAATTTTATCACTTTACAAAAATAAACCAACCTATAAGCAGGCACTATACAATCTTAAGAGAAAAGAGATAAAGCTGAATCGTGATAACGGTAGAAAAATACATTACTATCTATCGAAAATTGGCTTAATAATTAAGTACCATCTATTTAATAAGGCTTGATATGTCAAACATCACTATCGTAACCGCATTTTTTGACATTGGTCGTGGCAATATTCAAAGACAAAATGCACCAAGCTATATGAGCAGAACGACCGACACTTATTTTGAATATTTTGCCAATCTGGCACAACTAGAAAATGAGATGGTAATTTTTACCAGTCTAGAATATGTCGAGAAAATCAAAGCATTAAGACAAGGCAAACCAACACGAGTCGTTGCATTTGATTTTCATAATAGACTGCACTATCTTAGAAACAAGATTGCCAACATACAGCAGGACAAGCAGTTTATCGGTCAAATTCACCCAGATTTGCGAAATAATATTGAATATTGGTCGGCTGATTACGTGTTGGTTACCAATCTAAAAACTTATTTTATCAATAAAGCCATCAAAGAAAAATTGGCTAAAAATAATTTGGTAGCTTGGGTTGATTTTGGCTATGTACGCTCACAAGACACGCTAAATAATGTCCGTAATTGGCGATATGATTTTAATAACAATAAAATCAATTTTTTTAGTATTGTCAAAAATAGTGCACCTAAAAGCTGGCAAGATGTTTTGGATTGCATTTTTCAAAATAAGGTTTATATCATCGGTGGCGTAACTGTCGCCAATCAGCAGGCATGGCAAGCATTCTTAAAATTGCTATTTGACCAACAAAAACAATTACTCAAACTAAACATTGTTGATGATGATCAGGGGCTTTATATGATGTGCTTATACCATCAGCCAGAATTGTTTCAGCTGAATTATTTGGGCAAAAACCAATGGTTTTCTACATTCAAAAAATACGACCAAACTTCTAACATTTCAATTTGGGAAAAGATTAAAGATAGGTTGATTTAATATGGCACAAACTACAACCAACTTTCAGCCATTGATAGAAAAATTTGACCAGTTAACACCATCAATGCAAAAAATTCAGCGTTATAAACAAAAACCGCTTAAGTGGTTTTATAATGCTTTTGTACCAAAAAATCGCAGAAAGCTTGCCGAAAAACAAGCCAAACTCACTCAGCAAGCTCATCTGGCAGAATGTTGGCAAGAGCTGATTGGGCTGTATCGACAAAATAAACTCCCGCATTTCACCATCACACCCAAAAAACAATTTACCCATCAAAAAATCATTTGGCAATATTGGGGGCAAGGCGTCAATGGCGATTTGCCTGATATTGTTAAGCTATGCTTTAAATCAGTAGATAAATACAAAGGCGATTATCAAGTCATTCGTCTGGATGATGACAATCTGTCTGATTATCTCGAATTTCCAGATTTTGTATTTGAAAAAAGACAAAATCCACAGTTTAAGCCAGCATTTTTTGCTGATATTTTACGCTTAGCTTTGCTTTATCATTATGGTGGTGTATGGGTTGATGCGACCATACTTTTGACAGCACCGATTGATGAGCGGATTTTGGCACAAGATTTTTTTATGTTCTCTCGCCATCCAAATGCAGGCAATCAGGACTTTTGGGAGAATTTTAATGCTGATTATTTTGGTTGGCATAAGCATCATTATGTAAATATTCTAAATAGTTTTATCGTCGCCAAACAAGGTAATAACCTAGCGTACGACAGTTTGCAGTTGATGCTTAATTTTTGGCACACACAAAATCACATCACGCATTATTTCTTTTTTCAGATTATGTTTGATGTTTTGACCGAGCGTGGGACGATGCCTGTGATGTTGCCGATGGACGATACCCTACCCCATCTGCTTATCAGTCGCCTAAATGAACCATTTAATCAGCACGACTTTGAGCAAATTTGCAAACAGACGCAGATTCATAAGCTGACCTACATTAAAGAATGCAAAAAAGGTTCGTATTATGATCACATCAGACAAAGCCTAAACCCTTAAATTTTACCCCAACACCCTCTCCCAAACCCCACGCACAAAGGCTCGGCTTTCTTGCCACAGCTCATCATCCACGATGATTTGCTTGTCGGATAGGGCAAGCTCGTGCGTGGTCTTACGAAGTAGTAGGTAGGTTTGGGTGAGTTTATCACACCACTCATCGCTGATGAGTCCTGTCTTTGCCACTTCCTCAAAGATTCGCACATTATCCGACCAAATGGCAAGATTTGGGTGTTGATGGGCGTGTGCCAGCACCAAAAACTGTGCCAAAAACTCAATATCCACCAAGCCACCAAAATCCTGTTTTAGGTTAAATTGATGCGTCTTATCGCCCTGCGTCCCTAGATGACTTTGCATTTTTTGGCGCATTTCTTGTACATCCACACGCACCTGCTCGACATCACGCGCTTTGGTCAATACCGCTTGGCGAATCTCATCAAATACCCCAAGCACCGCCCTATCACCTGCAATGCCACGAGCCCGCACAAGCGCCTGATGCTCCCAAGACCACGCCTTTTGAGTCTGATACAGCTCAAACGCCTGTACCGAGCCGATCATCACGCCTGCATTACCCGAAGGGCGCAGTCTCATGTCCAGCTCATACACTCGACCGTCACGAGTCTGCGTGGTGAGATAGCTGAGTACCTTTTGCACCAAACGGGATGCAAACTTCATGCCGCTGACAGGCTTGTCGCCATCGGTGTCGGCTTGCTCATTGATGCTGTGCAAAAATACCACATCCAAATCAGACGCATAGCTCATCTCAATGCCACCAAGCTTACCATAGCCAATGATGGCAAAGCCCATGCGCTCAGGGCAGGCACGCTCGCCGCTTTGTAATAGCGGATGGCCGTGCTTGGCGGCAAGCTCATCAAAGGCTCGGTGCATGGCGGACTCAAGCACCACCTCAGCGATGAATGTCAGGCTGTCTGATACTTTCATGATGTGGCGAAGTCTCAGCACATCGGCAGTCGCCACCGCAAGGACTTGCGTTTTTTTGAATAAACGAATATTTGCCAGATAGCTTTCATCATCAAAGCGCTCGACTCGCAGCAGACTTTGACGCAACAGATCAGCAAGCTCATCTTTGTTTGGCAGGTGCAAATAGCGTTTTTGTAGAAAATTATCCAAAAGCATGGGGTGTAAGGCAAGCTCTTTGGCGATCCAATGACTTGCCGAGAGCATGGGCACAAGCGCAATGGTGGCGTTTGGATTCTCCGCAAGCATCACCAGATAAATTGAGCGGCGACAGATAGACTCCAAAAGTGCAATCAGCCTAGGCACAGCGACATCCGCCCTAGGTGCGCCATCACTCTTAGCGTGCTCAAGCAAAGCGTGCAAAATGATGGGGCGGGCAGCATCCAGGCGAGATTTTGGCTCAGCATCTAAGCTCTTGACCAGCTTTGAGTCAAAAAATTCCTCAAACAAACGCACGCTTTCATCGCTCAAAATCCCTTTGAGCGTCTGCCAAGTGGTCTTGGCATCATCCAAATCCTGCGCAGGACTTTGGCGGTCGGTGATCATTCTATTAAAAGGCACAGACACACGATGGCGGTGCGTGTCTAACACTTGGCGAAATTGACCGACATCCTCAAAACCCAGCACGCAAGCGATGCTACTTAGCTCGTCTGGATTTTGTGGCAGCCTTTGGGTTTGCTCATCATGACGAGCTTGAATGGCGTGTTCAAGCCGCCTTAAAAAACGATAAGCACCCGCCAAGTCCTCCGCCTCTTTGGCGTCCAGATAGCCATACTGCAAGAGTGCCTGTATGCCGTCCAAGCAAGGCAGATTTTCGCCAAGCGCCGCCTCATGCCCGCCATAAATGAGCATGAACGACTGCACAATGAACTCAATATCACGAATCCCACCCACGCCAAGCTTAACATTATCCAAATCTTGCCTTTGGGTCTGCTGAGCGACGATCAACGATTTCATTTCTCGCAAAGCCCCAAAAGCACTATAATCAATATAATAACGATAAACAAAGTTCTTACGAAGGCTTAATAATCTATCCAAAAACTGTGTCGACACTTCATTGACCACACGAGCTTTTAGCCAAGCAAATCGCTCCCAAGTGCGCCCATGCTGGTTAAAATACTTCTCCAACGCCTGCGCTGTCATCACCAGTGCCGAGCCATCGCCCCACGGACGCAGACGCATATCCACCCGAAATACAAAGCCATCTGCCGTGACTTCATCTAAAAGCCGAATGATACCACGCCCCAGATGCGTCATAAATTTTTGATTTTCAATGCTTTTTTGGCCAATGTCCGTCTCACCCAGCCCCTTATGAATAAAAATCAAATCAATGTCGCTGGATAAATTAAGCTCCATTGCACCCAGCTTACCCATGGCAATCACGGCAAATTCGTCCGCTTGTTTTTGCCCATCCACCATCACAGTGGGTATGCCATAGCGTTTTGTTAAGTTTTGATAGACGAAATCCTTAGCAAACTTAATACAAGCATCGGTAAAAACCGACAATTCACGCATGAGTGTCTCAAGAGCAATCACACCCAAAGCATCCTGCCAAATCCATTTTAGCATGAGTAGGTGACGCAGTTTACGCAAAGCTGCCATCACGCCTGCCTCATCGCCCTGCTCCGCCGACTCACCGACAAACCGCTCAATCAACTGCGTAAATTCATCATCTGCCATCGGATGATCTAAGCGAAACTCCCCCAAAAACACCTCAGCCAAAGCGGTGTGTTTTTCGTATAATTTATGAGCAAAGGGGCTGGCAAGCCAAAGCTGATGAAGCTGATTTTGCGTTGGGGTAAATACACAGTGAGTCATGGCAATTCAATCAACAAACAATACAAACAGAATAAAATGTTTTCCCATTTTACACCAAAAATTCGCTATAATAAGCACAATTTTGCAGATTTTTATTTTTCTAAACATTTTATTGCCATGCCCACTTTATTACTCATTACCGCAAACCCACACAGCCAAACCGCCAAACAAGCCATCGCCACCGCCAAATCCCTGCTAGACCAAAAACAAAATGTTAGCGTGTTTTTTTATGGCGATGGGGCTTATACCGCAAACCGCCTGATGTGGCAGACCGCCGATGTGCCAAGCGTGTCCGATGAATGGGTCAAGCTTGCCGATGAATATTCGCTCGACCTGCCCGTCTGTGTCAGCACCGCCTTGGCTCGTGGCATTACCGACAGCGACAACGCCAAACGCCACCACCTAGACGGCGATAATTTGCGTTCGCCGTTTCGCTTGGTGGGACTTTCCGAGCTTGCCTTACAGATTGATGGTGCTGACACCGTCATGCAATTTTAATCACGCCCACTAAGCCTTTGGCGAATTTATCCATTTTTATCATTTGACCATGTTGATTTATCATGAAATTCTTAATACAAATCCGCTCAGACAGTGAGCTGATCGGCTACGAAGCGATTGCTTTGGGTTTTACTTTGGCAAGTTTTGATCATCAGGTACAATTTTATTTTACAGATGGCAGTCATTTGGTGTTAAATGACCCACAGAGCCGAATTTATGGCATGATTCAGTCGCTGGATTTGTACGATTTACCAAAAGCGTGGGCAGATTTCGCCCCAGACATTCGCTTGGACGATGTGATTGGCGATGTGGTTGTGCCAACGGATGCGGTGTGTTCGACAGATTTTGACAGCGTACTGGTGTTTTGATGGGTTGGGAGTTGTTATGGCAGATTTGACATTGACTTTAGACGATGATGGGCATTTGACCGATCACACGCTTTGGACGCCTGTGGTGGCACAAATATTGGCGGACACGCTGGATGTGACGCTTGATGAGATTCACTATCGCATTTTGGGCGAAGTGCGGGCATTTTTTGACAAATATCATCACAGTCCTGCGACACGCCCACTCATCAAACACCTAAGCCAAACCCTGCCTGACGATGAAATCAACAACGCCAAGCTGCAAGCCTTGTTTAATACAGGATTGGTCGCTCGCCATGTCAATCGCATTGCAGGCTTGCCCAAGCCGCCAAACTGCTTGTAGTCCTTATGACTTGAAGGCTTTAAAGGTAGCCTTGCCATCATTTTAAGACGCCCAAATCAAAAAAAAAATGCGAACCGTCAAGATTCGCATTTTTTCATTAAGGGCTGTTAAGCTTTGTGATTCACCAGCGCCTCAGGATCGCCTGCGATGCCTTCACGCTTGACAAACAAGAAAAACGCAGCGGTAATCAAGGCAGTCAAAGCCGCACCGATGTACAGCGACAGCGTATAATCCAGACCAAAGCCGATCTTATTATAGGCTAAGAAAGTTGCGCAAGCGGCAGTCATAAAGATGGCAGGAATGGTGCAGATCCAATGTAGCTTGCGATAGCGATACAAATAGCCTGCGGCAGTCCAAAGCATCACGACAGCGACCGTTTGGTTTGCCCAGCTAAAATAGCGCCATAGAATCTGAAAGTCCACTTTTGACACGACAAAGCCAATCACAAACAGCGGAATGGCGATCATGAGGCGCTTCATCAAAGTGCGCTGCTCCATGTTCAAAAACTCTGCAATGATCAAGCGAGCGGCACGGAAAGCTGTATCACCCGAAGTGATCGGTAATACCACTACACCCAGCACAGCAAATACACCGCCAATCGCACCTAGGTAAGCAATCGAGCTGTCATAGACCACTTTTGATGGCGAACCTGCGGCGATGGCTTCTTGTAGCGACACCAAATCAGGATAGAACGACAGACCCACTGTACACCAGATGAGAGCAATGATACCCTCGGCAATCATCGCACCGTAGAAAATAAAGCGCCCTTCCGATTCATTCATGGCGCAGCGAGCCATCAGCGGTGTCTGCGTGGCGTGAAAGCCCGACAAAGCACCACAGGTGATGGTCAAAAATAGCAGCGGCCAGATGGGCAGATCGCCTTTGGGCTGGAAGTTTTGGAAAAATGCCTCGACAGACAGACCGCCCATGCTACTATAAAAATAGCTTTGAGCAGTGCCTAATTCATTGGCAACCAAGCCATAAGTCATGCCAAGCGACATGAACAGCAATAGACCGCCAAAGAATGGATAAACACGCCCAATGATTTTGTCAATCGGTAGCAAGGTTGCGACGATGTAATACACAAAAATGATGGTCGTCCAAGCGATGATGACGCCCTCTTTGGTCATGCCAAAGACCGTATTGGCAGCATCGGTGGCGGCAACACTCACACTCTCAGCATTGTCCACCGAGATGGCGCCCGTCGCCGTCGTGCCAAAGACATCCATCGTGATGGAGCTAAGCAGCTGCGCAGGACTTGCCACAAATACCACGCCCACCAACACCAAAAGCACCACCGCCAAAAGATTGATGAAGTGCTTAGGGATGGCGCCCAAGTATTTACCCGTCAAGTACGGCATGCTTGCACCGCCATTACGCACAGACAGCATACCACACATATAGTCATGCACCGCCCCAGCAAAAATACAGCCAAGCACGATCCAAAGCATCGCCACAGGCCCATACAGCGCACCCAAAATCGGACCAAAAATCGGACCTGTGCCAGCGATATTCAGCAGCTGAATGAGCCAAATCTTACCTTTTGACATCGGCACATAGTCCACGCCATCCGCCATCGTGTAGGCGGGCGTTTCACGATTTGGATTGATGACGAAAATTTTTTCGACCACCTTACCATACACAAAGTAGCCAATGACAAGCACCGCCACACAGAAAAAGAACCATAACATGAGTTGTTATTCCTAAAAAGATGATAAATTTACTGTTAAGAAAATTTTAAAACACGAAAAAACACTAAAAAACACCAAAAGTGTTTAAACTTCCAGACATACATCTGCAATAACATACCTAAAAAATGTACAAATGTAAAGTGAAAAATTAACAAAAGTCATACAATTTATCAGACGACTTTAAGTCATAAATAAGCCACAAAAAAGCACGCCCTAAGGCATGCTTTTATTAAATGCTTATCATATGCTTAAGCTTAAAGCAAATACAGGCTAATCAGCGCTCCAAGATACAAGTAACGCCTTGACCGCCAGCTGCACAGATGGAGATGAGCGCACGACCCGAGCCTTTTTGAGCCAGTAGCTTGGCAGCAGTGGCAAGAATGCGCCCACCTGTCGCTGCAAATGGATGCCCTGCGGCAAGGCTTGAGCCATTGACATTGAGCTTGCTGCGGTCGATTGAGCCAAGCGGCGCATCCAAGCCCAAACGATTTTTACAGAATTTTTCATCTTCCCATGCCGCCAAAGTGGACAGCACTTGCGAAGCAAATGCCTCATGAATTTCATAAAAATCAAAGTCTTGCAAGGTCAGTCCTGCTCTTTGTAGCATCTTTGGCACGGCATAGGCAGGCGCCATGAGCAGCCCTTCGGTCAAGCCTTCTTTGCCGATGAAATCCACAGCTGCCGTCTGCTGATGCGTGATGTACGCCAAAGGCTCATAGCCATTTGCCTGCGCCCACTCATCACTGGACAAAAGCACGCAAGACGCACCGTCAGTCAGTGGCGTGGAGTTGGCGGCGGTCATGGTTGGATTGGCGTTTTTCTTGCCAAAGACAGGCTTTAAGGTGGCAAGTTTTTCAAGGGTGGTGTCGGCACGCAAATTATTATCACGGCTGACGCCTTTGTAAGGGGTGATTAGGTCGTCAAAAAAGCCTTCTTCATAAGCACGAGCCAAGTTCTGATGGCTGGCATAGGCGAGTGCATCTTGATCAGCACGAGTGATGTCCCACTCCAAAGCAGTGATTGCTTGGTGCTCACCCATAGATAGGCGGGTGCGTGGCTCACCATTTTCAGGAAACGCCAGTAGTTTTTTTGGATTGATGGTGCTTAGTGCGGCAAGTTTTGCCTTGGCGTCTTTGGCAGTATTTAAGCGCAGCAGTGGCTTTCTGATGCCATCACCTAAGGCAATCGGTGCATCAGAAGTCGTGTCCGTACCGCCTGCAATGCCACTATCAATGATGCCAAGTGCGATTTTGTTTGCCACCGCAAAAGCTGCCTGAAGACCTGTGCCGCACGCTTGCGAGATGTCATAGGCAGGCGTCGTGGCAGAAAGCCTGGTATTTAGCACAGACTCACGGGTTAGGTTTAGGTCACGGCTGTGTTTTAGCACCGTGCCTGCCACCACCTCGCCGATCTCTTTATCAGCCAGATCAAAGCGTGTCACCAAGCCATCTAAGGCAGCGCTTAGCATGTCGATGTTGCTGGCGTCGGCATAAGCGCCATTTGAGCGGGCAAAGGGAATGCGATTGCCACCTAAGATGGCGACTTTTTTGATGGTCATAAGATTCTCCTTGAATCAAGTGCGATCTGTGATCGTGAAATTTTAGGGGTTGTTCATTGTTAATATTGTTAAAATCCGCTGTTCAATCGGTGGTTTAAAGCCCAAACACTCAGTCTTAACACCCCACTAGCTTAGCATTATTTTTATCAAAATCCAAAGATTGATGCAAAAAGATTGATGTAATTTGTAACAAAATTTTGGCAAATCACGCAAACAAATACCGACCAGTACACAAAAAGCGATGATAAATGGGTGGTAAGGCTGATTTTTTGTGTTAGAATGTAGGTGTTTATGCTTTTTGTATGGTTATGCCAAGCTGAGTCATGCCAATGTCGTTGTAAATTTTAAAGACCAAGCTTGACGCAAGCAGCATGACAATTAAAGCAGTATTAAAATGAATGCAAAGCCACAACCCAACGCCAAAGTTTACGGCAGATGATCCCAAGTTCATCATGGACTTAAGGCTTTGATGACAGATGACATACACTTTTAAGGATAATAGGACAATCTTATGAGCGATCGTTATGGTGAATTGGTACAGTCTCCACTGGGCAAAAAAGTCGCCAAAAACCTAGGGCTGCCCATGCCCATCAAGCTTGACCGCTATGAGTCAGGTCAGCCTGTGCTGCGTGGTGAGGTCGCCTTTGGCAAAACGGCAGGCGAGGATACTTCGGTGGCAGACGCCATCGGTAGCCTGCTTGCCAATCTCGACGCCAAGATCACCACCAGTGAACAGCTTAGTGAAAGACTTGCTGATGACCATGCCAAATTTAAAGTGGCGATTTTTGATGCCACCAACATCAAAGACACAGACGGACTCAAAGCGGTGTATGAATTTTTCCATGCGCTTGCTCGCCGTATCAAAGCCTCTGGTCGTGTGATCATCATCGCTCGCCCTGAGTGCTGCACGGCAGATGACATCGGCTTTGCCTTGGCTCAGCGTGCCCTACTAGGCTTTGCCAAATCAGTGGGCAAAGAATTCAAAAAAGGCATCACTGCCAATGTCCTTTATACGCAAATGGGTGCTGAGTCACACCTCGACCACGCACTAAGATTTTTCTTGTCAGCAAAGTCTGCCTATGTGTCAGGTCAGCCTATTTTTATCAAAAAAGGCGGTGAAGTAAATGTCGTGGCATTCAATGAAAACAAGCCACTACAAGGTCGAAAAATTCTCGTCACAGGTGCCTCTCGTGGCATCGGTGCGGCAGTGGCACAAGTGCTGGCTCGTGATGGCGCTACGCTATACTGTCTGGATGTGCCTCAAAGCCTGTCTGAGCTACAAAAAGTCGCTGGCAACTTAGGCGCTCACGCCCTGCCGCTTGACATCACAGCGCCAGACGCTGCCGAACAGATTGTCAAAGCGTGTGGCGCGCTAGATGGCATCGTGCATAATGCGGGCGTTACCCGTGATAAGACGCTGGCGAACATGGGCGAGGACAAATGGGATCTGGTGATGAACATCAACCTAAAAGCCATCCACACCATCAATGACCATCTGATGAACAACCAAGGATTTAGCGACAGCGCACGCATCGTCTGCGTCTCGTCCATCTCAGGCATTGCGGGCAATCTGGGTCAGACCAACTACGCCATGAGCAAGGCAGGTGTGATCGGCTTGGTCGAGGCGACCGCCAAAGCCTTTGAAGGTACCAACCAAACCATCAATGCTGTCGCACCGGGTTTCATCGAGACCAAGATGACAGGGCTGATTCCGTTTGCCATTCGAGAGGCAGGCAGACGCATGAACTCCATGAGCCAAGGCGGCGAGCCTGTCGATGTGGCAGAGACCATCTCATGGCTGCTGTCACCAAAAGCCTGCGGTCTTAATGGCAATGTCGTACGAGTTTGCGGTCAAAGCCTGCTTGGCGCCTAAACCGCATCGATGATTAACATTTCAAAAAAAACTTAACAATAGGTATCGTATGGCAGAACAACATTTTAAAGAATTGCCAAAAATGCACACCACTTACGCCAATGTCATCAAAAGCTTGATTCCCATTGGCGATAATAAGGCGAGTGATTTGCCAGAGTCGGTGTATCAAGTGGATCATCTTGCCATTGATGAGCATAACTTAAAAGAGTACCGCAAAATCTGCGGATTCATCAATGACGGTCGTGTGCCGCCAACTTATTATGCCGTGCTGTCTCAGACTTTGCAGATGAACATGATGGCAAAGCCAGATTTTCCTTTTGCCATGCTTGGCTTGGTGCATCTTGAAAACAGCGTCACCCAGTATCGAGTCATCTACGACAGCGAGTCTGTGACACTCTCGGTGCGTCTGGCAAATCTGCGAGCGCATGACAAAGGGCAGCAGTTTGATTTCGTGACGACAGCCACCATCGACGGCGAGCTGGTGTGGGAAGGCGTATCCACCTACCTTTCTCGCCAGAAAAAAAGCGCCGAAGAGCGTGCCAAGGCTAAAAGCATCGAAACGCCAGCCCCACGCCTTGAACCTGATGATAACCACTGGGCAGAGCTCATCAACATTCCTGAAGACATCGGTCGTCGCTATGCGTTCGTCTCTGGTGATTTTAACTTGATTCACTTGCATCCGCTGTCGGCGAGAGCTTTTGGCTTTCCTCGTGCGATTGCGCATGGCATGTGGTCAAAGGCGGCAAGCATCGCTCAGTTTCATGATTTGCCCAAGGCTTATCGAGTGGATGTATCATTCAAAACGCCGATTTTTCTGCCTTCTAAGATTGATTTTGTGGCACGCCAAGAGACAGATGGTCGCAGCTTTGCGCTGTATGCAGCAGGCACAGACAAGCCACATCTGCAAGGTCGCATTACTTTTTTGTGATCATGCACAAATCCAACGCTCAAAGACTGGATTAATTTCCAGTTTTTGTGTTGATGGCAGCCCCACTGTTTCCAAACCCCAAACAAAGAGTGCTTCATGACAAGCTGGCAAGATTTCCCCCAAGTGCTAGAACAGCTACAATTCGACGAACCAACGGCAGGCGGTGCGCTCGTCATTTATCAAGATGGCAAAGAAGTGGTCAATACAGCCTTTGGCAACGCCACCATCAATGACGCATGGACGACCAAGACGCTTTCGGTGAATTTTTCCATCGGCAAGGGCGTGATGGCGACGCTGGTGGCGATCTTGGTATCAAAAGGCATCATCGATTATGACGCACCGATTGGGCAGTATTGGGCGGCATTTGCCAATCATGGCAAACAAAACATCACACTGCGCCAAGTACTCACGCACAGCGCTGGGCTGTTTAATATTGCAAATTTGACACAGTCTGTCGATGACTTGACCGACTGGCAGGCGATGGGCGAGCTTGTGGCGTCGATGAGTCCTGATATCCCAAAAGGTCAAGAACAGCATGGCTATGCCAGTGCATACAGCGCCCTTGTCTCAGGCTGGATCTTGGGTCATGTGATTGAGCGTGTCACAGGTCAGCGTTTGCAGGCGGTGCTCGATGAGCATCTTGCCAAGCCACTTGGCATGGTCGGGCAGATTTATTATGAGCTTCCTTATGATAAGGTCGATGAGGTGGCAAGACCGGTGCGTTATTTTGAAGGCGTGCCTGACACTAAGCGCAAACCCACTTTAAAGCCAGACAGCCCACAGACCGTACAGACGCTGTCAAAGCTGCCTGCCGCTAAGCTGTGGCAAGATGCACTTGGCAGCACCAATCTTCTTGGTACCGCCAACATCAACCGTCTGTATTTTGACACCTCCAAGATGAATCTTACTAACTACAAAAACGCCCTCATGCCCAATGGACGAGATGGCGTGGAGTATTATAGCCCGTCAGTAATGTGCGCCAAAATCCCTGCTGCCAATGGCGTATCCAGCGCCCATGCCCTAGCTTTGATTTACGCCATGCACGCAAATGGCGGCGTATGGCAAGATCAGATACTGATCTCCCCTGCTGTCATGGCAGATTTGCGCCGTGTGCAGGTCGATGGCTTTGATGCGGTGATGCCTGCCAACATGCGCTGGCGGACAGGCTTTCATCGACTATTTAGCATACAGCACACGCCCAATGCCTATGGACACATGGGCTATAATGGCTCGGTGGCTTTTTGCGACCCTGACCGCAAGCTTTCGTTTGCCTTTATTCACAATTTTGACACGACGATGCTAAACGATGTGCGGCAGTTTGCCCTGTCTGAGATGGCGGTGCTTCACAGTAGCTTTTAGAAAGCAGGCGCTTGCTAATTTTGACACAATGCACTAAAATAAACTTTTTTTTAATAAAATATCGCAATGAATACACAACCAACCATGAATGTCATGATCACAGCCGAAGACATCGCCCACAAGGTCAAAGAGCTTGGCGCCGCCATCAACGCACACTACCAAAACAGCGACAAAGAGCTAATCTTGGTCGGCTTGCTGCGTGGCTCGGTGATTTTTATGGCAGACTTGTGCCGTGCCATCGACAAGCCGCACGAGCTGGATTTTATGACCGTATCAAGCTACATCAATAAGACCACCGTATCCAGCGGCGATGTCAAGATTTTAAAAGATTTGGACAGCGAGATCTCAGGTAAAGATGTGCTGATCGTCGAAGACATCATCGACTCTGGACGCACGCTGTCAAAGGTCGTTGAGATTCTACAAACCCGCAATCCAAACTCCATCGAGCTTTGCACCCTAGTCAGCAAGCCCTCTCGCCGTGAAATTGAGATGGAAGTGAAGTTTTTGGGCTTTGAAGTGGAAGATCGTTTCATCGTTGGCTACGGGCTTGATTATGATCAAAAATATCGCCACCTGCCATTCATCGGTGAAATCGGACTATAAACCACATTTTTATCACAGTGAGCGCCTGCATTTGGGCGCTCAGTCATTTGACAAACTGCCACGCCTGCACACACCCCTCATAAGCCACCGTCAGCACACACTCGCCCACCATCACACATTCAAAGCGATAACGACCGATTTTCTCATGAACAACCTCGCCCTGTCGCTCGCTTGCAAATTGAGCATTGAGCTCACGAAGTGGCATGCGAATGCCCAGACCACTTGCCTTTAACACCGCTTCTTTAATCGTCCAAATCTTAAACCACAGCACACGATCGCATCCACTCGCCTGCCAAAGTGCATATTCATCTGCATGAAAAAACCGCCTTGCCAACGGCTCAAAATTCGCCTGCCGATGAACACCCTCAATGTCCACGCCCAATCTTTGTACAGACAATGAATACACAAGCGCATAATCATCATCACTGTGTGATTGATTAAACGCAAGCGGACTGTTTGTCACCACAGGCTTGCCATGCGATTGTTTGGCATATACTGGCACAGGCAGATGATTTTGCGAGCAAAACTGGCTTAAAATCTGATGTCTATGACTAAAAAGCATTGATTTTATTTGAGATTTTTGCAGATTGTCTTGCGCAATATTTGCTTGTGCGATGATATTTGCCAATTTGTCAAAATAAACATAAATCATAAAACAATATCTTAAAAACAGCTTAAAAACACCCTAAAAATTACTTAAAAACTTACTTGAAAACGTCAAAAATTGCAACCCATTTTAATTCATCGATGACAAATTTTAGTTTTGCCAATGCTTAGAATCCATTTTTTATCATCAGCCATGTTATAATAATGTAAATTTTTCTGCCAATTTTAAACCAAATTTACCAAACCCCATTTTATGACCGACATCAAAAAACCAAAATCCAAAGCCATCTCAAAAGCCGTTAGCACTGCTGCCTCTGGCAAAGCCAGTAAGCTCACCGTCGCCAAAACCGCCGACACGCCTGCCTCTCGTCCGATGAATGATGAAAAACGCTTGGCGTTTTTTCAAAAATTATCCCAACACATCAAAGAGCCTGTTACCGAGCTGAACTATTCTAGCGATTTTGAGCTACTCATCGCCGTGATGCTCTCAGCACAAGCCACCGACAAAAGCGTCAATATCGCCACCGACAAGCTATTCCCTGTCGCCAACACACCGCAGGCAATCCTAGATTTGGGGCTTGATGGGCTAAAAAGCTACATCAGCACCATCGGACTGTATAATTCCAAAGCTGCCAATGTGATGAAAACTTGTGAAGATTTGCTAAAAAAACACGGCGGTCAAGTACCACGCACCAGAGCCGAGCTTGAAGCACTGGCTGGTGTAGGGCGAAAGACCGCCAATGTCGTCTTGAACACCGCATTTGGCGAGCCTGTGATGGCGGTGGATACGCACATTTTCCGTGTTGGCAATCGTACAGGACTTGCCACAGGCAAAACCGTGCTGGCGGTAGAAAAAGCCCTGATGAAGCGAATCCCCAAACAGTTTTTGGTTGATGCTCATCACTATCTAATCCTGCACGGCCGCTATACTTGTATGGCAAGAAGTCCAAAATGCGGCTCGTGCGTGGTCTTTGATGAATGTATGTTCAAAGACAAAGAAAAATGGGCGGATTTTTAACAGCCCACCTTGCTGCCAACCACCAAAAACTTAAAAATCAAAAAAAAAATCGAGCAGCCTAAACCGCCCGATTTTTTTTGGCATTTTTAATTGATATGCCTTACTCCGTCTTGTCTGTTGTCGGTGGCGGACCGGGGAGCAAATGCTCATCCACCATCTCATTGGCACTGTTATGCTCTGCCGACTCTTCGGTGATGTACCACTGGGTGTTGCGATACAAGGTCAATCGGTCTCGACCCAGACCACGAATCAGGCAGTACATCATCACAAAGATGACAAAGGCAAATGGCAAGCCTGCCACGATCGCCGCCGCTTGTAGCGCAGACAATCCACCTGCCGCCATCAAAATCGCAGCAATCATGCCCTCAGAAGTCACCCAAAACAGGCGCTGAATTTTCGGTGGATTGGTGTCGCCGCCAGCAGTAAGCATGTCCACCACAAGACTGGCTGAGTCTGCCGAAGTCACAAACCACAGCACAATCATCACCAAAATCACCACCACTAAGCCTTGTGTGAATGGATAGTATTCAATGAATTTAAAAATCGCACTGCCTGAGTCGTTTAGCACCGCCGCCGACAGCCCATAGTCGCCCATCAGCTCCATGTGAATCGCCACGCCACCAAAAGTCGTAAACCACAAAAACAACAGCAGCATTGGCACAAACAGCACGCCAAAGATAAACTCTCGAATCGTACGACCTCTTGAAATACGAGCGATAAAAATCCCCACAAATGGCGACCAGCTCACCCACCATGCCCAGTAGAAAATCGTCCAAGACGCCTGCCAACTACTGTCCATATAAGCTTCATTCCAAAGCCCCAAAGTAACAAGATCGCCAGCATAATTGCCCACATTCTCCACAAAGCTGTCTAAGATAAACTGCGTCGGACCTGTGACGATCATGAATGCCAGCATGACAAGCGTACCGATGATGGTGATGTCACTTAGCCGCTTCACGCCCTTATCAAGCCCTGCCATCACCGAGAATGCCGCACACGCCGTGATGCCTGCGATCAAGGCGACCTTAAACACCAAGCTAGGCTCAATGCCAAACACCTGTCCAAGCCCTGTTTCAAGTTGCATCACCCCCAAGCCTAGCGAAGTCACGACACCAAACATCGTACCAAACACCGCCAAGATGTCTACCGCATGACCCCATTTGCCATAAATATTCTTACCAATGATGGGAAATAGCACCGAGCGAATCGACAGCGGCAGCCCACGGCGGTAATGAAAATACGCCAAAGACAGCGCCACCAGTGCATACACCGCCCATGCGTGCAGCCCCCAATGCAGGAACGACAGCTGCATCGCCTCTTTGGCGCTCTCAACGGTGCTGGGCTCAGCCATCGGCGGCTGCACGAAGTGATACAAAGGCTCAGCCGTACCCCAGTACAAAAGCCCAATACCAATCCCCGCCGAAAACAGCATGCCAATCCACGAGCCAAAGCTGTATTCAGGCGTCTCGGTCTGCGCCCCCAGCCGAATGTCGCCATAACGACTGAGCGCCACATACACACAAAACACCAAGGCAGCATTCATCAAGATGATGAACATAAAGCCAAAGTGCTTGGTGATTAAGGCTTGCAAATCGCCAAACAGCTGTCCAGCAAACTCCGTAAACAGCGAGCCAAACACCATAAATGCCACAATCAGCAGCATTGAGATGATAAAAACAGGGCGACTGACCTTGGGAAACACCAAAAATCTTTTGGTGGTAAGCCCCTCATCCATCAGCGCCCTGTCCTCTTGTAGCTGCCGTTCTTCGGCGGTGGGTTTTTCATTATCGACATTCATTGATCTTCTCCTTATGATTTTATTCAGATTTCCATAAAATACTTAAATTTAAAAACACAATACAAAATACTCATCCATTCATAAATTCAAATATTCAAAAACATCTTGCAAAAATCATCATTTTTAGGTGATTAACTAAACAAATTTAAAAATTAACCATAAATTACAGCAGTCTAACCTTAACAAAATCACGCTATTTTTGCAAATTAAGCGTCCATCTTACAGCAAATTTTTGATATTATTTAAAATTAACCCTTTGTATTTTATGGATTTTTTCTGTGAGTTATAATTTTGTAACAAAATACGCCACCTCCCATAAACACCATCCAACGACCCATCATTTATGCCGTCACATTTTGATCGTAAACCAAATCAGCCAATCTGAAAGTTTATCATTTATAAAGAATTTTTTATGAAAATTTAGCGTCAATGGTGGTACAATACATCTGATTTATGCGATGCCCAAAACCAAAGACAGCTGTCGCCATCTTTTTTGGTGTTGTTTTGGCACGATTATTGCCACAAATATCGCCACAAAATTGATAATTATTGATTATTGTTACAAACTGATAAAATGTAAAAATAGGAATCACTATGCCAATCTACCGCTCCAAAACTTCTACCGCAGGTCGTAATATGGCAGGCGCTCGTGCGCTATGGCGTGCCACAGGTATGAATGATGATGATTTTAATAAGCCGATCATCGCCATCGCCAACTCTTTTACCCAGTTTGTGCCAGGTCATGTGCATTTAAAGGACCTAGGTCAGCTGGTCGCTCGCGAGATAGAGCAGGCAGGCGGCGTTGCCAAAGAATTTAACACCATTGCCGTTGATGACGGCATTGCCATGGGACACGGGGGTATGCTGTACAGCTTGCCAAGCCGTGATTTGATTGCCGACTCGGTAGAATATATGGTCAATGCCCATTGCGCCGATGCGTTGGTATGTATTTCTAACTGCGACAAAATCACCCCAGGTATGCTGATGGCGGCTTTGCGACTTAACATTCCGACCATCTTTGTCTCTGGCGGTCCGATGGAAGCTGGCAAGGTGCTTGCATCTGATTTGGCAGATGGACACACCACCCACGAAACCGTAACTTCTGATGACGGCAAAAAGGTACGAAAACTTGACCTTGTGGATGCGATGATTGACGCAGCGGACGATTTGATTTCGGACGAAGATGTGGCTAGCGTGGAGCGCTCAGCCTGCCCAACTTGTGGCAGCTGTTCTGGTATGTTTACCGCCAATTCGATGAACTGCTTGACCGAGGCATTGGGGCTGTCTTTACCAGGTAACGGCTCGTTATTGGCGACACACGCCAAACGCAAAGACTTATTTTTAGAAGCGGGCAGAATGATTGTTGAGCTTGCCAAACGCCATTATGAGAAGGACGATTATAGCGTTTTGCCAAGAAGTATCGCCACTAAGTCGGCTTTTGAAAACGCAATGAGTCTTGACATTGCCATGGGCGGTAGCACCAACACGATTTTGCATTTGCTCGCAGCCGCACACGAGGCAGGCGTGGACTTTAAAATGGCGGACATTGACCGCCTAAGCCGTGCCGTACCGTGCCTGTCTAAAGTCGCCCCTGCAACGCAAAAATATCATATGGAAGATGTCCACCGTGCAGGGGGCGTAATGGGCATTTTAGCAGAGCTTGACCGAGCTGGGCTATTAAAAACCGATGTACCAACCGTGCATTCGCCCACATTAAAAGACGCTCTAAATAAATGGGACATCATGAACCCTGACAATGTGGACGCACGAAACTTGTATATCGCCGCCCCTGCTGGCGTTCGCACCACGCAGGCATTTAGCCAAAATAAAGAATGGTCCAATCTTGATGTCAATCGTGAGTCTGGCTGTATTCGTAGTAAAGAACATGCCTATTCCCAAGATGGTGGCTTGGCGGTGCTGTTTGGCAACATTGCCGAGCGAGGCTGTGTGGTCAAGACCGCAGGCGTGGACGAGAGTATTTTGAAATTTACGGGGCGTGCCCGTGTCTTTGAAAGCCAAGATTCTGCGGTGGAGGCGATTTTGGCAGATAAAATTGTGGCAGGCGACATTGTCATCATCCGCTACGAAGGTCCAAAAGGCGGGCCTGGTATGCAAGAAATGCTCTATCCGACAAGTTACCTAAAATCCAAAGGCTTGGGCAAAGCCTGTGCCTTATTGACGGACGGACGATTTAGCGGCGGTACTTCGGGGCTGTCTATCGGACACGCAAGCCCAGAGGCGGCAGAAGGCGGTGCGATTGGGCTGGTGGAAGAGTTTGATACCATCATCATTGACATTCCAAACCGCTCTATCCACCTAGATGTGTCTGATGACGAGCTTGCCCGTCGCCGTGAACAAATGAACGCAAAAGGCAAACAAGCGTGGAAACCTGTCTCACGCGTCCGCAAGGTAAGCCAAGCTCTGCGAGCCTATGCAGTTTTGACAACGAGTGCCGATACAGGGGCGGTGCGAGATGTCTCTCAGGTGGAGTGATGATCGAATGAGCGCTAACTTGCAATAATTGCCCTTGCATGACATAAACTCATGCATGGCTTATGTATGAATAGTGCAATCCAGCGCATACCACACTTAAATAAAAACTGGGCAAATCATCCGCCCAGTTTTTATTTTGCCAATCATAAGACAGGATTGATCACAGGGATTTTGTTATCTTTACTGTCTTTGTCCTTGTCGTATTTTGGGTTGTAGGTCTGCACTTCTGGATTGACAGGCAGACCCATCTCGTCCAGTTTGTCCGCCACACCCACTTGAATGTTATCGCCTTCAAACAGCCGCTCGTCACTGTTGCGGTCAAGGTTTAGGTTTTCAAAATCAAACAGCTCACGGTCGGCAAGCTGACTTGGGGCAACATTTTGTAGTGCCTTAAACATGCTGGCAAGGCGTTTTGGGTGTGCCTTGTCCCATTCTCTAAGCATGTCATTGATCATCGCTCGTTGCAGATTTTCCTGAGAGCCGCACAGATTACACGGAATGATGGGGAATTTTTTGTAATTGGCGTACTTGATGATGTCTTTTTCGGCGACATAAGCCAGCGGACGAATCAAGACATTTTGCTTATCATCGCTCAGCAGTTTTGGTGGCATGGCTTTTAGGCTACCACCGTGGAATAAATTCAAAAAGAAAGTCGCCAAAATATCATCTCTATGATGTCCGAGCGCCACTTTGGTCGCCCCAATCTGCTTGGCAAAACCATACAGCGAGCCGCGGCGAAGTCTTGAACACGCCGAGCAATAAGTTTTGCCTTCTGGTACGACTTGCTTGACGATGCTATAAGTGTCTTTTTCCAAGATATAATAGGGAATGCCCTGCTCGGATAGGTATTTTGGCAAGACTTCTTCTGGGAAACCAGGCTGTTTTTGGTCAAGATTGACCGCCACGACATCAAAATGAATTGGTGCAATTTTCTTTAAAAATAGTAAAATATCCAGCAAAGTAAAGCTGTCTTTACCACCAGAAATGCACACCATCACGACATCGCCATCTTCGATCATCTTAAAATCACGAATCGCCCACGAGACTTCTTTTCTTAGCTTTTTTTGTAGCTTTTTAAAGCGAGCGGATTTGATACCGTCATCAAAATCATGCTCATCATCATCGCCATCGTCATCTAGGCGTTCGCCATCAGCAAACGCCTGCACGATTTCTAGCTCGTCTGCATCTAGGCTTAGTGGCTGTTTTTCTTGCATGGTCATCATCAATCTCTCAATTTTAATATGCTATTTATATGCTTAAGTTTTTGATTTTACGGTGTATTTTTTTGGCTTAGGCGTAGTATCTGCCATAGTCTCCATCGGCATGGCGACCAGCTTGCCATCAATTTTCTCATAACGCACTTTTTGCACAGGCTTATCATTGGATGATGACTTGTCATCAAACTCACGGCGATGAGAGACAAATTGGGCTGATTTATTGACGCCATTTTTGGCAAAGTCTTTTTTGCCAAAGCCATGATGATCACGGTCTTTTTTGCCAAAATCTTTTTTACCATCTTTTTTATCAAGGCTCTTTTTAAAGTCTTTGGACGAAGTTTTTGGGCGATCATGATTCACATGGCGATCGCCGTAAGTTTTGCCTTGACGACCATCTTTGGCATAAGACTTGCTCTCTGCTTTTTTATCAAATACTGGCTTGGCTGAAAACTGAGCTTGTCTGCTTGCCGATTTGTCAGCAAAACCACCGTCAAAACGATCCGCCACGCCATCAGCAAATTCAAAATCATCATGCACATCTGCCATGCGTTTTAGGCGATTTTTGTGGCGGATCTCAAAACTTTGATGAATGGGTTTTTTGGGATTAAAATCAAAGCCAATGGTCTTATCGGTGATGCACACCACTTCATAACGCTCGGATAGGCACTCGTCCATCTCAAAACGAGTAAAATTATTACTAAAATACAGCACGCCATCAGCGGTCAGGCGGTTCATCGCACGATTGATGAGTGCGACATGATCTCGCTGCACATCAAAGGTGCCTTTGAATTTTTTGGAATTAGAAAAAGTCGGCGGATCAATAAAAATCACCTCATACTGCTCGGTATTTTCCTTAATCCATTCAAAAGTATCGGCAGCGACAAACTGATATTTTAATTCATCTTGGAAAGTGGCGGTCAAATCCAGTCCATTTAGGGCGAAATTTTGACGACCCCAGTCCAGATAATTGGCGGACAAATCCACGCTCGTTACGCTTTTTGCCCCTGCCATCGCCGCATGAACACTGGCACTGCAAGTATAGGCGAACAAATTTAACACTCGCTTGCCACGACTTGCCGCCGCCACGATTTGACGCATGTTACGATGGTCAAGAAACAGCCCAGTATCCAGATAATCGGTAAAATTGGCATAAAAATAAGCCCCATGTTCTTGCACGACATACATTTTTTTGCGTTTGTTATCGGCATTGGGGTTTTTGGTGTATTGTTCGTTGCCAAGCTGTCTGGCACGAGTTTTGATGAACACATCTTCACGAAATACGCCCAGCACTTCACGAACGCCATTTAAGACCAAATTAAAACGAGCCTTGGCAACATCAGCAGGGATTTGCTTGGGCGGTGCGTATTCTTGCACATGGACTTTGTCGCCATAAATGTCAATGGCAACATTATAATTTGGCAAATCAGCGTCATAAGCACGCAGATTGCTCACGCCATCGGCTTTGGCAAGTTTTTTTAGGTGGGCAAGATTTTTTTGTAGGCGGTTGATGAACTCTTGAGAATCGTCATTGATGACTTCTCGCTTTTCAAAACGCTCAATCAGACTGGGCTTGTCCGACAAATCCATCGCCCCATGACGAAAATACACCGTCAATGCCCCGTTATGACAACGCAAAGTCGCAGGCTCAACAATCGGTAGCGTATCCACATACTCCACATGACTGCCAAGCACCGCCAAATCTGCACGCACCACGCCTGCACGCTTTAGCCCATCTACCGCAGACAGCCCCAAGCCTTGATATAAAGGCTTGATAAAATCGCTCTCGCCCAGTCGCTCGCCATAAGGTGGGTTGGTGATGATGAGCGGATATGTCGCTTTCATGTCAGCCAGCGTATGTTTTAGGGCGGACAAAGGCTTTTGTTGTAGGCTGATTTTTGACGCAATCGGCGCAAGCCCTGAGGCAAGCAAGTTTTGATGGCACGCATGAACCGCCGTAGCGTCAGCGTCTGATGCGATGATGGTCGGCATGGTGTCGCTCAGTTTTTGCAAATTGGCATGAAATTCATCACTGGCACAACTGACCAGCTCTTGCCACAGCGTATCATCGTGATACTGCCAATGATAAAAACCAAACTCGCTGGTGGTTTTATCCAGACCCACAGGATAATTGGCGCGCATGAGAAGCGCCTCAGTGATAAAAGTCCCCGAACCACACATCGGATCAATCAGAGCATCATGACGACCTGTGTGCCAGCCTGCCTCATACAACAGTGCCGCCGCCAAGTTTTCTTTGAGCGGTGCTGCGGTATTGACCACACGATAGCCACGGCGGTGCAAACTTGTACCAGACAAATCCAAAAACAGCTCGGCAAATTTATTATTCGCCGCCGCAAAAATATGAAAATCTGGCGTTTTAGAGACATCAGGACGAGCGCCCAATTTTTTATTAAAAGTGTCAGCAATCGCATCTTTGATACGCAAAGTGGCGAACTGCTGATTGACCGTCATGCGTTTGTCGGTGGATAGGCGAATGGCAAAAGTATCATCAAGCCCAAAAATCTGCGTCCAATCATAACGAGCGGCAAAACGATACAACGCCTCTGGCACATCCTCATCAATGATTTGAGTGTCTAGCGTACGAGTGATGGCACGCCCTTGGCTGTCTTTGGAAATTTGGTTGGTGGTGGCTTGTTTTTGTTTGAAATGGTATTCGCCAATGGGCAAAAGCACACGGCTCGCCACACGACTATACAGACAAATGTGATAAAACTGAGCCAAATTCAGCCGTGCCAAAATACGACCTGCACGAATCAGCTCGCCCTTAATGCCAAAGCCGTCCAGCTCAATCAACAAGGCATTTTCAAGCCCATCGGCACAAGTGATGACAAGCTCAAAATCATTGACATCAAACTGGGCAAACGGATGGGTTAATACAGGGGCGGTGTGACTCATAGTTTTTCCAAAAGCAGGCAAATCAAACGGATTATTATAGCACAAATCCGCCAATTTCAGGGGAATTTTGGCGGATTTGTTGAGATTTTGTGGTTTTATCAGTTTTTGCGCTCGGCAAGCTCAATATTCTCTTCGATGCCATCATCAGTGCCCACTGCGGGGGTTGGCTTAATGATTTGTAGTCCATCATCAGGCATGATCAGGCGCATGTGCGGATACGGCGCCTTTATGCCTGCCTCATCCAAGGCGCGCTTGATTTTTTCGGTGATGTTTTCTTTGATGATGGGAATGCGTGCCACCGACACAGGCGCCACCCAAAAACGCACGATAAAATACACGCCATACTCCCCCACCTCACTCACCGTCGCCATCGGTGCAGGGTGCTTTAACACCACTTCGTCTTTGGAAAGTAATTTGACGATGATGCTGCGCGCCTGACTGATGTCCGCCTCCAAAGCAATACGAGCTTTGACATCAAAGCGAATCATCTTTTTGGAAGTCAGATTGACCACCTCAGACGATGAGACGGTGGAATTTGGAATAATAATGATGATGTTGTCACGATCGAGAATCTGCGTGGCTCTCAAAGAAATCTTGACCACTCGCCCCTCTTTATCGCCCAGACGAATCCAATCACCCACTTGAAACGACTGCTCAATCAAAATGGTGATGCCAGCGATGAAGTTTGCCAGAGTGCTTTGGGCGGCAAAACCCACCGCCAAACCCACGATACCAAGACCTGCCACCAGTGAGACGATGTCAAAGCCAAACTGCGCAAGCACACTGGCAAACACCAGCACCAGCACCACGACCAAAATCATGTTTTTGAGCAGCTGCTCGATGGAGGCGTTCAGCTCGTAGTGCTTCAACACACCGCTTAGCATTCGACCTGAGGTCGCCCAAAGCACATAATAAAAGCCCGCCCACGCCGCTGCCTTCGCCGTCGCCTTGACCGTGTCCGCATGAAAGCCGATCTGCATCATCACCGCAATCAAGCTCGTCACAAACCACACATAGCGCAGCACCGCACGCACAATGCGCATGCCACGATGCGACACATGCAAAAACCGCTGGGTGTGCTTGACACAATAAACAAGCAGCCAATAAACAAAGCCAATCAAAGACAGCAAAATGAGAATCTTTATCATCGTCGCTGCCAAAGACAGCCCACGCTCCGCCCAGTTTAGGGTCTGATCGTCCAATGACCCACCCAAAAACAAATACACGCTTTGGTAAAGGTCGTTTAAAATCTTATCAAAAAACTGAATCACACTTTGACTGTTCATAGGGCTGACGGTGGCGTTTGTTGGGCAATAATGTTACAATTAGCAAAAATGAGCAAATGCTTATCAAATCAAGCCAAAATCTGCGACAAATTCGCCCATGCCATGCACGGCGAAGACGCACTCATCAGACTGCTGATGACTGGCGGTGACTGGTGGCAAAATCAGGCTTGACTATCATCATCGCACACCCCACAACCGCCAAAACAGCGGAAAAAGACAAGCGCTAATGATATGTGTTATTTTAACAAACTTATTTGCAAAAATACGCTTTTATTTTTGAAATATTGAAATATTTTGGGTTTTTTATAAAAATGTTCAAAAATGCGATCTGTGGCGAAGGCATCGTCATTTCGTCCGCAAGGTGAGCGCACTGGCATAAAGACAGACTGACAATGAATGGATTGATTACGCTCATTTTGATTTTAACGCCCATGTTCATAGGCTTTGCCCTGCCTGCCCATCAAGGCTTGGTCAAGGCTGCTGAGCGTGCGCTTAATTACTTGATTTATTTGATCTTGATTGTCATCGGCATTGAGCTTGGGCTGGTCGATGATTTGGCACAAAAAGTCGGTGAGATTGCTTTGTATTTAAGCACGCTGGTGGTGCTTACAATCAGCTTTGGCTTGGTGGCGCTGTGGCTGTTTGACCATCGCAGCCAGACTCGCACACACGCCCCACACACCAAGACCAAAATCAGCCTAGGCGGCAGTCTGGTGCAGCTTGGCTGTCTGGCGCTAGGCTTTGTGATGGCAAGCGTGCTACCTGCCTCTTTTCTACCTCCGCAAGGCAGCACCACCGCCTTACTCATGGCGCTGCTTTTTTTGGTGGGCATCAGCCTAAAAGGCGCAGGCGTCACCCTAAAAGAAGCAATGCTCAACAAAAAAGGCGTGCAGATCAGCCTTGTCTTTATGGCGGCGACTTTGTTATCTGGCGTGGTTTTTGCGCTCATTTTTGAGAATGTCTCCATCACCAAAGGCTTGGCGCTGTCCTCTGGCTTTGGCTGGTATTCGCTCTCAGGCACAGTCATGACGGATGCTTATGGGGCGGTTTGGGGCAGTGTGGCACTACTCAACGACCTCACCCGAGAGATTCTCGCCTTGATTTTCATCCCCTATGTCATGCGCCATTCATCATCGGCGGCGATCGGACTTGGTGGCGTCACCAGTCTTGACTTCACCCTACCTACGCTCACCGCCTCAGGTGGCACGCAAATCATTCCCACCATCATCAGCTTTGGCTTTATCACCAATGTCATCTCGCCGATTTTGATGGTGTTTTTTAGCGCCCTTGGCTAAATTTTTTGGCGATTTTATAAAAACAACACTAAGAAAAAATCTAATAATAAAGGGGCGAAAGATTGTACGCCCCTTTTTATGATGGATTTTATCTGCTGTCTTTAAATATCCTTGTTATCCACCGCTTTATCTTGGCGACACCATCTGCTCTGGACGGACAATTTCGTCAAATTCATCGCCTGTCAATAAACCAAGCTCAATCGCTGTTTCTTTAAGCGATTTGTCGTTTTTATAAGCGGTTTTTGCCACTTTTGCGGCATTTTCATAGCCGATTTTGCGATTTAAAGCCGTAACAAGCATCAGCGAATGATGCAGATAATAATCAATTTTTTCACGATTTGGCTCAATACCTACCGCACAATGCTCATCAAAGCTGTTGATGCTGTCCGTCAATAGGCGAATGGATTGGAGCAGATTATAACCAATCACAGGCATATAGACATTGAGCTCAAAATTACCGCTCGCTCCTGCCATCGTGATGGTCGTATCATTGCCGATGACCTGACAGCAGACCATCGTCATCGCCTCGCATTGTGTGGGATTGACCTTACCCGGCATGATGGACGACCCCGGTTCATTCTCTGGAATACGAAGCTCACCCAAGCCACATCTAGGACCACTTGCCAACCAACGAATGTCATTGGCAATTTTATTTAGGCTTACCGCCAAAGTCTTTAATGCACCACTGGCGAACACTTCGGCATCACGAGCCGCCAGAGCCTCAAATTTATTCGGTGCGGTGACGAACGGCAAGCCTGTCAATTCTGCCAGCGTTTGAGCGGATTTGACGGCATAATCTGGGTGGCTGTTTAGCCCTGTGCCGACTGCCGTACCGCCCAGTGGCAATTCGCAAAGCCCTGTCAAAGCCTGACCGACACGCACCAGTGCATTGTCAAGCTGACACACATAGCCACTAAATTCCTGCCCCAGAGTGAGTGGCGTGGCGTCTTGTAAATGCGTGCGTCCAATTTTGATAATATCATTAAATTCTGCCGATTTACGGCTCAAAGTATCACGCAATCTGGTAATCGCTGGCACTAATTTGCCCTCAATCTCCACCGCTGCCGCCACACGAATGGCTGTCGGAAAGCTGTCGTTGGTGGATTGGGCGTGATTGACATCGTCATTGGGGTGCACTGGCTGATAGCTGCCTTTGGCATTGCCTACAATTTCATTAGCACGGTTGGCGATGACTTCGTTCATGTTCATATTAGACTGCGTGCCAGAGCCAGTTTGCCAGACCATGAGCGGAAATTGGTCGGACAATTTGCCGTCTAGCACCTCATCGCACGCCTGCACGATAAGCTTTGCCTTATCCTCGCTAATGCGTCCCAAGCCGCCGTTAGTCAGGGCTGCCGACTTTTTGACCAATGCCATCGCACGAATGAGTGGCACGGGCAAAGTCTCGCCACCAATCTTAAAATTCTCACGACTTCGCTGAGTCTGAGCGCCCCAATAGGCATCGACAGGGACAGCAATTTCACCCATCGTGTCTTTTTCAATGCGAGTATTTGTCATAAAATGTTCCTTTTTTAAAAAGATGGTTAAATTTTTATCAAAACAGGGTTAAAATGCAAAGCTAAAATGGCAAATTCAAGCAAAACCGCCATCATTTAGCTACTATAACATCATCAAGCTCAATTTTCAATCAAAAATAATTCTCATTATCAAAAAAGGACGAACATGGATAACATCGCCCTACGCCAACGCATACGCAAACAGCGTAGAACCCTAAGCCACGCACAGCGCAAGCACTCATCATCGCTTGCCAGTTTGCATTTACCAAAACTTGCCAAACTCTTACCAAAAAATGCCAACATCGGGCTGTATTTGGACGATTTTGGCGAATTGCCGACCGCACCCATTCTCAAATTTTGCCAAAAACACGGCTTTATGCCCTACCTGCCCATCACAGCAAAGAACAAGCCCTTGACATTCGCCCCGTGTTTTTATGATCTTGGCAAAACACCGCTCAAACGCCACGCACTTGGCATGAAAGAGCCATTTTACAAAAACATCATTAAAATCAATCAGTTAGACTGTATCATCTGCCCTTTGGTGGCGGTAGATAAACAGGGCAATCGGCTGGGCATGGGTGGTGGATTTTATGACCGCACCTTTACCACTTTTAAAGGTCTAAAAGTGGGCTGGTGCTATGATTTTCAGGTGGTAGAAAGACTGGCGGTCAATGATTGGGATAAAGGGGTGGATATCGTCATCAGCGATGGTGGCGTGATAAGAGTGGGCTGATGTTAAGAAAAAATCTAATAAATTTAATGGGTTGTGTCATAAATGTTGAGTTTCGTGCCAGAGTTCAATCTGCCGAACTGGCAAAAATCACCCACATTAAAAATTCGTTATCCAACAAGGTAAATTATCATGTCAAACCAAGAAATTCACCCGCCATTCTTTGATCGGGACTTGAATGAAATCAAGCCACTATTTAATCCAACAGAACAATCAGTCAAACTGCTGTATGATTTTTTAAAAACTTATCATAGAGATATGCGTGATGAATTGTTTGTCAGGGCTGGCTACAGCAAGCTAGAATTTCCTTATGCTGTTGATTTTACCGATGATGATTTGGGGCTTGAAGCCAATTATTGTGAAGTGGTAATTCCATTGTTGCTACAAAGCTATTGTGCAATAGACGATACGCTTATCTTCTTTTCCGATTCTGAAAAAAAAGGAACAGTCATCATTGAAACACTTGAATGGTATACTCCACCGATGATTGCCGAAACCCCTTGTAATGCTGAATATTATTACATGTTGCTTGGCGATTTTATGGGTGCTCTTGCTACTGATAATCATACCGAGTTTTGCGTGATGACGAGTTCACAAAACTTATTTTTATTCGCTGCCAATCCAGATTATATCATTGCTTATGCAAAGCCCTGTAAGTTGGGTTGAGCCTGAGAAACCCAATAAAATCAATAAGTTATATCATAATGCTGGGTTACGCTATCGCTAACCTAAGCCCGCATGGACTTTATTTAATTTCAATATATGTAGGTGTAAAGTTAAGATATAAACCTGTTTTAAGATCATGGGCAAATTGGTAAATCAACCACAACTTTTGCAAAGCCATATTATTTGGATTATCAAGAATAACCTCATTCAAGATTTTACCAAATACCTCAAGCTGGCTATAAAAAATTAATTCATCTTCATAATCATCTACCAATATTTTCAATTGCTGACTTATTTTCTTAAATAAACCTGTTTGAAATAGAGAATCAAATTCAGATTCTCCAATAATTATCTCAATCAATTCATCATCTTGACTAATATCGTAATTCAATCTAATTAAAGCATCTACAGATATAGGTATGTAGATTTTTCTGATTACAGTCATACTTTCATTATCTCCCTACCTTAAAAATTTGCAACTGCATTACGCTCAGCTTGTAAGTCCGTAGGCTGAACCCTGCTTGCAAACCCTAACAAACCCAACCCCCTACACCCCACCCATCATCTCACACGCCACTTTTATCGCCTGTCTTAGACTGCTACTGCTCGCCCTACCTGTACCTGCCAAATCCAGTGCCGTACCGTGATCCACCGAAGTGCGAACATAGGGCAGACCTAGCGTGATATTGACCGTATCGCCAAAGCCGTGCGATTTGAGCGGAGATAGCCCTTGATCGTGATACATGGCGATGATGGCGTGTGCCTGAGACAGATATTTGTCCGTAAAGAGCGTATCGGCAGGCATGGCAAGGCTGATGTCCATACCCTTATCAATGAATTTTTGTAGTGTGGGATTTATGATATTCATCTCCTCATCGCCCAGATGACCATCCTCGCCTGCGTGCGGATTTAGACCGCACACCAAAATTTTAGGAGATAAAATGCCAAATTTATTCACCATTTCGTCATGAGTGATTTGCACCGTTTGGCGAACTTCCTCTGGCGTGATGGCATCAGCCACTGCCCTTAGGGGAATGTGCGTGGTAACGAGTGCCACACGCATTTTGGCATTGGCAAGCATCATCACCACCTTATCACAGCCTGCCTTTTGCATAAAATACTCGGTATGTCCGCTAAACATCTGCCCATCATCAAGACAAATTCCACCATCAATCATCACCGATTTTTGAATCGGTGCGGTAACAATCGCCCCAATCACCCCAAGACTTGCCAAAGTATGAGCCAAATTCAGTTGGCGTTCAACCATCGGTGCATTCTTTGTGTTTAATTTCCCTGCAATGACTTTGTCATGACAAGGTATGTTAATAATAAAGACACCATCACGATGTCTTTGTGTTGCATGGGTGATATTTTCGGTCAAAGCCTCATCGTCATTGATGACGGTAAATGCTGGCAAAGCATCAATCACGCCAACAGCCAACAGCGTTTTTGCCCGCTCGCCAAAAGCGGTCGCATCGGCGGTGATGAATAGCGGTTTTGGCAATTCATCTTGATGATGGCACAGCACATCAATGACAATGTCCATGCCAATACCAGCAGGCTCGCCTGTGGTGATGAGTAGTGGTTTTGTGTGGGCAAATGGGACGGTGGGCGTGGCTGCAAGTGCGATGGAGCTTTGGGCGGTCATGATGATTTTTCCTTGATGATTTTATCGTTTTGATAAATAAATTTTACCATTTATCGGTGGATTTTTGTGCTAAAATTTACCGCCAACAATAAAAAACTTTGACCAAAATAAACCATGAAAAACGACACTTTAACCAAAAACAAAACCCAAGAGCATGACAAATCCACCGCCAGCACAGACGATTTATTAAGCCTACAACCGCCACACAGCATTGAGATTGAGCAGGCGTTGCTTGCGTCTTTGATAAGCATTGATGAATCATTTGAAAAAATCGACAGTATCATCACAGACGATGATTTTTATGGCGAGCGACACAAGCACATTTTTCGTGCCATCACGCATTTATCCAGAGTCAATCAGCCTTATGACAGCTTGATGGTGTATGATTATCTAAACACCCAAAACCTGCTGAACGCCGCAGGGGGCGAAGAGTATTTGATGCAAATCAACCAAAGCCCTGCCACCATCTTTAACCTTGTGCCTTATGCCGAGCGTGTGCGTGAATTTTCGGTGTATCGCCAGCTGATTAAGTCTGCCAATAATATGCTCAATCTTGCCTATCATCCAAAAAAACAAACGGTGAGCGAGATTTTGGACATCGTAGAAGCGGACATTTTTCGTATCAACGAAAACTACACCAGTGGCGTGGGCAAACAAGGTGTGCAAAACATCACCGACATTCTGCAAAACATCACCAATCAGCTTGCCGAATTAAAGGCGCGAGACGGCTCAATGATTGGTCTGCCGACACCCTTTGAAGAGCTGAACAACAAAACCCAAGGACTACAAAAAGGCGATATGATTGTCGTGGCGGCTCGCCCATCCATGGGTAAGACGACTTTTGCAATGAACCTTGCTGAGTCGGTGCTGATGCAAGGCTTGCCAGTGGTGGTGTTTTCTATGGAAATGCCTGCCGAAGCCATCGGTACTCGTATGCTGTCATCACTAGGGCAAATCAACCAAACCAACCTGCGTTCTGCCAACATGAGCGAGCAAGAATGGGCACAGCTTTCCACCGCCATCACCATGCTCCAAGACACGCACTTGTATGTGGATGCTCGCAACAACTTACCGCCGACCGAGATTCGCTCTGCCTGTCGCCGCATCGCCAAAAACCACCCAGATACAGGCTTGGGCATGGTCATCATTGACTATTTGCAACTCATGAAAGTCCCCGGCATGGAGAATAACCGTGTCGGTGAGATTGGCGAGATTAGCCGTAGCATCAAGGCACTGGCTCGTGAGATGAATTGCCCTGTGGTGGCACTCTCTCAGCTCAACCGTAGCCTTGAACAACGACCCAATAAACGCCCTGTGATGTCGGATTTGCGTGAATCTGGGGCGATTGAACAAGATGCCGACCTCATCATGTTCATCTATCGTGATGAAGTGTATAATAAGGACAAGGCGGACAATAAAGGCTTTGCGGAAATCATCATCGGCAAACAGCGTAACGGCCCGATCGGCACAGTGCCACTACGCTTTGAAGGGCAATTTACTCGTTTTAGCAATTTCATCGCAGGTCATGGCATGCCTGATGACTATGAAGAAGAGTAAATGACCGCCGAACCCAGAAATTTTTGTGTTATGGTCTTTGGAGCGAAAAATATTTCGCCCCTACTACAAATGACAATCCTACAAGCAGTCGTAGCCTATGTAGGGTGGACTATGCCCACCATTTAAGGTTTGATACGCTTTTAATGAAAGCAGTCGTAGGTTGGGTTGAGCAAAGCGAAAACCAACAAATTCAAAGAGTTACACTTAAAAGTTTTGGGTTATGCTCAGCCCCTAGCCTACAAAATTTTATGGGGCGAAAAATATTTCGCCCCTACCATATCAATGATAATCCTACGAGCAGATTTGTACGCTCAGACTTCATAAAACCCAACAACCAAATTTTAACCACAAAAACCATGCGAAATACGACCATCACCATCAATCAAACCGCCTTAGCCCACAACCTAAGCACCATCAAACACACCCTAAACCCAGACCGCCCTGCCAAAGTCCTAGCGATGGTCAAGGCAAATGCCTATGGGCATGGCATATCTCACACGCTGTCAGGGCTTGGCGAGGCGGATGCATTTGGGGTGGCGTGCATGAGCGAGGCTTTGGAAGTGCAAGAGGTTTGCCAAACGCTTGACATGGACAAGCCCATTGTGCTCATTGAAGGCGTGTTTGGTTTTGACGAATGGCAGCTGGCACGAGAACACGGCTTTGGCTGTGTGATTCACAACACCGCTCAGCTTAATTTTGCCATCAAACACCCTGCCAAGCCAGACAGCTTTACACGCACCGTTTGGCTTAAATACAACACTGGCATGAACCGCTTAGGCTTTGATAAAGACGGCGTGATTTGTGCTGCCAAAGCCTTGCACCAAGCAGGCTACAAGCTGATTTTGACCAGTCATTTTGCCTGTGCTGATGAACCAAACCACCCCATCACCGCCAAGCAAATCGCGCGTTTTGACGAAATTTTGCACATACTAAGAACAGACATTGATACAGACATTCAAGCATCGCTGTGCAATTCGGCAGGGATTTTTAGCCAGCCTGATTGCCATCATGACTGGGTGCGTGCTGGCATTGCCTTATATGGTGGCAAGGCGGTGGCAGATCGCACGGCTTATGAGCTAGGATTACGCCCTGCGATGACTTTTGGTGCGTCAATTTTTGCCACACATCAGCTACGCACAGGCGAGAGTGTCAGCTATGGCGGACTTTGGACGGCGGATAAGCCCGCCCAGATTGGCGTGCTAAGTGTCGGCTATGGCGATGGCTACCCGCGTGTGGTCAATGGTGCTAAGGTATTGATTATTAAGGAAAATCAGCCTTACTTTGTGCCGATTATTGGGCGAGTGGCGATGGATACGATGATGATTGACATCAGCGATTTATCCTTAAATGTGGGTGATGAAGTCCTGCTTTGGGGCGATGGTTTGCCTGCTCATCAGGTGGCAAGCTGGGCAAATACCATTGACTACGAGCTGTTTTGTAAAACAACCAACCGACCGACCAGACGGACTGTGGTGTGATGGCAGACCTGATGCAAATTGGCAAGCGCATTGGCACACATTGGCAATTAATTACAAAAAGCCATTGTCAATATTTGTAAAATTTTGCTATACTGAAATTTTTTTCACTCATTAGCCGAAGGAACCTGCCATGAGCGTTCGCCACTTTTTAACCTTGCTTGATTTGTCCAAAGATGAACTTAAAGGCGTGATTGCCCGTGCGTCTGAACTTAAAAAAATGCAACGCGCAGGCGAGATTTATCGCCCTTTTGTTGGGCGTACGCTTGCCATGATTTTTGAAAAATCAAGCACTCGCACCCGAGTTTCTTTTGAAACAGGCATGGGACAATTTGGCGGTCAAGCCCTGTTTTTGTCGCCCAACGACACGCAGCTGGGTCGTGGCGAGCCGATTGAAGATTCGGCACGAGTCATCAGCTCAATGACCGACATCGTCATGATCCGTACCTTTGCCCATCAAAAAGTGCAGACTTTCGCCGAATATTCAAGCGTACCTGTCATCAACGCCCTAACGGACGATTATCACCCTTGCCAGCTGCTTGCGGACATGCAGACCTTTTTTGAGCATAAAGGCGACATCAAGGGCAAGACCGTCACTTGGGTGGGCGATGGCAACAATATGTGCAATTCTTACATCTTGGCAGCTGAGCAGTTTGATTTTCATCTAAACATTGCCACGCCAAAAGGCTATGAGCCAAATGCCAAGCTTGTCGCCAAATACTCCCATCGCTTGACCTTGACCAACAGCGTGGCGGATGCGGTCAAAGATTCACACCTTGTCGTTACCGATGTCTGGGCAAGCATGGGGCAAGAAGCCGAGCAAAAACAGCGTGAAAAAGACTTTACAGGTTTTCAAATCACACCTGCCCTGCTAGACACCGCCGATAAGGAAGTGTTGTTCATGCACTGCTTGCCTGCACATCGTGGCGAAGAAATCAGCCATGATTTATTGGACGACCCCCGTTCGGTGGTTTGGGACGAAGCAGAAAATCGCCTGCACGCCCAAAAAGCCTTGATGGAATTTTTGCTAAAAGACAAAATCAAACTAGACTGATTGCCCATCTTTATCCATCATTGGCAGACGCACCTTTTTTGGTGCGTTTTTTTATTACAAATCTATAAAACACGCCACAAATACCATTTACAAAGCACGGCAATTTTTACGCAAAATTACCCACCCCATCGCCAAAATTTCTTATAATCAAGCGAGAATAACCAAGCCAATTTTTACCGATTGTAATTTGGAAAAACAACATGAATACACACAAACACACCTTCAAGCGCCTTGCCGCTGCTTTTGCGATTGGCTCACTACTGACTAGCACAGCCGCCATCGCCAATGACAACCACGCTTACAATCGCATCAGTTTTAGTGTCAGCGCCAAGCAAGAAGTCGCCAACGACGAAATGCGTGCTCGCCTAAGCAAAACCACTCAGGCAAAGACCGCCAAAGAAGTCGCTCAAACCCTAAACAGCGCCATCAATGACGCACTCATCATCGCCAAAAAATACCCAGAAGTAGTCGTTGAGACGGGTCGCCATAGCACCTACCCGCGCTACAACACCAACAACACCATCACAGGCTTTACAGGCTCAGCATCCATCGACATCAAGAGCCAAAACTTTGAACAAGCCAGCCAACTGATTGCCGACTTGCAGGCAGCCTTGACGCTTGAAGATTTGTCATTTAATGTCTCATCCAAGACCAATGACGACATCAAAAAACAGCTCACGCTTGATGCTGCCAAACGCTTTCAAGAAGAGGCAGTCACCATCAGCCAAGCCTTTGGTGCCAAAGACTTTAAAATCGTCTCTGTACAGCTTGGCAATGACAACAGCTACTACGCACGCCCTGTGGCAATGATGGCGATGGCAAAAGACGCCAGCGCAGGCATTGATGTGCCAAACTTTGAAAGTGGCAAAACCACGCTTGGCTACGATGCCAGCGGCACGATCGAGCTGATCAAATGATCGCTTTCATGCAGTGAGGTCTTATGACAAATGGTTACCTGATGGCATTAAAAGCGTCATTGAAGTGGTAAAATTTTCACTTTTAAGAGATGCTAAATTATGCTATCATGGTGCCATTTTTAAGTGCAACCAAATTGGCAATCTTATGACACAGCATACAAAACTTATCAGCAGCGCTCTACTGTCTTTTTCATTGGGATTTAGCGGTCTTGCTTTGGCAAACGATGCACAGACCGACGGCGACATCGTCGATGGCGAGGTGGTGCAAGCCACCGAAAGCGCCGACAGCAGCACGATTAACAGCATTGAGCAAGGCGGCAGACGCACCACCACGGTCAATCTGTCTGACTACGCCAAGCAAGTCAATGTCTCTACTTGGTCACCAAACATGAAAGTCAATACCGCCATGACGGTCAAGATGCAAGCATTATTAGACTGGAATCACGCAAGTCCAGGTCCGATTGATGGCGGTTGGGGCATGAACAGCAAAAAAGCGCTGATCAACTTCCAAAAAATGCACAATCTTGAAGCCACAGGCAAGATGGATGAAGCAACTTGGGCAGCGCTGACTAAGAACATCGACCCAAATCAGCCTGTCTTGGTGTCTTATACCATCACCAAAGAGGATGTCAAGGGTCCTTATAAGGCACTGCCAAGCGATGCTGAGGCAAGATCTAAGCTCAAAGCACTCGGCTATGAGAGCATTGAAGAGATGCTTGGTGAGCGCTTTCATATGGATGTCAAATATCTCAAAAAGCTTAATCCAAACAAAAAATTTGCCGAAGGTGAGACCATCACCGTCATCAATACAGGCAAGCCTGCTGCTGAGCGTGTGACTCGTGTCGTTGCTGACCGCAGCGAAAATGTGCTGTACGCCTACAACGGCGATAAACTGGTCGCCACCTACCCAACCACCGTCGGCGGCTCAGCCAGCTCCACCCCTGGCGGCAAATACAAAATCATCAATAAAGTGAAAATGCCACACTACAAGGCTACCGTCAATCGTGACAGCGATAACAAAAAACACTTTATCCTGCCACCTGGTCCAAACAGTCCTGTTGGCGTGGTGTGGATGGGTCTAAATAAGCCAAGCTACGGCATTCATGGCTCGCCTGTACCAGAGGGCATCAGCCGTCAAGCATCGCTTGGCTGCATTCGTCTGACCAACTGGGATGTCTTAGAACTACACGCCAACATCCAAAACGGCGCAACCGTCGAAATTCGCTGATGTTTCACTCATTGCTTTATGTAGCCAAAAGTTTAGCTTTTGGCTACATTTTGTTTGCACTTGTAAAATACATCGATTCAATCGCATAAGATGAATTTACATAGGTTAATTTGTATGGGCATTACATGGATAAATCGCATGTAAATCGCATGGACAAACCACCCATCAATTTTTGCCTATCAAACACCCCAAAGACGCACCAAGCCCTGACCGCTTTTAGAATTTTTCAGATGGTGTTATAATACGCATTTACAATAAATAACATTTTTAACACTCACCTACCCATCCTTTTTAAGGAATCTAAGATGTTCCAATTTGCCCACACCCAAAGCCCACTTCGTGATGCCATCACGGCAGCCTATCGCTTAGACGAACCAACCGCCGTCAAAAATCTTGCCAGTACGCTGGATTTTGACGCCGCCCAAAAAGACGAAATCCGCACACTGGCACACCGACTTATCACGCAAGTGCGTGCCGATCGCAGCAAATCATCAGGCGTCGATGCGCTCATGCAGGAGTTTTCTTTATCTAGCGAAGAAGGCGTGGCACTCATGTGTCTGGCAGAATCACTACTACGCATTCCAGACACCGCCACTCGTGACAAACTGATCCAAGACAAGCTGTCTGATGGCGACTGGAAAAGCCATGTGGGCAACTCCCCTTCAATGTTCGTCAATGCCGCCGCTTGGGGCTTGGTGCTGACTGGCAAACTGACTCAGCCTACCAATGACGGCTTGGGCGCTGCGCTGACCCGCATTCTCCAAAAAGGCGGCGCACCTTTTATCCGCGCTGGTGTCAATCACGCCATGAAAATCTTAGGCCAGCAGTTTGTTACTGGGCAAACCATTGAAGAGGCGCTGGCTAATGGCAAAGAGCGTGAAAAATTAGGCTATCGTTTTAGCTTTGACATGCTGGGCGAAGCGGCGATGACTGCTGCTGACGCTGACCGTTATTATAACGACTATGTTACCGCCATTCATGCCATCGGCAAAGACGCCAAAGGTCGTGGTGTCTATGATGGCAACGGCATTTCGGTCAAGCTATCCGCCATTCACCCACGCTATGTGCGAGCCCAACATGACCGAGTGATGAAAGAGCTTTTGCCACGCTTAAAAGCCCTGTTCGTCCTTGCCAAAGAATACAACATCGGTCTAAACATTGATGCCGAAGAAGCCAACCGCCTAGAATTGTCCTTGGATTTGATGGAAAAATTGGTATCAGATCCTGATTTGGCAGGCTTTAACGGCATTGGCTTTGTGGTGCAAGCCTACCAAAAACGCTGTCCTTATGTGATTGATTATCTGATTGATTTGGCTCGCCGCAACAACCAAAAACTGATGATTCGCCTTGTCAAAGGTGCGTATTGGGACAGCGAGATCAAATGGGCGCAAGTGGATGGCATGGACGGCTACCCTGTTTATACTCGCAAAGTACATACCGATGTGTCCTACCTTGCTTGCGCCAAAAAACTGCTCGCTGCTCAAGATGCAGTTTTCCCACAATTTGCCACGCACAACGCCCAAAGTCTTGCCACCATTTATCAGATGGGCGAAGGCAAAGATTTTGAATTTCAATGCTTGCACGGTATGGGCGAGACGCTTTATGACCAAGTGGTTGGCGAGAAAAATTTGGGTCGCCGTGTGCGCATTTATGCCCCCGTTGGCACGCACAAAACCTTGCTTGCCTATTTGGTGCGCCGCTTGCTTGAAAATGGTGCAAACTCATCGTTTGTCAATCGCATCGTTGATGAAAAAGTCAGCATTGATGAGCTGACTGTCTCGCCACTAGATGACATTGACATCAATAACATCACCACCAACCCACTGACACCAAAGCCACGCCACATCTATGGCGAGCGTCATAATTCTTATGGTTTGGATTTGTCCAATGAGCATGTCTTGGCAAGACTTGAAGCCAACATGAACGCAGCCACGCAAATTGACTTTAATGTCAGCTCTTTAACTTCCATCGCTGTTCAGCACCAAAGCGCTCACAGCGTCAAAAACCCTGCCGATCACAGCGACATTGTCGGTCAAGTATCATTCGTTGAGCCAACTTGTATCCCTGATGTCATCACCGCAGCGATCAACGCCCAAAACAGCTGGCAGGCGACCACGCCAAGTGAGCGAGCTGCCATTTTACGCCGTTTTGCCGACTTGATGGAAGAGACGCCACGCATGGCACTACTGATGATGGTGGCGGTGCATGAAGCTGGCAAAACCTTGCTCAACTCAATCGCCGAAGTGCGTGAAGCGGTGGATTTTTGCCGTTATTATGCCGATGAAATTGAACGCCTAAATCTAAACAGCCCAGTAGGTACGATGGTGGCGATCAGCCCTTGGAACTTCCCATTGGCGATTTTTGTTGGTGAAGTGGTGTCGGCATTGGCAGCAGGTAATACGGTGGTTGCCAAGCCTGCTGAGCAAACCTCCATCATCGCTCATTTGGCGGTCAGCTGGCTACACGAAGCGGGCGTACCTGCCGATGCCCTACAACTGGTGCTGGGTGCAGGCGATGTTGGTGCAGCATTGACAAGCGATGCTCGCATTGATGGCGTGATTTTCACAGGCTCAACCGATGTTGCCAAACGCATTAACAGCATTTTGGCACAGCGTACGGACAATCCAGTTCTCATCGCCGAAACTGGCGGTATGAATGCGATGATTGTCGATTCCACCGCCCTGCCAGAACAAGTTTGCACCGATGTGCTTGCCTCCGCCTTTGATTCGGCAGGTCAGCGCTGCTCAGCACTGCGTATTTTATGCGTCCAAGAAGACATTGCCGATCATATGATTGAGATGATCAAAGGGGCGATGGATGAGCTGGTGGTTAATAATCCTGCTGATTTGGCAACCGATGTGGGACCTGTGATTGACGCTGAAGCCCAAGAAAACCTGCTAAATCACATCAACACCCTAAAACAAACCGCACCATTCCACGAAGTAAAAGTTCGCTCAAACAGCGAAGGGACTTTTGTGGCACCGATCATGTTTGAATTACAAAACCTAGCACAGCTTAAAAAGGAAGTGTTCGGTCCTGTATTGCATGTGGTGCGTTTTGCGGCACATCAATTGCACGATTTGATTGAAAACATCAACAAAAAAGGCTTTGCCCTAACACACGGCATTCATAGCCGTATTGATGGCACGATTGACGACATCACCAGTCGCATTGAAGCAGGCAACATCTACATCAACCGCAACATTGTCGGTGCGGTCGTGGGCGTACAGCCGTTTGGCGGTCATGGCATGAGCGGTACAGGTCCAAAGGCAGGCGGTCCATTCTATCTACAACGCCTAAGCCGTCTGAGCACTTGGCACACACCACAAGTGCATACGCCCGCCCAAATTCATGAAGACGCACTAAACCGTGTGCTGACTGTTGCTAATAAACTTGGGCTTGCCTCTGATGAGCTATCAACACTCAACCAAGCGGCAAACCATACCAGCAAGCATTCTTTAAACGGTGCATCAGTGACTCTGCCTGGACCGACTGGCGAGCGTAACACGCTGTCATGGAGATCGCCGCACGCTGTCAGCCTATACGGTGGCGATGTCCTTAACACCATGCAAGCACTGGTACAGCTGTCTGCCAATGGCATTCAAGCGGTCATCACGCCAGACCATGTGCTTGCCGCTCACGCTGATGAGTTTGGCGAGTGTGTGCTGGTGGCAGAGCAGGCAGGTGCGGACAAAAACAGCATCGTCATCGCCTTAGAGCCAATGCCAGTGGCAGAGCGGGTGCGCCTGTCCTCACTAGATGGTGCGATTCGCCGTGTGATTGACGCCATGCATGGTCTGGACATCACTCGTCTATACCATGAAGTCAGCCAAAGCTACAACACCACCGCCGCTGGTGGCAATGCCAGCCTGATGGCAAGTGCTTAATACATGCCCAAAAACACGCACTCACATCTGGGTGCGTGTTTATTTTTTAAAATCAAGCAAAACCAATCAAACATCGCCATTTGATTGAAAAAATAATACAAAAAATTTTTTAAAACTATTGACAAGCCTCTACCCCTTACCACCCCTAGCCTTGCCAAATTCACAAAAACTCATTCATAAATCTGCAGAAAAAACAAGCTAGTTTTTTAAAAATTTTTAGGCTATATTGTGTTCATTCATCAGTAGGCATCTAGATGTAGTGATGAGCGATCAAATATTTTTTGGAATCAAGATTGCCAGCATCACGCGTCTAACTGCTTGAAAATCCGTTATTTTTGCTTGTGCTATGCACAAATTGACACAGCTTGACGACGATTTCATCATCCACTCATCATACGGAAAACTGCGTTCATGGTACACATTGACAAAATCCAAGTGACAAAAAGAGACGGCAGATCAGAGCCGATTGACCTAGAAAAAATCCACAAGGTCATCAATTGGGCAGCAAAAGGACTGACCAATGTCTCTGTTTCGCAAGTAGAATTAAAATCGCACATTCAGTTTTATGATGGCATCGCCACCAAAGACATTCACGAGACCATCATCAAGGCGGCTGCCGACTTAATCTCAGCCGACACGCCTGATTATCAATACCTAGCCGCTCGCTTGGCGATTTTTCATCTGCGTAAGATTGCCTATGGCGAGTACGAGCCGCCGCATTTGTTTGACCATGTCAGCAAACTGACCAACGCTGGCAAATACGACAAGCACCTTTTGGCAGATTACTCCAAGGCAGAATTTGACGAATTAAACGCCTACATCGAACACGAGCGAGACATGAATCTTGCCTATGCTGCCGTCGAGCAGATGATGGGCAAATATCTGGTGCAAGACCGTGTCACCAAGCAAGTGTTTGAAAGTCCGCAGTTTTTGTACATGCTGGTTGGTATGTGCTTATTTAGCAAGTACCCACAGGCAGAGCGCCTTGACTATGTGAAGCGTTTTTATGACGCCACTTCCAACTTTTATATTTCATTGCCAACACCGATCATGGCAGGCGTGCGTACGCCAACTCGCCAGTTCAGCTCGTGCGTGTTGATCGAGTGCGATGACAACTTAGACAGCATCAATGCCACCACCTCAGCCATCGTCCGCTATGTGTCGCAGCGAGCCGGTATCGGCATCAACGCTGGCGCCATCCGTGCGCTGGGTAGCCCGATTCGTGGCGGCGAGGCTCAGCACACAGGCTGTATTCCATTTTTTAAGATGTTCCAAGCGGCGGTTAAGTCTTGCTCACAAGGCGGTGTGCGAGGTGGGGCTGCGACCTTATTTTATCCCATGTGGCATCTGGAAGTCGAAAGCCTACTTGTCCTAAAAAACAACCGTGGCGTAGAGGACAACCGTGTGCGCCACATGGACTACGGCGTGCAAATCAACAAAACGCTGTACACACGCCTTATCCAAAATAAAGACATCACTTTGTTTTCGCCATCTGATGTGCCAGGCTTGTACGAGGCTTTCTTTGCCGATCAAGCCGAATTTGAACGCTTATACACCCTGTATGAGGCAGATCCAAACATCAGAAAGCGCACCATCGCCGCCCGAGAGCTGTTCAGTCTCATGCTGCAAGAGCGTGCCAGCACAGGTCGCATCTATGTGCAGAATGTCGATCACTGCAACACGCATTCGCCATTTGACCCAAGTGTGGCGCCAATTCGCCAGTCAAATCTGTGCATGGAAATCGCCCTGCCCACCAAACCGCTTGACAACATCAATGATGAAAATGGCGAAATTGCCCTTTGCACCTTGTCAGCGATTAATTTGGGCAAGATTGAAAATCTGACAGACATCGAAGAGCCTGCCGAGCTCATCGTGCGTGCGCTTGATGCTTTGCTGGATTATCAAGACTACCCTGTCGCCGCCGCCAAAAAAGGCAGCCTAAACCGCCGTACGCTGGGCGTGGGCGTGATTAACTTTGCTTATTATCTTGCCAAAAATGGCACTCGCTATTCGGACAATGCCGCACTAGGATTGACGCACCGCACTTTTGAAGCGTTGCAATACTACCTACTAAAAGCATCCAACAAGCTTGCCAAAGAGCAAGGAGCGTGTCCTTGGTTTGACCAAACCACTTATAGCCAAGGCATTTTGCCGATTGACACTTATAAGGCGGACTTGGACAGTATTTGCCAAGAGCCTTTGCATTATGACTGGGAGGCACTTCGCCAAGAGATTAAGACTCACGGTCTTAGAAACTCCACCTTGACCGCACTCATGCCATCAGAGACCAGCTCGCAAATTGCCAATGCCACCAACGGCATCGAGCCGCCGCGCGGACTGGTGTCGGTCAAGCAGTCCAAAGACGGTATCTTAAAGCAAGTTGTGCCTGATATTGAACGCCTAGCCAATCACTATGAGCTTTTGTGGCAAATGCCAAACAATGACGGCTACCTAAAACTGGTCGGCATCATGCAAAAATTCATCGACCAAAGCATCTCTGCCAACACCAACTACGACCCATCGAAGTTTGAGGGCAATAAAGTGCCGATGAAAGTACTGCTACAAGACCTTGTCACCGCCTATAAATTTGGTGTCAAAACGCTGTATTATCACAACACGCGTGATGGCGCCGATGACAGCCAAGGCGACATCGATGACGGCTGCGCTGGCGGTGCCTGCAAGCTTTAATCCGCCACCGAGCAGGCAAGCGCCTGCTTGGATTTTATGCCCCAATATGTGCTATAATACCAAAAATTTTTAATACAGGAATGACACCATGAATATCCAAGCGCTCATGCAACAAGCTCAAGCCATGCAAAAGCAAGTGGAAAAAAATGTCGAAGCCGCCAAAGCCAGCCTTGCCACCAAAGAAGTGCATGGCGAGGCAGGTAACGGTCTTGTTAAAGTCACCATGACTGGTCGCCATGTCGTCAAGCGCCTATCAATCGACCCAAGCTTGATGGACGATGAGCCTGACATGATCGAAGATTTGGTCGCTGCCGCCATCAATGATGCCGTACGCCAAGCCGACGAGCTTTCTGAGGAAGTGATGGCTGGTGCAACCACAGGCATGGGGCTGCCAAAAAGCATGCAGGGTCTGTTTGGCTAAGTGAGCTGCCGTGCTGACCCCAAATTTTGAACATCTGGTCAAAGAGCTGCAACATTTACCCGGCGTTGGGCAAAAATCCGCTCAGCGCATGGCTTTGCAGCTGCTCGCCAAAAAGCGTTTGCAAGGCATCAGTCTTGCCGAGGCGCTTGACAATGCCATGCGAAACATCGTCGAATGTCGTCATTGTCATTCATTCAGCGATGATGAGATCTGCCCCATCTGCGCCGACCCTCGCCGAGACGATAGCCTACTTTGCGTGGTTGAGAGCGCCTCGGATGTGATGGCGATCGAACAAAGCGGCGCTTACCGTGGCAAATACTTCGTCTTAGGCGGTCATTTGTCTCCCATTGATGGCATCAATGCTGACGATTTGCACATCGATGAGCTGATTTTTCGGCTAAAAAACGAGTTCATCACAGAGCTGATCTTGGCGACTGGGGCGACGGTTGAAGGTCAGACGACCGCTTTTTTTATCAACGACGCCGCCCGCCCCCATGTCGAGAAAATCACCCGACTTGCCCAAGGCATCCCCATCGGTGGCGAGCTTGAATATGTTGATAGCCTAACCCTGCACCAAGCCTTACAAAACCGTGCTTTTATCTAATTCATCTGATCTGACATGACCGACCTTACCACCCCTGCCGAACGCTTTGGCTTTTTCCGTGCCGATGGCATTGACCTTCATGCCCTAGATGAGCTGCCGACCGTTTGGGTGCGCAGCGAAGAAGAGCTGTATGCACTCATCGATGAGATCGATTCGATCGATGTCGTCGCGCTTGACACGGAGTTCATCAAACGCACCACTTATTATCCGATTTTGGCGCTCGTGCAAGTCAATACAGGTCGTGCCATTTATTTGGTGGATGCGCCCAAGTTGGACTTGACAGAATTTTGGCAAGCGCTCATAGAAGTGCCGACGATGGTGTGGTATGCATGTGGTGAGGATTTGGGCATTTTTTATTTACTTGCCAAAAACGCACCCCTAACCAACATTTTTGATGTGCAAATTGGCGTGGCGTATTTGACAGGGAAATTGCAAGCAGGATACAGCCAGGCGGTGAGTGAAATCTTGGGCATTGAGCTTGATAAGGGAGAAAGTCAGTCCGATTGGCTGGCACGACCATTAAGCCCAACACAAGAGACCTATGCCGCCAACGATGTGCGCTACCTGCTGGCGCTTTATCAAGCCGTCAAAGAAAAACTTGAACAAAATCAAGTGCTTAGCCAAACTTGTGAGGACAGCAATCTGTACGCCAAAGAGCTGCACGAGACCGCCAATTTAAGCGATGCGCTTTTATATTTGGAGTTTTACGCCCCAGAATACGACCGCCTACAAATGGGCGTACTCAAAGAGCTGGTGCTGTGGCGAGAGACGCTGGCACGAGCCATCAACGAGCCTAGAACCTTCATCATCAGCAGGCAAGCGCTGCGTGAGATCGTTGAGACGCTACCAGACAGCATCAAGCTACTCGCCCGAACCACCATCAACCGTGGTTCCCTGCGTAAATATGGCGATGAAATCGTGCGCATCATTCGTGAAGTCAAGTCTTGCCCAAGTAACGAGCTACCACCTTTGCCACCGCCCATCTACCGCAGCAAAGACAAGCCTTTTAAAAAACCGCTCGATCAAGCCATCAGCGAATACAGTCAAAGCACCAATATCCCAGAAAATCTGCTTTTGCGTGGTCGCTGGATCAATGACATGCTCATCATGATCGCCCAAGACGCCCCTGATGACCGCCTGCCTTTGGGTCTTCAAGGCTATCGCAAGGCATGGGCAAGCCAAACCCTACTTCCTTTGTTAAGAGAATATAAAGCACAAATTTTGGCAGGACTTGGGATGAAAACGCCTTAAACCAGCCTAAGATAAGCCCACATAACAGCAAAGCCATTCTTGCAAATATAAACACCTAATGAATGGCAAGATTACCGCAAAATTATGTGATGTCGCAGGTTGAGATTTTCTGAAAAACCCAATCAATTCAAAGATTTACGATAAAAATATTGGGTTACGCACCCCAACCCATATAAGTTGTATTGCTTTATCAATTTGGTAGATATGAATACACCAAAACTTTTGCAGCCGCCAAGATGACACAAAAAAAATCAGAACGCCAACAACGCTCTGATTTTTTGTTGATGACTCCACTCTTAGTCAAGATTTAGCGCAATCACTTGGGCGGATAATTTGGCAAACAGCTTGGCTGATGCTTTTGGCATACCTGCATTTTCTAGCTGCGCCTGATAGTCATCATCGACGCTGTCGGTGGCTACCAAGCTTGCGATTTGATTTGTCAATGTACTATTATCAACACCATCGTTTAATAGAGCAATCAAAATACCACTCAAATGCTCACGCATGGTCAATTCAACATCAAGCTGTAACTCTGCACTCACTTGGTTGTCCAGCGCTTCAAGCTCACTCCACAGCGCCTGCAAACCCAAAGCATCTCGTAGCATTGCATAGGCTTTTGTGATTTCATCGATCGCACGCCCCGTCTTTTGATGAATGTCAAACACCGTCTCAATGCCCAGACGATTCACCAGACCATTTGTCAGGTAAGTACTGATGATCTCACGGTGCAAGCGATGTTTTACCATCTCATCAAAATACGGCACTTCCAGCGCTTTTGGGAAGTATTTTTTCAGCTCATTTAAAAAGTAAGCATCATCCGCCAGCGAGCTTGAAAGCAGCTCATCATACACCCACATTTTGCCATAAGCAAAGAGCACCGCAAATTCAGGATTGGTCAGCCCAAGTCCTGATGCTTGGCGCGCCTTGATTTCATCATCGCTTGGCAAATACTCGATGGCACGATCCAGCCTGCCAGCACTCTCCAAAAACTGCATGATGCGCTGATGCTCGGGCAGCTTGTCAGGCGCTTGGCGGATTGACAATTCGATCGCTTGTGGCTGTAAGTAGTTTTGACGCAGCACCAGATTTGCCACTTCATCGGTCATACTTTCAAGCAAATCATTGCGCTGCTTGATGGTCATGTCATCTTTTTCAACGACCGCCCCAAGCAAGATTTTAATATTCACTTCATGGTCAGAGCAGTTCACGCCTGCCGAATTATCAATGGCGTCGGTATAAATGCGCCCACCTGCTTTGGCATACTCAATGCGCCCTTTTTGGGTGCAGCCCAAGTTACCACCCTCGCCGATGGCTTTGGCACGCACCTCGCTGCCATTGACACGGATGGCGTCGTTGGCACGGTCGCCAACATCAGCGTGCTCTTCATCAGACGCTTTGATGTATGTGCCAATGCCACCGTTCCAAATCAAGTCCACAGGGGCTTTTAGTAGTTTATTCAGCAGCTCATTTGGCGTCAAAGTCTCATCATGAATGTCAAAGGCTGCTTGCATTTGTGGTGTGATTGTGATGGCTTTGTCCGTGCGACTAAACACACCGCCGCCCTCGCTGATGAGACTTGGCTCATAGTCCGTCCACATAGAGCGTGGCAAATGAAACAGGCGCTCACGCTCAGCAAAGGAAGTCTTAGCGTCAGGATTTGGGTCGATGAAAATGTGCATGTGGTTGAATGCCGCTTGCAGACGAATGTTTTTGGATAATAACATACCATTGCCAAACACATCGCCAGACATGTCACCAATGCCCACCACCGTGATCTCATCACGATTTTGGATGTCTTTGCCCATCAAGCGGAAATGGCGTTTCACACTCTCCCACGCACCACGAGCGGTGATGCCCATGCCTTTGTGGTCGTAGCCTGCCGAGCCACCAGACGCAAAGGCATCTTGTAGCCAAAAGCCATACTCTGCCGACAGCGCATTGGCGATGTCTGAGAAGGTCGCCGTGCCTTTGTCGGCAGCCACCACCAAGTAAGGGTCATCTTCATCATGGCGCACGGTGTTGGCAGGTGGCACAACTTTGCCATCAATCAAATTATCAGTCAAATCAAGCAAGCCACGAATGAAAGTCTGATAGCACGCCACGCCTTCTGCCTGCCAAGTCTCACGATTGACCGATTTGCTGCGGTCTTTACACACAAAGCCCCCTTTGGAGCCAACAGGCACGATGACGGCATTTTTGACCATTTGCGCCTTGACGAGCCCCAGCACTTCGGTGCGATAGTCTTCCATGCGGTCAGACCATCTAAGACCGCCACGAGCCACCTTACCGCCACGCAAATGCACGCCTTCGATGCGGGGCGAATACACATAAATCTCAAACAAAGGCTTGGGCTTGGGCAGATGCGGAATCTGACTGGCGGCAAATTTAAAAGACACCCGATCTTTACGCACGCCTGCTTCATCACGCTGATAAAAACTGGTGCGAAGCAGCGCATGGATCAAATCCAAGAACCAACGAATGATACGATCTTCATCCAAACTTTCAACCAAAGAAAGCCCTGCATTCACCGCCTCTTGGGCGCTTGTGATGGCATATTGACGCTCAGGCACATCAGGTGACATCTTGGCATGAAACAGCGCCACAATCCGCTCACTCAAAGCAGGATTATTCACCAGCGCTGCATGAATGTAGTCGCTAGAAAATGGAGCACGAGCCTGCACCATATATCTTGCCAAAGCTCGCAAAATCAGCACCTCATGGCCGTCCAGATGCGTCGTTAAGACAAGCTCATTCAGCTTGTCTGATTCTAAGCGCCCTGCCCAAATCTCACGCAAACTCTCCTCAAACTGACGGCGCACCGCATCTAGGTCAATGCTGATGCCTTGGCGCAGTTTGAGCTTATATTCTTGTAGCCATAGGCTTAGGTGATTATCAAGCTTGAAAGTCTGAGCGCTTAATACCTGCACCCCAAAATTCTCCAAAATCGGCAGCACATGCGACAGTATCGACGGCTCACCCTGTCCATACAGTTTTAAAGTCAGTCTGTCCGCCCCCTCGCCCACAGGCTGATACAGTCGCCATGCCATCGGATTGGTCTCATTGATGGCAAGCAAACGCTTGGTGTCGGCAGCTGCCGTATGCGCATCGTAGCGCTCTTTATATGCCGCAGGTATGAAGTCGCCATAGTCACGCATGATGCGATTTGCCTCGCTTTCACCCAGCTCTTCGCCAAGCACTTTGACATACTCATCCGACCAGTCTTGCATGAGCGCTGCAAGCTTATTTTCCAAAGCGATGACATCCACTGCCTTGATTTTTCCTGGCGTGGTGCGCACATGGATATGCACACGAGCATGGTGCAGCTCATTAAATTCGGTGGTAAAGTTTGATGACACACCGCCATAACTTTCGGTCAAAAGCGCTTGAATTTTGACACGCAGCTGGGTATCAAATTTATGGCGTGGCACATACACCAGACACGACACGAAACGCTGATAATGATCGATGCGAGCAAACAGACGCAGACGGTTTTTGTCTTGTAGCTGACTGATCGCCACCACCATCGGATACAGCTCATCGATGCCCGCCTGAAACAAATCATCACGGGGCAGTGTGTTGATGATGTGGGCAAGCTTTAAATGGCTGTGTCCATTTTTTGGCAGTCCAGACATATCAAGGATTTGCTTGGCTTTTTCACGCAAAAGCGGAATGCTGCCAACCTGAGCATGATACGCCCGAGAAGTCAAAAGTCCGACAAAGCGATATTCGCCGATGAGCTTGCCTGACTCATCGTATTTATGAATGCCCAAAAAATCCATATAAACAGGACGATGAATGGGCGACTCATGCCGAGACTTTGACAATAAAATCACCCGTGGCGCACTCAGCAGCGCTTTGAGCTTGGCAGGCAAGCGATCAAAACTCTGTGAAATCTGATCCTCTTTGGCGCCACGCAGCACACCCAAGCCACTACCGCCCACCGAGTACAGCTTAGCATCCTCGCCAAGCCCCTCAAAGCGATACTCTCGAAAACCCATAAAGATAAAATGCTCGTCACCCATCCAATCCAAGAAATCAAGCACCTCTGATTTGGAATGGTGCGTGCTTGGCACAGGCATGTCTGCCATCTGAGTGCGAATGGTGCAAAGCTTATCACGCATGAGCGTCCAGTCTGAGACGATGACATCAAGCGTATTGATCGCAGACAGCAAGGTTGCGTGAATCTCCCCCAGCGTCTTTTCGTCCTGACGGGCAATCTGGCAATGCAGCAGCGAATACTGCTGAGCGATGTCTGCGCCACTTTCATCCGTCGCCATGATGTCGATGAGATCGCCCTGCTCGTTGCGTGCGACTTTGACGATGACATTATGAATGCGCTTGACCGAAACGCCAAGTCTTTCAAGGCTCATCAGCATGGTGTCGGTCAAAAACGGGCGATCCAGAACCGCCATCTGAATCACACTGTCTTTACTGGCAAAATAATGCTCGTCGCTGACAGGATTGATTACAGACAGGCGTGGGTTTTGTCCGTTATGATGTTTTAGCAGGCTAAAATGATGCAGCGCCATACCACAAAGCTTGGCATCATCAGTCGTGGCGGCGACATCGTGCGGCAAGTGCTGATAATAAATGCGGATGAATTTTTGTAACATTGTCGCATTCTCATGGCTTTTGTCGCAGGCGATGGCAGCGATGTTTGAGATGCGTTCTTGATCGATGGTGAGATTCATGGTGGTTATTCCGTAGTTCGTTATACTTTTGATTGGCAAACATGCAAGGCGGCAATCACAACCGCCAAGCCTGTTTGTAAAATCATACAAGCTTAAATGCCAATTAGCGCATAAATTAACCGAACATTTGCACAAACACAAATGGGAAATTATTGTTTAGTTATCATAAAAATCTATAAATAGACTTTTTTTATGCTAATTTACTTATAAATCCACCCAATCTTTTTGGCAAATCGTCAAATCATTTTCACAAAACCCAAGCTTATGATATAGTAGCGGATATTTTTAATATAAGCACATCATGAACCCAACAGCCAAACGCATCGCAGATCTTGCCCAGACACTCTACACCCCAGATGACAAGGTCGATGAGCTGCACGCCAAAATCCTTGCTGAGATGGACGAGCTGAGCGACCAAATGGACACGCAAAGCACCCTGCAAGGCGCAGAGCTGTCACTGAGCGACTATTTGACGGCGGTCAAGATGGTCATTTCTGATACTTTTGATCATGAAGTCTGGGTGCGTGCCGAGGTGCGTGCTTTGTCGTCCAAGGGCGGTCATTATTATTTTGAATTGGCAGAAAAAGACGACAACGACCAGATCGTCGCCAGCTGTCGTGGCACGCTGTGGCGTTATAAAGCACCGAGCATCTTGGCGAAATTTCACACGGCGACAGGACGAGAGCTACAAGCAGGCACCAGCATTCTCATCAAGGCCGCTGCGTCATTTCATGCTCAGTATGGATTTAGCATCAACATCAGCGACATCGACCCCACCTACACGCTGGGCGAGCTTGCGGCGGCGTATCATGCCATGCTCAAACGCCTGCACGACGAGGGATTGACGACGCTTAATAAAGCCCTGCCCACCCCTTTTGACATTCGTCATGTCATCGTCATCGCCCCAGAAAGTGCCGCAGGTTTGGGCGATTTTCGCCGTGAAGCAGACCGACTTGAACAAGCAGGCGCTTGCACATTTCATTATCATCACGCCACCTTTCAAGGCAATCATGCGCCCGATGAGATACGGGGCGCCATCACCAAGAGCATGGCGGAGTTTGCTAAGCGTTTTTTACATTTGCCAGATTTGATGGTCATCATTCGTGGTGGCGGTGCGGTGGGTGATTTGGCGTATCTGAACGATTTTGAGCTTGCCGCACTCATCGCCGAACAGCCTATCCCTGTGTGGGTGGGCATTGGTCATGAGCGTGATCGGGTACTGCTTGATGAAGTGGCGCACACACGCTTTGACACGCCATCCAAGGTCATCGCAGCCATCGAGCGGCAGCTCATCACCATCACCCAAAACGCCAAAGACGCCATGCAGCACATTCAAATGAGCAGTCAAGCCAAGCTCACCTTTGCCAAAAATACCAGCGATCACGCCATGAAGCAAAGTCAAGCAGCGGCACTAAAATTGGTACAGCTTGCCAAAAAAGACAGCCAAAATCTCATGAGCACCACCAAAATCTTAGCAAAACATCAGCTGGATCAACAAAAAACTCACAACGCTCATCTCATCAGCCAAAGCCAGACGCACGCGACGGCTAAGCTGTCTCATGCCAAATCCAAGACGGCAAATCTGTTTTCTCGGCACAAAGTCGCCAAGACCAAGCTTGTGCTGATGCGTGAGCATTGCAAGCATTTGCAAAGCCTGATTTTAATCCAGCACCCTGCCAAGACACTCGCCAAAGGCTATGCACTTGTCTATCAAGATGGCAAGATCATCTCATCAGCCCATGATGCCAAGCCCGAGCATGACATTTGTATCAAGTTTCATGATGGCAGCGTGCAAGGCAGCATTCATGGCAAAACCAGCAATAAAAACGAGCAGCTTGACAATCAAGACAAATAGCCACCACACCCATTTTTAAAAGACACGCTCAGCCTACCATGCAAGTCATGGAAAGTGTCAGCTTTTAAGGTAAATATTTAGGAGACCACATGCACGATTTGACACTCAACGCAGCCGCATTAAGCCAAGCTCGCCACACCTGTAAAGCTTATGATAAAAACAAACGCATTGACGATGAGACTTTAAGAATGCTGTTAGAATCACTGCGTCTTGCGCCATCGTCAATCAACATTCAGCCGTGGCGGTTTTTGGTGGCGGACAATGACACCACCAAAACACGCATCGCTACGAGCATGACTGATGGCGATGCGCATAATGCACCAAAGGTCATGAACGCCTCGCACACGCTCATTCTTTGCACTCGCACCACACTGGATGACTCACATCTCCAAAAAATCCTAGATGCCGAAGAAAAAGCAGGCAGATTTCAAACGCCGCAAAGCAAAACCGCTCGGCTAAGCCTGTGCCAAAATTATCTCAATGAATACGCCAAAGACCCCGTCCTACTCGCCCGCTGGGCAGAGCAGCAGACTTTCATCGCCTTAGGGCATCTGCTGATGACGGCAAAGCTTGCTGGCGTCGATGCCACGCCGATCGGCGGTTTTAATGCCGATGTCATCAATCAAGCATTTGATCTGCCAAATCAGGCACTCACCGCCAGCGTCATAGTCAGCCTTGGCTATGGCAGCGATGAAGATTTTAATAAACACCTGCCCAAAGCACGACTTGACTTTGATGAAGTGTTTGCATTTATTTAATCAGCTTTTTAGGTGCGCTGCGCCATCATGTATTTTGCCAATAAAAAAGAGCGATAATTCATCGCTCTTTTTGTCGTTTTAGGCGTATTGGCAAGATAAACCTGTCATCACTGGCTTTTAAATATACCATCACCGTCTTTTCACTGATAAACCAACTTTTAACTGGCAAATCAAAACCACTAAAACCCACCAACAGGCGCAAACTCAATGCCCTCAGCAAGCTTACCTTCCTCCATGACCAACAGTGCCTGATCCAGCCAGTCGTCAGTGAGCGATGTGCTTGCTGACGCACCTTTGGCAGGCATATCTTGGCTTATGGGCGCTGCTTTGTCAGTTTGTGGTGGATTTAGCACCAAATCAGGCTTGACACCAACCTTGTCAATCTGCCCACCCTCTGCGGTGAGATAATGTGCGGTGGTGATTTTCACCGCTTGATTGTCTGCGATGGGAATCACTGACTGCACCGAGCCTTTGCCGTAGCTTGTCTCACCGATGATGAGCGCACGCTTTTGGGTCTGTAAGCTGCTTGATAAAACTTCTGCTGCCGATGCAGAGTAGCGGTTTTGTAGGATGATGAGCGGAATTTCATCAAGCAGCGGCGAGCCTGTCGTGTGCATCACCCGCTCAATACCATCTCGACCTTGCACCTGTGTGACGACCTGATTGCGCATGAACAGCGACGCCACATCCACCGCCGACTCCAAGACGCCACCCGGATTGTTACGCACATCGATGATCATGCCTTGTATCGGCACGCCTGCACTGGCAACACCATTTAAAATCTGCTCACGAGTATTTGCCTGAAAAACAGGCAGCTTAATGATGATGATACCACCCTTGACCATCGCCTCGATGTTGGACTGCGTCTCGTGCGTGCGTTCAAGCGTCTTGGTGAGCTTGGAGCGTCCCGCCTTAGAAAAAGTCACATCCACCTTGCTGCCTAAGATGCCATTGAGCAGCTGAGCGACATCATTGGCGCTTTGCTGGATGGATAGCCGCACATCGCCAATCTGATGCAGATAATCCCCCACCTGTATGCCAGCTTTGGCGGCAGGTGAGTCGGCGATGACCCGCTCAACGACCCAATGCCCTGCCCGCTCTTGCCAAACAGCGCTCACCCCCACATCCGCCACCTTGCCCACGGTAAAAGACTGCAAGCTTTCAAAAGCTTTGGCGTCCAAAAACTCAGCATGACTGTCAATCTTATGGAGCATGCCGTTGATGGCGTGATAAAACAGCTCATCGTCGTTGGTCTGCTCTGGATACTCACGGCGCACCAGATCGATGACCGACACGAAGGTTTTTAGCGTATTTGGCGAGATGGCGTTGAGCGGTACTCGCCCTTGGTGTAGCCCCTCAATGCCGTGCAATGTGTTTGGCTGAGTGTCAAGCACATCAAGCGCAATGTCTTGTGTCTGCGCCAAGCTTTCATCATCTGGCACACTCTCGCCCGCCTGCACCGTTTGCTCATCAGGCGCATCGATGATGCCAAAAAAGCTCGCCATCTTAGCGATTGGCTTGGGCAGCTCTGCTTGGGCAGGCAGTGGACTTGCCATCATCAGTGCAAGCAAAGTCAAAGTGGGTAATTGTTTTTTAGCCATATTTTTCATAACCATGCCTTAAAAATGCCGCCATTTACAAAAGCCAATCTAAAACATCTTAGTATCTAATTAGCATCTAAATAACACCTAAGCCGTACGCTTAACGGTGAGCATTTTTAAATACTCACCCATGCACATCAAGGCAAATCAGATTTCAACAAGCAGGCTCTCACCTGTCATCTCGGCAGGCTTTTCCATGCCCATCAGGTGCAAAATGGTCGGTGCCACATCGCACAATTTACCACCTGTGCGGACGCTCAGCGCTTTATCGCCCACATAGATGAACGGCACAAGCTCGGTGGTGTGCTGTGTATGCACCTGACCACTTTCGTAGTCTTGCATTTGTTCGCAGTTGCCGTGGTCGGCAGTGATGAGCAGATGACCGCCCGCCTGACGCACGCCATCTACAATCACGCCAATACACTCATCAACCGCTTCTACCGCCTTGACCGCCGCCTCAAACACGCCAGTATGACCCACCATGTCGCCATTGGCATAGTTGATGACAAGCACATCAAACTCACCAGATTCAATGGCGGCTTTGAGCTTGTCAGTTACTTCATAAGCACTCATCTCAGGCTTTAAATCATAAGTCTTAACATTTGGACTGTTTACCAAAATACGCTGTTCGCCCTCGTACAGCTCTTCTCGACCACCGCTAAAGAAAAAGGTAACATGGGCGTATTTTTCGGTTTCGGCGATACGCAGTTGGGTTTTGCCATTGTTTTGTAAATATTCGCCAAGCGTATTGGCAAGGCTGGTCGGATAATAGGCAATCGTGGTTTTGGCATTATTTTCAAGTTCGTCCGAATATTTGGTCAGCATGACATAAGCGGACAATGCTGGCGCGACTTTACGCTCAAAACCATCAAAATCAGCATTCACAAACGCCTGCGAAATCTCTCTGGCACGATCGGCACGGAAATTCATAAAAATCACCGCATCGTTGTCGCAGATGATGCCATTATCATCAATGATGGTTGCTTGGATAAACTCGTCCGTCTCGCCTGCCTCGTACGCCAAACGCACCGCATCGCTTGCCGACTGTGCCTCACGCACCGCCTTAGCTTGGGTAAGTAGCTCATAAGCCGACTGCACACGATCCCAGCGTTTGTCTCTGTCCATCGCAAAGAATCGCCCAATCATGCTGGCGATTTTTGCCTCGCCTTCAAACTCGCCATTCACTTCTTCCAAAAACGCCTCAAAATCAGCCACATAGCCATCGGCAGACTTAGGCGGCGTGTCTCGACCGTCCATAAAACCATGCACAAACACCTGCAATGCCCCTTGCTGCAGCGCCAAACGCACTGCTGCCTTCATATGGTCGATGTGTGCATGAACTCCGCCATCAGAGAGCAATCCCAAAATATGCACCGCCCCCTCTTCATCGTTAGCGGCTTTGACGGCATTGATCAGGGTTTGATTGGCGAAAAAATCGCCTGTATTGATGTCATTCATGATACGAGTAGAATCTTGGAACAAAATGCGTCCTGCACCCAAATTCATATGCCCCACTTCTGAATTGCCAAACTGACCATCAGGCAAACCCACATCCATGCCTGAGCCTGAAATCAGTCCGTTTGGGCAACTTGCCGTCAATGCGTCTAAATTTGGCGTGTTGGCAGCAAGCACCGCATTGTCTCTTGGGTCGGTGCGATGTCCAATGCCATCCAAGATCATCAGTACATGCGGGGTCTTTTTGGTCGCCGTCATAAAATTCTCCAAAATTTTCCAAAATTTTTAAAAATACTCGTTTCTTATTGTAGCATATTTCAGGCAAATTGACACATCAAGCACCAAAATTTCGCACACATCAAACCTTGACAAAACCCTGATAAAGCCTTTATTTTAAGCGTGCTTTGGCTTATAATAACGCCTTTTTACTTGCCGATTTTATCTTAGTCATCTCATCATATGTCTCGCCCATCATCTGCCACCATCAAGACCGCTTTTATTCATAGCTTGCCCATTTTGTCGGGATTTTTGTTTTTGGGCATGGCGTATGGCGTGTATATGCGGACTTTGGGATTTTCGGCGCTATACCCCATCTTGATGGCGTTGTTTATTTTTGCAGGCTCGGTGGAATTTATCATGGCAAGCGTTCTGCTCGCCACTTTTAGCCCCATGTCGGTGCTACTTTTGATTGGCATGATCAGTGCCAGACAGATTTTTTATGGCATTTCCATGCTTGATCGCTTCAAAGACACCAAAGGGCTTGGCAGGCTGTATCTCATCAGTGCGATGACGGACGAATCTTTTGCCATCAATTATTCTGCCAAACTGGACGATGGCATTGATAAAACTTGGTTCATGCTACTGGTTACCTTATTTTTGCACATTTATTGGGTGACCGGCTCGGCGATTGGTTCGGTGCTGACGGACATTTTACCCTTTGACTTCAAAGGCTCAGAATTTGCCATGACGGCGCTGTTTTTGGTAATTTTTTTGGAGCAATGGCTCAAAGAAGACAGCCACATCAGCGGTCTGATTGGGCTTGGTGTCAGTGCTTTATCACTCGTCATTTTTGGCAAAGACAGCTTTTTAATCCCCGCAATGGCGGGTATTTTGGTGCTATTGGGCGTGTTTCGCTCTCGCCTGCGTGCGTATCATTAGGCGTATCTTGGGCAGTATTTGGGTAAAAGTTGGGTAGTACTTAGGGCAAATCATGACCATCATCGAGCAACTCATCACCATCTTAACCGCCATCATCGCTGTGCAGTTTTGTCGGCACATTGCGTTCATCGCCTTTCCTGCTCATAAGCCCATCCCAAAATTCGTCCAATATCTTGGCAAAGCCCTGCCTGCTGCGGTGTTTGGTCTTTTGGTGGTGTATTGTTATAAAAATGTCCATCTGCTTGAAGGGCATCACGGCTTGCCAGAATTCATCGCAGGGCTTGTGGTCATCGTGCTACACGCATGGCGACGCAATATGTTTTTGTCCATCGGCGTTGGCACTTGCCTGTATATGTTTTTGGTGCAAAAATTTTTTGTATAAAGTAGCAAGTCTAAGATTGGCAAAACCCTAGTCAACATCAAAAATCCGCTCAAACACCGCCTGATAATACTCTGCCTTTTTCTCAGTCGCCAAAGGATATGCCCGAGACGATGACGGCAAACGGTATAACTGCACCTTTCTATCACCAATCATCATCTTAACACTTTCGCCCACTTTTGGGGCGGGGGCGTCATAACGCTGACACAAAATCTGGCTTGCCTTTTCGCCTGTGGTAATCAGCGTATGGCAATTTGGCAGTTTATCCAGCAATGCCTTGATGTCTTGTTCTGTTACCACCTCCAAAAATTTATCCGATGCGTTATTCGCAAGGCGTTTGATTTGATAGGCGGTATCGCTAATCGCAATGCCTTGTTCATTTAAAAATTCTTTGATTAATTGTTCTTTAAAAGTTTTATTAACAATGTCTATAAAATGATGTTTATCCTTATAAAATACCAACCCCAAAATTCGCCACATATCGTTATTAAAATTAGGATAATAAAAGTCCATTTTCCAGCGTGACTTCGGCGGCGGAAAACTGCCCAATATCAACACTTTGGCATCAGGCGGGGTAAAAGGGGCAAGTGGATGGGTTTCTGGGTTGTTCATAGTTTGATATGGTTTGGGGGTTTTGGTAATTAAAAGGTAAGGTGCGTATTACGCACCGTTTCTAAATAAAATATCTTAAATGGTGCGATGGGTAAGCACCTTACAATCCACCTATCAAAATTACCCTATGGTTAATTTTACATTTCTACTTGTCAGTATATCAACAATATCATTTTTATAACAAAAATCATTACACTCAAAATTATGCCATTTTAAATGAATATCTTTAATTTTGTATATATCAAAACACTCATCAAAACCATCTAAATCCGAGCCAAAATAAGCCCCAATTCCGATTAAGCTTTCTGCAAAATAACACAGAAAATCATTTTTTGTTTGAATGTTTTTTCCATCGATTTCCAAAAAATGATTATAATGACAGTGATTTCTGCAATAAAAATAACTTGACCTTAACCATAAAAATTTCTCTTTATCGCTATAATTAAGCCAAGAAAATTTTTGCTTTGTTATCATTGTATTGATATAATAAAACAAATTATTTTCAAAAACTTCATCAAACGCCAAGCATTCATCAATGGTTATCACAATACAATCCCCATTGATTAAGATTTTTTGAAAACTTGACACAAAAATTTTGGATAGCTTTCTCAAATAATTTTCTACAAAAATTTCAACCCTATCAAAAGCTTGCAAATTGATTTGTAAAGCCTTCGCTTTGGTTTTTATTTGCAAAATTTGCTGTTGCTTACAGAAAATTTCATTAGATTTGATGGAATAAATCTCATCATTGGTATGAGTGAAAAAATTGATAAGATACATGTTTCATTCCAATAATAATTGTCAAGTATCGTAGCCCCAACCCTTGGCACTATAAATCCTTTTGCTGGTTTTTAATTTGACGAAGTTTGTAGTGGCGGTGTAGAGACTTAGATTTTATCATCAATTTTGTCCAACACTTGTCTAATTTTTTTCACTTCTTCGGTTAAGTTTTTTAATTCAACTCTAACACTGCCATAATTAACAGGAAGTCCGGACATTTCTCTAATATCAATCACAGACACATCCTTGCCTTTAGGATACCATAATTTTAAAGGGTTTCTATATTTATAATAAGCCTTTATTTCCAAAGGTTGCTCATTTAAAGCCTCCATCAAACCATAAAATTGCCCCCATTCATACACAAACTCTTGTTGAGGATTGAAAACTTTTATTCCATAGCTAAAAATTCCAGATTCAAAAAATTCATTCGGATTTTCTAATTTGAGTAATCCAAAAGCGCTTCTTGGAATCGGTCTATCACTTACAAACTTAACATCATACGCTATATCATTACCAATGTTTTTCACCACAAGATTAATGATTGTTTTCTTATTTTTGTGCATTTGAGCAAATATAATGATTTTTGGTTTAAGATTATTTGCAAAAACCATATACGCAATCAACACAGATAATAAAGATATTACAATGGTTAAAACACTCATTAATCCCATCGCCTACCCCACCAATCGCTCTTTTAGTGCCAAGACAGTATCACGCACACGAGCCGCTTCTTCAAATTTTAGCTCGCCAGACAAAGCTTTCATTTGCTTTTCAAGACGGGCGATTTCTTTGACAATCAGCTCTGGTCGGCGCAGAATCTCTTCATCCACGCCTGCGATGGCGGTTTGGTTGATGATGGTGCTGCCCAAAGCGTGCATCGCCTCTTCCTCACCCGTATCGATCTTGTCAGTGATGGCACGGCTTGCCGATTTTGGCGTGATGCCATGCGCCTCATTAAAGGCGATCTGCTTGGCACGGCGGCGCTCAGTTTCTTCCATCGCCTTTTGCATACTCGGGGTGATGCTGTCGGCGTACAAAATCGCCTTGCCGTTGATGTGGCGAGCCGCCCGCCCGATGGTCTGGATGAGCGAGCGCTCCGAGCGCAAAAAGCCTTCTTTATCGGCATCAAAAATCGCCACAAGGCTCACCTCAGGCATATCAAGCCCCTCACGCAGAAGGTTGATACCCACCAAGACATCGTGCACGCCTGTGCGAAGTTCGTGGATGATTTTCATGCGCTCGACCGTGTCGATGTCCGAATGCAAATACGCCACTTTAATGCCATATTCTTTTAAATAGCTCGTCAAATCCTCCGCCATGCGTTTGGTGAGTGTGGTAATGAGCACTCGCTCGTTCAAGGGCTTTCGTAGGTTGATCTCGCCCAGCACATCGTCCACTTGGGTAAGCACAGGGCGGATTTCAAGCACAGGATCGACAAGACCTGTCGGGCGCACGACCTGCTCCACCACCTGCTCGCTTTGTTCAAGCTCATAAGCGGCGGGCGTCGCTGAGACATAGATGGTGGCAGGCTTGATGCGCTCCCACTCTTCAAATTTCATCGGACGGTTGTCCATCGCACTGGGCAGACGAAAGCCATAATTCACCAAAGTCTCTTTGCGGCTGCGGTCGCCCTTATACATCGCCCCAATCTGCGGCACGGTGACATGACTTTCGTCAATGAATAGCAGCGCATCCTCTGGCACATAATCAAACAAAGTCGGCGGTGCCACGCCAGCAGGTCGCCCAGACAGATGACGAGAATAGTTCTCAATGCCGTTACAGTAGCCAAGCTGCTGAATCATTTCAAGGTCGTACTGCGTGCGCTCTTTGATGCGCTGCGCCTCGATGAGCTTGTCGTTATTTCTAAAATACTCCAACCGCTCGGCAAGCTCCGCCTTGATGGTCTCGCTCGCCGCTTCCAGTTTTTCTCGTGGCGTCACATAGTGCGACTTGGGATAAATGGTGATGCGTGGGGCGGTACGGACATTTTTGCCCGTCAAAGGGTCGAACCAGACGATTTTTTCCACCTCATCATCAAACATCTCAATGCGCACGGCAAGGCTCTCGCTCTCGGCAGGATAAATGTCCAAAGTCTCACCCCGAATACGATAAGTACCCCGCCCAAAGTCAAGCTCGTTGCGCTCGTATTGCAGTTCCACCAGACGCTTAATAAGTGCGGTGCGGTCGAGACGGTCGCCCACGACGATGTGCAGGAGCATTTTTAGGTAGCTTTCTGGGTCGCCCAAGCCATAAATGGCGGACACACTGGCGATGATGATCGCATCACGGCGCTCTAACAAGGCACGCGTGGCAGACAGTCGCATTTGGTCAATGTGGTCGTTAATCGCACTGTCCTTTTCAATAAAAGTATCAGACGCTGGCACATACGCCTCAGGCTGATAATAATCGTAGTATGAGACAAAATATTCCACCGCATTGTGCGGAAAAAACGCCTTAAACTCGCCGTACAGCTGAGCGGCAAGCGTCTTGTTATGCGCCATGATGATCGCAGGTCGCCCAAGCTTGGCGATGACTTTTGCCATCGTGTAGGTCTTGCCAGAGCCAGTTACGCCAAGCAAAAGCTGCTCTTTTTTGCCCGCACGCACGCCCTCCACCAAGCCTTCGATGGCGGTTGGCTGATCGCCTGCTGGCTCATAATCACTCACCAAATCAAAGGCTTGGCTACTGATCTGCGTGCCAGAAACATTGACGCCCGTCAGCTCGGCGGACTCTTGGAGCTGTTTGGCAAGTTGGTTTAGGTGGCGGTCTTGTCGAGTGGTGTTTTTGGTGTCTGGGATTCGCATGTGTCAAATTATCATCTTAGGTAATGGCAATAAATAGTGCTTGCCATTATGGTGGCGATGAGCAGATTTTGCAAGGGTGGTCGGGCGTCGCTTGCTTGGTAGATTGGCATACACACCAATCGAACGCAAAATTTGGTACAAATTTGTAGGGGCAGATCACATTTGCCTTATACAAACCTTCAATTGCTGGGCGAATATTATCCGCCCCTACGGCACAAGGTTTGTTTGTATCATTTTTAAGGTTCTGTTGGTATGCTTAAAATTTGGCAAATTTAATGCGCTGCAATATAAATGCTGGGTCACGCTTTTAATTCAAGAACTGTGCTAAGCTGCTGTCTGGACACTTGCCATGTTGAAATGCCGTTTGTTCTTGCATCTAAGTAAAGATAAAAATGCTCGATGCGATCCGGATTAAAATAATAGATGGGAAAATATTCAGAAAAGCTGTCAAAAATTTTATCATAATAATGACTTGTCGTAAGAACCTTTTCATCTTGTGTGACAAAAACAAAGCTTTCAGTGATAAGAAACTCATCATCACCGATGTCATCACAAAGCGGATAGGCCGCCTCTTTTGTAAAAACAGTATAAAAATGCATCATTTTGACATGGTCTTTTGCCGTTTCATAATGTTTAATCAAACAAACCGTACTGCCTGTGTCCAATAGCAACCTAACAGCATCTTTCCACTGCTGAACATACTGCTCAAACTGCCAATCTTTTGTGCATAATTCAAAAGATTCGTAATCATCGCCTAAAAGGATTTTGGCAGTTTTGTTTTTGGGTCAATTGTTATTAGATTTTTCATACGGCAGTCTATCATGTGCGCAGGTTTGTGCATTTGAATCGGAAACAAAAAAGCTGGTTGAAATTACGACGGCGATTGCTAGGATTTGCAAGGGTTTTGAGAGAGTTTGACAGGTTAGTCTAAATATTTTCTAAATATTTCAAACCATCTTAATGTCAATTGCATCTCGCCCCCATAACAAAATCCCACCCTATAACTGCAAAACATATTTCATCAAAAAATCTTTATAAAATCGACAAATTCATCAGAATTTTAGATATATTCATCAGAGTAAACACATTGCCACATGATATAGAAAGTGGTAATATAAAACATGAAAAAGAAACAAACCTTTAATTTTTTTTCATTTTCATTAGGAGTGTGTCATGTCAACCGACGGCAAAACCATCAATAAACCCCCAAGAACTCGCCGCACCACCAAAATCACCCCCAAAGCTGAAAAAGCGCTCATGCCAAGCACCGCAAGCCAGCTTGAAGATTTACTGACTCATGCCACCCCTGATGATCTTGCAGAAGTTGAGCAGCTGCTCAGCCACTACCTTCCCTCCACCGCCCATCAGGTTTCCAATCAGCTGCGTGGCGACAAATCCAAAGACACTCAGCTGTCAGACAACTGGCGTGAAGGCGGCTATCCATACAAATATCGCCTAAGCCGCAAAAACTACGAAGCACAAAAATACAAATTACAAATCGAACTGCTCAAACTACAACACCACATCAAAGCCACAGGGCAAAAGCTTGTCATCATCTTTGAAGGTCGTGACGCTGCTGGTAAGGGCGGCACCATCAAGCGTTTCATGGAGCATTTAAATCCTCGTGGCGCCAGAGTCGTCGCCCTAGAAAAACCCACCGAGCAAGAAAAGGGTCAGTGGTATTTTCAGCGCTATGTTCAGCACCTACCGACCTCAGGCGAGATCGTGCTCTTTGACCGCTCTTGGTACAACCGTGCGGTGGTAGAGCGTGTGATGGGCTTTTGTACAGACACAGAATACCAGACCTTCATGCACCAAGTGCCAGAGTTTGAAAAACATCTGATCGAATCTGGCATTCAGCTGGTAAAATTCTGGTTCTCGGTATCAAGAGATGAGCAAAAAGCACGCTTTGCCAGCCGTGAAAACGACCCATTAAAACAATGGAAACTCTCGCCAGTCGATAAGGCATCTTTGAATAAATGGGATGATTACACCTTGGCAAAAGAAGCGATGTTCTTTAATACCGACACCGCCGAGTCGCCTTGGATTGTCATCAAATCCGACTGCAAAAAGCGTGCCAGACTTAACGCCATGCGCTATGTATTAAACAAGCTCAATTATGAAAATAAAGACGCTTCTCAGATTGGCAACATCGATCCGCTCATCGTCGGTCGTGCAGGCGCATTGTACGAAAAAGACGAGCGCACCGATCTTGCGGTCAGTGTCGCCCGAGTCGCAGCGACCAAAGCCACTAAGGACAAATAAGCCTTATAAGCTTTCACAAAAAATACCGCGATGTGCGGTATTTTTTATCTTTTACATTTATCAAAGCCAAAAAATGAGCAGCTTATTCTTGGACAATATTCATGATCAGTGCATCCAAATCCTGCTCAGCCACGCCCTTAGCGCTCATCACATACAGCTTATCATGATGTACAAAGCGAGCATTGTGATGACGAGTGCCTTTTTTGTCGGTCAAAGTCTCAAAGATGACTGATGTCGTGCCGATGGTTTTATTGACAAATTCGCCATAAAGCACCACAGGATCATCCGCCAAAATCTTGGTCTCTAAAAGCTCAACTCGGGCTTTTGTCGTCGGATTTTCAAAAAGACGATACAGACCATCAAAGCCCTGCTCGCCTTTGACGCCCTCATACTGCCGACCCGTCAGGACAAAGCCATCTGGACTCAAAGCGGCAGGCTCAAAGCTGAGCGCCTGCCTACGACCAAAACGATAGGTCATCTTAGCGTGCGTGGCCTGCTTAAATTCCACCGTGAGCGCCCCACCCGACAGACTGCCTGTCTTTTGGAGTAAGTGTAGCTGCCTACGCAATGCTTTTTGTTCTGAGTGCGGCGCCTCATCGATGGAAATGTAACGCACCAAATGCGGCGACTTTGCTGGCAAAACTTCCGCATGAGCGCTGGCTACCACCAAACCCGACAAATCCGTCTCATCCGCCCCTTTGTTCGTCTCCACCTTAGGGCTTGGGCGTGCATACCATACACCAGATACCGCCACCAGACCGATTGCCGCCATGATGAGCGCTTTTTTTGAAATGCGGCGTTTAAAAATGCTTTGCTTAACTGTCTCATGCTTCATGGTAAACCTCCCATCTAGACCGTCAGCCACGACGCCAGACTTTTATCCTCAAACAAACTCAGCTGTTCACCCTCGCATTTGGGCGCATAAGTGACGCACACCGTTCCCATCGGGCGGCAGCAGCACGCCAGTACCTCATCATCGTCCAGCATGGCGATGGGTTTTTGCACCATCATCAGCTCGCCAGTGTTTGCCGTGATGCGCATTTTGCAGCAGCCACAATAGCCTCGCTGACACTCAAAGCGCACCGTCTGATGTTCAGTGCGCTTCATTCCGTCCAGCAGCGTTTCATTTTCATGCAAATAAAAGCGCATCTCGTCGGTAAATACCCAGCCCATTTCAACCCTGTTTCATTTCGTCATGCAGTCAGCACATCAAAGCTCAAAGTCGTCCAAGTCCACATCGTCCAAGTCAGAGTCAATCTGACCCACCAAATAAGTGGTGATCTCCGTCTCTTGCGGAGCGACTTGCACATTGTCCGATGACAGCCATGCATTGATCCAAGGAATCGGGTTAGACTTGGCATCAAAGATGGCAGGCAGACCAATCGCCGCCATGCGAGTATTGGTAATGAACTCCACATATTGACACAAAATGTCTTTATTTAGCCCGATCATTGAGCCGTCTTTAAACAGATATTCCGCCCATGCTTTTTCTTGCTCGGCAGCACTTTTAAAAATCTCAATCGCCTCCGCCTCACAGTCTTTGGCAATCTGCATCATCTCGGCATCATCACGCCCTGTACGCATCAGATTGATCATGTGCTGTGTGCCGTTCAAATGCAAAGCCTCATCTCGCGCGATCATCTTGATGATTTTGGCATTGCCTTCCATCACTTTACGCTCAGCAAAGGCAAATGAGCAAGCAAACGACACATAAAAACGAATCGCCTCCAAGACATTGACCGCCACAATGCACAGATACAGCTGTTTTTTAAGCGTTTGCAAATTGACTGGCGTCATCACACCATCAATCTCGTACTCGCCTTCGCCGTGCAGGTCGTACAATTTTGCCGCATGGTGCAAATCGTCATAATACTTGGCAATGTCTGACGCACGCTCTAAGATGTGCTCATTTTCCACAATGTCATCAAAAATCTTGCTAGGGTCATTGACGACATTACGGATGATGTGCGTGTAGCTGCGGCTATGAATGGTCTCACTAAAACTCCAAGTCTCAATCCAAGTTTCAAGCTCAGGGATCGACACCAAAGGCAGCAAGACCACATTTGGGCTGCGACCTTGAATGCTGTCTAGCAAGGTTTGGTATTTTAGATTTGATAAGAAAATGTGCTGTTCATGGGCGGACAATTCGCTAAAATCAATGCGATCACGAGACACATCGATCTCTTCTGGTCGCCAAAAAAACGACAGCTGTTTTTCAATGAGCTGCTCAAAAATCGGGTGTTTTTGTTGGTCATAACGAGAGACATTGACAGGCTGACCAAAGAACATGGGTTCTTTTAAGACATCGTTTTTTGTTTGGCAAAAAATAGAATATTGCATGAGCTTTTTAACACCCTTAACTGACTAAAAATTGATGTGATTGTTAGAAAATCGAAATGACTTGACAATATGTAGTGTAATATTTTATGGATAATACATGATATGGTGTAAATATGCGGCTAATTTTAACACAGTTTTTTTAATTTCGCATGATTTTTTTTAGCGATGATTGCCACAAAATTTTAATATCAATGCAAAGTTGCATTAGGCTTGGCAATCATTAAGACCCGCTTTATCATGCCAAATCCGCACTTGCACTGGCAGATGTTCAAAGACGAGACCCAGACAAAGCCTTCGCCCCAAATACATGCACCAATAAAGCCGCCATCACCACCACAATACCAAGCCAGTGCAAAAGCGTCAGACGCTCACCAAAGACCACCATTCCAGCGACAAGCGCCACCACAGGCACAAGCAGCGCCAGTGGTGTTACCTGGCTGGCAGGATGTCTAGACAGCAAATAGCCCCAGCCACCATAGCCCAGCAAGCTCGCCACATACGCCAGATACAGCACGCTCAGCCAGCCACCAAAACGCAAAGAGACAACCTGCGCCACCACGCCATCGATGCCATAAAGCAGCAGCGAACCGATGGCAAATGCCCAAAATGTCGAGACATTACCCCAGATGACGAGCGACACAGGATTGACATTACCAAGCTTTTTGACGACGATGTTGCCCAGCGCCCACGAAAATGACCCCGCCATCACCACAAACAGCCCAACAAGTGCCAAATCGCCCTGATACTGACCCATGCCAATCAAACTAAGACCTGCCGCCGCCATCAGCATGGCTAAAAGATGATGAGAGCGCACCCCTTCTTTGAAAATCAACGCCGACAACAGCACCGTAAAAAACACCTGACTTTGATGCACCAATGCGGCAAGCCCTGTCGGCACACCCATGGACAATGCCAAAAACATGAAGGCAAACTGCCCAAAGCTGATGGTCAAGCCATACAAAATAAGCCATCGCAACGCCACCTTTGGACGCGCCAAAAACAACAAGGCAGGCATGAGCAAAAAGGCAAAACGCAGCATTCCAAGCACCATCGGCGAGACATCATGTAGGGCAATCTTCATAAAAATAAAGTTGATGCCCCAGATCAGCACCACCGACAATGCGATCAGCCAGTCCTTTTTTACCATGAGTTTTGTTGTCCGTTTTAAGACTTAGTCTGCCGAGTCTACCGCAAGCTTAGTCAGCAGCTGCTCAGCTGGCTCATAGTCTTGCTCTGCCGATTGACGCAGCCAGTCCATTGCCACCGACTCATTTTTTTCCACACCCTTACCATCTAAATAACAAAGTGCAAGCTGATGCATTGCAGGCGCAAAGTCAAGCTCGGACGCCTGTTTGAAATAATCATGCGCCCGTAGCAGGTCTTGTGGTACGCCCTCACCTCGCTGATGATGTACCGCCAAGTTATAGATCGCCTCAGCCACGCCCTTATCCGCCGCCTTTTCAAAGCACGCCATCGCCTTGGCATAATCTTGCGGCACACCCCGCCCCAAGCAGTACAAATTGCCCAGATTCAAATAAGACAGCACAAAGCCCAGCTCGCCTGCACGCTCATGCCAGCGCACCGCCTGCTCGTCATCGACAGGCGCGCCCACACCATATTCATACATCAAAGCGATGTTATGGCAAGCTGCTGCATGGTTTTGCTCGGCGGCTTTTTGATACCATTCAAATGCCGTCTGGTGATTGGTGGCGACACCTAAGCCATGATGATACATGACGCCCAAATTATGACAGGCTTTAAAGTCGCCCTGCTCGGCGGCTTTCATCAAAAGCTCATGCCCCTTTTGATAATCTTGGCGCACGCCCATGCCTTCACAGTGCATCACACCCAGACTTCGCTGCGCCTCCGCCAGCCCAAGCGATGCCGCTTCAAGCAGTAGTGGCGCCGCCTTTTCATGCTCGCCCTGCTCATGCAAAACGCTCGCCTGCTCGTACAACGCCGCTGCCTGCTCACGCTCCGCATCCGCATTGTGCGGCAGTGTCTTTTTGATGGATGCGATGGAGTCGTTGTGATTTGATTTAAATAATTTACCCAATAAGCTCATATGATCACTTGTTTTTATGACGCCTTAGTGCAGTCATGCCAGTTGGTTTATAGGCAAATCTAACAAAAAAAATTTGCCAAAAGAACATAAACAAAAGCTTCGCTTGATTTACAAGCCATCAAGCCCTCGTGCCAAATCTTTGATGATGTCATCCACCTCTTCAAGCCCAACAGATAATCTTATCAAGCCGTCACTCACGCCTGCCTCTACCCTTTGCTCAGGGGTCATGCGAAAATGCGTGGTGGTCGCAGGGTGGGTGATGGTGGTTTTGGCATCGCCTAAGTTATTGGTAATGCTGATCATTTTTGTGCTGTCAATGATGTGCCAAGCTTGTTCTTGATTCGCCACTTCAAAGCCGATGATCGCCCCAAACGCACCCGTTATCGCCCCGCCGCCAACATTTTTTAAGGCGGTGTGCTGAGCTTTGGCGACTTCGTGACTGGCGTGACTTGGCAAACCTGAAAAATGCACTTTTGTGACTTTGGGGTGGTTATTTAAAAATTCTGCGACACGATTGGCGTTTTCAGAGTGGGCTTTCATTCTAAGTGATAAGGTTTCTAGCGATTTTAACAACACCCACGCATTAAAAGGTGATAGGCTAATGCCCCCCGTGCGTACCACACCAAAGGCTTTTTCCATCAGCGTATCTGAGCCGACGAGCGCTCCGCCCAGCACTCGCCCTTGTCCGTCAATGTATTTGGTCGCTGAATGAATGACCACATCCGCTCCCAAATCAAGCGGTTTTTGAATGGCAGGGGTGGCAAAGCAGTTATCCACGATTAAGAGCGCCCCACCCTCGTGGGCGATTTTGGCAATGGCAGAAATGTCAGCGATTTGAGCCAAAGGATTGGATGGACTTTCAAGATAGCACACCGCTGTATTTGGGCGCATTGCCTTTGCCCAAGCGTCGTTGTCAAAGCAGTCCACATAACTGACTTCCACGCCAAAGGCTTTAAAATAAGTATCAAAGAGCGCCACCGATGAGCCGAATAATTGCTTGGCGCACAAAAGATGGTCGCCAGCTTTAAGGTACGCCAAACACATGGTCAAAATCGCCCCCATGCCGCTCGCTGTTGCCACACAGCGTTCGCCATTTTCGAGCAGGGCAAGACGGCGTTCAAAGGCTCGCACGGTGGGGTTGGTGTGGCGAGAATAGACATTGCCTTTTTTGTTGCCGTTAAAATGATCGGCAGCGTCGGCAGCAGATTTATAGACATAGCTACTGGTGGCAAAAATCGCCTCATTATGCTCGCCTTCATCGGTGCGATGGTATCCGCCACGCACAGCCAAAGTTTGCTCAAAAAAGCCAAAGGCAGGGTCTAAGGCATCAGATTGCCAGTTTAAGTCTAGTTTTGGGTCAAGTTGGGTCATGTTTGCACCTTGATTATTTTTCGATAGAAATTCGTCCTATCATATCACAATTTTAACAATGACGCTTTTTGAAAATCACGCAATTGCCATCACACGCATACTTATTCAACAAAAAAAGACGGGCAAATGCCGTCTTTTTTTAAGTACCAAGCAAATCACTCATCAACGAATGACAGCCAGTGCTTGTATTTTTCGTTGCGACCTTGCACCACATCAAAATACAGGCTTTGTAATTGTTCGGTAATCGGACCACGAGAGCCATTGCCAATCACACGGTCATCGTACTCACGAATTGGCGTGACTTCTGCGGCCGTACCTGTCATGAAAATCTCATCCGCCAAATAGAACTCATCACGAGTAATACGGCGTTCAACGACTTTAATACCCAAATCGTTGGCAAACTCAATGATGGTACGACGAGTGATGCCGTCCAACGCACCGCCAGCCAAATCAGGCGTGTGCAATTCGCCATTTTTTACCAAGAATAAGTTTTCGCCAGAGCCTTGGCACACATAACCCAAAGGATCCATCAAGATGGCTTCGTCATAGCCTGCTTTGGTCGCCTCTTGGTTGGCTAGGATAGAAACAGGATAGTTGGCAGCGGCTTTTGCCTTGCACATCGTCACATTTGGGTGGTGATGGGTGTAGCTTGAAGTTTTGGCACGAATGCCGTTTTTGATGCCGTCTTCACCCAGATACGCACCCCAATGCCAAGCCGCCACTGCCGCATGAATGGTATTGTCTTTGGCGGCGATGCCTAATTTTTCAGAACCCACCCAAATCAGCGGACGAATATAGGCAGACGCCAAGCCGCTTTCACGCACCACATCTTTTTGGGCTTGTACTAGCGTGTCGTGGTCATAAGGGACATTTAATTGGAAAATTTTGGCAGAATTTAACAGACGCTCTGTATGCTCATGCAGGCGGAAAATTGCCGTGCGACCGTCTGGTGTCTGATACGCACGCACGCCTTCAAATACCGCCAAGCCATAATGCAGGCTGTGCGTCAGTACATGAACTTTTGCGTCTGGCTGTTCAACAATCGTGCCATCCAGCCATAACTTTCCAGGATTGGTTGCCATATTCATAGGTATTCCTCATGGTTTATAAAAAACCAACATCGCAAAATAAAAGAAATAAAAAACGGTCGAATGATTATAGCTAGCCTGACTCAGTTTTGCAATGTTTTTTGTACAAATTCGCCATTTTGTGATGATTTTTTTGGCATTTGCCATTAAAATATGTGCATCATAAGCATTCATTTGTATTTCAATAAAAAGACAAAGCAGCCGTTTTCATGTCCAACTTTGCTCCGCCCTCACCCCGTCGCCTGCCTTATATTTCTTATGAAGAGCAGCAGCGCATCACCAGACTGTGCGTCCGCTGTGCGCTGTTGTTCATGCAATACGGTGGCGAATCGGCGGTGGTGGTTGATTTGACCAAGCGACTGGGTGCATCGCTGGGTGTGGGCGGTGTGGAATGCGCCTTGTCCTTTAATGCGGTAACTTTAACCACGCTGTACAACGGTCGGTGCATCACCACCGCCAGAAACACCGTACATCAAGGCATCAATGTCAGCGTACTGGTACAAATCCAACAAATCGTCATGCACGCCGAAACCGCCCTAAAAAACGAACACCTCATTGACGAAGTGGAGCGTCGCTTTGATGGCATTGATCGTGGCACTTATCCAAAAAATTTGATGTCGCTGTTCGTTGGGCTGTCGTGTGCCAGTTTTGCTTATTTAAATGGCGGCAATCTTACCATCGCACTCATCACGCTGGTTGCTGGATTTTGTGCCATGCGGACACGGCTGTATTTGTCCGCCCATCATTTCAATCCTTTTGTGGTGGTTATTATCACCGCTTTTGTGGCGACATTGCTTGGGGCGATGGCGTACTTTTTGGATTCTTTTGGCTGGGCTCAGATTGACAGTGCCGACATCGCCGTGGCATCAAGCGTGCTATTGCTCGTGCCAAGCTTTCCCATCATCAACGCCTTATCCGACATTTTAAAGGGCTACATGAACATGGGTGTGGGTCGCTGGATGTTCGCCACCATGCTGACCTTGTCTGCGTGTGTTGGCATTGTCATTGCACTGATTTTATTACGAATTCCGCACTGGGGGCTGTGATGTGGCTATTGTCTGATGTTTTGTTATCCTGCGTCATCACGCTCGGCTGGTGCTTGATGTTTACATTGCCAAGCCGATATATCGTGTATTGCCTTGTCATGACTGCACTGGGTTTTGGCTCAAAAAGCCTCATGGTCTATGGCGGCGTGCATTTGGCAGTGGCGACTTTTTTTGGCTCGATGTTTGCCAGTTTTTTAGGCGTGTGGTTTGCCCAAAGATTTCGCCTACCCCCAAAGGCACTCATCGTACCCAGTGTCATCTGTCTAATGCCCGGCATCGCTGCCTATAAAGCGATGGTGAGTATGGTGCAAATTGGTTATTTTGGCTTTGATATGACGCTGTTTGTTACCATGATGTCGCACTTTTTTGAAGCGATTTTTGTGATTTGTGCGTTGGTGCTTGGCTTGTCCATTCCTGGTATTTTGTTTTATCGCAGAAAGCCGATTGTCTAAAATGAGAGTGATTTGATGAGCTTTGATTGACAAAATCCAACCACAAAAAAACACACGCCCAAAAAAGCGTGTGTTTTTTATTCATGAGTGATTACTCATTTGGCACTTTATCCATGTCAATGTCAGGATGTTTGACCAGATGGATGGCAGACAAGATGAGTCCGCCCCAGATGGCAATCAGCGCCACGATCATGATGATGAGTGCAGTACTATTCATAATAATTCCCCTTTTGCTCACCGTGTGAAACATGACCTTTTACCTTAGTCAGCAGCATCGCTCCGATGGCAAACACTGCCACCACGCCCCAGCCAAAGATAACTTGCGTGATGAAGTCGTAGCCGCCATAGCCTTCGGTCAGTAGTGATTTTAGGCTCAGCAGCAGCGCGATGATGAGTGACAGCGGTGTGATGACAGTCAATACGAACGACCAACCAGCGCCTACTTTAAAGCTTGAAATGCCATTGATGTGGCGAATCAGCGTATCTAGCAGACCACGGTTTAGCCAAGTTACCCAGATGATGGACAAAATTGCACCCAAGACAACACCAATGTTGTTGGCAAAATGATCAATCACATCAACGAAAGTGATCGCTGTTTTGGTAGAAAATAGCACCACAGAAATCAGGGCTGAAATACCGCCAACGACAGTAACCGCCTTTTTGTGTGACCAGCCAAATTTATCCTCAACCGCCGAAATCGGCACCTGAATGATACTTGCCATAGAAGTCAGACCCGCCACGAACAGCGACGCAAAGAAAAGCACGCCAATGATCGTACCAGCATCACCCATGTTTGAGATGATTTTTGGGAACGCCACGAACGCAAGACCGATACCACCAGACACCACCTCAGATACAGGCTTGCCTGATGCCACCGCCATAAAGCCAAGCACCGAGAAAATACCAATACCTGCCAAGATTTCAAATGATGAGTTGGCAAAACCCACCACCAGACCAGAACCTGTCAAGTTGGCATTGCGTTTTAGGTATGATGAATAAGTAACCATGATACCAAAGCCGATGGACATAGAAAAGAACACATGACCATAAGCCGCCAGCCACACTTTTGGATCAGCCATCGCCGCCCAGTTTGGTGTAAAGAAAGCATTTAGACCTTCAACCGCACCCGGCAGACGCACCGCTTGGATGACCATGATGATAAACATCACCACAAGTAGCGGAATGAAAATCTTGTTGGCAAGCTCGACACCCTTACGGATACCGCCATACATGATGAACAGCACAACCGCCCAAACCACAATCAGACCAACAAACAGACTTGGTACAAAAGTAAAGTCCAAGCCTGAACCCATTTGTAGATAGTGGTTAAAGAAAAAGCCTTCGGTATCCTCACCCCATGCTTGGGTGAATGAGTATAATGTGTACTGACCTGCCCAGCTAAGCACTGACGCATAATAAATGCCAATCACGGTGCAAACCAACACCTGCCACCAGCCCACACCTTCGGCAGACTTAATCATGCGACCATAGGCGGTCGGTGGTGCGCCACGGTACTTTTGACCGACAACATAATCCAAAAATAGCAGTGGAAAACCTGCCGTCGCCAGTGCGATCAAATATGGAATGACGAACGCACCGCCGCCATTTTCATAAGACACATAAGGAAAACGCCAAATATTTCCTAAGCCGACCGCCGAACCGATGGCGGCCAAAATAAATCCAGAGCGTGCCGACCAACTCTCTCGTTGTGTAGACATATACTCTCCTTAATTGTTTTATCATTCATCATCGCCATTAACAAAGTCAGGCGATACCATTTTTTACAAAGTCTAGCAAGTCTAAAATAAACTTGCGACAATGTTGCTATTATAGTTTGATTTATTGCATAAAGAATGTCAAATAAATAAAAATAAATAAACCCATAACACATCGTTATGGGTTTAAAAAGAAAAAGGAAAATCAGCGCACCAGACCTCGGCTGCTGTTATTGAGCGAATCAATCAAAAGCTGCACCTTAGGCTCATCTACCACAAGCTTAGCCAGCTCACTGAGCGCCTCATCACGAAGCAATCCTGAGCGAAAAATCAAGCGATAAGCATCGTCTAGCGACTTGATGGTCTGTGCCGACCAACCTTTGCGGCGCATGCCTTCTTTATTGATGCCGTGTGTCTTGGCGGGATTGCCAGAGACCATGGTAAATGCCGCCACATCTTTTAAAATAAGGCTCGCCCCACCGATCATACTATAATCATCAATGCGGCAAAACTGATGCACACCAGACTGACCACCGATGATGACATGACTGCCAATGTGGCTGTGTCCCGCTACACCGACATTATTGGCAAGCACATTGTGATCTCCCACCACGCAGTCATGAGCGATGTGTGTATTGACCATGAACAAATTATGGCTGCCAATCTTGGTCAGACCCTCGTCCTGCACCGTGCCACGGTGAAAAGTACAAGACTCACGAATGCGGTTGTAATCACCGATCTCCAAATAAGTGGTCTCACCTGCGTATTTTAGATCCTGTGGCACCTCGCCAATACTGGCAAATTGATAAATCTCGTTATACCTGCCGATGGTGGTGTTGTCACCGACAATGACATGGCTTTTCAAGATGGTGTGCGCACCGATACTGCTGTTTCTACCGACGATACAATACGGACCGATGACGGCAGAGTCATCGATTTTGGCAGAGTCATCGACGATGGCGGTTGGGTGAATGTTCATGCGCCTCCCACAATTAAGGCATTTTTGTCTTTATTATGAAAATATGATAAAAATTAAAAATTGTCACAAATAAGCCCTCTAAAAAGCCTGAGAAAAGCTTTTGTTAAATGGCTTTTAATTGTCTATTTTACCCTTAAATGACCAATGTCGTCAAATCACTCACATTTCAGCGACTTTTTGGCGAGCAATCATGATCTCAGCACTACAAGCCAACTCGCCATCTACATGGGCGGTGCATTCAAATTTATAAATTTCTCGCATACTGCGGGTCGCTTTTGAGCGAATCACCAGCGTATCGCCCGTGCTTACCAGCTTTTTAAAGCGCACCTTATCCACCCCTGCAAACAGGTACAGATAGCCGCTTTCTGAAGTCTGACCTGCACTGATAAAACCCAAAATACCAGACAGCTGCGCCATCGCCTCCACCATCAGCACGCCCGGCATGACAGGATTGTCAGGAAAATGCCCATTAAACAACTCTTCATTGATCGTGATGTTTTTATAGCCTGTAATCCATTGGTTTGGCGCACAGGCGGTCACACGGTCGATGAGCATGAATGGATAGCGGTGTGGCAGATAATGCTTGATCTGGTCGTATTTTAGTGGCAGCTTAACGCCTCGCTCAGCCAATGCGCCCAAGTCTTCTTGGGTCAATAATTCTGTGTCGATGTTTGTATTTGACATGGATAAAATCCTTAAATCCTTAAAAAAGCCTCAAAAATCGCTTAAAAGCACTCATTTCTCGCCAGACTGGCGGAATCTCACCGCCGCCCGTCGCCACTTGGTTGATGGCATGGCTGTCGTACCTGATGAATAGCTACCTGATTCTTTGATGTGACCGGTAACCATCGTCATACCAGTCAAAGTCACGCCATCAGCGATGTGCAGATGTCCTGCGATACCCACCGCACCGCCAATGATACAGCCTTTGCCAATGTGCGTGCTGCCTGCGATGCCGACCTTAGCAGCGATCGCTGTACCGTCTCCGATGCGTACATTATGAGCGATTTGCACCAGATTGTCGATGATGACATGATTGCCAATGACCGTATCGCCCACCGCCCCACGATCAATGCAGGTGTGGCTGCCGATGCGAACATCATCACCGATGATGACACGCCCCAGCTGAGCGATGCGCTGCCATTTTAGACCTTCTTTGGTGGGGTGTGGTGCAAAGCCAAAGCCCTCCGAGCCAATGCTTGCCCCCGCATGGATGCGCACTCTATCGCCAAGCAGGCTGTGATGAGCGATGGTGACATGAGATGCAATGTGACACCCCTCGCCCAGCACCGCACCATCTTCTATGGATACGCCCTGTCCGATATGACCATGCTTACCAATCTTGACACGCTCACCGATGACCGCATAAGCACCCACCGACACGCCCTCGCCCAAAATGGCAGATGGCGCAATGATGGCGCTTGGATGAATACTAGGCGATGCCGCCTCATACTCAAAAAGCACACTGACACAAGCATAAGCCAAATAAGCATCTTTGACAATCAATGCGCACACATCTGGTGGCACAAGACTGGCAAATGACTCACTGACAATGACCACACCTGCCGCCGTATGCGCTAAGTCATCAGCGTACTTTTGAGCAGACAAAAACGCCAATGCGCTGCCATCGGCGTCTGACAGATCTGCCACACGGCTGACCTGTATGCCCTCAAAGCTTGCCAGCGCTGCTTTATTCAGCACTGGCTGCTTTTCTTCGATGGCGCGAATCAGGCAAGAAACACCAACCATTAAAACACACTACCGATTTGGAATTGGACTTTTTCGGTTTCATCGGTATCTTTGCTGTTGATCGGCTTAGAGTAGCTGATTGACAAAGGACCGATCGGCGTGTACCAAGTCGCACCGACACCTGCGCTATAACGGAACTCTTTGTCCTGCTCTAATAGCGGATAATCGGTAGATTGTGCCAAACCATTGGTCAGTGCGTTTAGATTGACCGTCTCTTTGTCCATGCCCGTGGTGTCAAAGACTTGACCGCCTTCAAAGAATAGCACTGGACGCACCTGATCTGCCCAGTCGCCTTTAAATGGCATTGGCAAAATCAGCTCAGCACCAAAAGTCGCCAGCGCATTACCACCGACATTTTCGCCCAATGTATATCGCTGATTGACGCTTGCCACATTGTAAGGCTGTGAGCGGGGACCTAGGCTAGATGCGTCATAGCCACGCACCGAGCCATAGCCGCCTGCATAGAAGTTTTCATAAAATGGCAAATCATTACCATAACCCAGACGAGTATAGCCACGCAAAATCGTGCCTTTTAGGAATGGTCGGTAAATATTGCCTGTATAAACCGCCTTTTGATAAGTCTTATCACCAAAGCCCAAAGTCAGATCGACATCATGGCTCATGCCTTTGGTTGGGAATACTGGGCGGTCTAGGCTAGAATAACTCCAGCCCAGCGTCGCATTATAGGTGGTGTAGTCGTTATTAAAGCCTGTGTTGTTGTTATCAAATGCTGTGATTGTACCGCCGTCTTCAATGAGCTGCTTGACATTGCTGATTGCCATGCCAGAGCCGCCTTGCACTTCGGTATTGTCGATGTTAATGCCAGCACTGATACGCTGATTTTCATTGATCGGATAGCCATAACGCAAAGATGCGCCATACGAGTCTAGCACATAGCCGCTGATGTTTTTGTTGTCATACTTAGTCTTACGATAATAAGCACTCAGACTCTGTGAAACGCCATTTTCGGTGAAATAAGGGTCGGTCATACCAAGGCTGTACACATCTCGTGTCTCTGAGCGAGAAAATGACGCATTGACACGGTTGCCCGTACCCATGAAGTTGGCTTGAGATAACTCCACTTGGAAAGTAACCCCGCCCGACTGACTATAACCTGCGGCGATGGTCGATGAGCCTGATGCCTGCTCTTCCACGGTATAATTGACATCCACTTGGTCTGGGGTGTTTGGCACAGGCACGACCTGCACTTGCACATCCTTAAAAAAGCCCGTACGCATCAAGCGTGCTCTAGACAGCTGAATCTTGCTGTTTGATGCGAGCGCCCCTTCAAGCTGACGCATCTCACGGCGCAGTACTTCGTCCTTGGTCTTGACATTACCACCAAAGTTGATACGGCGCACATACACAGGGCGCACAGGGTCAAGATAATAATCGACATCGACCGTGCGTGTCTCGTCATTGATGCGGGTGACAGGGCGAATCTGAGCATAATAATAGCCGTCGTCGCCAAACTTCTCACCAAGGCTTGCGGTCAAAGCTTCAAGCTTACTTTGTGAATAACCCTCGCCTTCTTTGAAAGTCACAAGGTCATTGAGCTCAGTCAAATCATAAGTGACATCACCCAAAAACTGCACTTTACCAAAATTGTACTTTTCGCCCTCAGTCAGCGCAATCTCCACAAAGACTTTATTTTTGTCTTCATCAATAGACAGCGATGAGCCATCGACCTTAAAGCGAACAAAACCTTCGTTCAGATACAGCGCACGCAAAGATTCAAGGCTGGCGTTCAGCTTTTCTTGGCTATAACGGTTGGCTTTGGAGAGTGGATTGATGACTTTGTCTTTGAGTGCCAGCTCATCTTTGATGTCGTCATCGCTAAAATATTGGTTGCCGATGATATTGACATCGACGACACGAGCCGCCTTGCCCTCGATGAACTCAATGTCCAGCTTAACACGGTTGCCATCAAGCTCGGTTTGTTTGACTTGAATGTCGCTGTTGTAGTAGCCTTGCGAGATGTATTGGTTTTTTAGCTCATTTTCGATGGCGGTGACGGTCGATTGCTTTAAGACATTGCCCACCGCAAGCCCTGTGCTTTTTAGACCTTCTTCAAGACCTGCTTTGGGGATGAGTTTATTACCCTTAAAGTTCAGCTCTGCAATCACAGGGCGCTCAGTGACATAAAACACCACACGGTCGCCATTGACATCGGCTTGCACATTAGAAAAATGCTCAGTGGCATACAGGGCACGAATGCTCTGAGCCAGCATCTCATCAGTCACACTCTGTCCCAAGCGGATCGGCAGTGCCGATTGCAAGCTCTCGGCAGTCACACGCTGCAAGCCTGATATGGCGATGTCATTGGCGACAAAAGTGGCGGCATACGCAGGGGCTGCCATCGCCATGATGACTGCCGTCGTGATCGAAGTGGTTACAAAACCTGAAAATTTAGGCATACGCATAAAATCATTCCACGATTAAAATCATTAAAATCTAAAACATCACGCCGATTCTGCTCATTTTTATGGCAAATCGATCTCAAAACTACTCAAAGATGAGCAAAATTGATGTCAGCGTGCAAATAATGGTGCTAAATTAAGCCAAAAAAACAATTTTGGCAAGCCCTAAAAGAGATTTATTCGCAATTTTTTAGGGTTTTTTTAAAAATTGGTGACTTTTTGTCCACTCAGCCAAACAACCGCATGATGTCGTTACCAATTGCTAGCACCATGAAACACAAAAGCAAGGTAAAGCCAATCTTCATGCCAAACACTTGCACCTTTTCGCTCATCGGGCGACCACGGATCAGCTCATAAGTATAATACACCAAATGACCGCCATCAAGCACAGGAATGGGCAAAAGATTCATCACCGCCAAAGACAAGCTGATGATGGCGGCAGTGGATAACACCTGCTGCCAGCCGATTTCAAAGCTGGTCTTGGACACCTCAGCGATGGTAATAGGACCTGAAAGATTTTCAACGCCAATGAGCCCTGTGATCATTTTTTTCATCGCATCAAGCGTCATTTTTGCCAAATCGTAAGTCTTAGCAAATGACTTGTCCAGCGCCTGCATGGGCGTGTGGTCGATGGTAGTGCGATATTCGTCAGGTATGGCGCTTTGGGCATCATAGTTGACCCTCACGCCGATCTGACCTATCGTTTGATTACGCACCGTGACGCCTCTTGGCATCACTGGTACCGTCATCATTTTGCCATCACGGATGATGTCAAAGGACAGCATTTTTTCAGGGTTTTGGCGAATGATGGGTGTGGCATCAGCCCAGTTGTCAATCTTAGTGCCATCAATGGCAACCACCCTATCGCCCACTTTTAGACCCATGAGCGCAGCCGCACCATCTGGCACGACTTCTGCCAGCACAGGCTCAATCACTGGCTGGTAAGGCAGCGCCCCAAAGCTGGATATGGCGTCTTGGCTCTTATGCTCGCCTTGCATGAAAGTGCTGATGCTGACGGTTTTTTGGCTGTATTTGCCACCTTGCTCAGTGGTGACGCTAAGGCTGCCAGACTCGCCCATGCGACCTGCCAAGGCATAATTTACCTCTTCCCAAGTGGTCACAGCCTTATCATCAATGGCAGTGATTTTCTCACCCACCACCAAGCTTTGCGATGCAGGCGTATCAGGCAAAATTTTGCCAATGCGAGTGTTTAACTGCTCGCTTGGCTGCAAAAACAGCACAAAAAACAGCCCAATGGCGATGATAAAATTCATCAAAGGACCTGCCGCAACGATGGCGATTTTTTTGAGTGGGTGCTGCTGATCAAACGCCAAATGACGCTCATGCTCTGCCACACTACCCTCACGCCCATCAAGCATCTTCACATAGCCGCCCAAAGGAATGGCTGAGATGCGATAATCAATGCCAGTCTTTTTACTCGTCCAACCAAAAAGCTTAGGACCAAATCCGATCGAATAAGTCAGCACCTTCACACCGCACAGACGAGCCACGATGTAATGCCCCCATTCGTGCAGCGCCACAAGCGGTCCTAGCACACACACCGCCGCCAAAAACATCCATATCGCCGTCATGCCAAGCCCTCATCAACCCAAGACATCGCCACCGATCGTACTTTTTGATCCATCGCCAAAATGTCCGATAATTGAGCAAAATCATCATCAAAATGAGCAATCAATGATGGGTGCTCTAAGCAATATTGCACCACAGCGGCAATGTCAGTTAGGCGGATTTGTTCTGCCAAAAACGCCGACACCGCCACTTCATTGGCAGCATTTAGCGTAATGCACGCACCCGTGCCACGCTGAGCGGCGACTCTTGCCAAAGTAAGTGCAGGGAATTTTTCAAGGTCTGGCTCTAAAAAGCTTAAATTAGATAACGCATACAAATCCAGTGAACGCTCACCTGTACTGATACGCTCTGGATAAGCCAAGGCATGAGCGATGGGCGTTTTCATGTCAGGACTGCCAAGCTGTGCCAATAGCGACCCATCGACATATTCCACCAACGAATGCACCACACTGTCAGGGTGAATGACAATGCCAATATGCTCTTCTGGCAAATCAAACAAATGACACGCTTCAATCAGCTCAAGCCCTTTATTCATCATGGTGGCACTGTCAATGGAAATCTTTTTACCCATTGACCAATTTGGGTGCTTGATGGCGTCGGCAGGGCTTGCGCTGCGCATTTGCTCTATGGATTTGTGTAAAAATCCGCCACCAGATGCGGTCAGCCAAAGCTGTTTGATGCCGTGACTGCTGTCATGAATGGCTTGATTGTCCGTCTGCACAGGCTTTGGCAAACATTGAAAAATCGCATTATGCTCGCTGTCAATCGGTAAAATGCTCGCACCTGACGCTTTGGCAGCCGCCATGACCAAATGCCCCGCCATGACGAGTGATTCTTTATTGGCAAGTAAAATCCGCTTACCCGCATGAGCTGCCGCCAGTGTAGATGACAGCCCCGCCGCCCCAACAATCGCCGCCACCACCGTATCCACCGTAGGCAAAGTCGCCATCTTAGCCAAGCCATCATCGCCTGACAACACCTGAATACCCAGCCCAAGCTCATCTATTTTTTGGCGACATTCAGCCACTTTTTCATCGGACACACACACAAAATCAGGCAAAAACTCTTGACACAGCGACAACAGCTTATCCACCTGATGAAATCCTGACAACGCCACCACACGGTATCGCTCACGGTGCAGACGCACCAATTGCAATGTACTATCCCCGATTGAGCCTGTCGCACCCAATACAGCAAGGCGTTGCACACAAGAGGATTTTGGCTCATTCATAACACTAGCTACTTTTATCATCAATTAAAAACATCACAAAATCTGCGATAAGCTCGCCATGTAAATTTTCATCCACACTTCAGCGAACACACCCATTTCAAGCAACACCCAAAATCCAAAGGCAAACACAGGCGTGGCAGACAAAAGACTGTCAATGCGGTCAAGCACACCGCCATGTCCAGGCAGAATATTACCAGAATCCTTAATACCTGCACGGCGTTTGAGCATGGATTCAAACAAATCGCCAAGCACGCTCGCCCCCACCGTCAAGGCAGACAAGCCCAAAAACCAAAACAACGCCACGCCTGACAACTGCAAATAATGACCGACCACGCCCGCGACCACGCCTGCGGTGATTAAGCCGCCAATCAGCCCTTCCACAGACTTATTTGGCGAAACATTGGGGGCAAGTTTTCTTTTGCCAAACTTACGACCAACAAAATACGCACCGCTATCGGCACACCACACCAGCAAAAACACATACATCAGCCACCAAGGCGACATCTGCCACAGCCCATACATGGCGGTGATGGCGGCAGTCAAAATCACGCCTCCCATATATACCAAACGGCGACCGTACCATTTTTCTTTATCGGGATATTGCTTGACCCACATCATCGCCATCGTCCAGATGACGAGTGACAGCGCCCACCACAGCACCCAAGTCTGCGGCACAAACACCGACCCAAGCGTCAGCACAAAAGTAATGGCGATAAAGGTCAAGGGGCTGCCCCATTTGGGCATGAGCCTTGTCCACTCGTGGGCTGCGATGAGCACTGCGATGGACAAAAGCGGAATCACAAAAATCGGCGTCTTACTGGCAAACAGCGCAAAGCCAACTATCAGCACCAATACGATGGCGGTTTTTATTCGTTGCCACATGGCTTACTCTCCCATCTGCTCACAAGCGATCTGTTCACTGGTCTTGCCAAAGCGGCGCTCACGATTGGCAAAATTTTGCATCATGCCGTCAAGCTCATCGGCACTAAAATCAGGCCACAGCGTCGGCGTAAAAAACAGCTCTGCATACGCCGCCTGCCACAGCAAAAAATTAGAAATGCGATAATCACCACCTGTGCGAATCAGCATGTCCACTGGCGGATGATCGGCAAGCGCCACGCACTCACCCAGCATCGTCTCATCGATGGCATCAGCATCCAAAGTGCCATCAGCGACCCTTTGGGCAAGTGTTTTGGCAGCACAAGCAATGTCCCACTTACCGCCATAGCTGATGGCAATCACCAAAGTCATCGCCTCAAAGTGCGCTGTTTTTTGCTCAGCATCCGCCATCAGTGCTGCAAGCTTGGGCGACAAAGCACTTCTATCACCGATGAAACGCAAGCGAATGCGGTATTGATTCATGCGGGGCATCTGCTCATGAATGGTCTGCTCCAAAAGATGCATCAAAAGCTCGACCTCCGCCTTAGGTCTTGCCCAGTTTTCACTGGAAAATGCAAACACCGTCAGCACCGACACACCACGAGCCAAGCAATGCTCAACAATGGGATCAAGCGCATCCTTACCCTTGATGTGCCCCTGCCCTGTGGCAAGATTGTTTGATTTGCCATAGCGATTATTGCCATCCATGATGATGGCGATGTGCTTTGGCACGGTGGCAAGTGGCGGTAAATTGGCGGTCTGTTGCATAAAATTTTTGGCTAATTAAACTTATAAAAACAAAGACTTACGCCAAACCATCTCAAAACCAAAGTCCAATTTTGAAACCTGCGTAAGTCTTTTTTGGTTTGCACAATGTATCAGGTGTGCAATCACACTTCCATCAGCTCGCTTTCTTTTTTGGCAAGGCGAGCATCGATGGTCTTAATGAAGTCATCGGTAAGCTTTTGGATGTCGGTCTCAGCACGACGCTCATCATCTTCGCTCACTTCTTTGTCTTTGACCAGTTTTTTGATGTCGCCCAGCATGTCACGGCGGATATTGCGTACAGACACACGCGCAGACTCAGCATCAGAGCGAGCCAGTTTTTGCATGTCACGGCGAGTCTCTTCGGTCAAGGCAGGCATTGGCACACGAATCACATCGGCAGTCATCGGGTTTAGACCCAAATCCGCCTCACGAATCGCTTTATCTACCGCCTGCACCATAGAGCGATCAAACGGCTGCACCAAAAGCGTGCGGTTGTCCTCAACATTGACGCTGGCGACTTGGTTGAGTGGCATGTCAGAGCCGTAGTAGCTCACCATCACACCTGACAAGATGCCTGGATGCGCACGCCCTGTACGCAGCTTGGCAAATGCTGTCTCTAAGGCGTCAAGTGATTTTTGCATACGACCTTCGCCGTCTTTTTTAATGTCGTTAATCATGGTCATTCCTTCATGGTTTGTATGGTTTAAATCCAAATCAAAGTACCTTTAAAAACAAGCATAAGGCACAAACGGATTTAACAAAGTTTTCAAAATTAAAATACTTTAAAAATACGGACTATCTACCGTTAAAAGCGATCAGTGATACACCCGAGTACCCTCAGGCTCGCCCATCACGACATTCAAGAGCGCATTTGGCTTATTCATGTCAAAGACTTGTAGTGGCACATTGTGCTCACGGCACAAAGCGATGGCGGTCAAATCCATCACCCCCAGTTTCTTTTCAAGCACTTCATCAAAAGACAGGCTGTCATATTTGACGGCATCGTCATGAATGCTTGGGTCTTTGTCATACACGCCATCGACTTTGGTCGCTTTTAAAATCAAGCCCGCTTCGATCTCAATGCCTCGCAAGCACGCCGCCGTGTCGGTGGTAAAAAATGGGTTGCCCGTGCCTGCCACAAAGATACACACTTCGCCGTTATTAAGGTGGCGAATGGCATCACGGCTAGAATACGGCTCACCGATGGTAGAGATGGCGACCGCTGACATGAGTCGGGTGGTGATGTTGCGACGCACCAGTGCATCACGCATGGCAAGACCGTTCATCACCGTGGCAAGCATGCCCATTTGATCACCCGTCACACGACCGACCAAGCCTTCTTTTTGTAGGGTTGAGCCACGGTATAGGTTACCACCGCCGACGACGATGCCCACCTGCACGCCCAAGCCACGCAAGTGCGCAATAGATAGGCTCATCTGGTCAAGAATGGACGCATCAATGCCCATGTCACGACCACCCGCCAACGCCTCGCCAGACAGTTTTAATAAAATACGAGAAAATTTTGGATTTTTATCAGACATAACTACCCCATTTGGTGAATCAATCAAACTTACCCAAAAGCTCATAGATAAATTTTTATAATTTTATCACATTTTGCGACAATTTTGATAATTTTTCTAACATACAATGGCAGACAAAGTTGATTTTGGGTCAATTTTGCTACAAGATTGGGCAAAATGGCGAATTTTCGCCCTGTGGTATTTGCTGGTTGGTGGCTGATTTGCCAGCATTATTGTCATGCCAGCCTTTAATGGCAAAGCCGCTTTTGTAGCGGCGTTGTTTTAGTGGGTAGAAAGGTTGGTATCAGACGGCGTCCAAGCGGGTTTCTTGAATGATTTTTAGGTCGGCATAGGTCAGCTTAATGACATATCGCATGCCGTTTTTTGTGGCATACATGACAAATGCAGGCGTCTCACCATGCGATTTTAGCTGAATGCTGCGCACTTGATAGCCACGCTCTTGCAGCTTGCGAATGGCTTGCGTGCGATTTTTGTTGAATTGTTTATTATTAAACTCCACAGCATCAAGCGTAGCGGCAGAGACCGAGCCATCCGCCATCGCAGGCATTGCCATCGCCGCCATCAATACAGAGCAAAACGCTAACTTTTTTGGTAACATCATAAAACACTCGACCATAAAAGAAAAATCCGCACAGCCATCCATTGACCGCACATGGATTATTTGGTTTTAATTTAAGCCAAAATTTTATCTTAGCCAAAGCTTTAAATCAGGTTTTTAGTCAAATCAAGACACCAATCCTTAGCATCCCTGCATCACACCCTCACCATAAAATCAATCAAACTTAAACAAATTGAGTCAATCCATTAGATTTAAAAAATTAAAGGGTTTTGGGTAGGAAAGTAAGTAAAATGACAAAAATGATAACAACAAGTGGCTACATGGCTATTTACAACTTACAACATCATAGCATTTTTGCAGCATTTTTTGGCGCAAATTTGACCTCATATCACATTTTCATTTAAAAAAATTACATAAACTTACAATAAAACACAATCCAACAAAAAAACACCCCAAATCAGTTTGGGGTGTTTTAAGGACATCTGTCCGTACCATGCCATTGATGGCAAAGGAGTTACATCCAAAATAGATACGCCATGATGGTGACGATGACGACCGCTATGAGATTTAGGAAGAAGCCCACCTTCATCATGTCGCCTTGACGCACATGACCTGTACCCATGACGATGGCGTTTGGCGGCGTGGCGACAGGCATCATGAAGGCGCAAGATGCCCCGATACCAATAACCATGACCAACACCTGCTCAGGCAAGCCAAGCGCAGCGCCGATTGGTGCAAATAGTGGCACAAGCAATGCTGCCGATGCGGTATTACTGGTAAACTCAGTCAAGAAAATGATGAAAGCTGACACCGCAAGAATGACCACAAGTGCAGATGCACCCGCCAGACCGCCAGAAATCTGCTCAGCAAGCACCGCAGATGCACCGGTACTTCTCATGATGTCAGACAGGGCAATACCACCGCCAAACAGCATGAGTACGCCCCAGTCGGTGTTGTCCGACACTTGCTTCCAGCTCACCAAACCAAGCAGCAATACTGCCACCGCAGCAAACAGGGCAATCACCGTATCTGGCGACTTAAAGCCAAAGGCATCACCCAACTGCTTGCCAAAAATCCAGCTAAATGCCGTGATCAAAAACACCACGATGGTCAGAATGCGTGGCATTGTCCAAGGGATGTCTTCACGCTCGACGCTCACTCTAAGGTTTAGCTTAGGACGCAGCACAAAGTACATGGCAATCAGTAGCGTTGGCAACATCACAAGCATCACAGGCAGACCAAATTTCATCCAGCCCACAAAGTCAAGACCAAGCTCTTTGGCAGCGATGCCGTTTGGTGGTGAGCCAACCAAAGCGCCAATACCACCGATAGACGCTGAATATGCGATGCCTAGCAGTACAAAAATAAAGGTGTTGCGGTCTTTTTGGCTGTCAACATGGCTTAACAGACCGACTGCCAATGGCAACATCATCGCTGCCGTTGCGGTATTACTGATCCACATTGACAATAATGCAGTCGCACCAAAGATCAGCACGATCGCTCGACCCAGATGACCCCCAGCCAGACTGACGATGCCAAAGGCGATTTTACGGTCTAGCTTTTGGACATGAAGTGCTGCCGCCAGCGCAAAACCACCAAAGAACACGAAGATGATGGGGTCGGCAAAACTTGCCAGTGCTTTTTTGGTGTCAAACTCTGGAATGCCAATAAAAATCGCCAGCATCGGCACTAAGATGGCGGTGGCGGTGATGTGAATCGCCTCTGTCAGCCACAAAATACCGATGAATGTCGCCAGCGCCAAGCCTTTATTGACCAGAGGCTCAAATGGCAAAATGCTTGTCGCCATAAAATAAGCGATGATCGCAGCGATGGTGGTGATGACGACGCCTTTGATCACATCTTTTCGTACCTTACCTGACGGTGGAGTGTGATTATCATTATGCTGATAATCAGTCTCTAATGAGAAATCTTTTTGTTGAGTTGGTTGAACCATGTGAAGTTCCTTTTAAAGCAGCTGCTTGGAATGCCAAATATCCAATTCAAACATTCAAAAAACAGCCATGAAAATAGCCATGCTCTCGCCAAATCCAGCGGTATGCATGACTGATAGCAAATCATCAATGATGTTTTATGCCTAAATCCTATTGGCATAGATTACATCATAATAACACAAAGGTTACATAACGCAAAATAATTTATTGTTGCTGTTACAATTTTGGTTCAATATTGTACGGTTATTATGCGGTTTAACATACAAGCACCGCCCACAGCGCAGTACCAACAACAAAAACCAAAAGGATCATCCATGCAGCTACAAAACCCCACCTTATTTCGTCAGCACGCACTCATCAACCACGAATGGCGCCAATCAGCGCACGGCAAGCGCATTGATGTTACCAATCCTTTTGACCAGACCATCATCGGCAGCATTCCTGACCTGTCAGCAGATGAAGTCAGGGATGCTGTGCAGTTCGCCAAAGACGCACAGAAAGCTTGGGCGGATAAGACCGCCTTTGAACGAGGCGAGATTTTGCACCGCTGGGCGGATTTGATTGACCAAAACATCGATGATTTGGCGCTCATCATGACCACCGAGCAAGGCAAACCGCTCAAAGAATCCAAAGGCGAGATCGGCTATGCCAACAGCTTTATCCGCTGGTTTGCCGAAGAAGGCAAGCGCATTTATGGCGACACCATACCCGCCAAGCACGCCAAACTCCGCCACATCGTCCTAAAACAGCCCATCGGCGTCTGTGCCGCCATCACCCCTTGGAACTTTCCAGCAGCGATGATTACTCGCAAAGTCGCACCAGCGTTGGCATCAGGCTGTACGATGATTGTCCGACCAGACAGCCAAACGCCTTTTTCCGCCCTAGCTCTGGGCGAGCTTGCCATTCAAGCAGGTCTGCCAAAAGGCGTATTACAAATCGTCACAGGCGAAGCCAAGGTCATCGGCAGTGTGCTGACTGAACATCCCGACATCAAAAAACTGTCATTCACTGGCTCCACCCAAGTGGGCAAACTACTCATGGCACAGTCTGCATCCACACTCAAAAAACTCTCGCTAGAATTGGGCGGCAATGCACCATTCATCATCTTTGACGATGCCAATATTGACAAAGCCATCGAAGGCGTGATGAGCTCAAAATACCGCAATGCAGGGCAAACTTGCGTCTGTGCCAATCGCATTTATGTACAGCGAGGCATTTTTGATGAATTTGTCAGTCTATTTAAGCAAAAAGTCGAAGCGCTGTCGGTAGGTAGCGGACTTGACGACCCTGATTTGGGCTGCTTAATCAATGAAAAAGCCATCAAAAATACCCAAGAGCTACTCAAAGACGCCCTAGACAAGGGCGCAACGCTCATCACAGGTGGCACGCCCCACCCCAAGCACCCAGCGTGCTTTTTGCCGACCGTCGTGACAGACATTACCAGTCAGATGCGTATCGCTCACGAAGAGATTTTTGCACCGATTGCCGCCCTTTATCCTTTTGATACAGAAAGCGAGGTCATCGCACAGGCGAACGATACGCCCTATGGCTTGGCGGCGTATTTTTATACAGACAATCACGCACGCTCATGGCGAGTAACGGAGCGCCTAGAATACGGCATGGTCGCCCAAAACACAGGACTGCTGTCCACCGAAGTCGCCCCCTTTGGCGGGGTTAAAGAATCTGGCTTTGGGCGTGAAGGTTCAAAATATGGCATGGATGAATATGTAACGACCAAATACTGGTGCTTGGACATTGGCGAATGATACGAACAAACAACACTTAACAAAGCGATGATTTTACATTACAATGGTTGCTCTGCCCATTGAAGTTTTTTAAGCAGCTTTCCAACAATTTCCCAACAGCCTCTTAAAACAGGACAAACCATGACCACAGCACCAAGCACCTTTAAAGACGCTTATCATATTTTAAAAACCAATGCCGAACAGTTAGAAAAGTCAGACGAGCTAGACATTGACAATCTGGTGACCACCGTTGAAGAGTCCATCGCCGCCTACAAAATTTGCCAAGAACGCATTTTGGCGGTAGAGCAAGCCTTAGCAAAGGCATTTGATGACGAATCGGTTTGATAAGCAAGACAGTTTTTTAGGGCGTAGGGCGAGCTGAGCGTAACCCAACATTTTGTGGCGTAACTCATTGAATTTATTGGGTTTCGCTTTGCTCAACCCAACCTACAAGACCGCATAGTTTTTGGTAATTTTAGTATTTGATAGAAACGGTCAAATTACTCACCATCAATGCCAAATACTTGTCGTAAATACGCCAAATAAGTATCGTCATCAATCATGGTCTTGCCAGGGCTGTCAGAGAGCTTGGCGACTGGCTGACCGTTGCACTGCACGAGCTTTAACACGATATTTAACTGCGTCAGCCCCACATCATTGGTAAGATTTGTGCCGATGCCAAAGCCTGTTTTGATACGCTCTTTAAAATATTGGTGCAAATCCCATGCCTTTTCTAAGGTCAGTCCATCACTGAAAGTCAGACTTTTGGTTTTTGGATCGATTTTTAGCATCTGGTAGTGACGAATCGCCTTATCACCCCATTCGTACGGATCGCCAGAGTCATGACGCAGACCGTCAAACAGCTTGGCAAAGTACAAATCAAAATCCCTTAAAAATGCGTCCATGCCCACCACATCGGTCAAAGCAATGCCCAAATCGCCACGGTATTCACGCACCCACGCCTCCAAAGCCGCCTTTTGGCTGTCTCTTAGACGCACATCTAATGCCTGAAACGCCTGCATGAACTCATGTGCCATCGTACCAATTGGGGTCAGCCCCAGCTCTTTGGCAAGATAAACATTGCTCGTGCCACGAAAAATAGATGGCGACTCTTTGGCAAGCGTTTTGACCACATGATAATGCCAATCTTTTGAATAACGGCGACGAGTGCCAAAATCTGCCACCGTAAAAGGCGGATTTTTTAGGTCGGATTGTTGCAGCATTTCATAATGCTTTAAAATTCGCACTTTTTCATCAAGCCGTTTTTGTCCTTCGCTGATGGCGTGATTGTCATTGAGTCGCTCATAATACAGCTGATTGACAATGGCAAGCACAAAAATCTCAAAGAACATCGCCTGAATCATCGCTCCTTCAATCTCAATGTTTAGGCGATTTTCATCGTCCGCCCAGACCTTGATGAATCGGCGTTTTAATTGAAACAGCTCCAAATAATCCACAAAATCCGTCTTAATAAACCGCAAACTTCTAAGATAATCCAGCTCGTCTTGTTTGAATTTGAGCGAACACAAAAAGTCAAGCTGAGTCTCTACATCATCTTTAATGTCGCCCAAATCAAAAGCAAGCTGGTCGTTATTGCGACAGCGAAAACGATACACACCATGCGTCTGGGGAAACTGGTGTAGCATGGCTTGGAGCATGGTGAATTTGTACAAATCATTATCTAATAACGAAGTAATGATGGGCTTGGCGGTTTGCATGACGACCCTAAAAATACTAATAAAACCGCTATCATACCGAAAATTTTGCCAATTTGCACCGTTTTTGCTAAAAATGTTGCAAATTTTTGAGAAGTTTTCTCATATTTGTCAATTTTTGGCATCATTTTTGGCAAGCCATCGCCAAAGCCATCAAAATTTGCCAAAAATTACTTAAAAAAACCACAAAATCAGAGTACAATAATGCAACAATCATCACAACAAAAACCATCATAACCATGACTCATTCTGCCATTTCGCTTGATTTAGCCACGCTTGACAACCAAGATTTACAGTGGGAACGACTACATACCAGCACGCACATTCACGCTGAGTATAACCACACGCATGATGCGATGCTGTCTTGCATTTTGGCACGCATTGACGCAAAAAAATACGGTAAAACCACGCCTGATGAGCTGTGGGTTGTCGAGCATCAAGATGTCTATACACTTGGGCAGGCGGGCAAAGAAGAGCATATTTTGTACCACACTGGCACACCCATCATCAAAACCGACCGTGGCGGACAGGTGACTTGGCACGGCACAGGGCAACTTGTGGTGTATTGGCTGTGGGATTTGCACACGCTTGGGCTTGGCGTGCGTGATTTGGTCAGCCATGCCGAGCAAGCGATTGAAGATGTGGTGAGCGAATATTTGCCAGATGAGCTGACTGCCAAGGCTCGCAAGGACGCCCCTGGTGTGTATGTCTATAATAATGATGGCGATATGCTTGGCAAAATCGCAAGCCTAGGCTTTAAAATCAAGCAAGGACACAGCTATCATGGCATCGCCATCAACCTAAGCAATGATTTGACCGCCTTTAACGCCATCAATCCGTGTGGCTATGCGGGCATGAGCATGGTCAAACTGGCAAGCTTTGGCAAATTTACCGCCGATGACACGCACGCCTTTATTCAAAAATTCATTAAAAATATTCAGCTTAGGCATGAAGGAATAATTGCACTTAGAGCGATTTAATATTACAATGGGGCGTTTTTTGAATTTTTAACTAACCAACCTATTTTGGAGCATTTTATGGCAGATTTTAACCAAATTTTAGACGCAGGCGATGTGGCTGGCGGCGTGATCAATGTCGTTGTGGAAATCCCAGCAGGCTCAAATCACAAGATTGAGTGGAACCGTGAGTTGGCGTGCTTTGAGCTTGACCGTGTTGAGCCGATCGCTTTTGCCAAGCCTTGCAACTACGGCTTTATCCCACAAACCCTAGACGAAGACGGCGATGAGCTGGACGCATTAATTTTCACCGAACAGCCACTGACCACAGGCATTTTCCTAAAAGCCAAAGTCTTGGGCGTGATGAAATTTGTTGATGATGGCGAAGTAGATGATAAAATCATCGTCGTGCCAGCAGACGACCGCAACAACGGCAATGCTTACAACTCACTAGAAGACTTGCCAGCCCAATTCATCAAACAGCTAGAATTTCACTTCAACCACTACAAAGACCTAAAAAAAGCAGGTACAACCAAGGTTGAAGGTTTCTTTGGCATTGATGAGGCCAAAGCGGTCATCGTAGAGAGTCAAAAACGCTGGACTGAAAAATAATTTTAGCGTTTTAAAGCATGAAAATAGCCCTTATTTTGGGCTATTTTTTGTTTTTGGCGGCGTGCTGACAAATTTGGGTTTTATTTTTCGTCATTTTATTTTAAACTATACACTTTTATCAGCTGCCGACCTTTCATGAAAGCCTTATTTGACTACATTCCCCTCATCGTCTTTTTTTATCTTTACAAGACCACCGACCAGACCAATCCGCACCATCCTTTGCTTGATGTGTTTGGCTTGACGGGGGCGACGACGAACAATCACATCATCGTCGCAACGCTGGGGCTGAGTCTGGCGACGCTCGTGGTGTATGGCTTTTTGTTTGTTAATCAAAAGTTTCGCCTTGAAAAACAGCAGGTTTTCGTGCTGCTCATGACGGTGGTCTTTGGCGGCTTGACTTTGGCATTTAGAGATGATTTTTACATTCGCCTAAAAGCTGTTTTGATTAACTTAGGCTTTGCCTTTGCATTGGCGGTGTCACCACTGTTTTTGAACAAACAATCCGCCATTGAAAAATTTCTCTCACCTGTCTTTGCGCTCAGTGTTAATGGCTGGCGAAAGCTGCATTGGGCGTGGGTGGGGTTTTTTGTGCTGATGGCAGGCCTGCATGCTTTTTTTGCCTTTGTGTTCATGGGCGGCGTGTACTGGGGTGAGTTCACTGCTTTTGGCGACATGATTGTGATGGTGATTTTTATGGCGGCGATGTTTTATGCGTTAAGAAATCACATTCGCAAGGATAATGTCAAGCCTTAATGATGTAAGGCAAGCATTATGACAGTCTATGAAGTTTAAGCAAACCAATCAAGCACCCAAAACAAGCTTTTTAAAACAAGCCACGCAAGACAAAGCCATCTGAGCCAAACTTATTTTAACCAAAAAAAGGAAAAACTCATGCCATTATTTGCCATCATCGGTCATGATGTCGCCGACAGTACCGCCAAGCGAGCTGAGATTCGCCCTGCTCATTTAGAGCGCCTCACCGCCCTTCATGCCCAAAATCGTCTGGTCATCGCAGGCCCCACACCCATCGCTCACGGCAAGCCTGCCATGAGTGGCAGCTTTATCATTGCACACTTTGACGACTTGGCACAGGCGCAAGCTTGGGCAAATGATGAGCCTTATTTGCATGGTGGTGTGTACAGCCATGTGGAGATTAAGCCTTTCATTCAAGCCTTGCCAAAAGTAGATTCATGATGAAAAAATCCGCTTTGTTGTTAATTTCTTGCTTGGCTTTGGTAATGCCTGCACAAGCGACCAGCGCCCAAGACATCAATCAAGCCAGCAGCCAGACTGTCACGCAGACCGCCGCTCAGACAGGGGAAGTAGATACCCCCGTGCAAATCAATACCCCGCATGACAGCCAAGCGCCGAGTCTGGCGGAAATCGCCGCACCAAATGACAGCACGCTGTCTCGTGCCAATGCCGAGCTTTTGGTAAAAAACGCTGAGCTTGAACGCCGCATCAATGACCTAACCACGCAAGTCAATGTCTTGACGCATGAGCGCAGCGGTCAGCTGTTCTTGTACGGTGCGCTTACCGTGCTTGTGACCATCGGTCTGTGCGTGCTGGCAGGCGCACTCATCTCCATGCGTGGGCAGCGCAGCCGCTGGTAGTCCCAATGCAGCAAGTACAGCACGCCGTCATCGACTGGCAAACCGACCATCAGGGCAACACCGTACCCACATCAAGCCACTTTGATGATGTGTATTTTTCACATGCAGGCGGTCTGGATGAGAGTCATTATGTCTTTGTTTTGGGTAATGACTTGCCACAAAGATTCTCCAATTTGACCGAGCATCAGACTTTTGTTGTGGCGGAGACTGGCTTTGGCACTGGGCTAAATTTCCTTGCTGTCTGTCAGCTGTGGGACGAGCTTAAGGGTAAAAATAAGCTTGCCGATGGCGCTCGCCTGCACTTTATCAGCACAGAAAAATACCCGCTAAGCCGCCACGACCTTCAAAAGGCGCTTGCCGCTTGGCAAGACACTAATAAAAACGCCGCCATTTTGGCACTCTCTCAGGCGCTCATCAAAGACTATCCTTTACCACTGGCAGGCTGTCACCGCATTGACATTCGTGATGACATCGTGCTTGATTTGTGGCTGGGCGACGCCAAAGACAGCTTTGAGACGCTTTATAAGACCCAAATGATGCAGGCAACTGGCGCAAAAATCAACGCATGGTTTTTGGACGGCTTTGCACCCAGTAAGAATATGGATCTTTGGTCGGATGCGCTGTTTGAACTCATAAAAAATCTATCCGCCCAAGATGCCACACTCGCCACTTTCACTGCGGCAGGATTTGTTCGTCGTGGCTTGATGGCTGCCGGATTTGAGATGAGTAAAAGACAAGGCTTTGGGCGTAAGCGAGAGATGCTTACCGGCAAGCTTTTGTCAGATGAGTCAGATGAGTCAGCCCAGCCATCACCGACACACCTGCCCACAAGACCCAAGCACATCGCCATCATCGGCGCAGGCGTGAGCGGTCTGTGTGCAGCGTACGCCCTTGCCCAGCGTGGCATTCGCATTACCTTGCTTGACAAAGACGCACCTTTGGCAGGCGCATCGGGCAATCCTTGTGCCATGTTTGCGCCCAAGCTGTCGCTCATTGAACAGGCAGCGCACCACTTATCGACCGTGTCATTTTTATACGCATCACGATTTTATGACAAGCTCAATCAAATCGACGCTGTGTACGCCAAGCTTGGTGCGGTGGATTTTTTATTACCCACCCAAAAAAACTACGACAAACTTTGTGCACTTGTCACCCCCTACCCTGATGAGCTGATTCATCAGATTGAGCCGATTTATCCCAATCAGCCCATTCACACTTTCGTGCCAAAGGCAGGTCTGATCAGCCCAAAAAATCTGGCGACATCCGTCCTTGCTCATCCGCTGATCTCATGGCAACAAGCCCACATCACAAAAATCAACAGCGATGCAGGCATCACCCTTATTGGCGACGACCCAAGCACGCCTGCCATCACAGCAGATCAAGCCATCATCACCGCAGGTTTTGAAAGTCATCGGCTGCACAAAGCGTTATTCAACCCACGCAAAATCCGTGGGCAAGTTTCGTGGCTTGACATCGACCAGCCAGCCTTCGACCTCCTGCCAGACCACCCCATCAAATACGATGGCTACTGCGCCAAATTCAGCCAAGATGGCAAACCTAAGTTTTTGATGGGTGCAAGTTTTGTGCGAAATTGTATCGATACCGACATCAAGGTCGCCGAGCATGAGTTTAATATGGGCAAATTGGCAGACAGTCTGCCAAGTATCAGCGCCATCATCGAGCCGCACACCGCACAGATGAAAGGGCGTGCCAGTATTCGTGCGCAAACACCCGACTACCACCCCATCATCGGGCAAATCGACTGCCATATTTACGCCATGTACGGCATGGGCTCTAAGGGCTTTACCTTTGCGCCTTTATGCGGTGAAGTGTTGGCGGCGATGATTTGCGGTGAGACCCTACCCATCTCTCATGAGCTGCTTGCCAAGATCAGCCCCAATCGAGTACGCCTTGCCACGCCACTAACAGACAATGAAACATAGCATGCTAAAAGTACGAATTTTACTATATCTTACTGGCATTGCGCTTATCACCGCTTGCCAGCCAAACCCTGCACCACCAAGCGAATCCACACACGAATCTACAAAAGAATCTACAAAAGAACCCGCCAGCAAAACCGCCATCAAAGCCAGACGAGACCTGATGCACCGATGGGGCAAGGCGCATGATGTCATCAAAAACATGCACAAACAGCCCGACACTTTTAATGCTGCCCTGCTGACCGAAAAAGTCGCCATGATCAATAACAGCAAATCTCAAATGTGGCTTTATTTTAATGACGACACTAAGGGCAACCGAGTCAATCGCTTAGTCAGTCAAAACCGCACAGATTTTCAAGCGCAATCAGATGAATTTGATGCACTCATAGAAAGCCTTTACCAAGCCAGTAAACAAGCCAAAAACATTAATGATGTCAAGCCCACGCTTGATAAAATCCATGCCAGCTGCAAAAACTGCCACAAAACCTACAAAAAGTTGTAAGACGAAAGCTACATAAAAAACGCCAATCGGACAAGGATTGGCGTTCTGGTTTATTCAACATCACTATGCGTTTCGCTATCGGTCGTGGTTTCTGCGATTTCAGCCCGTAAGTTGGGCTCTGGCACGAAACCCAACAAATTCAATGATTTACACTGTAATGCTTAGGTTACGCTGTCGCTAACCTGAGCCTACGGGCTGCCTCGCACTTTTCTGGATGCGGTGTATTTAATAAGCTCGGTAGGTTGGGTTGAGCTTGCGAAACCCAACAAATTCAATGGGTTGCACCATAATTTTGGCTTTATCATCATTTCACTTCCCATCACATCAAAACCATTCATATTTTACATCAAAACCACTTTATATAAAATCAGCCGCCCCACTCTTTTGGTAAAATTCCCTGCTGAACATACCGATGAAATGATGAATATTGCCAATCTGACACCTTGCTCACTAGACCGTGTTTTACAGGGTTGATGTGGATATAATCAACATGAAAATTAAAATCTTGCTCGTCTTTGATGCAATGCTCCCAAAAGCGTCTTTGCCAAATGCCCCTTTCTTGCTTTTTTTGCCGACTTGTTGAAATTCGTTCTGTTTTGGGGAGTTTTTGAGAAAAATAAGATTTGATCAGACGAATGCGTGTGGAATAATCACAATCATCATCAAAGGTGCATAGCATGTGCAGATGGTCTGGCAATATCACGATAGCGTCAATGTCAAATGGGCGCTGCTGCTTGACGATTTTAAAGGCATGACGCAGCTCATCGATGTGCCTTAACAGCAAATCACTGGATCGATCTGCCAGATTTAGGGTGAAAAAATAGCTTTTATTTGGCTCGTAATGTCGGCGATATTTCATGTCATCATACAAATAAAGGTATAGGGCTGGCAAAGTCCCCTAAATTCAATAAGTTACACCGCAAATGTTGGGTTTCACATTCGTTCAACCCAACCTTGTATCTCACCACCAAGACTAGCTATCTTGGTGATGGCATGGTAGATTATACCATCACCCTAAGTTACTTGGTAGTTTCTACCCAACCTGAGTACTTTGATGCTGTCTCGTAGATTAAACCCAAGTAGCTTTCTTATCATCGTACAATCTGAATGGTATCCAAGCGCTTGATTGATTTTCAATCATGACGCTGAATGAACAAGGCTAGATGACAATGACTTATTATGTTGGTATTGATGTTAGCAAGCACAAGCTGGATGTGGCTTGGCTTAAAGAGTTAAGTACAATGAAAGTCAAAACCAAAGTCTTTAATAATCACTTTGATGACTTTGAACACATCATTCATTGGCTTAAAACCAATCTTGGTGCAAGTGTCAGCTTTAACGACATTCATCTTATTATGGAAGCCACAGGGGTATATCACGAACCTTTGGCGTATTATTTACACGATTTAGGCTTTAAAGTCTCTATCATCAATCCTGCCTTTGTCAAACACTATGCGGACAGTTTAGGCGTAAGACAAAAGACAGATAAAAAAGACAGTATTGTCCTTGCCAGATATGGCAGAGCCACCCACCCTGATGCTTGGATTGCCCCAAGTATTGAAGCTCGTCATTTAAAGTCTTTGCTTTCTCGTCTTGATGCTCTAAATGAAGACTTACAGCGAGAAGAAAACCGCAAAGAAAAAGCAGAAGTGGCAGACACAACCCCCATTGTTAAACAATCCATTGACGAGATGATTGTGGCATTAAAATTGGCAATCAGCAAATTAAACGATGACATTGACACTCATATCAACAACCACCCCAAACTTAAAGAAGAGCAAACACTCTTACAAAGCATCAAAGGAGTGGGACAGGTGGTGTCAAGACAAATGCTTAGTTTGTTTAATACCAAACAATTTAACAATGCCAAACAAGTCTCTGCTTTTTTAGGGTTGATTCCCAAACAACAAGAATCAGGATTGTTTAAAGGCAGATCAAGACTTGCCAAAACAGGCAATGCTCAATTAAGAGCTAAGCTGTATATGGCAGCAGTCGTTGCCACCAAGTACAATCCAGACATTAAAGACCAATACGAACGCTTACAACAAAATGGCAAATGCAAAATGCAAGCTTTATGTGCTTGTATGCGTAAATTGGTGCAAATCTGCTTTGGTGTGATCAAACACCAAACTCCCTACACCCCACAAGTTAGGATAGATAATATGGCTTGACAAGGGGTGGGGAGAGATGGTATCTACGGGCTGAACAGAACAAGGTCAAAGAGACAGCCAATGCCAATCGTGTTGGTAAGGATAATATATGGTAAGATGCGTGGTTGGTGTGGGTCATGGGTTTGGGTCTTTTTGAGGTTGTGGGTTGTGGGTTATGGGATTTGGAGGTTTAGCAAATCAAAGTCAAACAATTCAATGGGTTACACCATAAATGCTGGGTTACGCTATCGCTAACCCAGCCTACGGGCTGATGTCCAAAAGATCTTGATCTGTATATGCTTGACCTCTTAAATCAATATAAATCTTTTGCATCATACCTTCTGGTAGGTGCTTGTCTCTTTCTATTGATTGTTCTGCAATGATGGTAATTAAGTTATTGCGATTGTCGTGAATATCATAGTTTTTGACTTCAATACTACAAGTATTGCCAATACACCAATCAGGTCTGACAGAGCCTGGTGTACCATAATCTACTTCTTCGCCACCTTTAAAACTAACCTGTTCTCTTGCTCCAACAGGTAGCATTTTACCAACATCTTGTTCAGATTGTTGTGGTGTGGGTTATGATGTTTTATTTTTCCTGAAAATTCTCAGTTAATCTATCTACAAGTGGCTGTAGATAGGGTCTGTAAGATTGCTCTCCCTTTGAATTGTAGGGGTGTAAGGCCTTTTTTAGATAATCAAAAAATGATGATTTTGATCTTTCCGAAATTAGTTCATAGGGATCTATGCCATATTCAAACATATATTCAAAAATAGGTACATCTTCTTCTAAAATAATTTTTCCAACCAACTGTTGTAATGCAGTTACGCCTCTTTCATTTCTAATATGCGGGTTAGCACCTGCTTTTAATAATGCCAATACTGCATCAGCATTATGCTCACGCACAGCATAATGTAGTGGTGTATCGCCATATTGATTTTGAGCGTCTAATGGTACACCTTGTTCTATATAAAACTCCATCACTTCTACAGGCGAAGGGTTAAGTGTATTTGCAGAGTGTAGCCAATTTGATTTACCACGATTGATATAAAATATATCAAAGGATTTATCTTCCAAAAAGACTTGTTTTAGAAAATCAACATTACCTTCGTGATTGGCTCTAATAATTCTCATTGCTAGATTTTCTTGCATTGATTGGTCTGAGGGTCTAGTATGCATAGTTTGTCTCTCTTGTTTAAAAAATCATTCATATCATCTTTAATATTACCTAAATCTTCTAGGCTTTTATTTTCACCTTGATGACCTAGATTGAATTTATCATTTTGCAACTCAAAATGACCTGATCTGGCATTGACATAGTCATTTAGTGTGGCTTGATCCCAGCCAAGCTCGGTGGCAGCTGCGATAATTCGTCTATTCTCCCAGTTTGTTTTATGACCATAATGATAAGGGGGTTCAATGACATTGTCATCATCATCTAGAGCTTTTCCATCAGCGTTATAGTTGTGACTTGCTTCAATCAAACGCTTTGTGTTCGCCCTTAAAGAAGGTCTGGTTAAATCAGCCCGTAGATACCATCTCTCCCCACCCCTTGTCAAGCCATATTATCTATCCTAACTTGTGGGGTGTAGGGAGTTTGGTGTTTGATCACACCAAAGCAGATTTGCACCAATTTACGCATACAAGCACATAAAGCTTGCATTTTGCATTTGCCATTTTGTTGTAAGCGTTCGTATTGGTCTTTAATGTCTGGATTGTACTTGGTGGCAACGACTGCTGCCATATACAGCTTAGCTCTTAATTGAGCATTGCCTGTTTTGGCAAGTCTTGATCTGCCTTTAAACAATCCTGATTCTTGTTGTTTGGGAATCAACCCTAAAAAAGCAGAGACTTGTTTGGCATTGTTAAATTGTTTGGTATTAAACAAACTAAGCATTTGTCTTGACACCACCTGTCCCACTCCTTTGATGCTTTGTAAGAGTGTTTGCTCTTCTTTAAGTTTGGGGTGGTTGTTGATATGAGTGTCAATGTCATCGTTTAATTTGCTGATTGCCAATTTTAATGCCACAATCATCTCGTCAATGGATTGTTTAACAATGGGGGTTGTGTCTGCCACTTCTGCTTTTTCTTTGCGGTTTTCTTCTCGCTGTAAGTCTTCATTTAGAGCATCAAGACGAGAAAGCAAAGACTTTAAATGACGAGCTTCAATACTTGGGGCAATCCAAGCATCAGGGTGGGTGGCTCTGCCATATCTGGCAAGGACAATACTGTCTTTTTTATCTGTCTTTTGTCTTACGCCTAAACTGTCCGCATAGTGTTTGACAAAGGCAGGATTGATGATAGAGACTTTAAAGCCTAAATCGTGTAAATAATACGCCAAAGGTTCGTGATATACCCCTGTGGCTTCCATAATAAGATGAATGTCGTTAAAGCTGACACTTGCACCAAGATTGGTTTTAAGCCAATGAATGATGTGTTCAAAGTCATCAAAGTGATTATTAAAGACTTTGGTTTTGACTTTCATTGTACTTAACTCTTTAAGCCAAGCCACATCCAGCTTGTGCTTGCTAACATCAATACCAACATAATAAGTCATTGTCATCTAGCCTTGTTCATTCAGCGTCATGATTGAAAATCAATCAAGCGCTTGGATACCATTCAGATTGTACGATGATAAGAAAGCTACTTGGGTTTAATCTACGAGACAGCATCAAAGTACTCAGGTTGGGTAGAAACTACCAAGTAACTTAGGGTGATGGTATAATCTACCATGCCATCACCAAGATAGCTAGTCTTGGTGGTGAGATACAAGGTTGGGTTGGGCTGAGCTTGCGAAACCCAACAAATTCAATAATTTATGCCATAAATGCTGGGTCACACTGTCGCCAACCTGAGCCTACGGGCTGCAAAAACTGCCATAAAACCTACAAAAGTTGTAAAACGCATAAAACAGCATAAAAAAACGCCAATCGGACAAGGATTGGCGTTTTGGTTTATTCAACATCACTATGCGTTTCGCTATCGGTCGTGGTCTCTGTGATTTCAGCAGTTTGCACTTCATCGCTTTCCACTTCTTCATGCTCCACGCACGCCACACCGACCAAGGTCTCGCCCTCACCGATGCGAATCAGACGCACGCCTTGGGCATTACGCCCTGCGATGGCGATTTGGGCAACAGGCGTACGCACGAGCGTGCCTTTGTCCGAAATCAAAATCACATCTTCATCGCCAGTTACCGACACCGCCTTGACCAACTGACCGTTACGCTCGCTCGTCTTGATGGCGATCACGCCTTGACCACCACGCCCTTTGGTCGGATAGTCATTAATCGGCGTGCGCTTACCATAGCCACGCTCACAAGCACACAAAATCTCGCCTGCCGTCGGCACGACTACCAAGGACACCACACGGCTCACCGACACGACGCTGTCATTATCAGTATCATCAGTCTCGTCATCGCTTGGCTCATCGTCGTCCAAGCCCAGATTTGCCATCAGATTGACACGGATGCCACGCACACCCTTGGCAGTACGCCCCATGGCACGGATGGCAGACTCTTTAAAGCGAATCGCCTTGCCTTCGTTGGAGAACAGCATGATTTCTTGTTCGCCATCGGTAATCGCCACGCCCACCAAGCTGTCGCCCTCCATCAGGTCGATGGCTCTTAGACCATTGGCTCGCAAATTGGCAAACTGCGAAAGTGCCACACGCTTGACCGTACCACTGGCGGTGGCAAAAAAGACAAACTTATCATCAGCTTTTAGGTCATCGACTGGCAAGATGGCGGTCACGCTCTCGTCAGGGGCGATGCTGATGAGATTGACCAAAGGTCGCCCTTTTGAGCCACGAGATGCGATCGGCACTTCAAAACCACGCAAGCCAAACACTCGACCCGTATTGGTAAAGCACAAAATATGGGCGTGCGTACTGGTCACGATCAGATGCTCGATGACATCATCTTCTTTCATGGCGGTGGCAGATTTACCCTTGCCGCCTCGTTTTTGGGCTTGATAATCGCCAATCGGCTGCGTCTTGGCATAGCCTGTGGCAGAGACCGTCATCACCACCGTCTGCTCTGGAATCAAATCCTCACGGCTAAAATCTGCTCGTGAATCGACGATGTCGGTCTTGCGCTCATCACCAAAATCATCACGAATCTGCACAAGCTCGGTTTTGATCAGATTCATCAGCACATCAAAATCCGCCAAAATCAGCTGCAAGCGAGCAATCTCACGCAAAATCTCTTGATACTCTGCGGATAATTTATCCTGTTCAAGCCCTGTCAAGCGGTGCAGCTGCATATCCAAAATCGCATTGACCTGCTCTGGCGATAAGCGATATTCTTTATCGTCATTGATCAAACCAAAGGGCGCGTTCAAATCCTCACCTTCGATGATCTCAGGGCGCACCGACTGCGCTCCCGCCGCCGCCAACATCGCCACCACACCGCCAGACTGCCAGACACGAGACAGCAGATTTTCACGAGCCTCAGCTCGGTTGGCAGACTTTTTGATGGTCTCGATGATGTCGTCAATATTGGCAAGGGCAATGGTCAAGCCTTCAAGCAAATGCCCACGAGCTTTTGCTTTGTTTAATTCAAAAATCGTACGGCGAGTCACGACCTCCTGGCGATGACGAATGAATGCTGAAATCAAGTCGTGCAAAGTCATTAGGCGTGGCTGACCGTTGTCAAGGGCGACCATATTGATGCTAAAACTCGACTCCAAAGGGGTCTGCAAAAACAGATTGTTCACCACGACCTCAGCGTTTTCGCCACGCTTTAAGTCGATGGCAATGCGCATGCCTTCTTTGTCTGATTCGTCACGAATGGCAGAAATGCCGTCGATTTTTTTGTCATTGACCAAGCCAGCGATCTGCTCGATGAGCTTGGCTTTATTGACCTGATAAGGAATCTCTGTAAAGACAATGCGCTCACGGTCCTTTGAGCTGCCTTCCATATTTTCAATGGTATAACGACCACGAATGTGCAAGCGTCCTTTGCCCGTCATATAAGCATCACGGATGCCGCTGCGACCATGGATGATGCCCCCTGTGGGGAAGTCGGGACCTGTGATGTGGCTTGCCAGCTCATCGGCGCTGATCATGGGGTTGTCGGCATAGGCAAGGCAGGCATTCACCACTTCGGTTAGGTTGTGCGGTGCCATGTTGGTCGCCATACCCACAGCGATACCCGTCGCCCCATTGACCAAAAGATTTGGCACACGGGCAGGCAGGACAGACGGCATTTGCTCAGAGCCGTCATAGTTATCCTCCCAGTCCACCGTGTCTTTATCCAAGTCGGCAAGCATTTGGTGTGTCAGCTTCTGCATACGCACTTCGGTATAACGCATCGCCGCTGGTGGATCGCCATCGACCGAACCGAAGTTGCCCTGACCATCGACCATCATATAACGCATAGAAAACGGCTGAGCCAGACGCACGATGGCATCATACACGGCTATATCGCCATGCGGATGGTATTTACCGATGACATCGCCGACCACACGAGCCGACTTTTTATAAGGCTTATTATAGTCATTAGACAGCTCGTGCATGGCATACATCACACGGCGATGCACAGGCTTAAGCCCGTCTCGCACATCAGGCAAGGCACGAGAGACGATGACGCTCATGGCGTAGTCAAGATAAGATTGTTTTAATTCATCAACAATCCCAACGGGAGTCACAGAATCGGTCATAACCAACCTTTTTTCATATTAAAATCAAGCGTCCATTATAACACAAACGCACACAAAAACCCACAGCCAAAAACAGCCCAAAATGCCTCAAAACATCCCAAATTAAGGGTGTTTATCTACCTCAGTCATGGCACACATCTCATCATGGCTGATGACAAGATGCGGCTCAAAAGACTGATGCTTATTATGCAAATGCAAACGATAAGCCGTAAGCGACATCGCAGCAGCCACTCGCTTGGGCGTCAGCCGCTGTTTTTTGTCCAGACTCAAAGCAGAGCTAAGCGTGTTTTTGGCAAGGTTTAGCCCAAATCTGCCCGCCGTCTTAAAGGAAAATTTGTCTTTGGCAAAGGTCAGCTTATGCAAGCGAAAAAACACCACTTTGCTAAAATCTAGCGACTTTAAATAATGCTCCACATCCGCCCGAGCGATGAGCTCAGTGTCTCGCCCTGCCTTGTCAGCGCCCATTTTTGACAGATAAAAAAAGCGCTGAACGCCCTTGTCTTGGCACGCATTAGCAAATGCGATATTAAACAGCACATTGACCTGATAAAACTCATCCTCGCTCATGGCATCTTGCTTGTCCATGCCAAGGCAGCTAAAAGCATCCGTGTCCGCACCGATGGCCATGCTGGCGATGGTGTCAGACAACGCATCAAAATTTTGCACATGATAAATGTGCGTGTTTTCGCTGATAGTGGCAGGCTGCGTGCGGGTGATGACGATGAGCGTGTCATAAAGCGCCGCAAGCTCTCGGGTGAGCGCCTGACCGACCCGCCCAGACGCACCAATTAAGACTGCTTTTCTTTTCATAAATCGCCGACATAAAGCTGACATAAAAGTAATGTGCCATTTTAACACAAAAGCCACAAAAATTGGCAGCAATCACAGCGAAAGTCTTGCCAAAGCGCATAAAAATGCCGTAAAATACAGCAACTTTTTATTTGAGCGCTGATTTTTATTGAATCTGCTGTTTTTTTTTGATAAAATGGCGCTTTATGATGTTAGGCATCGTGTCTATTTTTAAGTGCATGGCTTAATAAAATGCGCCATTTTCCACTTAAAAATGACGATTCGGTGGCTGCCCGAATTGTCACGCTTAGCATTTTTGACCTTTAACATTCACTCATTTATCCAAGGATAAACCATGGCAAACTCAGCACAAGCTCGCAAACGCGCTCGTCAAAACACCAAGCGTCGTCAACATCTGGCGTCACAACGCTCTATGGTGCGTACTTTCATCAAGCGTGTCAATGCAGCCATTGAAGCAAAATCATACGAATTGGCTACCGAAGCTTACAAAAAAGCCGTTCCAGTCATCGACCGCATGGCTGACAAAGGCGTCATTCACAAAAATAAAGCCGCTCGTCATAAGAGCCGCCTAAACACTGCCATCAAGGCACTTAAAGACGCTTAATTGACCAATTAAGCAATTTAAGCCAAAAAAGACCTTCATCGCAAGGTCTTTTTTTATTGGTGTTCATTTCATATCATAAGCGATTTGACAGCCGCCCTACTCATACATACAAATTTTTTACAAATTTTACTTGCAAAAAATAGATACATCTGTAAACTAAGCAGGGTTAAAAATTTTCACCCATTGTGCATGACATCATTGCACTAGGCAAACTTAGTAAGGTCACTTATGAAAAAATATCAATGCATCGTCTGCGGCTGGATTTATGATGAAGCGCTGGGCTGTCCTGAAGAAGGGCTTGCTCCCGGCACTCGCTGGGAAGACATTCCAGACGACTGGACTTGCCCTGAATGCGGCGTCACCAAAGAAGACTTTGAGATGGTAGAAATCTGATGACCACCCCGCTTGACGCACACGCCCTGCCAGAGTCTTGGCGCAAATTTGGCGACATCGACTGGCAACCGTCCGATTTGTCGCCACATTTGCACCAAGCCATGATCGACATCGGCGATGGCATACAGCTGTGCGTGGAAGCGGGGGGCAATCCTGACCACCCTGCCATGATTTTTATCACAGGGCTTGGCTCGCAGATGATGTTTTGGTCGGACACTCTGCTAAAACGCTTTATGGACGCAGGATTTTTCGTCATTCGTTTTGACAATCGTGATACAGGGCTGTCTAGCAAGATTCGCATTGACGGTCTGCCAAAGCTCAACACGCTCAAAATGATGATGAAGGTGCAAGCAGGACTCTCCAATCGCCACGAGCCAGTCGCCTACACGCTCACCGACATGGCAGAAGATGTGGCACGGCTGATCAAAACCCTAAATCTTGGCAAAGTCAATCTGGTCGGTGCGTCCATGGGCGGTATGATTGCTCAGATTGTCGCTGCTCGCTATCCAAACTACATAAAGAATTTGGTGTTGCTATTTACCAGTAGCAACCGTGCGTTTTTAAGACCGCCGAATCCAAAGCAATTCATGACTTTCATTCGCCGTCCTGAGAGCCACTCCGAGCGAGACATGGTGCGTCATAGCGTCTGGTTCATGACGGCGGTCGGCAGCCCCGGTCACCTTGACATCAAAGGCACCAGAGCCATCGCCGAAAAACGCTACCAACGCTGTTTTCACCCCCTAGGCGTCGCCCAGCAGCTCAATGCCATCTTGGCATCAGGCTCAATACTGCGATTCGCCAAACAAATCAAAGCTCGCACACTCATCTTGCACGGCAATAAAGACGGACTGATCGCCCCAAGTCATGGCAAATTTTTAGCCAAAGTCATTCCAGACGCCACTTTTCGGCTCATTGATGGCATGGGGCATGACCTTCCGCCTTATTATTATTCACATTTGGTGAGCGTGATCGGCGACTTTTGCCGCCAAAGCCATCATGATTGATAAGCACAATCAGCTCACAGCTTTTAGGGCAGATCAACACCCCAATGCATCAGTCTGCCGAGCATCAGCTTGCCGAAATGATGGGCATTTGCTACAATCACACCACTCAAAACACTTAACCTCCCCAATTTGCCAATCAGGAAAATCATCATGCCCACCATCACTTTTAATGGCGCACCCCACCCAATCAACACCATCTACTGCATCGGTCGTAGCTATGTTGAGCACATTCATGAGCTTGGTAATGCCATGCCTGACGAGCCGTTGGTATTTTTAAAGCCAAACAGCAGTATCGTGATGGGCGATACTTTAACCCTGCCCAAGTTTTCGGACAACATCCATCATGAAACCGAGCTTGTGCTACTGATGGGCGAAGGTCGGCAGATTGCTGGTGTGGCAGTTGGGCTGGATTTGACCGCACGAGATGTGCAAAGTGTTTGCAAAGAAAAAGGCTTGCCATGGCTAAAAGCAAAAGGCTTTAAAAATGCCTGCTGGCTTGGCGAATTCAAGCCTTTTAAAAACAAGACTTATGAGCTGTTTTTGCAGGTCAATGACGAGATTCGTCAGCATGACACGACCGATAAGATGATGTATGCCTTTGATGAACTCGTGGCGTATTTGGACGAGCTGTATGGCTTGACGGCAGGCGATGTCATCATGACAGGTACACCAAAAGGGGTGGATCGTTTGGTAGCAGGGGATCGTTTGGTGGTGCGTCTTGATGATGATGTGTATCACATTGCCGTACAATAAAAGCCACTTTTGCCTAAATTTTACCTAAAGTTTTTATTAAAATCCTGCTATAATAGACAGCGATTTTTTATTGTTTGATATTTTCAAGGGTACATCATGAACATTCTTGTATTGGGTACTGGCGGTCGTGAGCACGCACTGGCGTGGGCGTGTGTCAAAGACAGCAAAGTAAACACCGTTTTTGTTGCCAAGGGCAATGCAGGCACAGCACACGAAGATAAATTACAAAATGTGGATTTGGACATGGCAAATCACACCGCCGTGATTGAATTTTGCCAAGCCAATGACATCGCATTTGTACTGGTAGGACCTGAAGCACCGCTGGTGGCAGGCATTGTTGATGACTTACGCCGTGTGGGTATCAAAGCATGGGGTCCGACACAGTACTGCGCTCAGCTTGAAGGCTCAAAGGCATTCGCCAAAGACTTTATGAAACAAGTTGGCATTCCGACCGCCTTTTATGAAGTATTTACCGAAATCACGCCTGCCAAAGACTTTGTCCGCAGCAAAGGCACGCCGATTGTCATCAAGGCAGACGGCTTGGCAGCAGGTAAAGGCGTGATCGTCGCCATGAATGAAGAAGAAGCTTTTAGTGCCATTGATGACATGCTGTCTGGCAATAAGTTTGGCGATGCAGGCAGTCGTGTGGTGATTGAAGAATTTTTGGCAGGCGAAGAAGCGTCATTCATCTGCATGATTGACGGCGACAACATTTTGCCAATGGCGACCAGCCAAGATCACAAACGCATTTTTGAAGGCGACACTGGGGCAAATACTGGCGGTATGGGGGCGTATTCACCTGCGCCTGTCGTTACACAGCAAGTACATGATAAGGTCATTGACCGTGTCATTCGCCCTGTGGTTGATGCCATGAAGGCAAACGGCACGCCTTATACTGGCTTTTTGTATGCAGGCTTGATGATCAATGACGCAGGCGATCCGTATGTGATTGAGTTTAACTGTCGTTTTGGCGACCCAGAGACTCAGCCCATCATGATGCGTCTTGAAAGCTCGTTGGTGGATTTGATTGAAGCAGGTTTGGCAGGACAATTGCCAAGCGAAGCCAAATGGTCTGATAAAGTCGCTTTGGGCGTGGTATTGGCAAGCCGTGGCTATCCAGAGAGCAGTTCAAAAGGCGATGTGATTACAGGGCTTGATGAGACATTTGATGGCGTCAAAGTGTTCCATGCAGGCACAAAGCAAGCAGGCGATGACATTGTTACTGATGGCGGTCGTGTGCTGTGTGTGACGGCATTGGCAGACAGCATCAAAGACGCTCAAAGCAAGGCTCTACAAGGCTGTCAGGCGATTGATTTTGATGGCAAGCAATTCCGCCGTGATATTGGCTGGCGTGCGATTGCTCGCTGATTGTGTGATGATAAGACAAAACTCCCTTGATCATAAGGGAGTTTTTTTGTTGGTCGGGGTTTTACAAATGCCTGATTTGATCAATTTTTAACAAATCGGGGCGTAGGTTAAGTTCAAAAAAACCCAATAAATTCAATAAGTTAAAATAAAACGGTAGGTAAAACTCACACTACAAGACCGTACGATTTTGTGGTAATTTTGCCATTCGGTAGCTATATCATTTAAATATTCCAAAAATATCTTAGAAAAAACACACATTGGCGTAAGCGTGCGATTTTTGCTATAATGAAGTCAATTTATCATTTAATATCCGTTTAATTTGCAATGACACAGCCAATCAACAAACTCAAAACATCACCACTGTCTCGCCGCCTATCCATCGCCAAGACTTCACTGAACATCGGCAAAAACTGGGCAAAATCCAGCGTTGGCGGTCTGTTCATGACCCAAGAGCAAAAGGATGCTGCCAAGCACACGCTATTACAAGAACAGGCGGATTATTTGGTGAGCGAGCTTGGAAAATTAAAAGGTTCGGTGGTGAAAATTGGGCAAATGTTGGCGCTGTATGGCGAGCATTTTTTGCCAAAGGAAGTCATTAACGCCCTGCACACACTAGATGCCAACACCGCCCCTTTGTCTTGGCACATCATCTATGACGCTCTAAAACACGAGCTTGGCGAGCGGGTGCATGATTTTGAGATTGAGCGCACACCGATTGGCACAGCAAGCCTTGCTCAGGTGCATCGAGCAGTACATAAATACAGCGGTCGCACGGTGGTCTTTAAGGTGCAGTACCCAAATGTTGCCGATGCCATCGACTCAGACCTTGCCATGTTCAAGCAGCTGCTTAAAATCACCAATGCCGTCCCACAGACAAAGGCGCTGGACGACTGGTTTTTGGAGATTAAAGAGCTGCTCCACACCGAAGTGGATTATCGCACCGAAGCCGACACCACCAAGCGATTTGCCAGCCGTCTTGCCAGTGACACTCGCTATATTGTACCGACCATTTATGACAATTATAGCACCGACCGCTTGATTTGCATGAGCTTTGAGGCAGGTGTGCCGCTTAATGACCCAAGCCTTGCCACCCTATCCCAAGAGCGCCGTAATGCACTGGGGCAGGCAGCGATTGAAATTGTCATCAAAGAGCTGTTTGAATGGGGCGAAATGCAGACCGACCCAAATTTTGGCAATTATCTGGTGCGTACGGACGATGACGGTATGGATCGCTTGGTGCTACTAGACTTTGGGGCGGTCAGACGCTTTGATGAGCATTTGCTGAGTATCGCCAAGCGACTTTTAAGCGCAGGATACCATCAGGACAAGGCGCTCATGAAAAGTGCGATGACTGGCTATGAGTTTTTTGACAGGCTGACAGGCAAGCCCAAAGACGACATGGCGGCGGTGTTTTTGTTGGCGTGTGAGCCGTTTGCGCATCATTCGTTGATTGAACAGCGATATTTGGACGATGCAGGTCGCTATTTGTGGGCGGACAGTCAGCTTTATCATCGTGTGATGGCGTGCGCCAGAGATGGTATGACATCGCTAGAATTTAGCCTACCGCCCAAAGAGATGATGTTTATTAGTCGAAAATTCATCGGGGCGTATGCGCTACTCGTCGCACTGGACGCTCGCACCGACAGCGACGCACTGATCAAGCCTTATATTCAGTAAGGCTTATTTTGCCGCCAAACATTTAATACCACCTAAAAACCGCCAGCTTTTTTGTTAAAAAACGCCATGAGCGGTCGGATTTTACCCGTCAGATTCACCGCCTCTGAGCGGATGAATCGCCAAGGTTCTTTTTGAAAAATCCCGCCTGCAAACGCATAGTTGATCAAAGAAAAGCTGTGCATCATCAGGGCATTGTTGGCACGCCGCGCTCGCTCATACTGGCGGAGTAGCTGTGCATTTGCCTGTGCGTCTGACAGCACCCGATGCGCCGCCAAATCCAATAAAGCCCTCACATCCGCCAAGCCCAAGTTCAGCCCCTGTCCTGCCAAAGGATGCACGCCATGCGCTGCATCGCCAATCAGCAAGACATGTGGTGCGGTGTAGCTTTTGGCGACTTGGGCGGACAAATCAAAACTGGCAATCGACTCAATCTCACCAACCTCCCCCAGCTCAAATCCGCTCGCCTGTGCCAATTTTTGCGCAAGCTGCTTGGGCGGCAAAGCCAAGCACGCCTTAGCGGTCGCACGGGGCAATGTCCAGACCACCGACTGCCAATGCCCACCATCATCTGCCGACAAATCAGCAAGCGGCAGCAAGGCAAGCGTCCCTGTGTTTAGCATGGCTTGGCGTGCGGTATTGGCGTGCGGCTTGTCAGTCTTAATCGCACAGCAGATGGCGCTCTGCTGATAATCCAGCCAAGATATATCCACGCCCATCAGCTGTCGCACCATCGATGAGCGACCATCCGCCCCGACCAAAAGCGCCGCATCAATGAGCGTCTTTTTGCCCTCATGATGCACCAGCACACGCACGCCACCTTGCCCACCTCTGCCATACACATCCATGCCGACATATTCATCAAGCCATGCCTCATGCCAAACACTCAAAAATGGCGAGATTTCTGCCGACTCCGCCCGCACCATCAGCGCCTCATCAAGCACGCTGGGCTCAATCATACTTCCCAAAATCTCTTCATGGTCAGGCTTATCAAAAATAAGCTCGCCACGCCCATCACCCTGCCAGACTTGCATGTCTGTATAATCAGCACGGCGAGCAAAGTCCTGCACACCCACTTCTTGTAACAGCACCAAACTTGCCAAATTCAGCGCATACACCCGAGCATCACGCCTTGCCAGCCTTGCCTGTCTTGATGCAGGCGTGGCTTTGGGCTTTTTATCAATCAGTAGTACCGATTTTTTCTGGCATGCCAATCCGATGGCAAGCGTCATGCCCACCGCCCCACCGCCGACGATCAGCACATCGGTTTTTAGCGTTGTCATTTCATCCCATTTCATGCAGTTTTCATTCTCATCATGTCAAGTTATATGCTGTCAAGTCCTGCTTGCCAAGCGCTTTTTATTGGCAGGTTTTGCATCAAGATTTTTATAATCAAGTTTATTGTCATAAAAAAGCGCAAGAATCACCCTGCGCTTTTTAAATCCCAAGACCTTAGACACGATAGTACATGTCAAATTCCAAGGGATGTACCGCCTCATTGATGCGATGTACTTCTTTCATTTTAAGGGCGATGTAGCTGTCAATCATCTCTTTGCTAAATACATTGCCTTTGAGCAAAAATTCATGGTCGTCACGCAGAGCATTGAGCGCCACTTCTAGGTTTTCAGCGACAGTTGGGATCAACATCTCTTCTTCTGGTGGCAAATCGTACAAGTTCTTATCTGCCGCCTCGCCCGGTTCGATTTTATTTTCAATGCCATCAAGACCCGCCATCAAAATCGCTGCAAAACACAGGTATGGGTTGGCGCTTGGGTCAGGGAAGCGAGCCTCAATACGCACCGCCTTAGGGCTAGTGACATGCGGGATGCGGATACTTGCTGAGCGGTTAGACGCAGAATAAGCAAGCTTGATCGGCGCCTCAAAGTGCGGTACAAGGCGTTTGTAGCTGTTGGTGCTTGGGTTGGTGATGGCATTCAAGGCGCGAGCATGCTTGATGATACCGCCAATGAAATACAATGCCGTCTTCGACAGACCTGCGTATTCATCACCAGAGAAAGTGTTCACGCCATCTTTTGAAATGGACATATTGACATGCATGCCAGAGCCGTTGTCGCCAACTAGGGGTTTTGGCATGAAAGTGGCGGTCTTGCCAAATTGATTGGCGACATTTTGTACGATGTATTTAAACTGCTGAACTTCGTCCGCTTTTTTGACCAAAGTGTTGAACGAAATGCCAATTTCAAGCTGACAGCTTGCCACTTCGTTGTGATGCACCTCGATGCGACCCTCACCCATCACTTCTTCGATGCGATCGCACATCACCGCACGCATGTCGTGATGATGATCCACAGGGGCGATGGCAGCGTAGTTGCCCTTGACCGCAGGACGCTGACCTAGGTTGCCCCATGCGTAGTCTTTATTGGTACTCCAAGCCGCTGCCTCAGCGATGACTGTATTTCTAGCGCCAGACATGTCGATGTCCCATTTGACTTCATCAAAGACGAAAAACTCAGGCTCAGGACCGACCAATGCCGTATCGCCAATGCCAGTTGATTTTAGGTAAGTTTCAGCACGGCGAGCGATAGAGCGTGGGTCTTTGGCGTAGCCTTGCATGGTATCAGGCTCGATGACATCACAAGTCACCACCACCATCGGCGCTTCGCTGAACGGATCAAGATACGCCGTTTGCACATCTGGCAACAAAATCATGTCCGACGCCTCAATGCCCTTCCAGCCTGCCACCGACGAGCCATCAAACATCTTGCCATCTTCTAGCGTGTCTTCATCAATCGATGACGCTGGGAAGGTCAAATGCAGCTCCTTGCCATGCGTGTCGGTAAAACGAAAATCCACCCACTTTGCACCTGATGATTCGATCAAATCAAACAGCTTGTTAGACATAACACCACTCCAAAAAGTCAAAATTTAAAAATAAGTAAGGTTAAATTAAAATTAAATAAAAAGTCAGTAAATTTAAATCGATGAAGTCAATTTAAAACACTCCATCATGCTGCGATATTATAGCCCTTCTTGCCATCTGTCAATCATTTTTGCCAAATGTCACCATCATCAATGTTATCCTTGATTGTCAATCTGGCATGCGCATCTTGGTGGTGTCGGGGTTTGCCCCAAAATAAAACACCACCGTCGCCACCAAGCTGTTTACGCCAATAAAAGCCCAATCAAAGCCTGTATGACCCAGCACAAAACGCCCAATCAAAGCGCTCACCGCCAGCATGATGACAAAGCAGACCGCCAGACATTGCAATAGCACAGGGTGCGACACGGTAAGCTGCTCGCTGCCTTGGCGGTGCTTTTTTAGGATTTTTTGGTGCGTCATAAAGCCCACCAAATACATCAGCGCACCCAATACAAGATAGCCAAACAAACCCATACAACACCCAATCAACCAAAAACAAAATAACAATCAAACCCAAGCACAAAAGCCATCATCAAAAACCGACACGGCAAATGCGCCTAGTACCTATGACAAAAAATACCTATGGCAAATCTGATGATAACTGCAAAGACCGCAGCGCACACGGCATCATCGCCCATCTGTCAGTCATCACACGGCAGGCGATAGACCGTATTTGAGCCTTGCAAAATGTGCATCACATAGGGACTGTCAAGTCTAGGATTGATGTTTTGCACTGATGGCTTGATGTGCATGAGCGCCATCACCCCATCGGTACGAGCGATGATGTGCTGAGCGTCACTTTTATTCAAATCCAGCGCATTGACCTTAAAATAAGACCACCCCTCATCAATGCTTAGCACTCGAAGTGGCTCGGCGGCATCCCACACCCTGTCAGCACCTTTTGGCTCTCTCATCTGCATGCTAAACCCTTCTGTCGTGTGGTTGATTTTAATCTGCGCAGGCTCATCTTGTACAACGCCATAGCAGCCCACCAGCTCATCGGTACCCATCGCCACAGCTCCCTCAGATAAAGCGCCACCGCCTGCCTGATGTGCATCTGGCGCACTCTCTTGACACGCAGCCAAGACAGCCGCTACCATACAAACACCAAAAACCCTCGGCGCATACGGCAAAGCCTTCATACGATGAGCCAAAGATTTAGACGCAGATACCAAATAAGCAGACATAGACCAAGCACAACAAAACCATAAAACAGTCGTCTATTTTACAAGTATTTTGGGCGTTTGGCTAGTGCTTGGGCAAATATGACCGCCAAAATATGCTTTTTATAGCCTTTTATACCCACATAGGCTAGGCTCTACTTGCGACACCCAGCAAAGTCAATGAGTTGCGCCATAATGCTGGGTTTCACATTCGTTCAACCTAACTTACCGTGCTATCATTTCATCTTGCCAAAAATCGCCTTCATAAACCGCTCCGTCCTTATAGATGAATTTACCCTGACCGTGGCGTTCATCATCCACAAAATCCCCCTCGTAAATCTCGCCATTTGTGTAGTTGAGTTTGCCTTTGCCGTGTTTTAGATCGTATCGCCAGCCGCCTTCATATGAGCCGCCTTCTGCATAAAAGGATTTGCCCTGACCGTGGCGATAGTCATTTTGCCATTCGCCCTCGTAGCGGTTGCCATTAGCATAAAGCATAACACCTGTACCATGCATTGAGTTATTAACAAAATCTCCTTCATAATAATCGCCATTGGCAAAGAAATATTTGCCCCTGCCTGTGCGTTCATTGTCTTTCCACTCACCCTCGTAACGGTCGCCTGCATAGGGTGCGTTGGCGTACCAATAAGTGCCAAAACCATGATGCCTGCCGCCAATCATCTCGCCCTCATAACGGTCGCCTGCCCACTCGCTGTTTTGTCCCCATACAAATGTGCCACGATAGATTTTGGTGTGGCTTTGGGGCTCGCCCTCGTAGACATTACCATCATCAAAGATGATTTTTTCATAGCCTGTGGCGATGTTGTTTTGATAATCGGCGGTTATGGTTTGAACTTCGGCTTGTGGGTCTAGGGCTTGGGCGGTGGCTCGTCCGTGTAATTTGCCCCGAACATAAGTGCCAGTCACCGCATAACCGCAGTTTGTATTTTGCTGACAACCCCAAGTGGCAACACCATAACCGTCCGCATAGCCGTCTTTGCAGTTGCCATGCCATTTGACTTGGCGGTAAGTTAAATCTGGGTGGTAATAAACTTTACAAGCATTATTGGTGCTGATGGCATAGCCGTCCGATGGCTTGGTAAAAGCCGACGATGATACCAAACCAGCGCCGAGCAGCAGGGCGATGGATAAAGAAAGCTTGTGCATAGATTGTCCTTAATTTGAGTGTTTTTGGTGGGTGGTTAGCCTTTAATTATAGCAAATTATCCCCATATCATCGCTGAATTTTCCATTATTTTAGCCCATAGGTTGAGCTCTTATTGCGAAACCCAACAAATTCAATGAGTTGCGCCATAATGCTTAGGTTACGCTGTCGCTAATCAGCCTGCCGTGCTTAACCGCCAAAATTGAGAAAGCCCAAAACCTGCAACGCCTACAAACCAGTAATTACGATAAGCGGTTATGTATGAAAGTCATTGAAAGTAAATGCAATTACAGCAGTAAGGGCGATAGGTATTGTGTGGCGGATTTGAAGTAAAAAATGCGTTACCTTGTATTTTCAAGGTAACGCATTTTTTTGTTAATCGCCAAAACCTTCCAACCATTCCTGCTTGTTGATTTCATATTCAACAGCAGAAAAGCCGTCTGGATAATCCTTAAAGCCTTTTTGTTTTAGGGCATACTGCTTGGCTTTTTCCACTTCTTCCAAGCTAGAAAACACTCCTAAACATTTATCGTTATCACAACCAAAGCTATCTACTCTTGTGTGATAAAGAACATAAACTGAATTTTTCATATATATTCCAATTATTTAAATGCTCGGTCGCCATATTTCTTAATTTGATTGTGTTCGGTTCCTGGTCCAGCCCGTAGATACCATCTCTCCCCACCCCTTGTCAAGCCATATTATCTATCCTAACTTGTGGGGTGTAGGGAGTTTGGTGTTTGATCACACCAAAGCAGATTTGCACCAATTTACGCATACAAGCACATAAAGCTTGCATTTTGCATTTGCCATTTTGTTGTAAGCGTTCGTATTGGTCTTTAATGTCTGGATTGTACTTGGTGGCAACGACTGCTGCCATATACAGCTTAGCTCTTAATTGAGCATTGCCTGTTTTGGCAAGTCTTGATCTGCCTTTAAACAATCCTGATTCTTGTTGTTTGGGAATCAACCCTAAAAAAGCAGAGACTTGTTTGGCATTGTTAAATTGTTTGGTATTAAACAAACTAAGCATTTGTCTTGACACCACCTGTCCCACTCCTTTGATGCTTTGTAAGAGTGTTTGCTCTTCTTTAAGTTTGGGGTGGTTGTTGATATGAGTGTCAATGTCATCGTTTAATTTGCTGATTGCCAATTTTAATGCCACAATCATCTCGTCAATGGATTGTTTAACAATGGGGGTTGTGTCTGCCACTTCTGCTTTTTCTTTGCGGTTTTCTTCTCGCTGTAAGTCTTCATTTAGAGCATCAAGACGAGAAAGCAAAGACTTTAAATGACGAGCTTCAATACTTGGGGCAATCCAAGCATCAGGGTGGGTGGCTCTGCCATATCTGGCAAGGACAATACTGTCTTTTTTATCTGTCTTTTGTCTTACGCCTAAACTGTCCGCATAGTGTTTGACAAAGGCAGGATTGATGATAGAGACTTTAAAGCCTAAATCGTGTAAATAATACGCCAAAGGTTCGTGATATACCCCTGTGGCTTCCATAATAAGATGAATGTCGTTAAAGCTGACACTTGCACCAAGATTGGTTTTAAGCCAATGAATGATGTGTTCAAAGTCATCAAAGTGATTATTAAAGACTTTGGTTTTGACTTTCATTGTACTTAACTCTTTAAGCCAAGCCACATCCAGCTTGTGCTTGCTAACATCAATACCAACATAATAAGTCATTGTCATCTAGCCTTGTTCATTCAGCGTCATGATTGAAAATCAATCAAGCGCTTGGATACCATTCAGATTGTACGATGATAAGAAAGCTACTTGGGTTTAATCTACGAGACAGCATCAAAGTACTCAGGTTGGGTAGAAACTACCAAGTAACTTAGGGTGATGGTATAATCTACCATGCCATCACCAAGATAGCTAGTCTTGGTGGTGAGATACAAGGTTGGGTTGAGTTTACGAAACCCAACAAAATCAAGGGCTGAATTTAAATGTTGGGTTTCACTATCGTTCAACCCAACCTACGAGCTGAATTTTCCATTATTTTAGCCCATAGGTTGAGCTCTTATTGCGACACCCAACAAATTCAATGAGTTGCGCTATAAATGCTGGGTTACGCTGTTGGCAACCTAAGCCTACGGGCTTACCATGCTTGGAAATAGGCTGTTGATAACATCAACCAACCCATTTTAGTTTAGACAAAAAGTTGAGTTTTGCATGAAAATTAAATCACAAGTTATCTTATTCCCAATTTATCCAGCGATTGATTGATTTCATCACCTAAGATAATATCATCACTTTCTTCGTAATCTTCTGGTTTATTATAATCATACTCTATTTCAAAATTGCCATCAGGGTATAGGGTAAATAACAAGCCCCAAATGCGATGACCTGTGCTGTGTAGCATAATATTTCTTAATTCTATTAACAAATCATTTATAGCAAATGCTGTTTCAAATGTCAGTTCTTGGCTAACCTCACTTCCTTTATCATAAAGAATAAAACGAATACTACTCGCATTATCTCTCAAAATATCTGATTTTAGAATAATTTTATCCCAACTTTCAGAACTCATATTAATTAATAAGCTATTAGCTAAATTTTGATATATATGACCTAAATTATTTTTCATAAAAACACCTTCATAATTATTGAAAATATGGGTAGATTCTTAATTCTTTTTTCCCATTGAAAATCAAAGCCCGTAGGTTGGGCTCTGCTTGCGAAACCCAACAAATTCAATGAATTACACCATAATTTTGGCTTTATCATCATTGTATCTCCCATCATATCAAAATCATTGATATTTTACACCAAAACCACTTTATATAAAATCAGCCGCCCCACTCTTTTGGTAAAATTCCCTGCTGAACATAACGATGAAATGATGAGCATTGCTTTTTTGCCGACTTGCTGAAATTCATTCTGTTTTGGGGAGTTTTTGGGGAGTTTTTGGAAAAAATACACAAAAACTTTTAAAAACACCCAAAAAGCTTTAAAAACATCACAAGCGCCCCCACATAGCCAACATCTGTGCTATACTATGCACCATTTTATCCCAGAATTGATAATAAAAAGCGAGCATCCATGAGCGAACAACATTCCAATTCTCAATTAGCAGCACTCATTCAGCTGGGCAAGGAACAAGGCTACTTGACTTATGCCGAAGTCAATGATCAGCTGCCAGACTCCGTCACCGAAAGCGATCAGATCGAAGACATCGTGCAGATGCTGACCGATGTCGGCATTCCAATTTATGAGGTCGCCCCCGATGAAGACGACATCATTTTGGGCAGCTCAGGCAGCGAAGACGACATGGCGGCAGACGAGGCGGCGGCGGTGCTTGCAAGCGTTGAGACCGAGCCGGGACGCACCACAGACCCTGTGCGTATGTACATGCGTGAGATGGGCACGGTGGATCTTTTGTCTCGTGATGGCGAAATTGCCATCGCCAAGCGCATCGAGGAAGGCACTCGTGAGGTGCAGTACATCATGGCGTACTGGCCAGGTACGGTGAAATTTGTGCTTGATGAATACGCTTTGGTCGAGACTGGCGAGAAAAAAATCTCTGACATCGTCTCTGGTTTTTTAAATCTTGAAGATGAAGAATTTGAGCTCAAAGAAGACGCCGAAGTCGAGCTTGGTAGCATTCAAGAAGAAAGAGACATCGATGATGGCGACGAAGACGATGAGGACATGGATGCAGCTGGTGGCGATGACGACAGCAACCTTGACCCAGAAGAGGTGCGTGTTCGTTTTGAAGAGATTCAGACTTTATTTGCCAAATCTCAAAAAGCCCTAGAAAAGCATGGTCGTGGCAGCGAGAAAGCCAAAGCCGCTTATGACGAGCTGGCATCTCGTTTTATGCTCATCAAGCTCAACAACCGCCTGTCCGATCAAGTCATGGCACTCATGCGTGAGGTCTATGAAGATGTGCGAAACAGCGAACGCAAGATCATGAAATTGGTCGTGCGTCGTGGCAAAATGCCAGTGGACGAATTTAAAAAGACTTTCCCAAGCAACGAAACCAACCTAGACTGGCTGCGTCTGCGCATCGAGGGCAAGCCTGCCTTTGCCGAAACGCTCGAAAAAGTCTTACCAGAAGTCATTGAACTGCAAGAAAAAATCCTAGCTCACGAAAACGAGCTACAAATGGATGTCAAAAACATGAAGGCGGTCGCTCGCCAAATGGCGATCGGCGAAGCCAAAGCTCGCCGTGCCAAAAAAGACATGGTGGAGGCGAACTTGCGTCTGGTGATTTCTATTGCCAAAAAATACACCAACCGTGGCTTGCAATTCCTTGACCTGATCCAAGAAGGCAACATTGGTCTGATGAAAGCGGTGGATAAGTTTGAATACCGCCGTGGTTATAAGTTCTCAACTTATGCGACTTGGTGGATTCGCCAAGCCATCACTCGCTCCATTGCCGACCAAGCGCGCACGATTCGCATCCCTGTGCATATGATTGAAACGATTAACAAAATCAACCGTGTCAGCCGTCAGCTTTTGCAAGAAATGGGACGAGAGCCGACGCCAGAAGAGCTGGGCGAACGCCTAGACATGGACGAGGCAAAGGTGCGCAAAGTGCTAAAAATTGCCAAAGAACCCATCTCTATGGAAACCCCTATTGGCGATGATGAAGACAGCCACTTGGGTGATTTTATTGAAGACAGCACCATCTCAAGCCCTGTGGACAGCGCCACCGCCGAAGGCTTGCGTGAGGCGACTCGTGAAGTGCTTGACAATCTGACCGAGCGAGAGGCGAAAGTTCTAAAAATGCGTTTTGGCATTGACATGGCGTCTGATCACACGCTTGAAGAAGTCGGCAAGCAATTTGATGTGACTCGTGAGCGCATCCGTCAGATCGAGGCAAAAGCATTGCGTAAACTTCGCCACCCTTCTCGCTCTGAGCATTTGCGTTCATTCTTGGAAAATGACTGATACGCTGTTATTTTAAAAATGACAATTAAATAACAAATAAAATAGCCACCTTGTGTGGTTATTTTATTATCTTCATAAAAGCAATCTTAGCAAAACGCCTTGAAATTTATCAAGCCCGCCCCATTTATCCAGCATCATAAATCAAAAAAAGGCACATCATGAAACTCACCGACCTAAACCGAAAACCCACCGCAGTGGGAGCAAAACGCACCGAAATCCAAAACCCTGAGCTTTGGAATTTTCCGATGGATTATCCCATCAGCATCATCGGACACGAAGGCGAACACGACAGCCTATTGCATGAAGTGACGCTGATTTTGGCGGAGATTTTCCCAGAATTTGATGCAGCCAGCATTCAAATCAAGCCGTCAAGAACAGGCAAATTTCACGCCCTAAGAGCCAGATTATACCTGACTTCTGCCGATGAAGTGAACCGCCTTTATACCGCCCTAGATAAAGCAAAAACCGTCAAAACGGTGGTATAATTTCCCCAAAATCTGCTATAATCATAAAAATCTTTTTTCAAAACCGCCTTTGTGCGGTTTTTTTAAAACCATGACAAAAATCAGCACCATTCCCACTAAAAACGCACAAACTCTGCGAATACTGCACACTTCTGACTGGCATCTTGGCAAGCGACTGTATAATCAGCAGCGCTATCATGAATTTGCTAATTTTTTAGATTGGCTAATCAATGCCATCGATGAACACACCGTGGATATGCTCATCGTGGCAGGCGATGTCTTTGACACCATGACGCCCAGCAACAAAGCCCAAGAGCTGTATTATCGCTTTTTGGGACAGGTCGCCAAAAGCGGCTGCCGTCATGTCATCATCACTGCTGGCAATCACGACAGCCCTACTTTTCTTGATGCACCAAAATCCATCTTAAATGCCCTAGACATCAAGGTCATCGGTACGGCAAGCTCCGATATTGACGATGAATTGTTGCTTTTATATCATCATGATGAGCCTGAGGTCATCGTCCTTGCCGTGCCTTATTTGCGAGACAAAGATGTGCGAGACAGTACCAGCTTTGATGACATCAAAAACAAAGAGCAAGACACCTTCATGGGCATTGCCAAGCATTATGACACGCTCAGTCAGCACGCCAAAGATTTACAAAAAGACATTTTAGATAAATTTAATAAAAAGGTTCCCATCATCGCCACAGGTCATCTGTTTGTCGCAGGCTCGCACATTTCATCTAAGGATGATGGCATGCGTGAGCTTTATGTCGGCACGCTGGGGCAGATTCCTTCGGGGATTTTTGATGATGGCATAGATTATGTGGCGCTTGGACACATTCATGCCCCACAGAAGGTGGCAAATTGCGAGCACATTCGCTACTGCGGTTCGCCGATTGCCATGGGCTTTGGTGAGGCAGGCAAACCCAAGCAAGTTTTGCTCGTCGATTTTGATGACACACGCCCTACCGTTCACCCACTTAGCGTGCCAGTTTTTCAGCAGCTTGTGCAAATCAGCGGTGACTGGGAGCAAATCAACACTCAGCTGACCGACCTAATCAGCCAAAACACCAGCATTTGGGCGGAAATCATCTATACAGGGCAAGACCTTCTTCCAAATCTTGCCAGTGAGATTCGCGCGCTCACCGACTCAACGAAGGTCGTGCCACTGAGCATCAAAAATCGCACGCTTTACCAAAAAACGCTCAGCACACAGCCTAAGTCTTTAAGCCTAAAACAGCTTGATGAGATGGAGGTGTTTGAGCAATTACTTGACAAACAAGACATCAGCGATGACGACCGACCAACCCTAAAACACGCTTATCAGTCACTCATTGCCGACATTCACAGCAGCGACTCTCAGGCACAATAAGCCTACTTAACACATTAAGCCCATTAAGACCATGAAAATTTTAAGCCTGACATTCACCAATCTCAACTCCCTAAAAGGCAGCTGGCACATTGATTTTACGGACGATGCCTATGAGCGTGACGGCATTTTTACCATCATCGGGCAGACTGGGGCGGGCAAAACCACCATTTTGGACGCCATTTGCCTTGCCATCTATGGGCAAACACCACGCATCAAGCAGATCAGCGCCACGCACAATGAGCTGATGAGCCTTGGCACAAGCGAATGCATGGCACAAGTTGAGCTCAGCATGGGCGGCGAATGCTATCGCTTCAACTGGCAGCAGCGGCGAGCTGGCGGCAAGACAGATGGCAAGCTGCAAGCCATCCGCCGAGAGATCAGCCTTATCAAGCATCCAGGCGATGATGACGGCAAAATCTTAGAGACCAAGCCAAGCCTATGTGACAAAAAAGCGGTGGAAATCATGCGCATGAATTTTGAGCAATTCACCCGTTCGGTGCTGCTGGCACAAGGCAATTTTGCGGCTTTTTTGAAGGCGGATGCTGGCGAGAAAGGCGAGATCTTAGAGCAAATCACCGGCACAGAAATCTACGCCCAAATCAGCGCCAAAGCCTTTGAAACCGAGAAAGCCAAACGCTTGGAGCTGACTGCCTTGCAGGACAAGCTGACAGATCACGCCGTCATGAGCGATGAGGAATTTGCCGCCCTGTCTGCTGCCATCGCTGATGATAAGGCTGCACTAGACCAGCAAGAAGACAGTATTGAACGCCTTGAAACTGCGCTAAAACAGCTTGAACAAAAATCCCATCACGAACAAAAAATCAGCAATCTTAGCGCACAACTCTTGATGCATCAAGCCGCCTTTGATGATTTTCGCCCCAGTCTCACCACCCTAGAAAACGCCAACAAAGCCCATGAGCTACAAAGCCAGTATGCGCACATTCAGCAGCTCAAAAACCAGCAAAACCAACTTTACCTGACTCAAAACACACTAAAAAGCGAGCTTGAACGCCGCCAAAAAGACAGCGATGAAAGCCTTCATCAAAAAAACCAAGCCCGTGATGCATTGCTTTTGGCACAAAAAGATGAGGCGGATCATGCCGAGATTTTTCGTCAAGTGCGCCGACTGGACGAGACACTGTTTGCTCTAAATGGCGAACATCGGCAGCTCAAAGACATGCACGATCAGCAGCTTGCGCAAATGGATGCGCTCAACCACGCCATCAAGCAAAGCCTTGCCAAGCAATGCGACACCCAAAACAAACTTCAAGAGCTGCAATCCATCCGCCATACCAGCGATGACCTTGGGCAAGATCTGGGGTTTTTAAATGCGCACCTTAGCGAGCTTGCACGGCAAATCAGCCATGCCAAACGCCTTGACATCAGCATGGCTAACACCAAGCGACATTTGGACGACTTACAAACAAAGCTGACGCAAAAGCGCGATGAATACAAACAGCTGAACAATGCCTTGACCAAGCATCAAAATACGCACCAGACACTCAAAAACAACTACTGTCTAGCGCTGTCCATCTCACAGCTTGATGAGCACCACCTAAGCGAGCAAGGCATGCGCACAAGCCAAGAGCTGCACACGCAAAATCAGCTCAAAAACACCTTGCAAGAGCTACACACAGTGCATCAAGCGGTGCAGACCACAAGCGCCGACATCCATCATGAAACCAAGCAGCTTGGCAAATACCGCACGCACATCGACACGCTAAACCAAACTCTAAGCCACGAGCACACCACACTTTCAAGCTTGGAGGAAAATAAAACCTTACAACTTGAAATAAAAGCCCTGCAAAAGCAGCTGTCGCATCTACAAGACGGCAAGCCCTGCCCGCTGTGCGGCTCCCTTGAACACCCCAATAAACTCATGCCACAGCAAAAGTCTGAGGACAGCACTGATGATGCCATATTACACACCAAGGCAAAAATCACTCAGCTGACTGACGAGCTAAGCGACGCCAATGCAAAGCAAATTATCTCCAAAAATAATTTAGAAAATCTTAATGAAAAATTACAGCAGCTACGCACACAGCAAAGCACACTGAATCAAAAAATCCATGAAATCAAAAACCATGCCCAAGCTCATGGCATCACAAGCCTTGATGACATCAGCCTTGATGAAAAAGACGACAGCCATCTTATTGAGATGCTCACCGCCTGCAAAGACAAAATTGATGCGCTCAATCAAGCATTAAGCCACCATCAAGCGCTCGCACCCAAGCTACAAAGAAGCCTTCAAGACATTAAGCAATATGAAGATCAGCTTCTCAACATCCAGCATGAAGGCAGCTCAATAAGAGATCAGCTTGGTTTTGTGGAGCAAGATTTCTCCAAAATTTGCACAGAGTCTGCCGAGCTGAGCGATGCCATCAAAGACAGCATTGCCAGACTCACCACCACCCTACACAAACATGGAATCACTTTGCCAGTGCAAAGCGAAAATGCGTCAATACCGTATGACGATTTTTATAAAGATATTTTAGACAATATTAATAAATTAAGTGTGATTCATCAAGCATCTCAACAGGCACATCATACCAGACAAGCGCTTGAACGCACTTTGGATAACATCGCCATTCATCTTAGCAATCATCAAAAAGACCAAGAGCGCTTGTCGCAGCTACAAGACAGCACCGCACAAAAGCTTGACGACATCTTGCAAAAGACGCACAAGCTACAAAGTCAAAGACAAGATTTATTTGGTCAAAAAATCGTCGATGATGAAGAAAGCGCTCTAAAACAGCGCATCAAACTTGCCACTAATTTACTGACTCAAAGTACAGAGGCGCACACTTTGCATCAAAGTGCACTCACTTCACTTGGCGACAGGCTGTCGGAGACGAGTCGTCAGCTGGACAAATTACGCACAAGTTTTGATGAGTCTTGGCAGGATTTTGGCGGCGCTTTATTGGCAAAAGGCTTTCTTGATGAGGCACAATTTTTGGCGGCGCGCCTAAGCGATGAGGACAGACAGCGCCTACAAGAACAATCGCAAACGCTACAATACGCCATCAGCAAAACCAAAGAAAATCTGGAGCAAGAGCAAGAACTGCTGGCAGCACTGATGCCATCCACCGCCAAGCTAAATGCCGATGATCTGACAGCCCAAAGAAACGCCTTACAACACTCTCAGCGAAACCTTCTACAAAACTTAGGTAAAAACCAACAAATCCTAGACCACGCCGCCCAAGAACGCAGCAAACAAGCCGCATTGCGCGCTCAGATTCAACAAAAAACCAAAGACATCGAAGTCTGGGCTAAGCTAAATGAACTCATCGGCTCAAAAGAGGGCAAAAAGTACCGCAATTTTGTGCAGGGTTTGACGCTAGAAGCCATGCTGTTTTATGCCAATCAAGTGCTGGCACGCATGAGCGAACGCTATATTTTATGCCATGCCAGCGATGACAATAAACTCTTAGAAATCAATATCATAGACACACAGCAAGGCAGCGAGGAGCGCAGCACCAAAAATCTGTCTGGCGGTGAAAGCTTTATCATCAGCCTATCTTTGGCGCTGGGTTTGTCGATGATGAGCAGCGAAAACATTCGCATTGACTCGTTATTTTTGGATGAAGGGTTTGGCACGCTCGATGAGGAGATTCTCGACATCGCACTTGCCACGCTAGATGCCCTGCAAGAAGAAGGTAGGATGATCGGCATCATCTCTCATGTCGCCAGTCTCAAAGAGCGCATCGGCACGCAAATCATCGTGCATAAAGGCGCCAATGGTGCAAGCAAACTGTCTGGCGCAGGGGTCAGCTTAGTCGGGTGACTCATGCCCGCCATTTGATTTGGCACGAATGTCACAATAAACATCAAAAACCAAACATCGTCATGATATAAAGCGCATGTCATGCACGATGATTGATTTTGTCACATTCAAGGTGCATTCAAGCCACCGCCACCTGTTGCCAAAGTACTTTCTTAAATGTAACATCATGAGCCATCTGCTTTAAACTTGGCAAATCGACCACTTCTCCAAAATAGTCCACTCCGTCTGGCACATCATTCAAAAATGCTACTTTTTGGGTAAATGCATCAAGCATCTGCAAATACACGACAAAGCCATCTAAGCATTTTTGTGCAAGATCAGGCGAGCCTGGCAGCTCATCACTCATCGGATAGCTCAGGCGGTGCTCGCCACAAGGTCGCCCATGCTGATCTGCCCAAGTCACCAACGCCGACTTTAACGACAGCCAAATCGACTGCTCGTTCGTGTTCATCTGCGCCACATCCGCCACGAGTATCCACTCACCCGCTCGCACGCCTTCAAGCTCGTACCTTATGTCAGCATTGACATCAAAGCTATCAGCATCACCCCCAAGACCACGCTCAGGCTGCACATGAAATTCATTGGCATTGAACGCTTTTTGGGCATCATCACTGTCGGCCTTGCCCTCACCCACCATCTTTGACGGCTGCGTTTGCCCATCAGCGCCTCTCTCGTCGCTTGGGCTGGCGTCATTCAAATCAGACTTTACAAGTCTTGTCGCATCGGCAGTATCTGGCATGGCGTCTGACACCTTAATGTCCGCGCCATCGACATCAAAGTCAGCAAAGCGGTCGGTGCGATGATTGAGCATGATGGTTGGTGTGCTTTTTTGCACCCAATGTGTCACGCCAAGCCCTTGTAAAATATTAACCTGCTGAATGAAGTTGACCGTATGAGTCATCACAGATTTTCCTGCTTTGGCGGTGAAATGCGGCAGATGGAGTGACTTTCGGAAAATTGCGCACCCCATTTGCGGTAGCCTTGTGTGTCCAAATGGATTGCACCTGTGGCATAAAGCCCAAGACCAAAGTCACGCCCCCTGCCTTCATACAGCCAGTATTCGCACAGCCGATTTTGCAAATTAAACATCTCATGACTGCCCATGTCGATGCTTGGCACCCAGATGTCCATCGCACCATTGGTCATGTGCTTGCTACTTACCGCACCGCCTGCACAGCGATTGAGTTCAGGGCTGCGATACACCGAACGAATGTGTGTGCCTGCTGGCAGCACGCCACGAGCTTTTAAATCATTGAATAGCATGATGGTAGGAATCATCGCATCCCAGAGCGCTCTGGGCGGCACTTCATAAGGCTCATGTCCGCACGCTTGCCATGAGCGTGCCGTCGTCAAAAGCTCATGCATGGGCGGCACTTTGCCTGTACCCACTCGACTTGTCAAATAACGCTCATAGCCTGCCACTTCTGCCGCCTGATGCGGGCGTGCCGAAAGCCAAGCGGTAAAATGCGCCCGAGTTCCGACATCCGCACCCATCGTATGCAAGCTTGCGTGGTCGTGGTCGTGATGATCTCCATGATAGACATTCACCTGCTTGGGTGCTGCTGTTTGGCGCGCGGGGTTTTGGCGCTCAGGCTTGCTTGTGGTCGTTTGAGTCTGGGGCTTGTTTGAGCTTGGTGGTACAGCTGTGGAGGCGCACGCCGCCAGCCATACAGCCGCAGATGCCATGACAGACACCCTAATAAGACCGCCATATCGATTCAGCCTTGATGAGTGCCAAGCTGTGTTTTTATGAGGCAGTTTGCAAAAAGCATTGTTTTGAGGTGCTGTCATGGTCATTCCAGATTTTAAGAGCAAAGATTTTTTGGATAAAATACGATGAATCATCGCCATTATTGTAGGGTATTTTTAATATTTTATCAATTTTGACCATCAATGACCATCAAAGTCATCCATCGGCAGATTTGCCTCAGCAGCAACTGCCAAAGCTCGACCAAGCCAAGAACAGCCACACCAGACAGAGACGCAAAAACCGTATAAAAATGCACAAAGCACTATCAAATTTCACCAATATCGGTTAAACTATCAAGTTTTTTAATCCGTCTTTCGCCCCAATTCTAAATCAAGCAAGCGATGTCATGACCAGTCAGCAATATCGATTTTCACGCCAAAGCCATCATCTAAGACGAGACCTTGAACCGACGCTTTGGCAGCGTCTGCACATCGATCCGTGGCTGACGATGCTGCTTTTGGCGATTTGTTTTATCGGGCTGACCGTTCTATACAGCGCATCAACACAAGACATGGCGATGGTCATGCGGCAGATGGTAAGCTTTGGCATTGCCTTCACCGTGATGATCGTCATGGCACAGATTCCACCAAGTTTTTATCGTACTTTGACGCCGATTTTTTATGCTTTGGGCGTGTTTTTGCTCATCTTGGTGGAGCTGATTGGCGAGGTGCGGATGGGGGCGCAGCGCTGGATTCGCATTCCCGGCTTTGGTAGCGTACAGCCGTCAGAGTTTATGAAACTTGGCATGCCGATGATGTGCGCGTGGTTTCTGTCTGGTCGGGAGTCGCCGCCGAGCATCAAGACGGTCGCCATCACGCTTGGCATCATTCTTTTGCCGGTGGCGCTCATCGCCAAAGAGCCAGACTTAGGCACTTCGCTTTTGGTGGCATCAAGTGGGATTTTTGTGCTGTTTTTGGCGGGCTTGCCGTGGTGGATGATTGGCTCGGCGGTGCTTTTTAGCGTGCCATTGGTGGCTTTTATGTGGCAATTTGTCATGCACGATTACCAAAAAACCCGAGTCATGACCCTGCTAAACCCTGAGGCAGACATGCTTGGCTCAGGGTGGAACATCACTCAGTCCAAGATCGCCATCGGCTCAGGCGGTATGACTGGCAAAGGCTACCTTGAAGGCACACAGTCTCACTTGCATTTTCTACCCGAAGGTCACACCGACTTCATCATTGCTGCATTCAGCGAAGAGTTTGGTTTGGCGGGCGTGTCCTTGCTGATGCTATTTTATCTTTGCCTGCTGGCTCGGTCGCTATATATCGCCCTTGTCAATCCTGACCCATACTGCCGACTGCTTGCAGGCTCGCTGTCGATGTCTTTTTTTGTATATATGTTTGTCAATGTCGGCATGGTCGGCGGCATTTTGCCAGTGGTTGGCGTTCCCCTCCCCTTCATCAGCTATGGCGGCACGGCAATCATCACACTGATGGCGGGCTTTGGCTTGCTCACCTGCGTCCATACCCACACCCAAAAGACCACCTAGTCGCAAGCGGATTTTATTAATTAGTAAGATAAATCCACCATTTTTATTAAGATAAACTAAAAAATCACCAGCTTAAAACAGCTGCCCCTAGCACATACTTACCAAGCATCAGCATCAATGAAGATTTATCAAATCAGCAAAAGATGCGGGATTTTATTCCAAAAAATCACCGCTTATGATGAACACAAGCAAGCAAATATTCTTCTAAGTGCATGATTTTTATGGATTTAATATACTTGTAATTTATTTTAATCGTGCTACCATATAAATAAAGACAAGCACCGCTTTTAAGCTTTTTATGCGTACAAAGACGGACGATTTGTTATTTAATCAATCCATTAGCCAAATTGCACAACACATTTGGTTAAAACACTTGCATCCATTGATTTAGATATTTTGCCAAAAGCTTGAATTTTTGGCGATTTATCCCCATGTTGTTTGTATGGATTTGCTTTTATGGCAAAACATCAAAATATAGTTGCCCATGTGATGGCTTTTTTGCGCTGTCAATTTAGGGCTTGATGTGCATTTTTACCCCATCAGCGGTTTGTTGGGTTTTGTGCATCAATCACCCAAAAGAGGTTGTTATGAAATACATCACAAAGTACTTACTTGGCGCCAGCATCGCTGTTGGTACGGCGCAAGCACTGCCAGCGATGGCTGCCGATCAAGCAGGCACGAACATCGACAGAGTACTGAGCGAACTGACACGCCAGCACAGTGGTGCATCAAGCCTTGTCAAATCGACTCGCCAGCCAACATCACTGAGCCTAAGCAGTCCGCTTTTGGCGCAGTCTGGCTCATCTACCAAAAAAGACGAACCTGTGCTTGAAAAGCTGACCGCCGTAGCATCTAATACGGTGAACCGATTCAAACAAACTGGTCTGGCGTCTTGGTACGGTCGGCAATTCCACGGCAAAAAAACCGCCAATGGCGAGACTTTTGACATGAACGCCTTGACCGCCGCTCATCGCTCACTACCCCTAAACTGCTACATTCGTGTGACCAACAAAGACAACGGCAAATCTGTCGTGGTGCGTGTCAATGACCGTGGTCCTTTCCAAGGCGACCGAGTGCTTGACCTGTCTTATGGTGCCGCCAAAGCCATCGGGCTGACTCAGCGTGGTACAGGCAATGTCATCATTGAACGAGTTGATGGTCCTTAAAAAGATTGTAAACCCATCGCAAAACTACCCAAAATAAATTACCCAAAATAAATCCCAATAAAAAAGACAATCCATAGCAGATTGTCTTTTTTTATTGGGATTGATTCATACCAAATCAAAAGCACGACTGATGGCATCATCTAGCCGATCCACCGCAATGACTTGAATGCCAGAAAACTGCTCGCTGTCGGCTTTTGGGGCATTGGCCTTGGGAATGATGGCGTGCGTAAAACCATGTTTCATCGCTTCACGCAGGCGTTCTTGTCCGTTTGGCACAGGGCGAATCTCGCCAGACAAACCCACTTCGCCAAATACCGCAAGGCGTGGCGGTAATGCCTTTTCCCTTAAGCTGGACGCACAGGCAAGCAATACCGCCAAATCCGAGCCAGTCTCCATGACTTTAACGCCGCCCACCACATTGACATACACATCTTGCCCACTGGTGTAAATACCGCCATGACGGTGCATGACCGCAAGCAGCATGGACAGACGCTGATAATCAAGCCCCAACGCCATGCGTCTGGGCTGAGCGTGTGCATCATCAACCAACGCCTGCACTTCCACCAGTAGCGGGCGAGTACCTTCACGGCTGACCATCACCACAGAACCTGCAATCGGTCTTTCATAACGACTTAAAAATATCGCCGAAGGGTTGGCAACTTCTTTTAGACCTGTATCGGTCATGCCAAAAATACCCAGTTCATTGACCGCCCCAAAACGATTTTTGACGGCACGAATCATGCGAAAGCGACTGTCCGACTCCCCTTCAAAATACAGCACCGTATCTACCATATGCTCAAGCACCCTAGGACCTGCCAACGCCCCTTCTTTGGTGACATGACCCACCAAAAACAACGCCGTCCCTGTCTGCTTGGCATAGCGAGTCAAAATCGCCGCCGACTCACGAATCTGAGCCACACCACCAGGGGCGGACTGAATCATGTCGGTAAATAGAGTCTGAATGGAGTCAATGACCACCACCGCAGGCTGTTCTGTAGAAAGCGCCAAACAAATGGTATCCACATTGGTCTCGGCAAGCACCCTTAGGCGGTCGGTAGGCAACCCCAATCTTTTAGCACGCATGGCGACTTGCGATAAGCTTTCTTCGCCCGTGATATACAGCGCCGAACCTGCCAGCGAATCACTGCTTGCCATGTTGGTGGCGGTTTGTAATAAAATGGTGGATTTGCCAATGCCAGGGTCGCCACCGATCAGCACCACCGAGCCTGCCACCAGACCACCGCCCAGCACACGGTCAAATTCGCCAATGCCCGTCGGCATACGGGTCTCTAGCGTCACCCCCACTTCATCAAGGTTCATGACCCCAGAAGTTGCCCCTGCATAGTTGGCAGTCTTGGCGGTGGCGGCGGTTTTTTTGGCGGCTTTGTGGTGTGGCATGGCGACATCAGGCGCCTCCACCAAGGAATTCCACTCACCACAGTCGGCACATTGTCCAGACCATTTGCCAAAATTTGCCCCACAGGACTGGCAGACATAAGAAGATGATTTTTTTGCCATGTTGATTGTTTTAGATTAAAGATTGGAGTACATCAAGCGAGCCGATAAAGTAAGACAACTTTTGTGGGTTAGGAAAGCTTGGCGTAACCCAAAATTTTTTGTGTAAGCCGTTGAATTTGTTGGGTTTTCGCAAGCAGAGCCCAACCTACAAAAGCTGGATTTTCGTTTCACTCAACCCTACACTTTCTTAAAAATTCAATGACTTAAAAAAATACGCCTAAACCGAAAAGTCCTTGCCCAGATAGACTTTTTGCACCAATTCATTCGCCAAAATGTCCTCTGGCGACCCCTCAGCGATGATGGCACCCTCAGAGACGATGTAGGCTTTTTCGCAGATGGATAGTGTCTCTCGCACATTGTGGTCGGTGATGAGCACACCGATGCCGCGCTCTTTTAAAGCGCTGATGACATCTTTAATGTCGCCCACCGAGATGGGATCGACACCAGCGAAGGGTTCATCAAGCAAGATAAATTTCGGATCGCTTGCCAGAGCACGGGCGATTTCGCAGCGGCGGCGTTCACCCCCTGAGACACTCATGCCCAAAGAATGACGCACATGCTCTAAGTGAAATTCCGCCATGAGTTTTTCAAGCTCTTGTAATTGAGCAGTCTTATCCAAATCCTTGCGCATTTGCAAGATTGATAAGATGTTCTGCTCGATGGTGAGCTTTCTAAAAATGGACGCCTCTTGGGGCAGATAGCCTATGCCCTGAGCAGCTCGCTCGTGCATGGATTTTTTGGAGATGTCAGCATCACCAAACAGCACCTGCCCTCGATCCATCGGCACAAGACCGATGACCATATAAAAACTGGTCGTCTTGCCCGCACCATTTGGTCCCAAAATGCCCACAACTTGACCTTGCCAGACTTCAAAGGACACATCTTTGACCACCCAGCGTTCGCCATAGCGCTTGCCCAGATGACGCATTTTTAATGCCACATTTGACATAGCTTTCCTTAAAAATCTTACAAATTTTCAACCACAGAACTCATCAACGCAGACCCTGATGCGAGCCGCTGCCAGTGGGCGGAAAGATGAGCTCGACTCGCTGACCACCGCCTGCATTTGCCTCCACATCGCCTGCTTTTAGGCTATAACGGATGGTATTGCCTGCAAAGCTTGAGCCAGCCTGAGTCAGTTTGGCATTGCCCGTCAGCGTCACGATGCCTGTCACAGCATTATAATCAATGCGATTCGCCTGTCCTTTGGCAAGCCCTTTTTCTTGGGTGATGACTTGCTGAAAAGTCGCAGGACGACCTGTGGCGACAGCACTGGTGATTTTTCGGTCGTTGCTCAGATTTAGCGTGATGTTGTCGGCGGCGATTTTTAGCGTGCCTTGTTCGATGGTGACATTACCCGAGTAAGTCGTCACCCCTGTGCGCTCCACATAAGTTGCTCTATCAGCAAGCAGACGGATTGGCTGATTGGCATCAGAGGGCAACGCATTAGCACTTGTCATGGTAAGAGTCAAAACCGTGATGGCGGCGACAAGTGCAGGCTTGATAAAAGTAGAAATTGGCATAATTTTCTCAATTAATTTTAAAATAGATAGTAACCAAACAATGAATAAATCTTAAAATTTAACAATATTTGCAAGCATCAGTTTGCCCACTTCTCATGACGCATCAAAACAGCGGCTCGTCTTTACGCTCGGCGGCATGATACAGCACTTCGATTTGACTAAACTCATATTCGCCGGCATTCAGATCTGCGGTCATCGCCTGAGCACGAAAGCTGTCCTCGCCATTTTTCACCAATAATGGCTCATCGCTCGACAGCTTGCGAGACTTGGTATTTCCCACAAGGGTGCCACCCTCAAACACAAGCTTAGGCTTATCAGCGGTCGCCTCTCGGGTCAATACAAAGCCATCATACAGCTTTAAGTCTCCTGTCGCTTGCTCCAAAGTGGCACGCTTGGCGGTGATGGTATATGCCTCGCCGCTTGGTGGTTGCCAGTTTAATACCGCCCCCAGCATTTCGTCTTTGCCATCAGCATTTTGTACCAAAGAGTCAGCGGTCAGCGTGTATTCCACCTCGCCCGTCTCTTCGTTGGTCTGCACCGCTTGGATTTCAGTCACTTCATAAGCCACCTCAGGTTTGGCAGGCACCGCAGGCTCAATGCTGGCATCCTCTTGATAAAAAAACCAAGCCGCCACCATCAGTGCCATCACCCCAAGTATGCTCAAAATTCTTGCATTCATGCGCTCATCGCCATTTTATCAGTCATACTGGTCTTTTTGATTAAAAAAGTCATCATAAAAATTTACGAATAAAATCATCGTACTTACCTTGTGCTTGCAAAATCAGCTCGCACGCCTCTCTGACCGCACCGTAGCCACCCGCCTTAGTGGTCACGACATCGGCAGTTTTTTGGACAATGTCCGCACCATTTGGCACGCTTATGCCCAACCCTGCCTCACGAATCGCCTTTAAATCTGGCAAATCATCGCCCATATAAGCACATTCATCCAATGATAAGCCCAGATCACCTGCCAATGCCGACAATGCGGTAAATTTATCCTCTCGCCCCTGCACGACATGATGAATGCCAAGCTCTTTGGCACGGCGAGCGACCATGGGCGAACTTCGTCCTGTGATGATGGCAAGCACGACGCCCGCCTCTTTTAAAGCGACCAAGCCTACGCCATCATGCACATGAAACGCCTTGGTTTCCACATCATCCGCATTATAGATGATTTTACCATCGGACAATACACCATCAACATCCATGGCAAGGAGCTTGATTTTACTGGCTTTGGTTGCGACTGTTGTCATGTTTTATCCTTAGCTTACGCCTGCTTGTACTACATCATGAATGCTTAATACGCCTTGCAATTTACCACCATCTAGCACCAAAAGCTGTCCGATACCATATTCATTCATCATGCTCAAAGCGTCCGATGCACGCACCTCGCCTGTGGTGTGCTTAGGCGTTTGTGTCATGATGTCGCCAATTTTTACACTCAAATCCACACGCTCAGCAAGTTTTCGGCGTAAATCGCCATCGGTAAAGACACCCACCACGCCATCACGGTCATCAACCACTACCGCAAGCCCCAAGCGACCACTCGTCATGACCAGTAGCGTGTCGTGCAAACTGGCGGTTTGCTTGACCACGGGCAAATCATCTGCGTGCATCAAATCTTGCACACGAGTCAAAAGTTTGCGCCCCAATGCCCCTGCTGGGTGCGACAAAGCAAAATCATCACTGGTAAAACCACGAGCGTGCAATAACGCCACCGCCAACGCATCGCCCAAAGCCAGCGTCGCTGTCGTACTAGAAGTCGGCGCCAGCCCAAGCGGACACGCCTCTTCAGATTTGCCCAATGTCAAAGCGACATCAGCAGCTTGCGGTAAAAAGCCACGCTTATCACGGCTGATACTGATAAGCGGAATGCCAAGCTGTTTCACCACAGGAATCAACATACGAATCTCATCAGACTCGCCAGAATTAGAAATGGCAATCAGCACATCGCCTTTGACCAGCATACCCAAATCGCCATGCCCTGCCTCCCCTGGATGCACAAAAAACGCAGGCGTACCTGTCGAGGCAAGCGTAGCGGCAATCTTGCGACCGATATGCCCTGACTTACCCATACCAGTGATGACCACACGGCGATCACACGCCAAAATCGTGCGACACGCCTCATTAAATCGCTCATCAAGCTCATCAATGAGTAAGTCGAGCGCTCGCTGTTCGGTGCGAATGGCGGTAATCGCCTCTGGGATAAAATCAGTCTTTGTTGTAAAATCGGTATTCATCATACACACAAGTTCATTATTATGGTTAAAATATTACGGTTAAAATCCATTAGCTATTGGCTATTATTAACGCCAATCATCCGCCATCATATCACATTTGAACGGCTAAATTGGCGAAATTTTGTGGCGAAATTGTGAGATTTTAGCAAAATCACGCCATGCCATACCGCACCACACACGCCAGCACAATCACAACAAGCACCGCTCGCCCCACCCATGCATTATGGCGAAACGCAGCAAAACACGCCAAGCGTTCATGAGTTTTGGTTTTTTCATATTGCACCGCAAACAGCACCGACAAAATGACCGCCAACAAGCAAGCCACCAACCAGCCAAACAGCCCAGATGTCAATGCGACCATGATTGCCAAAAATATCGCCTGCAAACCAACAATCGCTAAAACATCATATTTTCCAAACACTCTTTCAAACAAAATCGCTGTTGATTTTACGCCAATTTTCACATCATCGTCTTTGTCGCACATCGCATATTGCGTATCGTACGCCACCGTCCAGCACATATAAGCGATAAAGGTCAGCCAGCCAGTCGCCCCAACAACAGGCACACCGCCAAATTCGCTATTGACCGCCACAAACGCCATCGGCACGCTCATGCCAAACGCCGCCGCCAGCACCACCTGCGGCAAGTGCGTATGGCGTTTCATGAATGGATAAATAAATGCCAAAGCCACCGCCACAAGCGACCAATAAAACACCGCCAACGGCAAGAAAAACAGCAAACACGCAGAAAGTAGCGACAAACCCACAAAAGTCCAAACCGCCGTGCGTGCCGACAGCCGACCGTCCGCCAAAGGACGAGATTTGGTGCGTTTGACCCGCCCATCTACCTTGCGGTCGGCAAAGTCGTTAATCGCACAGCCTGCCGCTCGCATGAGTATCGCCCCAAGCGTAAAAACAACCAGCAATTTAACACTGGGCAATCTGCCATACTCTGCCGCCGCCAAAAACAACGCCCACAAAGTCGGATACAGCAAAAGCTCCGTGCCAACAGGCTTATCAAAGCGAGTTAATTGTAGCCAAGCGATGACTTTATCCGACCAAGTCATGCCACTGGCTCATCTTTTTTGGCGGGCTGTTGGCTTTGGGCGTTTTGCTGATGAAAAATCTGGCTCACTTCCACCGCTTGCAATAAATTTAGCTCGCCAAATTCCTGACGCAGTGCCTTGACCGCTTTTGTTTGGTCTTGGCTTTGACGCACCAGCTCGCCATAGCGTGCGATGTATTTTTGCTTATCCATCGCCTGCCAAAGCTGTTTAATTTTGCGTCTGAGCGAAAAATTTTGCCATGTCATAAGTAGCACCACAAACAGCACCAAATATTCGTATTGCATCATCACTCCTTTTAAGTTTATCGTATCAATTTTTATCGTATGAATTTTATCGTATCACCAATCATATTTATCAAAACGAATGGCGTCATTTGCCACGCTTTGAGTGGGCGGTTGATTCGCCAAAAACGGTGCTAAAATCGGGCGTTTTACCACGATTTTTCCGCCATCTTTGAGCTTGGTTTTGCCAATTGCCAAAAAATTTTGCTCATCCATCTTGTCAGGCGGTGTTGCCAATTCATGCAAAATCTGCATATTTTTATTGACCTTTGCCGAATAGCTGTCGGCAGGAAACATCGGATCAAGATACAATAAATCCACGCTTGGCAACTTCGCCACCAGAGACACATCAAAAAAACTGCCGTGCATAATACTGATTCTTGACAGCAATTTTTGCCAATTAATATTTTGTCCCATCAGCTCATATTCATAAAAAAGTAGCAACGAGACGAGCGGATTTTGCTCAAGCATGACCACGCTTGCCCCTGTACTTGCCAAAATCAGCCCGTCATGCCCAAAGCCTGCCGTACCATCAAGCACCGTCATGTCCGAAGTGAGCCTGCACGCCTGCAAAATCAGCTCAGATTTTCGCCCCGCACTGACGATTCGCTTGGTCAAAGACTGCCAATTAAGATAAGATTTTATCACGCTGCCGCCATCAATCTTGATGAGCATGGGCGTATTTTTGACGATGGTGATGATAGCCTTGCCTACATTTTCACTGGCAAATGATGTGATGAATTTGTCGCTTAATTTTGGCAAAGTATGAAAAGACAACGCCAAAGGCAGATTTTTTTGTTGAGTTAGCTGTACCAACCGCTCAAAAACCACCCCATCGTCTGCCGTGCCAATCACTGATACTTGCATGGATCAGCCTTGAATCTGATAGCCAAACAAAAAATACGCCAGCAGCACAATCACGCCTGTGATGATACGCAAATACGCAAAAATCATAAAATCTTTTTTGGAAACCCACGCCACCATAAAGCGAATGCACAGCAAAGCCACCACAAAAGACACCAGCGTTCCTACGCCCAAAATCGCCCAGTCTTCGCCTGTTTTGAGCGCATCTTTATGATCCAATAAGTCCAGCAGTGCCGCACCCACGATGACAGGAATGCCCAAGAAAAACGAAAACTCGGTTGCCGCCTTGCGAGACGCCCCAAACCACAAAGCCCCAATGATGGTCGCCCCAGAACGAGAAGTCCCTGGAATCAGAGCAAGGCATTGTGCCAAGCCGATTTTTAATGCCATTTTAAAATCAATCGCCTCAGCCTCCGCCGCCTTGATCGGTCGTGGGTGCTTTTCAACATAAGCGATCAGCACCGCCCCAACGATCAGCATGGTCGCCACGACCAACGGATGAAACAGCACTTCGGTAATAAAATCTTTGAGCGTAAATCCCACCACCATCACAGGCAAAGTCGCAATGATCAAGGCAAACCCCAAGCCTCGTGGGTTCGCCATGCCATCCGCCCTGCCTGTCAAAAGCCCCAAAAACGCCGTCCAAAGTCTGCCCCAGTAGTCATAAATGACCGCCAAAATCGCCCCAAGCTGAATAAAGACAATGAACAAATCCCGCTTTTCTTTGTCCCAAAAATTCATTAAATCGGCGGACAAAATCAAATAGCCTGTGCTTGAAATGGGTAAAAATTCGGCAACCCCCTCAACAATACCCATGATGACGGCTTTGATTAGTAATAAAATATCCATGTGATTTTTCAGCTTATATGATTGATTTTAAAAGAATTTTTATAGAATTTCTCATCAAGAAATCCCAAAGACTGCACGGCAGATTTTTGCTATTTTTTGCCTTGTTCTGCCAAAGTTTTCCACGCATTATGGCGTAAATACACAGGCAAGGCGTTTTTGGCAGTAACACCGCCATTATTAAGATAATCTACATAAGCAATCTTACCAATGTCGCTGGCGGTTGGATTTAAAGTGATTTTTTTGCCAGCCGTTTGTACAAATTCACCACCATTGCCAATCACAAAATCCGCCACCACTTCGCTGCCATACGCCAAAAGTTTTTCATCGCTAATGGTGACAAGTTTGTCATTTTTGACTTGATAAAATCCTGCATACACTTCGTTTTGGCGAGCGTCAATACAGCTTGCGATGATGGCATTTTCGCCCAGATTATGCGTGGTTTTGCGATGTACAAAAAACGCATTGGCAAGCGCATAAAGGCTAGATACGCCCACACACGGCAACTCGTGGGCAAACGACAACGCCTGCACCACAGCGGTATTGATACGAATGCCACTAAACGCCCCTGGTCCACGGTTGAACGCCAATACATCAAAATCAGCCAGAGATAATTTAGTTTCTTTTAATAATTCATCAATCATCGGCAAGATGGTCTCAGTCTGCCCACGACTGCCAGCGATGGTTGTTTCGGCAAGCACCATATCATTATCCAAAATCGCCACCGAACATTGCTCAAACACCGTATCTAAGGCGAGTAGCTTGGTCATACATCATTTCCATAAAAACACAAGAACACCCAAGGCTGGGTGCTACTTGTCGTTAGGTTAAATTTGGTCAAAGGCTTAAATCTTAAAAGCGTTTTTTGAAATTTGGAAATTGATTTTCCATCGCTTGCATTTGCTTTTGCATTTCTTCCATGCTTGGCATATTGTTCGGATCAAGCCCCAAATCTGCCATAGATTGACGCATTTGTGTCTCATTCATGCCAGATGGATTGCCAGCATTGGCATTGCCACCAAACAACGGACCACCGCCAGACATACCCTTCGTCAGACCCTGCACCGCTTTCATCATCTTGCCAATGCCGTCAGGTCGACTGATCATTTTCATCATTTTTGCCATCTGCTTGTGCTGTTTGAGCAGGCGATTGACATCTTGGATTTGCTTGCCAGAACCTGCGGCGATACGGCGTTTGCGACTTGGCGTAATCTTGTCTGGATTTTGGCGTTCAAATGGCGTCATGGAGTGAATGAGTGCCTCCATTTCTTTGACTTTTTCCTCAGGCTTTGCCTCTTCCATCGCTTTTTGTAGGTCAGCGCCGCCCATGCCCGGCATTTTGTCCAAAAACCCTGCCATACCGCCAAGATTTTTCATCTGCTGGAATTGGTTGAGCAAATCTTCAAGGTCAAACTCGCCGCCTTTTTGCAGCTTTTTCGCCATGCGCTCGGCTTGCTCACGGTCGATTTTACTCTCAACTTCCTCAACCAAGCTCAGCACATCGCCCATGCCCAAAATACGCTGGGCGATACGCTCAGGGTGAAACAGCTCCAACGCTTCAAGTTTTTCGCCACGCCCCAAAAACTTAATCGGCTTACCAGTAATCGCTCGCACGGACAATGCCGCACCACCACGAGCATCGCCGTCGGTTTTGGTCAAAATCACGCCCGTCAAAGGCAGTGCGTCATTGAACGCTTTGGCGGTATTGGCAGCGTCCTGACCTGTCATGCTATCCACGACAAACAAAGTCTCAGTTGGAGTGACAGCCGCCGTCAATTCCTTGATTTCATTCATCATTTCTTCATCAATGGCAAGGCGACCTGCCGTATCGATGATCAAAATGTCGGCGTATTTTAATTTTGCCTCTTCGATGGCACGCTTGGCAATGTCAATCGGATTTTCACTGGTGCTAGACGGCACGAACATCGCACCGACTTGACCTGCCACAAATTCCAGCTGATTGATCGCCGCAGGACGATACACATCTGCCGACACCAGCATGACTTTTTTCTTTTGCTTTTCTTGCAAAAATTTCGCCAACTTACCTGCAGTGGTGGTTTTACCCGCACCTTGTAAGCCTGCCAAGAGATACACCACTGGCGGTTTGCCCGTCATTTCCAAAGACTGATTTGCCGAACCCATCATCTCGGTCAGCTCATCATAGACGATTTTGACGAAAGCTTGCCCTGGTTGTAGCTCTTTTAAGACTTCTTGACCCAAAGCCTGCTCTTTCACCTTGGCAACAAACTCACGAGCCACAGGCAATGCCACATCCGCCTCTAGCAGTGCCATACGCACTTCACGCAGCGTGTCTTTGATGTTGTCTTCGGTAAGCTGACTGCTGCCTGTGATGTTACGCAAACTGCCAGAGAGTCGTTCGGTTAAGGTATCAAACATAGTCTATCCAAAAATTTTTAAATAAAATGGGTAAATTGTATCACAATCTTAGAATATTGCAATTTTTGCCGCCATCAAAAGCCCCAAAGAGCGTAAATTTTCCCACAAGCACCGCCAAAACCCACCCAAAAAACTTAAAATCATTTGAAATGACTTGAAAATAAACCATCAGCGTGCAATTTTCAGTGTATAATAATGAACAAATTCCATCCAAAATTGGCAAAGTTTTTCGTCATTTTGAGTGGTTGTCAGTGTTTTTAATTTTGATCGTTTTGTCAGTTTAAATAATCAACTTAAATAATCAACAAAGGTGATTTTGTGTATAGCTATTTGCTTGCCATTGGTTGCTATCTTGGGGCGGGTTTTTGTTTGTTTCGTAGCCTAGATGACATTTCACACGCCAAAAAATCCGTCATTTTAGGCTGGCTATTATTGGGCGTGCTGTTTCATGGCGCACAGCTTTTGCCTAACATCATCACCGCTGACGGTCTAAATTTTAGCCTGTTTAACACCCTAAGTCTCATCAGCTTGATTTTTGCTTGCTGTTTTGTGCTGTTTAGCCTATACCGCCCCATTTTAAGTCTGGGCGTACTTGCCACGCCTGCGGCACTGCTTGGCGTAAGCTTGGGGTATTTTGGGCGTAGTGATTATGAGCCATTGGTCAGTTTAAACCCCCTGCTACAAACTCACATTTTGCTGTCTTTTGCCGCATACTGCGTGCTATTGATGGCGACTGTGCAGGCGGTGATTTTAAAATTACAAATCAGAGAACTAAAACATCAGACGATTCATCGTTTTTGGGTGAGTAAATTACCAAGTCTACAAAGCATGGAGAGTCTGTTATTTGACATGATTTTGGTGGGTTTTGTCATTTTAAGCATGGCGCTTGGGCTGGGCTTTGTGGCGACTTATGACATCATGGCACAGCACATCGCCCACAAGCTGTTTTTTAGCGTGCTGTCTTGGGCGATGTTTGGTATTTTTATCATCGGTCATTATCGCTTTGGTTGGCGTGGCAAGCGTGCGGCAAATTTCACGATTTATGGCTTTATTTTGCTTGCCATCGGCTTTGTCGGCTCAAAGGCGGTGATGGATTTACTGATTTAAACTGACCCAAAAAAGCCCATGCCAAATTTCAACATGGCACGGGCATCAACAATGACGATACAAAAATGACACTACAAAAGCCGAAGAGTCAGGCGCTTTGCTACCCCCTGCTGGCTGACCCCTTGCTCACTGAATCAATCATCATAATCCACACGACTGCTTAAAATCTGCCCATTGGCAGCGTCGATGTGCAGCTCATAAGGGTGCGCGCCATCGATTTTCACTTCATAATAAGAACCCGTCACTTTGCGTTCCAAATCAACTTCACGCACCACACCCGCTTGGGCATTTTGTGCGATGATGAGCGCATCTTTTAGGCGCAGATTGACATTTGGCAGCACATTCACATCATATTCTTGATCGATGGACAGCACATCACCTGAGCGAGCATCGATGAGTACGGTGTATTCGTGCGTGGCGGTGATGGTTTCAATCTCATAAGCACCGCCACCATGCCCGTGATACACTTCCAAATTGACCGCCACGCCGCCTGTTTTCGCCTCTGCGATGCTGATGGCGGTCGGCAGATCAAACGCCTGATGCGTGCTGGACACTGGCGCTGCCTGAGTGCTAGCCGTGCTGTTGGTGGGCAAATTGACCTTAGGAATACGAATGTCGCCTGTATTGGTACAGCCTGTCATGATGGCGGCACACGCCAAAATTGTGATGTATGATGATTTCATATAAGCTCCAAAATCTTAAAAAACCCTCTTGCCATAAGTCATGGCATCGTGAATATGCACATCATAACCCACTTAACTTAGCACAAAATTAGGCAAAAAATTAGGTGGAAAAAACCACCCCAAACAAAAGCTGCTCGGGGTGGCAAGATGGTTTTGTCAAATTAACGCAAGCCTGCTTCTAGCTCGGCAGCTTCTACCGTCTGGCGGATAAGCGTGTTAATCGTCATCGGACCGACACCGCCCGGTACTGGCGTGTATGCCGATGCAATGCTTTCGATGCCAGACAGCTCAATGTCACCACAGCCACCATTTGGCGTTGGGTGGAAACCTGCATCCACGACAATCGCACCTTGTTTGATCCAGTCTTTTTTAATCAGCTCTGGCACACCGACCGCACCGACCACGATGTCCGCTTGGCGAATGTGTTCTGACAGATTTTTGGTGCGAGAATGGCAAATGGTTACGGTGCAGTTGGCGTTTAGTAGCATGGCTGCCATCGGCTTACCCAAAATCGCACTGCGACCCACCACCACAGCATGCTTGCCAGACAGCTCCACATTGTAATGATTTAGTAAGTGCATGATGCCTTGTGGTGTGCAAGAGCCATAAGCAGGCTCGCCCATCGCCATGCGTCCATAGCCTAGGCAAGTTACGCCATCAACATCTTTGGCAAGGCTGATACGATCAAAGCACGCTCGTTCATCAATCTGCTCTGGCACTGGGTGCTGCAATAAAATGCCATGCACATCAGGATTGGCGTTCAGCTCGTCAATCTTGGCAAGCAGCTCTTCGGTCGTGGTCGCTTGTGGCATTTCCACGCGAATGCTGTCCATGCCGATACGCTTGCAGGCATTGCCTTTCATACGCACATAAGTCGCTGACGCTGGATCATCGCCCACCAAAATGGTCGCCAAAATCGGTGTACGACCTGTTTTTTCTTTTAAAATTGCCACTCGTGCCGACAGCTCGCCTTCAACCGAGCTTGCCAACGCCTTACCATCTAAAATCTGTGCCATAGCCATTCCTTAAAAATGAAAAACCAAAATAAAGCCGAGCAACCACAAGTCATGACTTACAGTCGCTCAAAAAGTCTATAAAAAACCATTCAATCCGATGCTTAATCATCAGATTTTTCTGTGGTAGATTGTATCACATTAAAGCGTAATTTTGTCAGATTTTGCTTTTCAATTTGCTTATCAGCCTGATTATCATCTCGTCCATCAAACGACAAATCATCACTTGCCATCAGCGAAATCTGCACCACACCACCGCCTGCCAGCTCGCCAAACAAAATCATCTCCGCCAACGGTTTTTTGAGTTCGTTTTGGATCAGTCTTGCCATCGGTCTTGCTCCCATCAGCCGATCATAGCCTTTTTTGGCAAGATATGCTCGTGCCTCATCATCAATGTCTAGCACGACATTTTTTTCATCCAGCTGAGTTTGTAGCTCCACGATGAATTTATCCACCACAGATGCCATCACACGCTCATCAAGCGGTGCAAAATTGACAATGGCATCTAGGCGATTGCGAAATTCTGGCGTAAAAGTGCGTTTTAGTGCGTCTGTATGGTCGGCAGAATGATCCTGATGAGTAAAGCCCATAGACGCACGGCTGATACTTTCTGCACCGACATTGGTCGTCATGATCAAAATAACCTGCTTAAACGACACCGAGCGTCCATTATTGTCCGTCAGCGTGCCATGATCCATGACTTGCAGTAGCAAGTTAAACACATCTGGGTGAGCTTTTTCAATCTCATCAAGTAGTAGCACCGAGTGCGGGTGTTTGTGGATTTTTTCGGTCAAAAGCCCGCCTTGATCAAAGCCCACATAACCGGGTGGCGAACCAATCAGACGAGATGCGGTATGAGCCTCCATGTACTCACTCATGTCAAAACGCACAAACTCCACACCCAAAGCAAAGGCAAGCTGTTTGCACACTTCTGTCTTACCCACCCCTGTCGGACCTGCGAACATGAACGCACCGATGGGCTTGTTGGCAGGTTTTAGTCCAGCTCGTGCCAATTTGATCGCCGATGACACACTCTCAATCGCCTCATCTTGCCCAAAAATGACATGTTTTAGATTGCGCTCAAGATTTTTTAGGGTGTCTTTGTCGTCTTTGGAGACAGATTTTGGTGGAATGCGGGCAATTTTTGCCACCACTTCCTCAATCATGGCAACATCAATCACAGCAGGCTCATCATCGCCATCATCAGCATTTAGCCCTAGCAATCTAACTGCCGCCCCAGCTTCGTCCATCACATCAATCGCCTTGTCAGGCAAAAATCTATCCTGAATGTAGCGTGCCGACAAATCCGCCGCCGCTGTCAGTGCCTCATCGGTATAACGCACCTGATGATGAGATTCGTAATATTGCTTTAAGCCCTGTAAAATCGCCACCGTATCCGCCACAGACGGCTCGGTGACATCAATTTTTTGAAAACGGCGAGACAGTGCGTGATCTTTTTCAAAAATCTGCCGATGCTCATTAAAAGTGGTTGAGCCGATGCAGCGAAGCTCGCCACTGGACAAGGCAGGCTTTAGCAGATTGGAGACATCCATCGTGCTGTTCATGGTAGAGCCTGCACCGATGACGGTATGAATTTCATCAATAAAAAGCACCGCATTGGGCTGATTTTTTAGGGCGGTCAAAAGCGCTTTCATGCGATTTTCAAAGTCGCCACGAAATTTCGTCCCTGCCACCAACGCCCCCAAATCAAGGCTATAAATCACCATGTCTTTTAAGGCGCTGGGTGCTTTGCCATTGACAATCAGCCATGCCAAGCCCTCAGCAATGGCGGTCTTGCCCACGCCTGCCTCGCCCACAAGCAAGGGGTTATTTTTGCGGCGGCGGCACAGCACTTGGGCAGTACGCTCAATCTCAGCCTCACGCCCAACCAAAGGATCAATGTGTGCATCTTTGGCTCGCTCATTTAAATTCACCGCAAATTCCGCCAGTGGATCTTTACTGGCTTTGGCAGATTTTCCACTTTTTTTGGGCGTGTCTTGCTCGCCCGTGTCATCACTTGGTGCATATTTATCTTGCTGATTGTGCGATAAATAACGCAATACTCGCAGTTTATTGACATCACGATTTTGTAGCAGATAGACCGACTGCGAATCTTTTTCATTAAAAATCGCCACCAGTACATCTGTACAGTCAATCAGTCGCTCCGTGCCAGCCGACTGCTGATGCCAGATGGCTCGTTGTAGCACTCGCTCGCACGATTTGGTGGGTTTGATGCGTGCAAGATCATTGCTGGTCTTTGGCATGTACTCAGACAAATAAGCCTTCAGCTCATCACTCAGCGCACCGACATCCACCCCAAAGTCGCCGAGCATCTGACTCACCGACTCATCACTTAAAAGCCCAAGCAAAAGATGTTCGACAGTGATGTATTCGTGGCGGTGGTTTTTGGTATAATTTTCAATGCGCTGACGCACCGTTTCAAATTCTGCGCTAAACATAACTCCCCCAAAATCGTTCTTAGCAATTCATCATCGATGAAGCATTTTGATTAATATTTGCTTTAAATGCTGTCATCATCACTGCTTTTCAAGCGTGGTCAAAAGCGGATATTCCATCTCTTCGGCAAGCTCCGTCACCTGCGCCACTTTCATCTCGCCAATCTCATAAGGCAAAATCGCCACCACCGCACGCCCCGTCTCATGAATGGCATACATCAGCTCCACCGCACGCTCTGGCGTATGATGAAAAATCTCCATCAGCACATACACCACAAAATCCATCGTCGTATAATCATCATTATGCATGACGACCGCATACATCGGTGCATAAGCTTGCTCTGCTTTGTTGAGCACCGCCACATCAGCCTCCATCTCATGAAATTCATCATCGCCCTCTTGGCAAGTCACAGTCAAACTCGTCATTTTATTCATAATTAACACTCTCTTAAATTATTCTTAAATAATTCATGCTTAAATAAAATAAATGGGCGCAAATACCTCACCCAACTTGCAATATTTTCATGAGTTTTAACCCACTTGTCAAAACCATCACCGCCAACAACCAATGCAAATCCATACAAATTAGGCAAATTCATGCAATCAAAACATCAGCCAAACAAAAAGCCGAGCGCATGCCCGACTTTTATGAATCACTGACTGCCAATGGGTCGATTGTCCGTACTGCCTGCCTCCGACAGCGAAGTCGGCGCATCGGTGATGACTCGACCAACTTGCCAGTTATAAAGTTGCTGCACTTTTTGATCGCCTGCGACAAGATCAAGTTTCATCTGCTGTGGCACAAAGCCTTCTGGCATCACAAAGCGCCCACGGATGTTCGCCACGCCATCGATCTCATAGCTGGCAGGCTCCAGCGGAATCTCCACCATGCTCGTGGCATTGAGCAGTGTGAGTCGTGGTGTCATGCGCACCGCCTTGCCAGACACATCGATCATCGCCACATCAAAGCGATATTCAAAAGTATTTTCTGGCAGTGAACCGATCTCAGAAGCGATGACTTTTAGCGCCACACCACCTTGCTCAGCCACTGATGATTTTAGCAAATCATTCACCTGTTGTAGCTGCAAGTTCTTGGTTTCTAAGGCTTTTTGCTCAGCATTTAGGCGCTCAAGATTACCCAAGCTGATGTCACGCTCTTTGGTGATGGCGTCGATTTGTGCCTGCATCTTGGCACTTTGCGCCGCCAATGCACTTTGGTCAGCACTTGCTGCCTGATCTGTGATGGCATCTTGGGTGGCGTGTACGCCTTGACGGTGCCCAACCTGATAGCCGATGAATGCGACCACAAGCGCCGTAAAGATGAGCGCTGCCAAAAACAGCGCCAAAATCTGCGCCGTCGTGCCCTGCTGATGCGCATGTGACGACGCACGAGCAGGACGAAATGAAGTGGTTATTTTTGACATAATTTTAAAAATGAAAAATAAGCAAAAGAAATTTGGTTATTATAGCAAATATCTGACCAATATTCGTGGCATTTTTGCAAAAATTTATAAAAAATTCAAACCACACCATTCATCATCACACAACCAAATCACAAATCAAGCGTCCGTCAGCGATAAGCGTTTTAGTCGCAGTGCATTGCCAAGCACGCACATTGAGCTTAGCGCCATCGCTGCCGCCGCAATGATGGGGCTAAGCAGCCCCACTGCCGCCAGACCTATGCCAAAGACATTGTAAATAAAGGCGAAAAATAAGTTTTGCTTGATGGTCGTCAAAGTGGCTTTGGCGATGAGGTGCGCATGATAAGCACCAAGCAGCGAATCCCCCATCAGCTCGGCAGAGGCGGCGTATTTGGCAACACCTGAGGCGTCATGCACCGAAAAACTTGCCTGCGCTGCCGCCATCGCTGGTGCATCATTGACACCATCACCAATCATGGCAACAATACTGCCTTTTTCTTTTAACTCATTGATTTTTAGTGCTTTATCTTTAGGGGAAAGACCACCATACGCCCAAGACACGCCCAAATCCGCCGCCACCGCATCGACCACCGCCTGACGAGCTCCGCTTAATATCATCACCTTTGCGCCCAGTGTTTGCAGTCGGCTCACCACTTCTTTGGCGTCACGCTTTGGTGCGTCGGAAAGTGCATAGGCGGCGATCAGCGCATTATCCACCAAGACAGCGACGACACTACACGCCTGCCAGCTCTCCAAATGCACATCACCATCTGTCTGGCTACGCTCATAGCCAGACAGAAGGCTTGCCATCAGCGCCATCTCATCCGCACTGACAAATGCAGGCGACCCCACTTTCACCACGCCCACACCCTCTATCACGCCTGATAGCCCCTGACCGACGACGGTGTCGACCTCATGCACAGGGTACAAGGACAGCCCTTTATCCAAGGCTTTTTTGACAATGCTTGCGGCAAGCGGATGAGTGGCGTGCTGCTCGACACTTGCAGCAATGGCTAGCACCTCATCATCACGCCATCCGTCTGCCACCCATGAAGCACGGATGATGGGTCTCCCAAGCGTCAGCGTGCCCGTCTTATCAAATGCCATCACATCAACACAACCTGCCACCTCCAAGCTTGGCGCATCTTTAAAGCGAATGCCATGCTTTGCCGCCAGACCCATGCCCGCCATGATGGCAGCTGGCGTGGCAAGTCCAAGCGCACAGGGGCAGGCGATGACCAGCACCGACACCGCCCGCATGAGCGCCATCTCAAATGATCCAAGCCACAGCCAATTCACCAAAAATACAGCCACAGCAAGCGACACCACCACAGGCACAAAAACCGCCGACACCCGATCTGCCAACCGAGCAATGTCCGCCTTTGAGCCTTGTGCCTCATGAAGCGCAGAGATCATCTCAGACAGCGCCGTCTCGTCACCCGTCAGCCTTGCTTGATACTCAAAGCCACCATCGGTCACAATGCTGCCTGCCAGCACCGTGTCGCCCACATCCTTAAAAAGATGCGCACTTTCACCAGTAAGATGCGCCTCATCAAGCATGCCTTTGCCTGCCGTCAGTACACCATCCACAGCAATGCGCTCACCAACCCTTGCCAAAAGCACATCGCCCACCCGAACCTGCCTAAGATCCGTCTTTTGCCAGCCTACACTTGACTGCCGTAGCACCGTCTGCGGCACCAAATCCATCAACGCCGACAGTCCATCCAGACTCTCTTGCTTAGTACGACGCTCCAAATATTTTCCAAGACTGACAAAGGCGATGATCATCACCGACGCCTCAAAATACACGGCACCATGAGCGCCCAGACCACCCTCAGTGAGCCACACATAAGTCGAATACGCCCAGATCGCCGTCGTACCTAGCGCCACCAAGACATCCATATTGGCAAGCCCGCCACGCAAAGATGCCCAAGCCCCTTGATAAAACCGCCAACCAAACACAAACTGCACCACGCTTGCCAGCACAAACTGCACCCAAAGCACAGGCATCAGCGCATGGCTGCCAACCATCATGCCAAGCATACCCAGCCAAAACGGCACACTCAAAAGCCACAGCAGCCATAGCGAATAAGGCACACCTTGCTCATGCGTCGATTCTTCTCCGACCAGCCGCCCTTCAAAGCCGACCTTCTTAATCCATGCAAGCACCTCCTCTGTATCGCCACCACGATGACGAATGCTGAGTGTCTCTGTGGCAAAGTTCACCTGCGCTGACTCAACGGCAGGATTTTTTTGCAGCACCTTTTCAAGGCGGCTGGCGCAGGCTTGACAGGTCATGCCTTTGATGGCAAATTGCTGCTGCACACCAACCTGACTGTCTTTTTGATTCATAAACTTAACTCACCAACCACACAAACCCAAAATCACATCTTACCATCAATCACACCAATTTATCATCAATCACACCAATCACACCCAAAAAAATCTTAAAAAACAAAAAAAACCGAACGGTTGGCATTCGGTTTTTCGGCACATTGGTGCGTATTTTTGCCATGATTGACAAAAACATCATGACAAAATATGATAAAAATATCATAAAATCAAGTGGTGCTAAATCCAGCCCCTTCTACCGCATTGATGATTTCAATTTTATCCAGCAGCTCATCGTCATAAGTCACCACCGCCTGCTGAAGTGGACGGTTTACCTCCACATCCTGCACGCCAGCCAGCCCGTTCAGCGCATTATGCACACTGGTCTCGCAGCCCTCACAGGTCATGCCATACACTTTTAATGTCAAAGTATCAATACTCATCACACTCTCCTTTTTTTAACAGTCTTTTGACAGTTTATGTTTTTGATAATCTTATGGCAATGCGAAATATTCATTTAAAATATTAAGATTTCCAAAGCCATCATTCACCCCAACCACCCCAACCACCCCAACCACCCCAACCACCCCAACCACCCCAACTTTAACACAGCCCACAGCCAAGCACAAGCACGGTTACAAAAATACCACCATCACCGCCCATCAAGGCACGACAGGCACGACTTCCAGCCCCAATTTTTCATCCAGTCCAAACAAAATATTCATGTTTTGCACCGCTTGCCCTGCCGCCCCTTTGACCAAATTGTCCTGCACCACCAGCACCGTGAGTGTCTCGCCGTCTTGATGCACGCCAATTTTTAAAAAATTAGACGCACGAGTGTATCTGGTCTGTGGCAACAACCCCTTAGGCAGCACATCCACAAAATACTCATCTTTAAATTGATTTTCAAACACACTCTGCCAATCCACCGCTTGACCCTTAGCTGTCAGGCTAAGATGAATGGTGCTAAACATACCACGAATCATCGGCACAAGGTGCGGTACAAAGCGGATTTTATGGGGAAATTTTGACTCCAAAAGCTCATGCACGCCTTGCTCAATCTCAGGCAAATGACGATGACCTGCCACGCCATAAGCACTAAAATTATCCGAAGTCTCGCTAAAAATCAAATCCAGCTTAGCACTGCGACCTGCCCCAGAAATGCCTGATTTGGCATCAATGATGATTTTTTCGTCAATGAGCGGACAATCTTGGCGATTTTGCTCAGCAATCACTGCTGACAAGCCCAAAATCGCCGTGGTCGGATAACACCCAGGATTGCCCACCACCTGTGCGTTTTTGATGGCTGCACGGTTAATTTCAGGCAAGCCGTACGCCGCCGCCTTTAAAATCTCTGGACAATCGTGCGTCATGCCGTACCATTTTTCAAAGGCACTCAAATCCTGCAAGCGAAAATCTGCCGCCAAATCAATCACTTTCACACCACGACTGCCCAAAAACGCCGCCGACTTCATCGCAACCCCATGTGGCGTGGCAAAAAACACCACATCGCACTTGGCAAGTGCTTCATCGTCCGCATCGCTAAACACCACATCAGACACACCACGCAAACTTGGAAAAATCTCGCTTGCCTTTTTGCCAGCTTCACTGCGAGAAGTCAGCATGACGATTGTTGCCTTTGGGTGATTGCTCAAAAGACGAATCAGCTCAACACCAGTATAGCCTGTACCACCCACGATACCCACTTTGATTTGCGACATTTTTTTCTCCATCAATTTAATACAAAAACACCATTAATATCACTTTTAGACCAAATTTAAAAGCAACTTTTAGTGATGTCGTAGGTTGGGTTGAGTGCAACGAAACCCAACAAATTCAAATAGTTATATCAAAAAAACGGTAGGCTAAGCCCACCCTACATGACCGCCTGATTTTTTGGTAACTTTACCGCTCTACAAGTATAAACCAAATTTAAAAACAATTTTTAGTCAAAAAGTACTTTATTCCAACTTGTTCTAACTTGAAAATATAACAAATTTTGCCAATTTTTACATGATTTTTTATATTTTTTTGCCAATTTTTAGCCAGATTTACCGTGTTTTTGGCGTCGATTTGGCATTTAGCCCATTTTAAAAGCGCTTTTTTGAGAAAATTTAGCAAATTTTTGCAAATTTTTGCACTTTTGACTTGATAAAATCAAAATTTGAGTTAAGCTATATTGTTTATTTCTTTTATTGTACCGCTTATCATGTCAAATTCTGATCACATTGATTTTATTCCAGATTATGAAAATCTTGCCGCTCATTATGCCAGCGTCATCAAAAGCAGTGGCGAAGATTTGAGCCGTGAAGGTCTGCTAGATACACCCATGCGCGCCGCCAAAGCCTTTGGTCATCTGACTCGTGGCTATCATCAGTCGCTTGAAGTGGTGGCGAACGATGCCATTTTTCCATCGGATAATCCAGAGCTTGTGCTGGTGCAAAACATCGAATTTTATTCGCTGTGCGAGCATCATTTATTGCCGTTTTATGGCGTGGCTCATGTCGGCTATCTGCCAGATGGCAAGGTTTTGGGCTTATCAAAAGTCGCTCGCATTGTGGATATGTACGCTCGCCGCCTACAAATCCAAGAAAATCTCACCAAGCAAGTCGCCCAAGCGATTGAGAGCTTGACGGGCTGTCGTGGCGTGGCGGTGGTGATGGACGCAAGCCACATGTGCATGATGATGCGTGGCGTCGCCAAACAACAATCCACCACTCGCACGGTGAGCATGCTTGGCGAATTTACCACCAACAACCAAGCACGCAGTGAATTTTTGGACGCCATTCCAAAAAGAACGCCTGCGTTTGGCTAATCATTCAGCATGGCAATCCACGCCACTTGGTGTGGATTTTTTTTAATAGCGCAATAAAAAATAACTGATAAATCAATCAGTTATCAAAAAAATCTTTGCCAAAAGCCTTGAAATTTTTCCCAAAGATGCTATAATAAGCCCCACTGAAGTGTTCGCCAGCAAAGCGTATTCCTGAGCCGATAATCTTATCTTAGGGGCGCATTCCTACTATTTTGTTGAGCAGGCCTGCATCCTTGTGATGTATCAGGAAGCCGTAATAAATAGTGATGCAGCTCCGCCTTGAACTTCACGGTTCATGGTCACCCCTTTGCAGCGGCACTTTGGTTTTTTTATGTTTTTTAAAAAAGTTAAGATTTTTTTAAAATTTTTATTGACACGCATAAAAAACCTGCTATAATACGCACCATCTTAAGCGACTTGCTAGATATTCCCCAATAGCTCAGTCGGTAGAGCATCGGACTGTTAATCCGTGTGTCCCTGGTTCGAGCCCAGGTTGGGGAGCCATATTCTGCTAGAGATAGCAATAAAAAAAGCCTTTCTATATGAAAGGCTTTTTTGTTTTTGTGATAAACAAAGTCTTGAAAATCGCATAATCAATCCTTATTATAACATCAATCCCAAAATACATCAGATACCTAACGAATTGATAAAGTAAGACTATTAGGTTGAGGGGCTGAGTGTAACCCAATATTTTATTACAAACCTTTGAATTTGTTGGGTTTCGTTTCACTCAAACCAACCTACGACTTCACATGATTTTGTGGTAATTTTACCATTCGTCAGGTATATCATTAAACACCAAAACCATCAAAGTTTTTGGGTTTGCTGAGCAATATTTTTACATTTTATTGATTTTAAAAAGGAAACTTTCTTGAGCATTACTCGTACGCTTACTCTCAATATTGATGCCGCTGCCCTACGCAATTTGGCTGGCGAATACAACAAACACCTAAAATATCTCCAAGAACGCCTAGAAATTCAAATCATTCAACGCCAAAACACCTTTGTTCTCACAGGCGATCTGATCGCTGTGGAGCGTGGCGAATTTATCCTAAATAAACTTGCCGACATTGCTGATGACGACATCGGCAGCGAAGAGCTACATCTCATTATTCAATCCAGCCTAGCTCGTGATGCCGACACGCCAAAAGCGCCGACTGCGCCCTATGCCGACATTTCGCTACGCACTCGCAAAGGCAAAATCACCCCTCGTGGGGCAAATCAGCAGACCTATGTCAAAAAAATTCTCGTCTCTGATGTGTCGTTCGGTGTTGGTCCTGCTGGTACAGGCAAGACTTATCTGGCGGTGGCGTGTGCGGTGGATATGCTCGAGCGTGGCGAGATTGAGCGGATTTTGTTGGTGCGTCCTGCGGTGGAAGCTGGCGAAAAATTGGGATTTTTGCCGGGGGATTTGACCCAAAAAATTGATCCTTATTTGCGTCCGCTTTATGATGCTTTGTACGAAATGCTCGGCTTTGAAAAAGTCGGCAAATTGCTTGAACGCCAAGTGATTGAAGTTGCCCCGCTTGCCTATATGCGTGGGCGGACGCTGAATAACAGCTTTGTGATTCTTGATGAAGCCCAAAACACCACGCCAGAGCAGATGAAAATGTTCCTAACTCGTCTGGGCTTTGGCTCTCGTGCGGTCATCACAGGCGATATGACGCAGGTGGATTTGCCTCGTGGGCATAAATCAGGTCTGGCTCAAGCTCTGCAAATTCTCTCCAAGATTGATGAAATTCACATCACTCGCTTTGATAGCAAAGATGTGGTGCGTCATCATCTGGTACAAAAAATCGTTCAGGCTTATGACGCCTTTGATGACGAGCAAGAAAAACTTGCCGCCGAACGCAAAGCCGCACGCCTAGCTGAGAAAGAAGCCGAAAAACTGGCTCAGCAAGCCAATCATCAGGCAGAAAGTGGAGCGAGCAATGACAACTAAAATCACGCCCAATATGGCAGATGAGCTGTCCTTATCGTTTGCAGATACACTGACAGAAGATAGGCAGAGCGCTTACAATGAACAGCTGATTCGTACCGCCTTTGCCCAGACGATGAGCGTGATGAACCAAAAACACGCACAGGGTTTGGCGCTTGCTTATTTTGATGATGCGGACAGCTACTGGCATAAGCCAAAATCGCTGGACATCTACATCACAGACAGCACCGAAGGCAGGCAGCTTAATTTGGACGCTCGTGGCAAGGACTACGCCACCAATGTGCTGTCCTACCCTGCTGATTTACCGAGCGAGATTGTGCAGATTCTACCGCAGATCAGTCTGGGCGAGCTGATTTTGTGCGATGAAGTGGTGGCAAAAGAAGCTGCCGAACAAGGCAAATCCTTTGAACATCATCTGACGCACTTGATTGTGCATGGCATCTTGCACCTGCTCGGCTTTGACCACGAAATCAGTGATGCCGATGCTGACGAGATGGAAGGTTTTGAGATTGAGATTTTAGCAGCGTTGGGGATTGATAATCCTTATAAAACGGATTTTTAAAATCCACCTTTTGTAGTTTTATGTGTAGCGTAGGCTTTGTTCACCATTTATAGATCATATCAATACCAGTAAATCTAATTGCTGAAACATTTGCTGTAGTTTTACCATTAATATCATGATAATAAGCATCCAAAATAAGATAAATCAAAACACTCTCCTATTAATATAATCTTATAATTAAATTTGGATTTTTAATTTTTAAATCGTGAATGACCGACTTGTCCAATGTTTCATCTACAGCAAGCTCTGCCAAACTTCTAAAATATTTCTTATTACTAAAAATTGACAAGTCCTCCAGTCCTTCAACACCTCCAATGCTGAGAGATTTTATATTTTTGAAGGAATTATTTTTAAGCCATGTATCAAAAAGTTGCTGAATATAACTTTTGTCTATGCGTAGAACTAAATGACCAACTTTATCACAAAAAATGAAATTATGATGATTTTCTATTATACCAAATATTTCTGGTAATTGTATTGGGCAATTTAAGTATGATTTTGTTTTTAATACATCTCCTTGCAAAAATAGGGATTTTATCATACCTGAATCAGGAAAGTAAGAAATACTAATATGCTCATGATAATCCTTATCATCCCAAAGATAATATGAGAAATTATTATTTGAACGATAATAGTAATAGAAAGACTTTGGGAGTTTTGTGTCATGGTTTTGCAATTCAAATTGCTTTAAATCATCCAGCATTGGATTATTGGGATTGTAAGACCAATGAATTTTGCTTTCTGTAATACCATCTTCATTACTATATCCCTCATAAATACATTTCCCATTTCTAAAATTATAAGACATTCCTTGGTAAATGGAATTTTGGTACATCTGCGGAATTGTTCCACAACCATAAATATCTTCTTCTTCATTACTGAATGAAGAGCTGTCAATAGAAATTGGAGATTGCAAGATATCTGTTAATGTTTTTTGGCATGGAGATATATAAGGCTTGGTAACATAACCGTCTTCTACTTCAAACACATCAAGTTGAAAATTATCTTTATCAAAAAATACAATCCCTGTATAAGGTTGATTTTGTAAAAACCAACGATTATCTTGATTTTTCAATAAATGAGATTTTAATCGGAAAACATTCATATTACTCTTCTCTCTTGTATGTTTTGCCATCTTGTTTACTACCTTTAGCCCGTAGGTTGGGTTGAGCTTGCGAAACCCAACAAAATCAATGGTTTACATCTAAAAATGTTGGGTTTTACATGCGTTCAACCCAACCTATCAAGCTATTTACTTACCATTTTCCTTTTTCTATCTTAGTCTCATTTTCAAATAATATCAATATATCATTGCCATAGGCTTCAAAAAACAGATTGGCGATGTCTCGGATATTGCTAGAATAATCTTTGTCATTTAAGGCGATTAAAAATATATTTTTAGGATAAAAATCAAACTCCGCAGTGATTTCTAGGTGTATGTCGCTCACAATTTTTGGACTGTATAATAAAAACCTATTTTCTATAAATAAAATTTCACGCTCAGCAATTTGTTGGTTAATTGCTAAAATTTCATTTATTTCTTTTGAGGTATAACAAAATAAGCTAATCGCCATGACTACTCTCCTTTTTTTTAATAATAAAGATGATGTTAGAATGTTTGTCAATAACAATAACAGCCCGTAGATTAGGTTGAGGCACAAAACCCAACATTTTAGCCCGTAGATACCATCTCTCCCCACCCCTTGTCAAGCCATATTATCTATCCTAACTTGTGGGGTGTAGGGAGTTTGGTGTTTGATCACACCAAAGCAGATTTGCACCAATTTACGCATACAAGCACATAAAGCTTGCATTTTGCATTTGCCATTTTGTTGTAAGCGTTCGTATTGGTCTTTAATGTCTGGATTGTACTTGGTGGCAACGACTGCTGCCATATACAGCTTAGCTCTTAATTGAGCATTGCCTGTTTTGGCAAGTCTTGATCTGCCTTTAAACAATCCTGATTCTTGTTGTTTGGGAATCAACCCTAAAAAAGCAGAGACTTGTTTGGCATTGTTAAATTGTTTGGTATTAAACAAACTAAGCATTTGTCTTGACACCACCTGTCCCACTCCTTTGATGCTTTGTAAGAGTGTTTGCTCTTCTTTAAGTTTGGGGTGGTTGTTGATATGAGTGTCAATGTCATCGTTTAATTTGCTGATTGCCAATTTTAATGCCACAATCATCTCGTCAATGGATTGTTTAACAATGGGGGTTGTGTCTGCCACTTCTGCTTTTTCTTTGCGGTTTTCTTCTCGCTGTAAGTCTTCATTTAGAGCATCAAGACGAGAAAGCAAAGACTTTAAATGACGAGCTTCAATACTTGGGGCAATCCAAGCATCAGGGTGGGTGGCTCTGCCATATCTGGCAAGGACAATACTGTCTTTTTTATCTGTCTTTTGTCTTACGCCTAAACTGTCCGCATAGTGTTTGACAAAGGCAGGATTGATGATAGAGACTTTAAAGCCTAAATCGTGTAAATAATACGCCAAAGGTTCGTGATATACCCCTGTGGCTTCCATAATAAGATGAATGTCGTTAAAGCTGACACTTGCACCAAGATTGGTTTTAAGCCAATGAATGATGTGTTCAAAGTCATCAAAGTGATTATTAAAGACTTTGGTTTTGACTTTCATTGTACTTAACTCTTTAAGCCAAGCCACATCCAGCTTGTGCTTGCTAACATCAATACCAACATAATAAGTCATTGTCATCTAGCCTTGTTCATTCAGCGTCATGATTGAAAATCAATCAAGCGCTTGGATACCATTCAGATTGTACGATGATAAGAAAGCTACTTGGGTTTAATCTACGAGACAGCATCAAAGTACTCAGGTTGGGTAGAAACTACCAAGTAACTTAGGGTGATGGTATAATCTACCATGCCATCACCAAGATAGCTAGTCTTGGTGGTGAGATACAAGGTTGGGTTGAGTGCAACGAAACCCAACAAATTCAATAAGTTACATTTAAAATGTTGGATTTTACATTCGTTCAACCAGCCCACCATGCCGACCCAACCACAAGCTTTGTCGTTACGGCGGTTATAATCACAAATGAAAAACAACGGACTTTTTATTCGTGATTGCATAATTTAATATAAATAATATTTTGCCAATATTTTCATCAACCAACAAATCACTTCTGGAAATTGAATTAATTATATTTTGCATGACATTAAAATCAAAAATCCAATCATCTTCATAAAGCCCAAATAAATGATTTCCTGTTTCATTGGCTATGACTTCCCACAGTCCTTTGGTTTGATAAAGCCAAACATCATTCTCATCTAGGATAAGAACGGTTTTTTCATCCTTATTTTTATAAGCCCAATCTATCATTTCGCAATAATCATCTATTTGCACATCTTTCAACAGACAAAAAACAGGGCATAATTTAACGGCGGTCATTATCCACGATCTCAATGCAAGTTAGATTGGTCAAAACTGCAAAAAAAACCCTGCGAACACTCACAGGGTCTATATTTAACAGCCAAATCCAATAGAGAAAAGCAAAAATCAGATCTGTGATAAGATCAGCTTGAGCTTTTCGTTTGGATTGGCAGCACCTGTGATTGAGCGACCAATCACCAAATAATCCGAGCCATTTACCAAAGCGTCTTTTGGCGTGCAAATCCGCTGCTGGTCATCGCTACTATCGTCCGACAAACGAATGCCTGGTGTTACTAATTTAAAATCCGCACCAAGTTGAGCTTTTAACGCCTGTGCTTCTTGGGCAGAACACACCACACCATCAAGCCCTGCTTCTTTGGTTAAATTTGCCAAATGCAAGACCTGCTCTTTTGCTGTACGCATGATACCAAGCTCACGCAGATTATCATCAGTCATTGAGGTCAGCACTGTGACGGCGATCAACAGCGTATTATGCCCTGCATCCGCCAATCTCTGCTTACACAGACGCATCGCATCAAGCCCGACACTGGCATGAATATTGGTCATCCATACGCCCATATCGGCAGCTGACAAGACCGCTTGGGCGGTGGTATTGGGAATGTCATGGAATTTTAAATCCAAAAACACTTCAAAACCACGCTGATGAAACTCCGAAACAACCTGTGTACCACAAGCGGTAAACAGCTCCTTGCCTACTTTTAAACGACACAGGTTTGGGTCTAGCATATCCGCCAAAGCCAATGCGTCATTGAGATTGTGCTTATCGACAGCGACGATGATTGGGGATTTCATCACTTTCTCCAAGATTCTTGCAAATGGTTTACTGGCTTATAGATTGGTGTGTGGGTTGTTGGTGTGATGAGTGCCACTGGCAACCTCTTCTACCACCACCGTTTGCACAGGGCGTGACTCAGCTTGTTGTGCAAGCTTGATGTTTGCCTCAGTCAGCTGCGACTGAGTCAGTTTAAGCTCTTTGTTAAGGCGGTGAATTTCCCATTTATTTTGAAAAACTCGGAACAATAGCAAAGACAGCAAAATGCCAATCAATACGCCAAGCACAATGGTCGCTACCAACAGCTGACCCAAAGGCATTGGAATCAATGTACCAAACAGCAAATTCACATCATTAACCACGCCGTTATTCAAAAAAACTAACGCAGTGGAATAAGCAAACGCCAAAACCAATAAAACAATCAATACAATATGCATGGTTTACTCTTTCTTAATGACAATTTTAATAAAATGCTAAAACGGCCGATAAACACCAAAAGCTCAATCAACGCTTAGAATCAGACCATCGGTCTTAATCATTGATGGCGTTCACTGCCTCTCTTAATGCTTTGCCAGGCTTAAAATGCGGCACTGCCTTTGCCTTAACGGCGACGGTCTCGCCCGTGCGTGGATTTCTGGCGTTTCTCGCCTCACGGTGATGTAGGCAAAAACTACCAAAACCACGCACCTCCACACGCCCATCATGCGACAGGCAGTCCACCATAAGCCCAATGATCTCACGCACCGCCTCATCTACCACCGGCTCTTCAATGCCGTCACACGACGATGCTAAATTTGAAATAAGGTCAGATTTGTTCATCACTTGCTGTATCTGCTGCATACATCCCACCCTAAGTCCATAAGCGGACAAAAATCACGACTGGATTTTTGGATTTTAATTGGTTCGTTTAACAAAAACACAATCTTTTTGTAAGATTTTCGTTAAGTGTAATGATAACGGAAAAATCAGCAAATGTGAATGAATTTTTTGTTAATTTTCATCAATTTAGCGGATATTTTACCATAATTTACAAAACTTGTTCTAATTGATGCACAAAACTTACAAAAGTATCAAAAACCCATCCATTGATTCAATAAAAAAGAGCGGTAAATCACCGCCCTTTTTTTTTGCATTTTGCTTGGATTAGCCTTTTAGCTGATCAGCAAAAATGTCGCCTAGAGTCTTAGGCTGATTTTCAGCTGCCGCATTTGACAGCTCTTTGATCGCTTGACGCTCATCAGCTTCGTCTTTAGCTTTTACAGACAAAGTGATGCCACGAGATTTACGATCTACACGAACGATTTTCGCTTCTACTTCATCGCCTACGCTTAGAACTTTAGAAGCATCTTCGGTACGCTCACGAGCGATGTCAGCAGCAGCTAGGTAGCCTTCTACTTCGTCAGCCAAAGTGATTACCGCACCTTTTGCATCTACTTCTTTTACTGAGCCTTTAACGATTGCACCACGGTCGTTAGCCAGTAGGTACTCGTTGAATGGATCAGAGTTAAGTTGTTTGATACCTAGGCTGATACGGTTTGCTTCTGCATCTACTTGTAGTACAACAGCTTCTACGGTATCGCCTTTGGTGTAGCTACGGATGGCTTCTTCACCAGACTCAGTCCAAGAGATGTCTGACAGATGCACCAGACCATCGATACCACCTTCTAGACCGATGAACAGACCAAAGTCAGTGATTGACTTGATGGTACCAGAGATTTTATCGCCTTTAGCGTGGTTTTTGTCAAACTCAGCCCATGGGTTTGGCATGGTTTGCTTGATACCTAGGCTGATACGACGACGCTCACCGTCAATCTCAAGAACCATCACATCTACTTCGTCGCCCACTTGAACAACTTTAGATGGGTGGATGTTCTTATTGGTGTGGTCCATTTCAGACACATGCACCAGACCTTCAATGCCTTCTGCGATTTCAGCAAAGCAGCCGTAGTCAGTTAGGTTGGTAACACGAGCTTTGGTGATTGTGCCAACTGGGTAAGTTTTCTCAACTTCGCCCCATGGATCAGAACCAAGCTGTTTTAGACCTAGAGAAACACGGTTACGCTCACGGTCAAACTTCAATACTTTCACTTTAAGGTCTTGACCGACTTCTACCGCTTCTGATGGGTGCTTGATACGCTTCCAAGCCATGTCAGTGATGTGCAATAGACCATCGATACCGCCCAGATCAACGAACGCACCGTAGTCAGTTAGGTTCTTAACGATACCATTAACTTCCATGCCTTCTTCTAGCTTGGCAAGTAGCTCATCACGCTCAGCTGAGTTTTCAGCTTCCATAACAGCACGACGAGAAACAACGATGTTATTGCGTTGCTTGTCAATCTTAATGACTTTAAATTCTAGCTCTTTGCCTTCTAGGTGAGTAGTTTCACGCACTGGACGAACATCTACCAATGAACCTGGTAGGAACGCACGCACAGAACCGATCTCAACAGTAAAGCCGCCTTTAACTTTAGAAGAGATAAGACCAGTAACGATTTCGTCATTTTCATGAAGCTGTTCAAGCGCACGCCAGCTTTCTTCACGCTTCGCTTTTTCACGAGAAAGAACAGTTTCGCCCATGCCGTTGTCGACTTTCTCAACAACTACGTCTACTTTGTCGCCGATAGCAACTTCAAGCTCGCCAGCTTCGTTCAAGAACTCTGAACGCGCGATGAAGCCTTCTGACTTAAGACCAGTATCAACAGTGATACGCTCATTGTCGATGGCAACAACAGTACCAGAAATAACGGCACCGATTTCAACTTTGATTTCGTTGGCGTTGCTTTGTTCAAACAGTTCAGCAAATGATAAACTCATTAGTAATACCTTAAAATTAGCCGTAGCCTGTCCAGCACAGTACGGTTCAAGTGATGTGTGCCATTGAGAGATGCTGGTTTTGACTCAAATGGCAGCACAAAAATATGATAAACCCGACAATTATATCAGATAATTATTAAAATAGATAGCGATTTATTTTAAGACAATATACCCATTGCTCGCCTTTTTGACCCATAACGGTTCGTGCTTGCCTTATAAAACCTACCTTTTCATAAAGTCTTTGGGCGGACACATTGGCGTGATTTACCCCAAGCACAACCTCATGACAAAGGGGAATGTGCGTTTTACAAAATTCTTGTAAGCATTTGAAATTTAGTGCATTTTTGGCGTAGCCTTTACCTTGAAAAGCAGGATTCATAGACATGGAGCGAAGCAGGACGGCATTGGGGTTGTCGGTGTAGCGGTATTTGTCCTGCCCAAAATCCAGCACAAAAAATCCCATTGCCCGACATAACTCATCGTCCAAAATCACCACCTTATAAGCATCCTCACACTCATCATCAAACCAGTCTTTTGGCAAGGCAGTAAACTGCATTTGTTCATCACTTAACGCATAAGACAGCTCATCTTGGTGCATGGTGCTAAGTGGGGTAAGCGTTATCATAGCCTACCCTGTGCAAATGCCAAAATCTCATCAAACACCACATCTGCCGATTTGTCCGAACTGTCAATCACAAGAGCGTCTGCAGCAGGGCGACTTGGGGCAACACTGCGATTTTCGTCTCGCTTGTCTCGCTCGATAATGTCCGCCAAAATCGCTTCATAATCCGCCACTTTGCCCGCTGTTTGTAATTGCAACACCCGTCTGTCGGCACGAGCTTTGGCACTTGCGGTCAAAAATACCTTAACAGGGGCATCGGGGAAAATCACCGTCCCCATGTCTCGACCGTCCGCCACCAAGCCTTTTTTGCCGTGGGCGATGTTTCTTTGCAAATCCAATAAAGCCGTTCTCACCTTTGGAAATACCGCCACTTTGGACGCATAGCCACCCACCGTCTCATTACGAATGTCATCAGTCAAAGGCTTGTCATCAATCAAAATTTCCACCGTTTTTGTAGCAGTGTTAGGACGAAAAGACAGATTGAGCGACGCTGTCAGATTCGCAAGCTCATTTTCATCAGCCCTGCCTGCGTCCAAAAGCCCCTGCTTGAACGCCATCAAACCCACAATGCGATACAACGCACCGCTATCAAGCAGTTCAAAGCCAAAATGCTCGGCCAAACGATACGCCACCGTGCCTTTGCCTGCACCGCTTGGGCCGTCTATGGTAATAATGGGGTGTGTCATGTGTCTTACTCGTGATTGTTTGAGCTATTTTAGCACAAATCAGGGGAAAATAATTGTTAATGATTACCATCTGCCCATTTTTGCAAAATTTTGACAATTGCCGCTTTGTTTTTGGCGGATTTGATAAAGGTGGGTAATTTTGCGATCATGGTCATTTTGACGCCAACTCCTGCCCGCTCACGCAAATCCGCCGACACAAATGCCAATATTTCTTGGGCGTGGGCTTGATTGTACGCCCAAAATAAATTGCCTTTGATGTTGGTTTGATAATACAATGGCAACCCAAACACATCATCGCATTTTAAGCGATTGGGTTTGGTGAGCTTTTTATGATAAGGTTGATATTTTGGTGCAGTTTCCAATTGATGATGACAATGTTCGCATTTTATTTTTACAAGGCTTGGCACTTGTTTTAAGTCATCTTGAAAATAAGTCATTTTATTACCACAATTTGGACAATTTAAAGAAACTTCTATTTGATAATAAATAATACTCTCTAATTTTTTGGAAAAATCGCAATGATGACAACGCACTTCTATTAAGTCGTCATCATGCCTCCAATAATAACGCCCATAATAAACAATGGCTTCTTTTTGGCATTTTGGGCAACTAACGCTAATATGGGTTGCTTTTTGCCAATCCCATAAATCTTGATAGCGTGTCGGTGCTGTGCGTTTATTCATTATTTTTAAAAGTTAATGTAAAGTGTTATGCTGCTAGATTAAAATTAAGCGATAGATGACATGCACCTTAGGATAAATTTTTATCTTTTTTTGCCAATCGCCTACTTTTAAAAAACCCCTGCAATATCGCCTTTGACTGCTCGGCAAATAACCCACCTTCAATGGTGAGATAATGGTTAAAATAGCGTTTTTCGGCAAAGTTTTCTTGACTGATAACAACCCCCGACTTTGGCTCGCTTGCTCCAAATATCACACGGCTAATCCGTGAATGGACAATCGCCCCTAAACACATAGTACACGGTTCAAGCGTTACATACAAAGTCGCCCCCATCAGTCGATAATTATCCAAATTTTCACACGCCTGACGAATGGCAACCATTTCGGCATGGGCGGTGCTGTCTTTTTGGCTAATGGGGCAATTCAAGCCTTGTCCAATGATTTGCCCATCAAGGACAATCACCGCCCCCACAGGCACTTCACCAAGCTCGCCTGCCTGCCTTGCCAAATCCAACGCTATCGCCATAAACCTACGATCCTGCTCATCAAAGCCATCATCCGCCTTGATGGTCATTCGGCTTTTGTGCTTTAAAAAATTGTTTTTTTGGGAAGATTGCACCATCAAAGGTGGCTCAACCTTTGATAGCACAGACGGCTTGGTATTTTGCACAGGCGACAACGACTGCCTTGGCGGATATTCAAGGATTTCGCCATGCGTTTGATTTGGACAGCCACACAATTCACACATCAGATGACACCATTACTGTGGCAAAGCCCAATCAATCGGCGTTTTGCCAAATTTCATCAAATAAGCGTTCGTCTGTGAAAACGGACGACTACCAAAAAATCCGCCACGATTTGCCGACAATGGCGATGGGTGGTTGGCGGTCAAAATCAGATGGCGACTGATATCAATGAACCGCCCTTTTTTCTTGGCATAACTGCCCCACAGAATAAAAACCGTCCGTTCGGTTTGTTTATTGATGACATCAATCACCGCATCGGTAAACTCTTCCCAGCCACGATTTTGATGACTGCCTGCCTGCCCATTTTCTACGGTCAAAGTCGCATTCAGCAGTAGCACGCCTTGGTTTGCCCAATGCGTCAAATCCCCGTGAGCCGACACAGGAATGCCCAAGTCCGCCGCCAGCTCTTTTAAGATGTTTTGTAGGCTTGGCGGTTTAGGGATGATTTTTGGCACGCTAAATGACAAGCCCATCGCCTGACCTGCCCCATGATAGGGGTCTTGACCCAAAATCACTACCTTAACTTTGGATAATGGCGTGGTATTCAACGCATTAAAAATCTTATCCTTGGGTGGATAAATCGTCTTGCCTTGTGCGTACTCTTGGCGTAAAAATTCACGCAGTGATGTCATCGTATCGCTTAATAGCATGGGGGTAAGTGCCATTTTCCAATCGTCAGGCAGCTGCGCTTTTTGTAGCACAGCAAGCTGTTCTTGTGTCAAATTAGGCATCAAATTTTCCATCATAAGACCTATTTTAACTTGATTTTTTTAAGCTGGCTTGGCTGTGCTTTGACCACCACCGTCTTGGCAAGGCGATCATGCCAGCCTTGTTTTTTTGGATTGGTGGTCGCCATAAAATAATGCACCCCCACCAACAAAAAAGCAATATTAAACGGCATGGCAGACGCCAACCAATAAATCACAAGCAGCAAAATCGTCCGCACACCAAGCAAACGACCAACTGGCGGCACCTTTCCTGTCGTCTCATCTACCGCACGAATACCAGTAACGAGCTTACCAAAAGACTGCCCACGCATGATGATCAAAAGCAGCTGAATAAGCACAAAGCCGCCCAACAGCATCAAGGTCATCGTCGTCACTTGGCTTGGTAGCTGCTCCGCCAGTGTCTGTGCGTACGCCATGCGAGCTTCAAAAGTGCCTGTGGTCATTTTTTGTTGGTCGGGATTGAGTTTCATCAGCCCCGAAACAAAAGGCATGAACGCCACAATGAACAAAGTCATGTTAATCGCCAACGCCAAAAAACGACTGCCCACAGACGCATACACCAACTCATCTGATGATGTCGGTTGGCTTGCTTGCACGGTGGGCGCCTTTGCGTCAGTCTGGCTAGGCTTACGACCATACAAATCAGCGACGCTAACTCGCTGACTTTTTTCTGATTTTAATTCAACATTATCACCAAAGCCCTGCTGAGCTTGGGTGATCTGGGTGGCTGTTGGCTCAGAGACGCTAGGGATATGAGTCGGCTGATACACCAGCTGACCGCCCGTCACCTCGCCAATCTTTTGCCAATTTGCCATGCCAGAGTGCCACATCAGATCGTCAAGGACGACACTGCCTGTGGTCAGCATGACATTAAGCTCATCTAGCGTGTAAGGTCCTGCCTGAACATTATTTCTTGCTAAGTAAATTTTCATAAAAATTAAGTCAAATCGTTGGTCAAATTGAGCTATTGTAACCAAAAGACTTTAACAATACAAGGCGGATTTGTCAGCCCACCGTCCAAATCATCACAAAAAAATAAGGCAATCATCAGATCGCCTTATTATTAAAGATTATCATCAAAGATGATTATCAAAGATTCAATCACTCATCTGCCAAGAACAGCCAAGTATCCAGCACGGTGTCTGGGTTTAGTGATACCGATGAAATGCCCTGCTCCATCAGCCATTTGGCAAGGTCTGGGTGGTCGGATGGTCCTTGACCACAAATGCCGACATATTTGCCTTGCTTGCGACAGGCTTCAATCGCCATGCTAAGCAGTTTTTTGACCGCAGGGTCTCGCTCATCAAACAAGTGCGAGACGATGCCACTATCACGGTCCAGACCAAGCGTTAACTGGGTTAGGTCGTTTGAGCCGATGGAGAAACCATCAAAGTATTGCAAAAATTCATCAGCAAGCAAGGCATTGGTTGGCAGCTCGCACATCATGATGATTTCCAGACCATTTTGACCACGCTTTAAGCCATTTTTTTCAAGTAATTCAATCACTTGTGCTGCCTCGCCTGTGGTACGCACAAACGGAATCATGATTTTGACATTGGTTAGCCCCATGTCATCACGCACATATTTTAATGCACGGCATTCAAGCTCAAAGCAATCACGGAAATTATCCGACACATAACGACTCGCCCCACGGAAACCAAGCATTGGGTTTTCTTCGTGCGGCTCGTACAATTTACCGCCGATAAGGTTGGCGTATTCGTTGGATTTAAAATCACTCATACGCACGATGACAGGCTTATCTTTAAAGGCGACGGCAAGTGTGGAGATGCCTTCGATGAGCTTATTGATATAAAATTCTACTGGCGAATTATAGCCTGAGATACGCTCAAGAACCTGCAAGCGGGTCTCTTGTGGCAGGCTATCCACATTAAGCAACGCCTTAGGATGCACGCCAATCATGCGGTTGATGATGAACTCTAAGCGAGCCAAGCCCACGCCTTCATTTGGAATTTGGGCAAAGTCAAAGGCACGGTCAGGGTTGCCGACATTCATCATCACTTTAAAGGCAAGCTCTGGCATGGTGCTGATGGAATTTTTTTGCACTTCAAAGCCAAGCACGCCATCATAAATAAAGCCTGTATCACCTTCTGCACAAGATACGGTGACTTCTTGACCGTCTGTGAGTAGCTCGGTGGCATTACCACAGCCGACAATCGCAGGCACACCAAGCTCACGAGCGATAATCGCCGCATGGCAAGTACGACCGCCACGGTTTGTGATGATGGCAGACGCTCGTTTCATCACAGGTTCCCAGTCTGGGTCGGTCATGTCAGACACCAGCACATCGCCTTCTTCGACTTTGCTCATCTCGGCAAGTGAAGTGACGATGCGCACTTTGCCTGCGCCCACACGCTGACCGATAGAACGACCTTCGCACAGCACTTTTGCACCCTTAGAATTGATGACATAGCGCTCCATACTGGTCTTATCTTGGCGAGATTTGACCGTCTCTGGACGAGCTTGCACGATGAACAGCTCGCCTGTGTCGCCGTCTTTCGCCCACTCGATGTCCATCGGGCAGCCATAGTGTTTTTCAATAATCAAGGCTTGTTTAGCAAGGCGAGTCAGCTCGTCTGTCGTCAAGGCAAATTGATTGCGGTCGGCTTTGTCCACATCGACAATCTTAGTTGAGCGTTTGGTTGAGCCTTCATCGCCATAGACCATCTTGATGTGTTTTGAGCCTAGATTACGGCGGACCACCGCAGGGCGATTTTCTGCAAGGAGCTTCTTGGATAAATAAAACTCGTCAGGATTCACCGCCCCTTGTACGACCATCTCGCCCAAGCCATAGCTTGCGGTGATGAACACCACATCATTAAAGCCGCTTTCGGTATCCAGCGTAAACATCACGCCAGATGTGCCAGTCTCAGAGCGCACCATGCGCTGAACACCCGCCGAGAGTGCCACCCCTGCGTGTTCAAAGCCTTTATGCACACGATAAGCAATCGCACGGTCATTATAAAGTGAAGCGAATACCTCTTTGATGGCAATCAGCACATTGTCAATGCCACGAATGTTCAAGAAAGTCTCTTGCTGACCTGCAAATGACGCATCTGGCAAATCCTCTGCCGTTGCCGATGAACGCACCGCCACAGCGACATCTTGACCGCCTGTCAAGTCATTAAAGGCATCACGGATTTCATTTTCCAAATCTTTTGGCAATTCTTGAGCGATGACCCAGCCACGCACTTTGGCGCCGACTTCGGCGAGCTTTTCAACATCATCAACATCCAAGCCTTTAAGCTCGGCGTTGATTTTGTCCAAAAGACCTGTTTCATTCAAAAAGCGGTTGAACGCATCGGCAGTGGTCGCAAAGCCATTCGGCACGGACACACCCACATTTGCCAGATTGCTGATCATCTCGCCCAGCGAAGCGTTTTTACCGCCAACCAGCTCGACATCTTCTTTGCCAAGTTTATTAAATGCGATGACTTGCGTCATAAAACCATCCCCAAATTGACTAAAATTTCGTTAAATTATAGCGACAAATTTGCCAATACTCAATGTTATTTTTTATAAAAATATGTTATATTTATTAAATAAATAAAAATCCTTGCCTCACCCGTCTTTTTTTATAGCGCCTATTCGCCAAACGCTTGTAAAAAGCCACCTATTAAAAAACCACTTGGACACAATTAAGCCAAATCCAAAGCAAATGTCGTGAAGTTTGATAAATATCGCTCAAAATTAGGCGTTTTTATGCTATACTTACCAAGATTTATTCAAATTTGGTGCATCAACAAGGACAAGGAACAAGCCATGTATGTTCACACCCCCACGCCAAGCCAAGAACCCCAAAACGACACTGCCGAAAAACCAACACTGCGCAGTGCGTTTTTCATCTCTGATGGTACGGCGATCACCGCTGAGACTTTGGGTCGCTCGCTGCTAAGCCAATTTGGCAATGTGAAATTTGACATCAAAATCATCCCCTATGTGGATACCACTGAGCTTGCGCATCAGGCAGTGTCTCGCATCAATGAAGCGCATCGCCTATCAGGACTTAAGCCACTGGTATTTGATACCATCGTCAGCGATGAGATTCGTACGATCATCAACGGCGCCGACGCCACCAACCTAGACATCTATGAAGGTCTGATCCATCGCATCGCCAACGAAATCAACGAGATTCCCGATCCGCACGCAGGCATGGCGCACGGCGATGTCGATTCTGAGGACTATAAAGCACGCATTGATGCAGTGCATTATGCGCTTGACAATGACGACGGCGCACGCACCAACCACTACGACGGCGCCGACATCATCTTGGTAGGTCTGTCTCGCTCAGGCAAAACGCCGACTTCGTTGTATCTTGCCTTGCAATTTGGCATTCGTGCTGCCAACTATCCTTTGACCGAAGACGACTTGGATACGAGCAATCTCCCCAAAGTCTTACAGCCTTATCGCCACAAATTATTTGGTCTAACCATCGACACCGAGCGCTTGGTACGCATTCGCCAAGAACGAAAAGCAGGCAGTCGCTATGCGTCGCTTGCCCAGTGCCAAGAAGAACAGCGAGCCATTCAAGCCATCTACACCGCCCAAAAGATCCCAAATCTGAATGTGTCTGAGATGAGCGTTGAAGAAATTGCCACACGCATCTTACAGGTTACAGGGCTTGCCAGACGCATTGGCTGAGCGTGGGGTTTTAAGGCGCTGATTTGGTAAATTTTAACCAACCACACTTTTATTTATTTATTTAAATTTAAAACTAAGGCAAATACATGAGTAAAAAAACCCCTATGCCACAGCCAGAAGTCATCGGCACAGATCAAGACGATGACCTAGACATTCTAAGCGAGATTCCTGAGCAGCTGTACGAGCAGGCAGACACCGACCTCATTCATCAGGCGCTCATCAGCCCACTGGACGGTCAGCGCATCGAGCTTCAAGAAGCGCCCACCAAAGAACGCCGCAAACACGGCTATGAGTATGACGCCATCGTGCTGGGTGCAGGTCCTGCTGGCGAAGCGGCGGCGATGAAACTTGCCAAATCAGGCTTGAAAGTCGCTGTCATCGACCCACGAGATCAAGTCGGTGGCAACTGCGCTCATGTCGGCACCATCCCAAGTAAGGCGCTGCGTCAGTCTGTGTTTAACATCATCGGCATGCGCCGTGACCCGATGTTCAGCTCTTTTACTGACAATTTTCAAGTACCGCTCAACAAAGTATTAAGCAAAGCACGCCGAGTCATTCTAAGCCAAGTCAATACGCATCGCCTATTTTATGAGCGCAATCGCATTGAAGTCATTCAAGGCTGGGGCAGCTTTTTGGACTCGCACACACTACAAGTTGAATCCTCCGAAGACGGCATCAAAAAAACCCTCACCTTTGATCAGGCGGTCATCGCTGTCGGTTCACGCCCTTATCGCCCTGATATTTTGGACTTTGACCACCCTCGTGTCTTTGACTCGGACAAGATTTTGCAGATGGATTATGTCGCCCGCAAAATCATCATCTACGGCGCTGGCGTGATTGGCTGTGAGTATGCCTCGATTTTTACAGGTCTTGGCTATGTCGTTGATTTGATTAACAATAAAGACCAGCTGCTTAGCTATCTGGACGATGAAATCTCGGACGCATTGTCTCATGACTTCCGTCAATTTGGCGTGCGCATTCGCAACAACGAAGAGATTGACCACCTAGAAACACACGATGACTGCGTGGTCTTACACCTAAAAAGCGGTAAGAAAATCAAATCCGATGCCATTCTTTGGTGTAATGGGCGCTCGGGCAACACCGACAGCTTAAATCTAGAAGCAGTCGGTCTAAAAGCCAACAGTCGTGGTCAGCTGGAAGTTGATAAAACCTACCGCACTAGCGCACCAAACATCTACGCTGTGGGCGATGTCATCGGCTGGCCATCGCTTGCCTCTGCCGCTTACGACCAAGGGCGTAATGCCGCAGGCTTTATGGTGGGCGATAAGCAGGCTGAGTTCATCGACAGCGTACCGACTGGAATCTATACCATTCCTGAGATTTCAAGCATCGGTGCCACCGAGGAAGACCTGACACGGGATAAGATTCCTTATGAAGTCGGGCAGGCGTTCTTTAAGCATCTGGCTCGTGCGCAAATCATCGGTGAACGCTCTGGCGTCTTAAAAATCCTATTCCACCGTGAAACCTTAGAAATCCTAGGCATTCACTGCTACGGCAATCACGCCTCAGAGATCATTCACATCGGGCAAGCTGTGATGAAATGCGGTCATACGCTAGAATATTTCATCACCACCACCTTCAACTATCCGACGATGGCAGAAGCCTACCGTGTGGCAGCACTCAACGGCTTGAACCGTATTTTCTAATCCATCCATAAAAAAAAGACCTCAATTCATTTTGAGGTCCTTTTTTATGTTTATAGCTACTAAATAGTAAAATTACCATAAAAAGGTTTGATTTCGTAGCTTGGGCTGATTTCAAAAACTAAAAAAAAATCAATAAGTTAATCAAAAAATATTGGGTTATGCTTGGCTTTGCCAACCTAAAAAGCTGTATTGTTTTATTGGTTCGGTGAGTACAGCACCATCAGACAAGCGTTATTTTGGCAAATGCGTCCAGTCGCTGCGCTGCTCTTTTAACAGCCGATTGAGCTCATCGAGTGCATCTAGGTGCAGCGTACGGTTTGGAAATGGAATGTCCACGCCATGCTCATCAAAGGCGTACTTGATGCGTTCAAGCAGATCGCACTGCACACTGAACCAGTCGTCATTTTCCGTCCAGACATACAAAGTCAAATCCACCGAGCTTTCCGACAAAGCCGTCACCCGCACCACAGGCTCAGGCTCCGCCAAAATCAGCTCATGCGCATCAGCGATCATCAGCATCAATTCACGCGCTTTTTTGATGTCGTTATGATAGCCAATACCCACCACCACATCGACACGGCGAGTCGGTAGCGAGGTGAAATTGGTGCTGGAGCTGGTCATGATGTCGCCATTTGGAATGATGATTTCGTGGTTGGCGGCAGTCTTGATGCGTGTATTGACAAGTGTGATGTCAAGCACCGTACCCATCTGACCGCCAATCTCAACATAATCACCTCGACCAAAGGGACGAAAAATCACAATCATCACGCCCGCTGCCAGATTGGAAAGCTGATCTTTTAGCGCCATACCGATCGCCACCGCCGCCGCACCCAGTACCGCAACGAAAGAGTTGGTATTAACACCCAGCTTATTCAATGCCGCCAAAGTGACAGTCACCAGCATCAGACCGTACAAAAGATTGTTTAGGAAATTTAGTACGGTCCGATCCAGATTCGTTCTTTCAAGCACACGGTTAATGACTGCCAATATGCGCTTACCCACCCATTTGCCCACAAAAAATATGAGCAGTGCCAAGATGAGATTCACCATCAGCGTGACGCTATTTTGAATCAGACTTGCGATGTCAATCGGCACACCCAAAAATTCAAGCGCATGATTGGTGCCACTTTCTAGCCCATCGACGGTCGCATTCGTCACCTCTTTGGCGACTTCTTTCGTGGATTCCGCCACCTGTCGCACTTCTTCGGCAGCCCTACGTACCTCTTCGGCAGCATTTGCCACCGCCTCGCCGCCTGCTGGCCTGGTTACTTGCTCTGTCATGTCAATCGTTACTCACTACAAATCAAAAATCGTTATTGTATCTTATTTTTACCCAAAATTCATCCATCCACACCACAAGACACCCAAACCCAAAATAAAAAAAACGCAGAATCCTGCGCTTTTTAGGTGATTTGACTTACTTTCATTCAGTGATGCTGATAAAGATTCACCACCTTACCCACGATGATGATTGCAGGCGCTGGCAACTGGGCTTGTTCTTGTTTTTCTACGATATTTGTCAAATCGCCAATCAAGACTTTTTGATTTGGCAGACTGGCATTAGACACAATCGCCACAGGCGTATCGCTTGGCAAATCAGCGGTTAAACTTACCACCACTTTTTCAAGGGCGTGCAAACCCATATAAAATACGAGTGTTTCGTCGGTCTGGTAAGTGCTTTTTAAGCCGTTAAAATTCTCGCCCGTCTGATAGCACCCTGTCAAAAACCGCACCGAAGTTGCCACGCCTCTATGCGTGAGCGGAATGCCTGCACCGCTTGCCCCTGCTAGGCTTGCCGTGATACCAGAGACGATTTGATAGGGTACACCAGCCGCCTGACAAGAGAGCATTTCCTCGCCCCCACGCCCAAAAATAAAGGGGTCTCCACCTTTGAGTCTCAGCACTCGTTTGCCTTGTTTGGCAAGATCCACAAGCAGTTGGTTGATTTCATCTTGGCTTTTGGCGTGGCACGAGCGCTTTTTGCCAACAAAGATTTTATCGCTATCACGGCGACACAAATCCAAAATCTCATCAGACACCAATGCGTCATATAATACCACATCGGCTTGCTGCATTAAACGCAGCGCCTTAAAAGTTAATAAATCAGGATTGCCCGCCCCTGTACCGACAATATAAACCTCGCCTTGGTGTTGATTGGATTTTTCAAAGCGGGACAACTCTTTTTCCAATGCTGTCAAATTGATATTGTCATTATGCGAAAATACGCCCACGCCATTTAAATTATCGCCAAAAATACTCTCCCAAAACTTACGCCGACTATTCACATTGGGCAAGCGGTTTTTAATCGTTTCTCTAAATTCGCCCGCCACTTGTGCCAATTTGCCAATATTATTGGGGATCACGCTTTCTATTTTGGCTCGCAATAATCTTGCCAGCACTGGCGAATTGCCATTACTAGATACGCCAATGGTAATCGGATTTCTATCCACAATCGCAGGAAAAATAAAATCGCACAAGTCTGGCGTATCTACGACATTCACCGCCAAGTTTAAACTTTTGCAATCGTGATAAATTTGCCGATTTAAGTCATTATCATCGGTCGCCACAATACAAAACGCAAAATCAGCATTCAAATCCGCTTTATCGTATTCTTTGATAATTAACCGATGATTATTATCTTTTAATAAGGCTTTTAATTCATCATCAATATGTTTGGCGATGATGGTAATATTTGCCCCTGCCGATTTTATCAAGGTGGCTTTACGAATGGCAACATCACCCCCACCGATGATCAGCACGGAGCGATGTTGCAGATTAAAAAATAGCGGTAAAGTATTCATGATGACCCAGCCATGACATCCCAATAAATCATCAGCGAAACATCGGCAGTGCGCCAGCAGATGTGCCTGCGTGTGCCGTTTTTAGGTCGTCCAAAGTGCTTTTGAGCGTGACGACCTTGTCAGACGACACTGCAAAGCCATTGGCGCCTGACTTATAAAAATACGCCGCCTGATCCACCCCAAACTCGCCCGCGATGATGATTTCTGCCTGCTCGCTGATTTTTCTAAGCTGACGCACCAAACTGAACACACGCCCATCTTTAAAATCAGCGACATAAATCACAAACAAATTGACCAGCGCCTGATCAAGCACCGCTTGCACCTCGCTTACAGTACTGTCTGCCGTCAAGAGCAGCCCACGAGTGTCATGATAGTCATTGGGAGTGCTAAGCAGCGTGCTGTCGCCCTGACTGCGCGCCTTAATGACACCGATGTCAAAGCCTGCATATTCTGGCGCCTCCTCAGCACTCGTGATCAAAAAAAACTCGCCCACGCTTTCATGAAGGTTTGCGTCACTGTCTAGACTGATGATTTGAGTTGTCATGATGATTCCTTGATATCTCTGATTACTATTTGGCAAAGATTAGGCGTACACAGCAGCCTTAAATGGGGCGATGCCGACACGCTCCACTACCTGTGCAAAGCTCTCTACATGCTCATCGGTGGCGATGCGCTCATCTTGATAGACCTTGGCGATGATGTCGATGGTGTCCGCCACTTCATCAGCCGCCACCGCACGCCCCAAGATTTGTCCCAATTTGGCATTTTCACTAGAACTTCCACCAAGGCTGATTTGATACCAATGCTCGCCTTTTTTGTCCACACCCAAGATGCCGATGTCGCCCACATGGTGATGCGCACAGGCATTCATACAGCCAGACATGTTCAGGCGAATGTCGCCCAAATCATACAAATAATCCAAATCGTCAAATTTTCTTTCGATGCTCTCGGCAATATTATGCGTGGTCGCATTTGCCAAAGCACAATAATCAAAGCCTGGGCAGACCGTCATGTCGGTGAGTGTACCGATGTTGGCACGAGCCAAATTCAGCGCGCTTAATTTTTGCCAAAGGGCATACAAATCGGTGATTTTGACATCACCCAAAACGAGATTTTGATGATGCGTGGCACGAATCTCGCCCAAGCTGTATTCATCCGCCAAATCCGCCAAGGCAAACATCTGCGCATCTGTCATGTCGCCCGATGGGACATATTTACCATTTACAATGCCCGCTTTTAGCGAAATGACCACCGCACGATAGCCTGCTACCTTATGCGCCACGGTATTATGCTCATACCATTTGGCAAACTCGCCATCCGCCAAGTGTTCTTGTAGCTGGCTGTGCGCTGCCAAAGCATCGATGGCTTCATAATTTGGCGTGGTAAAATAGCTCTCCGCTTTGGCAAAATGAGCATCCGTCAAAGTCAGCTCACCATCTTTGATGTGCTGCCACTCTTCTTCCACCTTCTGCGCAAAGACTTCCTTGCCCAAGCTTTCCACCAAAATCTTGATACGAGCTTTGTATTTGTTGTCACGGCGACCTTCCAAATTATACACTCGCAAAATCGCATCCAAATAGCTCAAAAGATGCTCTCGTGGCAAAAATTCATTGATGACCTTACCAATGATCGGTGTACGCCCAAGACCGCCACCCACGATGACTTCAAAGCCAATCTGACCGTCTTTTTTTACCACATGCAGACCAATGTCATGCACCTGCGTGGCGGCTCGGTCTGTCTTCGTGCCGATCACCGCAATCTTAAATTTACGAGGCAAATAAGCAAACTCAGGATGAAAAGTACTCCACTGACGAATGATTTCACAATACGGACGAGGATCAACCACTTCTTCACTATGAATGCCCGCATAAGGGTCGGTGGTGGTATTGCGAATGCAGTTACCCGAAGTCTGAATGGCGTGCATCTGATGACTGGCAAGCTTTGCCAAAATGTCTGGCACTTCTTCAAGTTTCACCCAGTTGAGCTGCAAATTGGTGCGTGTGGTGAAATGCGCATAGCCCTTATCATAATCACGAGCAATCTCAGCAAGCACACGCAGCTGATGGCTTGCCATAAGCCCATAAGGAATGGCGATACGCAGCATCGGTGCATGACGCTGAATATAAAGTCCGTTTTGTAATCTTAATGGCAAAAACTGCTCTTCTGGCAACTCACCCGCCAAATAGCGCTGCGTCTGATCACGAAATTGCGCCACGCGCTCATCGACGATTTTTTGGTCAGTATAAGAATATTGATACATATTTTTTCCTTTGGCGTTCGGCTCAGGCTAGATGATGTAATGATAGGTAATTTGTTAAGCTGCCATATTAAGCATTTCATGGCAAAAATTAAAATTCAAAAATGGCATATAGATAGAGAATTTAGGCATATTTAAGGTTGCTTGTCAACTGCACCAACTCAACACCAAAGCCACCATCAAGGCATCGTCATTTAAAGTATTATAAAAGCACAAAAAGCCTGCCATAGGCAAGCTTTTTTAAGACCGTTGTAAGGGCTGACAAGCACTCGGGTCACTCCGTCCCAAATTCCTTGCGTTTATTGGCAAAAAATCTGTCCAATCTGTCCATCGCATCTTCCAAATCAATAAGATTTGGCAAAAACACAACACGAAAATGATCAGGCTGATCCCAGTTAAAACCCGTACCTTGCACCATCAGCACCTTTTCTTGCACGAGCAAATCCATCATAAACTGCATGTCATTATCAATTGGATATACTTCACGGTCAATCTTGGCAAAGCAATAAAACGCTCCTTTTGGTACGGTGCAGCTGATGCCCTTGATGGCATTTAGGCGAGACACCGCCAGATCTCTTTGCTTGCACAGTCGCCCATTTGGTGCGGTCAGCGCCTGCATGGACTGATAGCCGCCCATCGAAGTTTGAATGGCGTACTGCGCTGGCACATTGGCACACAGGCGCATACTGGCAAGCATGGTCAAGCCTTCAATGAAGTCTGTCGCATGGTCCTTTTTACCAGAGATCATCACCCAGCCTGAGCGATAGCCTGCGATGCGGTGCGACTTTGACAGCCCATTAAATGTCAGTACCAAAGTCTGATCGGTGATCGTGCACATCGGCGTATGCACCGCCCCATCATACAAAATGCGGTCATAAATCTCATCCGCCATCAGCACCAAGCCGTATTTGACCGCCAAATCAGCAATGCTTTTTAGCACCTCATCTGAGTACAGCGCCCCTGTTGGGTTGTTTGGGTTGATGACGACAATGCCTTTGGTGCGTGGCGTGATTTTACTCTCAATGTCTGCCAAGTCAGGCTGCCAGTCATTTTCCTCGACACAGCGATAATGCACCGCTCGACCGCCTGCCAGATTTGCCGCCGCTGTCCATAGCGGATAGTCAGGCATCGGGATCAGCACCTCATCGCCATCGTCAAGCAGTGCTTGCATTACCATGACGATCAGCTCACTGACACCATTGCCAATGAACACATCACTGACATCGGTGGCACTCAAAAGACCCTTGCCTTGATAATACTGCAAAACAGCCTTACGAGCAGCAAAAATCCCCTTAGAATCCGAATATCCAGACGCCTGATGAAGGTTCATCGCCACATCTTGCACGATCTCATCAGGCGGCAGCAGACCAAATGGCTCAGGGTTGCCGATGTTCAGCTTGATGATGCGCTGCCCTTCTGCCTCCATGCGACTTGCCGTCTGCAAAAGCTCGCCACGAATGTCGTAGCAGACATTGGCAAGTTTGTTGGATTTTTTTAGGGGTTGATTGACTTGGCTCATGTCGTCCGCCTTAGAATTTGAGTTTGAAATGATATTAAAATTGTCTTTTTTTTCAATGACTTGCTTGTCATTTACAAGCTGATGTCGCCCCGTCAACAGATAGCTTTCAGTGGTGTTTAGCACGCTTGCCAAGATGGATAATTTGTTGCTGGCGATGCCATTTTTGCCACATTCCCAGTTGGCGATCGCCCCACGGCTCACCTGAGCGCCCTGCTCGCTAAGCTTTTGGGCGAGCTTTTGCGCCGACAGCCCCAAAGACTTGCGCAGCTGTTTTAGGCGAATGCCTTGCATTTTTTGTTGGTCGCTGGTATTTGCAGAATGGGTGGCATAATTCGTCATGATAAACTTGCAATTTTTCAAAAGATAAGCAAAACTTGCGGTAATTTTAAAAAAATACAATAATTTTTGCAAGTTATTTTTTAAAAATTGGCGATTTTTTAAAATTCACCAAAATATGCGATAAAATATGCAAGATATACTTGCATTTTTAAATTTCCTTTTCACTGCCTTGTAATTTGCACCATCGCAACCATCTAATTTGGGTAAATCCAATTTGACCCAACCATCTGACTTGACATCACCAAATAAATCAAGGAGCCATCATGCCAGCCAATCAAGTATTAACCCCTGAACAAATCGCCGCCATGAGTGATGCCGACTGGCAAGCACGCCTAAGCGATGAGGCGTATTATGTGCTACGCCAAAAAGGCACCGAACGCCCTTTTACAGGCATTTATACCGACAGCAAAGACGATGGCATTTATCGCTGTCAAGGCTGTCATGCCAAGCTGTTTGACAGCAAAAGCAAGTTTCATTCAGGCTGCGGCTGGCCAAGTTTTGACCAGACCATCAATGACCATGCCCTGACCGAGACGCTGGATTTGTCGCATGGTATGCGCCGCATTGAAGTTACTTGCACCAACTGCGGCGGGCATTTGGGTCATGTCTTTGATGACAATTTCGTCACAGGCACAGGGCTTCGCTACTGCATCAACTCAGTCGCCATCGATTTTGAGCCACGGACATAACACGCCCATCAATTTTATTTAAGGATAAAAAATGACCGCCATTTATCAATTTTCTGCCAATGATTTGACTGGAAAAGTCGTTGATTTTCAATCATTTACAGGCAAGGTTTTGCTCATCGTTAACACCGCCAGTGAATGCGGATTTACACCTCAATTTGAAGGGTTGCAAGCCTTACATAAAAAATACCACAAAGAAGGCTTGGTCGTCATCGGCTTTCCGTGCAATCAATTTGGCAAGCAAGAACCTAATGACGGCGTCAAAATCGGTGAATTTTGTCAAAAAAACTATGGCGTAGAATTTTTGATGATGGAAAAAATTGAGGTCAATGGCGACAACACCCACCCCATTTATCAATGGCTAAAACGCCAAAAAGGCGGACTCATCACCGATGACATCAAATGGAATTTTAGCAAATTTCTGCTTGGCAAAGATGGCAAGGTCATCAGTCGCTACGCACCCATCACCAAGCCAAAAGACCTTGAAGGCGACATCGTCAAGGCACTTGCTGCCTGATTTGACCATCCAAGCGTTCATTAAAAATCTAAGCGTCCATGAAAATGGGCGTTTTTTGTCAAACTTACTCAGACACATTTTTACTCAGACGCATTGACATCAATACAAATCCCACCCAGTAAATCCATGTTTAATAAAGAAGGTATGAAATAATCATAAAAAATTATGAATTAAATCATATATTTATAAATTATTTAAATTTTTTTTGAAAAAAACATTTGACACTCAATCAAAAATCTATATAATACGCAGCACAACGAACGAACACGATAACGAATTATCGAGTTTGCCAAGTTTAAAGAACATGGGCGGTTAGCTCAGTTGGTAGAGCGTCTGCCTTACAAGCAGAGGGTCAGCGGTTCGAATCCGTTACCGCCCACCATGTTCGCAGCGGTAGTTCAGTTGGTTAGAATACCGGCCTGTCACGCCGGGGGTCGCGGGTTCGAGTCCCGTCCGCTGCGCCACTATTCAAGAAGTCCTAAATCTGATGATTTGGGACTTTTTATTTGCCTAGCCCTTTATCAGTATTTGTAGATTTATGCTATAATAACCCTTTTAAGCCATCAATAAAGACAGCTAACATGACCGTTCAGACCTTTGATCCAAAACAACCAAACCCTGCCGACACAGGCTATCATCACAAAGCCAATCACAACCAAAACCGCAGTATTGAAGACGCCGCCCAGATTGCCACACAGCTTCACACAGCTGGCACAGCCCCAAAAATCGGCTTTGTTTCGCTTGGCTGCCCAAAAGCACTGGTAGATTCTGAGCGCATTATCACTGAACTTAGCCGTGAGGGTTATGAAGTCGCCAAAGACTATGACGGGGCTGACTTGGTGGTGGTCAATACCTGTGGTTTTATCGAATCTGCCGTCCAAGAATCCCTAGACGCCATCGGCGAGGCGATCAACCAAAATGGGCGCGTCATCGTGACAGGTTGTCTTGGCAAAGATGCCGACAAAATCCGCACCATGCACCCCGCCGTGCTTGCCGTTACTGGAGCTCACGCTTATGAAGAAGTCGTGCAAGCGGTAACGCACCATGTACCAAAACCTGTCAAAACCAAGACTTACGACCCAAAAATCGACCTAATCAATGACGCTGGCATTAAGCTCACCCCCAAGCATTATGCTTATCTCAAAATCTCAGAGGGCTGCAATCATCGCTGTACTTTTTGTATCATTCCGTCATTGCGTGGCGACTTGGTTTCTCGCACCATTGACAGCGTGATGAAAGAAGCGGTCGCTCTTAAAAATTCTGGCGTCAAAGAACTGCTCATCATCAGCCAAGACACTTCTGCCTATGGCGTGGATCTAAAATACAAAACCACTTTTTGGGACGGAATGCCTTTAAAAACCAAGTTTTTTGACATGTGCGAGGCGATGGCGAAACTTGGCATCTGGGTGCGTCTGCACTATGTGTATCCTTATCCGCATGTGGATAATGTGGTGCAGATTATGGCGGACAGTATGGCAAAGTCGGGCGGCACAGGCGGACTACTGCCTTACCTAGACATCCCATTTCAGCACGCAAGCCCAAATGTACTAAAAGCGATGAAACGCCCTGCGATGAGCGAAGACACCCTTGAGCGGATTCGTGCGTGGCGTGAAATCTGCCCAGAGATCGTCATTCGCTCTACTTTTGTGGTGGGCTTTCCAGGGGAAACCGAAGAAGATTTTGAATACCTTCTGGACTGGCTAAAACAAGCTCGCCTTGATCGTGTCGGCTGCTTTACTTATTCAGAGATTGAAGGTGCGGTGGCGAATGACTTACCAAATCCTGTGCCAGAGGCGGTCAAACAAGAACGATATGAGCGATTTATGGCGGTCGCCCAAGCCATCAGCGAAGAAAAATTACAAGAAAAAGTCGGCAAAAAAATGGTCGTACTGGTTGATGAGATTGATTTTGATGAAAACATCGCCATCTGCCGTAGTTACGCAGACGCACCAGAGATTGATGGTCATGTCTATGTGGATAATATTGATGGCAGCGTCAAAGTTGGCGAGTTTTTGACCGTAACCATCGATGAGGCGAGCGAATACGATTTGTTTGCAAGTTTTGGTAGCTAATGGAAATCCCCTAAATTTATTTTAGGGGATTTTTCTTGGCGATTTTTGCCTTAACAAAGCCCCATGAAAGTGGTACAATGATTTTATTTGAAACACCCAGACATTTAATATCAGGCGAATTGCAATTCGCCCCTACTTAGTGTAAATTTGTATCATTTTAAACTTCTTTGATAATGCCTGCAAAAAATTTGAAAAATAAGGAATATTTCATGATCTTAATGATAGACAACTACTGCAGCTTCACTTACAACATCGTGCAGTATTTTGGCGAGCTGCAACAAGACATCGAAGTCCTTCGCAATGACGAAACCAGCTTAGACGACATCAAAAAACTCTCGCCAAAAGCCATCATTTTAGGACCTGGTCCGTGTAGCCCCACCGAAGCTGGCGTTACCCTGCCAATTTTACAAGAATTGTCAGGCAGCATTCCCATCTTGGGCGTGTGTCTGGGTCATCAGGCGATTGGGCAGGCGTTCGGCGGTCAGGTGGTGCGAGCTGGCGAAGTCATGCATGGCAGACTGTCGGCGGTTTATCATCATGGCGTGGGCGTTTTTAGCGACCTGCCACAGCCGTTTAACGCCACTCGTTATCATTCTCTTGTGATTGACAAAAACACCCTGCCAGACTGCCTAGAAATCACCGCATGGACACAGCGCCCTGATGGCTCCATGGAAGAAATCATGGGCGTACGCCACAAGACTTTGGCGGTAGAAGGCGTACAATTTCACCCAGAATCCATCTTAAGTGAGCATGGCTATCAGATTTTTAATAATTTTCTGGCGCGCCACGGACTTGCCAAATTGGACAATGCCAATCTGCCAGAAGTCGCCTAAGAGCCACCAAAAACCAAGCAAAACCACCAACCCAACACAAAGCCATGATTACTCTTGATAATATCCAAACAGTAAGCGATGAAGATATTGGGCAATTTTTAAGCCATAGCCTAAACACCCTACTACAAGGCAACGATCTAGACTCCAGCACCATGCAGGCGGTCATGCTTGCCATCATGCACGGACGCTGTCCTGACGCACTGATGGGAGCGATTTTGGTGGCACTGCGTTGCAAAGGCGAGAGCATTGACGAAATCACTGCCGCCGCTGCCGTCATGCGAACGCTTGCCGATGGTGTCAGCTTGCCCGATTTAACACACGCGGTGGATATTGTCGGCACAGGGGGCGATGGGGCAAATTTATTCAATGTCTCCACCGCAGCCGCCTTTGTCGTGGCAAGTAGTGGTGCAACGGTCGCCAAACACGGCAATCGTGGCGTTTCTACCAAATCAGGCTCATCAGATTTATTACAAACCGCTGGCGTGCGACTGGATTTGAATAATAACGAACTGCTTGCGTGCCTAAACGAACAAAAATTAGGGTTTTTATTCGCCCCCAATCATCACAAAGCCATGAAACACGCCATCGGTGTGCGCAGCCAATTAAAAGCACGCACCATTTTTAATGTCTTAGGACCTTTGACCAATCCTGCTGGTGTCATCAATCAAGTCATTGGCGTGTTTGACCAATCTTTATGCGAGCCGTTGGCGTGCGTGCTAAAAAACTTAGGCAGTCGCCATGCCTTAGTCGTGCATTCGGTAGATGGCTTGGATGAGCTTAGCATTGCAGGCGATAATTTCGTCAGCGAATTAAAAGACGGCGTGGTACGCTCTTATACCATCAGCCCTACCGATGTTGGATTGGCGTGTCAAGATTTACAAGGCTTGGGGGTTGTCTCGTCAGACGACAGCCTAACACTCATCAAAACCGCTTTGGCTGGCTCATCAGACGACTTACGCATTCAAAAAGCCCAAGCAATGATCGCCTTTAATGCAGGGGCAGCGATTTATGTGGCAGGGCAAGCAGACACCATCAAAGACGGCGTGGCACTTGCCAAAGCCATCATTAACGGCGGTCAAGCCTTACAAAAAATGCAAGATTTTGCCACATTTACCCAAACCATCAAAGCACAGGCTTAAACAGCACAAATTCCAAGCCATGCCTTAATTGGCACTTAAAAACAACAACAAGGATTTATCATGACCCAAAGCAATACGCCCAGCATTTTACAAAAAATCGTCCTAACCAAACACCAAGAAATCCAAGCCGTCAAAGCCAAAGTCAGCCAAGATGAACTGCTTGCCATCATCAAACAAAACAACGACACCCCACGCGGCTTTGCCAATGCCTTGCGTGCCGTTAAGACCGCAGAAGGCAACATCGGCGTCATCAGCGAAATCAAAAAAGCCAGCCCATCAAAAGGCGTGATTTGCCAAAATTTCAACCCCACCGCTGCCGCCCAAGGCTACGCCAAAGCTGGGGCGACTTGCCTGTCTGTTCTGACCGACCGTGAATATTTTTTGGGACATGATGACTATCTGCTTGCCGCCCGTGAGGCGTGTGATTTGCCCGTACTGCGTAAAGATTTTATGGTGGATGATTATCACATCATCGAGTCTCGTGCTTTGGGAGCAGACTGCATTTTGCTCATCATGGCGTGCCTTGATGATGAAACGGTGGCGCGCCTGCACGCACTTGCCATCACGCTTGGCATGGATGTACTCATTGAGATTCATACCCAAGATGAGCTTAATCGTGCCTTGCAATTACCAAAAAGCACGCACAACATTTACGGCATCAACAACCGAGATTTGAACACTTTTAAGGTAGATTTGGCACACAGCATTCGCCTTTGTCAGCAGTTATTTGACACGCTGGGCGATGACGCTTTGGTGGTGTCTGAAAGTGGCATTAACGATGCCAACGACATCCATTTGATGCAACAAAACAACATTCATCATTTTCTCATCGGCGAACAATTCATGAAAACCGATGATGCAGGACAAGCCTTGGCGGATTTATTGACAAGCGTTCAGCAACCATAAATCCAAGCCATCAGGAAATATGATATAACAAGACAGACAACCTATCTTAAATGACATCATCGCCACACAAATATCAACAAAGGCAGGAGACCTTAAAAGCACAAAAAACACCACAAAGACTGCTCTTGGTGGTGTTTTTTGGCAATAAGACTATACGCCAGCGATATAAACGCTGTTTAGCACTTCATCCACTGTGGTATTTTGAATGATGATTTGTAGGTCGTGATGAGCAATGCGGACATCTTGTCCAAAGCTTTTGGTCGCCAAACGCAGCTTATCAACGCCAGAAAACAAGTCATGACTCACCAAAATTCTATCCGAGTCGCCCACATGGCTGTTAAAATCACGGATGATATTGACGCCTGCACTGTTGGCATCAAAAGCGAACACATCACTGCCAAGACCGCCAAATAAAATGTCGTTGCCAGCACCGCCATATAAGAAATCATTGCCCTCAGCGCCATAGAGACTGTCATTGCCATCATGTCCAAACAAGCGATCAGCCCCTTCGCCACCGTGTAACAAGCTACTCACACCTTGCAGGGCGAATACCAAATCATCGCCTTCTTTGGCAAATACCGTCGAACCCATCATGACATCATGACCCTCGCTCCCTTCGCTGTGGTCTTGATATTTCATATTGACATTACGACTTTTTATCAAATAGCGGTTTGAAATCAGACCTTCCTCTTTGATGTCATAAGGACGCAGCTGGGTAAACGATTCATCAGCGAAACTGATTTTTTCAACCCCTTCAAGTTGTTTTAAACCGCTGCCATCTTTGGCATTCATAAATACCGTACCGTCAGACAGTCGATACGCCTGCCACGCATCACTCTTACCCTCTAAGATAACCACATCTGTACCAGCACCACCATCAACACGGTCAGCGCCTGCATTTAGGCGGATTTTATCATTGCCTGCACCTGCATCAATATAGTCGCCTTGCACGCCACTTTGAATCAAATTAGCATGCGCCGAGCCGATGAGAAAACTGCCAGTATTTTTGGCAGTCAGACTCTTATCCTGCACCCAAAAAACCAATCGCTCTAAAGTATTGAGCTGATCGACCACCACACGGCTATCACGCTGCATAAAGTCATAAAATACCGAATTAGCAATGCGATCTAGAGTGTCTTGACCAACAGGTGCAATGTGCGCCGCCCAACCTTGTGGCAGGTTGATGAGCGATGATACAAACGGATTTTTCACATCCCAGAAAATCGACCCATAAGCCCCTGTAAACAACACAACATTATCAATACTTGATTCATAGTTGGCATCCACATTAGAGAGGATCGGACCACCGCCAGCGACCGCCTGAGCAATCGTCTCATACGGTCCTGCGATGCGATACACAGCATCATCTTCATAGCCCATATTCAAAATCACACGGGCATCGTCATAAATGACAGGTGTGGCGTGTGCGATGTAGATGGCATCATTATAAAAGCCATCCGCCAAGCTCTCACGGTACTTTGCCATGATGTTGGTGAAACCACCGCCCAGACTATAACCTGTTACAATCACATCCTCACCGCTTAGACCCTGAGCGATGGCGTATTCTTTGACCGTCTGTAAAATCGGCGCCATCTTAGGGGCGATTTTACCCTCATTAAGATGAAAATAATCCGCCACATCCAGCAAATCATTCGTCCCTGCCCAGCTGATGCCAATGCGTGTCAGCTTGCCTGCATCATTAAACTTGCCAGACAAAACCAACTGAGGTCCTGAGCCATTTATAGGTCTATCGCCCGTTACGCTACTACTGATGGTATAATAGCCAAACAAATCCAGCGCCGATTTTGGCAGACCCAGCTCATCAGGCGTTAAGGCACGCCAACCTGCGGGTAACGATAACGACTTGTTAATACCCTTTAAAAAACTCGGGACGAAAGTTGAAATGCCTGCCAAATTGGCATGCTGAGCCAAATGAGCGCTTGTATGCATCAGTTCAATAGAAGTCTTGGCATCAAAATCACGATAATTAAACATGGTCATAATCAATCCTTTGAAAATAAATGAGACACACCGACCGGTGAGTTTATAATATAATCCAAAACACTTAAAAACTCAACACGCTTTTGCAGAATCAGATTTGTCGTATCAGACATCTTCATTTATCTCATCAGGCAGCCACAAGCCCATGATGAAAATCCTTTTACCCACCATCGCAAATCTGCTATAATACACGCTTTTTATTCATCATACACCTATTAGCTTTATGAAATTCACCCTGCACAAAACCGACACCACCACTCGTGCCAGACGCGGTACGGTTCATTTGGCTCATGGCGATGTCCAGACGCCAGCTTTCATGCCTGTGGGCACTTATGGCACGGTCAAGGGTATGCTCCCAAAAGACATTCACGCCATCGGAGCGGACATCATTTTGGGCAATACTTTTCATCTGTGGCTACGCCCAACGACAGCGGTCATTGATGAATTTGGCGGATTGCACGATTTTATCGGTTGGAACAAGCCCATTTTGACCGATTCGGGCGGTTTTCAGGTATTTAGCCTTGGCGCCATGCGAAAAATCAAGGAAGAAGGCGTGTATTTTCGCTCGCCCATTGATGGCAGCAAGGTATTTTTATCGCCTGAGATTTCCATGCAAATTCAAAAGTCGCTTAATTCTGACATTGTGATGCAGTTTGACGAATGCACACCCTATCCTGCCACGCATGAGCAAGCGGACAAATCACTAGAATTATCGCTCCGCTGGGGTCAGCGCTGCATTGATGAACATCAAAAATTGGGTAACAAAAACGCCTTATTTGGCATCATCCAAGGCTCTATGTATCGTGATTTGCGTGAAAAATCATTGGCAGGACTGCTTGCCATGCCTTTTGACGGTTATGCCATTGGCGGGCTGTCGGTGGGCGAGCCAAAAGATGAGATGATTAGCGTTTTAAATTATCTGCCAAATCTGATGCCGTCTGACAAACCACGCTATCTGATGGGTGTGGGTACGCCTGCCGACATTGTGGAAGCGGTGCGTCGTGGCGTGGATATGTTTGACTGTGTCATGCCAACTCGTAACGCAAGAAACGGACATTTATTCACCTCCACTGGGGCAATTAAAATCAAAAATGCCGTCCATCGTTTTGACAAATCGCCTGTGGATGGCGAATGCGATTGCTATACTTGCCAAAATTTTAGCCGTGCTTATTTGCACCATCTGCACAAATGTAACGAAATGCTCTCGGCTCAGCTTGCCACCATTCACAACCTGCGTTTTTATCAAAATCTCATGAGTGGCATTCGCCAAAGCATTAAAAATGAGACTTTTGATGAATTTGTCAAGGTGTTTTATGCCAAGCAAGGCTTGACCGTACCGCCACTTGAATTGTCTTGATTGACAGCATTTAAGCACAAAAAAGCACCCCATCTTGGGTGCTTTATTTTTCTATATCATCACACTTTTCATCTGGCGCTTTTGCGATACCGCACTGGCACAGCCAGCCCCAGCACCGCTCATACCACCCAGCCATGTGCTGATAACTCACCGCCGCCAGCAAAATGATCGCCATCGGCAACAGCATGGAAAAATACCCCACTTCACGGTACAACACCACCGCCACAAAGCCACCCACAAAAAATCCCCACCACAAGGCACTTTGTAGCACCACCTTGTGCATGACCAGCCGTCTGCCAGCCAGCCAATTACCCACCATCGCCCCCAAATCAGAAGTCGTCCCTGTCAAATGCGTGGTACGCACCACCGTGCCGTTATAGGTCGCCACCATTGAGTTTTGCAGTCCGCACGCCATCGCAATCATCATCTGCCCAAAGTCACTGTCGTTCATGTATAGCACAAGACTGGCAAGCAGTAAGACAAATTCCAAATACATCGCATAGCCATAATTACGATTGATGTGCAATTCACTGCCACCGATGAGCATACCGCTTAGCACCGAACCCACCCAAAATGACGCAATGGACATCAAAAACAGCTTCGTGTTCAGCCAGTCGCCAGACAGCACCGACACCGCCAGCGAGCTGACATTGCCCGTCACATGCGATGCCGACACATGCGTAAAGCCCATCAAGGCAGTCGTGTTTAATATGCCAGCACAAAACGCCAGCACCACCGCCCCACACAGCACCCAATTAGGAATCTTATCCATGTTATTGATTTGATTTTACTGATTAAAATATTTAAAAATCTATTCACAAACCGCCATTTTAATCATTTTTTGGCAAAAATAAAAGCGCAAAACCCTAAAGATTTTGCGCCTTTGACTGGCAAGTCAGTCCATGGATTTATTCATCATCGCCTGCCATCGCCATGATCTGCTCGCTGATGGCAACGGTGTTAAAGCCAGCATCTACAAACAAAATCTCGCCCGTGACGCCACTTGCCCAAGGCGATAGCAGGAACAAGGCAGCGTTACCCACTTCTTCTTGGCTGACATTGCGTTGTAGCGGTGCGATTTTTTCACTGACATCCAGCATACGGCGGAATGATTTGATGCCACTTGCTGCCAATGTGCGAATCGGACCTGCACTGATGGCATTGACACGAATGCCCTGTCCGCCCAGTGAGCTTGCCAAATAACGCACAGACGCTTCAAGGCTTGCTTTTGCCATACCCATCACATTGTAGTTTGGTAGTACCGAAATACTGCCCTCATAGGTCAAAGTCAATAGCGAACCTTGACGAGCGGCAAGCAGCTCACGCCCTGCCTTGGCAAGTGCCACAAAGCTGTAGCTAGAAATGTCGTGAGCAATCTGACTGCCCTCACGCGTGGTGGCGGTGGTGAAATCGCCATCAAGCTGGTCAGCAGGGGCAAAACCAATCGCATGGACGATGCCATTGACACCTTTATCGTCGCCCACGCCCCAGATTTTGTTGATTTCATCAAAGCACGCTGTGATAGAATCGTCCGAACCCACATCGCACTCAAGCACGGCAACCGCCCCAAATGCCTCTGCCGCCATATCCACACGCTTTTTGATTTTATCGTTTGGATAAGTCAAAATCAGCTCAGCCCCCTCACGGTGCAAGCACTCGGCAATCGCCCAAGCGATAGAAAGCTTACTGGCAATGCCCGTAACCACAAAACGCTGACCTTTTAATAACATCATACACCCCATGTTTGGTAGAATTTGCCAAATTATAGCACGATTTTTTAAAAATAGCCAAAAAATAGTACAACTGTAAACTTTTTTATAAAAAACCACCCTTCTTTGGAGGATGGTTTTTTTGATGTTATAATTTAAACTCATGCACCGCATCGACAAATGCTTTGGCGTGATCAGGATTTGCCCACTGAGTGATGCCATGACCAAAGTTTGCCACATAGCCTGTATGAATGCCAGAGCCATAAACATCAGTCAGCATATTTTGTACCGCCGTGCGAATGCTGTCGGTCGTACCATAAAGCGTGGCAGGGTCTAGGTTGCCCTGAATCGCCTTATCCTTACCCAGCACCGCACGAGCCTTATCCAGTGGCATGGTCCAGTCAAAGCCCAGTGCGTCCGCTCGGCTGTCAGCTTGTACATCCACCCACAGCCCACCACCTTTGGTAAACATCACCACTGGCACGGTTGGGTGCTTGGCTTTGAGATTGGCGATGATTTGGCGGTTGTACTGATGGCTGAATTCGGCAAATTGGCGATGACCCAGCGCCCCACCCCAACTGTCAAAAATCTGCACCAAATCCGCCCCTGCAACAATCTGAGCGTCCAGATATTCTGTTACCGCCTCTGCGATTTTGCCAAGCAAAGCATGCAGCAACTCTGGGCGAGCATACATCATTTCTTTGGCATGGCGATACTCCTTGGAGCTACCACCTTCAATCATATAAGTCGCCAGCGTCCAAGGACTGCCACTAAAACCAAACAACGGCACTTGTCCGCCCAACGCATGGCGAATACTCGTCACTGCATCAGTCACATAGCTCAAATCCGCCATGTTAAGCGTTGGCAAATTGGCAATATCGCTTTCAGTGCGGACGGTTTTTTGAAATCTTGGACCCTCGCCTGCCTCAAAATACAATCCCAAATCCAAGGCATCAGGCACGGTCAAAATGTCGCTGAACAAAATCGCCGCATCCAGCTCAAAACGGCGTAATGGCTGCAAAGTTACCTCGGTGGCACGAGCCGTGTCTTTGCACAAACTCAAAAAATCGCCCGCCTCCGCACGAGTCGCCTTGTACTCTGGCAAATATCGCCCCGCCTGACGCATCATCCACACAGGCGTGGTGTCCACAGGCTCAAAACGCAAAGCACGCAGTAGGCGGTCGTTTTTTAGGGTTGGGAAAGTTGTTGTCATGATTATTCCAAAAAATAATTGATTTAAAAATAGTCAGCCAATTTCAATAAATCATTGAAAATCATTAAAAAATTAACCAATAAAATACATCTGGCAGTTTAGGCATCATTGTACTATAACACATCACCATCAACAAGCCCAATCCACCTAAGAGTGCTTTTATAAAGCCAATCTGACAAGACGATGGCAGACTTCAACAAGTTTCATCACTCTATGCCGACGGTGGCAGCACAAATCTGCCTCGCTCATCAAAAAACCTGCGGACGATGAGCAGCGCTGAAATGGCACAAGACAGCGTACTGCCTGCACAGATCAAAAACATCGTGATGATCTGATAACGCACCGCCTGCGTAGGATTGGCACCTGCCAATATCTGACCTGTCATCATACCCGGCAAGCTGACCAAGCCCACGACAAGCATGGAGTTGATGGTGGGTGTCAGCCCGCTGAGCACGGCTGATTTGACAAGCAAATGCACCGCCTCAAAGGGCGTGGCAGACAGCGATAAATGCGATTTAATCAAAGACTGCTTATCATGCAAGGCGTTGATCAAATCGTTGGTCGTAAGGCTGATGGCGGTTAAAGAATTCCCCAAAATCAAGCCCAAAATCGGTATGATGTACTGTGGCAGATACCAAGGCGACACCTTGATAATCATCGTCATGGCTATCATTGTCATCAGCCCTGTGGCAAAGCCTAGCGAAACAATGCTGTCAAATAGCAGCCCTTGATAAGGTCGCTTGATGCGCTGACGCACCGAAATACTGGCGATAAGCGTCATGATGGTCAAGATGGTCAAGACCTGCGACAGACTCTCACGAGCAAATACCCATGCCAAAATCAGCCCAATCAGCGACAGCTGCACCACCGTGCGCACGCCTGCCATGATGAGCGTCTTGACCAATCCCAATTTTAGATAAGCCGACACCCCCACCGTGACGAGCAGCAGCATACTGGCTAGGGCAACATCCATCAGATTTAGCGTGATTGTTGTCATACACGCCGTCCGTCATTCAAGGCGCCATTGTCCATATGCCACACCTGCGCTGAGAGTTTCGCCGCCTCATCTGGTGTGTGCGTCACCCACATCATCGCCTTGTCCAGCCCATCACCATACCAATCAAGTGTCAAGCGAATCAATGCATCAGCCGTCTCACCATCCAAGGCGGAAGTGATTTCATCAAACAATGCGATACTAGGGTCAAACTGCAAACTTCGTAAAAAATTGACAATCTGCCGTTCACCACCTGACAGCTGATCTGCCGAGCGACTCAAAAAGCTCTCATCTCGACCCAAAACCTGCAAGCACGACAAATGCCAGTCTTTATCAAAGGCTTTGTCTTGATGATGTTTAAAAGAAAAAGGCAATGTCAGATTATCAAGCACCGCGCCTTCCGTCAGGCTTGGCATTTGGTGTAATAAAACCACCCGACTTCGATACATTTTAGGGTCGATTGTGCTGATGGGTGCTAGGGGATGATGAGTTAAGCCAAAAGAGTCATTCAGATAGATCTCGCCCGACTGCAATGGCAATAAATCTGCCAATGCGTGCAACAAGAGCGACTTACCAGAGCCTGAGCGCCCCAGCAGCGCCACTTTCTGACCTGCCATGAGCGAAAAAGACACTTGGTTTAAGAGTAGTCTTTGCCCATCTTGATGGCACAGACGGTCGGCGATGAGTAGTGGCGTGCCTGTCGATGCGTTGTTATTCATATCATAAGCTTATTTGTGATGAGTGCGATTCATCGCTCACAGCAGCGCCATCTCATCACGATGCACCATCACCACTTTGTCATCGTCCGTTAAACCAAGAATTTGCAACACTTCATCGGTGTGCTTTTGGGTAATTTGCTTGGCCTGACTGCTATCAAAGCCCACTTGCCCCACCGCCAGACGCACCTTTTGACGGCTGACGATTTCCACCACATCGCCTGCATCAAAATCGCCCTGCACTTCCACCACACCCACAGGCAGCAAAGATTTGCCCTGCTCAGTGATGGCACCTGCCGCCCCTTCATCAATGATGAGCGTACCTGCCACTCGAATGTGTGTGGCAAGCCATTGTTTTTTGGCAATCAGGCGGTCGGCATGGTCGGTGGTCAGGCGTGTGCCAATACTCTCGCCATCAACCAAGCGAGTAATGACATTCTCTACCTTACCATTAGCAATCACGGTCGGACAATTTGCCATCGCAGCCAGTCGCGCCGCACGGATTTTGGTCAGCATACCGCCAGATCCCCATTTACCGCCATCACCCGCCACCTCAAACAAATAATCCGCCATCGCTCGCTCGCTTTGAATAAGTTTGGCATCAGGATTGGTGCGTGGATTGTCAGTAAATACGCCCTCTTGGTCGGTCAAAATGATGTACAAATCCGCCCCCACGAGCGTGGCACTCATCGCCCCCAGCGTGTCATTGTCGCCAAATTTAATCTCGCCAAAGCTCACCGTGTCATTTTCATTCACCACAGGCACGACACGCCAATCAATGAGCTGATTCATGGTCTGGCTGATGTTTAAATAGCGAGAACGATGGGCAAGGTCGTCATGCGTGAGCAAAATCTGCGATGACTGCACGCCCTTTTGGATTAAGGCTTGCCACCATGTTTCAATCAGCCCCATCTGCCCAATGGACGCACAGGCTTGCAAGGCAGGGAGTTTTTTTGGGCGTTCGGGCAAATTCATACGCACCACGCCCTCTGCGATGGCTCCGCTAGACACCAGCACCACCTCGATACCACGAGCATGGACTGTGGCAATTTGCCTCGCCCATTCATAAATGGCGGTGCGGTCAAGCCCTCGACCGTTGTTGGTCAAAAGCGATGAGCCAATTTTGACGACGACTCGTTTTGGGCGTTTGAGCTGATTTTCCATGACATTATCCATGCAATTAACCTTGATTATTTACGCCATCAATACGGTGCGTACTCCACCGCCACATCATAATCATCTTCATCCCAATCGTCCTCATCATCGGACAAGCCCTCTCGTTCGGCTTTGCGTTTGGCACGGTACGCCTCTTTTTGGATTTCGGTGTTGTGGCGAACCTCTTCTTCAAGACGAGCAAAGCGCTCTGCTTGTGCTTTGGCAAACTCAGGATCCTCAGCCTCACGCTCTTGTTCAGCTTCAATTTCACTCATCAGATGATACTTAATCTCATCTGTACCAACACCACCGATGGTCGAAGTGCGAAACACTTCGCCCGTCCAGCCAAGCTCATTAACGATATTTTCGCACACTGCATCAACTTCTTCATCGTCTAGCTGGTCAATTTTATTGAGTACCAAAATCTGTGGCAATTTGGATAATTCAGCAGAAAATTTAACCAGCTCATCCATGATGATACGAGCATTGTCCACGGGATTTGAACCGTCAATCGGCTTGACATCAACGATATGCAAAAGACGGCGAGTACGAGCCACATGCTTTAAAAAGCGAATGCCAAGTCCCGCCCCATCTGACGCACCCTCAATAAGCCCTGGAATGTCTGCCATCACAAAAGACTGATGCGTCCCCACATCAACCACACCCAAATTTGGCACAAGGGTGGTAAATGGGTAGTCAGCAACCTTTGGGCGAGCAGACGACACCTGACGAATGAAGGTGGATTTGCCAGCGTTTGGCAAACCAATCAAACCGACATCAGCGACAACTTTTAATTCTAATTTTAGATTTTTTGCTTCACCAGCAAAGCCAGGGATTGCTTTTCTTGGGGCTTGGTTGGTTGAAGTTTTAAAACGAGTATTACCAAAACCGCCATCGCCACCTTTAGCGACCAGTACGGTTTGTCCAATCTCGGTCAAATCGCCAATCACCACATCAAGGTCGGTGTCAATGATGGTCGTGCCAACTGGGACTTTCAGATACACATCATCCGCCCCTTTGCCTGAGCAGTTTTTTGAGCGACCGTTTTCGCCTCGCTTGGCTTCAAATTTACGAGTATAGCGAAAATCCACCAGCGTGTTGGTGTTGTCATCTGCCACTACATAAACACTACCGCCTTTGCCACCATCGCCACCGTCAGGACCACCCTTAGGGACAAATTTTTCACGGCGGAAACTGACGATACCATTACCGCCATCGCCTGCTTTTACGCTGATTACAGCTTCATCAATAAAACGCATAATTTCTCTTCTTATTTGGTTTAAATTTATTGTAAAAATCTTAAAATTAACTGGGTATTATAGCATGATAGAATGTATAATGTACAATATTAAAATCTGTGTGGCGTGGGCGATGAGAGCCAAAATCATTCTGATGGGATGGGTTTTAGAAAGAGAAGTCCAACCTATGGGCTGACAAAAAAGCCTTTTGGGAGAATAAAATGATTACTTTTTGCAAAAAGAGCGAATTACCAAAAAGCAATAAAAAAATCATGATTGATTTTCAAGATTGCTCTGGTAAAGAAAATGCTATTTTGCGTGTTTCACAAAAACTAAAAGGCAGGGAAAGCCCAAGCCTTGTAAGCGGGCGTAGCTTTGACGCACTGTTTGATGTTGTGTGTGATTTTTTTAATGAAAATTGGATGAATTGGCATGATATTCATATCTATAATTGGTCTGAATTTTCTAGAAAAAATCCAATTTTATCACAACAAATTTTAACTTTAATAATCGAGGCTTACCTTGCGAGCATATCCAGTGAAATCCAAATGATGATATGTGAAGAAACCAATACATCAATCCATCAATTATTAGAGGCAGCCAGAGATAAAAAACCAAATATATACATATTACTGACTTAAAGTCGGATCCCATAGGCTGGGTTGGCGACAGCGCAACCCAGCATTATGGTGTAACTCATTGAATTTGTTGGGTTTCGTACCTCAACCCGCCCTACGGACTTATGATAAAAAAGCAGGCATCAGATTAAGTTTTTTGATGTTCTTTGTAAGATTCCCACATTGAACCAACAAACCCGATAGTAAAGCTGTACAAAATTACCCCCATTATCAACAAAGGAATACCGACAAAAGGAATGGCTAAGCATAATACAATCATGATTGCAATGAAAAAACAAAGCAGCATTAACATTCCATGCACTCTACACAAATACCATAATTTCCAAATTATATTTTAAACCAGCTTGATGTTCAAGGATTTTTGCCATTAAACACAACAATCATCACCCATTATTTCTTGACATGCCTTGATTTTATCCTTCTCCCACTCAAAGATTTCACGCTCTTCATCACTCATTGGATTTGGGTCAGCACAGTAAATTAGATTGAGCGAATGCAAAACCCAACATTTATAATACAACCCATTGATTTTGTTAAGCTTTCACAAAAAACCACCAAACAGCCCAAACCGTTTGGTGGTTTTTATCATCACGATAAAAAGCAATCAACCATTTGCCGCCATCTCTTCGGCAACACGAATCACTTGGGTGCTATAACCCATTTCGTTGTCATACCATACATACATCGTGGCACGGTTATCGCTGGCGATGGTCGCTTTGGCATCAAAAATCGCCACTTTTTCAGAACCAACGAAGTCAGTTGATACCGCTTCTGGGCTGTCTGAATAGTCGATTTGTTCTTGCCATTCGATGCTTTGCGATTTCGCCTTGATAAAAGCATTTAGCTCATCAGCCGTACCCACTGCTTTTTCAAAGTTTAGGTTCAAGATTGCCAAAGAAACATTTGGCGTTGGCACACGGATTGCATTGCCAGACAGTTTGCCTTTTAATTCAGGAATGGCTTTGGCAACCGCAGATGCTGCACCTGTTGAAGTCATCACCATGTTTAGCGGGGCAGCACGACCACGGCGGTCTGCCTTGTGGTGGTTGTCCACCAAATTTTGGTCATTGGTAAAGGCGTGTACCGTCTCCATATGACCATTTACGATACCAAATTCATCGTGCAATACTTTAAGCGTTGGCGTGATGGCGTTGGTGGTGCAAGACGCTGCCGAAACGATTTTGTCAGTACCGATGGTTTTGTGGTTTACGCCATAGACTACATTTTTGATGTCGCCTTTGGCTGGGGCAGTCAGTAGTACTTTTGCCACGCCACGACTTGCCAAATGCTTACCCAGACCTACTTCATCTTTCCATTTGCCAGTGTTGTCAATCACGATGGCGTTATCAATGCCGTGAGCGGTATAATCCACTTCTGATGGGTCAGACGCATAGATGACCTTGATAAAGCGACCGCCTGCGATGATGCCGTTATTGGCAGTATCAATCTCTACGCTACCATCAAACCAACCATGCACCGAATCACGCTCAAGTAAGCTACCACGCTTGGCAAGATCGCCCTCGCCTGCTGGACGCACCACGATGGCTTTTAGTTGTAAGCCCTTATCAGACGCAGGACGGCTCATGAGTAGGCGTGCCAAAATACGACCAATGCGACCAAAACCATATAGCACCACATCTGTTGCTGGCACTTCTTGACCATCGGCAAAATCCGCCGCCGTCTTGCCGGCTTTGACCGCCTGACCCAAATCCACAGTCGTGTTCGCCACTGTCAATGACTGTGCCAGCGCCAAAGTATCCGCCACATTCAGTCCTGCATTGGCGTGCTTGGTTAAAATATCCGCCACAGACAGACTGACACGCTCACCAAAGAACAATACATTCACCTGATTGGCGTGTAGCTTGGCAAGGGCAACAATCAGCTCAACAGCTGAGTTTTCTTGGGCTTGACGCTTAGAAAGATGGTCTTGATAAATACTCATGGCTATTTCCTTGTATCAATGAATGGATAAATGAATGGAATATACATCCTAACAAATGATGCGATTTTAAAATAAAATAACCTTTCTGTCTATAATTATTTATTTTTGAAATGGGGTTATTTTTTAAATAAATCCACGAATGCCTGCCACCGCCACCGCACCGTGTGCCAATGCCTTTGGCAAATCTGCCGCATTTACCCCACCCAAAGCCACCACTGGCACAAAAGACAGCTTGGACAGTCTGGCAAACTCTTCCCAGCCCAGACTGGGTGCTTCAGGGTGCGTCAGCGTCGGCAGTACAGGCGACAACAAAATCGCCATGACAGGGTGCATTTTCGCCAATTCATTCGCCTTGAAAATGCTCGCCTCGTCATGACAGCTGACGATGACAGGATAACTTGGTAGCGTCAACTTCGCCAAATCCAATGCCATCAGCTCATTTTGAGTCAGTCGCACCGCCAGCACCGACTCCAACCACACCACCGCATCCTGACAAGACACCACAAACTGCACATCACCCCCATCGGACAACTGTTCCATCAGCTCAGCATTGGTCTTGGTATCTGCCAAGGTACGGATGAGTAGCGTACTGCCTGCGGGTAATTTTTTATAACAATCCAACCAGTCGGTTTGTTCATTAAAAAACGCCAATTCATGGCTAATAACCAACTGCTTTGGCAAAGTCAGCCAAGTTAAAATCGGTGCATTCGCCGACGGAAAACACGCTTTGTGCGACAAAATAAACGCCAAATCATAAAAGCCAATCGCCTGACCGTCCAGACCGACTGTTTTATCTTTAAAATCAAGGTATTGCACATCATTTAGTAGCACCTGATAAATGTGCAGACACACCGATTTGTCCGCATAATCATGATGAATCTTGCCCATTTTGGTAATAAGATTTTGACAAATATCTAGCCCCAGCTCCTCAGACACTTCACGAATGAGTGCGGTTTTGGCAGATTCATTTGGATCAATCTTACCACCGACAAATTCCAATTTACCGCCCTGATGTTGATGGGCATGACGAGTGGCAAGCAGGTATTTTGCCACGCCTGCCTGCTCATATTTGATGACAGCGACCGCCACTTGCACGACTTTGGCAGGCACAGTTGGCACGCCACGAGCCGTCAGACAGCCCTGCAATTCATCATTAACATTACCGTTTGTCATTGTTTTTATACCTTTTATCAGAAAATTGATAAAAATTCTCAAATTTTGTCATTTATATTTGCAATCTTTGAAAAATTTGCTATGATAACAACAAATGATAATTATTGTTATTTAATAATAAATGACAAATGAAATCTTAAAGCAAATTTAGATGAATTATCATTTTACGCTTTGGAAATTGACATGAGTCAATCAAGCGTTTTTGTTCAAAGTTTAAGCCAAAAGTGGCTCGGGAAAACACCCGCAACCCACCAACCAAAAGGAAAATCGCCATGACTATGACAATCGCTCGCTATTTTAGCAACCGTGAAGCCACTCGCCTGCCCACCTTGCATTCGCAAAACCTGTTCGCCCTCACCAAGGAAGTGCGCATCGAACATCAGGGCGAAGAGTACCGCTTGCGTCTGACTCGCAACAACAGATTGATTTTGACCAAATAAGAAACAAGTCCAAACACCAGATGACGATGAGCAAAATCAAATGACAAATCCAGCTGGCACAATCTAGGTGGCAACGCCAACAAGTAAGGCGCATATTTACATACCGCCTGCTTGACACACCGTTTTAGGTTTCTACCACCCAATCTCGCCTGTCATCTTGCTCATAGACATCACCAAAGACTTTCTCCACACCATCAGCACGCTTAGTGTTGATGGTTTTTTTATTGCCAAAATAAGACTTAAATAAGCCGAATGAATTGTCAAAAAAGCATTAAAACTTCCAGCGATAAATCATGTCCACCGTATTTTCTGTGGCTCGTGCCGCCTCCACATAAATGCGGCGGGTCAGCTGATAGCGCATGGAGAGCGTGGATTCGGCATTGAACAGCCCCACGCCATAGCGAATGTATAAATCTGGGCTGATGTAGCCTGTCACGCTCACACTGGTGTCGTCCGAATTGCCCGAAGCGTCGATGGTAAGACTTTCAAGACCAAATGCCTCGCCGATCTGATTGGTGATGTTGCGAGTGCCTGCAAAGCCCAAGTTTAGACCTGCCGCCGCCAGATTGTTGGTCACTTGCGAACGGAAACCCTGCTCAGAGATCTGACTGTCTGCCGCCTCACTGATGCGCCCTGTGACAAGTGCATTCATCGCTTGTTGTTCGGTGAGACCTGCATCATTAAAGACGGTGATCTCAGGATTGTTTACCGTGCCTTTGACACGCACACCCACCGTACGACCTTCGATTTGCTTTTCGCCTTCGATGGATAGGCGGGGGTTTAACAGGTCGCCATTAAAGCGAATTTGTGCATAGTTTAGCTCTAAATTCTGCCCGATGCCATCAACCGTCGTACGCTCAGCGACCTGAATCACACCTTTTGCTCGCATACTGCCTTGACCTTGCTGCGTCAAATGCAGCGCCCCAGCCAAGGGCAGCTCCGCCCCAAGCCCACGGAACATCACCTCATCGCCCAAGTCCAGACCGATGCTGGCATTGATACTCCAAGGCTGCACCACTCTAAGCACTTGATCGATGTTGCCAATGGCTCGGCGATCAAGCACGGTCACATCAGGCGACTCGGTGGTGATGTTGGCGGTGGATTCTGGCGGACGAATGGTGGCGCTTGGCACAGACACCACACCTTGAATGTCCACATATTGTTCAAAAGGCTTGACAAGCACCTCAATGTCAGGCGTCATTTGCGCCACCAACATCGGCGGATGACTGATGTCAAGATTTTCACCCGACAAGCGTAGGCGCGCCCACAGTGCTTGCGACCAGTCAAATTCACCGCCAATCTCGCCTGCCCCAGCCCCTGCCATGAATTCACCATCAAGCTTGGCATTGGTACCATCAACCGTGATGTCGGCGTTGATGTTATTTAGATTCAAAGGCACACCCACAAGTGCAAGCGCCCCATTATTCAAACTGGCATCGCCATAAAACAATGGTCGCTGCAAGGTGCCGCCCACACGCCCTGCCACTTTTGCATTGCCCGCCAAGGTCTGAAAATTGGACAAAAATGGTCGAATGACCGCCAAATTGATGTCATCAATCTGCAAAGTGCCATCAATCGGTTTACCCTCGCCATACGGATCTAACACCACATCGGCATGACCACGAGCCACCGAGCCTGCGACATCAGCACGCAGCTTTAAGCCACTACTGACGCTTTGGGCGATGACAGAGACACGCTCATAAGGCATTTGTACATATGCGCCATTTTGATCCAGACCGATCCGACCATTATCAGAATACAAGACTGCATTGATGGTGGGCTTTTGGCTTTGTTGCCAAGCGGCTTTGATGTGTCCGTTTAGGGTGGACTGCCAGCGAATGTCTTTTGGCAATACCGCCGTAAACACTGCGGTATCTAGATTTTGCACCACCAGATTGACATGACCTAAGTTTTGGGCATAGCGCAAGGTGTCTTGCAGGCAGATGGTACCTGCATCGGTCTGATTGGCGCTGGTGCTTTGCCAGCAGTGCGCCGCCACCGCCACAGCGCCATCATTCAGACCATAGCTAAATTCGGTCGGCTGCGCCTGGGTCAACAGCCCAAATTTCGAGCGAAGTGCCGCATCACTTAGCACCCCACGATAACGCCCAGACGCTCGATCCAGACTGCCCTCAACCTTCGCATTGACCTGATTTTCGGTGGATTCGCTGCTTAAAGCCAGCGTGTGCTTTTGTTCTGTTCCTTGAAAATCAAGCCTCGCCGCCTTCACCACCCGCCCCATGGCGATGATGTCTTTGACATCGATGAGCATTTGACTCTCAGCATTGCCCAGATTGACAATCTTACCCAAGATGCGAGCCTCTTGCGCCACCATATTTGCCGTGCGTACACCGCCTGCCGCCATGTCAATGTACAAGGTCGGTAGTGAATTGCCATCATCCATTAAAATCACGCCGCCTTTGATGGCGCCAGTCGCACTTGGCATGATCTGACTTAAATCTGTAACCATGACACTGGCGGTAAGCTCCGATTTGTCGCCATCAATGCGCAGATGATTGTCACCCAGTCTTAGGGTCAGGTTGTCAGCATCAAGCCGTCTGATGATGTTTTGGGTGCGGCGAGCGCTCGCATCAATCTGCCCACGCAAAGCCAAAAGCTCATCGACATTGCTTGGTGTGTGCGTTTTTAGCTGTGCAAAATAAGCACTCAAATCATCAGGCAGCGCCAAATCCGCCACCAAAGACCCTTTGGCATCAAAGGGCTGATTGCGCAGCGTGCCGTGCAGATTTAGGCGGTCAACCGTGACAAGCTGAGTATTTTTTTGCCAATGACCCCGCACCTTGACATCGCCCGTCAAGTCGCTAGGCACATCATCGATGAACGCACCGACATTAAAGCCACTCATGTCCGCCGCCATATCCCATGCCACACCATCAGAAAGCGCCACAAAGCCTTGGGCGTGAAGCTTGCCTGCCGCACCTTGATAATTCAGATGATTGATGTGATATTTTTGACCACTGCCTTTGACATCCAGCGCCAGATGCCCCTCTGGCAGCTTATCATGCGCCACACGGCCATCAAACACCGCCGTCACATCAGACAGCGTGTCGTTGCGATAGCGCCCACTTGTCGTCAAATCACCTGTAATCACAGCGATGAGATTGGCGTTGTCTGCGGCAAATTGTTTGGTATCAACTTCATCAAGCCTTGCCTTGATGTCCCAAGCAACGCCATCGCTCAGATCAAGCTTGCCTGTCGCATTCAGCTTGCCGGAGTCGGTGTCTGCGGTGAGTCTTTGGATATTGATGGCATTCATGTCGCCAGACACATCAACACCAAGCAGCACCTCGCCCACATCAGGTGCAAAAGACTGCGTCGCCCTACCGTCAAATGATGCATCAAAATGGCGCACATTGCCCGAATGCAGGCGCACACTGGCACGCCCAAGCCCCTTGATGGCGGCGCTTTGTCCCGCCGTCAAAGTGGCGTTTAGATCAGCATCTTTGATGTCAATGTCATGCACATCTGTATCATCTGTGCCGCTGCGCATTCTGCCTGTCGCCAAAATACGCCCTGACACCGTCTGAAACGGCGTTTTGTTTGGCACATCAAAATAAGCGTTTGGGTAAAGTTTGTTTGTAGTTAAATCAAATTGCCAAGTCAAAGGCTGCTGCATGGTCGCCAAGTCAATGCGCCCTGTGCCTGACAAGTCGCCCATCATGCCATCATACTTAAAGTCTGTCAGATGAATGCGCTCGCCTTTTTCAATATTTGCCTTGATGACATAGTCGCCAGCAGGTGCCGCAGACAAAGACTGGATGTGTCCTTGTGCATCGACATAAGTACGACCCTCTTCAAGGCGAATGCTCGCTGTGCCATGTGTAGAATGAATACGGTCCAGATTTGGCACATTGGTGCGAATCAGATTGCGCCAGCTGGCATCGATACGCCAAGGGGCATCTGGGTCATCTTGGGACTGGGCAAGCGTGGCGCTGATCATCTCACCATCTTTTTGATTGAGATCAAACTCAAAACGAGTGTCGTTATTGCCATCCAAATAATAGTAATGAACACTCAAATCACCCGTCAAAGTCTGCGGTAAATACGCCTCATAATCACGATATTCTATCGGCAGCGCCTCACGCACCCGATAGCCATCGCCACTTAGAGTCGCTTGCAGCTCAAATTCGTCCGCCCAAGACATCTCACCCCTAGCAAACAAAGTGCCACTTGGTGTGTCTGCACGCAAAAAAGGAATGTCCATGCCGCCATCACGCACCACGCCACGCCCACGGTAGCGTCCAGAAGGAATGTCTTTGGCGGTCAAATCGCTGTTGATGCGCAGCTCAATGTTTGACACCACGCCATCTGCGGTGATGGTGCCATCGCTTAGGGTGATGTTTTGCTCGGCAGCATAAGGTAGGATTACTTTATCAAAATCCAGCCGTGCGCTAAATGGCGAATTGTCATCTAAGCCTTGTGCGACAAACTCTCCCTTGATGTCGTGGTCGTTATATTTGCTACGAATCGTGCCTACCGTGCGTTTTAGTGTGCCTGTGGCGTGCGTGTGCAGCGTCCCAAAATACACTTTTGTGATGGCAGACACTGCCACATCTGCCTTGACATCTAGTGGATAATCACCCGTCAAGTCAATACTGCCGTCAATATTACTGACCGTCACAGCATCATTGTAGCGGATATTTGCACCGTTTAGGGTGACGCTTGTGCCTGACCACAGCCCATCTTTGATGTGGATGTCGTGCAGATGGACTGGCTCTTTGGTCGCCTGACGATAAACGATCTGCTTAGCATGAGTATTTTCAAGCTTGATCGTTACAGGCAAATCGATGGTGGCATAATCAAAAGGCTCGCCTGTGGGCGGTTTTTTATTGATGACCTCCACTTGGTTGATCTGCGTGTCCACCAGATGCACTTGGCGTGCCAGCACCGCTCGCCAGCCAAGCTGCACATAGGCTCGGTCAATGCGAATTTCAATATTCTCGCCCTGAGCGATTTTTACCTCAGACACCCACACGCCATCTCGAAGATTGCCCTCTGCGTATTTTAGGCTCGTACCTGTTTCAAGGGCGATTTTCTCCAATAAAAACTTCGTGCCGCCTTGCGTTCCCATCGCATAAAACAGCAGCACCAGCATGAGCGCCATCGCCACCAAAAACACCATCACCGCACGCAGCAGATACACCAGCCACTTAGGATGATTGCCTTTTGGCGAGTGATTGGGCGTTTGATTAGGTGTTTGATTGGGCGAGCCATCATCCGTGTTAGGCTTGGCATCTTGGTCAGTCTTTGGCGACTGATCCAAATGGCGCAGCGACACACTCACTTCCTGTGAGTGATTTTGGCTGCTTGGACGATTGGTTTTATTGGTTTGATCATTCATGTCTGGATTGATGGTGTTTATGAATGTGATGAATATGACAATAATAAAAGTCGTTAAAAATAAAGTCGTTAAAAGTCGGGGCTACCAAATGCATTAAAATGCCATCATCAAGGCAAATATCAAGCTTAATTTGTCTGACAAGCCTTAGTTTTGGTTATTAAACCTAAAATGACTAAAATGGCGTACCAATGAAAAAGTGCAGTTTGATGGCATGTTTGTCCTCTTTGACGCCAGTCGCCACATCGACACGCACCTGCCCCACAGGTGATGAATAGCGAATGCCGACGCCTGCGCCGATTTTGGTGTCATTTTTGAAGTGTTTGTCATACGCATTGCCCACATCAGCAAATGCCGCCAAACGCAGACCATTCATCACTTCATAGTTGTACTCAGCGCTTGCCACTGCCAGCGCCTGCCCACCTGTCAGATAGCCCTTGTCCGAGATGGGCGAAAGACTTTCGTAATTGTAGCCACGAATGCTTTGGTCGCCGCCAGCGAAAAAGCGCAGTTTATAAGGCACGGCATCAAAATCATCCGCCCACAGATAGCCCAAATTGACACTACCAACCAGCTGATGCGCGCGGTCTTTGCCGTAGGCGTTGTCGCCAAAACTGTACACACCGCCAAGTCCGACACGGGCGATCGCCATGTTGGTGTCCGTGACCACACCTTTTGCGCCTGCTTCTAGCGAGTAGCTTTGGCGGTAGCCACGCATCGGATCGACAGGGTTGTCGGCATCGGTTTTACTGATGGCAAAGCCTGCCAACAGCGCCTCTTGAGTTGGCTTACCATCGATGAAACGCACTGGCAAATCTTCCCAAGACTCAGCAGGCGCACCTGTTTCAAGCTCATCGAGTCGGTAGCGCAGCGAGTAGCTTCGGTTCCAGCCAGAGTCGTTGATGATGTTTCGGCTTAGGCTTTGTTGAAGGGTGCGACTGCTTAAATCAAAAGTACCCTCGCCGCTGCCGATGGTCTCCTCATCATAGCTCAAAGACGCACGCAGCTTGTCATTTAAAGGGTGGCTCATCGGCTTGGTGGCATACAGACTCACGCCTTTTCTGTCGCCAGATAAGCGCATGTCTGCCCCTGCCTGATAGCCGCTTTTATTGATCAGGTGATGCTCAAACTTGGTGACAAGGCGTGGTCCGCTGTCTGACCCCCAGCCCAGACCAATCTGCGCATCTCTTGGCTTGTCGGACATCACAAAGACATACAGCGGCACTTTCTTGTCCGCATGCACCTCTTGGGCGCTTTTGCGGCCTGCCAATGTCGGCAGTGCGCCATCGCCATCGGCACGAAATTCATCACCCGACTCATCAGGCAAAATCATCTTAGCCACACTGCTCACCGCATCTGAAATGCGCCCTAAAATACTCCTAGACTGCTTGCGTGTGTCAGTAACCAGCAGGCGATCTTCTGGCATGTTGTAAAGTCGCTCCGCTTTTTGGGTGACAAGCGACAGCTTATCTTGAACGACCTGCGAAGCGCTAAACTCAATCGGTGCCACCTCAGCGACCGCGCCCTCGCCCAAATCCACCGTCTCAGTGACCTCTGCTGCACCATCACCGCTTTCAAAGTCCACGCCATCTTGTGCGCCCGCCACCTCAGGCAGCACCGTCTCTGTGTTCACGGCATTAAAATAGCCAGTGGCGAGCAGATTACTACTCAAATTGCGCACGGCAGTGCGGTTGTAGGCGTCGCCCATGTCAAAGGTGACCAGCTTTTTGAGTAGCTCAGACTTCACAGGCAGCTTGTCTGGATCAGTGGTGAGCTGCCCTGTCTCTGGATCGACCGTGAAAAACACCACATCATCAAAAGAATACTGCTCGCCACTGTCATAGACCAAGCTGACATCCGCCAGATTGTCAGGTAAAATCACATCCACCGAGTTGTCTAGCCACCTGCCATCAAAATACCCTTCCTCAGCGCTGACATCCACAATGGCAGACTTGGCAGCCTCATAATTACCATGATGAAACACATCATCTGGCGTCAAATTCGCCCGAGCAATCGCTGCTTGGTAGGCTGGGTTATTTTCGCCCTCACCACGCACCTCCAATGCCTGATTGATGATGCGTACTGGCTCGCCGATGTCATTGATGATGACATTGACTTTGCCACCACCTGCATAGCTTAGCCCAAAATCCAGCTCATAATAACCCACCGCTCGTGCCGCTGTATCGACCGCTTGGCGCAGGCGTGGCAAAGCACTATTAAAATCGGTCACGCTCTGAGCGGTCATGTCTTCAAGCATGGCTTTGATGTTGGCGATTGGCTCTTGTTTTAGCTCACTGCGGCTCATCTTGGTAAGCCCATCCACAGAGACTTGATTTGCCAAGACAGCATCGGCAGGTGCGCCATCACCATGATAAAACGCTGTCTCCACACGCACCACCGTCTCCACACCGTCATTAAAAAGTCGATTGTACAGTCTTTTGACGGCGTTTGGCTGCTTGATGTCATCTGTCTGCACGACAAGTTCATCCATCTCTTGTGGCACATAGGTGTACTGCGGGATGTGCGCAGTCGGATCGAGACTTGCCTGACCCTTTTGAGTGGCATTCGCCATTTGGATGTCATCGGGCGTTGGTAGGCTGGCGGCGGCATCAATATCCAAACCAATGGGCGCACGCACTTCATCAATGCGAGAGACGAGCGCTGCGTCAGTGCGACTCATGATGAGTGGGTTTTCTTGGGCGGCGTTTTGTAGGCGAGATTCGATTTGTGCTGGGGTGTACATCGGCACATCAGCGATGATTTGCGCTGATTCGGCGATTTTTTTATCCAAAAAAGTCGCACTTGGGGTTGCTTGTGCATTGACTTGCGATGTATTGGCAGGCTTTGGCTGTGCGGTTTGCTGAGTCAAGCTGACATCACTTGTCGCCCACGCAGACTGACCAAGCTGCTGAGCCACGCACACCACCGCCAAAGACAATGCCGTCTTAGAAAAACGCTTTTTGCGCCACACTGCATCCATCACGCTTGCCTTTATGAATCCTGCCATACCACCACCCAAATCATCAATTCAACCACTCATGGAAAATTCCACAAAAATCAACCAGTCTACCTTACAAAAAACGACTAAAAAATAAACAAAAATTCAAAATACCTGCTATTATAACAAATCAATTAAGATTAACAATCATTTATATTATTTTATTATCGATTTGACTATGGCATCGCAATTTTCTTTATTTAAGCATCGCCGTTTTAGCGCCATGTTTTTTACCCAGTTTTTGGGAGCGTTTAATGACAATGTCTTCAAACAAGCGCTTATTTTGATTTTGACTTATGTGGCAGCTGCCAAGATGGGCATGGCGATCAGCACGCTGAACAATCTGGCGGCAATGCTGTTTATCCTGCCTTATTTTTTATTTTCTGCTTTGGCAGGGCAGATCGCCGACAAATACGAAAAATCCACACTCACCCAAGGCATCAAGCTTTTAGAGATCATCATCATGATGCTAGCGGCGGTGGGATTTTGGTTTGAGCTGTACTGGCTTTTATTTGTGGCGCTGTTTTTGATGGGTACGCAGTCCACTTTTTTTGGACCCGTCAAATACGCCTACCTACCAGAAGCGATGCACAAAGACGAGCTGGTCGGTGCCAATGGGCTGTTTCAGACAGGCACCAGCCTTGCCATCTTAACAGGCATGATGGCAGCGGGTGTGCTGACACAGCTTCAAGACCCCACGCTTTGGCTCATCGTTGCCACCATCAGCATTGCCATCTTAGGCTACATCGCTGCCAGATTCATTCCAAGCACGCCATCACACGCCAAAGATTTGAAAATCAACTGGAACATCATCAGCACAAGCTTTGACATCATCAAGTATTTATACCGCCTGCCTTTGCTGTTTTTTGTGATCATTGGCAACAGCTGGTTTTGGTTTTATGGGGCGACATTCTTGACGCAGACGCCAGAGTTTAGCAAAGTCATCTTGCAAGGCGATGAGTCGGTGGTGATTTTTCTTTTGACTTTATTTTCAGTGGGTACGGCATTAGGTTCGCTGCTTTGCAAGGCTTTGGTCAAAAACCAAGTCAGCCTGCGCTTATTGCCCATTGGCATTGCAGGGCTTAGTATTTTTGCGATTGATTTATATTTTTCATTGTCAAGCATTACCATCACAAGCACTCAGATGCTAAGCGTTGGCGCACTTTTGGCGATGGACGGCACTTGGCGAGTTTTTGCTGATTTGTTCTTTTTGGGACTGTCTGGCGGAGTGTATATCGTGCCGATGTATGCCTTCATGCAAGCCTACGCACCCATCAGCCACCGCTCACGCATCGTGGGAGCAAATAATATTTTTAATGCCCTGTTTATGGTGGGTTCGGCGATTTTTGCGATTGTGATTTTAGCCGTGCTCAAATTAAGCTTGCCTATGCTATTTTTAATTTGTGGCGTCATCAATGTACTGTTTGGCGTATTTTTGTACCAAAAACTCATGCGCCACAAAGACAGCATGACACCAAGCAAAGATGACACGCCACTTGTCTAGCTTTGGCTCACAAGTGTTCAATTTGGCTCGGCATTTGCCGTGAAAGTTACAATCAAGCAAGGTTTTGCGACCAAATGCTTGAAAAAATTTATCAACCGATTAAGGTAAATCTGTTATTATTGGCAAAATTTGAATTGCCCTTGCTTGGCTCAAAAATTTAACAGAAATTTAAAATGATGAAATCGTCATCATTTTAAAATCAAAAAAAAAGACTTAAAAGACAATAAAGACAGTCGCACCATTCATGATGGCGCTCAGTCAGCCTTTTTGGGTTGCGCTTGTCGGATTTGGCTTTTAAATTTTTTTAAATTTTTAGTTAAGTTTGTTTTAGCTTGCTTGGTTTATGACCATAAGGAAAATTTCATGAAAAAACTCACCGCTTTGGCACTTAGCCTTGCCACTCTTGGTACTGGCAGCGCATACGCAAACACCAGCACCGCCCCCAGCGTCGAACTTTTGATCGCAGACGCATCTAAGCCGCTAAGCCCTGCAATGCGTGGCGAGATCACAACGACCATCGTCAGCGAGCATGCCGCCAATCTTTTGACCAACCCGATCAAAGGTCTGCCCACCCCAAGCTCTCAGGTCAGCGACATCGAGCAAGTACCGACCGTACTCACCACCGCCAACAAATCAGGCAGCCTACTGATCGACACCACGCTCATGGATGAATTCATCACCGTGGTATCACCAAACGCTCGCCACTACCCACCGAGCTTTCCAAATGCCACCTCAGAATATCTTGCCAAGCAAAATGTCAAGCACCTATCAGACTGGATCGAGCCTTATGCCGATGCGCCTGATGCGTCATTTGACATCGTGCTGCGTGCCGCCAAACTCAACGGCATCGCCCGCAACCTAAATGTCGGCACAGACTACTCAGTGCGTGCCTCCAAGCACATGCAAAAAGCCTTGCGCTTAGAGCCAAATCACGCCGAGGCAAATTTCCTACTTGGCATGATGATGAGTGAGGCGGGCGGCTTTGCAGAAGGCAAAAAATACCTAGATAAAGCCGCCTCGCTAGGCTACACTGAGGCTGAGCAAAGCCTCGCTCAGGCTGATCTACTTAATGACAATAAAGGTCTTGCGCTTGACCGCCTCAAAAAGCTGCTGACCAAAGACCCGACCAACGCCCAAATCAGCCAGCAGATTCGCACCATTGAAGAAGGCGGCTACTACATCTGGCAAAACGACGGCAAACCTTTAAACATCAAGCCTGTACAGCGCTGATTGTTGATGAATTATCGATGTTTTAAAAATGCTTAGGGGAAATTAAAAAACCCTTTGCAGCCAATTCTGTCTTTGTGTATCATAGCAAAGGCAGATTTTTTTGTGCCGCATGAAGTCTATGTGCGAGCATCGCCTGCATCAATGGTTTATGTCCCACCAAGCATCACGGATGAATAAGAAATATCAGCCAAACCCAAATCCACCAAGCCAACTTTAAACATGATGACACACACCAACAAGCGCAGCACACTCAAATCAACCCTTGCCATCGCCCTAAGCACCCTACTCGTCTCAGGCTGCGCCAAATACCTATCGCCCAAGCAAATGCAAGCACGCATCATCGAGACCACACGCAGCAGCATCATCACCACGCCAAGACTAAGCAGCCTATCCAAGACGGTGCTGCTGTCATCAGGTCTGACCCAAGACGACTGCATGGCGGATTTTGAGGGGTGTTTGACCGACCTGCGTTCGGCGTTTTTTGGTGATAAAATCACCAAAGAGGCACTGGTGTTGATGGCGGAGCTGCACTATGCCCAAGCACTGCATTTATCCGAACAAGCCCAGTGCAAACCCAAACTTGACAGACCACCGATCAACACCTACTACACCAACGCCCCTATTGATGCCAACACGCAAGCCTTGCAAAAACAAGCTCATCAAGACTGCCTAATGGCTTATCGTGAGGCGCTGTATCAGACGATCGCACTGAGCTACGGCTACTTATTTTTTGATGATTTGGCTGGTGAGCAGACAAGCCATGCCATCATCACCGACAACGACATCCGAGCCCAAGACCTCTATCACATCGCCACCAACGCCCTCATTCAAGAAATCTACAAACAAAATCAAGGCGCTTTCGCCAATGCCGCCATCACCGATCACACGATTTCATCGGCACGCTCAGGGCAAACCAAAGTCAGTACCATCACAAGCCAAGAGCACCATCACGCAAAGCACATCCACTTGCACCTATCCGATGAGCAGCACATCTTGGCGCTTAAAGAGCGTGGCAAAGATGCCATCAGCGATCTCATCTCCATCTATGATTATCGACTCGCAGATTTGCAGGTCAATAGCAGTCGTGCTGGGCTTGGTGTGGGCTTTGTCAGCTCGCTGGAAGACCGCCACACCGCTCTTTTCTCCAAAGAGCAGCAAGACAAAGTCCAAAATCGCATTCACCCCATGGGGCATCTTCTCATGACCGCCATCATACAGCCCAAAGGCAAAAGCCTACAAGAAGTGCTGACCACACATGAGTTTGATGTGCATTTTTACAACCCCTACACCACCAAAGACATCACCATCTTAGGCAAAAGCTACCCTTTATCCGCCAGCTTTTCATCCACTTACGCCACTTGGCTGTCTGAAAATCATTTGCAGCGTGTCAGCTTACTTAATATGATCGCCAAAAAAGACCATGCCACTTTGCCAGAGCTTTTCATGCTCTCACCCTACAACCCCCGACAAAAAGTCATCATCATGATTCATGGCTTGGCATCAAGCCCTGCCACTTGGGTAAACCTGACCAACAACCTGCTTGCCGACCCCATTTTAAGGGACAATTACCAAGTATGGCAGGTGTTTTACGCCACCAACTTGCCCATTTTAGAAAATCGCTATCAAATCCACAAGCTGATCAATCAAGCATTTGTCAGCACCGACCCACACCAAGCCAACCCATCCAGCCACGATGCCATTTTAATCGGGCATAGCATGGGCGGCATCATCTCAAGAATGCTCGTCTCAGAAGATGATTTGACAAAGGGGCTTGATGCACTGGAAAATATGGACGCTCACATCCAAGACAAAGCCATCAAAGACACCATCGATGCCGCTGCCAGCCATGAAAATCTTCCCACGCCCACCAATCGCAGCAAAAGCATCACAAAACTACTGAGCCAAACTCAGCATCAAGAGCTTGGCGATCGCTTTTCATTACAGCCTTTGCCACAAGTAGGCACTGCCATCTTTATTTCCGCCCCATTTCGTGGCACCGACTATGCCGACCGCTGGTTCACCCGTGCCGCTCGGCGTGCGATACAGCTGCCGCTAAACTTCACTAAGGGCATGACCGACACCATCACTAGCATTGGTGAGAAGGATAATATCGAAAACAATCTTTTAGGCTCACTCTACCTACAAAACGGCGCCGACCAACTCTCCGACCGCTCCGCCTTCATCAAGCTCACCGCCGACATCCGCATCAAAGACGGCATTCGCTATCACACCATCATGGGTGATCATCAAGGGCTTGCCACCACCGATGCCAAAGACACCGTCGCCGACAGACTCTCAGATGGCATCGTGCCTTATTCAAGCTCTCATTTGGCAGGGGCAAACAGTGAAACCATCATCACTGGCAGGCACAACATCCATGAAAATCCAAAGACCATCTTACAGCTTCGTAAAATCTTACATAAAGAAATCGGCACGCCAAATCCTGCTTCAAAAGATGGCTCTGATGACTTAGACCAAGCAAATGACAACACACAAGCTGATGATGCCAGTCAAGTCAGCGCCAGCACACCTTTGGCAGATGATTTCATGGCAGAGCAGCCAAACCATAATGACAGTCCATAAATCATACGCACCGCACAAAAACAAAAAACCCCAAAAAATATTTGGGGTTTTTGAACAAATCTTTTAAAACTTTTTTAAAACTTCAAAAAAGCTTTTAAAAAGATTATTCGTCATCTTCGTCAGCTACTGGTGCATCTTCAGATAGGATGGTCACCAAGATTTCTGCTGAGATGTCGTGGTGTAGTTGGATAGTCACTTTGTACTCGCCCACTTGACGGAATGGACCTTCAGGCAGTTTCACTTCCACACGATCAACTTCAAGACCAGATTTGGTCAATGCGTCAGCGATGTCACGAGTACCGATAGAGCCGAATAGCTTACCTTCATCACCAGATTTAGCACGCATGATGACATTCACATCAGCCAGAGCGTCAGCACGCTTTTGAGCTTCTTGTAGCTCTTTGGCTTCTTGAGCTTCTAACTCAGCACGGCGAGCTTCAAACTTAGCGATGTTCGCTTCGTTTGCTGGCAGTGCTTTGCCTTGTGGGATTAGGTAGTTACGACCATAACCTGCTTTTACATCAACTGTCTCGCCAAGTTTACCAAGATTAACGACACGCTGTAATAGAATAACTTGCATGATTTTTCTCCGTTAATTACTTGTGGTTGTCGGTATATGGCAATAGAGCCAAATAGCGAGCTTGTTTGATGGCGACAGCCAACTGACGCTGATACTTGTTAGAAGTACCAGTGATACGGCTAGGAACGATTTTGCCATTTTCGCTGATGTATTGTTTTAGAAGTTCTACATCTTTATAATCGATGTGGGTGATGCCTTCAGCGGTGAAACGGCAGAATTTACGACGACGATAGAAACGAGCCATTTAGCTTCTCCTTATAATTATTCGCTGTCTGCAGCAACATTCTCACTGTCAGCAGTGCGAACATCGTTACGACGGTTTGCTTTACGAGCACGCTTATCTTCAGCTTCTTTCGCCAGTGGCGATTGTTCTGTGATGGCGCTGTCACGGCGGATAACTAGGCTACGAATGATGGCATCGTTGTATTTGAAAAGCTCTTCTAGCTGAGCTAGGGTCGCATCGTTACATTCGATGTTCAAAAGTACATAGTGTGCTTTGTGGATTTTGTTGATTGGGTAAGCCAATTGACGGCGACCCCAGTCTTCTAGACGATGGTTTGCACCGCCATTTTCTTCCACGATAGAACGGTATTTAGTTACCATATCGGCAACTTGGTTGCTTTGATCTGGGTGAACCAGTAGCACCACTTCATAATGTCTCATAAGGACTCCCTACGGATTAAAACAGCCATCACCGCATCGATGACAGCAAGGAGATGTAAATTTTTAAAAGTATTAAAAATCACAAGGCGACCATTATACACAAATTTTTAAAAAAAGCAAGCCCTAAAAACGCTTGTGTTTAGGGCTTGAATTATTTATTTTTGATGTTTTTAACTTTGGTCTTTAACTTTGGTATTAGTAAATCAACCGCCACTCATCGGCACGCCATCAGATGCAAGACAGGTGGCTCATAAAATAACCATCAAGATGATTATAAATCCACCTTTGAATCCAGATGACCTTCTGCCAAACGGCGCTTTTCTTCTTGAATGCGGGCAGCTTCCTCTGCCTTAGCGGTCGTACCCTCCATGACGCTACGCAGCATTTGCCAAATGGCGCCAATCACCAAAAATGCCGCAAAAGTCGCCAAAATGGGCAGCGCATCCGACACCATGTCCACAAAATCTTTCATGAGCAGCGAGTAAAACACTCCGACAATCGCCGGCGCCACCGCCCCTGAATCGCCAGCAGCACTGCCCGGTGCCAACAAAGCGGCCGCCAAAAACGCCCAGCTGATGCCACGAATGGCTCGGGGCAAAATACGCATGACAGGCACCCACAAAAGCAGCACTAATGCTGACGCGATGACATAAACCACAAGCGGCAGCTGCTCATCTGGCACGCCAGAGACAAGCTTTGACCACCATACAATAAGCCCCGCCAAGCCTTCGCTGATGCTGTCAAGCGGTAGATTTTTAATCCAATCCATAATACATACTTGCTAAACTTTTGCGCTATTTTAGCACAAATTTGTCATAAAATGAGCGACGATTTCAATGATTTACACAATTTTTGCATTTTGATTTTGCATTGTCGCTTTTGTCTTTGACGCAAATTAACGCACTCAAAACAGCCGCACAGACAAAAGACAATCACGACATCCGCCAAAAACCGCCAAAAACCGCCATCAATCGTACTTTTAATCGTACTTTTTATCCTGCAATGCTTTCGCCTTCGCCATCGCTTGCGCTGCCAAAATATCGGCAGGCGGCGCTTGCACATAGTAGCCTTGCTCGGCAAGCTTTGCCTTGACATCATCAATGTCGGCTCGTGCCAACTTTTCACGAGCGTTCAAATCTAGGTGCATGACAAAAGTCCCCAAGCCTAATTTTTGGCGAATGTCGCTTGGCAAAACCCCAAGCCAGTCACGGATTTCATCGGTGTCATCGGGGTAATTTGGGCGGGCGATATAGACATACCAGTCTTCATTTTTGGCAAATTTATAGACATCGCAGTGCATGGTTTTGCTCTCAGCTTTTGATTGAAATTGATTGAAAAAACTTAATGATACAATTTAATTGACAAAATTTAAAAATTTTACTTGTAAATTGTAGCATTATTTTTCATAATAGGGGAAAATTTAATTTTCAGGAGAGATTTTTCATTTCGCCATTGATGTGAATGACAAAATGAAAAACACCGAAGGCGCAAACCTACCCTACAATCGCTCAGGTAAAAGGACTGGAAATTAATCAAAAATCTGGAGAGAGTGCATAGAAATTCTGCCAAGCGCTTGAATTTCAAGGAAAAATGCAACACCGAAGGGGAAAAGGTCAATCGACCGAAAATCTCAGGTAACAGGACAGATGGGGTGCTTAACATGTTGATTTTATTAACCATTTGGATGGCGTAGGGACGAATCACATTCGCCCATTGTGCAAATAATAATTGGGCGAAAAATATTTCGCCCCTACCATACCATTGATGAAATAACTTCAACAAACCAATTTAACCGATTGTTTTATAAGCACTTTTTAAGGAAAATCCAGATGTCTCTACAACGCACCCCCCTATTTGATGCTCACACCGCTCACAATGGCAAACTTGTGGATTTTGGCGGTTGGCAGCTCCCTGTCAATTACGGCTCACAAATCAAAGAGCACGAAGCCGTCCGCACAGACGCTGGTATGTTTGATGTCTCGCATATGCTCGTTACCGATGTAACAGGCGACAACGCAAAAGCCTTTTTTCAAAAACTACTCGCCAACGATGTTGCCAAACTTAGCTTTGTCGGCAAAGCCTTGTATTCGGGTATGCTAAACGACAATGGCGGTGTGATTGACGACCTTATCGTCTATCGTATGAACGAAGCTGAGACCGCTTATCGTATCGTCTCAAACGGAGCAACCCGTGAAAAGGACACGGCTCATTTTGCCAAAGTCGGGGCGGAGTTTGGCGTAACTTTGACACCCCGTTATGAACTGGCGATGCTTGCCGTACAAGGTCCAAAAGCGGTTGAAAAACTTTTGACCGTCAAACCTGAATGGGCGGAAAAAGTAAATGCGTTGAAGCCGTTTGTGGGCGTGGATTTAGGGGGCGATTGGTTTGTCGCTCGTACAGGCTACACAGGCGAAGACGGCGTGGAAGTGGTAATGCCAGCAGGAGAAGCGGTACAGTTTTTCAATGACTTAGCCCGTGCAGGTGTCCAACCTTGCGGACTTGGGGCAAGAGACACCCTAAGAATGGAAGCAGGTATGAACCTATACGGCAACGATATGACGGACGATGTCAGCCCACTTGAAGCAGGTATGGGCTGGACGGTGGATTTAAAAGATGAAAACCGTGATTTTATTGGTAAATCGGCACTTGTGGCATTAAAGTCGGCAGGTGTTAAAGCCAAACAAGTAGGACTACTTTTGGAAGAAAAAGGCGTAATGCGTGCAGGTATGGAAGTGGTTACCGAAAGTGGCAATGGTATTACCACAAGCGGTGTATTCTCCCCAAGTCTAAATCAATCCATCGCCATTGCCCGTGTGCCAGCCGACTTTACAGGCGAGCGTGCAAAGGTAATTATGCGTGGTAAAGAAGTGGAAGTCCGTGCACTTAAATTGCCGTTTGTGAGAAATGGTAAAAAGCAGTTTGATTGATAGACAACACCCAAAAGTTTTGCTTGTCGCAAATACTTTTGGGCGATTTTAATAAGGGTAAATAATGAAAAAATTGGCAATCGGTTTATTGTTAAGTATGGTATCTGTATCGGCTTTTGCAAATACACCTACTTATAAAACTTTGGCTGACGAAAAGGCAACTTTTGAGCTTTGTGAAAGTGCATCCAATGCCCTAAACAATGAAACACTATATGTTACACCAGCATTGGAAATCTTTGAGCCTTATTTGGGTCGTTCAGATGATGAAATAGAATTGGCGGAAGTAAACAATCAAGTGTATTTAGCACAATTGCTTGACACTAAAATTGGCAACCCTGTTTCAACCATTCATCTTGACACAGAAAAAGAGATGAAAGACAGCTTTCTTATCCATAGATTTTTGCTCAAAAGAGAGCGTTATATGCTAGGCATACTATGTAAATTTTATCAACCAAGAGAAAATGGTCATTGGAAATTGGCAAATTTTTCAATTTTTACCCCTTAATCGTAAGGTGCGTATTACGCACCCTTAAGAAAATCCTTTGTTAAAATCGGTGCGTATTATGCACCTTACAAATTTTTAATTTTCAACCCCAAAGCTAGGAGTTTTTTATGAGCAATATCCCCGCCGATCTAAAATATGTAGCCAGCCACGAATGGTTACGCCTTGAAGCAGACGGCACGATTACCGTTGGCATTACCGACCACGCCCAAGATTTGCTTGGCGATGTGGTATTTGTGGAATTGCCAGAAGTGGGTGCAGTCGTTGAAGCCGACCAAGAAATCGCCGTGGTTGAGTCTGTCAAAGCCGCAAGCGATGTCTATGCGCCAATCGCAGGCGAAATCGTTGAAGTCAACGAAGAGCTGGTGGACAGCCCAGAGCTTGCCAATGAAGACCCTTATGGCAAAGCATGGTTCTTTAAAGTTAAGCCTGCCAATCCTGCTGACTATGACAGCCTAATGAGTGCAGACGAATACGAAAGCAGTCTGTAAGTGAACTATCAAGCGTAAGTTGATTGTCAATTTACGCTTGATTTTGTTTTTTGAACTCTAGTGATTTTCTAAAATGGTGTATGATGCACATTTGACATTGCCAAATTGTAGAAATAAATATTTTTCTGTATAAATATTGGAGTGAAATGATGAAAAAACCATTTTTTAAACAAGCGGTTTTATTGTTGCTACTAATATTTATCATCCAAACCCTATCATTTTGGGTAACACCTCATTTTAATTTTAGACAGAGCGTGCAGTTATCGCTATTTGTACTATCGCCTTTGTTGGTTTCGGTGGTATTTTTATTTATAAATCCGATTAGGGCGCTTGGTGGTGCATTATTTTTTCTACCACTGTTGATTGTATTGTATTTTGCGGTTATTGTGATGCCAGAAGCTAGTGGTGCTGATGCTCTTAGTTATATAGCAGCGCTGATTTATGGTGTACCACTAAATATTTTGGGTATTTGGCTATTTCCATATTTCAGAAAATTTTTTGGGATTAAATAAAGTCTTTCTAAAAAAAATTAAAAGCAAAATGTGCAATATGGTATCGCCTTGGAATGATTGTTAAAATTGGTGCGTGGTACGCACCTTACGCCAAAAATTGATTTAAACTTAATTTAAAATGGTATTTTTAAAAATAGTATTTTAAATTAAATTTAAACTTTTTAAAATGAATCCAAAACTTTTACAGCATTTTATCAAAAAATATTTTGCCAATATCAATGCCGATGATTATGAATTTGAGAATATGGCTCATTTGGAGGCAACTGATGATTTGACATTTGCAGGTAGAATTGAGCGGAATTATTGTTATTGGCACGAATTAAGTTTTGATTATATCAATCAAAATAATCTTGGCATTGTTTGGACAAATAATCAAGGGTTTTATTTTTACACCCCTGCGGTGATGTATCAAGTATTAGATGATTTTAATGAAAGACACAATGCCGTCATTACAATATGGTGGTTTTTTAGATTAAAAGATGAATTTTTAGAAAATAATGATACAGAATTATTTGCCTATTTTAATGATGAGCAATTATTGATTGTGATTTTATTTTTAAAAATTTTAATGAAAAATGATGCGTTTTATTTTGATGAATATACGGCAATCATCAATAAAATTGAACAGTTAATTTTAACCCAACCCTAAAAGGATAACTTATGTCATTTAACACCTTTTCCGACCTATTTTATGAAAACGCCTTTGTGCATCGTCATCTGGGCAATAGCACCGATGAAGAGCAAGCCCTACTTTCTGCGGTGGGAGCAAAAACTTTGGACGAATTTGTGGATTCTGTGGTGCCACAATCGGTGCGTTTGGGCAAGGAACTTGATTTGCCGACTGCCGTAAGCGAGCATAACGCCCTTGCCAAACTCAAATCAATGGCGGACAAAATCACCGTTGCCAAAAGCTATATCGGTCAAGGCTACTCGCCTGCTCGCCTGCCTGCGGTCATTCAAAGAAATGTCCTAGAAAACCCTGGTTGGTACACCGCTTACACGCCTTATCAAGCCGAGATTGCCCAAGGGCGTTTGGAAGCCTTGTTAAATTTCCAACAAGTGTGCATTGACTTGACAGGAATGGACTTGGCAGGTGCGTCATTGCTTGACGAAGCCACAGCCGCCGCCGAAGCGATGGCTATGGCAAAGCGTTGCAGTAAATCCAAATCCAACGCCTTTTTTGTGGACAGCCGCACTTATCCGCAAACCCTAGATGTCATCAACACCCGTGCCAAATATTTTGGTTTTGATGTAGTGGTGGGCGATTTTGACACCGCCAAAAATGGCGACTTCTTTGGGGCGTTTTTCCAATATGTTGGCAAAGACGGCGATGTGGTGGACTTGACCGATGTCATCAGTGCAGTCAAAGCCAAAAACACTTACGCAATCGTGGCAAGCGACATTATGAGCCTTGTGCTACTCAAATCCCCTGCCCAAATGGGAGCGGACATTGCCCTAGGTAGCACCCAACGCTTTGGCATTCCAATGGGCTTTGGGGGTCCACACGCTGCTTATTTTGCCTTTAAAGACAAAGACAAACGAAGTGCCCCTGGTCGTATCATCGGCGTATCCAAAGACGCACAAGGTGGCACGGCTCTTAGAATGGCACTGCAAACCCGTGAACAGCACATTCGCCGTGAAAAAGCCAACTCTAACATTTGTACCAGCCAAGTCCTACTTGCCAACCTAGCAGGTATGTATGCCGTGTATCACGGAGCGACAGGCTTAAAACGCATTGCCAGCCGCATTCACGCTTTAGCGGTCGCGTTTTATAATGCCGTTAAAGGCGAGTTTACTACGGCTTCCGATGTGTTTTTTGACACGGTAACCGTCAAGACCGACAAGGCAAGCGAGCTTGTCAAATCCGCCAAAGCCAAAGGGTATAATTTGTTCCATAAAGACGATTTGGTGGGCGTATCGTTCCACGAATTGACCGATGAAAAAGAATTTAATGAGCTGTGTGAAATTTTTGGCGTCAGTGGCAATCTTGACACCGTAGAAAATGTCTTGGGCGAATTAAACCGTACGGACGACATTTTGACGCACCCAACCTTTAACAGCTACCACACCGAGCATCAAATGCTCCGTTATCTAAAATCTTTGGAGGACAAAGATTTGGCGATGAACCGCTCTATGATTTCGCTGGGTTCTTGCACAATGAAATTAAACGCCACAAGCGAGATGTTGCCGATTACTTGGAATGAGTTTGCAAATGTTCACCCATTTGCCCCTGCCGATGATACGGTGGGCTATATTGAGATGATTGAAAGTTTGCAAACGCAGTTAAAGGCGATTACAGGCTTTGATGAAATTTCAATGCAACCCAACTCTGGGGCAAGCGGTGAGTATGCAGGTCTTTTGGCGATTCGCCGTTATCACGAAAGCCGTGGCGACAACAACCGCACGGTCTGTCTAATCCCCCGCTCGGCTCACGGCACCAACCCTGCCACCGCTCAAATGATGGGAATGCAAGTGGTGGTGGTTGCCACAGACGAAAACGGCAATGTGGACTTTAATGATTTGACCGCCAAATGTGAAGAGCATTCTGCCAATTTGGGGGCGCTCATGATTACTTATCCTTCTACGCACGGGGTGTTTGAAGAAGGTATCCGTGATATTTGCGAGCTTATCCACAAACACGGTGGACAAGTGTATATGGACGGGGCGAATATGAACGCCCAAGTTGCCATTATGCAACCTGCCGAAGTCGGTGCTGATGTTCTGCATATGAACCTGCACAAGACTTTCTGTATTCCACACGGCGGTGGCGGGCCGGGTATGGGTCCAATTGGTCTAAAATCGCACCTTGCTCCATTTATCCCAAGCCATAGCGTCAATCCTGTGTTTAACGCCCAAGACGGTCAAACGGCGGTGTCTGCTGCTCCATACGGCTCGGCAAGCATTTTGCCAATTTCGTGGATGTACATCACGATGATGGGGCGTGATGGATTGTTATCGGCAACCAAACGAGCATTATTGAACGCCAACTATGTCGCCACAATGCTAAAAGACGACTACCCTGTGCTTTATACAGGCAAAAACGGACGGGTGGCTCACGAGTGTATCATTGACATTCGCCCATTAAAAGCCGAGACGGGCATTACCGAGACCGACATTGCCAAACGCTTGATGGACTACGGGTTCCACGCTCCGACAATGAGTTTCCCTGTGGCGGGTACGCTGATGATTGAGCCAACCGAATCAGAAAGCAAAGACGAGCTAGACCGCTTTATCTCGGCACTCAAACAAATCAAACAAGAAGCGTTGAAAGTGCAAGCAGGTTTGGAGGGCTGGACTGCGGACAATAACCCGCTGGTTAATGCTCCACACACCCAAGCGGTCATCGTGGGCGAGTGGGACAGACCATACAGCCGTGAAGTGGCGGCATTCCCACTAGACTACATCAAGGCTCATAAATTCTGGCCGACTGTGGGTCGTGTGGACGATGTCTATGGCGATAAGAATCTGATTTGTAGCTGTCCAAGTATTGAGAATTATGAGTAAGTTTTACTGATAATTTGACAATAAAAAACACCGCTCAATGTCTGTTGGGCGGTGTTTTTTTTGGTTTAGTGCATGAGTTCTGATACTTGGGTTTTAATGCTTGGTATTGGCAAATGCCAAATTTCTAAATGTCAAATTGATACGGCTTTGTTTGATCTTGGTCTGTTTTGGCACGCTGTGCTGCCAGTGGTGTTGCAGCTGCCCTGCCATGACCAAGACGCTGCCGTGGTGTAGCGGAATTTCCAATTTGACATCATGTTGCCTGGCAAGTCTTAATAAAAAGCGGCGTGATGCACCAAAGCTCACCGAAGCAATCAAAGGATTTGTGCCAAGCTCTTTTTCATCGTCGCTGTGCCAGCTGATGTGATCTGCACCATCTCGATACCAGTTTAAAAGCACGCTGTCAAATCGGCGCTTACACACTTTGGAGAGCTCGTCATTGAGCCATGATAATTCTGCCGTCCACGCATTTGGATACAGTGTGATGCCAGAATAAGTGTAGGGTCTGTCGCCATACCAAGCTGACAGTCTGGGCAAAAGGTGCGTTTTGCCGTACATTTTGATGCTGTCTTGGCGCCATTTGATGTGCTTGAATGACAGCTTGTCGATGCTCTGCTCGCCCCGCCACTCATGCTGTGTGTGGTCGATGTGATCGCACGCCAAAAAATAATCAAACAGCTCATCACTTCGCTCTTTGCCAAAATAATGCGGCGCATAATACAGCCGACCATAAGGCACTTGGATGACCACGCCCTTGCCATCATCGTGAATGTGAGCGTCAAAGTCCGTGTGTAGAAATTTACCGTTCATGATTAAGTGTTCAGGCGAGCTGTCATCCACACTGCCGCCAAAAATATCATCAAAACTGTCATCAAAACTGTCATCAAACAAATCCATACACGCTCTCACCTTGCCACACTTTTTATCCAAACACCGCTCATCAAACACCCTTAAAACCATAAAACAGCCATTCAAGCAAATCTGCCAATACCTTGCCAAATTGACTTTGATGTGAATTTTTAATAAAATACCGACCAGTTGGTTTTTATTTTATCATCATTGCCGACTGCTGACAATCATCACACAAAAGCCGCAAAGAATAAGCCCTGCACATCAACCAAACACCAAAACTAGGAAAAAAGCATGAAAAATCAATCACTTGAACTGGATCTGCCCCAACCAACAGAAACAGATGGCAAACCCAAACGCAAAAACAACCCAGAGCTTTTGCGTCACGGCATTCTCATCGCCGCCAAAAATCTCATGCTCGCTGACGGCATTGCCAATGTTTCCATGCAAAAAGTCGCAGAACTTGCAGGCACGAGCAAAGGCGGTCTGTTTCATCATTTTAAAAACAAAGACGAACTCATCGCATCGGTGTTTGAGCTGTTCATCGCGCAGGTCAATACGGCGATTTTGCAGAAAATCGAGCGCTCAGGCGAGTCGTTTGGGGTTTTTACTCGTGCTTATGTGATGGTGTTTTTTGAAAATACGGACATCGGGCTGGCAAGCGACTGGGCGGGGCTGATTCGTGCGATGAATGCCGAGAGCAAATTGAGCAATCTATGGCAGGCGTGGCTTGACCAAAAGCTGAAAAATTACGCCCACACCGATGGCGACTTTCGCCTATCTTGCGTGCGTCATGCGGTCGATGGCGCATGGCTTAACAAGCTGTCAGCCGATGATTTGCCAAAAATGCAAGACTATCTGCTTGGGCTGATTGACCAAATGACATCATGACAAATCAGTGCATTTTTAAATTTTCCAAAAAAAATCACCGCCCAAAACAAAAAAAGCGGTGATTTTTATATTTAAAATGCGTTACAATGCGTTAAATGGCATAACCAAGTGCATAAAACGCCACCAATGCCACAGCGATGACCACCGTGCCGATATTTAGCTTATTAAACTCGCCTGCGATCACACGACCCAGCACAAGCCCTGCAAAGCCAAGCATGATGCCTGTTACGATGTTGGCGGTCAATACGATGAACACCGCACACACCAGACCGCTCATCGCACCCACAAAGTCATCAAAGTCAAGTTTTGAGACATTGCTTAGCATGAGTAGTCCCACATACATCAGTGCAGGGGCAGTGGCATACACTGGCACCAAAAATGCCAACGGCTGGAAAAATAGCATGAGCAAGAATAAACCGCCAACGACCACCGCCGTCAAGCCTGTTTTACCGCCCACAGCCGTCCCCGCCGCCGATTCAATATACACCGCCGCAGGTGCTGTACCCAACAAACCAGAGAAAATGCTCGACACCGAATCCGCCGTCAAAGCACGACCGCCATTGACAATCTGTCCGTCTTTATCAATCAAATTCGCCTGACCTGCCACCGCACGAATCGTACCAGTCGCATCAAACACTGCCGTCATGACAAGTGCAAACACCACAGGCAAAATCGCTGCATTGAGCGCACCCATCACATCTAGGCTCATGAACAGCGACTCACTGCCAAATGATGGCACTTGCAAAATAGAACCGCCAAATTTCACATTTGGATCAAAAATCAATCCAATCACCGTAATGGCGATGATGACCCATAGGATACTGCCCTTAATCTGCTTACGCTCAAGACCAATGATCGCCGCCAAACCCAGTAGCGACATCAGCACAGCAAAGGAAGTAAACTCGCCCATTTTTACTGGCAAACCTGCGTCATTTTTGATGACCAAGCCCACGCCATTGGCAGCAATCAATAGCAAAAACAGACCAATACCAATGCCCGCCCCATGAGCGATAGAGCTTGGCAAATTACGCAAAATCCACGCACGAATGCCCGTCACCGAAATCAGCGTAAACACCACACCCATCAAGAAAATCGCACCTAACGCCACAGGAATGCTGATGCCCTGACCCAATACCAAACTAAATGCGGTAAATGCCGTCAAAGAAATCGCACAACCAATCGCCATCGGCACATTCGCCCACAGACCGATTAACATTGAGCCAAGACCTGCCACAAGACAGGTAGCGATGAATACCGATTCGGCAGGAAAGCCCGCTTGCGACAACATATTTGGCACCACAATGACCGAATACACCATCGCCAAAAATGTCGTCAAACCAGCGATGACTTCTTGGCGAACCGAAGAGCCACGCTCACTGATTCTAAAAAAAGAAGATAAAGACATAACAAGCCTATGAAATAGCTAACAATAAAAAACCGCTAATTTTACTAGATGGTAACAATTTTTACAAACGATTAAGAATAAATTTACAAAATTTTTTGCACACAAGGACGGATTTTTTAGGTAAAATAGCAAAATTTTATCATTTTTCTTAATTTTTAAAAATCACGCCAAATCATCGGAAAAACCATGAAAAATTCTCAAGAATCCATCAGCCTACCCACCTTTGAAGTAACACTCGTGCAAGATGGCACAGAACAGACCTGCGACCTTGCCGCACTCGTCAAAGACAGCCAGCAAGGCTTGGTGCTGTATTTTTATCCCAAAGACAACACCGCAGGTTGTAGCGTACAGGCGACTGACTTCACCGAGCTTAAAGAGCAATTTGCCAACAAAGGCTATCAAATCATCGGCGTGTCTCGTGATGGCATCAAATCGCACCACAATTTCATCAACAAAAAAGCGCTGAACATCGCACTCATCAGCGACACGGACGAGACGCTTTGCCAGCATTTTGATGTCATCAAAGAAAAGATGATGTACGGCAAAACCCACCTTGGTGTGGTGCGCTCTACTTTTGTGTTTGACAAAAACGGCGTGATGATTGCAAGTTTTAGAAACATCAAAGCCAAAGAACACGCCCAAACTTTGCTTGATTTTTTGTAATTGTATGACAACGCCACGCACGATGAAGGTTTTGCATTTATCATCATCGCTCAAGCATGACGAATCTGAGCGGGGGATTTACGCCATCACGCACGCACTCATGCGAGCAGGTCATGAGTCCATCGTCATTGGGGCGGCAGATGAAGACAGTGAGTTGGTGACTCGCCTGCTGAGAGATGACACGCTGTACTACCGCCTATCCATGCCCAAAAAATCATGGTGGGCGCTGAGAAATGTCTTTAAATTACGCAATCTCATTCAAGAGCATCGCCCAGACATCGTCCATGTGCATTCTCGCACGCCTGCATGGGTGCTACACTGGGCGCTGCGTCTGATTCCCAAGGACGAACACCCAAAAGTGGTCGCCACCATGTACGGCTTTTATCCGCTCAATTCCTACTCTCGAGCCTTGTTTTATGCCGATGTCATCATCACCGCATCCATTAGCATTGACAAATACCTAAAAGACAAATTAGAACACAAGCAAGACGAACTTGACATCGCCAAATTACCCTTTGACATTGTCTGCATCAAGCGTGGCGTGGATGTTCGCACCTTTCCTTATCGGCACAATTCATCGGTGTACTGGCTACACAGTGTCTTTGCAGAATATCCAGAATTAGAACACAAAAAATGGCTGTTTTTCCCTACACCCATCGGCACGGAGTACGGACAAGAGTGGCTCGTGGATATTTTGGGCAATTTGCAAGACAAATTTCCAGACATTCACGCCATCATCGCAGAAGATTTGGAGACCAATCACACCGACCAAGATGTCGCCCACGAAGAATTCATTCAGCGCATTCACGCCCTAGGCTTGGACAGCCGTGTGACCTTCATCGGCAGACGGCCGCCCGACATGAAAGAATGGCTGTCGTCTGCTAACATCGTGCTTGCCCTTGCCAATCGCCCAGAGAGCATCGGCATGACCGCCCAGCAAGCCATACACTTAGGCACGCCTGTCATCGGCTGGGCAAAGGGGGCGTTTGCGGACATTTTGGCGACCACTTATCCACAAGGCTTGGTCAAGGAAGAAACCGCCATCGCCCTATGCAAAGCGGTCAAATCCCACCTACAAAATCGCCTACGCCCTGCCATGACACACGAATACACCATTGAGCAGATGACCGCCGAGACCTTATCTGTGTATCAATCGCTCATGCCAGCGTGCCAATTGGTTGAAAAAGACAGGCACGATAATTTGGTGTGCGTTCGCATTGACGATGAATGATTTTTACGGTTTTTCCAAACCCAAAAACCCCAAATCCCAACAAAAACGCAAAAAATACCCAGTTTATCCAAACTGGGCGTGGGTAAAAACTTATGTCCTTAACTTTTTTCCTTAAAAACATTTTCCCCTACAATCAATCCTAACAATCTTAATGCGTCCCAATTCTTAATTCGCTTAATTTATCCCAACAATCCGTGCATCCATCCATTTGCTTGGACGACATTATAAACCACAAAAGCCACTTCGCCCATTCGTCATTGTCGTCAAAATTTGTAAGATTTTAACGACAAACAACACCGAAAGAATGGCAATTTATCCGCCCAATCGCCGTCAGTTTTGGCAAAATTTTCTGCCTTACCATCAAAATTTTCATCAATTTTAAAAAATAGCAAACTTTTTATTTAAAACTTGTACAAAAAGGCTTGATTTTTTATCAATAAAAGTGCATAGTTATACGCTTATTTTTTATGCCAAATCAAGTCGGCTACCGTCCTTGATTTGGGCGATTTTTAGACACTCATTTTGTAACGCAAAGGTGAATACAATGGCAGAAAAAATGGTAGTTGGCTTGGTGGGCTGGCGTGGTATGGTCGGCTCGGTGCTGATGGCTCGTATGGTTGAAGAAGGCGATTTTAACCACATTACGCCAGTATTTTTCTCAACCAGTAATGCAGGCGGCAAAGCTCCTGATTTTGGTGTGGATGCTGGCACGCTAAAAGATGCAAACGACATCACAGAGCTTGCCAAGTGCGATGCCATCATCACCTGTCAAGGCGGCGACTACACCAAAGCGGTGCACCCCGCCCTGCGTGCGTCAGGCTGGAATGGCTACTGGATCGATGCGGCAAGCTCATTGCGTATGCAAGATGACGCCATCATCATCTTAGACCCTGTCAATCGTGATGTGATTGACGCTGCTCTAAAAGACGGCAAAAAAGACTTCATCGGTGGCAACTGCACGGTGAGCCTAATGCTGATGGCAATCGGCGAGCTGTTCCGTCGTGGCTGGGTGGAGTGGGTCTCTGCGATGACCTACCAAGCTGCAAGTGGTGCAGGTGCTGCCAATATGCGTGAGCTGATCACTGGCATGGGCGTGCTGCGTGATAGCGTGGCGGACAAACTTGCCGACCCTGCATCAGCCATCTTAGAAATCGACAAAACCATCGCTGACACACAGCGTTCGGATGATTTTCCAAAGCAAAACTTTGGTGCGGTATTGGCAGGCAGCCTAATCCCTTATATCGACAGCCAACTAGAAAACGGTCAATCTCGTGAAGAGTGGAAAGGTCAAGCCGAAACCAATAAAATCCTTGGCAAATCTGGCGATGAACTGATCAACATTGACGGCATTTGTGTGCGTATCGGTGCGATGCGTTGCCATAGCCAAGCCCTAACCATCAAGCTAAAACAAGACATTCCACTTGATGAGATTGAAAAAGCACTTCGTGAAAGTGACAATCCATGGCTTGATGTGGTCGAAAACGACAAGCCAGCGAGCATGGAACGCCTAACGCCTGTGGCAGTCACTGGCACGCTGAATGTGGCGGTGGGTCGTCTGCGTAAGATGAACATGGGCGGCGAATATCTGACCGCCTTTACCGTGGGCGATCAGCTACTGTGGGGTGCTGCCGAGCCACTTCGCCGTATGCTTGCCATCGTACAAGGTCGCATTTAATCCGATCAAGTCCCAAAAAGCACATCGATTTGATGTGCTTTTTTGTTGGCTTTGGATTATAATAACGATAAATTTTTGCATATTAAAACCATGAACACAGCAACTCACATCATCTATGCTGGCGGTACTTTTGGTAGCCACGGGACGCCTTTATCGCCCTTGCCTGCGGACGAATTTTTGCCGATTTTGCAGACGCAATTTCACGCCAAATTGCCACACCTTACCACGCAAATTTTGCCAAATCATCTCATCAAGGACAGCAGCACGCTCACGCCCAGCGATTTTGTGCATTTGTATGGCTTGATTTTGCAGGCGTATGCAGACGGCAAACGCAAATTTGTCCTGATTACAGGCACGGACAGCCTAAGTTTTTTGGCGGCATTTTTGGCAAATGCTTTAAACGGCTTGTCGGATTTAAGCCTTGTCATCACAGGCAGTATGCAGCCTTTATTTGTCAGCGACAATCCCATCTACACCATCAACGAACAATCTGACGCTTGGGCAAATCTATCAGACAGCGTTATCGCTGCCAGCACTCGCACAGGCGTGTTTGTGCAATTTGCCCACAAACTGATGAATGCGTCAGATACCCAAAAACTCAACAGTCAAGATTTTGACGCTTTTGTCGGTACTTTGGCAGATGAACTGGCAGATGAACTGGCAGATGATGTACAAACCGACCAAGCGGTTTTTAATGACAACGCCCTAGATGACAAATTAGCCCAACTACCAACCATCATCGCCAATGCTAAACGCACGCAAATCACGGCGGTTTATTGCTTGCCGAATGATGTTACCAATATCGAACATCAGCTTGCCCATCTTAGCGATGACACAAAAGCAGTGATTTTGATTGGTTTTGGTGCAGGCAATTTGCCATCATCGCAAGGTCTGATTGATATTTTAAGCGATTTATCCCATAAAAAATTACCCGTCATTTGCACCACCATGTGTGCCTTTGGCGGTACAAATGCCGACTATGCTGCTGGTGCGTGGCAATATCAATATGGCGTGCAAAGCAGCACGCTTGGCATTGCAGGGACTTATGGGCAAACGCTTTGGCAGGTATTACAATGACAAATCAACCCACAGATGAGATGACAACAATCGCAAAAACGCCACAGCCCACGCAGGTTTATGCTGTCGGCATTGAGTTTATCGGTACCAATTATCGTGGTTGGCAACGCCAAGAAGAAGTGATTGGCGTACAAGCCGTCATCGAAAAGGCACTTTCCACCATCGCCAACGAACCGATTGAGCTGATTGCCGCAGGTCGTACGGACGCAGGGGTACATGCCAGCAATATGATTGCTCACTTTGCCAGCACCGCCAAACGCACCGAATACAACTGGATGCGTGGGGCGAACACCCTACTACCCAAAGACATCGCCATTCGCTGGATTGTGCCGATGCCTGATGATTTTCACGCACGATTTTCGGCAATCGCACGCCGTTATCGCTACATCACGCTCAATCAGCCCTACCGCACCGCCATTTTAAACGGTCAGGTTACGCACGAATACGCACCGCTTGATGTAGAAAAAATGATACAGGCGAGCAAACTTCTGGTCGGCACGCACGATTTTACCAGCTTTCGGGCAGCTCAGTGCCAATCTAATCAGCCAGTCCGCACGGTGAGCCACGCCAATCTCTTTCAACACGGTGCGTTTTTGGTATTAGACATTCAAGCGGACGGATTTTTGCACCACATGGTGCGAAACATCATGGGAACGCTGTTTGCCATTGGGCGTGGCGAGCTGGATCCTTCTGGCATCACACGGCTGATCCACGCCAAAAATCGCAGCCTTGCCCCACCGACCGCATCGGCTGATGGGCTGTATTTTATCAATGCCTATTATCCTGAAAAATTCCAAAAGCTACTACCAAAGCTACCTTTGACACCGCTTTGGCTGGGGTTTTAGACTAAATGCAATCAACCAATCAAACCACAGAACGCACCATTTACCCAAAATCCAAAGTGATTTTTGGGTTTGGTTTAACAGGTGGTGCGATTGGCGGATTTTTTGTTGCATTGGCGAATATTTTTCTAAGGTTGATTGATTACACCAACGACCAAAGGTTGCTTTATGAATTCTTGGAAATGATCGTATTCTCACTGACCATCATGCCTTTGTTTGGCATTCTTATCGGTGGCATACCTGCACTTTTAACTGGCATTTGCTTGGCTTGTATGCAATTTAGTATTGGTAAAAAGACACATTATGTTCAGTTATTTTTGACAGGTACGATAATTACTTTTGTCGTTTATACCATTTTTATCGTCAGTACTGAATATTTCTCCATTGGGTTAAAAGATATTGTAGATAATTTGCAGTTTAGTATTGTGGGTGGTTTATCATCAATGGTTTGTGGATTTTTGTTTTTGCCCAAAATCCGTCATTAAGGTGGTTGATTTTATCAGCGGTATGGCTTAGGTCTTTATCCAATTATTAAAAGATTTAGGGATTTTACGATGAAAATATTAACATGGATTTGGCAAGCAATTGCAATCACAATCCTGATGACGGTGATTGTTTTTTATTTTTATCAGCTTTATAAGCCAAAGCAAATCAACCCTTATCGACAAGCCAATCCTTATGTATATGATAGTAAATATTATCATCCGCCAAGCGAGGAAGAGTTAATACAGCTTCTTGATGAATTGACGGATTACGATCAATCTTATGACAAGGAGGTCTATAGTAGCAAAGCTAAGTTTTCGGATAGTGGTTTTTCTAGAGAATTTATGCATGATCAAACAGATATGATAATTAACAGGATAGGTAATGGGGATTTTATCAATGTAAAAACATCGGAGGGGAATGCATACTGCAAAGGAGAAGTTTTGATTAATTTTGGACTCCAAAGAAATTACGAGCAGCAAAAAGAAAAGTTTTTTATCAGAGCCTCTTGGTCGATTGACAATGAATGTCGCAAATACTGGTGGGAAGGCAAAAATCCGCGTGCATTACAGAACAATAAAACGTCAAAAAACCAGTGGCAAACCCAATGACTCGCCCATCTGCCAAAGCACAAGAATCACCTTACCAAGCAGGTATATTTGTACTAGCGCGGATTGGCAAGGCAAATAATGCAAATTGGCGTGAGTGGCGATATGATGCGTCAATTAACGGATAAAGAAAAAGAGATATGAAAAACATAAGGATTCTACGATGAAACCTTTTACTTGGATCGGATCGATCATGTTGATCGTCCCCATTGCAATATCAAGCATTATTTATTTTTACCAGCTTTACAATCCAAAACAACCCAGCTCCAGATGGCAAGCCAATCCCTATTTGTACGATCGTCAATATTACAATCCCCCAAGCGAGGAGGAGTCTAAACGCATTATTGATGAATTGACCAATCACGATCAGTCCTACGATGAGCAGTTTTATATCAACCAAGTTCAGTATTATGGTAGCGTTTTTGCCAGAGAATTCATACATGACAAAACCGATGAAATCATCAAGCAAGTCAATAACAATGACTTTGTTAGAATGAAAACACCCACAGGATATGGATACTGCAAAGATGAAGCATTGATTGAATTTGGTATAAAAGAAGGCTATTCTCAGCAGAAAGATAAGTTTGTTATCGAAGTATCTTGGGATATTGATAATGCGTGCCGTAAATACTGGTGGGGCGGTAAAAATCCAAGAGCGTTGAGAAAAGAGTAGCGCGGCAGGTTGGTTTGAACGAATGTGAAACTCAATATTTTAAGATATAACTCATTGAATTTGTTGGCTTTTGTGCCTGAATCCAACCTACGGGCTAAGCCGTAAGACGTAAAAAACTTAAGCCACAAAAAACGGTACGTTATACGCACCTTACACCCAAATTGAGATGGTAGAAATGGTGGTGGAAGGGTTGGTATGGCCAAAAAGCTTGGAAAATAATACAGAATTTACCCTTGTGGCATAGGGGCGAATATAAATTCGCTCTTTTGAAAATTTTTATTAAAATCAAATTCTTAAACAAAGTTGTCAATAAAATCCCATTAGGAGTTAGCCATGAAACTTTTTATCAAAACATCTTGGGCTATGGTATTACTGCTTGGTATAAGCACACCGAGTGCCTTTGCAACTGATACTTGGCTGGTCAGTACGGACAGCGGTTGTAAGATTTACAACCCCAAGCCACAACCTGATGAGAGTGTTACTTGGTCGGGCGACTGTGTGGACGGCTATGCACAAGGATATGGCGAAATGCGATGGTATGTCCATAGCGAATTACAAGGCAGTTATGTGGGAGACTGGAAAGACGGCAAAATGCACGGCAAAGGCACAATCAAATATGCTACTGGTGCTGAATATGTGGGCGACTGGAAAGACGGCAAAATGCACGGCAAAGGCACAATGAAATATACTGACGGCGTGGAATATACAGGCGATTGGCAAGATGACAAAAGACACGGTAACGGCACAATAACCTTTGATGATGGCGAAAAATATACAGGCGAATGGCAAAATCACAAAAAACACGGCAAAGGACTAGGCATTACACCGCTTGCTATTTATTACGGCAACTTTGTCAATGGTCGTTATGATGGTTGGGGTGTTTGGGTTAGCAAAGATGGTGGCATTATCTATGAAGGACAACATAAAGACGGTATGATGAATGGCGTTGGGCGTTATTTGTTTGTCAATGACGCAAGTCTGCACCCTGACCATAAAAAATATGGTTATTTACAGGATAATTATGTGATACGACCCGCCATTTTCAAAGATGGTTATGTTGATGAATTTTTAACCAAAGAACAACACGCCAAATTGGTGCAAAAACTTGGCAAACAAGTACAACGCCCAAAAGAAGTGCTGTTGCCATTTCGTCAGTACCTAACAGACCCCACCCCTTCCAAAGCCCAATAAAAAAACCAAACAAAAAGCCTTGCAATATTGCAAGGCTTTTTATGTTTCAATAATTTTAAATTACAAAAATATACCATTCTTTAACTCCTTGTCCTGATTGGCGTGTAAAAAAGTCAAGGCTGTTTTGCAAATTTTCTTGTTAAAAACGCAATATTTTGCATTTATAATCTACACAAAATCAATATATGGGATTAGCACAGCAGGTTGGGTTGAACGAATGTGAAACTCAATATTTTAAGATATAACTCATTGAATTTGTTGGCTTTTGTGCCTGAATCCAACCTTGCCGACCACCAAGACAGCTTGGTAATGCTTTAACACAATTAAAAAATGGCGAATTTGCCCACACAACCATCACAAGCCAGTCCACAGACTGGATTGAACAAACAGCTTGCAAATTGACTTAAAGCAACACAAACCCAGACCACATTTTAACCAATATCAGAAAAATGATTTTTATAGTTTTAAGCTAACTTTAAAACCCAAGCTCGCCACACCTCCAATGAGTATTTGCATTTGTGCCAACTTTGCACTATAATACGACTTTTCATTTTAATCCGATTTTGACTTATGGCAAAAAAAGACGACATCATCGAATTTGAAGGCGAAGTGATTGACACTCTGCCAAACACTCTATTTAAAGTCCGCCTTGACAACGGACACGAAATCATCGCTCACATCTCTGGTAAAATGCGTAAGCACTACATCCGTATTTTGACTGGCGATAAAGTCAAGGTTGAGATGACCCCTTATGACCTATCAAAAGGTCGCATCACTTATCGTGGTAAATAATGACAAACCCAGCCCGTTGGTTGGGTTTTGTTTATGCTGTCAGCGATGAATACTAAGCCTGTCGCCCTACTCATTCACGGTCTGCATATGCACGGACGGTATATGTACGCCCTGTCAAAACACCTTGAACAGGCAGGCTTTGCCACCCACGCCATCAGCTACAAAAGCGTGCATGAACCCATCGCCACGCACAGTCGCAAGATTCACGAGTATCTACTTAATCATCACAATGTCAATACGCCAATCCATCTGGTTGGGCATAGTCTGGGCGGATTGGTGATTCGGCATTTTTTGGTTAATTATCCACAGTGGCAAATCGCTCGCTGTGTCACGCTTGGCACACCCCATCAGGGCAGTATCTGTGCCAACTACGCCAACCGACTGCTACCACCTTTGGTGCGTAAGGCTTATCCTGACGCCCTAGACGGCACTTGCCCCTTACCGCCTGATGGTGTTGAGTTTGGCGTCATCGCTGGCAATCGCCCCATAGGACTAGGCTTGCCCCTATTAAGCTGGCATAATTTTCGGCACTTTCGCACACCTGATGAGCGAAAAAATAGACCGCACGATGGTACGGTCTATGTCTTTGAAAGCATTTTGCCCAATGCGACCGATTATCTGCTGTTGCCCGTCAATCACACAGGGCTGATTTTTGATAAAAATGTCGCTGGACAAGTGGTGCATTTTTTGCACTTTGGGCAATTTGCTCGTTGATTTTTGGTTAATTTATTTTTGGTAAATTTAACAATCAAAGGGTGAAAAATATTTCACCCCTACGGCTCTTGCGTTTTTATTTACCAGAAAAGCGTTCGTTTAGCCACGCACCGATTTGCTTAATTTGCGACAAACATACCTGATGTGCCATCGGATAGGTGGTGAGTTCCGCCGTCAATCCCAACCTTTCCAATTTTTGCTTGGCTTGCACGCCCAAAATCGCAGGCACGATGTCATCATAATCGCCATGATCAATTTTGATGCTGATGTCTTGATTGACCGCCACGCCATCGATCTGCTCTGCGGTGGCAAAATAAGTCGATAACGCAAGCAAACCGCCCAGTCGGTTTTTATTAGTCAAAACCGTATGATAAGCGACCGCCCCACCTTGTGAAAAGCCTGCAATGATGATGTTTTGGCTTGGCACACCTTGGGCAATCTGCTCGTCAATCAGCTCATTGATGGCATCGCTGGATGCTTGGATTTGGGCGACATCCACTTTTCGCTCCAAACTCATCTCCAAAATATCATACCACGCAGGCATGATATAGCCACCATTGACGGTAACGGGCATTTTTGGCGCATGTGGAAAAATAAAACGCACGCCCACATCAGGATTTAGCCCCAATTCTGGCACAACAGGCACAAAATCATCGCCACTCGCCCCCAAGCCATGTAGCCAAATCACCGAATGCGTGATCGGTAGATTGTTTGGATTATGTTCAACTGTGATGTAATCTAACTTCGCCATGCTATTTTCCTATTTATTTTTGCTTAAAAACTGCCACATCATAGCATATTTTTGGCAAAATCTGAAAATTGATTGGCAAATTCATCACTGATGGCGTGGATAAACCAAACAGCGAATAACATATGCCGCAAAGCACCATAAAGCCTTTTGTCAAGATTTATTAAGATTTGCTAAGATTTTTGTCAATTTTTTAAAAAGGGTTATAACTTTTATCAAAAAACCGTTATAATGAGCAAATTTTTATTAACAAAAAGGTAGCAATCATGCAGTGGAGAGGTCGCAGACAAAGCTCAAACATTGAGGATCGCCGTAGTGGGCGTGCGGGCAAAGTGGGCGGAGTGAGTATTTTTAGCCTGATTTTGGCGCTCATCGTCTGGAAGGTGTTTGGCATCAGCCCTGAGACGACGCTTGGCGTGACTCAGACCATCACCCAAAACACCCAAACCGCACAAGCACCTGCCAACGAGACCGCCGACCAAGCAGAATCACGAGAGTTTGTGGCGACCATCTTGGCGGATACCGAGGATGTCTGGACGCCGATTTTTCAAAAGCTGGGCGGCACTTATCAGCAGCCAAAACTGGTGATGTTCTCAGGGGCGGTGCAGTCGGCGTGTGGCTCAGCGAGTTCGGCGAGCGGTCCATTTTACTGCCCTGCCGACCAAAAAATCTACCTAGACACTTCGTTTTTTAAGGCGATGCGCACGCAAATGGGCATCACAGGCGAGCGCAACGGCACTGAGCTAAGCCGCCAAGACCAAGCCGCCGACTTCGCCCAAGCCTATGTCATTGCCCATGAAGTGGGGCATCATGTGCAGACCTTGCTTGGCATTTCAGGGCAAGTGCGACAAGCTCAGGCACAAGCCAGCCAAGCTGCCGCCAACAATTTGTCGGTACGCATGGAGCTACAAGCCGACTGCTTTGCAGGGCTGTGGGCAAGACACAATCATGAGCGCACGCAGTTTCTACAAAAAGGCGACATCGAGGAGGCTTTGGATGCCGCCGAAAAAATCGGCGATGACTATCTACAACACCAAGCTCGTGGTCACACCGTGCCAGACAGCTTTACGCACGGCACTTCAGAGCAGCGTCAGCGCTGGTTTTATCGTGGCTTTGAATCTGGCGACATTCAGCAGTGCGACACTTTCGCCACTCGTCAGATTTGATGATGCCATCACCCCTTTAAATAGCGCAATAAAAAGAGCGAGGCATTCGCTCTTTTTTTGGTGCCAATCCATCACAAAAGATTGGCAAATCATCGATTTTGTGCTAATTTATGGCATGACATTCACAAGATAATGACGACATGAACACACCCCACCTACCCGATGAATTGATTCAGCTTGCCATGCGTTTTTTTGACGAGCACAGCCAAAGCCCCATCAGCATAGACCCTGATGTGCTGGCGTATCGCTGGGTGGGTGGTTTGCGTGGTCATTTGGTGCCGCTGGATGTGGCATTTGGCTCAAGTCTTGATGACCTACTGGGCATCGATACTCAAAAACAAAAACTCATCGCCAACACTCGTCAGTTTTTGGCAGGTCTGCCCGCCAACCATGTACTGATGACAGGTACTCGTGGCGCAGGCAAATCGTCTTTGGTGCGAGCCTTATTGGCAAATTTTCACTCAGATGGTCTGCGTGTGATTGAAGTGGCTCGTGATGACCTTCTGCATCTTGACAAAATTCGCCAAGCCATCAAAATCTCACAGCAACATGGCAACAACAACCGCTATCTGGTGTACTGTGATGACTTGGCGTTCAATGGTCAAGACGAAAGCTATCGCACCCTAAAAAGCGTGCTGGACGGCGCACTTGACAGCGAGCAAGACCGCCTGCTGGTCTATGCCACGAGCAATCGCCGCCACCTACTGCCACAGCTGATGAAGGATAATGTCAATATTTATAATGGTCAGACCGATGAGGTCAATCCTTATGAGACCATCGATGAAACCGTCTCTTTGTCAGATCGCTTTGGGCTGTGGCTGTCGTTTTATCCGATGAATCAAGACACCTACCTTGACATCGTGGCGCACCATCTTGCCAAAGCTCAGCTTGACTTGGATGACGAGGCTCGAGGTGAGGCGCTCAAATGGGCTGGCAACCGTGGCGGTCGCTCAGGGCGCATTGCACATCAGTTCAGTCGTCACTGGGTAGGTCAAAAGCAGCTAGAACAACTGAGCTTGGCTCAAAATTAAAGCTTCCAAGCCAAGCTTTGACAGCCACCGCCAACAAATGCACAGCAAAAAAAACGGATCATTAAGATCCGTTTTTTGTCACGCATTGAGTTATTAAGAAAGGTTGGAAGCTTGCACCAAGATTTTGGTGTATTCTTCTTGCGGATTTTCAAAAATCTGCTGCGCCGTACCCATCTCAACCACTCGCCCTTCACTCATGACGATGACTCGGTCGGACAATGCCCTAACCACCGACAAATCATGACTGATGAAAATATAGCTTAGCCCATATTTGTCTTGAAGGTCGTTTAAAAGCTCCACCACCTTGATCTGCGTTGAGCGGTCGAGCGCCGAGGTTGGCTCGTCAAGCAGTACAAACTTCGGCTCCAAAATGATGGCACGAGCAATCGCAATGCGCTGACGCTGACCACCAGAAAACTCATGCGGATAGCGATTGATCATCGATGGCGACAGGTTGACTTCGGTGAGCATCTTGGCAACTCGATCACGACGCTCAGCAGCGCTCATCTGCGGATGATGCACCGTAAGCCCTTCAGCGATGATCTCGCCCACCGTCAAGCGTGGGGAGAGTGAGTTGAATGGGTCTTGAAACACCATTTGCATGTCCTTTTTTAAAGCCTTGCGTTCAAGGTCCGAGATGCTGCGAATGTCTTTACCATGAAAGCGAATGTCGCCACCAGACTCGACGATCTGCATGATGGCACGCCCAAGCGTTGATTTGCCTGAGCCAGACTCACCGACGATGCCCAAAGTCTCACCGACTTTCAAATCCAGCGAAATCCCCTTGACCGCATTAAACACCTGCACAGGCTTACCCATAAAGCTGCGCTTGATGACATAGTCCACCGTGACATCATCGGCGGTGATGATTCTTGGTGCATCATCGCTGATAGTAGGCTTATGGCTTTCTGGAATGGGTGTCAAAAGCTCCACCGTATAAGGGTGCTTAGGCTGATTGAATACACTTTGGGTCGTGCCCCGCTCGATGATGACGCCATGCTGCATGACGCAGACATCATCGCTATACTGCTTGACAAGGCGCAAGTCATGCGAGATCAAAATGATCGCCATGCCCATGTCTCGCTGCAACTCACGCATGAGATCCAAAATCTCCGCCTGCGTCGTTACATCGAGCGCCGTGGTCGGCTCATCAGCGATGAGAAGGTCGGGCTCATTGATGATCGCCATCGCAATCATGATGCGCTGCAACTGACCACCAGAAAACTCGTGCGGATAGCAGTTCATTTTCTTGTCAGCATTTGGGATTTTGACCTTTTGTAGCGTTTGTAGGGCAAGCTTGGTGGCGTCCGCTTTGCTGATGCTTGGATTGTGAATCGACACCGCCTCAGCGACCTGCTGACCAATTTTCATGTATGGATTTAAAGAAGTCATCGGCTCTTGGAAAATCATGCCAATGCGCTTGCCACGGATACTTCTCATCTGCTTGTCGGTCTTGGTAAGGATTTCCTCGCCTTCAAACAGCACCGACGACCCCTCGCCATAAGTGACGATATTCTTTGGCAAAAGCTGCATGATCGCCATAGAAGTTACAGACTTACCAGAACCAGACTCACCGACGATCGCCAGCGTGCGTCCAGATTCTAGCTCAAATGATGATGACTTGACAGCATGCACCAGCTCTTCGTCAGTTTTTAGATACACATCCAGATTTTTTACTTCTAATAATTTCATCATCACATCCTATTTGTCTTTGGGGTCAAGTGCATCACGCAGACCATCGCCGATGAAGTTAAAACAAAACAGCGTCACCACCAAAAATACCGATGGCACGATGAGCTGCCATGGAGCGACTTGCATGGTCTGCGCACCCTCTTGAAGTAGCGCACCCCAGCTCGTCATCGGCTCTTGTACGCCCAGACCCAAAAAGCTTAGGAAAGACTCAAACAAAATCATCCCTGGCACGACCAACGACGCATAGACCACGACCACGCCCAAGACATTTGGCACGATGTGGCGAGTGATGATTTTCCAGTTGGATACGCCAGTGACACGAGCGGCGGTAATAAACTCTTTATTTTTTAGGCTAAGTGTCTGACCTCGCACCATACGAGCCACATCCAGCCAAGACACCAAGCCAATCGCCACAAAAATCAAGAAAATGTTACGACCGAACAAAGTTACCAACAAAATCACAAAAAACATGAACGGAAAGGCACTCAGCACTTCCAAAAAGCGCATCATCAGCATGTCAATCTTGCCGCCTGCATAGCCGGAAATCGCCCCATACACCGTGCCAATCAGCACCGCGACAAACGCCCCTGCAATGCCCACCATCAAAGAAATGCGTCCACCGATGGCAACACGCACCAGCAAGTCACGCCCCAGCGTATCTGTGCCAAAATAATGCCCGTGCTCAGTCGATGGTGCCGCTCCCATGTTTGCCCAGTCTGTGTCTGCATAGCCAAACTGCGACACCATCGGCGCAATGATCACAAAGGCGGTGATGATTGCCAAAATCACTATGCTGGCGATCGCAGCCTTATTACGGCGAAAACGACGCCACGCATCCTGCCACAGGCTTCGACCCTTGACCGCCACCAATGGCGTCTCGGCTGTGTTGTTATTTATCGACATATTACATCCTTATCAATATTTGATTTTCGGGTCAATCACTGTGTACAAAATATCCACGATCGCATTAAACACAATCGTCAATACCCCCACCAAAATCGTCAAACTCAGCACCAAGCTATAATCACGGTTCAGCGCACCATTAACAAACAACTGACCAATACCTGGCAAGCCAAAAATCGTCTCGATCACGATTGAGCCTGTGATGATGCCCACAAATGCAGGACCAAGAAATGAAATCACTGGCAACATCGCAGGACGCAGCGCATGTTTTAGGAGAATGTGCGACATCGGCAAGCCTTTGGCGTGTGCCGTGCGAATGAAAGGACTGTTCATGACCTCAATCATCGAACCACGAGTGACACGAGCGATGCTGGAAGTATAAGCGATCGCCAAAGTACCCACAGGCAAAATCATGTTTTTGAGTGCGCCATCATTCCAGCCACCTGCTGGCAGCCATTTTAAAGTCACGGCGAACAGTAGCACCAACAGCGGCGCTTTGACAAAGCTTGGCATCACCACGCCCGTCATCGCCACCGTCATCAAAGAATAGTCAAAAAAGCTGTTTTGCTTTAAGGCGGCGATCACCCCAAGCGTGATGCCCAGCACCAAAGCGATGACAAACGCCCAGACACCAATCTCTACCGACACAGGCAACGACTGCGCCAACAGCTCATTGATGGTGTAGTCTTTGTATTTAAAAGACGGACCAAAATCAAAATGAAAGAAAAGTTGTTTTAGATAATTTAAAAATTGTAGCCACATTGGGTCGTTTAGGTGGTATTTGGCCTCGATATTTGCCATGACCGCAGGTGGTAGATTGCGTTCGCCAGTAAAAGGGCTACCCGGTGCCAGTCGCATCATAAAAAAAGAAATGGTGATGAGAAAAAGCATCGTCGGAATGGCTTCAAGCGTACGCTTAAAAATCAGCTTAAACATATAAAACCTCGTGTTCGCACATCCATCATCATGCCCACATCCCAGCAGGCATTGCTGGATACACTCCATGTATCAAGTCGCATCAATACGACATATTTTATCAATCAAAATACAGCCAAAAGGCATTTATGTTGATTATTTGTAAACTTAGTTTGCAGGCAGATTATACACGATTGGCATGGATTTGTATGTAATAATTTACCAAAGCTGTTAATTTTTATCAAAAAATTTTGCAACAAATTAAGAATTTACATAACGCACGCCCCGCTCATCAGCCCAAAAATAAAAAACCGACCACAAACTAGCTGCGGTCGGTTTTTTGATTGGCCGATCAGTGTTTTAGGATTTTTAGATCTTTTACATGCCATTGGCCGAGCGGATCTTGATCAGCATAGCCTGCCACATAAGGCTTAACTAAGCGTGGCGACACATATTGATAAACAAAGATCGTCGCTGATTCTTTATCCAGCACCTCTTCGGCTTGGCGATACAGCTCAGCACGCTGCTCTGGTGTTACATCAGCCGCCAAAGTTTTTGCCATGATGCCATCAAAGGTTGGGCTGTTGTATTTACCGTAGTTGCTTGAATCGGTGGATAAGAAAGTATTTAGGAAAGTAGATGCTTCGTTGTAGTCGGCACACCAGCCACCACGAGACATCTGGTGCTTTTGGGTGCGGCGAGTTTCAAGATAGGTCTTCCATTCTTGGTTGGCAAGGGTTACATCCACGAAGCCAAGTGCATCCTTCCAGAATGACGCTGCTGCCACTGCCAGCGTTTTGTGCTGCTCGCTGGTGTTGTACAATAGTTCAAATTTCAAAGGATTGGCTTCGTTATAGCCCGCTTCATTCAAGAGTTTTTTCGCCTCTTCGATGCGCTTCGCTCGATCCCAAGACTTCCACTCTGGCTCATAGTTCTTCATGCCATTGATCGCCTCTGGGGTGTATTGATAGGCGACTTTTTGACCCTGACCCAAAATCTTATCAACGATCGTATCTCGATCAAGCACCAATGACAGCGCCTTACGAACACGCACATCATCAAATGGCGCCTTGGTATGGTTGAATTCATAATAATAAGTACACAGCTTAGGCTGTACTTTCACCTGATCGCCAAGCTCGCCTTGCAGCTGCTTAAACTGAGTTGGTGGCAATGCGTCAGCCGTCATGTCCACCTCGCCTGCCTTGTAGCGCTGCACATCGGTGGTGTCTGATGAGATGGCAAGTAAGGTCACTTGGTTGATGGTGGTGTTGGCATCATCGTAGTAGTTTTTGTTGCGTTCTAGCACGATGCGCTCGTTCACTTGCCATTCTTTTAGGATGTATGGACCATTACCGACGAAGTTGCCGACATTTGTCCACTTGTCGCCGTGTTGCTCCACGACTTTTTGATTGACAGGCTTCACAGAAGTATGGAACAGCGCATCTGGGAAATATGGCACAGGCTCAGACAAAGTCACTTCAAGCGTCTTGTCATCAATAGCTCTTACGCCCAGCGTGTCTGGCGCACTCTTGCCATCGACGATGTCTTGGGCATTCACGACTTTTAGACCCGCCAAATAAGTGGCATAAGGCGAGGCAGTCTCAGGATTGACCACACGGCGGAAGCTGTACACGAAGTCGTGTGCGGTCACAGGGTCGCCATTAGACCACTGAGCGTCACGCAGCTTGAAAGTCCAGACTTTGTTGTCAGGCGAAGTCCATTCTGTCGCCATGCCCGGTATCGTCTTACCCTGAGCGTCTGTCGAGGTCAGACCGACCAGCATCTGACGCAAGATGTTTGACTCTGGCACACCGCTGACTTTATGCGGATCTAGTGATTCTGGCTCTGCGCCATTATTGATGACGATCTCCTGCTTTTCTGCCAACTCTCCTGCGGTCGCAGTCGTCGTCGCAGCATCTGTGCTTGCTGCTTTGTTTTCAGGGGTGGTGGTTTTATCACCGCCACAGCCAAACAGTACGGCACTCACAGACAGCACTAATGCTGATGGTAATACTTTTGAATTCATAACAATGTCCTTATGGTAATAAAAAAACCGTCAAACTGACAAACCCGTCATCGACCAGATAAATATAATCGCTCAACTTACCAAAAGTCAAGCGATTTGTTAAAAAATGTTATCATCTCTCATTAAGTAGCAATACTTTACCTATCTCCACACCACTTTTGCCGTCTTCGTGCTTTATAAGAAAGCCAGCAAAGCCATACAGCAAGCACCAGACTTACGCCATGACTTAATTCACAAAATCATCAAGCCAATGAAAAAACCCACCAAACCAAATAAGGTTTGATGGGTTTTTATCACAATAAATAGCTATTGTGATGAATGCCATTATGCCAAATGCTTAGGCATCATACGGGTCACGAAGGACGATGGTCTCGCTGCGGTCAGGACCTGTTGAGATGATGTCAACAGGGCAGCCCACCAATTCTTCAATGCGCTTAATATAAATCTTGGCGTTTTCTGGCAAATCTTCAAACTTAGTAATGCCAATCGTTGATTCGCTCCAACCTGCCAAAGTCTCATACACAGGCTCTACTTTTTCATAGTATTCAGCATCAAACGCACCTGCACACTCGCCTTGTGGCACTTTATACTCGGTGGCGATTTTGATCTCGCTTAGACCGTCTAGCACATCAAGCTTAGTCAAGCAAATACCAGACATAGAGTTTAGCACCACCGCACGGCGAAGTGCCACCGCATCAAACCAGCCGCAGCGACGAGCTCGACCTGTGGTCGCACCGAACTCGTGACCGACTTTCGCCAAGTGCGCACCCACCTCATCAAACAGCTCAGTTGGGAACGGACCTGAGCCCACACGAGTGGTGTACGCCTTGGTAATACCAAGCACATAATCAAAATAAAGCGGACCTAAGCCTGTGCCAGTCGCCACGCCACCTGCGGTCGTGTTTGAGCTGGTAACGAACGGATAAGTACCGTGGTCAATGTCTAGCAGCGTGCCTTGCGCCCCTTCAAACATCAGATTTTCGCCCGCTTGACGACGGCTTTCTAATTCATCGGTCACATCCACGACCAGATCTTTTAGCTCTTTTGCCCACGCTTGGCACAGCTCTAAGGTCGCCTGATAGTCAATGGCATCTACTTTATAGTATTGGCTCAGAGCGAAGTTGTGGTATTCCAAGATCGCCTCTAGCTTTTGTGGCAAATCTGCACGGAACAGATCCGCCACTTTTAAGGCGCGGCGAGCCACTTTGTCTTCATAAGCAGGACCGATGCCACGACCTGTGGTGCCGATTTTGGCATTGCCACGCTTCAGCTCACGAGCTTGGTCAAGTGCGGTGTGATAAGGCATGATCAAAGGACATGCAGGCGAAATACGCAGACGCTCACGCACAGGCACGCCCTTTTCAATCAAGCCGTTCATCTCTTTAAGCAGGGCATCTGGTGCCAGCACCACGCCATTGCCGATAAAGCAAGTGACGCCCTCACGCAAAATGCCTGACGGAATCAAATGCAAAACAGTCTTTTCACCGCCAACAACCAGTGTATGACCTGCGTTATGACCGCCTTGATAGCGAGCCACTGCGGTTGCTTTTTCGGTCAATAGATCGACAATTTTACCCTTGCCCTCATCGCCCCACTGGCTACCAAGCACAACGACATTTTTACCCATGATTTGCCTCTTTTTAACAAGTATTGATAAGTTTAAAGTTTAAAAATAATTTAAAATGTTTACAATGAATGTCAAGCCAAGCTCTGTCAGTCACCAACGAGCTGCACCGCCCACTCATCGCCATCAAGGTGCAGCACGCCATCAATATGAGACGGTCTGTCATCAGCGGACAATGGCTTTATCACGATACAGCCCTCGTCTTGCAGAGTCTTAATCTGACGCAGCAGATCCTCAGCTTGCGTCTGATTTGCCCTAGTCATGTCAGCATGATCCACCAAGATGATGGTGTCTTCTTGTAATTCTACAAATTCAAGCAAGCGGTTGATGTCCATACTAAACCCCGTCGCCTGTCTGCCAGCACTGGCACAAAAACGACCGCCACGCACCAAGGCTTGCGTCTGTGCCGTGGAAGTACGGTTTAGATAGACATTGAACACAAGCCCTGTGTGATAATGATAGCCCGACAGCTCAGTGATGTCCACGCTCACACTCACGCCAAGCGACTTGATGTGCGCAGTCAGTGTGGCGATCTCTGTCGCCGCCTCTTTGATGATGGGGCTTTGTTTGGCTTTGTTTGTCAGCTTGGTCAGCAGATTATTGGCGTCTGGGGCAGCATCTTGGGCAAGTGTGTGCTTGGCAAGCACCAAGAAGTCTGCGCCGCCGTCGATGTCCAGACACAGCACTTCAAGCTCTGGCAGGTTTTTCTTGACATACAGCTGCATCAGACGCTCGGTGGTCGCTGCACTGATGTCGTGTAGTGCGCACAGCGCCTCAAAGATCGCCACATGACCCACATCGATGTGCAGATTCTCACGGCTCATGCCGATCTCATCCGTCAGAGCCACCAAAAGATCAATGAGCGCAATCTCCGCACCCACATCATTCACACCAAAAATCTCAGCGCCCAGCTGTAATGGCGTGCGTAGCCCAAACAGACCCGTCGGCAGTGTCTTTACCACCTGACCGATGTAGCAGTAGCGACTCACACCCTGCCCATGCTGAGCGTCAATGCGGGTAATCTGCGGCGTGATGTCAGCTCGAAGTCCCATCATGCGCCCTGTCAGCTGATCGACAAACTTAAAAGTCTGGCGTTTTAAATCCTCGTCCGCCCCGCCAAGCAGCGTCTCGGTGTATTCGATGAGTGGTGGCGACACCAAGCGATGACCATGCGCTGTCAGGACAAACAGCAAGGCATCACGCAGACTTTCTAGTTTTTGGGCATCTTTGAATAACGCATCCGCCACGCCATCTGGCAAAAGCCAATTTTGGGCATCAGGACGCTGTAAGCTGGTCGCCATCGTGCAGGTCGGCACAACACACCCCTATTGATTGATAAAATGTCAGTAAATACACAAAAAATAGCAAGTCATCGCTTGCCATTTGAAAAAACACCACAATTCGTTCATTTTTTCGTGCTTAGTGTATCATTAAATTCATCGTGCGACTAGGTTAAATTACAAATTATTTTTGATAATCTGACCACAGACAAGCCAAAATTGCCAAAAATCCGACCAAATACCATCAGACATTCAAAAACTTGACAAAAATAATGACGCCATTTACAAAAAATCTGGGTTATTTTGGGCGTGGGCGAGCTTAATTGGCATGGATTTGCCAGATGGATGGATAAAGACAGATGAAAAAGCTTAAAAATGTTGCTATAATATGGCGTTTTTTATATCCGCAAGATTTTTATAGGGGGCGAGCCATGCAAAAGCACGACAACGAAGATTTATACACCCCCAAAAAACCTGACACCATCGAAAGCTATCTTAAAGCACCACACGAAGACACCATCGACACCACCGACCAAGACGAAGAAGAGCTGTCTTTGGACAATCAAGACAGCTACATCTACGGCGATGCGGACGCCACGGACGAAGACACCACCTTGACCATGACGGTCTATGACCCTGATGCCGACCGCTTTGAAGACCTAGAAGACTCAGGTGACAACGAAACCATCGTCTGCTACGCCTACTCTCGAAAGACGGGCGAGCCCATCGAGCAGCTGCGCATTGATGAAGTCAGCCGTGCCTTGACTAATAACAATCAGTTTATTTGGCTTGGGCTGTATGATCCTAGCATTGAGACTGTGCAGGAAGTCAAAGACGCCTTTGACCTGCACGAGCTTGCCCTAGAAGATGCTCTCGCCGACCACCAACGCCCAAAAGTAGAAAGCTACGGTCATGACATGATTTTCGTGGTGGTGCGTACCGCCAAGCTTGAAGACAACCAAATCCGCTACGGCACGACGGCGATATTTATGGGCAAAAACTTCATCATCAGCATTCGCCGTGGTGCGTCCAACTCTTACGCCCCTGTGCGTGAGCATTATCACCGCCGTCCTGAGCGTCTGCGTCTGGGACCGATTTTCGTGCTGCACGCCATCTTGGACTTCATCGTGGATAACTACCTACCAATCACCGACCGCCTAGGCAACTATCTGCGTGAACAAGAAAGAAACATTTTCTCATCAGAATTTAGCCGAGACACCCTAAGAAGTCTGTACGAATTAAAATCCCAGCTCGTTCATATGCGTGCGGTGATTTTGCCTGTGCAAGATGTGTGTAATTTTTTCATCAATCACAAAAAAAACGAGCTGATCTCCGCCTTCCCGACCTCCGCTCAGCCCTATTTCCGAGATGTCAATGACCATCTGCTACGCTCGCTGGATGCGGTCAACGGACTCAACGAAATGCTCTCCGTCGCCATGAATACCTACACCACGATGGTGACGATGGGGCAAAACGATGTCGTCAGAAAGCTTGCTGCGTGGGCAGGTATCGCAGCGGTGCCGACGGCGATGGCAGGCATCTATGGCATGAACTTTGAGTTTATGCCTGAGCTGACCTGGCGTTATGGCTATTTCATCGTTATTGGGGCGATTTTGCTGATTTGTACTTATTTGTATTCTAAATTTCGCCGAGCAGGCTGGCTGTGATGGCAAAACAACGATAGAACAAAAACAAAACCACATCAGCAAAAGGTTTTTGCCATGGCAATGCAGAACAAAACCATGGGCGAAAAGTCTTTCGACCATGCCAAGGGCAATGCAAACCAAGGATTTAACGCCCTTTTTTCTCCACCAGATAGCGCCAATAACGGCGTGGCATTTGAGCGATGTGGTGCTTGGGGTTAATGCGTTCTTTAATCGTCACATGACGAAAATACGCCTGCCATAGCCGCTGATAGATCGGCTCTTTGTCGCTATGAAAAGCATGATGATCTGTCAGCATCGTCTCATCAATGTCCACGATATCTTGCACGCCTGCCTTAGGGTCGTGATGATCATAAAAAATCCCATAGCCTCGCACCACATCAAAGATGAGCCAGCTTTGGTCGGCAAAACGCTTGGCAAAAAAATCACCGATGAGTGGCAGGACATTAAAATCAGGATTCACCTTAGCAAAATACACGCCCTGCACCGTATCCTCAAACCGCACAAACGCCTGCATTCGGTGACGCTCTCGCCCCACTTTCTTAATGCGCGCCTGCACCGCCTGCACATCAGGGTGGGCAAAGTTTGCCATCACACGGCGGTGTGGATTATCCAGCTGATACACCACCACACGAAAGAGATGCGTGTACACCATGGGATCTTCAGACAAAAACGCCCAGATGACATCACGCACGCTTAACATCTCTTGTAGCCGAGTCAGCACCCGAGTCGCCTTGTCGGCATCGTTTGCCACCATCACCACCTCATCCAAAAAGCTGTCCACATGGTCATGCGCCGCCTTAATGAGCAGTGGCGTACGCACCAGCTTATGCTCATAAGCATAAAACACCGCCGACAGCCAGCCCTCAAAGCTGCCATCAAACACCAGCACCGTGCGCACATCAGACGCATCATGGCGTAGGTCGTTGCTTGGGTCAAAAAGAGATAGAGAAGTCATAAGCTCATAGTTTGTCAGTCCAAAGGCATTGACAGATGATGACAGATTTTAAACATTTCTAGTTTTAAACATTTCTAGGCAGGCTTACGGGATTTGCAGGCGGATGCATGAAAAACACCGCCTTTGCCAAGCACGCTGTCCAAACCTCACTAAAAAAGCACCAGCTGTCCTGTGCGGTCGTCTTTAAATTTACTTTGCGTCCTTGACAGCAAGACATCACGAAAGTTGTCTTTCATCAGCTCATTTAGGTGTGGATTAGGCACATGAAGCGCCACAAAATACTTGGCACGATTCACCGCTGCGCCCATCTGTTTGAGGTGGTCTAAGGTGAGCGTGGTGAAGCGTCTGGCGCTCACGATTTTCTTTGCCGTACGCACGCCAATGCCTGGCACACGCACCACCATCTCATAAGGGGCGGTCTGAATATTGACTGGAAAATGCTCACGGTGACGCATCGCCCACGCCATCTTTGGGTCAAATTGCAAATCCAAAAACGGATTTTGCGCATCGACGATTTCCTCAGCACCAAAGCCATAAAAACGCATCAGCCAGTCTGCCTGATACAGACGATTTTCACGCACGAGCGGTACAGGCGTGCTGATGTCAGGCAGGCGCTTGTCCGACAGCATCGGCACATAGCCTGAGTAGTACACTCGTTTTAGGTCGTATTTTTCATAAAAGTGACTCGACAGACGCATGATCTGATGATCAGTCTCGCCAGTGGCACCGATGATGAACTGCGTGGACTGCCCTGCTGGTGTGTACTTTGGGGCGTGCTTATGGACCTTGCGAGAATCTTTAAACTGCACAATCTGCTCTTGCACCGTCTGCATTGGCGCTTTCATGTCATCATGATTTTTCTCAGGCGCAAGTAAAGCAAGTCCTGATTTGGTGGGGATTTCCATGTTCACCGACAGCCTGTCAGCGTACAGCCCCGCCTCTTTCATCAGCTCATCAGACGCCCCCGGGATGGTCTTTAAATGAATGTAGCCATGAAAACGATGCTCGGTGCGCAAAGTCTTGGCGACACGCACCAGCCGCTCCATCGTGTAGTCAGGATTTTTAAAAATCCCAGAACTCAAAAACAGCCCCTCAATGTAGTTACGGCGATAAAACTGCATGGTCAAATCCACCACTTCCTCCACCGTGAATGCCGCTCGTGGCGTATCGTTGCTGCGGCGAGAAGTGCAGTAGGCGCAGTCGTAGATGCAGTGGTTGGTGAATAAGATTTTTAATAAAGACACGCAGCGACCGTCCTCGGTGTAGCTGTGGCAGATGCCCGATTTTGATGAATTACCCAGACCACCTGTGTTTTTGCGACTGCCACCGCTTGATGAGCAAGAGACATCGTATTTGGCGGCGTCGGCTAAGATAGAGAGTTTTTGTTCGATGCGTTCGTGATTCATGTATGAGTTGAAGTTCCTTTTAAATGACAAGAAATGATGCGTTTTGTAGGGGCGGAAAATTTTTCGCCCGTACGATGTGGTAAATACTTGTAGGGGCGAATTGCAATTCGCCCGTACGATATAATCAACCATTTTCGCCTATTGATATGGCAAATGTCGATGTTTATGGGGCGAATATTATTCGCCCCTACGATACAATCTTTTCGCCCCTAAGATACAATACCATTTTTCACCCGAACATACCACCATCATTTGTCCGCACGATGGCAAATGCCGTAAATTTGATCTCTCATGATGGTTTTTATATGGGCAGTGTTGGTAAATTACAATGTTTGTCATCCATCAATTGCAGGGGCAAAAGATTTTTCGCCCTTACCACAAGCAGAGTCGTACATTTCGTTTTTGATTTGCAATTGTTGGGCGTGGGGTGAGTTTTACCCACCGTTTTCCAAATCGTATTTTTATTGGTGGGTAAAGCCCGCCCTACCAAAATTTGATAAGATGTGGGTTCGCAGATTTGTCGGGACGAAAGATTTTTCGCCCCTACCACAAGGGCGGAATGATGATTTATAACGGGAAGTTTGTGGATGGATTGGGATTTTGTGTGATGCTATGGGACTTTAGCCATTCTAATTGGTGGGCAAAGCCCACCCCACTCACCCACTTCAATCCTGCAATCACGCACCCAGCATGGGCTTGGCGAATGCCAAAAAGACGATACCCACATAAGCGATCGCTGCAATGAGCAGTCCTGCTTTGGCTTGAGCTGGCGCTGTCAGGTAGCCACGCTGCGCCTTAGCGGTCGCTGATGCCGCCACGATGAGTAGCACAAGCTTTGCGATCGCCCAGTGCTGAGCGCCCGCCACCTGATACAGCTGCCAAAATAGCCACAGCCCAGATGCCATCACGATGGCGTACAGCAGATGGTTAATGACCTTCACGGCTTGAGGCGAGCGATACTTACCCCCTGTCAGAATCGGCAAGGCCTGCAAGATAAATATCAAAAGTAGCAAGACCGCCATCAACATATGCATGTGCTTCATGCGTCATCCTCACTCATAAATCACTTCTAAAATCTCAAATTCCACCAAGCCACTTGGGGTCTGAATCTTGGCATCGTCGCCTTCTGATTTACCAATCAGACCACGAGCGATGGGCGAGTTTACCGAAATTTTACCCGTCTTGAAGTCCGCTTCGTCGTCTCCGACCAGCTTGTAGCGACACTCCTCGCCGTTTTCAATGTTTTCTAGCACCACCGTCACCCCAAACACCACACGCCCATCTTGGTTGAGCTTGGCAGGGTCGATGACCTGCGCACCGCCAAGCTTCGCTTCGATATCACGAATACGAGCTTCACACAGACCTTGCTGCTCACGAGCGGCGTGGTATTCGGCGTTTTCTTTAAGGTCGCCATGCTCACGAGCCTCTGCGATGGCGTTGGTGATGCGTGGACGATCGACGGTTTTAAGCTGTTTTAATTCTGCTTCCAAAGCAGCATGACCTTCTGGTGTCATTGGGTAGCGTTGCATGAGCGTTCCTTTTTTAGATTGACAATTTTTAATAACGCATTTGTGTCAAATCATCATGGCACAAATACAAAAAATCCTGCCAAACAGCATTCGGCAAGACCAACATGGGATAGATTTGGTGTCATTGTAGCAACTTATCACCAAAAAAACAAGCAAACATTCCCCCATCCCCCTTGATTGACAAAAATCGCAACAAAGCTACGATTTATTTACAATTAAGCATCATCAGACAGGCATTTGCCATAAACACACAACCCAAAAAGACATTTCTACACTTGCCACGATGCCTGCAATCTTTTAAGATACTTATCAGTTAATGCTTTTGAATAATTTTTTTTCATAACTTTTTCTGATGAATTATTGTCTTGAAAGAAGTGTTGAAATGAATAAAGAGAGCATGGCTGAGTTTGTGAGTAAATTTTTTTTAAGTTTATTTAGTTTAGTTTCATTTAATTTTAAGTAGCAAGTTTCATGCTTTTTTATGCAAGGAGAAACATCATGAAAACCACATTAAAATCACTTCGCCAAGTGCGTGCCAACCCTGCCGTAAGCGTATTTGTAAAAACGCACCGTACTCACCCAGACAACGAGCAAGACCCAATCGCCCTAAAAAATCAGCTAAAAGTCGTTGAAGACCGTCTAAGCGAAGAGTATGACAAGCGTACTAGTGATGCCATCCTTGAACAAATCACCGCTAAGACCGATGAGCTGGATCCAAACTACAACCTAGATACTTTGGCAATCTTTGCCACCGAATCAGAAGCAAAAGTGTTGCGCCTGCCATTTGATGCTGCCGAACGCGTCATCATCGGTGAGAAATTTGCCACTCGTGACCTCATGCGCAACATGTCGCAAGCGGTACACTACTATGTACTGGTCATCACCAGTGAATACGCTCGCTTGATCGAGGCGGTGGATAGTCGCTTGGTTAAAGAAATTGCAGGCGAAAGCGTGCGCCAAGAGCAGATGAACGAGCTGACTTTCCCAATCAAAAACACCACGCTACCGACAGGCTCAAAAGCCGACCGCACTGGCTCATCGGACGATCACAGCTATCTTAAAGAGTTCATGAACCGTGTGGATAAGAGCTTGCAGCAGTTCCGCAACATCGACCCATTGCCAGTGATTTTGGTTGGCGACTCTCGCACTTTGGGCTTTTATGAGCAGGTGTGTGACAACACTTCATTCATCCTAGGCAAAGTCGATCATCTGCCAAACCTAGAAGACGGTCGTGCCGAAGACATCATCGAAGGCGTGCAGGAGCTGGTGGATGAAAAACGCAACACACGCTACGAGTCAGCGCTTGGCGACCTTGAAAAAGCGCGTAACGAGAAAATGGTGCGTACTGACTTGCAGCAAATCTATCGCTCTGCGGTCGAGGGCAATGCTGTTACATTATTGGTGCGTCAAGGTCATATCGTGCCTGCCACCATTGATGAAGAGGCGATGACCCTAATGGTCAGCGACGATGCCACTGCGGATGGCGTGACCGATGATGCGGTGAGCGAAATCATCGAGCTTGTGTCTCATAATGGCGGCGAAGTGGTATTCCTACCAACCGACAAGATGGATGAAAAAGAGCCGATCGCCCTGATCACTCGCTACTAATCCATCAAGATTGGCAGAATCTAGTAAATGACAGTCGTAATGGCTGTCATTTTTTTGTTTGGCGAAATGGGATTTGTAGGAATTGTAAGGGCGAATTGCAATTCACCCTATGGGTAGAATGACAATTTGCAATAGGATGTGTAGGGGCGAAATATTTTTCGCCCCTACCCAATGATGAAATGAAATATTTTTCGCCCCATGGACACAAACCCAAAATTTGACGGGTAGGGGCGAATTACCACTCGCCCTATTAATAAAATTCACCCTATGAGTAAAATAACAATTTTTGATAGGATTTGTGGGGGCGTGTGGGAGTATGTAAGGGCGAAACATTTTTCGCCCTTACTAAAATTTGACGAGGGTAAATAATATTTACCCCATGGATAAAATAACAATTTTAAGGGATATCAAACAAGTTCACCATCGATGGTACGCTTTATACTGCTTTTGAAATTCGGCGGACAATCAAACACACCATCAGACGGTCGCCAAAAGCCAAAACTGCCGATGACAGCCGATAGTTATAATGCCGACAGCGCCTGCTCAAAATCAGCTCGCTTGGTCTGACCCACCAGCACCTGAACCAATTTACCCTCTTTATAAACAAGCAGCGCTGGTGGACCCATCAGCTCATAGCGAGCCAAAAAGGCACGGCTGTCATCATCGACTTCGGTGATGTCAAACTTCACCAACTGCACATCTTGCATGGCGGCAGGACGATGCGTGAACAGCTCACGCTCCATGATGCGACACTCCACACACCAATCCGCCGTAGCGTCGATCAGCACTTTATCATGACTGGCTAATATCGCATCCAGCTCAGCTAAGGTCTTGACATGGCGGTCTTGATGAGTGTCTTGTACAGCTTTGGCTTGATGAATGATGGCAAGCGGTCGCCACGCATCGCTCGACCCTAAGGCCGCGCCCAATACCAGACAGGCAGACCAAGCGAGCATGAGCATTGAGAGCGCTCGAAATGGCAGGCGCACCAGCTGCCACAGCCACACACCCACCAAAGAAAACCACAGCGCCCACGCCACCAGCACAAAAGGCGAGACAAACACTCGCTCCGCCAAAATAAGCGCCACAGCAAACAACAACAAGCCACAAAATTCCTTGACCTTAGCCATCCAAGCGCCCGCCTTTGGCATAAACCTGCCCTGCGCCATGCCAATGAACATGAGCGGCACAGACAAGCCAAGCCCCAGTGCAAACATCGCAAAAAAGCCCACAGGCACGCTACCACTCAGCGACACCGCCACGAGCGCTCCTGCCATTGGTGCAGACACGCAAGGCGACACCACCAGTGCTGAGAGCGCCCCTGCCACAAAGCTACCGCCAAAGCTACCAAGCCCGCCATCTGCCGACTGCGATGTCGCTTGTAGCTTATCACGCAAGGCAGCAGGCAAGCCCACCTTGATGGCGTCAAACATATAAAGACCTAGTAGGACGAACAACACCGCAAAGCCAAGCAATACAATAGGGCTTTGCAGGTAGCCGATGACATTCATCGTCCGCCCAAGCCAAGCGATCAGCGCACCCAAGAGACCATAAGCGCTCGCCACACCCACGCCATAAAACATAGATAGTAGCAGACCTTTTTTGCTGTTTACGCCCTCTTGACGAGCGACGATGTTCGCCACGATGGGGATCATCGGATACACGCACGGCGTAAATGCCAATAAAAGCCCCGCCAAGAACAAAAGCACGATGGCAAGCATGGGCTTATCATGAATGCCAAAAGGATCTTGGCGTTCTAGGTGATGGTTAAGCACATGCGCTCTGCCATCAGCGCCCAAGCTCATCTTTGATGTCTCATCCATCTGTATGCTTTCGCCGCCACTTGTGAGTGTATTTGATGATGTATCAGCCTCGTCTGTCTTGGCGGTGTCGTCAGTACTGATGGCGTCCGTCAGAGCAGTGTTGCTTTGATCTTGGGGCGGTGTAGGCTGGACGATGTTGGCGGCTGTCTGCTCGGTGGTGCTGATTGATGGGTTTTTGGCTTGATGGCTTTTAGTTCGGTTTTGATCATGATTGGGCGCAGTGCTTTGGGTGGATTTCTTAGTAGATGACTGAGCAGATGAGCCAGAGCCTTGGGTGGTTGCATCATTTGCGCCATTAGATTTTTTGGCGTTGGACAAAGTCAGATTAAAAGGCACACGCTCAGGCGGATAGCACAGCCCTGCTTTGGCACAGCCTTGCCAACGAAAGCTTGCCGCTGCGTCATTTGCCACACCGCTTAAAGTCGCCCGAGCCACCACATCTTCTTCAAAGACCGCCACATGACCGAAAGTCGGATCGTCAATCATGCTTGGCGCCTTATCAAAACGCCATGCCGAAGCACTCACACCCTCAGGCAGGCTCAGCGTCATCTTATCACGATACACATAATGCTCAGGCGTCACCTTAAAGCTTGCCACCAACTCATCGCCTTCGATGCGTACATTGACCACAAAAGCTTGATTGACTGGCAGAAATTTTTGCGCCTTTTGTCCAAACAGCGCCGACAGCCCACCGCTACTGGCACTCGCAGGTGCAGCAAGAAAAACAGTGGAAGCACAAAGCATGGCGACGGTGAGCTTTTTGGCAGTATGAATCATGATCAGCAAAACTTAAAAATACAACCCCTCATTATAACATCATTTTCACTGTTTGCCAGTCGATGAATGTACGAAACTTCCGCCCAATACTCAATGATAAAAACCATGCAACAAACAAGTTACATGGTTTTTAAAAAGCGTCTGGCGAGCAAGAATTTTAGTCCACATCCACTTCTTTATAAAAAGCGTTATGCCGAGACTCCTCAAACTCCACCCACACTGCACTGATGATGGCAAGCAGGACCGCAAAGCCCAAGCCTAATATCCACGCAAAATACCACATGATCTTTCTCCAATTTTTATCTTAGCAAAGTTTATTGCTTAATTTTTTTGCTTAATTTTAGTCGCTCATCGAGCAGATCAAAACTAATACAGCGTATGCTCATTTTCCTTGATATAGGCTTTGGTGACCTTGCCACGCATGATGGCATAAGCCCAGCTCGTATAAGCGACGACGACAGGCAACAGCAGCACCGCCACATACAGCATGATCATCAAAGTCAGATGGCTAGATGCGCTGTCCCAGACAGTCAGGCTGGCACGGGGGTGGCTCGATGACGGCATATAAAAAGGAAAAAGCGCCACGCCTGCCGTCATGATGACCGCCAGCACCGCCACACTCGATGCGACAAATGCAAGCAGCGTCTTAGCCCATCTTAATAACAGCACCGCCACCAAAGGCATGCACACACCAAGCACAGGAAACGCCCACAACAGCGGATTTGCCTGATAATTACCAAGCCAAGCGCCTGCTTGTAGCGACACCGCCTTTGACATCGGGTCGATAAGCGCGCCTTTATCGATCTCACTGGTGATGACATAGCCGTCAAGATTTGCCACCCAGACACCCGCCAGCACAAACAGCACCACCATCAAAACGGCAAAAATACTGCTGTATCGCATCGTGCGAGCCTGAATCTCACCGACCGTGCGATGCGCCAGATATACACCGCCTTGCATGATGAGCATACACACACTCACCAAGCCACACAAGAGCGCAAACGGACTTAATAAGCCAAAAAACGACCCAGTATAAGTCGAGACCAAATACTCATCAAAGACAAAAGGCACGCCCAAAAACAGATTGCCAAACGCCACACCAAATATGAGCGCAGGCACAAATGAGCCGACAAACAGCCCCCAATCCCATGCCTGACGCCAGCGATCATCTTTGACTAGGCTGCGATATTTAAAGCCCACAGGACGCAAAAACAGCGCCCAAAGTGCCGCCATCAGCGCCCAATAAAAGCCGCTAAATGCCGTGGCATACACCAAAGGCAGCGCCGCAAAAATCGCACCGCCTGCCGTGATAAACCACACCTGATTCCCCTCCCAGTGTGGTCCGATGGTGTTGATGATCACACGGCGCTCGGCATCGGTCTTGCCGACAAAGGGTAGCAGGCTACACACTCCCAAGTCATGCCCGTCCATGATGGCAAAGCCGATGAGCAGCACGCCGATGAGTAGCCACCAGATGAGTTTTAAGGTTTCATAATCAAAAATCATGGCAACTCTCCTTTAAAGTGCTGGGGGTTGATGAGACGGGTGTCTTGATTTTCACCATGATAGCGACCCGTACCAAGGCTGGCAGGACCCAGTTTGATGTATTTTTGCATGAGATAAATCTCAACAATAAACAGCAGCGTATAAAACACCACAAACCCTGCCAATGACCACATCACGCTGGTGGCGCTGATGTTCGACACCGACAGATGCGTCGGCAAAATGCCATACACCGTCCAAGGCTGACGACCATACTCCGCCACAAACCACCCTGCCTCAGCAGCGATCCAAGGCGCAGGCAGCATGATGACCGCAAATTTTAGTAGCCACGGCTTTTGCATAAAGCTGCCTTTGATGGTGTAAAATAGGCTGAGCGAAAACAAAATCAGCATCAAAAAGCCAAGCCCCACCATCACGCGAAATGACCAAAACATCGGCGTCACACTTGGAACGGTATCATCCACCGCCTGAGCAATCATCTCTGGCGTCGCCTGAGTTACATCTTGTGTGTATTTTTTGAGCAGCAGCCCAAAGCCTAAGTCGTTTTTGTTTTTTTCAAAGTTTTCAAGCACCTGCTCATCGCTACTGCGCCCTGCACTTTGATCGGCACGCATGGTGTCTAGCGCACTGACAGCGATGATGCCGTTTTTGATGCGCTCTTCATTCACCGTCTTGATGTCATGTATGCCCAGTATCTGCTTATCAAAAGAGCGAGTGCCGATGATGCCCATCGCATACGGGATATGCACCGCCCAGTCATTTTTGCCTTCTGCCTCATTGATGCTGGCAATGAGATTAAAGCTGGCAGGCGCAGGCTCGGTCTCCCACATCGCCTCCATCGTCGCAAGCTTGGTTTGCTGTGCAAGCCCAATAGAATAGCCAGACTCATCACCCAAGACGATGGTGCTACAAATCGATGCAAAGCCAAACGCCGCCGCCACATGAAAGCTGCGCTTAGCAAACTCGACATCTCGCTTTTGTAGCAAATACAGTGCCGAGATGGCAAGCACAAATACCGCACCCACCACATAGCCTGCCGACACCGTATGCACAAACTTATTTTGCGCATCAGGGTTTAGCAATATCTGACTAAAACTCACCATCTCCATGCGCATGGTCTGATAATTAAACTCAGCGCCGACAGGGTTTTGCATCCAGCCATTGGCAATCAAAATCCACAAAGCAGACAAATTCGTGCCAAGTGCCATCAAAATTGTCGTCAATAGATGTTGCACCCGACTCATTCTTTGCCAACCAAAGAAAAACAGCCCCACCATTGTGGACTCTAAGAAAAACGCCATCAAGCCTTCAATGGCAAGTGGCGCACCAAAAATATCTCCCACATAGTGCGAATAATACGCCCAGTTCGTACCAAACTGAAACTCCATCGTGATGCCAGTCGTTACCCCAAGCGCAAAGTTAATACCAAACAATTTACCCCAAAACTTGGTCATGTCCCGCCAAATTTCTTTGCCTGTGATGACATAGACCGACTCCATGATAACCAAAAGCCATGTCATGCCAAGCGTCAGGGGAATGAACAGAAAATGAAACAGTGCCGTAACCGCAAACTGCAACCGTGAAATATCCACCAAAGATTCGGTGATCATAAACACCTCAGTGTGATTTTATGGACAATAAAAGTCTTGTCATTATACTCTGATTTTTACTGTTTGTTTGATGAAATGAAACAAATAAAATGAATATAGAGTCATGTAATTTTTGCAGATATTACACCCCAAAAACATAAAAAAAAGCCCACCCTTACGAGTGAGCTTTTTGATACATATTCTAAATCAAATTAGAACTTGTATTCGATACCGCCACCGATGCCGTATGCGTCTGCATCAACACCTGCAACTTCACGCTGCAACAATGCACCGTAGATGTGACCAGTAGTGGCTTGGTTGAATGCGTATTTACCACCAACTGCGATACGCTGTTTTTCTGAATTATTTAGACCAGCAACATTGTCCACTAGGTCAAGCTGACCGTAAGCAGTCCAAGGAGTTTGAGCTACTTTGTAGTTAGCAGATACTGTGAAAGCATTTTCATTGTTGTCAGTATCGTAGTCAGTGTGCTGATATAGAGCACCTGCAGTCAATACTGGGCTTAGAGCATAAGCACCGCTCACACGAACCGCTTTAAGTGCATCGCCAGCTTGGATATAAGTAGCACCTACTTTGTAAGGAGCGTTGGTTGGCTCGTATTTAGCACCAATACCTGCGATATCTCGAGTTACATTAATTTTATTACCATCAATATCTAGTTGAGCGGTAGTATTGTTAAGCTCATCCATAGCATACATTGCCATGAATTGTACGCCGTTACGCTCTGGTGAGAAGTAAGCGAATGCGTTGTTGGCACGAGGTGCATCAAAAGTAGCTAGTACATTGTCGCCACCAACGACACCGCCTTGGGTTACATTAGCGTAGTTTACATAGTCGTCAATTGCAGTCAGACGACCAGCGACCAAAGTACCGTATTGCTTGTTCGCAAGACCTAGGTAGGTGTCACGAGAGGTGAACTGAGTTGAGTTGTCGTCAACTTTTACACCGTATTCTAGTTGATAAACTAGGTCAGTGTTTTGAGTCAAAGCTTCTGAGCCTTTAAGACCGATGCGAGAAGCATTAGAGTTTAGTTGAGTGCGAGCATTATAGTCACCTAATACAGTGCTAACATTATCACCATCTTGCACATCAAGAGTAAGGAATGCTTTACCATAAACGGTTGGCGCAGCTTGTGCAGCTGTGATCGATAGAGCAGCGACGGCTGATGCTAAAAGTAGTTTTTTCATGGGTTTCTCCACATTTACATTTTTTAGTTGGGTCGCTAAAAGCTGCGCCCAATACAGAACGAGTCATTCGCTCTGCCAGATTGCTTTAATGAAATAAAAAAAATGGCAAATCTTTGAGCATAACAGCACAAATATCCTTGCCAATTCCCTACTTCGGTTAATAGAATACCAATTTTGACATATTTTGCAACACCTTTTGGGCAAAAAATTTATTGATTTTTATGATTTTTTTATTTTATCTTTTAAAATCAATGAGTTATGTTATTATAAAATTTTGATTTTTTTGTTAATATTAAGATAAATTCTTATTTTCAAGCTATTTTATAACAAATTTATCACGAAATTTGCCGACTTTCTGGCAGAATTCACCCCACCATCGCCCAAAAAGTGTGCTAAAATACTCAAAGCATCGTAACATTATTAAGCGATATTAAGCGGATTTTTACACAGACAAAACAAATGTTTACACATTTTCACCATCCTTGACCGTCATTCAAGCCATTTAAAAAAGCAGAAAATCACCATGCAACACCCTACTTTAAGCACCAGCGACATCGCCCCAGAAGACGACTTACAAAGCATCACCACCCGAGCAAAAGCCACCACCGACATCAGCCACATTCATGATTTTCTAGGTGCAAGGACTTCTGATAAATGGCTTGCTGTCGCCAAAGAAAATCTTCCCTTGCTCATGCTAGACCATGCCAACTGCGAGAAAAAAGCAGCTGGGACGGCGATGAATTTGATTTTTCGCTATGAGTTTCATCGTGAACTGCAAGAACGATTGGCTCAGCTGGTGCGTGAGGAGATGCTACATTATGAGCAAGTCATCACGCTGATGAAAGAGCGTGGCATCGAGTGGTCGCACCTGCCAGCAGGTCGCTACGCCAAAGGACTACTCAAACACAAGCGCACTTGGGAGCCTGCGGCGATGGTGGATGTGCTGATCATTGGGGCGTTTATTGAGGCTCGTTCCTGCGAGCGATTCTCGGCATTGGCAGATGTCATTGATGATGAAAAATTAGCACGCTATTATAAGTATCTATTAAAGTCGGAGAGTCGCCATTATGAGGACTATCTGCGACTGGCTGAGTCCATCACCGATGAGTGCATTGACGAGCGAGTGGCGTTTTTTCGTGAAGTGGAGGCTGAGCTGATTGATAGCCCTGATGGCGAGCTAAGATTTCACAGTGGCGTGCCTGATTGGGTGTGATTGACTTGACAAAATCAAAAGAGGGCGTGAAATTTTTCACCCCTCTTTATTCTAAAACAGCTTTTTTTTTAAAACAGCTTTTTAATTTAAATATGATGATACAGACACATTCGCCTGCGCATCACACCCTTGGCAAATCAAACAACAAAAACTCAGCAAAACTTTGGCTGACTGCCTTAAACTGCGATTCATCAACGATGGCAAGTGCATCGCCTGCTTGATAAGTCTTGCCATCAATCTGGACGCTCCCTTTGGCAACTTGTAGCCAGTAAGCCCGAGTCTCATCAAGTACCACCACCTGCTCACCATCTAACTGATGTCGCCACAGCTTCATGTCTTGATAAACCACAAAAGAGCCATCATCGCCACTGGGCGATAAAATCAAAGTCGCTCCCATCTTGTCAGCAAAGCGAGCCTGCTCGTAGCGTGGCGTTACGCCCATTTGATTTGGCATGATCCAAATTTGATACAAATGTAGCTCGTCTGTGTCGCTAGGGTTGAACTCCGAATGACGCACGCCTGTACCTGCTGACATGAGCTGAAACTCGCCTGCTGGCACGGTCTCGCTATTACCCATGCTGTCCTTGTGAGCCACCGCCCCATTTAGCACATAAGTCAAAATCTCCATGTCCTTGTGTGGGTGCATGCCAAAGCCCATGCTAGGGGCAATCCAGTCCTCATTGATCACACGCAGTGCTGAAAAACCCATAAAACGAGGGTCATAATACTCAGCAAACGAAAAGCTATGGCGAGAAGTCAGCCAGCCATGCTCGGCAAGCCCACGCTCGTGGGAGAGTCTTGGAATCATCATAACAACACCTATGACCTATTTAAAAATTTTTCCCATTATAAATCTTTAAAAATGGGAAATAAATAGCATTTTTGTTGATGTATCATTTCTTAATAGGAAAATTAAAACACACTTGCCAGCATCATCAAGATGGATTATGATAACCCCATTACTCATGGAGATGTCATCATGAACATCAAAACCCTTATCTTTGCCCTATCTTTTTTACCCCTATCCGCCTTAGCGTGCGAAAAACCACAGGTTGTGGAATACGATGATGTCAACTGCCTATTAGAAGGTTTGGCAAGGGTGGAACAAGATGGTAAATATGGTTTTATTGATAAGACAGGCGAAGTAGTCATTCCTTTGCAATATGATTTTGCTTTTGATTTCTTAGACGGCTTGGCAAGTGTAGAACAAGATGGTAAATTTGGCTTTATTGATAAAACAGGTCGGCTTATCATTCCTTTTCAATATGATGATGCTTGGAACTTTTCAGAAGGCTTGGCAAGAGTTGGGCAAAATGGAAAAAACGGCTTTATCGACAAAACAAATCAGCTCATCATTCCTTTGCAATATGACAATACTGGGAGCTTTTCAGAAGGCTTGGCAAGTGTAGAACAGGATGGCAAATATGGTTTTATTGATAAAACAGGTCGGCTTATCATTCCTTTTCAATATGATAATACTCGGGACTTTTCAGAAGGTCTGGCTGGGGTAGCTCAAAACACCAAATGGGGATATATCAATAAAATAGGTGAAGTGGTTATTCCCTTTCAATATGATTATATTGGAGAGTTCTCAGAAGGCTTAGCTGGGGTAGCTCAAAACACCAAATGGGGATATATCAATAAAATAGGTGAAGTGGTTATTCCCTTTCAATATGATTATATTGGAGAGTTCTCAGAAGGCTTAGCTGGGGTAGCTCAAAACACCAAATGGGGATATATCAATAAAATAGGTGAAGTGGTTATTCCCTTTCAATATGATTGGGCTTGGGATTTTAAAAATAACAAAGCCCCAGTATTTCTGAATTATGAAATCTTTTATATAGACCACTTAGGCAACCGCATTGATCAATAAAATAAAAGCACCCAAGTAGGTGCTTTTTTAAATCATTTTAGTAGCCATAATATCGCCACAGGCAACCACACCGCCGTCACCAAGCCGTTAATCGCCAAGCCAAATGCCGCATAGCGTCCTGCGGTGGGGCTGATTGTCCATGCTTCGACCGTACCAATGGCGTGAGCGACCAGACCCAGTGCCAAACCTTTGGCTCGGTCGTCTTGTACATTTTTAAACAAAATACGGCACAAACCTGCTCCCAAAATCCCTGACACGATGATGATAAGATTTGCCATCACCAGTGGTGCATCAATCACTTGAGCGACCGACAAGCCCACAGGCGTGGTAACCGAGCGAGTGGCAAACGCCAAAATACTGTCCATATTCAGGGCAAACAAATAAGCAAGCGACATCGGCACAATCGCCCCAACCAAACTTGCCAAGACCACGATGATGGAGAGTTTTTTGACAGGCAGGCCCTTAAAATCCATACCTGCCAAAGGCACGGCAAGTAGCACCGTACTATAACCAAGCAGGCGGTCAAACACAGGTTTGGCATTGGCATAATAAGTGGCATAAGGCAGTTGAATCACCAACAAAATCAGCAAAGTCAGCACGATGGCAATGATAATCATCGGCACGCCACGAATGAATTTATTAAGATAACGCAGGACATATTTTGCCCCCACATGGGCAATCAATGTAACGACAAAGGCAATGATGATGGTCGTACTGTCAAGCATTGGCATGAGCATTCTCCTTGCGGTCGTCCTTATGGTCGTCCTTGAGCCATTTTTCGGCAAGTTTGGCAAATGCCCACAGCGGAATGACCGTACTGATGATGATCACCGCCGACACCGCCATCAGATCGCCCCCCAACCCAAACATCAAAATCCCTGCCCCTGCCGACACAGGCAAAAACGCAAATCCACTATCCACCAACAGTACGCTTGCCGATGACGACAGCCAATTTGGTAATCCGCCCCGTGCCAGACGCACGCCCATCAATACCACAAACAGCGACACCAAGCCGACAATATTGGTGGCGGTTGGCATACCCAAAGCGGTACAAACCACCAACGCCAATTCACGCACGCCCACCACGATGATGACGGTCGCAAGCATTCCTAGCCAAAAGCTGGGCGATTTGGTCAAATAAGGCGATTTCATGGCTGTCCTTGTGATGGCAAATGAGTTTTTATTAAATCATTACACGCTCATAAGGTCAAGGTTTTGAAAGGTCTGACAAAAAATGTTCGCCATTTCATGAAAAAATAACCGACAAAACATCTGGTCTTGTCGGTCTTAACTGCGTCTATCTACAATGTCTTGATGACATTTAATGGCAAAACGGATCCAAATTCTCATCGCCATCAAACTTAACATCCACCTTTTCAAACTCTTCAAGCACAGGCAAAAACTGGCTTGCTTCGTGTGGCGGTAGTATATCAAAGGCATCAAGATGGTGCTTGCCAAGCAGCTCTTTTAATTTGTCTTTGGCAAGGCAAACCGTGAGCATTTCATGCCCTGTTTCATCATACTCGCTTTGGACAATCACGCCCAGTTCGTGCAAGGTATTTTTAAGCTGGCCTGCATGATAAGGCAAGGTCAAATGAAATTTGGACAAACCGCCCACCAGCAATTCTTGCACCGCTTGGCTAAGCTTATCCATACCCAGATTTTCACGAGCCGAGACATAGACACGGCTTGGCACGCCTTTATCTTTATAATGAATGGTAGGATTTTCGTGCGTGCGGTCAATTTTGTTATGCACCAGTAGCACAGGGGCGGTCGCCCCAATTTGAGCAAGCACGCCATTGACCGCATCAATCTGCTCGTGCATTTCAGGGCTGCTGCTGTCAATGACATGGAGCAATAGGTCAGCTTCTAAGGTCTCTTCAAGTGTGGCGTGAAAACTCTCCACAAGCTCGTGGGGCAAATTTTGCACAAAGCCCACCGTGTCCGCCAGCACCACATTACCCACACCTGCCCATTTGACTTGGCGGAGCGTGGGGTCGAGCGTGGCAAATAGTTGGTCTGCGGCATAAATTTTGTCATCAGCAAGCAAATTAAACAGCGTGGATTTGCCTGCGTTGGTGTAGCCCACCAGCGAAATGGTCGGCACTTCGGATTTTTGGCGTTTGGCTCGTCCTTGCAGGCGAGTTTTTTTGACTTTATCAAGTTTGGCTTTGAGCTGATTGACTCGGATTTGTAACAGTCGGCGGTCGGTTTCTAGCTGCGTTTCGCCCGGCCCCCGAAGTCCGATACCGCCTTTTTGTTGCCCAAGATGGGCATAACCACGCACAAGCCTTGATGACAAATGGGTCAGCTGGGCAAGTTCCACTTGTAATTTGCCTTCATAAGTCCTTGCTCGCTTGGCAAAAATGTCCAAAATCAGCCCCATTCGGTCAATGACTTTGCATTGCAAAACCTTTTCCAAATTGCGTTCTTGACTGGGCGTCAGTGTATGATTAAAAAGGACAATTTCGGCACCAAGCTCGGCTACTTTTTGGGCGATTTCGTCCGCCTTGCCCGTCCCCACGAACAATTTGGCAGACGGTTTATTCATCGTGCCTGTAATCTCGCCCAAAATCTCGGCATCGGCAGAAATGGCAAGCAAGCGAAATTCGTCCAAATCGTTTTGATTGTTCAAAAACTCATTGCCCTTAATGGTACAATGAACCAAAATGGCCTTTTCGCCCCCTTGATGTCGGTCGGAATGGTGCAAGGAAATTTCCTTTTTGAATGCTTAAAATGCTTAAATTGTGGTATGATGATAAATTTCAAGTCGCAGTTTGTCAATCATGTCTCAACTTTTGTCCGCCCAGTTGTCCGCCAATGGCAAAACCTTAGAATTATCCACACCCAAAATCATGGGCGTGCTCAATGTTACGCCTGATTCTTTTTCGGACGGTGGGCGATTTACCGCCATAGATACTGCCTTGCGTCATGTTGATGAGATGATGGCTTGGGGTGTGGATATCATTGACATTGGGGCGGAATCCACTCGCCCAAACGCTGCGCCTGTGAGTGATGAGCTTGAGCTTGCTCGCCTAACGCCAATCGTGCGTGAACTCAAAAAAACCCACCCCAATCTTTGGCTATCCATTGACACAAGTAGCCCTGTGGTGATGGAGCAAATGGCAAATTTGGGGGCGGACATTTGGAACGATGTGCGTGGGCTACGCAGGGCGGGGGCGGTAGAGATGGCGAGCCGTCTTGATTTGCCTGTGGTCATCATGCACTCACGGGGCGAACCTGATACGATGAATGAATTGGCGGTGTATGATGATGTCGTGCGTGATGTGGTGGGCGAGCTTGGTGCGTCCGTGCAAAACGCCCTCAATGCAGGCGTGAAACGAGAAAACATCATCATCGATGTCGGCATGGGCTTTGCCAAAAATCACGAGCATCATGTCGCTTTGATGAAAAATTTGGACAAAATTCAGGCTTATTTTAACTTGCCTATGCTGTTTGGCGTGTCTCGTAAGCGTTTTTTGGGCGAGATTTTGGGGCAATTTCCCCCTGCTCAAAACCACACGCCCACCGACAGAGACATGATCGGGGCGGTCGCTCATCTGCTCGCCATTCAAAAAGGGGCGAACATCGTGCGTGTGCATGATGCAGCAAGCATGGCTCAGGCGCTAAAAATGTGGCAAATCACCCAGAATGATTGGTAAAATTATTGATAAAAATTTCATAAAAATCAATGATTTAAAAATTATTTTTAAAAATATGGCAAAAATCACTTGCCAAATTTTCAAATCCAAGTATAATACCGCCCATCAAGACGACATCGCAAGATGATTTAAATTCTTGGATGTGGCTTGATGAACAACTTGGGGTCGTGGCGAAATTGGTAGACGCACCAGATTTAGGTTCTGGCGCCGCGAGGTGTGAGAGTTCGAGTCTCTCCGACCCCACCATATTTCAAAAAGCCGATGATTGATGTCATCGGTTTTTTTATTTTCTATCTCTTTACCATTCCTGCCAACTTGCGCCATTTGCCAAATTTTATTGCCAAATGGATTGTAATTTATCAAGGCTTATTGTACAATACAGCCCTTGCAGGCGGTCTTGCCTTGCAGCCCTAGGGCCTATAGCTCAGTCGGTTAGAGCAGGGGACTCATAATTAGTATTGTAAAGTGCTGTTATGACAACAAATAACAACATTTTACAGCAAAATCATAGAGTTAAACCTAATACTCACGCCACAATAACAACAAATAACGACATATAAAAAGGCATAATAACAAATTTTTGGTCTACTATGCGTCTACTACAACCCGCTCTTTGAGTGGGTTTTTTGACAAAATAAAAATCCCCCAACCAAAACGGCTGGGGGATTTTTTTAGGCAGGGATTTCAAAATGTGGACCATCAAGAAAACGCCCACCGCCATTGCGATAAGCCTTGACCCACTCTTGTGGTGTGCCTGCCCTGCCTGTGATGACCGACCACGCCCCACCCCAACGCAATCTTACGCCCAGTTCGTTTGCAGCTTGTGCCATTGCTTTGGCAAGCGGATAATAATGGTTAAAATCCCAACTCACCTTGCCAGCAACAATAGGCACAATATCTACGGCATGACCTGTCAAGTGGCGTGAGTTCATCGTTTTACTTGCGCCTTTTTTGACAAGTTCGGCTTGTCGTGCTTTGGTGCGTACACCTTCGATGACCGCAAAATCAAGGCTGCTGATTTCAATCGCACGCTTCACCACTTTGACCAAGTTATCATTGACGCCTTTTAGATTGTTTAGGCTTCGTTCGCCCAGCACAAAACCGCTCTTGTTTACTGTCGTTGGCGGCGTGGCGGTTGGCTCGTTGTATTCTGGGTGCGATTTGGATTGTTCAGCGACAGCGCGGATTTCGTCATGTGTGCAGGCTTTGACTTGACTTGCCAGATTGACTGCTTCGACCGTCATTTTGCCAGCGATGCCGTCAATGTCGCCCTTATAATACCCTGCTTTTTTAAGCGTGGTTTGAATTTGTCTAATATAACTACTCATAATTTACTCCAAAAAAAGCCCCTCAGTTGGGGCTTGAATGTCTAAATCTCTTGCGAAATCGCAAACAGTGTTTTTGTACTTTGAGCAGATTGCCCACCCAAGAAATAAGCAATAAGCCATGGCTAAACACATCGACTGCGGTTAGCCCATGCTCGTCAAGGCTTGCATATAGCAAGACCGACCAGCCAAGTGTGCCAACGGCGGTAAGCCATGCGTCTGCCGTGGGTGTTTTGACACGCTTATTAAAGCCTTTAAGATGGCGGATAAAAGTATATCCGCCCAAGGTAAACCCAATCACACATAAGATGATGTTAATCGTTAGCATATTAACCCCCTTTGTCTGATTTTGACCAAGGCACAAACTTATCTTGCGCTGACTTATAAAGCGCATCTTGGCGTTTCTGGTCGCTTACAAATACAAGAAAACCTGTAATGATTGGCGTACTTAACAGCGATGTGACAAACCCCCAAAACAGCAGTGTGCTTGGCGGCGGCTCGGCGTTTTGATTAAGATACAAAACCATCGCCATGCCAGACATCATGCCAATCAAAGGCTTGGAGATAAACGGATATTTAAGCCGATTATCGATATCGCCAATCATGATAAATGCGCTGGCAAAGCCACCAAAGGCGCAGAACACCCAAAAAGGCAACCAGCTCAATAAAAAAGGGGCTGATAGCCCCGAAATGTCGGTCATAATAACTCCAATAAAAAACCGCCTTTTGGCGGTGTGGGTTAAAAAAATTAAATCCAAGCACCATCAATCCAGCGCCACTGCTTAGAGCTGTCAGGCGGTGCGGTCAGCGTAAAATCTTTGTCATTGCCTAAGTCTGCGATGACATACTTTGGGTTGCCGATGTCTGTATATAGATATTCGCCTGTGTGTTTGTTGTAGATATACAATCGCACTAACATATAGTTTCTTACCTCTTGATTGCTAAGCCTAGTATTCTAATGCCTTCTGCTCTTACAGATGGTCTATCGCCATGATAACTTATCACGACAGTATATACAGGATTGTTGGGTGGATTAAAATCAAAAATCGGTGGTGAGCTTTGGTTGGAGTTTGCTGAGTTCCAAGCCGATGAGAACGAAAACCCATCTTCATGCAAAACCAAGTCATCTCGCTTTATTTTGATTATTACCGTTGCGCTAGACTGATGCCATGCACTCGCCAAGATTTTTTTCCAGCCAAAAAGCAGGCAAACAGCTGAACCCTGCGTATTCATCGTGAATCTTAATACAGTGTGTTCAACCCCTGCTTGATACTGGCTTCCCCAATCTGTTTCTTGATACCTTGGCGAAATTACCGCCTCACCTGCAATCTGCAAGGTATCAACTTGTGCTACACCGATTTTCGCGGTGGTAATTGCCGCTTCTCCAATCTTGGCGCTGTCAATCGCACCATTGGCAATCTTAGCGTTATCGATAGCACCGTTGGCAATCTTAGCCGATGTTATCGTAGCATTGGCAATATGGGCATTGGTGATACTCGCATTGGCAATACTGGCACTATTAAGCCACGCCCCCGCAGGATAGCTTACGCCATCGATGGTGGTGGTGCGTGTCGTAAAGACAAACGGCTTTTTAGCACTCGTTGTCGCCCCAAAGTAGATTTGGTCGGCGTTGATGCCAAAACGAGAAGTAACACGACCATTTTGTAGCTCGCTCATCAGACCATAACCGCTGATAAAGCCGTTATTGTCCACCGTTACCGCTTTAATCGCACGCACGCCATTGACCGACTGCTCCACACTGCGAATGCTTGCCGTTTGACCGCCTACGGTGGTTTGGAGATGACTGACTTTCTGAGCTTCTGCGGTAATTCTGCCGTCCACTTGTGTGACACGGGCACTTAGGTCGTTTAAGGCGGTGGCGTTGGCTTTGTCATTCAGCTCACTACCTGTTGCCACCTTTTCCCACGCTGACCAGTTGCCGTTATGCCGCTGACGCACCCATTGGTTTTTAGCATTGTTGTCTTGTCTGACAGTCTGCATGACAATCCACTGGTCGTTTGATGTTTCAACATCGACAAATAACCAGTTAGTCGCAGGGGCATTGGGATTATTACCAGCTTTGATAAAATACTGCCCCTGAGTGGTTAGCGTGTTTAGGTCGGTAACGGCATTAATTTCTTGGCGTTTAAGACTGGCTTCAAATCGCTCCACACGCCCACTAATAGCCTCATCGGTCTGGGCTTTGGTGTAGTAATTATTCAAAGCCGTGGCGTTTGCCTTGCCACCTAGACCGCTTTCTAGCGTGCGGATTGCTTGACTGTTGGCGGCGTCGCCAGTTGCTCGTGCGGTTTCTTCTCTTGCCAAGCGTGCCGTGATGTCAGTATCGGACTTTTTGTAGGCGGTATCAATCGCACTAATCCTTTGACCTAATGCACCATCAGCATCCGCTCGTGCCTGTTGTTCGGCGGTTAGGTCGGCTGTGCTTGCTTTGCCGTTCATCTCGCTGTTTAAGCGGTTAATGGTTGTCGCCTGTCCGCTTTGGGTCTGCTTTATCGCCGTGATTTCGCTATTTGCAGTATCGCTTGCCGATTTTAAAGCGGTGTATTTTTGCGATAAATCACCAGTTGTTACGCCAAGCTCACGGATAGATGAGGTATGTCCGCCCACCGTTTGCGTTAAGTTCGCCAATTCCTGCGTTTTGGCATTATTGGCGGTCTGCAAAGTGCCAATGTCACGGATTGCCCCTGTGATGCGGCTTCGCTCCGTGCCAATATCTCGCATGGCGGTGGCAATCTGCTGATTAAGCTGTGGCAGTTGGCTGTTTACGGCATTAACTGCACTTTCAAGCCCGCCAATCTTGGCAATCGGTGTCCGCAAAGTCTGATCCAGATGGCTTTGGTTGATTTGCCCACTAATCAGATTAAGCACTTTGTCGGCGTCTGCCGATGTCGTGCCACTGACCCAGTCCGTCCAGTCCGATGTATTACCCAATTTGTCCACAATCCGCCCCCGATAAAACTGGGTCAAATTGCCTTGTAAGCCTGTGATTTCGTGCTTATTTGTCGGATAGGCAAATGTACCAAGCGTGGCAATGTTTGAGCGACCGTCAGGCGACACTTGGATTTCTGTAAAGTTGGTGTCATCGCTACCAGCATTAAAAATCCAGCCAAGCTCCATACCAAACAACAAGCCTTTGATGACAAGGCGTGCAAGGCGTGGTGGTTTGCCCACTTTACCTGCGATATTGGTTAATTGGCTTGATGTGGCTAGGCTTTCATTGTCAAAGGCATCAACTGCACGCACACGGGCTTGGTAGTTGCCGGCATACACGCCGTCAATATCCATGCTTTGCCCTGACACTTTGGGCAAGGTTTGCCAGTTGCCATCATCTTTTCGCCATTCGACAATGTAGGCGGTTGCACCAGTCACTTGTTCCCAGTTGATGGTGAGCGTGGTAACCGCTTGTCCTTGGTGTGTGCGAGTGTTGGCACTCAGTGTTACTGAGTTTGGGGCGGTGATTGGCGTGGCATTTAGCACGGTGTAAGGCTGTGGCACAACCACCGCTCCTGTGTCCACCACCGCATATTTTTGGGCGTTGTATTCTAAGGCGGTGATGTCAAAGGTTGCGTCATCGTTTTGTGCAATGGTTAAAATACGAAACTGCTTTAATTTTAGATCATCACTAATGACTGCCCAAATATGCTCAGGCTCGGCATTGATTGGCTTGTCAAGGGTCAAAACCTGCCCACGCACGGCACTGATTTTGGCACTTTGTGCGCCGTCCGTGCCATTGACGATTAAAGTATCGCCCACTTTACCCGCCACACGGTCAAGGGTGATGACACGCTTGTTGGTGGAAACATTGACGATTTTGCCAGAGATGGCACGCCCTGCAAAGACATTATCTGCCACATTGATGATTTGCCCCACTTGTGGGATAAAGCCCATCAAGCCAGTTTTAAAACTCACGGTTTGGGTTTCTAGTTGCTCGGCTTTCAATGCCCACAGTCCTGCTCGTTGTGCTTGCCCTTGACTGGTACAGCCAAAGGCAGCAATGTCTAGCACTTTTACGCCATATCTGGCGATGGCTGCCTCATCTGGAATCAGCTCATACTCAGTGCTAAAGCCGTTTTCTGGATTGTCCCATGCGACTTTGGTAAGTGTATGGCGGTCTCTTTGCCGTGTGCCTGTATAAGCAAATTCACCGCCCACGACATTAGCAGGGCTAAATGTATATACAGGCTCTTTTGGCGTGTCGCTATCCACGATGATGTTAGCTCCGTCCCAAAACGACAGCCCACGAAACACGCTTGCCAAGTTTTGTAAGACACGATAGGCATCATCGGCTTTTTGGATATAGACATTGCAGGTAAAACGGGGTTCTTGACCGCCTTTGCCGTCATCCACCAGCTCATCGCAATATTGCCCAATCTGATACAGTCGCCATTTGTCCACCATGCCAGCCAGTCGCTCACCAAGTCCATAGCGTTTATGAGTGCATAGGTCATAAAACACCCACGCAGGGTTATTGCTATACGCCATTTTAAATGTACCGTCCCACAGCCCTGTATAGGTGCGTGCGATGGGGTCGTAGTTCGTCGGTACTTGGATAATTTTGCCTTTTAGACGCACGGCAATTTTAGCGATGTTGGAGAAAGTTTTGGCGTCATAAGACAAGCTCAAAAGTGCTGTTGCTGGATAAGCGAGTTTTGCGTCAATGATTTCGGTCAGTGCGTCAATATGCACGGTATCAGCGATTAAATCACTGTTACGGTTGGGCGTGATACGGCGGACACGGATTGTCCAGCGTTTTGCTGTGCCAGCATTAGGCAGGTCAATGCGGTGTGATTTTTTATAGCCTTGGCTTGCCTTACCACGCACAGTATCGGTCAAGACTTCAACAAAACTGCCACCGTCCGTCTGCACATCAATGGCGTAACTGATGGCATAGCCTTTGATGTTCCCACTGTCATCTTGCTCACGCAGGGCGTTGAAGTTTAGACGCACACGCACGGCGGAGAGTTCACGGTTATTGATGGCTTTGACCCATGGGCGGTCAGAACGAAGCTCCACACCGACATTGGTCTCATTTTCAACCGCAGGAAAACCTGCGATGTGCGTCTGATCCAGCGTGCCTGTGCGAAAATCCCAGTTTACATTTGTAAAATTAGGCTGTCCGTTGTCGTTGATTAAGGGCGTGCCGTCAAGTCGGATAGACTTACCACCATCCGCCAGCCCCATAATCTCACCCTCAGCCAAGCCATACATGATGTTAGCATAACTGGTAGCGACCAAGTCATCAGGGGCAATGTGCGGCTTTTGCCCACCGCCCTTTTGTTTTTTTGCGCCGTGAATGTGCATTTTTTTACCTTTTTGTATTGACAAAATATTAAATTGTTAGTACAATATAATAAAAATTAAGAAGTTAGCAATGAAAATTACTTATGACCCTGCTAAAAACCAAAGAAACATTGATGAGCGTGGACTTAGCTTTGATGAAGCGATTGATTTTGAATTTTTAACCGCCAAAGTTGCCGTTGATGAGCGTTTTGATTATGGTGAAACACGCTACATTGCCGTGGGGTTTTTAGGCAGCCGCCTTCATGTTTTGGTTTTTACACCGATTTGTGATGGCATTCGTGTCATCAGTTTTAGAAAAGCCAACAAACGAGAGATCAAAGATTATGAACAGACCTTTAATTGACGAACATGGCGAAGTCAGAGAATTAACCCAAGCGGATTTTGCCAAATTTAAGCCAGCCAGCGATGTTTTACCAAGTGATTTTTTAAACATGGTAAAAACTCGTGGCAAACAAAAAGAACCAACCAAAACCGCCACCACCTTACGCCTTGACCCTGTCATTTTGGAGTTTTTTAAAAAAGACGGCAAAGGCTATCAGACACGCATCAATCAAGTGCTGTTAGAGTATGTGCTTGCCCACCGCTAAGTATCAATCCCAGCCGACACAATAAATCCACCCACTTCTCGCTCGCCATAGAGAATGGGGACGGGGTTGCCCTGTGCGACGGTCGTCACCGCACCGCCAAAGCCGTTGTTTGGCTTATTGCCGTCCTCATTGGCAGGGTCTAGTTTTGGCGTGGGCATTAGTAGGCTTGATACGCCACCAATCATCAAACCAACCCCCGCACCGATTAACGCTTGCATACCAGGCACAAACACCCCCACCGCCACCATCACCGCCCCCGCAATGACTTGCAGCCACCCCATCGCCTTACCGCCCGAGCCCACCACTTTTGGCACGATATGAATGTGGTTGGCGGTGGTGATGTCGTCTAATTGGTCTTCGCTGATGTTGGTGCTTTGATTGCGTTTTTTGCCATTGAATACGGCAAAGCGATAGCCCAATTTTTCACCATCAAGCATAAATTTTTGAAATGCAGGGATTTGCACGGCGATGGCATGACAGGCTTCTTTTGCCGTTTTGACATCCAATTTAAAAAATCTGCCAAATTTTTTGGCGAGAATGCCGTGTAGTTCAATGGTTTTCACTGATTAACTCCTTATGCCGTACAATTAGGGCGGTGCGTTTTTGCCAACTGTCGCCATAGATTTCACGCACGCTTAGCCTGCCGTGTGGGTGGTGCAAAACTAGGCAATCCCCCACACAATCGGGCGTATTTTCTGATTGCAATTTGCCATCGCCAACAAAAACAAGGGCATGGTTAATGTGATGAGTGCGACCGACACGGCACAAGATGACATCGTGCTTTTGTAGGTCGTCCACGACTTCAAAGCCAGCTTTTTTAAAGTTGTTTTCATAAAGTGGCTCGTGCTTTTCATCTTCCCACCAGTCATCAACCCTTGCAAAATCAGGCAAATCAAGCCCCAATTCTCGGCTATAATAATCACACACCAAGCTATAGCAATCCTGTGTACCGTGATAATACTCACGCCCCAAAAGTGGGGCGGTGTAATTGGTGGGCTTGTGACTTTTGATGTCGCAATATTCCGCCCCTGTGGGACTAATGCCAAGCCCAACAATGACCCAATCCACATCGTGTAGCCCCATTTGCACTTTGTCCACTTCACTAGGCAAGGGTTCGCCATTGGGGTGTGAATGAACAATCGCCCCAATGTCGCCCAATTCTGCCAACGCCACCCATTCAGCAGGGTCAATTTCAAAGGCGTTGGCAGGGTCGTGGGCAATATTGGTGCAAGGGCGATATTGACCGCCCACAATCACGCCACAACACTCATTTGGGTAATTTTCCCAAGCGTGGGCGGTGATTTGGTTTTTTAGGTTTTTTGTTAGTCTCATTTTTTACCCCACCAATGAACTTGCAGGAAACCCACCAAATCGCTGTTCATTGTTCCGCAATTTGCAATCCGACAAGCGACCACCGCATTTATCCAGTTCTGGATTATCCGTTGGCTTGCCGTCATTGGTAAATCTTGCCGTACCAAGATAACCGCATTCTTCGCCCCGATAACGCCCACACACCGCCCAATGGCAATAGCTGGTAATCTGACGAACAGGGATTTTTAACCCCTCAAAGTCCACAGGGTTTGACAGCTCAAAGGTGGTGGTTGCGTTGGTTTCACTGGTCTTTTGCTCGATGTACCAGATGGCGGTGCGGTAGTTTTGCTCGTCTGTGCTGCCCAAATATTCGGCAAGGGTATGGATGACTTTGAGTTTTGCCCCTGCAAAGTCTCCATAGCGTAAACACAAAAACCGTAAGGCTTGTGATACACCGCCGATGTCGTTATGAATGGTGAGCGTTGGGGCGGAGGCTTTACCGTCCGAGCGGACTTCTAGCCCATCTGCTTTGATGGCAATGGGGGTAAAATCTTGCCCTTGCCAGCGGATAACGCCGTCATTGTGTCCATGAAAACGGTAAATCTCACCGCCTAATTTGCGTGCGTCCAGTTCGTACAAGGTGATAAAGCCTTGCACACTGTCTTTTTGAATATCGCTGTTAAAACTCATAATCAGTCACCGATTGCGCCAGAGCCCTCATCAAATTCAATAGCGCCGTGACCAGTTTCTGTTTCAATTGAATCCTGCACCGCCACTTTGATGCCAAATTCGCCATCTTTATACACGCAAGTAAAAGCGGTGACGGTCTTATCATTATTCCAGCCTTCAAGCCCTCTTAGCTGATTTGCGCCCCATGCCAAAATATCGGTGCGAAACAAGGTGGCACGATTGCGGCGCAAAATGCCGTTGTTTTCTTCGCCGTTTGCCACCTCAAAGCCTTCATCCTCTGGGTAGTACACGATTTCAATGGTGTTTGCTTTGTCGCCGTGACGGGCTTGCCAGCTATCAACCTGATAGATAAAATCTTGCAAGGTCTTGGCTTCAAGGCGGTTTAGGGTGGTTAAGTTTTGTTCGCTCATGGCGTTTCTCCATTAAAAAAGCCCCATTTGGGGCGGTTAAAAAACTTGTTTTAGGGCAAATGATATTTTCCAGGCATCACCCCCTTCTTGATTGCGTGTTACATCGCCATCTAATCGGACTTTGATGATAGGTTCGCTTTTGATGGGCTGAAAATTAAAGGCTTCCACGCCCTTTGTGCCAATTAAAAAGCGGTAAATCTCATCAATCACCGCTTTTGTGTCTGTTTTGCTACATTGCCATGTTTTGCGGTTTGGGTTAATGCCAAATGATACCGCCTGCTCGTAGCCATCACCGAATGCCACTGTTTTGGCGTTGATTGTGGTGGTCTCAGTGCTGTCTTGGCTGATGTCCCATGTGAATGTTTTCATTTTTTGCCATCTCTAAATTTTAGAAAATTGACCACAGCATTTAAGATGTCGCTAAATTGCCAAATCAACACCAATACAATAGCAAAAATTCCTATTACAACGATATTTTGCATAGATATTTCTCCAATTTTTGCCAATTCTATGTTAAAATTTACCATAAATTATCCTTTTAAGTACGGTTAAAGGGGTAAATAGAAAAACCCAACTGTTTGCACCAGTTGGGTTTTTTGTTTATCTGCCGTATAATTCACCGCCTTGACGGCGTGCTTGGATAAATCGTTGATTGACTTTTGCATCTACTTTGTCATCAATCATCTTGCCAATGGTTACCAAAACATCGCCGTTTGGCATTTGTTGGGCGGTGGCTTTTTCGCTAGAATAGTTATTGATGATGACATTGACACCGCCGCCAATATCACCGCCATTATTAAGCTTATCAAGCGTACCTGTGCCGATGCGTTTTGTGGCACGGGCATTGAGTACATACTCTTTGCCATGTACCACGCCTGCAACATCATTGATGCCGCCGTTACCAGTATAACCACCAGTTTTAAAGCCTTTGGGATTGATGGCGTTAATCATGGATACCAAATGCCCCTGCTGTATGGTTACTTTCGCCACATTTGCCATTTTCTGCCAAGTGGTTACAGCTGATGGGTCAGCCCATGCTTGTGCTATTGCATTACCCATCTTAATCCCAGTATCTGCGATGGCAAAGGCTTTTGACACCGCAAACATCGCACGGTAGGCACGAGATTGCTCACCGCTCATGTCTTTAAACAGACCAGCCAAAGCCCCTGCCGCACTACCGTACGCACCCAGCTTGGCAGAGAGTAGCTCATTTTCCAAAGTTTTGGATTTTTCGCCATATTCAGCATCAATATTGGCTATCGTCTCTTTGTGCAGTCGGTATGCTTCCTCCCACAATCTAAGTCGCTCTTCTTGACTCTCAATCTCATACTGCCCACTATCATTCTGCTTGAAAATTTCACGAAATTGGCTACTATAAGTATCGTCCGCCGCTCGCTTAGAACCTGCCATCTCTTGTGATAGCTCCCATCGTCGGTAGTCATCAGGTCGCATGGTTTTTTGGTTCATGCGTGCAATGGCGATGTGTTCTTGCTCCCCTAGTGCTGCTTTGATGGGTTTTTCAAGCTCTTGGATTTTTTGTTGTTGTAGGCGTTTAAACATCTCCAAATCATGCTGATATTTTTGAGCAGTTGCTTTTCGATAAATTTCTTTATCAGCGACGCCATACTCATCGCTCAGCTGAATTTTAAGGTCATGGATTTCATGCTCTAATGCCATACGGTCTTGCGAAGACATCTGATAGCCTTGCATTTCAAGCAACTGTTCACGCTGTCTAAGCTCGCCAGCCAGTCTGTATCTGGTTTCAATAATCTCATTGAGCTTGCGACCATCCTCGCTGTTTTCCCCAAACGCATCATTGACAGCTTTTTTCTCTGCCGCCAATGCTGCTAATTGACGAGTGGTATGGTCAGAATATTTTAGGATTAATTCCTGTTGGGCTTTTAGTAGCTCCTCTTGGGTTTTTACATCCTCCTGAACCTCTTGCACCATATTTTTAGTGCTATTGCTGATTTGATCATAAAAACGGCGTTGTTTCTCATGATGTGGTCTAGCATTAATTTTTTTACCTGCTGAATCCCACCGAATGAAATTATCATTCAGTGCACCCATACCCTTTTCATAAGTTGGGTTTGGATTTTGCATGAAGTCACGACGCGTGCGCTCATAGATTCTTTCATTTGCCATTTCTCTAGCAAGATATTTAGCCTGATAGTCTAACGCTTCTTGGCTTTGAACCATTTTGCCATTTTTAATCAAGCCTTGCTGTTGCATTTCTTGTCGTAGTTTTGTGCCACGACCACCCTGCCAGCTAATCATACCAATATTGGTCAAGCCATTATTAGCATCAGTATGAGTGCCAAACAAGTATTTTGAATTGTACTCGTTTTCCCGACCAACTTGTGCGGTCAATTGGCGTGCCTGCTCATCACTAAACCCTGCGTTTTTAAAGGCAGTGAATACCATGTGCATACGCCCCGTTTGCGAGCTTAAGCTTGGGTTTAACTTATCACTACTACCTTTCTTAGCCTTTTTCGTCTCTTCGCCTAGCTTACCTAGGTTTGTGGCAGCAGTACCAGCGACTGAGCCTAGTGTACCAATATTAGCAGCGGCTGCCTTTTCTTCTTTGGCAACTGACAATCTTGAGACATAACCATTCATCAAACCTTCAAAATAGTTTGAGCGAGATTGTGCCATTGCATCGCCAAAACTGATTGCGTTGACGGCAATCTCAGGTCCACCACCGCCCAAAAACTCAGGTACCATGGCGTTGTAGGCGTTTTTAAACCTTGCACCGATTGCCTCTACCTGCGACCCTGCATACAACATGGCAGCCTTAGCAACTGTTGTGATACCATCAAATGAACGAGCAACGACACGCAATAAGCCTACAAATCCACCCTCTTGAGTCTTAAAAAACCCAAAAAACGCTGCTGATGCTTTGTTTGAGCCGTCCTGTGATGATTTGCTGAAAAATTTTGACATCCAGTCAATCGCTTTACCCATTTTGTTAGTAAAGCCATCTACCGACCATTTGACAAAATCTTGAATGCCATATCCCACAATAGTCACTGCGTCGCCAAAGCTTTTCATCGCTTCTTCTAGCCCCATCGTGGCTGTAATAACCGTCGTGATGATGCCTGCCAAAATCATAATCGGATGCGCTTTGATGATAGCACCCACAGAAGCGATTGCCCGCCCTGCCGTAGTCATCACGCCTGCCATGGTGCGTGTCGTTGCCGTCAGTGCCACTTTTGCAGCATTAGATGTCGCAACAGCTCTGGCTTGTGCAACCAGTGCTGTTGTCGTGCCTGCTACTGCTAGTCGTGTCGCACCCAGTACGCCATTTGTTCGCACCAGATTGGCTGAGTAAGTGGCTAGTGAACGGCTTGCATTCATCACAGATGCAGTTTTTCGGTCAATAAATCTAGCCGCATTCATCACTGCAATACCTGCACGAGATACACCGATTGCCATAGCTGATGCCGCATTAGTCAGTGTGACATTTGCCATCACCGCACGAGCCTTAGCAGCTGCATTGGCGTTCATCGCCACAGACTCTTGATAAAACGCTGTCGTACTAGCCGCCAATCCTGCTACTTTGGCAGGAATAGAAGCCACAAACGCTGAATTCATCACCAGATAGCTACCATAAATAGCGGTCAGCCCTGCCAATGTAGGAATGATTGAATTAAAATGCTCATTGACCCACAAGATAGCACTGGCGATTTTTTCGCTCAGTCCGCCCGTGCCATTCATAAACTCATCAACCAAGCGTTTGTACTGGTTTTGCACCGTAGTCAAGGCTTGATTCATCGTCACAGGCATAGCAGCATATTTGGCTTTTAGCTCTTCTGATGCTCCTGCCATGGCGTTATAGATGACTTCAGCACTGATTTTGCCATCACTGGCAAGCTCTTTAACTTCTGCACGGGTTTTGTTCAGGGATTGTGCCACCAAGTCTAGTAGAATGGGTGCATTTTCGGCGATTGAGCGAAATTCATCACCCTGCAATACGCCCGATTGCATCGCTTGACCTAGCTGCACCAATGCCGATGCTTGCTCTTGGGCTGATTTACCACCCACTGCCATCGCCAGTGACACTGATTCTGTAAATTTTAGGATTTCAGCTTGGTTTTTGCCCAGATGTTGAAGTGAGCGAGCGTTATTGGTGTAAGCTGTTGTTGTTGCTTCAATGTCTTGGTGTGTACTTTGAGCGATTTGAAACAGCTGTTTTTTGACAGCGATGTATTGCTCAGTTGATTCAGTAACTTGCTTAATTTGGGCGTTCTGCGTCTGCATCGCATCAGCTGTTTTTAACACACTGCCAAGCCCTGCAAGGCTAAAATAGCCTGCCATCATGCCTTTTAGACCGCCAAGAAGCTTATTTGTGTAATCAGCACTATCACCCAGTTTGCGTGTGGATTGTGCCAATTTATCCACGCCTTGGCTTGCTTGCTTGGCATCTTGACCCATTTTGACAAATCGACCATTGGCATCACGCAAACGACCGTTCTTATCAATGGATGTGCCAAGATTGGTTGCAGATTTCGCCAAATCGTCAATGGCATCACTGGCATTGTTTGACGCACCTTTTAGGCTTGCAAACTGCTTTACTAGTGCTTTGATGCGTTGTTCAGCACTTGCTGCACCTACGACAATCTCAACTCTGCGTTCTACTGCTGACATAATTTTCACCCATAAAAAAACCGCCCTTTCGGACGGAAATTACCACCATTTAATTGCTGTAAAAAATACAGACAAGCACAATAACAATCCTAAAAACCAAATCGCCCAAAATCTGCAAGTTTTCATATCATTAAATACCTTTAGACAAAAGGTTAAAAATTTGATAAAATCGCCATATCCCATTTACTTTAACCCCTATAATGGGTTGTAATAAAAATCCCAAAGACGGCAATCTTTGGGATTTTTGCTTATTTTATCTTGTCATTTTTCACAAACACCAATACCCCGCCCACCATCCGATGAGCAGGGTGTTTTTTTTAACAAGTATCAAGCAACCAACTGTCTTTTTGCACCGTCTATCAGCACTTCTTGGCGTTTTAGACGGTTTTGGAGTTCGGCGATATGGTCTAAGGCTTTGCCAAAGTGTGCCATCATCTGCCCCAGTTCATCTTTTGCCATGCGGTTTTGATGAGCGGTGTCAGCGATGATGTTTTGGACAAAGGGGGCATTGACCTTGCTTCCTGCCTGCAACATGAGTTTATGCACATACTCCACCGCTTGATGTACCTGCTCACCTGTCAGCTCATCGACACAGCCCACATCAAAGCGTTGGTGTATCATTTTCCACACATTGCTATAAATCGCCCCTGTCTCGGCAACGAGCATATTTACCGCTTGCACCAGTGGCTTTCTTTCGTCTTTGGTTGCTCGTGGGTTGACCGCCACGCCATTCTTCCAATAATCAAATAACGCTTGATAGCATTCTTTTTTGTAAGTAATCAGCGTTTCTTTGATTTCCGCTTTGACACGGTTTGTATCTACACCGAATAGCCAACCGTTTAAGTAGTGGATTGGTAGGCATAGCATTTTGTAAATTTTGTTGTCTGTGCCAGTTGCCTTTATCATACAGGCAACTGAATTTAGCACTTCATCACGGCTAATGCGTTGGCGTTGAGCCTCCCAATCAAGACCGATATTTTCGCAAATGGGCTTCATTGCCACATAAGCGACATTGTCTTTTTGTAGAGTGATTAGGGATTGGTTGTGAAAATTCACGGTTTGGATTTGATTTGTCATAAGACACCTTTCAATTTTTTCGATTAAAGTTACCCAAATAGGGTGCCAAGAGGCTCGAAACCGCTGAAAGTACGGCGGGCGGCTTTTCCTTTCGGTATTGTATGACCGCCACCCTCTCGGCATAATCGCAAAAGATTTCGGATTAACTTTTTAGGAGCTATGCAAAGAGATTGTCTAGATTTAGACATAAAAATACCACAGATGTCGCTTGTGGGTAACGCTTTCAACGAGTTTTCGAGGCTCTATGTGTATCATACAATAAAAACCCCACTATGTAAAGTGGGGTTTTTGTTTAGTTGTATAAGATTATTTACCAATCTTTTGAACCAACGCTTGGTGATGCGATATCTTGAGCCAAGTCATCAATCACTTTATCCAAAATTGCTTTTGTTTGCGTCTTGTCATTTTCTTTGATAACTTTTTCATTCATCTCTGGCGAACGTATACCAGTAATTGGTGATACAGCTGATGGCGTATGAATGGTTAAATCAGAGAATGAAACACGAGCTCTGTTATCCTTTGAATCCACTTGGAAAGTAAATTGCAAGACTGGGCTTGTACCACCTGAACATCTTAAGAATGAGCAAGGGTAACTCATGTTACCTTTACCAATCACACTACCAGTTTCTTTGTCTTGGTATTGAATTACAGAGTTGGCAGATTTAAAGTTTTTTGCCACCCACTGTCTTGAACCCTCATAAACCATATCTTGCTTGACATTGGGCACATCAACAATGCGCTGATAGGTGTTCATTGGCTCGCTTACTGTGCCACTTGTGGTTGCACAGCCAACCAATGATAGACCGAATACACCTGCAATTAAAAGTTTTTTCATGGTAATAACTCCGTTTAACTATGGGGAGTTATTATTTTACAACATTTTTGCTAATTTGTTAAGCTATTTTTATGCCTTGACTGCCATAATGATGACATCTAGTTTGTAAATAAATATTGGTATGCTAAATAACAATAAAAATGCTATGATTGTTTGCCATAGCCCATATTTTTCAATTGTGTATTTCATCAAGCCTGCAACTATGCTAAAATATTCCAATGATTTAATCCTTATCTGCTCTAAGGGTTGAATACAGAAAATCCCTAGACCGCCACAGTCTGGGGATTTTTGCTTATTATGCTTGTATCATTCGTACCAGTCTAACACCTTGTGTTGTATATCATCATTCTACAACTTTTGATTTTCTTGCAACCACGCATCATCTATCGCAAATACACACGCATCCAAAGTCTCACGGTCAGTGTAGCAGTGATGAGCCATAAGCACATCATTAATATCAGCCACGGACAAAGGCAGTGGCGATACAGCCATACCGCCAATGTATCGCCGTGAGCGTGACGCAAGGTAAAAAATGTGAATAATGTTATCAATCACAATATTGGTCTCAGGCTCATGCGGTACATCAACGCCAACATACTGCATGACCGAGAGCGTAAAAGGTGTAAGACCTAGCCTTTCGAATTGCCACCTTTCGACGGCTTTTTTTTGGCTTGCACCACACTGTTTGCGTGTTGTTCTTGGATTTCACGGGATTTATCCAAAATCCAACCCATCAAGCCATCTTCAGCCGTCAGCAAATCAACAAAATGATCAGCGTTGCACGCCAAGTCTTCGCCATCTTCATCTTTAATACCTGCCCAGTCTTTGACCAGATATTGACCGATGATTAGTGCGTACTGCTCGATGCTATTGACATCTTCACTAAGATTCAGCAAATCTTCTTTCGCTTCACGAATACCAAGCTTGATATATGCTTGTACATACAGCGGATGCGACATACCGTACAGCTCAAAACTGACACCGTCACGATAATCCACCCATTGGCACGGTGTTTGGGCAATGGTTTGTTTTTCTCGTTTTTTAACAATCATCTTTTACTCCTTTATGCTTTGGTGATGGTTGGTGCTTGCTCAACCACAGTGTAATTGACTGCCTGCGTGATTAGGTCGTTCATACCGCCGCTTGGCGTTTCGCCATTAACCTGTGCCTTTGGAATATTCAGCGTGTATTTTGAGCCATCAGGGAATTTAAAGGTGATGGCGATAGCGACAGTTGCACCTGTCATCTGCTTATTGATGATTTCTTGTGCCTTTTTGCCGTATGCTAGGGTTAATGAACCTTCCATTTTTGCCATCATCTCAAGCAGATTTTTAGCAAAAATCCCACCGCCTAAGCATTTTTGTTCTTGAATGTTGTTATCAATCTTAAAACTAAACTCAGTCGCACAAGCAACACCCTTAGTTGTTACACCATCAATCTGAATATCTTCTACTGATAACGCCGTTACACGCTGTAATTTGCCTGCATTGGTCGGTGATTTTGAATAAGCAGTGTCGTTTTGGTTTTTGTAATCACTACCCATAAAGCCGAATTTGGCTGAAGCATAACCACTGTCAGACAATGCCAGTTCAAGCGTGTTAATGCGTGTACCACCGTAATAGTGGAAAATCCCAACATCTTTAAATGCTACTTCTACGGCAAATTTTTTGACCACATCACCGCCAAAGGTAAGTGTATTATCATCCCATTCGTTACACGCCACTGCTGACAAGAAGTCATCATAAGCATCTTTGGCAAATTCAACTTCAATATCACCCGACAGACTGCCGCTAGTCACCAACCCTGCCTGCTGAATACGGCTGTCAGTGATGGTTTCGCTGTCCGTGTTTTCAAAACTTGCCGTTAAACCGTTTGATTTATAAGGCAAGATTTTCCAACCTGTTTGTGGCACTTCTTCGGTGGTTTGTGGCGCATAAGCGATTTGGATTTTTGAACCACGACTCATAAATTTACTCCAATAAAAAAAGCCCTGCAAATGCAAGGCTTTTGTGGTTAATAAAACTTAAATGTTAGCTATAATGGTTGCTTCTACAATCTGTCTAACATCAGTAGTACCTATATGGGACTGATACATTGATTTGATAAAAGCCGTTGCTGGCGTCTGCATTGATGATGCTTGGCGCTAGTAGCTCAAGTTTACCGTCTGTATAGCAAGCCAAATGGTTTGCCAAGCTATCCGCCTGCATTTTGATGCCTTGTGTACCAAGTCCAATATGTGCAAAGACTTGTACAATCACCGTGCCAAGCTGTAATATACAAGGTTTATCGCTCATGCTTTGTATGCGGTTGATACCACCAACAATGCTGACAACCTGCCAGATACCGTTGTTCGGCGGCTCAAACTTACGATTGCTGCGAAAAAACCTTGTTTTGTCAAAGTGCTCCCATGCGGTTAAATGCTTAAGCACTTTATTTTCAATATCTACGCTGTTCATTGCTTAATCATCCCAGTGATGCTAATGCCGATTCAAAGGCTACTTGATAAACTCCTTGTGGTGCTTGATAGCTATATCCGCCCACTGAGCGCACTTCATACATTTTTTTATCTTTGCGCCATGTGCCATATTTGACAGGGTTTGGATAGCCACCATGCTCAATAATACTTGCGTACGACAGGTTGTTTTGTAAATAGACCGTCGGATAATCACCCACAGGAATACGAATTGATGTTGCCCCACTCTCTGCATAGCTTGGTGCATTTAGGCTAAAATGATGGGCATTGCGATAGCGTCCAGTATCAACAGGTGATAAAGCGACCAAGTTGTTATAACAAGTCGTCAAAAACGCATTGATTTTCTTGTTAATCTCTTTATCAATATCATCTTTGATTTGACCAGGGTCAAAATCCCAAGTAATGCCCATCAAATTCCCCTTAATTGCACAAACCACGCCACATCAGCAGGGTCTTTGGTGATATTGATGACAGCCATGCCATTAATCTTGTCATTAAGCTTAATCTCGGCTGTCTCAGCTTGTAATGCAATTAGCTTGACATCATCACGCTTGATTGTCTCACCATCAATCTCATGCGACGAATAGCCCATAAAAACGCCCCTACCGCTTGTGATGATGGTATTGGCTACTGTTGCCCCATTGCTTGCCCAATCGTCATCTACGACGCTCTCACGCACGATGGTGAAGTCTTTCACTGCATCTTTTAAGTCGGTATCAAACGCTTGCTTGATTTCGTTTGTGATTTCACTTCTCATCAGCAGCGCCCTACGGTGACTTGTGCCACCAGTTTTTGCTTATAAGGTTCAATCAGCGCCAACGCCATTTGTTCATTTGCGCTAATTGGCACCCCATCAGCACCCCCTGCGTAAGTCTTAGAAGTGGACACCTCGCCTGCCTTGACAGACTTTGAGACGACCACGCCCTCAGAGCGCCCTTGATACATCTCATCATTATCCACCGCCAAAGCAATGAGCGCCCCTGCCAATAAGACATCATCAGGCACTTTGTCAAAGTCAGGCAAGTTGTGCGATTTTAGCCAAGCATTAGCCAACATCACAGCACGCTCATTGTCAAAAGGCGCCTGTAGGCTTAGACTTGCCGATTCCAAAGTTATCATCGTTACCACCATTTGATTGCATTGATAAAACTGGCTAAAGCAAATAATGTCAGACAAACAACCAGCCAATTTATTAAAAATCTTGACTTAGTAGATTTTTCATATTTTTCTAGCATTCTATCTACCCATTCCCCAAAATCTATGTTAAAATTCATGCCATATCCTGTGATGTTTCTTATTAAGAAATGCAAAAATACCCAGTAATTTGCCGTTACTGGGTATTTTATTTTGCCTAATATCAGCCTGCTGCGCCTTCTTTAACCTTTTCCACATCTTTAATGCCATAATCCTTGCCTGTTTTGGCAGGGTCAGATGGCACAAGCTTGGTAGCGGTTGATGTCTTATCGTCAAAATACGCTTTATCGCTAGGATAGCTGTATTTGTAGTCAGGTTGTTTAGCCATGTTTCACTCCTTATAGATTGGTGATTAAGAATCGCACTGCCACACTGTCAGCAGATGCGTCCATGCGCCAGTTTTCAGCTTTGGCAAGGTCAGCCCAGCTTGCTGATGGCGCCTCATTGGTCGTGCCGCCTGTCAGTGCGCTGTCCTCTGCGATGAAAGAAAAGCCTTGTGGGTGGATGAGCGCATGACGGCGAGTCCAAAGCGTGGTATGACCGCCACCGTTGCCCGTGTTCGCCGTGCGTTCCACTTCTAAGTCGTCATAGCCTGCGACCATGTCAGCGGCGAACGCACCACCGCCCAAAAGATAGCTGACATATTTGGCATTTTTGCCCGTACCCAAAATGGTGCCTTTGGTGGATTGAATGACCGTGCGACCGTTATAAGTCTCCACAGGCGTTAGATTGTCCGATGTGGTGACTTTTTCCACAAGTTTTTGTTTGCGCATTTTGGTGGCAATCAAAGGGTGTACAATGATGACCCCACGCCCTTGATGCGCTGCATTCATCGTGCCTTCTGCATCAATAAAGGCATTGACATCAAAGCCAGAGGTATCATCAGCGGTCGTTTTTGAAATGTCGGTAATCAGCTTTTTGCCGTTGGCGACATCATGATTGTACAAGCCAAACAAAGTCGCAATCGCACGATTTTCAATTTGCGTCAGCCAAAATTTATCCAGCATACGGGCAATGTGTTGTAGCGGTGATTGCCCTGATAAATAAGTCTCCAAACGGCTTTCAATAAAGCCTTCGTTTAAAAACGCCAAACGCCCTTTTGACTTACTTGCTTCAATAGAGCGTGGCATCGCAATGTCTGTCATGATGGTGTTGGAATAATTTGCCTCCAAATTGCCATCAATCGGATGAATGAACGGCACTTCAAAAGTCTTTGAGCCACTGGTCAATAACGGACGCAAACGGCTGTCAGAGACAAATGCGCCAGAGTCAAAAAACACCGATTTTTCTAGGTTTTCTTTGTCTTGATAAGACAAAACCACATTTTTGTTAAACACTTCTAAAAGCTTAGCCATGTGTTATCCTTATGAAAATAATTGATTGAATAAATTTGGATTAGAGGTAGCCAATGCGACACGCTCAGCTTCTGTATAATCCTTGGCGGTTTTCACCGCTTGCCCTGTACTGCCTGTGCCACTGGCGCCTGTACCGTCCACCAGACTGTCATATTTGCCCCCATCTTTGAACTCTTTTACCAAATCGTCCAAAGTGGAAATGGTGACATTGCCGTTGCCGTCGGTGACTTTTACCGCGCCATTTTCAGCCACCAAGCGCTTTTCAATGAGCATCTGCAAAATCTCTTGATTGTGCGGATTGCTGGATAATTGGCTTGCGATTTTTAAAGATTGCGATTTAATCAAATCTTGATTGCGCTCAGCGACTTGGTCAGCAAGCTGTTTTTCAAGCTTGGCAATCTTGTCTTGATATTGCGCCTCCAAAGTCTCAAAGTCGCCTTTTTTGCGTGCGGTCTCCTCAGCCAAGCGGTCTTTTTCGGCTTGTTCGGCTTTGCGCTTTTCGGTCTCTGTTTTCTTTTCTGATAACAAAGTCTCGTTGTGCTTACGCAAGCGCTCAACTTCTGCCTGCAATTCACTGAATTGTTCGGCGGTAATTTCTTGGGTTTCTTGTTTGGTTTCTTGGGTTTCGGTCGTCATTACTATGCTCTCCGTTAGCCGTTACGAACGGCGGACAATAAAAAAACCCTTGCAATTTGCAAGGGTTTTTGAGATTAAAGGTTAAAGTGCGAACTACATCGCCATCATTTGCTTGTAGGCGTTAATTTTGCTTTGACGCAAGGATTCTATCTCGGACTTCGTCAATGCTTTTACCTGAATTGATGATGAATTTAGCTTCCCACTCGGTGAGTTTTGAGAAGTCGTAGCCGAATGTTTGTTGCCAGAATGGTTCAAGTGTGCCATATTTTTCTCTCAAAGTGGTTAAAGTATCACTACCAAGTCGTAGCTGTGCCGAATATTGTTTGCCAGTTAAGGCATATGCACCAATCACGGTTGCACCGCTTTGTTCAATATGTCCCTTAAATGAAGCAAGTGTGCCACCTTGCGTTTGAGTATCATCGACCATTATAACATAATTACCCTTTGGTATGCTACCGTCAAAAAATGGTGGATTCGCCAATCTGTGCCAACCATCGCCCCCTGTGCGAGAGACTTTGACCGCTTGCACAACATTTAAATCCACTTGTCCACCAATCTTCTTTGCCAAAACCGTTGCTACAGCCACAGGTATCATATTTCGTCCTGTACTTTCTTCGGCGTGAACAGGGGCAAAAACAACTACTTTATTGCCAATTAGGTCTTTTAATTTTTGAACTGCCTCATCACTGACCAAATCTTGTGCCAGCCTATAAGCACTAACCACATCGCCAGCTTTGGCTTGTTCATAAAGCAAATGACTGGTCGCATCGCCAAGTTTTCTATCAATAATGGTATTGGGTAAATCCCCCCAATCGGTGCGTGTCATAGACAATACTCTATCTTTTGTATTGTCTAATTTTAACACAGCACCAAACGCCTTTTCAAACACCACAGGCTCAAGCCTTGCCATTTCATCCAGCGTTAAAGGCGTAAAGTTTTTATCCAGTTGCAAGGATTTAAACTTTTCCACACTCATGCCGCCATCACGAAACAGCTTGCCCCGAGTTTTGCCAAGTACTTCATCTTGATACTCTGGCGCCTGACGCTTTAACCATTCATAATAGCTTTGATTTTCCACCACCCCATGCTCACTTGCACGCTGTTTGGGTGGTGTATAGCCGTCATAAACAATCTCAAAGCTTGAGCGACAGTTGAAGTGATAAGGTGGATATTTTGCCTTATCAATCGGCATAAACTGACCATCCAAATGCCGACAAATGGGGCTTGTGCGTCTGTCTAGCGTGGCAAGCACCTTAATGCCCTTGATGATGCCAGCATTATCACGGATAAAGGCTTGCTGTGCCTCACTTGCCATAATGGCTGTGCCTGTGCGTGCGATGGTTTGGGCGTTACGGGTTGTGGTATTTAATATGCCGTCTTGATAACGCCTAGCACGGCTGCCACGAATCATCTGCACCAGTTTATCATTCGTCAATCCATCACTATGAGCAAAGCGAATGGCACGAATAATCCGCTCGCTTTCGGTCTTGCCAAATGATTTGGTTAAATCATCTAAGGTTATACCGACATTGGCAGTTAAATTCAGCGGCTTGGCAAAGGCTTTATCTGCATACGCCAGCAATGATTTTGGCGTATTTAGCCTTTTTCTGATGGCGCTGTATGCCTCATCATTCTGCACCTTGTAGCGATGACTAAACAGCCCACGCCAATTTGCCTTTAAGCCGTCCATGTATGCCGTAAATAGCCCTTGCAATTCTTTATCAGCATTGGTCGTCAGTTGCTTGATTTCACGGTTGTTTAGGCTTTTTACCTCACGGTTAAATACCGCTTTTTGCAAGTATTCATCTACTGACTTTAAGGTTTTACCAAAATCATTGACCAAGGATTGTTTTAGGCGTTCAAGGTTGATGAGTCTCTTCATTTATGCCGTACCCTTGTAATTCACTCTCAATAATTCCCCGTGCCTCATCATCATCTTCAATGGTTGCAATCTCGTCTTCCACGAGTTTAGCACGCATCTCGCCCCAAGTAATCGCCCCTGCTTGCCATTCACTGATAAGCTGAGTGCGCTCTTGGGCGGTCATCTTATTGGTCGCAAAGTTGGTGTTAAACGATACAGTAGGCACGCCATCAGCGCCCACAAACTCACCCAAAAAGCCAAAACAGCGGCTATATGCGTCTGATAAGTTATTGCACAATGTAGCAAGGGTGGAAGTCTGCTCAGCAATCTCAGCATTTGCCTCGGTGGCGGTTTTATTGCCATTGTTGCCAATGAGCCTTGCACCGATGGCGACCATCTGCTGCTCTTTGTGCTGCATGGCTTCAAAGTTGGCGTTGTTGGTGCTTGCCTGCAATAGTTGAGCGGTTGCCCCCACGCCTAGGATTTGCCCCACCCTTGACCCCAGATGCACACCGCCATTAGGCTGTAGCACATCACGATACCATTCATTGGTTACACCTGTGATGAATAGCGTGGGCTGACCTGCGATGAAGTTGGATTCTTGATAATCAGCGCTGTCACGGAAATGGGCAAGGTTTAGCATTGCCAAATCATAAAGCGGCGCATCGTCTATCGTTTCATCATTATCATCGGCACCGATGAAAGTAAACGGCAAAGTATCCATCGCTTTTTTGCGATGATTTAAGATGACAGATGGCGCATCAATGGGCGCAAACTTCACCCCATCTTTTTGCCAGATTTGGCTTGTCGCCACACCGTCAAGAAGTCTTAACACCAAAAGCTGTTCGCCATATTCAGCACGAAAGCCATCATCTTGCTTTAAATAGCTTTCTTGGATGACAACGAGCGTGAGTTTTTTTTGTCCGTTCACAGTCGTTACACGCCAGTTGATGATTTGCTCAGGCTCGTATAATTTGATGACAGGTTTTAGATGCTTGGTGTCGTTTTTTGTGCCGCCGTTTGATGTCGGAAAATCAGCCAACAGCCCACCACGCCCTTTAATTAGTAGCATGGTCAAGGCACGGCGTGCGTGCTGGGTTAGGTCCGTGCCTGCACCGTCCACATCTCGCTCCACGCCCTGCAAAGCACTGGGCAAATCAAGCAAAGGGTATTTGGCAAATGCCATGCCTGCCAATGCTTTGGCGGTCTTACGGGTGGCGTTATAAAACACTGCCCTTGTTTGGTAGTCTTGGTATCGTTTGGCTTTTACAGCGACAGGCTCGCTTTGTGGGCTGGGGTTTGGCAAATACAGCTCGCCACGGCTTTTCACCACCTGCTCGCCTGCATAGCAATCCGCCACCAGTTGCCATTTGGGTAACATGGCAACAAGTTCGGGTAAGATATAATCAGCGTTCATTAGTACATACTCACTTTCAAATCAGTCACCATCACAGGCTTGCTATGATACACAGCAAAATAACGAAATGCGTCCGCACCGTGCGACGACCAATCGTGTAACGGCTTATCTCGCCATACGCCCAATTTGTCGTTCCATTCTTTGCGATAGCTTTCAAGCGCCTTGATGCCTTGTTCGCATTTGATGGCATCAAACGCACACTTAGGCAAAATCTGCCGTACTTTTTCAATGTCTTCATTGACATTACTGGTGCGTGGCACAACATCAAAACGCACGCTGTAAATTGCACCGTCTATCTCATAGCCATCATAGGCAAGCTCACGCAAGCTCTTAGCACGACTCGCCCCTAATTGCCTATTGTCAATGTCATGCGGTGCGATGTGCCTATCATAGTGATAGCCCTTGTCTTTTAAGACTTTAAAATAATGATTCAAGCCTTCACCGCTATTTTCATAATAATCAATGATATGAAATTCATCGCCCACGGCTCGCACAAACCAAATCGTCGTGCTGTCTGACACACCCAAATCCCAAAAGGTAGATACAGGCAAATGGCTGTTATCGGGCAATGCACCAATGCGATTGTTGGCATACAGCCAAGTCAATTGCTTGGCATAATACGCCCCTTCAATAGACTGGGCGAATGCTTCGCTTGGGATTGACGGGTATTCTCGTTTCATGTCCTCGCCAAGCGTTTTCTCTTTGGCGTAATACCACGCTTGTTGTTCGGCTGTGGTGCTAATACCATGTTTGCTTTTAAGCTCGCTAAAATAGCTTACAAGACGCTCTGGTAGCTCTACCGATGGCATCTGATAATCTTTGTTTTGCCACCATGCAAAAAAGAAAAACCGCCAATCTTGGGCGGTTAAATCTTTATTCGCTAATTTTTCAGCCGTTTGGCAATAATCAAAAAAATAACCCTGCCTACCTTCTGCGGTACTCTCAAGGGTAATTTTGCCGTTTAATGGTACAGCTTCAAATGCACCTGTGACAATCTCACGGGCTTTATCGGGGTATTTTGCACAGATTTTACCAAATTCAGAAATGTGCAAGCGTTGCAGCGTACCACCACGAAAGCTGGTTGATACAGTAACACTACCACCGTTGTCAAATACCAGCTCTTCTTTGGTCTCAATCTTGACAGGATTGGCAAGCCTGATGAGTTCTGGCAGGTTGTCATAAGCGAATTTGACCTTTTCCCGAAAAAGCCTTTTGGCATCGTGCAAGGTATGAGCAATCAAAGCGCATTTATCACTTTCAAATAATGCCTTGTCCAGCTGAATGATGCACACTTGCGTGGTAAAGCCGAGCTGACGAGCCTTTAAAATGATGTTGCGACTGTGTTCGTTTTGCCAATACGCCAGCTGCTCGGCGGTCATGCGAAATTTAACTTTTTTACCTGTCTTATCTGTGATGTAGTACAGGTTATTTAGTCTGTATAAGGGGTCTGCTAGCTTGTCGAACATTACTCCCCCTTATCTTCCCCCAGCTCTTTCATGAATTTTGCCATCAGTGAAATGGCATTGTCGGTGTTGTCGTCTTGCCCTTTGTCGCTGTACTTCTTAGGGTTCATGCGTGCCAACACCCATTTACGGGTATCAATCTGCAATTTGGCTTTTTGCACTTCTTCGGGCAATGCCTTGTCTGCAATATCCAGCATTTCATCAAAATAATGGTCGGCTCTTTGTTCGCTTGCGCGCGCGTATCTGTCGGAAAAGTCGCCATTTTGGGCAAGCCATTCATAAATCGTGGCACGGTGCGGCATGTCATCATCGCCGCACACGCTCGCCACCGAACGCCCCTTTGCAATGCGATACAGAAACTCTGTGATGAGTTCATCGCTGTAAATCGTTGGTCTGCCCATTTTGGGCTTATTTGCTGCCATAAGCCCTCCTTTTGGGCAAAAAGTGTTGGGCGTAACGGATCGCTAATAGCAGTCATTTGGACTTACCGCCTTGCCCAACGAAAAACCCCTTTTGCTAAGCCTGCAAAAGGGGTTAAAAGTCCCAAAAGCTCGGCTCTTTGAATATGCACATCAAAGGCGTACTATTGTGGGAAAATTGTTATGGTATCATCTATATAATACGACCACCATAACATAAATATAGCATTTTCTGATTAATCAGTCAAGGGGGTAATCCTAAATAACCTGCCAAATAGTGCCTTGTATTATCAATCATCTTTAAAATGTGATTAAATTTTTGCCCTTTTACCTGCTCAATAGCCCGAACGGTCATACCATCACACTTATTAAGCACTAAAAGCTCAACGCCATCAGGCATAAAAACAGCTGTCTCACACAACACACGATTAACCGCCAGCGCCTCATCGTCTGTGATGCAGCAATATCTGACAGTTTTTGGCGTGGGGCGAACTGACTGCATGAGATGATAAATTTGGTTCGTTTCAAGGCGGCTTGGCATGACCCTACCCTGTTTGTAGCACCACGCTCCGAACTGTTCCAGCCATTCGTTAAGGGTGTATTTATGCCAGTTCATTATTCATCTCCGAACAATTTTATAATCTCGCCAATTCTTTTTTGTATATTTTTGCAAGTGTGAATTGGCAAATTAAAATACTGTAATTCTTCCGACCTAAGATTTAGCCCTTGTACTCGCTGATTAAAAAAGCGTGGAAAGAATTTTTGTATTACCGCATATAAATAATCAGCGTTTATTTTGGGCAAAATTACCGCATAATGGCTTTCTATTTCTCGTGGTTTATCAAGCATTACAATTTGCCCACGAGTTGCCGATATTTGAATGGTAATTGTGCCTTTGGGGTAAATTTTGCCTTTGGTTGGGCGTAACTCAATATCAGCCACTTGCGTTAAATTCATCATCTGTATCATGCAAACATTTTCGCCATAAAAAATTGTTTCATATTTTGCAAAATTTCAATTTGCTTTTTTTTTGCGGTCATCAAACTATCAAGCTCAGCCAATTCACTTTCGTCAAATAGCATATCTTGATAATTGGCAGGGGTTAGATTTTGCAATTTTTTAATGACTGCGGTTTTTATTTGTCGTGGTGCTAGGGCTTGGGCTAGGATTTTTTTAGCTTCTTCAAACTCCAACACTTCTTGTGTTGTGCCGTTAAGCTGTAAACCATTCATCATCTGCAAAAGCGTTTGGGTGCTTTTGTCTAATGATTGTGTAATCTCCAAAAGCTCTTTGGCTTCTTGCAAGAAATTTGGAATAACAGCAGGTTCGCTTTTATCCACATATCTTGGCAAATTTAAATTATAACCATTGGATTTAATGTCTTGCGGTGTAATAATATTTGCCAATTTGTCAATAAATTTACGCTCGTTAATGGCTTGAATAACGGTTTTAATGTGCGTTTCATTCATTACATTGTTATTCTTTGCTTTTTCAAACAAATCATCAGCGTTCATCATTAGCACATTTTGTCTGTCTCGGCTCTTTTTAAAATTTAAAATCGCCACAGGAATATCGGTTGCCAAAAATAGCTTATTGGGCAGTCCAATAACAGCGTCCAAATGATTGTTATCAATCAATGATTGGCGGATTTTGCCTTCTGCATTGCCCCGAAACAAAACACCGTGGGGCAAAATATAACTTGCCGTGCCTGTGTCTTTTAAATGATATAAGCCGTGTAAGACAAACGCATAATCCGCCTTGCTTTTTGGCGGTAAGGGATAGCCATTAAATCGCACATCGTCTTTGGGTTGCCAAATCAGAGAATAAGGCGGGTTGCTAATTACACAATCTACCTTTAAATTTGTCCAATCCAATGCCACTTTTTCAATATCGCTAAATTGCCCATTTTTGGTTAATTTATAAGTAGCAAATGTTTCGCCTGTCAGTACATCACAATTTCTTACTTCGGCGTTAATACCACGCACCGACAAATTAAATAACAAAATAGCAATAGCTTCTTTGGAATATTCTTCAAGATAAAATGTGGCGTTGGGATTAAACGACCATTTGGCAATGGTCAAAGCCCCTGTACCACAGCAAACATCAAGCACACTTTGGGCGGTGGGGCAAAGATGAGCCAAGATTTGACAAATGCTTGATGGTGTATAGTCCTGTTTTAAGTTTGACCGCTCGGCAAAATTTTCTTGAAATTCCGCCAAAAAACAATCTTGTGTTAAATCTGGATTAGTGGCAAGATACCGCTCAAATACTTCTAGGCGTTTTGATTTATCAAATAACAGCTCCATTAAATTTTCTGTCATTTGATAATTCCATTTTAAATTTAGAATTTCGGTTATTTTCATTTATATTCCCCATCAAACCACATCAAAAACATCAAACAGCACACCGCATGAGCAAGGTGCGGCAATCCGCTTTCACTATCTACCGTCTCGCCTGCCCACCACGCATTTAAATGACGATGGCAGGCGTTAAAATACCGCTCACGGGCGTTTGGCACATGACGCCAGTTATTCGCTCCATATTTGCCCGCTCCAAACTCCAAAACTGCCACCACTTGCCAAAGGGCTTGATGTGGCATTAGGCTAAATCTTGGCTTGTTTTGGTCGTGTTTTTGTCCCTCTTTTGTAAAATTGCCAAGTGCAACGCCACCGATGGTGGTTGGCTTGGTATCAATCATTATAGAATTCATCTAACTCATCTCTTTGAATAAAACAAAACCACAAACAACGCAAATGTCGAGAAAAATAAAGCAATCATTGGATTTATCTCACCCATTTCAAATCCTCTGGTACTGGCAATGTCACGCCTTGTAAGTACGCCCATTGCTCTATGTTGTTTAAATATTCGGTAAACTGTTTCGTATTTACCCTGCTACTTCTGATGCCGTCTGCGACATTTCTTGCTAGCCGTTCATAATGTGCTGGCGGCAAGCTGTTTTTGGCGACTTTTAGACTTTCTATCGTATCCAGCATCTCGCCGTCATCTCTTGCCAAAATCAGTGCCAAAAATTTGCGTTTTAAATACAAGTGCATCTCATCGTCCGACCAGCCCTTTTTCTCCGCCAGGATATGCACCCATTGCCAGTAAAGGCGGTTTTGGGCTTGGCTTCTGGTTTCGTCTTTGTCTGTGATATAGACATTGACAATCTCGCCTGCTTGCTTTCTTGTTAGAATCTCAGCGACGCAGTTTGACAAGATGCCATCATTGATGATTCTAAAACGCTGTCTCATTGCCCATCTCCAACGCCCCATTCACAAACGCCCACTTCTCCAAAAACCATTCTTTCGCTTCATCTCTGCTCATCTGCCAATACTGGTCTAGCCACTGATGACAGGATAGGCAAAGGGGAATTGTGTAGCTATCATCTGCCTTTTTGCCCATACCCTTGCCAAATTCCTGCCAATTAGCATGACAAGCTTGGGACGGTGGCGGTGCTTGGCAACGGATGCAGGGTAGCTGTCGGATTGTGGTTAAGCGTCTCACTTAATATCCAATTTGCCATTCGCCCAGTGCAGTTGATAGTCAACTTCTACTTTTTTCTTGAAAATAACAGCGTGTTTTTTGACATCTTGCCAATACATCTCGCCCGTCGCCCAATGTTTAATCGCCCATTCGTCATTTTCAAATTCAGACAAAACCTGCAACATTGCGTCATAAAACAATAAATCATCAGCATAGCGTGCCATTTTCATTGCCTTATGTTCTGCTACGACCATTACGGGAATTGCATAGGTCAAACCATCTGGCATATCTACATAAATACGCTTGTCATTTAACGGCGTATCAAAATAATCGAAAATTTCATCAACAATGACGCTGTCGTGATACATTGCAAAAATTGCAAGTTCAGCATTATCTTCATCAACTGCCTCAACGATTTCAGATAAACGCTCTCTTGTGCGGTCATTGGTATAAAAAGTTACTTTAAATTTTCTCATTTACTTACTCCTAAAGTCCTAAACTCTCTTAAAAACTCACGCCAATTCATTTTTACAGGCATTCCTCCATCTATCTCCACCCACACTTTGCCGTCTTTGTCGGCTTTATTGACTTTGGCGGTTTGTCCTGTCTTTGGGTTGTAGTAGCAAGTCATGCCGCCACCTCAAAATATTTGGCGACTTGGGCGGGGTAATGCGTGTTTTGCACCCAGTCTTTTGCTTTATCAAGGCTATCAAAGACTTTGTGTCCGCCGTCCTTGTACCACACCAGATATTCGCCATCTAAGGCATTGATGTGGTAATCGTGCATCGTGTTGGTGCTTTTGTATTTCGTCCAGCCGTCTTTGGGGATTTGTTGCCAGTGAATTTGCGGGATTTTAAATTTCATCTTTTTCTTCCCCACACAAGCATTACTGCGTCTCTAGCGTGCTGACTTGTCCGACCCTGCCACCCCGTCAAGCGTTTAAAGGTCTCTTTATCAAGTTTGGTGTTGTTGTTTTTAGGTGCAACCAGTTCATAGGCTATGCCATGATAAACACAAAACTCTTCCCAAATCACAGCGTCTCGCTTGACCGACCCTACGCCCTGCAACTTCTCACGACCGCCTGTTACCCATTTGCGTTTGCGTGCGTCCTCAATGTAGATGGTTAATTGATGGTCATGCTCTCGTGCTTGAACTGCGGTAAACCCAACCCACTTCATCGCTTCAATGATTGAGCAGGTTTTTACCTCCACAAGTTCCCCATCATAAGATTTAGCAAAGCCTGTATTTACACCTGGGTCTATACCGATTAAAATCATGCGGTTAGCCCCATCGTCTGTGCATTTTTTGGATTTTTGTACAATCTACCTGTTAAGCCTGCCAAAATTTCTTTTGCTCTGTCGTTAGATACCGCTACATGAGCCTGTGGTGCGTTCTGTGGTGCTTGTAGCGTTACAGGCGGCTCATAGTACTGGCAAGGCTCTCTATCGCTCACAAGGGCTTGTACGATGAACTCGTACTGGTCTTTGAATGCACTGTAAGCGTGGTTTTTGTCATAGTCGCTGTGAATGTCTCTAAACATGTGATAGACCGCATCATAAGCCTGTTTTTGGGCTACGGTAATGCGTGTTTTTGGGTCATCCAGCCACGCCAAAATATTTGCCAATGCCGCATTTTTACCGATGTAGCTGTCAGCGATGGCATCGGAATTGTCAAAGCCATCAAGCCCCTTGCACCACTTGGCAAACATTGCAGGGTCTGGGCAATAACCCATTTCTTGGATTTTGGCTAAGCCTGTGTTAAGTTCGGTTTGGCTAAGCCCTGCCACACAAAACATAAACCCTGCCACCACTTCCTCAGTTGATAGTCCGCCAAAGGTTTTTTCAAATGAGCGAGGTACTATCGCTTTAATCATGGCGGTTAGGTGTTCAACGCTGTTGATTTTGACAAGATTATTCATGGTTTGCTCCTAGTGCGTAAAATTGTGGCGGTAAGTCATTGATAAATACATCTGTGACCGGGTTGGCATTTGCCATTTGCCGCAATTCGTTCATGCGGTTTGGCTGAGAAAAATTATTTTGTGGTTGCTGACGTTGTAAATACCAATCACAATTAAAACCTTTCCAATTCGTTTCGCCAATCCAATAACCAAATAGTTCATCAAGCGAATGGTTTGTTTTTTGCTGAGCCAATACAACTTGATTGATGAATCTATTCCAAGCGGTAACGGATAAATCTTCTCTGGTTCGTTGTTTTTTAATTTTCAAAAAATCAAGCCAAATTTGATTATCCAATTCATCAGGTTTTTCAATACCATTGGGATTTAATCTTAATTCTGATTTTGATTTTTTATCTGATGAATTGTTTTTCTTGGATTTTGAATTATCCAATGTCGTTTGTTTTTCACCATGATTTTTTTGAGTTTGAAAATCTTGGTTCTCGTGCGTGTGTTCATGCGTGCTAACACTCTTGTTTTTAATTCTAGTGTTTTTAAATATATGTATTTCTGTGTGTTCATTTTTTGAACTAGGTTCTTGTTCATTTTTTGAACTAGCTGGTTCATTTTTTGAACTAGTGCATTTGTTATCTTGTTCATTTTTTGAACTAGGTTCTTGTTCATTTTTTGAACAAAAATCATCATTTAGGCGATACTCATTGGACGATTTTTCATTGCCTTTTGCCACGATAATCAACCCCATTTCTAGCAATTCATCAATCGCTTTGCTGATGGTTGCACGATGATTGATGCCAGTGTATTTTTGGATTTGTGTGTAACTGATGCGGTCGGCTTCTTTGTTCCAACCACGAGTTTTGCGGACGATGAGCAGGTAGATTTTGCAGGCATTACCGCTCATCTTGTCTAAGACCTCATCAATTAAGGCGTTTGGCACTTGAAAGCTGTTTGCGATGAATTTGCTCATTTTGCACCACCTAGCAGAGTTTCAAAATAAAAAGTTTTTTCTGTAATTGGTAATTCAACACCAATATCGATGAGTTTCTTAGCGACATTTGGCAGGATTACACCGCAAAGCACAGAATTGGACACAGCCAGCGAAAACCTAAAATACTCCATATCGTTTTTGCCCTTAATGGAATTGCACCGCTTACAAGACGCAATTAGGTTTTCAACATCATTATTTAAAATCTTGGATTGTGGAATAAAATGGTCTATACACATAATTGCCGAACTTTCCAAACTCATACCACAATAAGCACATTTTTCATGATGAGCTTTCCATAGTTCATATCTAAACTCTTTTGTAAATACGACCGAACCCTTTTCCCATTTTTTAATAATATCTTTAGGTTTCATTTGTGATATAACGGTGTTATCCCTTGCTTGATTTGGGTGCGTCATCTCTTGCTCGGTCGCCCATGCCATTGCTTTAAAACTCATCTTGATAACTCCATCACTCGCACTTGCTTGGTTGTTGTGGTTGTTTTAACAACATCTGTTAATTTGAGACCATACTGCTCTTTAATCGCTCGTTTGACCTGCGTCATCATCTGCGCACTATGCCCGCATTGCACTGAAAATCTGCTGTAAGTCAAGCCCTCATTGCGTATTCTATTGACGATGGCGTCCGCTTTTTTGCGCACCTTTGCGTCTATTGCTGGTTTTGCTTTGTGTTTGGGTGCGACATGCTCAAAATCTTGTAGCACGGTCGGCTTATTGTGTTTTAGCCATTCTTCGACCGCTTCGTCAGCTTGTCGTTTTGGGCGATTGTCTAAAATATCGTCAGTCATGACTTACCCCCCAGCACATACATGGCGTGCGTGCCGTCATCGTTTGAGTTTCGCTGATTGACGGTGCGAATGTTGTAGCCCTGCTGTCGTAGCTCATGTACCACCGCCCCTAGTCGTGTGTGGCGGTAAAGCTGGATACATTCCCACTGGGTGAGCGGTCTGCCTGACAGCAGATGTTCTGTTATCTGCTGTTTCTTGCTTTTTGGCTTGGGTTTTGGTATAGTAGATGTGTTCATTTAACTTGTTCCTAATAAGTTAATCCGAAAATGGACATTTGCCCCCTAGTTACTGCTAGGGGGTTTTTGTTTTTCTTGGTCTTAACATGGCTTTGGTAAATTTACCGCCAGTTAAGCGCTCAATATCCTCTGCGTTGTCTGCACTTACCTTTGATTGATTGTTTAGCCATTGGCTTACCGCTGATTGTGAAATATCCAATGCTTGCGCCAATTTTGCTTGACCACCAAAAAAATCAATCAATTCTCGGATAAGTTTGTTTTTCTTAAATTCAGGCATATTAACTCACTTATCAAAATAATTACAAATTATAAGATAACTCATCAAAAAAATCAACAATAAAATAAGCAAACTTATTTGTTAATATATAAGATTTCTTATATAATAAATCCATAAATTCACTTTTAGGGGTTCGTTATGAGCTTGTCAGACAGATTGAAATCGGCACGCAAAGCCAAGAAATTCAGCCAAGCAGAAGTAGCTGAGCGTATTGATGGTCTTTCTCAATCAGCATATAGTCAGCTTGAAAGTGGAAAGAGTAAAACCACCACAAAAATGATTGAACTGGCAAGATTATTTGGTGTTAATGCTGATTGGCTCGCCACAGGTCAAGGCGAGATGTCCACCAAGCCAAGCATTGATGATTTACGCCAAAAAATGAATGAGATACAAGGTCGGGAAAATGGCGTGGAGCATGCCAATCCTGTTAAGATGTTGCCCATCATCAATGAAGTGCAGGCAGGACATTTTACCGAGATTGGCGATGATGTGTTTGATGAGTACGAACCTGCTCACCACAAGGACGGGGATTATTGGCTTAGGGTCAAGGGCGATAGCATGACCCCTGATTTTAACCAGGGCGATTTGATATTGATAGGCAGAAATAGAGTAGCGGTAACGGGCAATTATGTTGTGGCACTGGTGGCAGATGACCCCAAAGCCACCTTTAAAAAATACCGTGAATGCTTTGATGGCGACAAGCCCTATCATCAGCTTATCGCCCTAAATGAGTTTTACCCTACCATTGATAGCCGTGCCAAGGCGTTTGAAGTGATTGGCGTGGTGTTGGAACATAAAAGGGTGTTAGTGTAACATGGGAAGCGAGAGATTTTATAATGTGGCGGTCAATGAATTATCTGCATACTTACAAATGGCAAAAAATGAAAACATCCAAATCATTGGCTGGGTGTGGAATTGGTCTAGTTTGATGGTATGGTGATGGAGAAATTGGATGGAAAAAATTGTTATTTCTAATGAAGAAAGTGCAATTGCATTACTTGACAGAATTATAAAAAATCCAAAAACTATTGATTTCTCCAATATCAAAATTGAGGGTTGGGATGATTTTGTTATTCATATTCATGGTGAAAAGTTTGATAATAGCATCACACCATCCGTCATGCGTGGTATAATATCTCTACAGCAGGCGATTTATGAAGCGTATGCGATTGCCAGATACCAAGATAAAAATATCAATCGCTTAACACATGAAGAAAAATCAAGGCTGGAACTGACAGTTGTAGTAACACAAGGGTCATCTATACTATCCATAGATGTCAATGAAATAGCAAGCAATGCATTAGAGCAGGCATTAACAAAAATGAGTTCCGAGCAAGTTTTAGGCATTATCATCTTTGCCATAGTATTATACTTTGGCAAAACAATATGGGTACGCCATATTGAAAAAGCTCAAAATGACAAAGCCGCCGAAGAAGAAACTTCACGGCAAAAGATACTGGCTGATGCCATGATTGAGCAAACCAAGATATTATCCCAAAGTAATGAAACAACCATTAAAACCCTACAAAAGTTTGCTGAAATCCACCCACAAGCTCAGCAAATTCAAGACAGAGCATACGAGACACGAAATAAGTTAATCAGAAGTTTAAAATATGCTGATAGAGCTGAAATCAACCAATCAGTTGCCATTACAGGAGATGCAGCGGAGTTTTATACCACAAGAACAATGGATGAGTGGACGCCTATTCGCATGGATGGTGCATATCGGGTATTGAATGTTAATTCATCAAATACCAGACAAAGAAAAGTAACCTTGCGTAATTTAAGCACAGGAAATCAGCTCACCGCCAGCTTAGAAGATGGCAATATCAAAAAGGAACACTTGGAGTTTCTTGGGGTTGCTGAATGGAATTTACACCCCGCCCATCTAAAAATTAAGGCAAAAATGAAAGGCGATGAAATCAAAGATGCACAGATTATTGACATTGATAAGGTAGATAGAAGCATTATATTTGATGATGAGCAGGACGAAATAGAAAAAAGCCCTGAATAAATCAGAGCTTTTTACCGACTGGGAATTATGCTGGTTGCACGGTCAATCTAAGCCCCAATGCCTGCACCACCTTAGCGATGGTATCAAATTTTGGGCTACCGTCGGTATTTAGTGCCTTATACAGACTTTCTCTATTTAATCCTGTTTGCTGGGCAACTTGGGTCATGCTACGAGCTTTTGCCACCGTGCCTAATGCTTCTAAAAAAGCATTCATGTCATTTTCTTCAAGCACCACCGCCAAATAATCCGCAATGGCTTGTTCGTCTTGTAGATAATCAATGACATCAAATTTCGTCAGTTGCTTCATCGTTCAACTCCACTGTTTTTGAAAGCTCAATCGCTTTAATAATATCTTGTTTTTGTGTAGATTTGTCGCCACCGCCTAGCATGACAATGATGGTTGAGCCTTTTTGTATATAATACATACGAAAACCACCACCAAAAAACTCTCTCATCTCCCACACGCCATCACCCACAGGCTTAATGTCGCCAAAATTGCCTTGTTCGACTTTTTGCAAACGCCTAATTAGTCGCATTCGGCTTTTACCATCTTTTAGACCGCCAAGCCAATCAATAAATTCATCTGTTTGCAATATCTGATACATAGATAAACACTCTTATTTTTGGTTAATTGTAGCTTATAGGCTACATATTGTCAACACCTTATCAAATAAAAAACCTGCTACCCTTCGGGGTGGCAGGTTTTTTTGCTTTGTGGGGATATTATAGCAGGTTTTTTAATTTTCTTGTAAAAAAATAATCTTACTTATCAATGATTTATAAGCAAATTTATTATTTTTGATGAATTTGCTTATTTTTTTATTGACATAAAATATAAGTTTGCTTATAATACACCCATCAACAGCAAACAACCCTAAAAGGAGCAACCCATGAAACACGCATTATTCGCCAAACTGACCAAAGCCGCAAACTTCGATGCGGTCTATGAGCTGGTACAAAACAACTGCACAATCGCTGATGAATACAACCCAGCAGCTGACTACTTAAAACACCTAAGAGTGCAATACATCAAGCAAGCGATGGCAGGCACAACCGCTGACGCACTAGCCACCGCAAAACAAAGAGCTTGCCAAATGATGGGCGGTACAGACAGACAACAAATGATGATGTTTGCCTAAGTCAGAAAGTTTACCAATTTTGCCAAATTCTTGTGAGTTTGGCAATGTGGGTAAACCCCAAAAAAACAAGGCATATCAGTTGCAAGTGTCGGATTAACTTTTGGAGTAAAACCATGATACTAGATGAAGTAGTCATCAAAGGGCAGCAAGGCTCATTCATCGTCTATGCTGATGAAGATGATGAGCGATATTGTGAATTTGGCTTTGAGTTTGAAGTGGATTATCAGCCCGAAGAGTACGAATACCACGGCGGATTTAAGGCGGTGTATGCTCGTGAAAGCTATGAATTATCAAGCCTTCACAGCATTATCATCACAGATTCTGACTGGCGACCCACCCCAATGCAGATGCGACAGATTGAGAATGAATTAAGAGAATTTGTTGCGGAATATGTGGTGACGGAATTTAAAAAGGAGAAAACATCATGCGTTATGTAATCGGTTGGGCGCTACTCACACTTGTGATGTGGGCTTTCATGTCGCTCATGCTAATGGCATGGGACAAAGAGTACGAGATAGAACGAGAGCGCATCGCTGAATATAAAGCATCTTTGGAGGCTAAACGATGATTATTGATACAACAACCGTGCAAATGACGGCTGGCGAAAAGCTCTTAAAAGAGCTTGGCACTTGGAGGCGAGATGCCAAAAAATTTGGGCAGACTTCTTTGTATGACCTGTTGTCCGAGACGGTAACCTTTATCAAAAAGTGCGAAAAAGCCCTAAGCGATGAAGGCAAAACGGTCAAGGAAGGCTTTACTTGGAATGTGGCGGATAAGGCATTTAGCGACTTCATTCGTAGGCGTGCAAATTACTGCTGTGAGCGATGCGGCAAACAATACGAGCCAAATTCTAACAGCCTGCAATGCAGCCACCACTTCTCACGGCGTTACTACAACATTCGCTATGAGCCAGACAACGCCCTTGCCCTATGCTATCACTGCCATGTGTATTGGTATCAAAAAGACATTCCAGAGGCGGCAAGATGGCTTGAAAGTAAAATCGGCAAAGACAAGATTGACCGCTTAATTAGCCTAAAAAACCAAAAACAAGCCAAGCACACCCAAAGCGAGCTTGAAGAGATTGCTAAAAAATACCAAGGAGAAAACCATGCCACAATACAATGCTGAACAAATGGCGCAGCTTACCGCCCTTTATTTAGAAGCCTTGCAAAAAATTGCACAGTTGGAATTTATTAACAGATTGCAGCATGAAGAACTGATGGAGCTACGGAATCATGCTTAGCCAAAAACACATACAAAAGCAAGAGCTGGCACGGCTTTACAAAGAAAACAAGGAGCTGTGGCAGTGCTACCATGCAAACATTGCCACCATCAATGACTTAAATGTCAAAGTTGGCATTCTAGCAAAAGAAAACCAACGCTTTGTTAAGTTGTTTACTGGCTTTCATAAAGTTGTGATGAGCGGTGATGACAAGCTCATCGCCCAATTTATCAAAATTTATCGTCAAAATGGAGAGACAAGATGAGTTTAAGTAACGATGCTTATTTAGACTGGCAAGAACAAGCGTTTAGCGATGAAGAAAAAGCCTTGTTTGAGCAAGAAATGGCGGATTATTTTTATCAGCTTGAACATGAATTTGGATTACCTTGGGAGGAATGAAATGAACTTGTATCAAATCACAACCGACATTCAAGAGCGAATGGACGCACTACAAGCACGCTTAGATGATGGCGACAGCCCCACCGCTGATGATGACGAGGTGCAAGCCATTTTGGGGCTGATAGATGGCGATTTGACGGATAAGCTGGCAAGCTATCGCCATGTCATGCTCAATCTTGACGCACAAGCGAGTGCTTACGAGGCTGAGATTGACCGCTTAACCAAGCGTAAAAAAGCCATTGATAACAGCCTAGAACGGCTTAAAAATGCCGTATTTTTGGCTATCAAGACCAGCGGTCAAAACAAATTTGAGTTTGAGACAGGCAAGATGTGGGTGCAGGCATCGGCGCCAAGCGTACGATTGGACATAAGCCCCGAGCATCTGCCAGAAGAATACCAAAAACACACCATCACCGCCGACACAACTGCCATCAAAAAAGCTTTGCAAGCTGATGTTCAGATTGATGGTGCGGTATTGGTGCAAGGTGAACATTTGAGGATTAAATAATGGCTATTGGAGTATTTATCTTAGGTCATAGCGGAAGCGGTAAATCCTTTTCGCTTAAAAATTTAGACCCCAATAATGTTGGTTTTATCAATGTGGTTGGCAAGTTTTTACCCTTTCGATGGGCTAATTTTCGCCAACTTGTCAGCGATGACCCATTTTTGATTATTGAAAAACTAAGGCGCAGTACCGCCCCCATCATTGTGATTGATGATTTTCAATATCTGATGAGCAATAAGTTTATGAGAGATAGCGACATCAAAGGCTTTGACAAATACACGCAAAACGGCAAAAACATTTGGCAAATTTTAAACATCATCAACTACGAAATGAAGCCTTATCAGCGTGTTTATATCCTAAGCCATACCGATGAAGTGGACGGCAAAACCAAGCTAAAAACCATTGGTAAATTGCTTGACGAGAAAATCACGCCTGAGGGCATGGTTGGCATTGTGCTACAAACACACATTGAGAACGGCAAGCATTTCTTTTTGACGCAAAACAACGGTTTTACAACCGTTAAAACCCCTTTTGAGATGTTCGATGATGAGCTTATCCCGAATGATTTAGAGTTTGTGGATAATGCGATTTGCGAATATTACAACTTACCCAAAACCCTAGAACAGGAGCAATAAAATGAGCTATTTTTTCACACGCAACGACCAATCCGCCAAAAAAGCAGGTGGTTCAAGCCGACTATCCGCCCATGAATTTCATGCGGTCAAAATCACCCAAGCCTATTGGGGCGTATCACAAGGCGGTGCGAAATTTTTAAGCGTGAATTTTGTCAATGCCAATAATGAGACCAGCGACGACATCAAGATTTATTTTGAAAATTCGCAAGGCGAGCAGTTGTCAGGCTATCGTCAGATTAATGCTATCTTAGCATTTAACAATATTGCAGGGCTAAATCAAACACAAGGCACCTACAAAGTCTATGACTTTGAAGCTGGGGGCGTGGTGGATAAGCAAGGTTTGATTGCCCCTGAGCTTGTGGGTGCTTTTGTGGGAATTATCCTGTCAGAAAATCACTACAACGGGCAAAATGGCATTAAGCACAATCTAAACCTATCCGCCGTGTACCATCACCAATCCACCCAAAATGCCAAGCAGTTTTTGGAAAATCTACCGCCAGCACAAGGGCAAATTGAAGGCTCTATTGCTTATGCCAAAAAGTCATCCGAGAACAGTCGCAATGCAGCCGAGCGTGAAGCAAACAAAAATAATGGCAACCCACCGCAACGCCAGTACCCACAAGGTATGATGCCAAGCCCATCCACCGCCATGCAACGACCACCGCAAAATACAGTGTACCAAAATGACGACATTCCGTTTTAAGGAGCAACCATGAACCAACTACAAACCATCATCACCGAAATCACCCAAGCCCTAGAAAATGCCGATTTGGGGCTATCTGTGGGTGAGCTGATGACCATTACCAAACTGTCAAGAAAGACCATCACCACGGCACTAAAACACATGAGCGTTGAGTTTGACGGCGTGGGCTATCAGCTAAAAGCAGTTGAAAATGATGTTACTTCATCACAAGCTGAAATCTTGCATGCTAAAAAACGAAACCGCCCTTTTACGCCTAATCCTTTGATGGGCTACCAAGTAGAAAAAGGCAAAGTCAAAATCTTTTTAAACCGCCGTGCCAGCTCAAAGACCCTCACACTCACCAAAGAGGATTTGGCAGAGCTGGTGAATGCGGTGAATAAATTAGGAGAATGAGAATTAATTTAACCCCACAAGAAGCGTTGCAAGCCCTTGCTGATGGTAAAAATTTAGAGTACAGATGGTACAACCAGAGCGACTGGCGACCTTTTTATAGTTTAAGTAACGGAGTATCTGTTGAGGCTATCCTTAGAGGTCATTTTGTTTTCCGTCCAGTCCAAGAAATGATTACTGTAGGCGATGTAAGTTTTCCAAAGCCTGTGAGCGAACCACCAAAACGAGGAAGTGAGTATTATATGCCTGCTGTAGGGCGTGATGTCTTCTATATTCCAGTTAGTTGGGACGATGACCAAGTAGATAGATTTAGACTTAAGCGGGGTTTAATCCATCTAAGTAAAGAAAACGCTATTGCTCATGCTAAAGCATTGATTAAATTAGGAGGAGGAAAAGTTGATGACTGATTTTAACTTTAAAGAGGGTGATAAGGTTTATTATCCAACAGTATCAAACAAGGCTTTAACCCTAAGAGCCTCTGTTGGTAGTGGACCATACATCGTTGGGCTTGTTTGGGGAGGCATCGGCGACAAAGATTCTTTTACGGCTGACGGCAAACGCTACCATACAGACCCAAACCCTAGTATTTTCCCCGCAACACAGGAATGGTATGACAAGTTAGTCCATGTATATCCTGACCTTGAGAACCCACCAACGCAAAAAGGGGCTATAGACATTATCCTAGCGATGATTGAGGCTGATTGGGGTTATATCCCTTGCAGAGTTAGTGATGACGAAGACGACTTTGACTATGTGGATTTAATTAACAGTATTATACTTACCAGTACCGCATCGTATGTAGGTAGTAAAGAGTGGAAATTTGCCGTTCCATTCGACCCACAAACTAATAAAAACATTATCGACTTCGTCAATGGCGAGATTGTTTTGGAGGATTGAGTGGTGTCAAATGAAAATAAACCATCAGGAGTTTGATAATGAGCGATTTGATTTTATACCTTTATTTGATTGATATTTTTGGGAATTTATCATTCGCACTGATGTTTGTATTGTTTGTTTTGCTTGCGGCATTAACTGTAGCGACTATTATTATGGCTTCGCACGCTGATATTTATGGTTTTGACGAAGTGAAACCTTTCCTATACAAAGTGTATATACCAGCATTGCTTGTATTTTGCGTATTAGGTTTACTTAAAATCGCAGTACCTAGTAAGCAAACCATGTACACCGCACTAGGCTTATACACAGCCAACCAAGTCATGCAACAACCACAAATGGTTGAGGTAGGCAATCAAGCAATGCGTATTTTGCAAGCCAAACTTGATGAATACGAGAAAGAATTGATGGAGAAAGATGAATGAAGCTATGGCATAAATTTGCGGACGAAACACCCGACCATTATAGGGAGTTAATCATTCGCCAAAGTAAAGATGGTGAGTATGAATATAATAGTGCGATGTCTGTAGAAGATTATAAAATCCCCACAGGGAGACGCACCCCTCTTGTAGAACATACTTTAGAATTTAGAGATGCTCCATATAAGCATTATTTTTCTGTAGAGATGAGCAAGAGTTTCGAACCATCAAATGCACCTGAAATCGAATGGTGCTACTTAGATGACCTATGTAAATTAGTGGAGAACCGAGATGACACAACTAATTAAGTTTAACGATTTAGTCTATCTACCATCAGTATCAAATAAGTTGTATAAAGTAGGAGCTATTGGTGGTACTGACGGCAAAGAACTACTCATTTTTCATGGTGGTACGATGTTTAGAATAAATGCAGGAGGGTGTTTGTTTAAGTCAGGTACTAGAATTTGCCTACCACAGCAATTTGCTTTCCTAGCCACGCCTGAGAACAAAGAAAAACTTGAGCAGGTTTATGGTAAACTTGAAGATATTCCTGAGGATTTAGCAATACTTCAAGAATTTATTGGAGCCATAGAAGCGTTTCATGATGCCATAGTATATAGGTATGAGTTTGGTTGTGATGACAAAGGAGTACCTAAAATTAAGGATAAGTTAATTCAAATGTTCAAAGAACGAGGTAAGAAATGATTAAAGCAACTATCATCGCTGACAGCGTGTCGGCACATACAGGACAGCGTATTACTACTTTTGAATTAGAGTATCATCGCTATATCCACAGCGAGCTTATGACGCATCGTCAGTTCAGTCGCAATGCTGCTAGTAGTAGGGCAATTCCTATTCGTACAGCAATAGACCAAGTCGGATTAAATCCTGCTATGCCAATTCACTGGGGGTTAAATCAGGCGGGTATGCAAGCCAAAGACGAACAAGCAGATGTTGATGCTTGTGAAAAAGCATGGTGCGAAGCAGCAGACTCAGCTATTTATTATGCGTTCAAATTAGAGCGTCTTGGCTTGCATAAGCAAGTAGTTAATCGGATTTTAGAGCCATTCCAGATGATGAAAACGCTCGTTACTGCGACTAGCTTTGACAACTTTTTTAATCTGCGTTGTCATACCGATGCCCAACCTGAGATTAAACAGTTAGCTGATTTGATGTATGGTGCTATGCAAGAGAGTGAGCCTGAAGTACTGTACGCAGGTGAGTGGCATACACCGTATGTCAGACATTCTCGCAATGTTGATGGTCAGTTAATCTATATCATAACAGACGAGACAGAACTACCTAGCATTGTTGATTTAGATACCGCTATCAAAATCTCATGCTCATGTGCAGCCCAAGTATCATATCGTAAGAATGATACTAGTATTGAAAAAGCTATTTCTCTCTACGACAGACTGGTCGGCAGTGAGCCAGTCCACGCTTCAGCTTTTGAGCATTGTGCTACACCTATTGATAATACAAGAAAAGCACACGCTGGTATTACTCATTGGAGCAGAGGTGCAATGATACCTTACTCAGGTAACTTCACAAACTGGGTGCAGTATCGTCAGTTGATTCCAAATCATGATTGTAAGGGATATATAGCCCCAAAGGGTTTGAGAAGACAACAACACGCATGGCAACGCTATCTATTCCACACGATAATTATTAGGAGTATAAATGTCAAAACTAAAAACATTAACCGCAGAACAAGCCAAATCCGAGTCCGACCGCTTTTGGTCGGCAAGCGATGACGCTGTTTTCCCACCCATTACGATTGCGATTATTTTGAATAAGTCGCTGTCGTGGCTGCAAGCCAAGCGGTGCAATGGCGACGGCATACCATTTATTAAACACAGTAAAAAAGTGATTTATTACCAAAAGTCAGATGTATTAGACTACTTAAATAAATTCGACAAAGTGCCACATACTTCCGACCCCAATTATTATAATTACAAAAAAGCCCTGTCATAGGGCTTTTTTATTGTATTCATCTAATAAAAATTCTCGCCATTCTCCCAATACGGTACTTTCAATTTCATTCATTGCTTGGCGTAGTTTTTTATCGCTGATTTGCACATATCCTGCCGTTACATCGTTATCGTCATCTTTGTGGTTTAGCAGGCGTTTAATTGTATATTGACCGTAATCTAAATTCTCGGCAATGCTAGCAAAGGTTCGGCGTAAATCGTGAAAAGTAAATTTGACACCACATTCATTATTGATTTTTTCACGCACTTTGGAAATATTGACAATGTGTCCGCTTTTGGATTTGGCGGACGGAAATACCCAATTTCCTGTAATATATTTTCGTCTTTTTTTCATCAAAGCCCAAAGCACATCACCCATTGGCAGGGTGTGGACCTCGCTATTTTTTGGGTCAATGGAGGATACAAAACCATATTTTAAATCGATTGCCGACCATGCGATGCTTTCGCATTCGCTCCGCCTAAACCCTGTTAATATTAAAGTCAATAAAAAATCTTTGTTCGTTTCTAATGACTGCCCACGATTTTCAAACTCTACAACCGCTTTTACCCAATCTGGCATTTTGTCTTCGTTGATGTAAGTCTTTTTGCGTTTGATTTTATTCCACGCCTTTTTTGCGGTCAAAGTTTTGGTGGGTGATATGGCGGGCAGTAGCGGATTTTCGTCATCACCAAGATAATGCTCAACCGCAAAATTATACACCGCCCGAAAGACTCGCATTGCCATATTTGCCTGTGCTGGGCTGTTTTCGGTCAAGGCTTTGTGTTTGTCTTGCACCATTTTTCTTGTGATGTCGGCAAGTTTTTTATTTTGCCAATCTGATAGATATTTTTCCATCACTTTGTCGTAATCGTGGCGAGTATTTGGTTTTAGCGTGCGTTCACTCAAAAAAGCGGTGTAAGCATCGGCAAGGGTAGGATGTTGGCGATTTAATTCTCGCTCATGCTCGTGGGCTTTTTGTTCAGTGCGTTTTTGCTCATTTGGGTTAATACCCTGACCCATCATCGCCAGCGTCTCACTTGCCTTTTGGCGAGCTTGGGGCAATGTGAGCTGTCCAACGATGCCGAGTGTGTGGCGGACGGCTTGTCCATTGACTTTTTTCTCAACGATGTAAGTCTTGTAGGTCTTCTGGACACGCACCGCAAAACCAATCAAATCACTGTCTCGGTAAATGGCGGGGTCAGCAGGGAGAGACTCAATCAAATTTTTTGTGAGTCTAACTCTTTTGTTTTTGCTCGTCATTGTGTATAATATCGCCATATTGCAACAAATAGCGATATTATACAACATTTCTATGTGGTCTACTATGCGTCTACTAGAAATATTTGCAATCATTTTTGGATTGATGTACAATATAAACATTCAATAAGTTGTTGTAATTATTGGATAATTTTTTTTGGGCCTATAGCTCAGTCGGTTAGAGCAGGGGACTCATAATCCCTTGGTCCACAGTTCGAGTCTGTGTGGGCCCACCAAATTTAAAGTCAAAAAAAATCAAGGGTTTATACATCATAAACCCTTGATTTTTTTTATTAAAAAGCCAAACAGTCGCCAGCTGACATCATAATCATCAGCAGTCATTGAAAATCTTTGATGCACTCAGCACGAAAGCTTAGGAAAAATTATAAGACGCATCAGCATTGATGGGTGCAGGCAGTGGCAAATCCAGCAAAGATAAGGTCTCACGCTCCATCAGTCGCACCATCGTATCTAGCGGCAGATCATTGTCAGCCGTGCCAAATGGCTCTTCTAGCTGATGGCTAAGCTCATCAAGCCCAAGCAATAAATACGACAAAAACCCCACCAAAAACGGCGTCCAAATACCCATCACCGATTCAAGACCAAAGGGCAACATCCAACAAAAACAAAATACCGCACGATGCAGCAGCACCGAATACGGAAACGGCAAAGGCGTACTGGCGATACGATCACAGCCCGCCTGAATATTACCCATCTCAATCACATGGCGCTGAATGCTCGTATAAACAATGTCGCTCACCTGCCCTGTCTGCACCGCTCTCATCAAGCGCAGCTGCATCTTTTCAAGCATGACCTGTGGCGCATTGACATGATGATTCAGGGCGTCAAGCTCATCATCAGCCAAATCATGAAAATGTGCAAACTGCGCCCTATCCGCCGTCTGTCCACGCAGGCGGTTGCGTAAGAGTCCCACAAAAAGCAGCATCTCAATGAGTAGCTGCTTTCGTTCGTCATTGGGTAAAAAATGACTGTCTCGTGTCAGATGGCGTGTGTTGGCGATCATCGCACCCCACAGCTTACGCCCTTCCCACCATCTTTCATAGCAAGCGGTATTGCGAAAGCCCAAAAATATGGAGAGCACCACGCCAAACACCGTAAAGCCCACCGCAGGCACGCCCGTCACGGCATAGACCTTATAATGCGTCAAGCCCCAAGCCACCATCGATATCGCCATCAGCGCAAGCACAAGCGGCAGCACCTTTGGTAGCACCGTGCCACGCCATACAAACAACAGCTTTAAGCGGTTGCTTTTATCACGGACGATCATGGCAAATTATTTTAAAACAGACAATGGATCAATGTAGCTTGAATTGCGAGCGATACGAAATTCAAGCAGTGCCGCACCATCGGCTTGCGCACGCATGGTGGCGATCTGCTGCCCTGCCTGCACGGTCTGCCCTGATTTGACCTGCGCATTTTGGATATGGAAATAATTACTCACAAAGCCGTCAGTATGCGCAATGGCGATCATCGCTCCGTCAATATTGCCATCGGCGTGCAGTACCGTGCCCGTACGGCTTGCCAGCACCGCATCCCCCGCTCGACCAGAGAACCACATGCCCTGACTGGTCACTGCCTGACCATTGATGGTGGTGGTGCCAAAGCGGCGCACCACAGGGTTGCCACTACCCACAGGATAGCGAAACTGCATCAAGCCTGCACTGCCCACAGAAGGTGGCGCACTGGCGGTGACTGGTGGCGGTGTGTAAGAAGGTGTACTGGTCGTGGTCGTCACAGCTGGGGGTGTTGGTGTCGCTGTGACCTGAGAGCGTGCCGTGGTGCTTTGGCGTGGTGGCGTGGTGGCCGCTGTCGTGTTGCTGCTGGCATTGCCTTGCCAAAGTGTCAGCCACTGTCCTGTGTAGATGGTGTACTGGGAATTCAGATTATTGATGCGACCGATGTCACGCCAGTTGAGTCCATAGCGCTCAGCGATTTTACTTACCGTGTCGCCTTGCTTGACCAGATGATGACTGGGTACACCTTTGTTATTCATCACGACTTTCGGGGCATTTGAGCCGCCGACCGCCTTACTGCTGCCTTGCTGATAGGTGGGCTTACTGGCACAAGCTGACAATAACAACACCCCACAAAGACCAGACAACATCAGCACTGGCTTGGTTTTTGACTGATAATTCATAACACTCATCACAATCACTCCCCTTTTGTCAATCAATCAATAATTACACCCATCAAATATTAAAGTTTGCCACAAAATTATGTGATGTCGTAGGCTGGGTTGAGTGGAACGAAACCCAAAATTCTCAAGGACTTTAAAAATTCAGCAGATGTAGAACAAGCTTTTTATTGTAACACACCAATAAAAAACACAAAACCCATCAAAGGACAGGTTTTGTGTTTTTTTGTCAAAAAATGCGGCTTAGGCTGTAACAATTAAGCCGTAGCAATTTTTGGCTTGATGGTCGCATAAATCACGCCAGTCGCCACCGAACCGACCGCAATCGCCACCAAATACATCAAAGGCTGTGAGACGAACGGAATCACAAACAGACCGCCATGTGGTGCTTGCAGAGCAATGCCAAGACTCATAGAAATCGCACCAGTAATCGCCCCGCCAATCAATGATGCGATAATCACACGGGCAGGATCTGCCGCTACGAACGGCAACGCCCCTTCAGAGATAAAGCACAGACCCAGTACGAATGATGCTTTGCCAGCATTTTTTTGGTTGTCGTTGAATTTTTTGGCAGCAATCCAAGTAGCAATCGCCATACCAATCGGCGGTACCATACCTGCCGCCATCGCCGCCGCAATCGGTGTATAAACGCCTGAGGCGATCATACCCACCGAGAAAGTATAAGCCGCCTTGTTAATTGGACCACCCATATCGGCACACATCATCAAGCCCAAAATCAAGCCTAAAATGATTGCATTGGCATCATTCATTGATTTTAGCCAGTTTGTCAGCATTTCCATCAACGCTGCCACAGGTGGGTTGATCGCATAAATCATCAACAAACCAACAATCAGCGAACCCAATAACGGCAAAATCAAAATCGGCTTTAATGCAGATAAACTTGGTGGCAATTTAATCGCATCGTTTAGAAATTTGACGGTATAACCTGCCAAAAAGCCTGCCACGATACCGCCCAAAATACCAGCCCCTGCTGTATTGGCAAGCATACCGCCGATCAGACCCACCGCAAGACCTGGGCGATCAGCGATAGAATACGCCACATAGCCAGAGAACACCGCAATCATCAAAGCAAACGCACTACCACCACCGATGTCCATCAACGCTTTTGGCAAGCCATAAGCGATCGCCGCATCTTTAAAGGCTTCCACGCCAAACATGAACGACATGGCAATGAGCAAACCACCCGCCACGACAAGCGGTAGCATGTGCGACACACCAGTCATCAGGTGCTGATACACGCCTTTTTTCTCTTGGCTGGCGGTTTCATTACCTGCCGAACTTGCCGCCGCACCGCCTTGATAGATTTTCGCCTCCGCCAATGCCTTGTCAAATTCTTGGGCGGTTTTTTTCAGGGCAAGACCTGTCGAAGTGCGGTACATTTTTTTGCCAGCAAATTTTGCCAAATCCACATCAATGTCTGCCGCCACGAACACCAAATCTGCCGCCGCCACTTCGTCCGCACTGATTGGATTACCAGCACCGACCTGACCACGAGTCTCAACCTTAATATCCCAACCTTGTGCTTTGGCGTAGTTTTCAATCGCCTCTGCCGACATAAAAGTATGTGCCACACCAGTTGGGCAAGCGGTAACTGCCACCACATTAAATGCCTTGCCTGCCTGCGGTGCTGATGCCGCCGCTGTGCTTGGCGCTTGGTCAAATGATGCCAAAGCAAACAGCGATTGTAGATAATTTTCATCATCAAAGCGAGTGATGTCCAGCTCGTTTTGGTTTAGATAAATGGTTTTGCCATCAACGGCGGACTTGTCGCCAATGATGACTTTATGAGCTTGATTTGCCTGCTCGGTCAATGAGACAGTTGCCGGTACGCCTTGATTTTGCAAGGCTTTTGCCAGTTTTTTGGCAATCAATAATGTGTGCGGTGCGTTTTGCTCAGGCACAATCACATAAGAAGCGGTTAAAAATTGCATAGGTTTTCCCTATTGTTTATAAAATTTTGGTTAAAAAAATGATCGGTTTTTTGGCATGATGCACTCAACAAATCTAACATTTATTGCGGTGTGGTAGGGGCAAATAATATTCGCCCTTACGGCCAAGTCTAATCACAAGCCATCAAGACAACTGCAATGGCTGTACACTCACCTTTGCCAACAGCTCATCAAGCCTGTCTGGGCTTGCCGCCTTAAAGCCGACAATGCTCACCGCATGGGCGGATAAGGCTGTCGCACGAGCCAAAATATCGGTAGGTGCTAAGCCTGCCAATAGCCCTGCCATCATGCCAGCGGTCAGCGTATCGCCAGCCCCAACGGTACTTTTGACGGTCATCTTGGGTGGCAAGGATCCATAAATCTCATCGCCACAGAACCAATGTACGCCACGCTCGCCCATGGATACGACAATATGCTCAATCGGCAAGCCTGCCAATAAAGCCGCCTGCTCGTTTAAAGTTTTTGCAGATTGTCCAAAAATCTCAAAAAGCTCGTCATCATTAGGCTTGATTAGCCACAGCTGATGTTTTAAGGCAACTTTCAAAGCCTTACCACTGACATCAACCGCCACTTTATCATTGACCGCTGTCAAAGCCGACAGCAGTGCATCAAAATCTGCCATCTCAAAGCCCTGTGGCACACTGCCTGCAATCAATACCGCTTGACAGTCTTTGGCAAGCTTGGTTAATTTGGTCAATAATGCCGATTTGTCCTGCTCGCCCACCACAAAACCTGTGCCGTTGATGTCGGTGGTCGTGCCTTGGTCGGTCAATTTGATGTTGGTGCGAGTCTCGCCTGCCACACGGACAAATTCATCAGTAACAGTGCCAACCGACTCATCACTTGCCAACTGCTGACGATGAGCAAACAGCTCTTCAAATACAGACGCATTTTGCTCGCCCAAAAATCCAGACGCCACCGCATCCATACCCAGATCCGCCAAAATCTGAGCAGCGTTAAGCCCTTTGCCTGCTGGGTCGGATTGGGCAGTGGTCGCACGATTGACTTCGCCCACTTTGAGACCCACCACCGACACCGTCATGTCAATGGCAGGATTTAGGGTAATACAAAGCACACGCATTACGCACCACCTTGCACAGACAACGCACGCACTTCGCCCGCCGTTTGGCAAGCCAAAGCACGCTTGGCTAAAAACTGGCAATCCGCCATATTCAGCTCACGCACTTGTTGTTTGACCAGTGCAATGCTCGACACTGACATGCTGAGCTCATCAACACCCAAGCCCAGCAAAATCGGCACCGCCTTTTCATCGCCTGCCAATTCGCCACACACGCCCACCCACTTGCCATGAGCATGAGCTGCCTGCACGGTGTGATGGATCAGCATCAGTACGCTTGGGTGCAGACCGTCAGCATCTTTGGATAAGATCGGATGCCCACGGTCAATCGCCATCACATACTGGGTCAAGTCGTTCGTACCGATACTAAAAAAATCCACTTCTTTGGCAAAAGCATTCGCCATGATTGCCGCACTTGGCACTTCAATCATGATGCCCACTTGTAAGGTGTCGTGCGGATATTCGGCTCGCACCTCGTCCAAGACCGCTTTGGCTGCCGTCCATTCTTCAAGTCGCCCCACCATTGGGAACATGATACGCAGATCCCGCCCTTTTGATGCCTTAATCAAGGCGATGAGCTGATCTTTGAGCATGTTAGGCTGTTTGAGCGACAGACGCACGCCACGCAAGCCTAAAAATGGGTTTTCTTCGCTTGGCATGGGCAGATATGGCAAAGGCTTATCGCCCCCCACATCCAGCGTACGCACCACCAAAGGACGACCTTCCAAGGCATCAAACACCTGCTCATAATCACGAATCTGCGTGTCAATGTCAGGCACTTGGCGATGAGCCATGAACACCAACTCCGTACGAAGTAGCCCCACACCTTCTGCACCGCTTGCCACTGCCTTGGCGGTATTATGGACATTGCCCAAATTCACCACCACCTCGACCTGATGACCATCTGTCATGACGGCAGGCTCTAAGGCGTGCTGATTGGCAAGCTCTTTGCGCTGTTTTAATAGCTCTTGGGCTTTTTGACTCTCCAAGATCAGCTCATCACTTGGGTCAATCACAAACCAACCCTCAGACGCATTCATCAATACTGGTACGCCTTGTGTCGCACCCAGTACATCACTGCCTGCCCCAACCAATGCAGGAATGCCCAACGCCCTTGCCACGATAGCACTGTGCGAACTGGCTCCACCCACTGCCGTCAAGATGCCCGCCACACGAGCAGGGTCAAGACGCGCCACATCTGATGGCAACAAATCTTCTTTAATCAACACATAAGGCGTGGTAGGCTCTGTGTGCAGACTCTGTCCTGTCAGCACTGCCAGCACTTTTTGTCCCACATCTCTTAAATCTGCCGCACGCTCAGCAAGCAGATGATTGGCAACCGCCGACTGAATCTTGGCGGTCGTCTCAATATGAGCATGCCAAGCCGCCTCTGCCGACAATCCCTCATCCATACCATCTTTTGCCCCAAAGACAATCTCTTCATCATCAAGCAATGCCAAATGAGCGGTAAAAATCTTGGCAATGTCGGCATTTTTTGCACCAGACACCATCTGCGACAGCTCTGCTTTCACGACATCAATCGCATTTGTCAATCGCTCAAATTCCACCGCTGGATCATCTGCCGTCGCAGGATAATCAAATCGCACATCACGCACCACGAACGCCTCGCCCACCGCCACGCCAGATGACGCTGTGATGGCGACAGCCTTCTCGCCTGCCACGATTTTTTGTGTGTCGCTAAAATTTAATACAGTCGGTGCATCAGCCTGCTGTGGGTGAGCAGACGACACTTCAAATGGCTCTACTTCCTCGCCCAAACCATCTGCCACCGCTTGCACCAGCTTATCCAAATGTGCCACCGCATCCGTCTTAGGCTCGGCGATGAACTTTAATACTTGCCCACGCACCGCCCCCAAAGACAGCAGACGACTTAGACTCTTGGCAGACACAAAAAATCCGCCATCAACCGACACCTTAATCTCGCCTGCCACTTCTTTGGCAAGCGTAGATAACGCTGTGGCAGGGCGTGCGTGCAAGCCATGTTCATTTAAAATCACTGCCGTCTTAGACGCCCAAGACTCGCTAGACTCCACGCCCAAAAGTTTGGCAATAGCCTCTTTATCTGCACATGCCAACGCCGTCTCAAACTCATCATCCATCAGCACATCATAAGCTGCCGCCAGTTTTTTGGCGTCCAAATGCTCATTTGCCACGACCACCGCCACCGCCTTTGGTGCGATGTTTTGACCACTGATGGCAAGCGACAATGCCGACTGGGAAACCTGACTTTCATCGCCCACAAAACTCACGCACTGCACATATTTAGACAGCACTTGTGATTTTGATGACAACAAGCTGACCGACTCTGTCAAATTTGCCGATTTTAGGGCGTTTAATGCCGTCATGAACAAAGCGTCTGTGTCTTTGGCTTTTTCGTCAATTTTGATCAGATTTTCATTTAAAATCAAAGATTTGGGCTTGCCGTTAATGATGGCAAGTATGTCGTCAGCACTTTTGGCGAACCGAATCTTATCCGCCACATCGTCCGTCAAGACTTTGGTCAGCTGTTTTAAAACCTGCAAATGCTCGTCAGATTTTGCAGCAATCACCGCCGCCAGATACACCTTTTCGCCCTCGTCATTCCAGACCACGCCATCAGCAAAATGTGCCAAGCGAACACCTGTCTTTACAATGTATTCACGAGAATCTGGCGTGCCATGCGGAATGGCGATACCTTGCCCCAAATAAGTCGCCGACTGAGCCTCACGAGTCTGCAAGCCTGCCAAATAGCCCTCGGCAGTCAGACCATCTTCAACCAAAATTCCAGCCAGCACCGATAAGGCGTCTTGTTTGTCAGTGGCACGCAGATTCATGCGTACATCTTTTGCGGTTAATTGCATAACAACCCTCAAGGCTTACGCCCTTTATGAATAATCAATATATTTCAAAACATTTTCATTTGCCAACAATCACTCAAAAACACAAAATTTTGCCACACAGAGCCACAAGCGACCGTCACTCTTGCCGCCTAAAAATCAAAGGAAAAAAGAGAGTTTTTTGATGATTGCCCTATTAAGCCTAATAGAGTTAAGCCTGATAGAAATGTTTTGATAAAATGCGCATATTTTAGCATTTTTTATGACAAATGTAAGTATTTTTCAGCAAAGATTTTAATACTGATTGAAATTCATCGCCGATTTAAATATTAGCCAATCAAAGCACTTGGACGCCTAGGCACACAGCCAGCCAAAGTCGCTCATCACTTTTTGAAAATCTACATCCAATGGTGCGACCACCGAGATGCGCTCGCCACTTAGGTCATCAAAGGCGAGCGAGTGTGCGTGCAAGAGCAGCCGTGATACGCCTGTGAAGTCCGCCACCGTACGGTTTTGGGCGGTGTCGCCGTGCGTGGTGTCGCCCACGATAGGGTGGAATAGGTGTGTCATGTGCCGTCTAAGCTGGTGCTTGCGACCTGTGATTGGGGTCAGTTTCATCAGGCTGTAGCGAGAAGTGGCGTAGCGTGGCGTGGAGACGATGGGCAGTTCGCAAGTTGCCAGATTTTCATAATCGGTGATTGCCGTCTCTGGGGCTTTGTCGGTGTTGGCAAATTTATCGGCGATTTTGTCCAATTTGACCTTTAAAGGATAATCCACTCGCCCACACCCCAAAAGATGACCACGCACCACCGCCAGATATGACTTTTCTACCGTGTGCTGTTCAAATTGCAAAGACAAAATCCTTGCCGCCTCGCTTGATTTGGCAAACAACAAAACGCCTGAAGTTGGGCGGTCAAGGCGATGTACAGGATACACATAAGTCCCAAGCATGTCTCGCAAAGTCGTCATCACAAACACCGTCTCGTGCTTATCCAGCCACGAGCGATGAACGAGCATTTTGGCAGGTTTATTAACCACCACCAAATCATCGTCTTGATATAAGATTTCAAGCACAGGCTTTATCATTGGCATTTACTCACATTTTATAGCTTGGCAAGCGCCACAAACAGCCCATCATACGCCAATTTTTCTTGGACATTTTGACGAACGGACAGCACCACATCGTCCAAATAAAGCAAAAAATTCTCCATCGCTTGCAAATTAAGCGCTTGATTTTTAATGAGATTTTCCACATCCATGTCCGTATGGCGACTTGGCAAACCCAAACCCACTCGCACCACATCAATAAGCATCAGCCGTGTCAGGATTACAAATTCATCAAAGCCAAGCACGCCCTGCCAGTAGTCGCTTGCCGCCATTGGCAATCTCTGCCCCATTCGCAATGCCAGCCAAGTCTTGAGCCACAGCGTGCGTTTGTCAAACCAAGCCTCTTTTGGCAAATCCACCGCTTTTAGTACCGCACCGTCCGCCAAATCCAAGGCAAGATACGCCAAAGATTCATCGCCCAACTTATCCGCCACAAACGACAACGCCGCTTCATGCCTTATGTGATGCAAAGGCAAAGTCTGCACACGGCTTTTGATGGTGGGTAAAAGACGCGTCGGATTGTCGCTAATGAGAATCAAATGCACGCCTGCACGGGGTTCTTCTAAGGTCTTTAAAAGAGCATTGCTCGCCCCAACGGTCAGCGTATCCGCTCCGTCTAGCACCATCAGACGCACGCCCTGCCCCTTGATGTGGCTGTATTCTTGCAAGGCTCGCACTTCGTCAATTTTAATGCTACTTGGTGCAGAAGTTTTGTCGGTAGGCTCGGCGGTCGGCAGATGAATGCTCGGCAACACCATCAAATCAGGGTGCGTACCCGCCCTAAGCCACCCACAGCTTTGGCAAGACCCACACGCCCCATGCTCGCCCTTGTCATGACAAAGTAGCCACGCCACAAATCGCCAAACAAACGCTCGCTTGCCAATGCCTGCCATGCCACTTGCCAAAATGCCATGCGGTAATTTGCCGTCAAAAAACTGGCAAGTAACCTGCTCCCAAGCCTTGTTTTGCCAAGGCAGTAGCGGTGCAAAATAGGGTAATTGTTGTGATTGCTCGCTCATCTTAAAACTTCAAAAATTCCTCAACCGGCATGGCGTTGAGCCTATCCAAATCGTCCTGTGTGTCCACACCAAGTGGTAGGCTGACCGTTGCCACATCAATGGCGATTTGCTGGTGATTTTCTAAAATGCGTAATTGTTCTAGGCTTTCTAACACTTCAAGCTCGCCTTGCTCCCATGTGCCAAATTCTTTGAGCAGTTTAACTCGGTAGGCATAAAGTCCCAAATGACGGTAAGCGTTTTTGGGTTTATCGCCAAGCTCATCTTTTAAATGACCGTCCCTATCGTACGGCATGGGGCTGCGGCTAAAATACAGAGCCTGAGTGCCTGCTTTGACGACTTTGACCACTGAATTTTTATAAAAATCCTCAAAATTGTCAATCACTTCGCACAAAGTCGCCATGACACAATGGGGATTGTCAATGAGCAGATTTTTGACTTGCTCCAAAAGAATTGGCGGCACAAGCGGTTCATCGCCTTGCATATTGACCACGATGTCATCATCGGCAAATCCCAAAAGCCGTGCGACTTCGCCCAATCTGTCCGTACCCGAGGCGTGTTCGCCTGTCATCACCACAGGCACGCCTGCATTTTGGCACACCTGATAAATCCTGTCATCGTCAGTCGCCACACACACGCTGTCAGCAAAGGTGGCTTGCAAGGCTTTTTGGGCTGTCCATAAAATCATTGGTTTGCCGTGAATTTCTAGCAACGGCTTGGCAGGTAGGCGGGTGGATTTGTAGCGGGCAGGAATGATGATGTGGGTTTTGGGAGCGGTCATGGTTGTTCCTATAAGTTAAGAAATACAAATTAACTTGTCTATTGTATGATAGTTTTGGGGAAAATTTTTGATTTTTTTAGGTAAATTTGACCATAAGTTAAATCCAAATCCTAAACTTATTGGGCATTACGGCATTCAAAATTACCATCTTTATTCCACTTTATACTCACAGTAAATCTCGTCCTTGAGTTTCTCGTAAAACTATCGGCATAATAACCTTTATAAGTGATCAACATATAGCCAAGATAACAATATCTACCTATGATACCAGCAGACTCATTTTCAACATAAATTTTTTCCCAAATACCTATTTTTTCAATGTTTTGATGGATGTTGATAACAGTAATTTCTTGTGGATGGTCGTAATGTTTTGATAGAACATAAAGGTTTGATTTTTTATATTCGTCCAATATATAGCCACTTTCATTGACGGTAATATCATCAAGCCATTTTCTAAAATCCAAACCGATTTGTTTTTGATGCTCCGATGGCATTTCAGCTCTTGAAATAAAAAATAAGCCAGCAAGAATAAAAGGAATGACAACTAGAGTCTGAATGATATTCTCTTTCTTGATCTTTTGCATACCCTTTTACCTTTTCAAACCCCCAACTTCCCAAGCACCCTATCCATTTCCTGATAAACACTCTGCGACAACACCGCCTGCACAGGCAAAATCCATACATTGTCAAAAATCGCATGGGGTGTGCGTTTGGCAAGCTCACGGATTTTTACCGCATCTTTACTGGTAATGATGATGGGCAAATCCGCCAAATCCGTCAGCTCATCAAGGGCAAAATCATGGTGGTCGCCAAAGGGCTTTTCCACCACATCAAAACCCAAATCGGTCAAGGTGTTAAAAAATCTGGCAGGATAGCCGATACCGCTCACGCCATAAACCTTTTGGGGTGGTAAAATTTTCTCGCCACCCAAAAGCGGTGCAGGCGTACTGGGAGCTAAGTGCATGAGCAGAGCATCATCGGCATATCGCTCGGCTCGTGCGTCATGATAGATGACGGTCGCTCCATCTAGGCGGTCTATAGGCTCACGCAAAAACCCTTGCGGAAACAGCTTACCATTACCAAAGCCACGCACCCCGTCCACCACTATCCATTCTACATCACGGTGCAAGGCATGATGTTGCAGTCCGTCATCGCTGATGATGAGTTGTAAATTGGGATAATTTTTTATAAGTAAATCAATCACCTGCCCACGATTTGCCCCCACCGCCATTGGCACACCTGTTTCACCCACAATCAGACACGGCTCATCGCCCACTTCACTGGGCGTGCTGTCGGCATGGACAAGGGCAGGCTCGCTCCCCTCTCGCCCATAGCCACGACTGATGACCCCGACCGCCACGCCTTTACTTTGTAGATACTTAACCAAAGCAATGATGAGCGGTGTCTTGCCAGACCCACCCACCGTGATGTTACCCACCACCATCACAGGAATGGGGGCGTGGTACTTGGCAAGTTTATCGTTATCATACAATGATTTACGCACACGCCCCACCACCCCGTACAATGCCGACAAGGGGGCGAGAGCGGTCAGCCACGCAGACTGATTTTGCCACGCTTTTGTGATGAAAAGTTCGGCTTTTTTCATGTCAGTTTCACTCAATCACTTTGCTCATCAAAAGTGCGTTCATACATGGTGCGATACACACCACCTTTGGCCAACAGCTCATTATGCGTACCCATCTCCACGATTTGCCCTTTGTCCATGACGATGATGCGATCGGCATTGGCAATGGTGGATAAACGATGGGCGATGACCAGCGTGGTGCGACCTTGCATGACCGCCTCCAATGCTTTTTGGATATAAAATTCGCTTTCATTATCAAGAGCAGAAGTCGCCTCATCCAATATCAAAATCGGTGCGTCTTTTAACAAAGCACGAGCAATGGAGAGTCTTTGTCGTTGCCCGCCTGACAACTGCAAACCGTCCGCCCCAATAAAGCTGTCATAACCGTTGGGCAAATCCATAATAAAGTCATGGGCGTAGGCGGATTTGCTGGCAGAAATGATGTCATCACGAGATTTGCTGGATAATGCCCCATAAGCGATGTTGTGAGCGACCGTATCCAAAAACAGCGTAACCTGCTGATTGACCATCGCAATCTGCTCACGCAAACACGACAGCTTAATCTCATCAATGGGCGTGCCATCAATCAAAATCCGCCCCTGCGTTGGGCTAAGCGAGCGAGTCAAAAGATTGACAAGCGTTGTCTTGCCAGAGCCTGAACGCCCCACCACAGCGACCGTCTCGCCTGCCTTGATGTCAAGGCTAAAATCCTTGATCGCCTGCGTGCCGCTGTCATAAGTCAAGCCCACTTTTTGAAAGCTGATATTGCCTGTGATGACAGGGGTCAGCGTGCCTTGGTCCGCCTCTTCGACCTCATCGATGAGCGCAAAGATGGACACACCTGCTGCGATGCCTCGTTGCAGTCTTTGATTGACATCGGTCAATGCCTTGACAGGGCGAGCCAAAAGACCTGCCGCCACCAAATAAGACGCAAACTCGCCAGCGCTCGTATCGCCCAGCACCTCAGGGCGCAAAGACAGCCAGATGACAAAGCACATACCCGTCGCCATGAGCAGCTGAATCACTGGCGAATTGATGGCAGCAAGCACCGTAATCTTTAATCCCTTATTCAGGTTTTCCAAAGATGCCTTGTCAAATCTTGCCGATTCGTACGCCTGACCGCCATAGTTTTTCACCACTTGATAGCCTGTGATCGCCTCATTGGTGATGTGGCTGACCGCACTCATCGTGTCTTGGACATCCATCGACAGCTGAGCGAAGCGCTTTGACACACGCCTAATGATCCAAAAAATCGGCGGCACGATGACCATCAGCACCAAAGTCAGTCGCCAGTTGGTATAAAACAAAAACCCAAACAACGCAATCACCGTCAAGCCGTCTTTTAATAGCGTAGTAATGGAGTCAGTGGTGGCAGCGGTGACTTGCTCGACATCAAAAATCAGCTTAGATGAAATCGTGCCTGCTGGGTTGTTCAGATAAAACTTAGACGGCAGACGCAAAAGCTTATTAAACACCTCAACTCGCAGATGATATACCAAACTGCGTGCCATCAGCGCCGCATAATACCCACCCAAAAACGAGCCAATACCACGAAAAACAAACAGCAAAATCACCAAAAAAGGGAACCAAAACTTGCGTTTGTCGTCGTTATTATTGATCGCCTCGATGATGTATTCAAAGAGCTTGGCGCTTGCCACCTCGCCGCCTGCGCTGATGACAAAGCCGATGATGACCAAGATGAACGCCCACCAATAGGGTTTTAGGTAGGACATCAGGCGCAAAAAGACGGCGAATTTGTCCGCTTTTTCAAAGTCTTCTTGGCGTTTGGATTGATGATGGGCTGTGTGCATGGCGTGTCTTTTTATGATTGTGGTGGTTTTGATTGGTGTGGTGGTTTTGACGAGATTGTTTGATGATGCGTGGGTAAAATGACTCGAAGTTCCAAGCAAAGCGCTTAATGCGGCTTGTGACAGGCGGCGTTTGCTCGTTATCGCCACCCATCACACTTTTTTAAAAAAAAAGATGGTAAAAATCTAGGCGCTTTTTAAATCTCTAAACCCAAATCTCTAAGCTTAAATCTCCAAGCACTTTTTAATCAATGAACTTTAAGCACCTTAGAATATCCATCAGCCCAATGCGCTCAAATCTAGCCCAAATTGAGCCAGCAAGCCTTGCAACTCGTCATCATCATGGAAAAATATCTCCACACTACCCTTGCCATCTTGACCTTGCTTAATCTTGACAGACGCACCGAGCGCATCGGAGATTTTTTGGCTCAGCGCCTTGATCTCATGGCTGTCCGTCTTGTCTTTTTTGGCAGGCTCTGGGTTTAAAATAGATTTGACCAGTTTTTCAGCATCACGCACTGTCATCTTGGCATCGATGATTTTTTTGGCGATGATGGGCTGTTGTTTGGCAGATAAAGACAGGAGTGTGCGTGCATGACCCATGTCAAGCAAGCCCTCTTGCATATAGTCTTTGACCGTATCGTGCAGATTGTTTAGGCGCAGCAAATTAGACACCGTAGCCCGTGCTTTGCCCACCACATCGGCAATCATCGCATGGCTCATGCCAAATTCACTATGAAATCTTTGTAAAGCCGCCGCCTGCTCCAAGACATTCAAATCCTCACGCTGAATGTTCTCAATCAGCGCCAGCGCAATGGCAATCTCATCAGACAGCACTCGCTCAATGGCAGGGATACTGGCAAGCCCCGCCATCTTTGCCGCACGCCAGCGACGCTCGCCTGCGATGATCTCGTGCGTGACGGCATCACTGGTCTTATCCTCGCCAGACAACAAAGGGCGAATGACGATCGGCTGCATGATGCCATGCTGACGGATAGAGTTGGCAAGCTCGCCCAGCGCCTCTTCATTCATGTCTCGGCGTGGCTGATATTTGCCAGACTGCAAGCGCTCAGTGCCGATCTCAATGAGCGTGACCTGCTCGCCTTTACCATCCTCGTGGGTGTCGGCAGATTTATTTTTTGATTTTTTCTTGGCTTTTTTGGTTTTGTCGGCTTGAATGGTGGGAATGTCGGTCTCGTCATCAAGCAAGTCAAACTTCACTGCCACCTCATCGCCCAAACCCTTTGGTGCAAGCGGCGGCGTGATTTCGCCACTGACGATTTGTCGTTCTTTTTTTAGGCTACCCATCAGCGCATCTAAGCCACGCTTTGCACCAAGTCCACGCTTTTTCATGTCATTTTCCAGTTTTTAACCAACTCTGAACCAACTTTTAGCCAATCAGCCAATCAAGCCACTTCAATCAATAATCGCTTAAAACAAAACCGACATTTTAGCACAATTTTTGTCATTGTTTTATGATTTTGATGAATTTTTGCCAACCGAATACTACCAGTCAAACTGCGCACGCACTTTCGCTTTAAATAGCTCAGGTCTGTCAGACTGCTCCATAACTTCATTCATCAAGGCATGATAAGCGATCGCCCCTTTGGACGATTTTTCGTAGCCAAAAATCGACTGCCCAAAGCTTGGCGCCTCCGCCAGACGCACACTTCTGGGAATGGCGGTCTTATACAGCAGCTGCCCAAAGTAGCTTTCAAGCTCAGCAGAGACATCTTGCGCCAGCGTGTTTCGCCCATCGAACATCGTGCGCACCACACCACGCACATGCAGCTCTTCATTGATGGATTTTAGGCGCTTGATGGTGTCAATCAAATCCACCACACCCTCCAAGGCATAATACTCACACTGCATGGGGATGATGACATTTTTTGCCACCGCAAAGGCGTTCACCGTCAAGATGCTCAGGCTTGGCGCACAGTCCATGATGACATAATCATAGCCAAATTTTCCGCTTTTTTTGGCGGCTTTGATGGCTTTTTTTAATAAAAATGGCGCATCTTCCACATCTGCCAAAGACATGTCAATCCCTGCCAAATCACGGTTCGCCCCCACCATGTCAAAGCCAGCTTGCGTGTCTTTTTCGATGACTTTGTGCAATTTGACGCCGTCAAGCAGCACATCTACGATGCTATTTTCAAGCTCATTTTTGTCAAGCCCCGCACCTGTCGTGGCGTTGCCTTGTGGGTCTAAGTCGATGAGCAAGACCTTTTTTTTGCCAATCACAGACAGCGCTGCGGCAAGGTTCACCGCCGTCGTCGTCTTACCCACACCGCCTTTTTGGTTGGCGATTGCAATAATTTCCATAAAATACCTTCAAAATCAATAGCTTATAAATGATAAATCGTACAAAATGATAAAATCACGCACCAAGTTTGTGCAGATACACCACACAACGCTCATCAGGCAAAGTCGGCACAACGACAGGCTTGACGGCTATTTGCCAGTCGCTAAGGGCTTTTTTGTCGTCATCGCTTGGCACTTTGCCTTTCATGGCATACAGCACGCCATCTGCCTTTAAATAGGGCTTGGCAAGCATCACAAAATCTTCAAGGCTGGCAAAGGCACGAGAAGTAATGACATCAAACTCGCCCTCAAATTCCTCAATGCGACTTGCCACAGGCGCGATGTTGGTAAGTTTTAGCTCGCCTGCCATCTGACGAATAAAACGCACTTTTTTGCCATTGCTGTCAAGGGCGGTCACTTGCCAGTCAGGTCGCATGATGGCAATGATGACAGACGGCAAGCCTGCGCCCGTGCCGATGTCTAGCACGCTGACATTTGATGATTCGCTCTTTGGCAAATCCGCCACAATCGCCAAACAATCCAAAATATGCTTAACGAACGCCTCTTTTGGGGCGGTAATGGCGGTCAAATTATACGCCTTTGTCCACAAAAGTAGATTGTCTAAGTATCTAAGCAGCTGCTCGATTTGCGTCTGACTAAAAGACAATTGCAGTTCATGGGCAAATCGCTGTAAATCACGGGCAAAGTCGTCTGCATAAGCAGAAATTTTATGGTAAGTCATGGTATCGTCACTCAGGTACAAGCGGTAAATGGATGGGTGAAGCGCCGCATCATTTTGATTTATTCAAAAATTTTTCAAAAATCATCCGAGCATCATCGCTTGCAAGGCACTTGGCAAAGCAGTCTTTTTCTGCGGTCATCTGCGAGATGATTTTGGCAGAATCACGCATCAAAGACTTGGTGTATCGCACCGCTTGGGCTGACTTGGTCGCAATCTGTTGTGCTTTTTGACGGGCGGTTTGCACCACCTCATCAACCTCATCAAAGCAAGCATTGGCAAGTCCACAGTCCACCGCCATCTCGCCTGTCATCGCCTCACCCAAGACGAACATCTCAAACGCTTTGGCATGACCGATTTTTTGGGTAAGTAGCAGGCTAGACGCCGCCTCTGGCACGAGCGCCAAATTGACAAAAGGTGTGGTTAGGCGTGCCTCTTTGTGAACATACGCCAAATCACAATGCAGCAACAGCGTCGTGCCAATACCCACGCCAGCACCCGTCACCGCCGCCACGATGGGCTTTGGGTAATCAGCAAGCAGGCGGATGAATTGCCATGCTTTGAGCTCATCGCCACCACCTTGCGTGCTGACCGCCAAAAAGTCTGCCAAATCATTGCCAGAACAGAAAAAATCGCCCGCCGCCGTGAATAGCACGGCACGCACCCCATCATCGTCCAACGCCCCTTTCATGGCGCCTATCATGTCGCCATACATCGCATCGGTGATGGCGTTTTTCTTGTCTGGGCGGTTTAGGCGGATTTCTAGCACGCCGCCACTTGTACTACAAACGATGTGTCCCATGAGCATTCCTTTTGGTGCGCTTGATGTCAGGTGCGCTTTGTTAAAATAGACTATTTTATCATGTTTTAATCTGTTAAAATACACCCTTTTACACGATAATTCACGATTTTATAATGACCGATCGATTGACAAAATTTCGCCTAGACCACACCGACCTAAAACGCCGTACCGACCCCAAAAGCCTGTCCGTCGCCGACGCTTTCGATGTTACTTTTGGGCAAAAGCGTGCCGTCAAAGCCATCGATATCGCCTTAGACATTCACGCCAATGGCTATCATGTTTTTGCGGTGGGCGAAAATGGCTTGGGCAAACGCACCATCATCACACGCCTATTGCGTGAGCGTGCCAAGAACGAACCCACGCCACCTGATTTGGTCTATGTGCATGATTTTGACAAACCCAGAAAGCCCATCGCCCTAAGCCTACCTAGTGGACAAGGCGAGCTGTTCGCCAAAGACATGCACAAACTTTGGCACACACTTTATCAAAAGGTGCTGAGCAAATTTGCCAGTATCAGCTACCAAAACAGCATCACCACCATCAAGCAATCCGCCCAAAAACAAGAGCGCGCCTTGATTGACAAACTCAATGTCGCCGCCAAATCGCACAACCTAACCCTACTCCAATCTACCGACCAAAAAGCGGTGCTGACCCCCATTGACGACCAAAAACCCGTCAGCAACACCGCCCTTGATAAATTACAAAAACAACTTGCCAAAATCAACATTGAGCTGGATAATCTAGAAAACGAAGTCAATCAAAAAATTGATGATTTGCATGAAACACTCATCAAAAAAATCATCACGCCATTACTTAGTCCCATTGACAAAAAATACAGCACCAACAACAAACACATCGCCCAATACCTAAAAGCCTACGAACAAGACATCATCAACAATATCTTGTTTATCGTAGAGCATGACGAAGATTTTATGGTAAAAACGGTCGGCAACACGCCCAACCGCTATTATGTCAATGTCGTGGTCAGCCACACGCCTGATGACGGCGCCCCGATTGTCTTTGAAGATATGCCCACACACCCAAATTTACTTGGGCATATTGAATACACCACCCAGCTTGGCACGATTTTGACCGACGCCAGTATGATTCGGGCAGGGGCATTGCACCGTGCTAATGGCGGCTATCTTTTGCTTGAAGCATCCGCCTTACTTGAACACCCTTATGCATGGCAAGGGCTAAAACGAGCCTTGCAATCCAAAAAGCTCGCCATCTCAAGCCTTGAACAAATGCTGACTTTGACAGGGTCGGTGTCGCTTGAGCCTGACAGCGTAGATCTGTCAGTCAAGGTGATTTTGCTTGGCGAACCAGAGTTGTATTATGAACTTTTGGAATTTGAACCAGAATTTAACAGCGTCTTTAAAATCCGTGCCGATTTTCACGACACGGTGGCACGAGACAGCCACAGCGAGCGATTTTTCATCGCAAAAATGACCGACATGATACACACGCATGAACTGCCAGAGTTTGACAAGACAGCCTTTGCGGTGATTTTGGACGAATTGTCCGTCTATGCCGATGATAAAAACAAGCTTGACTTGCACAGCGACAGGTTGTTACAACTGCTGGTCGAGTCTGCCAGATGGCAGCGCTTATGTAACAGCTCGGACGACAAATCATCAAGCGTGGTTGCCGCCCATCATGTCAAACAAGCCCTAGATGACATCAAAGACCGCAAAAGCCATCTTAAAGAGCTGTATTGGCAAGAAATTCAAAACGGGCAACAACTCATCAAGACAGACGGCTTTGCCACAGGACAAATCAACGCCCTAACCATCATCGCCTATGCCGACAGCGAATTTGGTCTGCCTGCCCGATTGACTGCACTCATCGCTCCAAAGTTTGGCACAGGCGAAATCCTAGACATTGAGCGAGATGTGGAGCTAGGGGGTAGTTTGCACGCCAAAGGAATGCTGATTATGACGAGCTTTTTACGCTCGCTGTTTAGTGAATTTAGCGAATTACACTTTTCTGCCAGCCTCGCCTTTGAGCAAAGCTACGCCCACATTGATGGCGATAGTGCGACTCTGGCGGAGTGTGCGGTGCTTTTGTCCGCCTTGGCAGATGTGCCAATCAACCAAGCCATCGCCATCACAGGCTCTATGAATCAGCTTGGGGACGCTCAAGCGATTGGCGGTGTGAATGAAAAAATCACAGGATTTTTTGATGCCTGCTTTGAGCGTGGTTTGACAGGCTCACAGGGCGTGATCATTCCAAAAACCAATGTCGGTCAATTGATGCTCAATGATGGCATTGTAGAAGCGGTTAAAAATGGACAATTTCATATTTACGCCATTGACAGCATTTATGATGCGTTGTTTATCTTGACAGACATGGCAATCAATGATAGAAATAAAAAAGGCGACTATAAAAAGAACACTCTGTTCTATAAAATCATCAAGCGTCTGTCAAGCTGGGAGGATAAAGATGAAGGCAAATAAGTTGCTGGTTGTTATGGGTTTGACTACTTTTTTATTGGCGTGTCATAATAATGCACCCCCATCAAATCATCAAGGCAATCATATTCCCACAAATCAAACACAAACATCTATCAAACAAAAACCAAGCATTGATGAACAGCTGTCTTCACTTACTCAAAATGCTTGGCAATTTGAAAAAGGTGAAAACATCGTTGATGAAAATCTAAAATTATTAGGTGGTACAATTATTATCAATTTTGCAAAATCCACACAGCGTGGAGAAATGCACGACCCCAATTATGACCTAAATTATCAGTATCATTTTTCCGTGGATGCAGGTTGTAATAAAAATGGCAGTATTGTTGGTTTTGATAAAACAACAAATAAAGTAGTTAAGATTAAAACAATGTCATTTTCCACCTTAGTTGGTTGTTATCCTGACCACGAAACCGCCATACGGCATTTTATTATAAATGACAATATCAGCTATCAAGTTAATGAAAATCAGTTGTTATTTAGAGATGACAATAATCAAACTTTATTTTTTAAGAAAAAGCAATGATTGTAAATGCCTGCCTTGCATTTGCCAGCCTTGATAGGAAATGAAGTCAGAAAAGAAAAATCCTTACAAAAAATCAAAGGCTATCGCACGATTGTGGACAGCCCTAGATTGTTATATGGTCGGAGTGGCGGGATTCGAACTCGCGACCCCTTGCACCCCATGCAAGTGCGCTACCAAGCTGCGCTACACCCCGAATAGACCGCTATTGTACTAAATTTTTAGGATTTTGCAAGTGTTTTTTGTCAGCCAATTTGCGCTCACCAGATGAACGAAATAAAACAGCCGCTTTTTGATAGAAAAAGCGGCTGTTTTGGGGTTATTTATGCTTGGGGTTATTTAGGTAGCTTAGGCGGTTTGTCAGGCTTGGGCAGTGGCGTGGTGTTTTGATTTTCTTCAATCACGACCTCACCATCTTGCCCTTCGTCCTTGTTATGGTGCTCTGCGATCGCCTCACGGATGTCTTTACCATCATCGGATTTGTCTTTTTCCTTATCTTTGGGCTTACGACCGAGCCTACGCACGACATAATTGTCAGGCAGCACTCGTGTGTTCGATTCTTTTTCATCGATCACATCTTCATAGATGACACGCCCCTCGCTGTCGATTTGTGCATATTTCACCGACTCGCTTCTTGGGAATAAAAAGTCCCACGGATTGACCAAGAAATGACGCCAAACCAGTCCCGCCAGCTTTTTCCACTCGGTAAATTCCACCTCTTTTGAGCGCAGTGCCACGATCAGCGCCAATGAAAAACTCACCATCAAGTTCACCGCACCAATGAGCAGTACACCAACAAAAGACAAAATCGCAAGCGACCAAGTGACATCTTGTGGCGACAGATAAAACAGCCCATGTACAAAGTTGGCAGACGCAAAGGCGATGTGGCGAATGTCTAACGGCAAGCCAAGCATATAGCCGATGGTTGCCGTACTACCCAAAAAGCAACCAAAGATGAAGTTGCCCATGATCGCCCCCAGATTTGCCTCTACAAACCCGCCAAGCTTATCCTGCCACTTACTTGGCATGACATAAGACAGCAAGCGATGTCGTCTGATGCGCTCGCCGATTTTATTATAAGCCGCCAGATTGTCATAATAGCCTGCAATCAGACCTGATAAGAACAAAAACACGCCTGCAATGGCTGCATGTGGCAGCGACAAGGAGCGAATCGGATCAAGCTCATGCAACAGCTGCGCCGCTTTCGAGCCATCAATCATGGGCGCACCCGTGAAATGCAGCCAAGCATAAGCGATGATGAGCGCAATCGGCATGGCGATCGAAATATTACCCAAAATCGCCACAAACTGCGTACGCATGATGTCCACGATCAGCTCAGACAGCTTGGTCATCTGCTGGGTTTTTTTGTTGCCAGAGCCGTCGGAGATGGTGGATGCGATGGCGGCGGCAGTCATGGCAGGCTGTTTGGTGGCGACCGTACCACCTGCGATGTGAATGGTCACAAAGCCTAAGCCATAAATCATGCTGTTCACAAATGCCTTACCAATCGGCGCCAGTACCAATGAAGTCGCCAAAATCTTAATGGTCGCCATAAATGCAATAAAAAATCCGCCAATCGCTGCTTTTTTATACATCTTGCGATAGCCGGTGCGGTCGGTACTGATGTAATGCTCACCGACACGACTGGCGTTTTCGGTGACTTTTCTGGATAGCAGCTTGGTATTATTCTCAATCAAATGACCAAAGCTGTATCGAGTCTTCGCCGTACGCACGATCTGCGTGGTCAGCTCGACGATCGCCTCATCACGCTTCTTTTTATTATCCGCCACCAGCTCGATCAGCACTTGCATGCGGTGCAGACTCTGTTCAAGACGCACCAGCATGTTGGTCAGGCGGATAGAGATGCCCGTCTTATAGATGCGTTTTCGCACATTGGTGACAATGTCCTCGCACTGCTCTAGCATGACCAAAAGCGGCGCAGGGCTGATGTCCTCATCAGGCGTCACATCCGTCATCAAGTCCAGTTCATGCGCCTTTCGATACTGATTAACAAAAAGCACCGCCTCTTGGTTTTGAGCGACGAAAGCGGCAGAATGATTGAGCATTTGTGGGTATGCCGCCATCAAATCAGGATGCAGACCCATGCCGCTGATGCGATAAGACAAAATGACGATGGCATTTAGAATGCTGTTTTTGGCGGTGGCTACCAGCGCAAGGTCTTCTTCATCGACACGGATGAGCTCGATGAGCCTGTCCCATTTTTCTTCCTCGATGGCACGCATCCAACGCAAATCACTGCGCCCATTAAACAAAAAGCCTGCCAGCTCCACCACCGAATCTTCCTCAGGCAACAGCGGCAAAAAACGATGTCCGATCAGACGATTGACACTATAAGAAAAGCTATGGTCGGACGCAATGCCCGTGTCAGTATATAGCGTTACTTGATTGTATTTATTAGTCAATCTTAAAATAAACGCCGCCAAGCCCGAGCCGTATTCAGGGTGTTTTTCGATGAGCGTGATCAGTTCATTCATCTTAGCATTTGCCTTCTCAGCATCGCCATCTTCCACACGCAGCTCATCGACAAGGTGTTTTAACACCTGCGACTCTGGCAACTCTTTGAGCGCCAAAATGCGCTGCAAAATGTCTTCTAAGCCAGCATAATCAGAATTTTGCAAAATTCTCTCCAAGTTCTTTGTCTATCACTCATCATCGACAACTAAGGTCTTTTGCTCGCCATTGTAGCACACGCCACCGCAAGCTTTTATGAAAATTTTTAATAATTATTTGAATCATTAAAAGTTAAAAATACCCGTCTCATGCGCCTCGTTTGGCAGCCAGCATCGCCTGAATGTTCGTCAGATAATCTTGAGCTGTCTGCTTGGGGTCTTTTTGCGCACCTCGTTTGGCAGGATAATCAATGTGGTCGGTCGGCAGCTCGTCCAAAAAGCGAGACGGCGTGGTCTGTTTAAAATCCTTACCTGCACGGCGTTTTTGAGCCAGCGTCAAAGTCAGCTCTTGCCTTGCTCTGGTAATGCCCACATACATCAAGCGACGCTCTTCTTCAATGTTGTCTTCAAGCAAAGAATTGCGGTGCGGCAGAATCTCTTCTTCCACGCCAATGATATACACAAAGTCAAACTCCAGCCCCTTAGCGGCGTGCAAGGTCATCAGATTGACTTTGTTGGTATTTTCCTCTTCTTGCTGTTGTTCTAGCATATCAAGCAGCATCATCTTACGAATCACCGCCTCGATGGTCTTATCCTCGTCCTCTTCGGCACGGTCAATGAGCGTGGCAATGGACTGATATAGCGACTCAATATTATCCAAGCGGTTTTTTTCTTGTTGCGGAGTCTTGCTGTCTTCTTTGATAAAGTCAATATAGCCTGTCTCCACAATCATCTGACGCACCAATGGCATGGGGTCGGCATTGTCATAAAGCTCACGGGTATAATGCTCAATAAAGTCAGCAAAGGCATACAGCGTATTGCTCGCCTTTGCCCCAACTGCTGCTTTTAGCCCGGCATGACTGCACGCCGACAGTAAAGAAATGCCATATTCTTGGGCAAGCAGTCCTAGTTTTTCTAAGGTTGCCGAACCCATACCACGCTTAGGCGTATTGATGATGCGTAAAAATGCCGCATCATCATCAGGATTTAGAATGATACGCAGATAGCTCATCACATCTTTGATTTCGGTGCGAGCAAAAAACGAAGTACCACCAGACAGCTTATAAGGGACATTGAGCTGACGCAGTTCTGCTTCTAATGCACGAGCCTGAAAATTGGAGCGATACAGCACCGCATACTGCTCCCACAGATTGCCATGACGCAAGCGATGAGCCACGATTTCTTTTGCCACTCGCTCCGCCTCATCAAAATCAGACGGACAAGTAATCACTCGAATGTGCGACCCCTCACCCTTATCCGACCACAACGCCTTATCAAAAATATGCTCATTATTGGCAATCACCGTATTTGCCGCACTCAAAATGCGGTTGGTTGAGCGGTAGTTTTGCTCCAATTTAACCACATGAAGGTTTGGAAAATCTTGCTTTAATAATGCCATATTTTCAGGCTTGGCTCCACGCCATGTGTAGATGGACTGGTCATCATCGCCCACCACCGTAAAGCGAGCGGACGCACCCACCAACAGCTTGACCAGCTCATACTGGGCGGTGTTGGTGTCTTGATATTCATCGACCAAAAGATAGCGAATGCGGCGTTGCCACTTGTCTCGCACCAGTTCATTTTCTTTTAAAATCTTGGCAGGCAGGACAATCAAATCATCAAAATCTACCGCATTATACGCCCGTAAATTCCGCTCATACAAGCCGTACAAGTGAGCGAACATCAAATCCTCTGGATCAGACAAAGTCGCCGCCGCATCTTCTGGGGCGACCAAATCATTTTTCCAATCAGAGATGTATTTGATTGCTTTGCCAGCCAGCTCACGACTCTCTGCCCCACTCATGTTGTCTCGCACCATCAGCTCCATCAGCAGACGCTTAGAATCGTCCGCATCCATGATGCTAAAATTAGATTTTAATGGCGTGTTTAGCAGTTCATACCGCAAAAACTGCAAGCCAAACTGGTGAAAAGTCGATACCGTCAAGCCACGAGTCTTTTCACTGGGCAAAAGTTTAGACACACGAGCTTTCATCTCTCGCGCGGCTTTATTGGTAAAGGTCATCGCCGTAATGCGTTCGGCAGGCACATTGCAATTGGTAATCAGATGGGCGATTTTTTGGGTAATGACCGAAGTTTTGCCTGAACCTGCCCCTGCTAGGACAAGCAAAGGACCTGAAACATGGGCTAAGGCTTCTTGTTGGCGGGGATTTAATTGACTCATGGTGTTTTTATGATGGATAAATGGCTTGACATTATAAAGGATTTTGGCAAAATGGGCAAAAGTTTGTGCTAAAATACACCCTTATTTTTATGGATAAACAGCATGACAACACGCCCCACCCTTTTTACTAAATCCCTTTTAACTGCCGTACTGGTTTTGGCAAATATCTCCCATGCCAACACCCCATCAACCCAACAAAATGATGATGCACGCAAAGCCCAAGCAGAGCAATGGGCAATGCAACGGTCAGCAGAAAATAAAGCCAAAGCAGCCGAAAGGCGAGCAAGGGAACAAGCACTACGACAACCCAAAAAACAACAAAGACATGGGGATTTTTATCGCCAAAAGCCCACCCAAGACCCCCAAACTGGCAAATATGGCGTGATTGACCATCAGGGTAATATCATCATTGATACCATTCATGACAAACTTGACGAATTTACCTATGTTGCTTTTGGCGATAAACCTATATATTTTGCGAAAAAACAGGGTAAATATGGCATTTATGACCATCAAGGCGGTATTATTTTGCCTTTTGAATATGATAACATTGGTGAAATTGGTGAATTAGAACAAGGCATTTTACCCTTATCTAAAAATGGCAAATGGGGTATGATAAAATTTGCCACCGACCGATTTCAACGCATTGATTTTAAAAAGCCTTATCAGGTCATGGTTGATTTTAGGCTAGACTATGATTTTGTGCATGGATTTACTGATGAATTATCACTCGTTCATAAAAATGACAAATACGGCTTTATTGATAAAACAGGTAGCCCAATAATACCATTAACCTACGACACCGCCCTGCCATTTTATCCACCCATCACCAAAGTACATAATAGCAAACACCCCGACATCATCAATGACCCCATTGCCTTTGTCGGTATCAAATCAGGCGACAAAATGCACCTTGGGGCAATCGACACAACAGGCAAAGTCATCATTCCCATTGAATATGATGGCATTGATATCAATACTATATTTAATCCTTTTGTGATTATTTTAAAAGACAATCAATCGAGCGTTTTTGGTCGCAATGGCTCACGCATTTTGCCTGATACTTATGATAAAATCCAACCATCGCCATTATGTTTTGGCATCTTAGAACTCATCAATCCCAATAATGAACCCAGAAAATGCACACTCTACACTCTTAAAAATGGTGTGGAAAATAAAATTGATATTGACTATTGAATCATCATATCAATAAATCGGTAAGGTGTGTAACACGCACCGTTTTTAAGATTAATTTCTTTTAAGGTTTTTCCGTTCGCCCTGAGCTTATTTAAGGGTATCATACCAACCGAATTTAAAACTGGTACAACATTCACCATTGAATGGTAGGGGCGAATGATATTCGCCCTTTTTTTAAACCTTGATTGATTGGGCAAATGTGATTTGCCCCTACAAAACCGTATCAAATTTATCGTTCGGTTGGTATAAAAAAACCGTCATGGTTCGACAAGCTCACCACGAACGGTTTTTATTTTAAAATTTTTAGAAAATTGATACTCATTTTAAATAGAACAAACACCACACCGCCAGCACACCCAAGATGATGCCAAGTCCATTGATTTTGGAGAGTTTTTCTTTGAAGACAAACAGCCCCACGACCGCCCCCAAGCAAATCACGCCAATATTCATGCCTGCAAATACTAAGGTGGGGTCGTCTTTAAAGGCTTGGTGGGCTTTGATATAAAACAAAATATTGGCAAAATTTAGTCCGCCAAGCACAACGCCACTTGCCAGACTTTTGCCCTGCCAATGCGTTTTTTTGACAAGTAAATACCCAAAAAGTAGCACAAACGCCAACATAAAGCTCACGGTGAGCGTGTTTGGGAACGCTGCACCCAGTTTGGACATTTGCTTAAACAGCACATCAATCACGCCATAGCCTGCCCACACCCCAAGCAAAATCAAGGCGGTGGCTTTGGGCGTGGCGGACTGCTTGGCGTGCGTATGAGCAGGCTTATAAGTCAGAGCAATCAGCGAACCAAAGGCAAGCACAATCCCCACGCCCTTAGCAAGGGTCAAACTCTCACCAAAAATGGTAAATGACGCCAAAATCGGCAAAAACAACGCCAGCCTTTGAGCGACATCAGATTTAGCAATGCCGACCAAATCCACCGCCTTTGCCATGATGATGAACACGCTTGGCAACAGCAGACCCAACGCAATAAAAATCAACGCCCCTTGATGAAAAACATCGGCGGACAACTGGGGCTTTAAGAGCAAAAAACACAGCCCAATAGCAGTGATATAATTGACCAAAATCGCTTGGGCGATGTCAATGTGCCGTCTGCGTGCCAATTTTAAAAAGATGGCGACCGACACGCTGGCTAAAATGGCAAGAATAAGAAAAATCATGGCTCAATATCACACAAATTTGAAATATTTTGTTACAAAGATTGTGATATTATAACCGTGCTTGAAGAATTGTCAAGCACTGTGAAAAAGTGTTCACCAAAATTGCATTACAAATTGTATTACCTAGCTGTTTTTATGAACACATCGTCATTTGAAATCTTTGGCATGATGTGTATAATAACGACTTAGAGTTTAGGCTTACCGTGATTAACCCATACATCAAAAATAACACAATGAAAACACCTTTCATCATTTTACCAGTCGCTTTATTCATCGCTGCATTACCCGCCTGCACCAATCATCAAGCGACAAACAATCAAACCAATACCGATCTAAACACATCAAATACAGACAATAACTCTACACAACAAGCTGCGCCACTCACTGATGATGAGCTGTTATCATCCATCAAATCCGACCAACAATGGCAAAGTCTGCCTTTAACTTATGAGCATTTATTAGGTCGCTGGAAATTGGCTGTGGTGAGCGATAAGGATTTTAATAATCTTAATCTACCCATTGTTAAAAAAGACAATACCACCATTACTTTTAACAAAAGCACAGAACTTAACAATTATTGGGTACATCTGCCAAATAATTGCAACTCCATGAACGGTGAATTCACACTCACCAAAACAGCCATCAAAATCCGTGGCAATCTTGCGACCACAGAGATGGCTTGCGCCACACCGCCCAAAGCGCTGGATGACAACATGATTCACTCGGTCATTTTAAACGGTGATTATAAAATTTATCAAAAAGAGCAGCGCATTTTAAAAATACACCACGACCATCAATACTGGATATTCATCAATAACACTTGATCAAAAAAACCACCGTCAGTATTGATGGTGGTTTTTAAGCCAATTAAGCCAATATTAAACAAATCATACAAGTCTTGAACTTGCCAGCTCGGTCAGCTGATAAAGTGCATGGCGGTATTGATTATCAGGCAGGTTTGCCAACGCCTGCTGAGCCAAGCGGGTCTCGTCCAATGCACAGCGCTTGCAATAATCGAGCGCCCCACTAGAACGCACCAATTCAATCAGCTCGCCTGCATTGTCGGTTTTGCCTGTTTGGACGGCGATGCGAAGTTTGTCATAATTGGCAGGGTCGCTGTCTTTGAGCAGTTCTAGGGTCTTAATGATTGGCAAAGTCGGTTTACCTTCGGCAAGGTCATCTCCCAAATTCTTACCCATCGTTTCGCTGTCGCCCACAAAGTCCAGCACATCATCAATCATCTGAAAGGCATTGCCAAAATGATAACCAAATGCCCCCAGCGTGTCTAGCAATTCATCACGACCTGCCAAAATCCCTGCCCCTTGGGTTGCCATCATAAACAGGCGTGAAGTTTTGCCGTCAATGATTTGGCGATAGTCGGCTTCGGTGGTCTCGATATTATACTGATGTTGTAATTGCAAAACTTCGCCCTCGGCAATGTCGCAAGTGCCATCTGAGAACACTTTAAGTAGCGACATATTATTAAAACCAACGAGCAAATTAAACGAACGAGCAATCAGATAATCCCCCACCAGCACTGCTGTGGCATTATTCCAAGTGGCGTTGGCTGTCGGCTTGCCTCGTCTCATGCCAGATTCGTCAATCACATCATCATGCACCAAAGTCGCCGTGTGAAGCATCTCAGTGATTGCTCCCAGCTCCAACGCCTGCTGATTTTGTACATCATCAAGCATTCGTGCGGTCAAAAGAGTAATGAGCGGTCGCATTCTTTTGCCACCTGCGTCAATCACATGCTTAGACACCTGCATGACAAGGCGTACTTTTGAATTGAGCGAACCGAAAACTTGCTTATCCATGATGGCAAAATCATCCGCAACCACGGATAAAATGTCGGCATAAGTTGGTGTGGTCATGTTATGGTCTCGTGTTGTGCTGTTTTTGTTGTGATGGCATGTAATGGCAAATGACAAGGCGACCATCAAAGCTGACTTCTAAAAGTCGTTTTCCAAAATCAGCCTTGCGTAAAGTTTTATAAATTTAAACCGCCCTAAAAACTGCCATTTAAAATGTGCTTATCATACCACAGCAGGCTTTTTTACTCAAAAAAAAATCACGCCACGCCACAGAGCCACCATTCATGATTGCCATAACCATTGGTTATGAATTTATTGAATAAGCAAATAAAAATTTAATTTTTTAACGGTTTTCACACTAAAAAGGCTTGTCAAACTGGTAGATTGCGTGCATAATGGTTGGGATTGTTTTAACGGTGCAAGATGCACCAGCCAGCCAACATAAGGTAGCTTGTATGTCATTTTTAACCCATCACACTGAAATCGACGATGTCAATATTGAAAAAATCACGCCACTCATCACGCCAGCCGAACTAAAACGCTCTTACCCCCTATCAAGCCAAGCCTTTAACACCGTTCTGCAAGGTCGTAAGGTCATTGAAAATATCCTAGATGGCGTGGATAAGCGCATCCTAGTCGTGGTCGGTCCTTGCTCGATTCATGACACCACCGCCGCCCACGAATACGCCGACAAATTAAAGGTTTTGGCAGAAGAATTAAAAGACGAGCTGTTCATCGTCATGCGTGTGTATTTTGAAAAGCCACGCACCACCACAGGCTGGAAGGGTTTGATTAATGACCCTGACATGAATGACAGCTTTGACATTGAAAAGGGTCTTGGTATGGCTCGTAAATTACTGCTTGAACTCAACGAAAAAGGCTTGCCTTGTGCCACCGAAGCCCTAGACCCAAACACCCCACAATACATGCAAGACTTAATCAGCTGGTCTGCCATCGGTGCCAGAACCACAGAAAGTCAAACGCACCGTGAAATGTCAAGCGGTCTGTCTTGTCCTGTTGGCTTTAAAAATGGCACGGACGGCTCAATGACGGTGGCGGTCAATGCCATGCAAGCGGTCAAATCAGGGCATAGTTTCCTAGGCTTGTCATCAGACGGTCAAGTGTCCATCATCAAGTCCAAAGGCAACAAATACGCCCATGTCGTGTTGCGTGGTGGCAACGACCAACCCAACTATGACGAAACCGCCATCGCAGCCGCCGAAAACGAGCTTGCCAAAGGCAAAACCAACGGCAAAATCATGGTAGATGCCAGCCATGCCAACTCTGGCAAAGACCCTTATCTACAACCAATGGTCATCCAAAACATCGCCCACCAAATCCAAAATGGCAACAAATCCATCATGGGCTTGATGATTGAAAGCCATCTAAAAGGCGGTCGCCAAAATATCCCTGCTGACCTAAGCCAGCTAGAATACGGCAAATCGGTAACAGACGGCTGCTTAGATTGGGAAGCCACCGTAGAAGTCCTTCGTCAATTTGCCAAAGATGTCAAAGAGCATCTGCCAAATCGTTAAATTCAGAAAATTCAACGACACACCGTAGGGGCGAAAAATTTTTCGCCCCTACAAGCCACGCCAAATGCTAGGCTTAATAGCCACAAAGCTGGATCAAACAAAAACAGCCCCAAGGGTGTGCCATGCACGCCTTTTTGTCTTTTTATCATCATCTTTATCATGTCAAACATCGCTCCCACCAATCCCAATCAAGGCTCGCTTGCAGGCTCATTTTATATGGTGCTTGCCTGTCTGTGTTTTGCACTCATGCTCGTATTCATCAAACTCTCTGGGCAAAAGTTTGGTATGCACACCTATGAAATCACCTTTTGGCGTGTATTCTTTGCACTCATTGTGCTGGGCGGTTTTTCATGGCTAAAAGGACGAGATTTTCGCACGGCTTACCCAAAAGAGCATTTTTGGCGGTCTTTTGCAGGATCGGTTGCCCTTTTGATGAATTTTTATGTGGTGCTGCACTTACCGCTTGCCACCGCCAGCACCCTACAAAATACTTCCGCCATTTTTTTAGGTCTGCTCTCCATCATCATTTTAAAACAAAAGCCCACTTTGGTGAGCTGGGTCTCACTGATTTTAGGGTTTATTGGCGTGGTCATCTTACTCAAACCATCCGCAGAGGGCGACGCCTTTGCCATGATGCTAGGCTTGCTAAGCGGCGCCATCAGTGGCTATGCATATTTGCAAGTGCTAGAATTGTCCTTACTTGGCGAACCCGCTTGGCGAATTGTGTTTTATTTTTCGTTATTATCCACGCTCATCGCTGGGGCATTGGCATTGTTTTTTAACTTCACGCCCATCACGCCAGAGATTTTGCCTTACATTATCGGCATTGGTTTGACAGCATTGGGCGGACAGCTACTCATGACCTATGCTTATCAGGTGGGACAAAAATTTGTCGTGGCGACGCTGTCTTATCTTGGCGTGGTATTCGCCATTCTCTTTGGAGCGGTGATTTTTGGGGAGCGTTTGGATTACCTAAGCCTACTTGGAATTGGCGTGATTGTGGCAAGTGGTATTTTGAGTGGGAAAAAGTGATTTAAAATCAGCACATCAGACGATTTTTTATTCAAAGGATAAACCATGCTCTACATCATCATCGCCCTATTCATCTGGGCATCGTCTTTTACCGCAGGCAAATATGCCTACACCATGTTTGACCCAGCCCTTGCGACTCAACTTCGCTTTTTTATCGCAATGATGATTGTTCTGCCCTTTTTTCTAAAAACACGCAAAAGCATTGACAAATCCCTAACCAAAAAACTTTGGGGCATTTCGTTTTTGATGTTTCCCATCGGCATTTTAATGCAGTTTATGGGGCTGTCCTACACTTCGGCGTCCAGTGCGGTGGTGGTCATTGGCACAGAGCCAATTTTGGTACTCATTGTGGGGTTTTTGGTCTTTGGGCAAAAAGTAGCGTGGTTTGATTGGCTACTTAGCCTTGTTGCCCTGATTGGCATTATCCTACTGGTGCTTGGCTCACAAAACGATGGGGCGGTGGATTTGTTTGGGCTACTACTGGTGTTCATCGCAGGGGCAGGATTTGCCCTAAGCATTCACGCCTCCAAAGCCGTGATGAGCCAGATGGACAACAAAATCTACACCGCCGCCATCTTGGTCAAAGGTTCACTGCTTGCCCTGCCGTTTTCGCTCGTGTTAATCAAAGATTGGCACATTGAATTTAGCTGGCTTGGGCTGTTTGCCACGATTTATCTGGGCGTGTGCTGTAGCTGGCTGGCTTATAAATTATGGAATTTGGGACTCAACAAAACCCCTGCCCACATCAGTGGTATGCTCATCAGTCTCGAGCCTGTGCTGGGCGTGATGATTGCCTTTGCGTTTTTGGGCGAACGCATGACTGATCTTACTGCCTTTGGTAGCGTGCTGGTGATTGGGGCGGCGATGCTATCCACCATCATTCCCATCTTAAAAGACAAAAAAGCCAAACAGGTAAATTGATGATATAATAACGGCATTTTTTTACCGAGAACGATGATGACTACTTTTAAAGACCTACTTTCCAAAGATTTTCAAGCACAATTAAAAGAGCTGAGCGGTAAATCCACACACAGCACCGACCACAACGGCAAACCCACCAGCTCTGCCGTGATGGGCAAAAAAGAAGTTGCCAGTCAAGTCAAACGCTTTAACCACGAAGGCATTGACGAAGACAAAGTGCTGTTCATGCAAGCGATGAGCGGTGTCAGCCCCCTAAAACATGAAAAATCGGTCAATCATCGCATCAAAACCGACCCCAAAGACCCCACCGCCCTATTTCGCCGCGCCAATGCCGAAGGGGGCGAAGAGCTGCCTGGGGCGAATTTGTCAGACATGCAAGCCCTACTAAACCCAGTGGCAGGCGAAGCGTTTTTGAGCTACAAAAACCCCACCCTACAAAACAAAGTTTTTGAACAATTAAAACAAGGCAAACTTCGCTGGTACGATGCGGTGGATCTGCACGGTACCAGCATCGAAGACGCTCGCACGGCAGTACAGACCATCATCGCAAATGCACTCAAAAATGGTGAAACTGTCGTCAAAATCGTTCACGGCAAAGGCACGGACGCCATCATCAAGACCTGCGTCAATGGCTGGCTACGCCAAATCAGCGATGTGATGGCGTTCGTCTCCGCCCCTGCCAATGACGGCGGTAATGGTGCGGTTTTGGTGCTATTAAAGCGTAAAAAGATGGGCGAGTAAGGCAGACTTATAAAAAATCGTACGGACTTGACCGCCCGTACGATTTTTATTTTGCCTGATGAATGCTTTATCTGTTTTATCAGTCGGCAATTTTCTCGCCATGCACCGCCAAATCAAGCCCTCGATATTCGTCCTCAGCATTGACACGCAGACCGATGGTGTGTTTGATGACAAGACCGATGATGGCGGTCATGACAGCGCAGTAAGCGATGGTGGCAAGCACGCCTTCGATTTGTAGCCACAGCTGGGTCGCCATGCTGACATTGGCAGCGTCTGGATAGATGCTGGTGCTGACAAAGACACCTGTCAATACCGCACCGACGATACCGCCCACACCATGCAAGCCAAAGGCATCTAGGCTGTCATCGATGCCTAAGCGGTGCTTGCCATAATGAATCATCACAAAGCAAGCGATGGCAGTGAGTGCGCCGATGGCAAGCGCGCCTGCGACATCCACAAAGCCTGCTGCTGGCGTGATGCCTACCAAGCCTGCGATCGCACCTGATGCGCCGCCTAGGGCTGATGCTTTTTGGCGTACCAGATATTCACACAGCATCCAAGCCAGCGCACCGATCGCCGCTGCCACTTGTGACACCACCAGTGCCATCGCCGCACCGCCATTTGCACCCAGAGCCGAGCCGCCATTAAAGCCAAACCAACCCACCCACACAAGACCTGCACCAATCAAGGTCAATGACAAGTTTGCCGGTGCTAAGTTGCCCTTGCCGTAGTCGGCACGCTTACCCAAAAGCGCCGCCAATACAAGACCTGCCACACCAGCATTGATGTGCACCACCGTACCGCCTGCAAAGTCTAGCGCATCGCCAGTCAGCCAGCCGCCGCCCCACACCCAGTGGCAGATCGGTGCGTACACGAGCAGCACCCAAGCAGCCGAGAACCACAAAAATGCGCCAAATTTAATGCGTTCAGCCAATGATCCTGCCAAGATCGCCACCGCAATCACCGCAAAAGTGAGCTGAAAAATCACAAATAACACGGTCGGAATGGTGCCGCTGATGTCATCAAGCCCAATGCCTGACAGCATGGTATTGGCAAAGCCGCCCACAAAGGCATTCATACCACCCTCAGAAAACGCCAATGAATAGCCGACGACCACCCACAGCACCGACACCACCGCCGCCGCACCATAGCTGTGCATCATGGTGGATAAGATGTTCTTTTTTCTTACCATGCCCGCATAAAACAGCGCAAGCCCCGGCAAAGTCATCATAAGCACCAAAGCCGTCGCCACCAGCACCCACGCCGTATCGCCTGTGTCGAGCACACCCTCGTCAGCCAGCGCCATCATTGGCAAAGCGCTCATCGACATGACCGCAGTCATACCCAGTCTATTAGCCCATCTGTTCATGACATTACTCCACATTACCCAAATGTTTGATTTATTAAGGTTTTTAAGGTTAAATTCTGCCTTTATTGCCGCCTTTATAGCGCCATGTCGCCCATCTCGCCTGTGCGAATACGCACAATCTCATCAACCTGCTGCACAAAAATCTTGCCATCACCAATCTTGCCCGTATGCGCCGCCTCAGCAATGATGCGCACCACTTCCTCTGCCAGCGCATCGCTCACCACAAGCTCAATTTTGATTTTTGGTAAAAAATCAATCACATATTCAGCGCCACGATACATCTCAGCATGACCCTTTTGCCTTCCAAAGCCTTTCACCTCAGTGATGGTCATGCCATGCACGTCGATGGTGGTCAAAGATTCACGCACATCGTCAAGTTTGAAAGGTTTGATGATTGCTGTAATCAGTTTCATAAAAACTCCAATTAGCCCATAAGAAAAAACTTATGAGACATATTATGGCAAAATTCTCACACAATGAAAAATGGTTTATTTTGATAAAAAAGGTATTATTTATTATTTTTATTTATTACATCATAACTATAACTTATTTAATTCAATGAAAATTTGCCACCATCAGCAAGTCATTGCCCAAAATTCAAGAATAGATTTGCAAGCTTGGTGGGAAATTCGTACAATAAGCACAGATGATTTTTAGGAGCATTCATGACCAAAAATACCTTAAACATCGGCATTGTCGCAGGCGAAATCTCAGGCGATGCTTTGGGTGCAGACTTCATGCGCCAAATGCAACGCCTCCATCCACAGGTGCGCTGGGTGGGCGTGGGCGGCGAAAAGATGAGACAGGCAGGCTTGACCTCCATCATCGACATGAGCCGTCTGTCGGTCATGGGGCTAAGCGAAGTCGTCAAGCACTTGCCTGATTTATTGCGTGCCAAGCGTGAGATTTTGGCGGAATTTGACCGTCAAAACATCGACATTTTTGTTGGGATTGATGCGCCAGATTTTAACCTAAGGCTGGGCAAGGCATTAAAACCCAAAGGCGTGTTTTGCGTGCAGATGGTGAGCCCGAGCATCTGGGCGTGGCGTGAAAATCGCATTCATGGCATCAAGGCGTCCACTGACTTAGTGCTGTGTTTATTTCCTTTTGAACTGCCTGTCTATGCCAAGCATCAGCACCCTGCGGTGTGCATCGGTCATCCTTTGATTCGCTCTTTACGCCCAAAAGGATTTGCTCGCCGTGCTGACACGCTGTGCTTGATGGCAGGGTCGAGAGTGGGCGAGATGAGAGCCATTTTACCGACTTTATTGGCAAGTTTTGAAAAATTATACAAGAAAAATCAATCACTTAAAGCAATCCTTCCACTCGCCAAAGACGAGCATAAAGCCTTGGTTGAGACACTGATTGAATCGCACGCACCGCAGCTGGCAAGCCGTTTGCAGATTTTTACACCAAAGGACTGGCAGCAGTCGCATGAGTTTGACGATGGCTATACCGCCAGTCAGTATGCCATGCAGGTGAGCGCCTTGACGATTTTGGCAAGTGGCACGGCGACACTTGAAGCCTTAATGTTACAAGCGCCCATGGTGGTGGTCTATAAGGTCAATGCTCTCACCTACGCCATTGCCAAGCACCTTATTAAGATTCCTTATGTCGCTTTGCCAAACATCTTAGCGATGGCGCAAACTGGCTCTGCCATCGTGCCGGAGCTAATCCAACAAGAAGCAACCCCAAGCAACATCGCCAATACCGCTTTAAATATTTTAAATAATCTACAAATTCAGCAGCAGCACCTTGCCCGCACTGTCTCCCAGCTACAACAAGCGCAAACAGACGCTGCCTTCGCCGTACTCACGCATTTTCAGTCATCAACCGCCAGCACACGCTCATGAAAGCCCACACCCAAGACAGCCATGTCCACGCCTGCACCATTCACTCACATCAAAATCACCCAATCAGATCAGATGTCGTCGTCATTGGCGTTGATGAAGTGGGTCGTGGCTCGTTATTTGGTCAGATGACAGTGGCTGCGGTGATTTTGGATGCTGCCTTGACGGGTGAATTTGGCTTGATTGACTTGGTCGGCACGCCGATCGCCACCATCAATGACAGCAAAAAACTCTCCGCCAAGAAGCGAGCTTTGGCATACGATACCATCCGAAAAATCAGCCAAAGCTACGCCATCGTTGATATTCCTGCGCACATCATCGATGCCATCGACATCTATCAAGCGACATTGCTAGGCATGAGACTTGCCATTGAAAGTTTAATAAAACTTAATAATATCACCCCTGAGCACACCTGCGTCATCATCGACGGCAATGCTGCACCGACACTGTCCGCCGCCTTTGCGGGTCATCAATCTTGCATTCAGACGCTCATTAAAGGCGATGGCATTCACAGCAGCGTCGCCTGTGCCAGTATCCTAGCCAAGGTGCATCGTGACACCGCCATGAACGAATTTGCCAACATCTATCCTGATTATCACATTGACAAACATAAAGGCTATGCCAGCAAAGCCCACCGACAAGCCATCACAGAATACGGCATACTCCCAGAGCATCGCAAAAGCTTTAACCCCATGCGGACGATGCTGGCAAGTGAGCAGACGGAGCTGTTTTAATCATCCGTTTAGCCTGCAAGGTGCGTATTGATCATCGCCATTTCCACCAAAATTCTTATTTTGTAGAATAGACTTATCTATAAAGATGGTCGTAGGGTGTGTTAAGCTTTAAATCCAACAAAATCAATGAGTTACACCAAAAATAACAGGCTCTTCCCCACCCCACACAACTTATTTTATTTCAGCAATGACGCATGTTCAGCATCTTGCAACAAAAGCGCATCTTTTGTGCATTTTTCCACCCAAAAATCAATGAACGCCCGCACTTTGGCACTCAAAAACGCTCGATCCACATACACTGCATATAATGGCACCGACAAAATGTCATAGTCTTCAAGGAGTCGCACCATCTCGCCTTGCACGCTATACTCCTCCGCCACCCAGCTTGGCAGATAGCCCACACCCATGCCAGCACGGATGAGCTCGGCATTCATCGGCGTGTCATTGGAGAGTATCACCGCCTTGGGGTGTATGCTGTGCTTACTGCCGTCATGGCGGTGGCGCACGGTGAGTTCAGACATCTTGACATAGGTGGGCAGCACGCCTTGATGTGTATTGAGCTCATCTGGCGTGGTGGGTGTGCCATGGCGTGCCAAATAATCCTTGCTTGCCATCAGGTAAAACGACATATGCCCAAGCGGTCTTGCAATGAGTGATGGCTTGGGCTCATGAGTCAATCTAAGCGCCAGATCAAAGCCTTCTGCCACCAGATCGACCAGCTGATTTGACAGCGACAGATTCAGCACAATGTTTGGATACAGCTGGCTAAACTCCGCCAAGTAGCCCGCCACTTTGGCATTGGCAAACCAGCGGGGCATGGTGATTTTTAGCTCACCTTGTGGCGTCGTCGCCATGCCAGATGCCTGCTGTTTGGCATTATCCAGCACATCAAGCGCATGGGTAGATGCCGCATGATAACGCGCGCCTGCCTCGGTCAGATGGATGCTGCGGCTGTTGCGCTGCAAAAGCTTAGCACCAAGCGTGCTTTCTAAATGCGCCAGATGCTTACTCGCCATCGCCACCGAGATGTCTAACGCCTGTGCCGCCTTAGTAAAGCTGCCCTGCTGCACCACCTGATGAAACACCTCTATGCTTTTTAAAGTATCCACATTGCACCGTCTGTCTTTTGAAGTAAATTAAGTTAAGTAAATTAAGCTTTTTAAGAAAATTAAGTAAATTTTAAATAATTATAGCATAAATTGGCTTATCTTTTCTTATTAAGAAATGATTCATCAACAAAAAGCCACTTGTTTCCCAAGATTTTACGGTTATAATGGCTTTAAGTCGATATTTTTAAAAGCAGATTTGCACAAATTCACCCAAACCAAGGAGTCCTCATGACTTACAAAACCCTACAACAAGCCGCTGAACTTCGCCGCTCTATTTACGCCTTGAACAAAGAGCTGCCAATCAGCGCCAAAGAAGTCGATGAAATCGTCAAGCACGCCGTACTGCACACGCCATCATCATTCAACTCGCAGTCTAGCCGCCTTGTCGTTTTGCATGGCGCCGAACACGACAAACTGTGGGAGCTGACTCGAGAGGCGCTGCGTGCCATCGTGCCTGCTGAGAATTTTGAGCCGACCAATGACAAAATCAATATGTTCAAAGCCGCCGCAGGCACGGTGCTTTTGTTTGAAGACATGAGCGTCGTTGAAGGCTTGCAGGCGCAATTTCCAAGCTATGCGGACAATTTCCCTGTGTGGGCAGACCATGCCAACGCCATGATTCAATACGCCCTGTGGACAACTTTGGCAACCGTACAAGTCGGCGCAAACTTGCAGCACTACAATCCTGTGATTGACGAGGCGGTGGCGAAAACTTGGAACATTCCCGCCTCTTGGAAACTGCGTGCACAGCTGGTATTTGGCGGCATTGAAGCACCTGCTGGCGAAAAAACCTTTGCACCGATTGAAGAGCGCTTTACCTCTTATGGCGCTTAAACATCGCCTTATGACAGTCCCAGCCAAGACTTTATGATGCAGTCATTTTAAATAGCATCAATCAAGTGGGAGTGAATTGCCATTCATTCCCATTTTATTACCAAATTACCAATTTAAGGGCAGATCCACATCTGCCCTTGTTTTTTTGTTCAATGTCCCCACATAGTAAAGATGGCGGCGTTTTAAGCCCATTTTAATGCGCATATGATGATTATGTGATGCTTGTGATTTGCTAAGTTTTGGTTTTATCAATGTCGCACCAAGTGTGTACAAGCAAATATGTGTCAAGCGCTAAAATCTACCGCCACAATGGTTACCAATTACCAACAATCAAGCAAAAACACTGGATATAAGCTTAGGTATAATGCGTGAAATTTTGCCGCAAATCCGCTTGGCGCACTTAATTGTCGTACTTAAAAAACCATTTGGCTTGTTTGGCAAACATTCAACTCAACCGATATTTTTAAACCGATATTTTAACGATATTTTAACGATATTTTAACGATATTTTAAATTGACAGGCTTTTGGCGATCTGACACAACGATCAGCTCGCCAAAGCACCATGAATTATGAAAAAAATTACCGCACTACCCTTGTTTCTTTTGACCGCTTTGACCTCAACGATGGCCGCCCAAGTCATCGATGGCAAGCTTTTGACGACCATCACACAAAACGGCAGCGGCACCAGCAAATTTGCACATGTCAGCGGCGGCTATTATGATTCCGACATTCATTTTGGCATCAAAACCACTGTCCAGCGCACGCCAGCTGCCACTTCGCAGTACAGCCAAAACATCGGCACCATCAACAACAGCACTTATGACGCCTTGATTTTGCAATCAGCAAACCGTCATGGTGTCGATCCTGCACTCGTCAAAGCGATCATGCACACCGAATCCTCTTTCAACCCCCATGCCGTCTCACCAGTTGGTGCGCAAGGCTTGATGCAGCTCATGCCGGGTACGGCACGAGACATGGGCGTGTATAACGCCTTTGACCCTGCGCAAAACATCGAAGGCGGCGTCAAATACATCGCATGGCTTAGCCAAAGATTCTCCAACCGAGATCACATCATCGCCGCTTACAACGCCGGTCATGCTAATGTGCGTCGCTATGGCGGCATTCCACCATTCAAAGAAACTCGCAACTATGTGCGCAAGGTCAATAGCCGCTATCAGACACTATATGCCAACGACGCTAACCTAAACCGCTCAAATTATCAACTGGCAATGAATGTCGATACTCAAACCACCGCCACACCAACACAAGTGTTTGCCGACAGCACGCCAAAGACGCCTACTTTGTCGCAGGCGGCTGGCAAAGTCTATATCAATCAAAGCAAATAACGCAAATAGCAAAGCTAACACAAATAGCAAAGCTCACTCACTTGGTTTTTTATGGTTTTGATTTTTAATACCATCTGCCAAGTGAGTTTTTTCGATGGCTTGTATGATTTTGGGCTAATTTTAGGTTAAATTGTTATTTTTTGTGGCAATAGCGTCCAAATGCTTTTATTTTTTTAAATAAGCCTTATAATAGCCACAGTCACACGGATGATTTATCCGTGAATTACTGATTGAATTACTGGTTTAATTTACCGTTTTGATAACGGAGTTTTTTTAAAAGGAAATGTAGCCCATGATGCGAATTGGTTTGTTTTTATTAACCAACATAGCGGTTTTGGTCGTATTTAGTATCGTATTTAGTATCCTATCCAGCGTCTTTGGCTTAGGCGGAGTGCATGGTGCGGGTGGTTTGAACTACACCAGCCTTGCGGTGATGTGTCTGCTGTATGGTATGATTGGCTCGATCATCTCGCTGTTTTTGTCAAAATGGATGGCAAAAAAATCCACAGGCACGGTCGTCATTGAAACCCCAAGAAACGGCACTGAGCAGTGGCTGGTGGATACCGTCGCCAAACAAGCTAAGGCTGTGGGCATCGGTATGCCAGAAGTAGGTATTTTTGACAACGCTCAGCCAAACGCCTTTGCGACTGGCTGGAATAAAAACAACGCTTTGGTGGCGGTATCCACAGGTCTTTTGCACACCATGACCGCCGAAGAAGTAGAAGCGGTCTTGGCGCATGAGATTGGTCATGTGGCAAATGGCGACATGGTAACACTGGCACTCATTCAAGGCGTGGTCAATGCCTTTGTAATGTTCTTTGCTCGTATCATTGGTAGCTTTGTGGACAGAGCGATTTTCCGTAATGAAAGTGACAGCCCTGGTATTGGCTACTTTGTCACGAGCATCGTGATGGACATTTTACTGGGCATCCTAGCAAGCGCCATCGTCATGTGGTTCTCTCGCCTGCGTGAATATCGTGCTGATGAAATGGGGGCAAGATTGGCAGGTCGTGATAACATGATCGCCGCTCTAAATGCCCTACGCCCAAGCGATGCTCGCCCAGACCAAATGCCAGAAAGCATGAAGGCATTTGCCATTTCAAGTGGTCAATCACAAGGTTTTAGCATTGCCAGTCTGTTCCGCAGCCACCCAACGCTAGACGATCGCATTGCATCATTACAAAAACTGCCAAATTGATGAGTTAATTTTGCAATCTCCACACCCCAAAGATCAGATGGTTTTTGGGGTGTTTTTGTGGGTAAAGTCAGGTCATTTAAGCAAGCCAAATATTCATCGTTAAACAATATACTCACTTCATATCAAAAATTGTACAAAAACCGTTCTCCCTAAGCCATGTCTTCGGGTGGAACGGCTTTCCGTCATGGTTCGACAAGCCCACCACGAACGAAAAAACCTTTGTTTAGTTTTGAATAGAATTTACTACATCACCATACACAACCTGACCATCAACCAAGGACACCCACCGCTGATGGATTGCCAATTTCATCAACAATTCATCACTTTCATCAAGAAAGATGGACTTAGCAACCGCCAAGTATTCGCTTTCATCAACCACAGCACCCACTTTTTGCTCATCATCAATCAATTGAGCAATCCGATCTTTTAGACGATCCACTTTTGCCCGAATAAACAATCTACCATCAATACGGACAAAATGATCATTGCCAGAATTCAGATTGACTGCCGCCCAATTTGCCACCGCTTCATCGTTAAAAACCATGCGACCATCCACCTGTTCCATCACACAATACTCCTGCATGACATGAACAACATTTTGCACGCCAATCTCATGCTCAATATTGACATTCGCTCTAAGCCAATCTGTCAATGAAGGCAAGTCATCTGGCTTAATTTGCGTCAAAGCTAGCAAATCGCAAATAACCTTTAATCGCTTCAAAGACAAATTACTCAAAATCTGCTCGTTTTTTGGTGGCAGTGCCAGCTCCTGTTTGCGAGCTTTAAGCTGAGATTTTTTCGGTGCGTATTCATCAATGGTCAGCTTCGCCCAACTTTTGACATTCTGTTGATTAAAGGCAACCTTGGTATTATTTACTTGAATGATGCGATACTGCTGCAACAGACGAAAAATCTCATCAATACTTTCGTCAGTCAAACGAATTTGCTGATAAATAAAGCCCTTTAGAGTTTTAATTTTGGCAGGACGATTACCCTTGTGCCAATATTTATGCCACACATCGCACAGACGCTTCACATCATGTAAATAAATATTCTCCCTAAATGCTGACAAGCCAGGCAACACACCATCATCAATACTTTTATCCAAGCGATAGCCATCTCTACTGATTTGCTTTACCGTAAATTTCTTATCTTGTAATAATTTAGCAATATGCTCAAAGTCTCTATCTCCAGATAAAATGTAAAATTTAGTCTTTTGTGGCGTAAATTCCCCACTTAATCGCCCTGCATAAAACGCCAAACCAAAATCCGCCCCATTGCTTTTTTTATTAAATGACATTGAGATCAAAAACAGTTTTTTATTTAATAATGCAATCAACGGCTCAATGTCTTGCAAAGCAAAAATGGCGGGCGTTTTGGCAAAACTGACATAAACACGATGATACTTTTTACAAAATGCAAAAATCTCATCGGCTTTGACGGACACATTTTCAATATCCAGTAGCAAAATCTTTTTCATTAAATCCCTGCCCTACACCAGCCACGGCACAATCACAGGTGCTAAAAACGCCGTCAAAATACCATTTAAAATCAAGCCCAAAGTCGCATAAGCCACATGGCGAGAACCCATCTGCATAGATCGTGCCGTGCCTAGTGCGTGCGATGCCGTCCCCAAAGACAGCCCCACCGCCATCGCACGGCGAACACGCACCTGATGTAGCACATACACCCCCATCACTTGCCCTGCCACGCCTGCAATCAGCACGGTCGCCGCACTGATGCCCACCACGCCGCCCAGCACATTCATCACTTCAATGGCGATCGGCATGGTAACTGACTTGGCAGACACCGCAATCATACTGTCCATACTACCGCCCATCGCCTGCACCAGATGCACCCCAGAGACAATACCCACAATCGACCCCACCACCTGTGAGACGATGATCGGTAGCCACTGCGAGCGGATTTTTTGCCATTGTACATACAAAGGCACTGCCATGCACACCACCACAGGTTGTAGCCAAAAACTCAAATGCGAGCTTGCCATTTCAAAATCCGCCCACGAGATGCCAAACAATTTTAAAAACGCAATTACCCCCACAGTGGTGATGAGCGTTGGATTGATGAGTGGTTGTTTGAGTTTTTGTCTTAGCCACACACTCAGCTCAAACACGCCAATCATCACAAACAGCAAGAAAAACGGATTGCTTTTTAAAACAGACAATTGCTCCACCATCAAAGCCCCCTACCTGCTCGCAGTTTTTGTAATTTTCTAAGCCAATCGTAGCTTTTGGCGGTAACAATCAACACCAAAAAAGTACTGATGGTCGTTGCCGCCACCAAAATCCACAAATCATCAGCAATGATGTCCAAATACTGCATGATCGAAATACACGCAGGAATGACCAATAGCACCAAATGATCAAGCATGACTTTGGCAAGTTTTTCCACCGTTTCAAGCCTAACAAGCCCAACCTGCAAAGCACCAAACAACAACAGCAGCCCAATCACGCTGGCAGGCAAAGGCAAATTTAGCACCGTAACAATCGCCTGCCCCAAAAATAAACACGCAAAAACACTCAACACCGCTTTTAATAGCATGGTTTCATCACTCTATAAACTTTAAAAATCAAAAATATCAACCAAAAATACGCCATTGTAACGCAAAGACACACAATCGCCAAAATAAAAATCAAGCAAAGACACATTTTACAATATTTATTTGTTTTGTCATGATGACAAAGCATAAAAATCGGTTATAATTTATCAATTTATACACTCATTAAGGCGATTTTATGAACACCGTCCAAGTCAAAATCCTAAACCCAAAAATCGGCACCGATCCCAATTTCCCGCTACCGACTCGCGCCACCGATGGCTCGGCAGGCATTGATTTGCGTGCGTGCATTGATGAGCCTCTGATTATCAAAGCTGGCGAGACCAAACTCATCGGCACAGGGCTTGCCATTTATATCGCCGACCCCAATTTTGCAGGGATTATTTTGCCACGCTCTGGACTTGGGCATAAGCATGGCATTGTACTTGGCAATTTGGTGGGGCTGATTGACGCTGATTATCAAGGCGAGCTGATGGTGTCGGTGTGGAATCGTAGCGATACCGACTTTACCCTAAATCCTGCCGAACGCATGGCTCAGTACATGGTTGTGCCTGTGGTGCGTCCTGAATTTGAGATTGTTTCAGAATTTAATGACATCAGCGAGCGTGGCGTGGGCGGTTTTGGTAGCTCTGGGGTGAAATGAGCCGCTGACTTGTAGGGGCAAATCCTCATTTGCCCCTACTGAGCGAAAATATTTCACCCCTACCACTCAAAATCAAATTTGTCGCAATTTTAAGGTTTGGTAATGATATAATGCCAAAATTTTAAGGAAAAAATATGCAACACAAATCCCTAACACTAGACGAAGCCAAACACACCAGTGAAGTCATCACCACCGCTTTGCCTTATATCCAGCGATACAAGGACAAACTCATCGTGGTTAAATATGGCGGTAACGCCATGACTGACCCTGTGCTAGAAAGCTCTTTTGCTCGTGATATTGTCCTACTAAAAACAGTCGGCATTCACCCTGTGGTGGTGCATGGCGGGGGGCCGCAGGTGGACAATCTCATGAACGAGCTTGGGCGTGAGTCCGACCGCATTGACGGTATGCGAGTAACCGACAAAGATACGATGGATGTCGTGGAAATGGTGCTGGGCGGTTCGGTGAATAAATCCATCGTCAATCTCATCAACAAACATGGTGGCAAAGCCATCGGTCTGACAGGCAAAGACGCCAATCTCATCAAAGCGACCAAACTTGCCATGACCGACAAAGATGGTAGCCCCATTGATTTGGGCTTTGTTGGTGAAGTTGCCGATGTCAATACCGAAGTCATCAATATGCTCATCGCCAGCGACTTCATTCCTGTCATCGCTCCTTTGGGCGTGGATGAAAATGGCGAGACTTACAACATCAATGCCGACCTTGTGGCAAGTAAAGTCGCTGAGTTTTTAAACGCTGAACGCCTGCTATTACTCACCAACATCAAAGGCGTACTGGATAAACAAGGCAATGTCCTAACATCACTAACCCCCACCGATGTCGATAATCTCATCGCAGACGGTACGATTAGTGGCGGCATGATTCCCAAAATCGCAGGGGCATTGGACGCAGTCAAGGCAGGGCTAAGAAGTGCGACCATCGTGGACGGACGAGTGCCACACGCTTGTTTGCTTGAAATCTTTACCGAAGAAGGCGTGGGTACGCAGATTTTAAGGGAAGTTTAAGGGTTTTAATAGATTAACTTCAAAATTAACTAAAACCGATCGCCCTGAGTCATGCCTTCGGGTGAGCGGTTTTGTAGGTTGTATATTAGGCTCTTCTTGAAAAAATCTAACAAATTCAATGATTTGCAATAATATGTTGAGTTTCTCTATCGCTCAACCCAACCTACATAAGGTGTATTATTGACAAACATTTATCAATAATTATAAAGCCCCTACCCACTCCCCTTCATCAAAGCCAATCAGTGCCACACCATCACCCATGACGATTGGGCGTTTTAGCACGCTTTGGTTGGCTTTGACAATCTCATACATGGCACTCATGTCGCCACTGCTCAAGATGACTTTGGTGTTATCGTCAAATTTACGATAAGTCGTACCTTGCTTGTTGATGACCTTATCACCAAAAGTCGCTACAAAATTGGCAAATTCATCTTGACTTAATACCGCTTTTTTATAATCAAAAAACTCATAATCAACGCCTTTTTGATTTAAAAAATCAAACGACTTTTTCATGGTGTTGCAATTTTTAATGCCGTAAATTTTTAGCATGGCGTTTCTCCCAATTTTATCAAACCAAGTTCAAAAACATTAGCAAATTATAACAAAATTACGCTATAATAACCTGTTATTTTATTTTTTCATTTTGAGATTTTTATGTTACAAGATTACAATTTTAGCGCCATTGAGCAAGCCCAACAAGCCAAATGGCAAGCCGACCAGCGTTATCACACCGACAACTTTGATAACGGCAAACCCACCCGTTATATGCTCTCCATGTTCCCTTATCCAAGTGGCAAACTGCACATGGGTCATGTGCGTAACTACGCCATCACGGATGTTTTGTCTCGCTACTATCGCCAAAAAGGCTATGATGTCATGCAGCCGATGGGCTGGGACGCGTTTGGTCTGCCTGCTGAAAATGCGGCGATTGCCAACGCTGTCGCCCCTGCCAAATGGACTTTTGCCAACATTGACAATATGCGTGAGCAATTAAAATCGCTGGGTTTATCGATTGACTGGTCTCGTGAATTTGCCACTTGTACGCCTGAATATTACAAATGGGAGCAGTGGCTGTTTTTACAACTTTACAAAAAAGGCTTGGTCTATAAAAAACTTGCCACCGTCAACTGGGATCCTGTGGATAACACCGTACTTGCCAATGAGCAAGTCGTTGATGGTCGTGGCTGGCGTTCTGGGGCGATTGTTGAAAAGCGTGATATTCCGATGTATTATTTTAAAATCACCGATTACGCAGACGAATTGCTTGAAGATTTAAAAACCCTAGAAGGCAAATGGCCAAAACAAGTGCTGTCTATGCAGCACAACTGGATTGGCAAAAGTCATGGCATGGAGCTGTCTTTTGATTATGAAATCGATGGACAAGCGGACAAATTGACCGTCTTTACCACGCGTCCTGATACTTTGATGGGGGTAACTTATTTGGCAGTTGCTGCCGAACACCCATTGGCTCAATATGCCGCTCGCCACAATGAAGCCATCGCCCAGTTTTGTGCCGAATGCAAACAAGGCTCGGTTGCCGAAGCTGACCTTGCCAAAGCCGAAAAAGTCGGTATGGGCACAGGACTTACCGCCAAGCACCCAATCACTGGCGAAGATGTGCCTGTATGGGTTGCCAACTATGTGCTGATGAGCTACGGCTCAGGAGCAGTGATGGCGGTGCCTGCTCACGATGAGCGAGATTTTGAATTTGCCAACAAATACAACCTACCAATCCGCCAAGTCATTGATGTCAAAGGTCAAGCCTACGACCAAACCACTTGGCAAGAATGGTACGCCGACAAAGAAACTGGCGTATGTGTCAATTCTGGCGAGCTTGACGGTCTAAATAAAGCCGATGCCACCGCCAAAATCGCCGAGCTACTAGGCGATAACGGCAAAATCACCACCCAATACCGCTTGCGTGATTGGGGTGTGAGCCGTCAGCGTTATTGGGGCTGTCCGATTCCGATGATTAACTGTACTTATTGCGGTACGGTGCCTGTCGATGAAGCAGATTTGCCTGTGGTGCTGCCAACTGATGTCGTACCTGATGGTCGTGGCAATCCTTTGAAAAATATGCCAGAGTTTCTAAACTGCACCTGTCCAAAATGCGGATCGCCTGCCGAACGAGAGACCGACACTTTTGACACCTTTGTTGAGTCTAGCTGGTATGCCCAGCGTTTTACCACGCCACATGACGACACGCAGATGGTTGGTCGTACTGGTGCGGACAAATGGCTGTCTGTCGATCAATATGTGGGCGGTGTGGAACACGCAGTTTTGCATTTGTTATACGCACGCTTTTTCCACAAAGTCATGCGTGATGAAGGTTTGGTCGGTGGCGATGAGCCATTTGCCAATCTGCTTGCTCAAGGCATGGTCTTGGCTGGCACTTTTTATCGTGAAAACGCAGACGGCAGTAAGACTTATTACTTCCCACACGAAGTGAGCGTGGAGAATGGCGAGGCGACTTTGATTGCTGATGGCAAGCCTGTAGTGATTGGCAAAATTGAAAAAATGAGTAAGTCCAAAAACAACGGCATTGACCCACAAGACATCATCAATGAATATGGTGCGGACACCGTGCGTCTTTATACGCTATTTACCGCCCCTGCTGACCAGACGCTAGAATGGTCGGATTCCGCCCTAAAAGGCCCGCACAATTTTGTGAAAAAAGTATGGCGTATCGCAGGCGAGCATTTGACCGCCATCAACGACAAAGACCAAGCTGCTCTGGTGGTGGATAAGGCAAACTTAGGCAAAAATGCCAAAAATCTCCGCCGTAAAACGCACGAAACCATCGCCAAGATTGATGTTAGCTTGGGCGAACATCTGGCACTGAACACACCAGTCTCCGCCTTGATGGAGCTTGCCAATGAGCTTGGTGGTTTTGAAGTGGCGAACGACACCGACCTTGCCGTCCGCCACGAAGCCATCATCGCTCTATTGTCCATGTTGGCACTGTATGCACCGCACGCAGGCGAGCATTTGCTGGAACAATTTGGCTTTGACAGTCGCAGCATCACTTTCCCAGTGCTGGACAAAGACGCTTTGGTCAATGACAGCATTACCATGGCAGTACAAGTCAATGGCAAAGTGCGTGGTCAGATGGAAGTCGCCACAGGCTTGGACAACGACACGCTCATCGCCCTTGCCAAGGAAGTGGAAGGCGTGGATAAATTCCTAACAGGCGACATCAAAAAAGCCATTGTCGTACCAAACAAGCTGGTCAGCTTTGTCGTGGCGGGCTGATTTTTAGGAAATGCATTTATGAAAAAAGCCCTAACCCTTGCTTTCATCATGGCGACAGCCACAAGCCTAAGTGCTTGTGGTTTTGCCCTGCGTGGCACAGCGCCTGACGCTCAGATCAGCGCCACTCATGCCCACACCGCCATCATCTTGGCAGATGATCAAGCACTACTCACCCTAAAACAGCCTTTGATCAAGCACCTACAAGCGCTCGCCATCACGCACCAAGCCGACTCTGCCAATCAAATCAAGATCGAACAGCTCAATTTGCGTCGTTATGAGCTGGTGGGTACGCTGACCGAAGTGCGCCTTGTGCTGTCTGCCAATGTCAGCTACACGCTCGGTGGCAAGACCGTGCACTCCCCTGTGCAAGTCGAGCAAAGCTATCAGTACAATGAGGCCAGCGTCAGCACCCTAGACCAACAAGGCGAAAAGACCAAGGTCTGGCTTTATGACCATCTGGCAGAGCGCATCGCTGAGCAATATTACGCCAAAGCCAAACAAGGCTTCTGATTTTAAGAGCTTAGCATGCCATGCAGCAGCGTTTTTTGCCATTTTTTAATCAACTGCTCAGCCAGCCACTGACCACACCACTGTCGGGCTTTTGGCTCATTCATTCGGATGAGCCACTCACCGCACAGTGGCTCATTGACGCCTGCCGACCCATTTGGCAAGCCAATCAACAGACCATCAAACGCATCGAGCTTAGCAGCCATCAATCTTGGCAGACAGTCATTAGCGAGCTTGACAGCCTAAGTCTGTTTGGCGACACCAGCGCCATCATCGTCACAGGCAACCACAAGCCAAAAAGCGACAAAGGCAGCAAGACAGATTTGCTCGCCACCCTTGAAAGACTTGCCAAAGACACGCCACACCATCTGATTTGGTGTCTGCCCAAGCAAGACAAAAAGTCGCTTGCCACCAAAGCCATCAAGCTCTTTGATGCACACGGAATCATCATCGATGGCAATCTGTATGACGAAAGCATGCGCCAAGCCCTACTACAAACCTGCGCCGCCAGACTTGGTGTTCGTCTGACCGCTGACGCTTGGCAAATGCTCATGGCACACACCGAAAACAACCTACTGACCGCCCACCAAAACCTATGGCGGCTCTCCCTATTGCACAGCGACATCGTCGATGACGAGCAGTTCAAAGCCTGCCTGATCGATGGCGCAGAATTTAGCGTGTTTGACTTATCGGACAATATCTTGGCGGGCAATGCACCCAAAGCCTTGCAAATCCTAGCCCACTTAAAAAACACCGAAGTCGCCCCAAGCATCGTTCTTTGGGCGCTTAGCAAAGACGCCAGACTCATCGCTCAGCTCCACGCAGGCAAAGACGCCCAAGATTTGGGCATTTGGCGAAATAAAACTGCCCTATACATAAATGCCGCACGCCACACGCCGCCGCACATTGCCCAGAGCTGGAGCCTAGATTTACTAGACATCGACCAAGCCATCAAAGGCATAGAAGATGGCGATGTCTGGCACTTGTTGCAGCGGCTGATATTAAGCATGTGTCACGCTACCCCTTTTCATCATTGACAATCTGGCAACAAAATCATAAAAATCACCGACAAAATGCCAAATTTTGTCATCATTAGCACAGATACTTTTGCTATCATAAATCAATTTTGCCACCTTAAATGTCAAGCACAGCTCAACGCCTTGATGCTTGCTTGTCTTGGTGCTGCGTAAAGCAGCCAAATCAGCCGTTTTTTACACCATGTGCAAATTCTGCAACAAATACAACAAGCTTACTGGGTCAATCATGAAGACAACCAACAATCATGCCAAGTCTCGTTCGTACAAAAAATGGGCAATCCTACTCGCCCTTCTTGCGATGGTCGGGCTTTTGATTTATCAATTTGCCAAACCAAAACCCACCGCCCCCACTTATCTCACCGCACCTGCTGTCATGGGCGACATCGAAAGCACCGTCATGGCATCTGCCAAGGTCAAGCCCATCAAAAGCGTGGATGTGGGCGCGCAAGTCTCAGGCAGAATCGTCAAGCTGTATGTTGAGGTGGGCGATGAAGTCAAGCAAGGTGACATCATCGCTCAGATCAGCCAAGTAGAACAAAAAAACACCGTCGCCAACGCTCAGGCAAATCTAAATCAAGCCAACGCATCTTTGGCGCAGGCACACAGCGCTTTGCGGTCGAGTCGTGGCTCGATTGGCAGCAGTCAGGCGGCACTCGATGCACGCATCAGCGAGCTCAATAAAGCCAAAAAAGCCTACGAAAGACTGGCGTCTTTGATCAGCATTGATGCGGTGAGCCGTCAGGATTATGACGATGCCAAAGCAGCAGTTGAGGTCGCCGAGGCCAATGTCGCCGCCGCTCGTGCCAACTTACAAAATGCCAACAACGAAGTATTGAGCGCCCAAGCTGCCATCAAAAGTCAAGAGGCCGCCATCGCCAAAGCCCAAAACGACCTATCCACCGCCACCGAAGATCTGAGCTACACCACCATCACCGCGCCAATGGACGGTACAGTGGTCTCCATCACCCAAAAAGAAGGCACGACAGTCAATGCCAACCAATCAGCGCCAACCATCGTGACGCTTGCCGACCTAAGTCGTGTCCGCATCAATGCCCAAATCTCCGAAGCAGATGTCATCAAGGTATCCACAGGCATGCCAGCTCGTTTTAACATCATTGGCAGCCCTGAGGCGCAGTTTGATGCCGTCTTGACAGGCGTTGAACCCGCCCCAGAAGTCATCAGCTCGACCAGCAGCACCGACTCCGCCGTGTACTACATCGGCTATCTGGATGTGGACAATGCCGACAGACGCTTTCGCATTGACATGACTGCACAGGTAAACATCATCGTCAATGCCGCCAAAAATGTCCTAACCATTCCTTCTGCCGCCCTACAAAATGACGGCGGAAAATACAGCGTGCGTGTGCTGGATGCAGATGGCAACGCCAAGCCCATCCCTGTGGAAGTCGGTCTTGACAATCGAGTCACCGCCGAGATCAAATCTGGTCTGAACGCAGGCGATCAAGTCATCATCGGTGAAGATGGTGGACAAGAACAAGGTGGTCAAGGTCGCTCTCGCCCACCAATGATGCGCTGATGTGGGAGCTGACATGAAGACACCATTGATCGAAATCAAAAATCTGGTGCGTGAATTTCCTGCTGGCGACAGCATGATTCGCATTCTACATGGGCTTGATCTGACGCTTTATCAAGGCGAGATGGTCGCCATCATTGGGCAGTCTGGCTCTGGCAAGTCCACTTTGATGAACATCTTAGGCTGTTTGGACAAGGCGACATCAGGCAGCTACACCATCTTTGGCAAATCGGTGGACGAGATGGACTCAGAAGAGCTTGCCAAGCTACGCCGTGAGCATTTTGGGTTTATTTTCCAAAGGTATCATCTGCTTGGCGACATCAATGCTCTTGATAATGTCACCGTGCCTGCTGTCTATGCTGGCATGGACACCGCCCAAAGACGACAGCGTGCAGGCGAGCTTTTGACTCAGCTTGGGCTTGGCGAAAAGCTGTCCAATCGCCCAAATCAGCTCTCAGGCGGTCAGCAGCAGCGTGTTTCTATCGCCCGAGCCTTGATGAATGGCGGCGACATCATTTTGGCAGACGAGCCGACAGGGGCGCTAGACAGCGGCTCTGGCAAAGAAGTCATGGGCATCTTGCACAAGCTTAAAGACGAGGGGCATACCATCATCATGGTCACGCACGACCCAAGTCTGGCAAGCCAAGCCGAGCGAGTCATTGAGCTTAAAGATGGGCGCATCATCGCCGATTATTACACCCAAGAACTCTCTGACACACCTCAGCTTTCCGTTCGCTCTGATCCTGCCGAAGAAAGTAAGAAGAGCCGTCATGGTTCGACAAACTCGCCCCAAACAACCCTAAACCCTGTGAGTAAAAATACCTTTGGCTCAAAAGGCGCCTTTTTGGGCATGATGGACAGATTAAAAGAAGCCTTTAAAATGTCCATCTATGCGATGAAAGCCCGCAAAATGCGGACGCTACTCACCATGCTTGGTATCATCATCGGCATTGCGTCTGTCGTCTCCATCGTGGGTCTGGGTCAAGGCTCACAAGCCAAAATTTTGTCCGACATCAACGCACTTGGCACCAATACCATCACCGTGATGAATGGCTATCCGTGGGGCGACCCCAGACGGCGGTTTGGACGAGACAATCTGACAGTGGCAGACGCAGAAGCGGTGGCAAATCAGTCCTACGCTCTGTCTGTCAGCCCCATGGTCAATAAGACCGTAAGCATACGCCATCAAAACATCGATGCCACAGGCACAATCAATGGCGTGGGCAAAGACTATCTGTCTGTGACGGGCGAAAAGCTAGTGATGGGGCAAGGATTTACTGAACAAAGCATCAGAAGCGCCGCCCAAGATGTCATCATCGACCAAAACGCCTACCAGACTTATTTTAACAGTCAAGGCAATCCCATCGGTCAGACACTGCTCATCGGCAATGTGCCAGCTCAGGTGGTGGGCGTATTATCCCAAAAGACCTCATCATTTGCCCGCACCAGCAACTCCCCCACCGTTTATATGCCCTACACCACCGTCATGTATCGTATGCTAGGCACCAGCTACATCGATCGCTTTGTGGTATTGATCGATGATGGCACGCCCTCCGCCATCGCTGAGACCGCCATCAAAGACCTGATACGCGCACGACACGGTGAAGAAGATTTTAACATCATGAACACCGACTCCATCAAAGAGACGGTCCAAGCCACGACCAGCACGATGACCCTACTCATCTCATCCATCGCCATCATCTCTCTCATCGTCGGCGGCATTGGCGTGATGAACATCATGCTCGTCTCTGTCACCGAGCGCACCAGCGAGATCGGCGTGCGCATGGCGGTGGGCGCCAGACAGTCCGACATCATGCAGCAGTTTTTGATAGAAGCGGTGCTGGTGTGCGTATTGGGCGGCGCACTGGGTATTTTACTTGCCTTTGCGATCGGTGCGGTGATTAACAGCCTTGGCAATGAAAGCATGGCGGTCATTTTCTCGCCTTTATCCATCGTCGCCGCTTTCGTCTGCTCCACGCTCATCGGTGTGGTTTTTGGGTTTTTGCCCGCCAGAAACGCCTCACGACTCAACCCCGTGGACGCACTGTCGCACAACTAACCCCATCATGCCAAGCCCAGCCGCTTGGCGTGTTTTTAATTTATGGAGTATTTTTTACAAAAATCTCAAAAAACGCTTGCAAAGTAAAAAATATCCTGTATAATACGCACCACATTAGCGATAAGGGTCGTTAGCTCAGTTGGTAGAGCAGTTGACTTTTAATCAATTGGTCGCAGGTTCGAATCCTGCACGACCCACCATTATCCTAATATCAAGTAAATTTTTTAAATTATTTTAAAAAAATTACTTGCAAAGTTGAAATTATCTAGTATAATACGCAACACAAATCGGGTCGTTAGCTCAGTTGGTAGAGCAGTTGACTTTTAATCAATTGGTCGCAGGTTCGAATCCTGCACGACCCACCATTCTTTAAATGACCGATGATTTAAAGAATGCTACATTCCCCAATAGCTCAGTCGGTAGAGCATCGGACTGTTAATCCGTGTGTCCCTGGTTCGAGCCCAGGTTGGGGAGCCATATTAAAAAAAAGACCTTCTCTTTTGAGAAGGTCTTTTGTTTTGTACCAAGATCAAAATTATCACCGTTTGAAAATACATATCCACCGAATTGATAAAGCAATACAGCTTTTGCGGGCTGGGTTGAACGAATGTAAAACCCAACATTTGTGGTGTAACTTATTGATTTTGTTAGGTTTCGTGCCTCAACCCAACCTACAACATCACATCATTCCTTGGTAATTTTACCATTCGTCAGGTGCAAAAAAGACTAATTGTTGTCAAATAAAGATGACAAGCACAACCTCGCTCATCATCTTAATTTCATGGCGAGGTGGCTGATTTAGACAGGCGATACCATCGGTGCGATTTGATTGACCGCCAAATCCTTGATGACCAATTGCAGGCTCTGACTGCCCTGCCATTCATTGATGTCCAGTGCATATAAAATATGCACAAAACTGGCACGATAATCCCATTTTTCGGCATCATAATTAAACCAAATCGCATCAATGGGATACTGCACTTGTGGCAGACGCAAAGTCAGCTTTAAATGCTTATCTTTCATCACACGAAAATTTAGCACCTCAAACACACCATCAAAGGCAGGCGGTGCAAAGCCATTACCCCAGACACTGACATCTTTAAGCCTTTGGGCAAAACTTAGGCTAAAATCCTCAGGCAAAAGCTCGCCATCGGTAAACTGCTCCTCGTTAAATACCGACTCATCAAAGCCTGCCATGACTTCCAAAAACGCCTCTTTAAACGCCTCAAAATGGCGTTTTTCAATGGTCAGACCTGCCGCCATCGCATGACCGCCAAAATGGGCAATCAAATGCGGATGAGCAATCGCCACCGCCTCAATCGCATCACGAATATGCACGCCTGCGATGGAGCGAGCCGAACCTTTAATAAAATCTCCCTCGCCTGTCTTGTCGCCATCAGCAGGGGCAAACACGATGGTCGGACGATACAGACGCTCTTTGATACGCCCTGCGACGATACCAATCACGCCTTGATGCCAATTGTCTTGGTGCAGAATAATGGTGCGTGGCAAATCCATTTCATCATCAGAATTTAGGTGCAATTCTTGAATGATTTGTGTCGCCTCATCTCGCATTTGCGTTTCAATGGCACGGCGAGAGTGGTTGAGTTTATTAAGCTCTAATGCCAGCGTGTGCGCCGTACTCCAATCATCAGCCAGCAAACACTCCACGCCTGTACGCATATTGTCCATACGACCTGCGGCATTGATGCGTGGTGCGATGGCAAAACCCAAATCATCACTGCCAATCTTCTCATGATCTCGCCCAGACTGCTCCAAGATGGCAAGCACGCCATGACAAGCACGCCCATCACGAATCGCCGCCACGCCATGCGTTACCAAAATGCGGTTATTTTGATCAAAAGTGCCGACATCAGCAACCGTCCCAAGTGCCACCAAATCCAGATATTTTGCCACGCTGGTGGTGCGTTTGCCTGCTTGTCTGCGAAGGCGAGCGACACGCCCCATCACATAAAACGCCACGCCCACGCCCACCAGTGATTTACTGGCGAACGCACAGCTTTGCTGATTGGGATTGACCACCGCAGAAGCCTTAGGCGATGGCTTGGTAGTTAAGTGATGATCGGTGATGATGACTTCAATACCCAATTCATGAGCCTTTTGCACGCCCTCATGGCTTGAAATGCCATTATCCACCGTGATGATGACCTCAGGATCAAACTCTGCCGCCCCAAAGCTGACAATCTCAGGGGTCAAACCATAGCCAAATTTAAAGCGATCGGGGACTAAAAAATTGACATCCGCCCCCATTTCTCTTAGACAGCGCACCATCAAGGCGGTAGAAGTCGCCCCATCACAATCAAAATCGCCAATGATCAAAATTCGCTTGTGATCAATGGCATCATCAATCAGCCTTGCCGCCTCTTCAAGCCCCAACAAATCACCTGCGGGCAACAGACTGCCCACCGAAGTGTCCAGCATCTCAACGCTATGGATGCCACGAGCCAAAAACACACGACCAAGCGTCTTTGAACCAAGCTGTCTTGCCAAATCATCATCCATCTCGCCTGCCAATCGCAGTGATAAATCAAGCTTTTTCATGTCATCTTCTTATTGTTCGTTTATTTTTATCAATTCATCGCACCAACATGACTCAAAAATCAGTCCGCCTTGGTGAGCGATTTTGGCAAGCTAAAAGTCACATTCTCTTCAATACCGCCCAGCTCCACAGGGGCGTCCGCCCCCCACGCCTGCAAGGTATCTAGCACTTCTTGGATCAAAATCTCTGGGGCAGACGCACCAGCGGTGACGCCCACCGCCGTCACACCATCAAACCACGCACGATCCATTTGCTCCGCATTATCAATCAAATAAGCCTTCGCTCCCAATCGCTCAGCAAGCTCTCTTAGACGGTTTGAATTACTGGAATTGGGACTGCCGACCACAAGGACGATTTGGCATTCTTTGGCAAGCGATTTGACCGCATCTTGGCGGTTTTGGGTGGCATAGCAAATGTCATCTTTGCGTGGGGCGTTGATTTTTGGGAATTTATCTTTTAAAGCATCAATCACGACCGCCGTATCGTCCATGGACAGCGTGGTTTGGGTAACGAAAGCAAGCTCTTTGTTTTCATCAAACTGCAAATTCGCCACATCAGTTGCGTCTTCCACCAGATGAATGCGACCGCCAAAACTTGTGTCAAATCGCCCCATTGTCCCTTCCACCTCAGGGTGTCCTGCGTGTCCGATTAAAATGGCGTCCATACCTTCTTTTGCAAATTTACCCACTTCAATATGCACTTTGGTAACGAGCGGACAAGTGGCATCAAACACCGTCAAATCACGGCGAGCCGCCTCATCTTCCACCGCCTTAGAGACGCCGTGTGCCGAAAAAATCACAATCGCCCCATCAGGCACTTCGTCTAGCTCTTCAACGAACACCGCCCCACGATTGGCAAGGTCTTCCACCACAAACTTATTATGCACCACCTCATGTCGCACATAAATGGGCGGATTAAAACGGCGAAGTGCCTCATTGACGATGGCGATGGCACGATCCACGCCTGCACAAAATCCTCGTGGATTGGCTAATAAAATTTTCATAATTTACGCTCTTTTTTGTCTTTTCTTTGGCTGACTACTTTATCACATTTATGGGTTTTACGCATTAACTTTATACCCACCGAGCTAACAAAGCAATACAGTCGTAGGTTGGGTTGAGTGAAACAAAACCCAACAATTTCAATGAGTTGTACCAAAAATGGTGGGTAAAACTCACCCTACACAACCACCTGATTTTGTGGCAACTTTACCACTCTGTGGATATATACCCGCCCAGTCCCAAAATCAACACAAAAAACCGCAAACTTTAAGCTTGCGGTTTTTGGATTGATTATTAAAAGTCAATCAAATATTTGCACTCATCAAAAACTGTCTTTTAGACCGACGATTTGATTGTACACAGGCAAATCTTTGGTAAATTCTACGCTGTCCGCCACAAAGTAGCTTTCTCGTTCAAACTGGAATTTATCGCCTGCCGACACATTCGCCAATGACGGCTCAACCACCGCCTGATAGACGGTCAGCGAATTTGGGTTGAGATGTTGCTTGATCCACAAAGTATCAGCGTCTGTATCCGCATCCAGTACATCTTTTTCGTGCAAAGTCGCCTCAACATTGATCTCATCATCTTCTAGCAGTAAATGCTCATACATACGCACCACCGCCGCCACGCCATGACTTGCCGACACCCAATGAATCACGCCTTTGACCTTGCGACCTTCTGGATTATTCCCCAAAGTCTTAGGATCAATGGTGGCAATCAGCTCGCTCACCTCGCCACGATCATCAGTGATGCATTCTTCCACCTTTAAAATATAGCTGTTACGCAGGCGAATCTCACTATTTTCTGGCGACAGACGCTTGTAGCCTGCTGGCGGATTGATCTCAAAGTCCGTCCGATCAATGTAAATTTCTTTGGTAAATGGGATTTCACGCTCGCCCATTTCTACATTTGGGTGCTTAGGCTGGGTCAGCCATAGCACGCCATCAGTAAGGCGAGCTTTGACGGTTTCTTTTTTTAGAGCCTCAAAATTTGCCACCGCCTCTTCAAAGTTTTTGATGGTAACTTTTAAAGGACGCAACACCGCCATGCCTCGTGCGGTGGTGTTTTCAAGGGCATTTCGCACGCTAAATTCAAGCTGGCGAAAATCCACCACACCATCTGCCTTAGAAATACCCACACGCTCACAAAAATCACGCAAACCTTCGGCAGGATAGCCACGGCGTCTCATGCCTGCCACCGTTGGCATTCGTGGGTCATCCCAACCTGACACCACGCCCATATCCACAAGGCGTTTTAGTTTACGCTTAGAAGTGAGCGTATGATCAATGTTCAAACGGCTAAATTCATACTGGCGTGGTGGCACATCAAAGCCCACTTTCTCCACCACCCAATCATAAAACGGACGATGGTCCTCAAATTCAAGCGTACATAAAGAATGCGTAATGCCCTCAATGGCATCAGACAATGGGTGGGCATAATCATACATCGGATAAATGCACCATTTGTCGCCTGTTTGATGATGATGGGCATGCATGACACGATAGATGACAGGATCTCTCATGTTCATGTTGGCATGATTCATGTCAATCTTGGCACGCAGTACCGCCTCACCCTCTTTATATTTGCCCTCTTTCATGTCATTAAAGCGAGCCAAATTCTCCGCCACGCTCGCATTTCGCTGCGGCGACTCCACGGACGGCTTGCCAAAGCCACCACGATTTTCACGAATCTCTTCTGGCGTTTGTAAATCCACATAGGCATCGCCTTGTTCAATGAGCTTGACCGCCCATTCGTACAGCTTGTCAAAATAATGCGACGCATAACGCACCTCGCCTGCCCAGTCAAAGCCAAGCCACGCCACATCCGCCTTAATGCTATCCACATAGTCCTGCTTTTCGGCGGTAGGGTTGGTGTCGTCAAAACGCAGATTACACACGCCATCAAATTCATTCGCCACGCCAAAATTTAGGCAAATGGACTTAACATGACCGATGTGCAAGTAGCCGTTCGGCTCAGGCGGAAAACGAGTCACAATGCTCGTATGCTTGCCAGACGCTAAGTCATCACGAATGATTTGGCGGATAAAGTCGTTTTTTTCGGGTAGATCGGTCATGAGTTTTTCCAATTATTTAAAAAGGGTAAATTTCGTTATTTTAGCATAATTTTTATATAAATTGACAAAATAAAATTTTCAAAAACCCCACCAAGCATCACCGCCCATGTTGCATAAAAGGGGATAATAACAAGTATTTAATGCAGGCGTGCATCATGCAAGTGATGAATATTTTTTCAAAACCCAGCGTTCGCCCTTGATGAGGTATGAAAGGATGGTTTGTATTGGCAAAACCAAAGATAACAAAGTCTTAAAACACAGTAGCACCTTGATTATAAAGACTGTCAGAGCTACCCTTTTGATGGCATTGGTAAGCCCGAACCCTTCTTAAAACACAACCCAACAGGCTGCTGATCGAGACGCATTGATGACACCGATCGTTTGGTTTATTGCTATGAAAATAAAACACTCATCATCATTTCATGTCATTTTCATGATGACGCTTAACAACTAAATAAATTTTTGTTATAATAGCCAAACTTTTCACTTTATTTAGGAAATCCTATGGACATGCCAGTAGTACAGTTTGACACCACGCACGGCGCCATCGTCATTGAGCTTAACGCCGAAAAAGCCCCTGTAACCGTCGCCAACTTCCTAGACTATGTTGAAAGCGGTCATTATGACGGCACGATTTTTCACCGTGTGATTGACGGCTTTATGATTCAAGGCGGCGGCATGGATGCGGACATGAATGAAAAACGCACCGGCACCCCAATCAAAAACGAAGCCGACAACGGTCTTAAAAACGACATCGGTACCATCGCCATGGCTCGCACCAATGACCCACATTCTGCGACCGCTCAGTTTTTCATCAATGTCAAAAACAACGACTTTTTGAATTATTCAAGCCCAACACCACAAGGCTGGGGCTATGCGGTGTTCGGCAAAGTCACTGACGGTATGGATGTGGTGAACCAAATCAAAGGTGTGGCAACTGGTCGCTACGGCTATCACGCTGATGTGCCAACCACGCCAATCGTCATCAACTCTGCCAAAGTAGTGTCTAAATAATCAGCCTGCTTTGACAGTTTGATTTGACTGTTTGATTTGATAATGTTAGGGGCGAATCTATTCGCCCTTTTCATTGTCGATTTGTCATCGGTAAAATTGCAAAATGGCACGATCAATCATGCAAAATTTTGACCATCTCATCACCACTCGTCCGCATGACATTCATGCAATCTTTATCGCCGATTTGCATTTATCAAGTGACACGCCTGCGCTAAATCGGGCGTTTTTGGCATTATTAAAGGATTTGACCGCTCTGCCAAATCTACAAAGCTTCTACATTTTGGGCGATTGGCTAGACAGCTGGATTGGTGATGATGATTATTTAAGCTTAACTGACGATGAAAAAAAGACGCACTTTTTGACGCCGATTTTAAGCGCCTTAAAAAATTTGTCATTAGAAACAAGCATTTACATCATGCACGGCAATCGAGATTTTGCCATTCGTCAAGGGTTGTGTGATACTTTTGATGGCAAGCTCATCAAAGAACCCTATCTTTTAAAGCTTGATAAAACCTACCGCCTAGAACACGGCGACCGCCTTTGCACTGATGACAAACGCTATCAACGCTATCGCACAGTCATCAGAAACCCTGTGATTTCTTGGCTTTTATTAAAACAACCACTCACCAAACGCCGACAGCTCGCCCAAAAAATCAAAGCCAAATCCCACCACGATAAAAACCAAAAATCCACCACCATCATGGATGTCAATGCCGATGCGGTGGCAAATGCCATTCAAGACTGCGATGTCTTGATACACGGGCATACGCACCGCCCTGACACACATCATCTGGGCGACGCAAAGCGCATGGTGCTTGGCGACTGGCGACATACCGACAATCAAGTGCAAGCGGTGATCGGCGCGATGGTGGGCGATGCGGTGGGTTTATGGGTATTTAAGCGGCGTGCATGAGTGCCATCACCTCGCCATGCAGCTGCCACCACACCCCACCAAAAACGACCAACAACCCCAGCACAAACAGCCAAAAAGCCACGCCAGACAGCCGCCAGCGATACATCGCCCAAATAAGCAGCGCACACAGCGCACCCACGCACGCACCACCAAAGTGCGCTGCATTATCAATGCCCTCAATGGCAAATCCCATCACAAAATTCAGCCCCATGACGCTCGCCAAAGTGTTGGTATTTAGCACAAACATGGTAGGCGTCTTGGTCAATGCCAGCACCAGCAAAAACATCCCCAAACCCATGATGCCGCCCGATGCCCCTGCCGACAGCCCAACGCCCTCGCCAGCCAAAACCTCTTGCCATGTGATGTAAAGATTTAAAAGACTGCCGCCCATTGCCGACAGCAAAAACAGCACCAAAAACCGCCCTCGACCGACAATCTGCTCCACCACTTGCCCAAAGTAGTACATGGCAAAGCTGTTAAACAAAAGATGCAAAAGCCCAATGTGTAAAAATGCACTCGTAACCAGTCGCCACGGCTCGTGTGTCAGGGTCAATGGCAGAAAATTTGCACCAAAGCGCAGCAAATCCTCCGAGCTTGGCTGATCAAAATTAACGCCTTGAATCAGCTGATACACAGCAAAGCCCACAAAACTTAGGATAAATAACAAAGTGACGGGCGCTTTTTGATAGAGAGTCTGAATATTCATGAAAGTGTGTGATGTGTGTGATAAAGATGGGTAATTTGGCTAAATATTGGCTTGGTTTTGGCTAAAATCAGCTCAGCTTTTGGGTATTATACCGCATCTGATGGCTGATTTTGCAGATGATAAATAACATTAAATGAAAATTTTAATCAAACAAGATGAATTATTATTTACATTCATATCCTTACTAAGATATAATACAAACAATGCAGTACAGTAACATTGTTACAATCTGCCATCAAACAATCATCACATGAAGGATTATCATGAAAAACTCACTTCCCACCACCAAAAAAGCCCTGCTTGCCGTCATCATACCTGCACTCATGGCTCAGTACACGCCTGCCTTCGCCGAAGATACCAGCGACCAAATACAGCAAGACGCAGAGCCAGAAGTGACGCTTGAGACATTAAAAGTCACGGTGACTGGCACACCAAAAGAACAAGTGGGCGAAACCATCGTTACTCGCCGTGAGCTGAATGAGCAAATGGTGCAAGACAATAAAGATTTGGTGCGTTACAACTCAGAAGTTGCTGTCGCTGAAACTGGTCGTTTTGGCAGTAAGGGCTTTGCCATTCGTGGTGTTGATGAAAACCGTGTTTCTATGCATGTTGATGGCGTTGCTCTACCTGAATTAGAAGTGAATCAAATTTATATGCCCTATGGCTATATGTACAGCGGTCGTCTCGCCCTTGACCCTGAAATCATGAGAAGCGTTAGCATCCAGACAGGTGCCGATTCTTTAAAATCAGGCAATGGTTCATTGGGCGGTTCAGTGAATTATACTTCCAAAGAACCCCATGATCTCATCAAGTCCAACAATAGCTTTGGTGGTTATGTCAAAGCTGGTTACACCAGCAAAAATGAAGAAAAGATGACCGCACTTGGCTTGGCAGGTCGTACTAAGCACATGGAAGGCTTGATTAACTATGTCCATCGTGAAGGTCATGAGTTAAAAAATCATCGCATGGAAAAACACGATTCGGACAAACTTGTCATTGACTACCCATTTTCTAGCGACATGATTGGCACAAGTGGCATTTTACCCGACCCCAACGCATACAAAAGCGACAATGTCTTGGCAAAACTGTATTACCATGTCAATGACAACCATCGCTTTGGCGTGTTTGGCAATTATCTAACCAGAAAAGACCATACCTACGCCATCACCAAAGGAACGCTATCCAGTCAACGCCGTATGGCTTATGATACAGCCAATATGGAGAGCTATGGTCTAAACTATCGATATTCATCTAGCAACAGCACTTGGCTGGATCAGATTAAAGCGGAATTTACTCATCAAAAAGTTGAGGGCATTGCCCATACGGACGCTCGCTCCACCAGTTGGCGTACTGGTCTTGTTGATATGAACGACTCCTACACAGCAGAACACCGCCCAACTTCTGACACCACCAAGCAGTTTAAACTTAATACCGATTTCCTACCATTAGACTTTGGTAAGTTTGGCACACATAAATTTAGCACCACTTTACAGTACGCTAATAAAGACTATTCTGCCATCCCAAAAGACCAAAACATCTGCCCTGGTACTTCTAAATGGCTCTGTAATGGCAACGACACACAAGACAGAGAGACTTTTGTTTATGTACCAAACATAGAACGAAACATCTTCTCATTCGTTGCGTCTGACGACATTCAAGTCAATGATAAATTGGATGTGCAGGTAGGCGTGCGTTATGATAATTACAAATACAAACCAGAATTTAGCAATGATCAACAATCACTATTTACCAAATTTCCTGATGCAGGTTATGGATTGTTGCAAGACACATCAAGACAAAGACGCTCGGACTGCGATGCTCAATTTGGTGCTTGGTCTTGGTTTGCCGACCCTGTCCGCCTAGCTCAATGCTACCAAGCCTATGATGACTTTGTACAATATCGTACAAATTTCCAAAACGCCTTTGCTAATAACAATCCTTATTCCGAAGATGCCATCACATACAACATCGGCTTAGGCTATCAGCTGACCGACAACTGGAAAGCTAATTATAAATACGCCACAGGCTTTTTGATGCCGACCATCACGCAACTGTACAGTGCTTTTCATGGTAATGGTGTGCGAGAAGAACCAGGCTTTATTCATGGACTTCGCCCTGAAACCGCCAAAAGTCATGAATTGGAACTTAAAGGCGAATTTGAAAAATTTAGCCTAAAACTGTCTGGCTATCATGTCAATTATAAGGATTTTATCAATATCAATGTCCAAAACAGACCGCTTAATAGCGTTGGCTATGACACCATCACCTATTATAATGTAGATAAAGCCAAGACCTACGGCGGTCGCATTGGTGGCACTTGGGATATTTCAGAAATCGCAAAACTAAGTGGCAGATTGCAACTGGTGGGCGAATATGCCATAAGTAAGGACAGCACCAGTCGTGGCACAAACCTAATCGCCAATATGCCAAATAATGGTGTGGTCGGCTTTGACTACCATTCAGCCAACGATGATTATGACATTCATGGTCGTGTACGCTATGTTGGTGCAAAAAAAGCCAGCGATGCCAAAATCGAAGGTTCAAACAACACCATCGTTGTGTCTGATTACCTGCCATATAGCAAATCCTACACAACATTTGATCTGTATGGCACGAAACGCTTTAACAACGGTTTTAGTATTTCAGCAGGTGCCTATAATATCTTCGACAAAAAATATCACAGCTGGGAAACCTTAAGAACCTTCATGGGTGCACAAAACATCAACGCCATGGTTCGTGGCAACGGCATGGAGCGATACTCATCCCCAGGTCGCAACTACGCCCTATCTTTGACTTACGAGTTTTAATTCTAAATAAAAATAAAAAAGCCAATCTTTATTGATTGGCTTTTTTATGGAGCAGCATTAAGAATTAAATGTGCAAATCATGCCCACATCGATCGCAAAATTTGGCATTGGACGCATGACCAAATTTACCGCAATTTGAACAGCTGATGGGGTGCAGCTGTGGTCGCATGGTGCGAGTCAATTCTGCCGTAAAAATCCCCGTTGGCACGGCGATGATGGCATAACCTGTGATCATCACCATCGATGCAATCGCCTGTCCGATGGGCGTCTTGGGCGAGATGTCGCCATAGCCCACCGTCGTGAGGGTGACCACCGCCCAGTAGATAGATAAAGGAATACTGGTAAAGCCATTTTCAGGGCCTTCCACCACATACAGCACCGAGCCAAAAATCGTCACCAGTAGCAGCAGGGAGATGAAAAAGACGATGATTTTGTGCTGGGAAGTCTTAAACGCCGCCGCTAAAAAGCCTGCCTGCTGCATGTACGAACGCAGCTTGAAGACACGAAAAATGCGCAAAATACGCAAAACACGCACCACGAGCAAATACTGCGCACCCATGAAAAACAAGCTAAGATAGCTTGGTAACAACGCCAACAAATCCACAAGCCCAAAAAAGCTGAACGCATAACGCTTGCGATTGGGCGCAGAATACAGCCTGAGTGCATATTCAATGGTAAATAAAATGGTAAAAAACCATTCGGCATAAAAAAACAGCCGACCATATTCAAGGCGTAAGATCAGCACGCTGTCTAGCATGACCACCGTCACACTCAGCGCAATGGCAATGAGCAGCAGCACATCAAAAAACTTGCCCGCACGAGTGTCCGTACCTTCAATGACAATGTGGATCTTTTCCGCTAGAGACAGGTTTTTTTTGTAAGTTGGGATAGGCATAAATAATGATGGGAAAAATTTCTCGCTATTTTATAGCAAAGCACCGCCATAAGGTAGTATTTTTACAAAATTTTGGTATGATATCGCAACAAAGTTTGTCATTGGAACTGCAACCATGAGATTTATAATGTTGGTTTTGTTAAATTTTTTGGTGATTGGATGTGCCAATGCTCAGCCATTTAACAACCAAGAAAACCACCCAAACCCAAACCATAGCAATCTTGACCCCAATTGCCAACGCTACATACCACCCACACCCCGCACACCACAAGGTATGCCAAACTTTAACTCGCCTGAACATCAAGAGCAGCGGTTCAGTCGCATCCATTGTCGCTAACCGTATTGGCAAACTTCGCCAAAAACTGTATAATAAACCATTTTTATTGTATATTTTTGAAAAATTATAGGTGAATTTATGGCAGGTCATAGTAAGTGGGCGAATATTAAGCACCGCAAAGCCAAACAAGATGCCGCAAAGGGCAAAATCTTTACCAAAATCATCCGTGAAATCGTCTCAGCCTCTAAGGGTGGCGATCCAGATCCTGCCAACAACCCACGCCTGCGTGCCGTGCTAGAAAAAGCCAACGCCGCCAATATGACCAAAGATGTCATCAAGCGCGCCATTGAGCGTGGACAAGGCGGCGGAGAAGGTGACAATGTCCAAGAAATCACCTACGAAGGCTATGGCGTGGGCGGTGTGGCGGTCATCGTTGAGACCATGACCGACAATGTGAACCGTACCGTGGGCGAAGTTCGCCACGCATTTTCTAAGCACGGTGGCAATCTAGGCACTTCTGGCTCGGTGGCGTATTTGTTCACCAAGCGTGGCGAGATTGTGTTTAACGATGTATCACTTGAAGACAAAGTGATGGAAATCGCCCTAGAAGCAGGAGCAACCGACATTGAAAATGATGGCGAGAGCCTGCTTGTCATCACCGAACCCAACGACTTTGGTGCGGTGGTGGATGCTTTGGCAAATGCAGGCTTAAAGGCGGACAATATGGAGGTTACCATGTCGCCTTCCACCACAGCGGACATTGACAACATTGACGATGCCCAAAAAGTGCTAAAAATGATTGACATGCTAGAAGATTTGGACGATGTCCAAGAAGTTTATACCAATGTTAATTTTAGCGATGATGTGATGGCACAGTTGGATGCTTAATTGCAAGACGATTAGCTAAAAATAAATCGCCCAAGTCCGTTCGTGCAGATTTGGGCGATTTTGCATTGATGACTTTTATAAAAATTCGTTATAACAAGGAAAACCCCTATGACCACCCTACCCGACTATGTCCGTGCCATTATTACCGCAACCGTTTATGATGTCGCCATTCGCACACCACTTGATAAGGCAAGCAAACTCTCCGCCCGTTTTGGCAATGACATTCGCTTGAAACGAGAAGACTTACAGCCTGTGTTTAGCTTTAAATTGCGTGGGGCGTACAACAAAATCAGCCAATTATCAGACGAGCAAAAAGCAAAAGGCATCATCTGTGCATCGGCTGGCAACCACGCACAAGGGGTGGCTTTTTCGGCAAACAAATTGGGGCTAAAAAATCTCATCGTCATGCCAAAAACCACGCCAGACATCAAAGTCCAAGCGGTCAAAGCCTTTGGTGGACAGGTGTACCTACACGGCGACAGTTTTGACGAAGCCAACCGCTATGCCATTGAAAAGTCGCAAACAGACGGCATGACCTACATCGCCCCCTACGATGACAAAGCAGTCATCGCAGGGCAAGGCACGGTCGCCCTTGAACTCTCCCAAGACTGGCGAGAGATGGAATATGTATTTGTGCCTGTGGGCGGTGGTGGTTTGGTGGCGGGGATTGCGTCCTTTTTGGGCGAAGTCGCTCCCCATGTCAAGGTCATCGCCGTAGAATCCGAAGGCTCTGCCTGCCTAAAAGTCGCCCTAGCTGATGGCGAGCGAACTCGCTTACCCCAAGTGAGCCTGTTTGCCGATGGCGTGGCGGTCGCCCAAATCGGTCAAATCCCCTTTGAAATCGCCAATCTCACCAAATCCAACGGGCAAGGCAAGGTCATTGACGAAGTCATCACTTGCAATAATGACGAGATTTGTGCGTCCGTCAAAGACATTTTTGAAGAAAACCGCCACATCGTTGAGCCGTCTGGGGCGTTGGCACTGGCAGGACTTAAAAAATATGTCAAACAGCACAATTTGACGGGCAAAAACTGCGTGGCGATTGTCTCGGGGGCAAATATGAACTTTGACCGCCTACGTTATATTGCCGAACGCACCGAGATTGGCGAAAATAAGGAAGCGATTTTTGCGGTGCAGTTGCCCGAAAAAACGGGGGCGTTTTTGGACTTTTGTCGCACCCTGCAAGGGCGTAACATCACCGAATTTAACTACCGCCTAGACAGCACCAATCCAAGCGTTGCCCAAGTATTTGTCGGCATTGGCTTAAAAGACGGTCAGTTTGAGCGCACCACGATTATGGACAATCTGGACAAGGGGGGCTACACCGCCTTTGACTTGACCGATGATGAAGTCGCCAAAACGCACATTCGCTATTTGATTGGCGGGCACGGTCGGCTAAACGATGAAAAATTGTTCCGTGTGATGTTCCCAGAACGCCCCAACGCCCTATTAAATTTTTTGGAAAAACTGGGGCAAGATTTTAATGTTACTCTTTTTCACTACCGCAATCACGGGGCAGCGGAAGGACGGGTATTGGTTGGCTTGCAGGCAACTGCCCATTCATCACGGCAAATCGTGGACGCTTTGACCGAGATTGGTTATGATTGTGAAGATTTAAGTGAAAATGTGGGCTATGGGGTGTTTTTGAAATGATGTTTTTACAACGCCAAATGCATAAAATCCGCTATAAAATCCGTATCATTCATTCGTTAGTCAGACTTAATGACCCTATCGAAATATTAAGACATCCAGATTTTGACAAAATACCACTTTGGTTATTTGCTTTGGTTAAAGTTTATTATATATTCAAACTGTATTATGTAAAAATAAGCGGACGCATGCAGATAATTTGGTATAAAATCAAGGGAGCATTTTTAATCACTTGGTATAAAATCAAGGAAGCATTTTTAATCACTTGGTATAAAATCAAGAAAAAGTTTTTAAAATGATCTTAACTTGATTTTTATCATAATGCTTTTTTAAATTAAAAAGGAGCTGTAATGACCTTGATCTTTAAACAACCCACGCCTGATGACAAACAAGCGGTACTGGCGTTTAAAGAGGCTTATTTGTCTTATTATGATGAGACAGGTATTCATGGCGGAGCAGAATTGGCACAATTTGACAAAAGCAATTTTGATCAATGGCTTGATTATGTGTATGCCCCTGCTGGCACAAATACTTTTGGTTATGACAAGGTTGCCAATGATACCTTTTTGATTATCAAAAACGATATTGTGGTTGGTATTGTCAATATTCGCCATGAATTAACTGAGTTTTTATTACAATTTGGCGGTCATATTGGCTATAGCACGCACCCAGACTTTCAAGGGCAAGGCATTGCAAAAAATGCTTTGGCTTATGCCTTGAGTGTATTAAAAAATAAGGGTGTCAATAAGGCGTTAATCACTTGCAATGATAATAATATCGGCTCGGCAAAAGTCATTGAAGCCAATGGTGGTATTTTGGAAAATACCGTACCATTTGGCGAAAAAACCATCAGACGCTATTGGATTTTGTTATAATTAGCTGATATGTAAATGAGTATGACGCACCATTTGGATGTAAATTTGTGGTATGTGGTACGCACCTTACAATCAAAGGAAAAATATAATGAACATTCCAAACCTTAACACCTTGCCCCATTGGTCGTTTGGCGACAGTCCAGAAATGGCGGACGAACTGGTGCAGCTTTTATTAGACGGTAAAAAGACATTGACTTGCACCGCTTTGCAATGGCATTTGGAAGAAAATGATAAAACTTTGGTTGGCGGATTTGAAGTCATCACAGACGGCAGGGACACGCCAAAATGCGTGGTGCAACTCACCGCCCAATTTATCAAAAACTTTGATGAAGTGGATGAAAATTTGGCAAGAAAAGAAGGTGAAGGCGATTTGTCTTTGGCTTATTGGCAAACCGCTCATCAAGAATTTTTTGAACGCCATGGGGTATTTGATAAAGAAATGGGACTGTTATTTACAGAATTTAAAGTCGTGAAAGCATTGTAAGGCAAACTTAGTTTTTTACCAACCTATTTTTTTGGCAAAATTACGGTAAATTGACTGCCTTGACCGACTTGACTTGCGATTTTTAAGACACCTTGATGCCGTCCGATGGCGTGTTTGGCGATGGCAAGCCCAAGCCCACTGCCGCCTGTTTTGCGACTTCTGCCCTGATCCACTCGGTAAAACCGCTCCGTCAAATGCACCAAATGCTCACTGGCAATACCCTCGCCATCATCTTTGACAAAAAACACAATCTCATCATCTGCCGACAAATTCACTTCAATCTGCGTACCACTTTCGGTATGGCGAATGGCATTAAAGATAAGATTGCTAAACACGCTGTACAAATCCTTTGGCACGCCATCTACCCACACATCAGGGGCGATGTGGCTTGTGATGTGGTGCGTCTTGCCAAGTCTTAGCGCCTCATCACAGATGCCTGCTATCATGTCTGACAGATTGACAGGTAGGGCATCTTCGAGTGGTTTTTGGTCATTTTCTAGGCGAGACAAAGTCAAAAGCCCTTCCACCAGCGCCATCATTCTTGATGTTTCTTTTTGCATTAAACCTACAAATTCATGACGCAATTCTTGCTCCAAGCCATCATTTTCAAGCATTTCCAAAAAGCCTTGAATCACGGTCAAAGGCGTGCGTAATTCGTGGCTGACATTGGCGATGAAAATGTTTTTGGAATTATTAAGCCGTTCGTTGTCACTGATGTCATTGGCGATGAGCATGGTTGCACGAGCCTCGATGGGAATGATGGTCATAAGTAGCGTCTTTGCATTTAGGGTAAATTTCACATCCGCACAGCCGCCATTGGCGATGGCATCATCAAACAAAGCGGCAAAATGCTCGTCATTCACCTGCTGTTTGATGGGCAATTTGGACGCTTGCAAACCCAGATAATCGTCCGCTTTGGCATTTTTCCATTCAATACTGCCTTTTTCATTGATGATGACCAAGGCGCTGGGCAGGCTTGCCATCATGCGGTTTAGACGATGTATGGCGTCGCTTAGGCGTTGTTTGTGTTTGGCTTGTTTGTTTTGCACAAGGCTTAGCTGATCAAAAATTAGCTGCCAGCCACCCACACTACGATCAAAGGCAGGCACGATGGCAGTCGGCACAGCCCCACCATCCAGCCAAGACGACAGCCGATGCGTATGAATGCTGTGATAAATCCCCCATAAAAACAGCACCACAATCACCCCGACAAAGCCTGCCACCTGCCCTGCCAAAAGCCACCCCAAGATCCCCACAAACAGTGCCACCACCAGCACAAATACCGCCTGCCAAACCTGCCACATCAGCCGACATCCTTCGCCGAAAAACCATAGCCCACGCCACGCACCGTCTGCACATAATGCGCCACGCCCATCTCTTCTAGCGCCTTTCTAAGCCGTCTGATATGCACATCCACCGTCCGCTCTTCAATAAAAACATGATCGCCCCACACCAAATCCAAAAGCTCAGCACGCCCATAAATGCGATCGGTGTGCGTCATAAAAAAATGCAAAAGCTTAAACTCAGTCGGTCCCAAATGCACCGACCGACCATCCACGCTCACCTCATGGTCTTGGGGGTTTAGCGTCATGCGTCCGACCTTAACGACGCTGTCGGTCTTTTGTGGGGCTCGGCGGCGAAGTAGTGCCTTGATGCGTGCCACCAGCTCTCGTGGGCTAAACGGCTTGGTGACATAGTCATCCGCCCCCAGATTTAGCCCAAGCTCCTTATCATTCTCTTCACTTCTGGCGGTCAGCATGATGATGGGCAAATCACTCGTCCGAGCCACCTCCCTAAGCGCTTGGGCAAATGCCACGCCAGACATCTTAGGCAGCATCCAGTCTAGTAGTAGCACATCAGGCAGCTTTTCAGCGATGATGGCTTTGGCATCTTCTGCACTTTCTGCCAGCACCACCTTAAAGCCTGCTTGCACCAGCGCAAATTCGATGAGCCTTTGAATCGCAGGCTCATCTTCCACCACCAAAACAGTTGCGACATTTGACATGATTTTTCCTTTATAAATTTACCACCCAAAGTACAAGGACGGCTTGCTTTTGGCATGATTTGGTATGATTTTACCATCAAACAGCCATCTAATCACTCATCATCATGACCGATTTTAGCCCAATTATCAAACATTTTGTACATCTTTTGTCAATTTAACCGAATCAGCCAAATTTGCCTGTGATATAGTCGTGCGTGGCTTGCATTTTAGGTTTTTCAAACATCGTCTTAGTATCGCCAATCTCCACAAGCTCGCCCAAATACATATACGCCGTGCGATCAGAGATTCTCGCTGCCTGCTGCATGTTGTGCGTGACGATGGCGATGGTGTAGTCGTGTTTTAGCTCGCTGATCAGCGCCTCGATGCCGCCTGTGGAGATGGGGTCGAGCGCCGAAGTCGGCTCATCTAAGAGCAGCACCTCAGGACGACACGCCACCGCCCGAGCGATGCACAGTCGCTGCTGCTGACCGCCAGAGAGCGAGTTGCCAGATTGTTTTAATTTATCCTTGACCTCCGTCCACAGCGCCGCCTTTTTCAGCGCCCATTCGACCCGCTCATCCATCTCAGATTTGCTCAGCTTTTCGTACAATTTCACCCCAAAAGCGACATTATCATAGATTGACATCGGAAATGGCGTGGGCTTTTGAAAGACCATGCCGACCTTAGCACGCAGCAGATTGACATCGGTCTTGTCGGTCAAAATATCCTCGCCATCAAGCAAGATTTTGCCAGTGGTGCGGCTGTCATTGTACAGATCATACATGCGGTTAAAGCTGCGCAGTAAAGTCGATTTGCCGCAGCCAGATGGTCCGATGAAGGCTGTCACTTGGTGTGGCTCGATGCTAAGGTTGATGTTTTTTAAGGCGTGAAATTTGCCATAATAAAAGTTAAAATCCTGCACAACAAGCTTAGACGCGCCTTCGACAAGCTTAGATGTGGGGTTTGGCATGGTGTCAAAAGCGTCGTTTGTCGGTTGGCTTGTGGTTAAATTTGTGGTTAAATTTGTTTTAAAAAAAGCCATCACATACTCCTAGATGGTTGGTTGTTTTTATTTCATGACATCAATGTGAGCGAGACTGCACCGCACGAGCGACGATGTTGGCAAACAGTACCGACAAAGCGATCAAGAGCGCTGCCGTCCATGCCAGTGCGTGCCAGTCGGCATAGGGACTCATGGCAAATTGATAAATCACATTTGGCAAATTTGCCATCGGTGCCGACATGTCCGTGCTAAAAAACTGATTATTCAGCGCAGTAAATAACAGCGGCGCCGTCTCCCCAGAGATGCGTGCAAAGCTTAATATCACACCTGTCAGCACGCCTGCCTTCGCCGCTCTTAAAGTCACCATGCCGACAAGCTTGTACTTGGGCGTGCCCAGTGCAAATGCCGCTTCACGCAGCGAATTTGGCACCAGACGCAGCATGTTCTCGGTAGTGCGCACCACCACAGGAATGACCAGAAGCGACAGCGCAAGCGAGCCTGCCATGCCAGAAAAATTGCCCATCGGCACCACCACCAGCGCATAAATAAAAAGCCCAATCACGATCGATGGCGCTGATAACAGCACATCATTTAAAAAGCGAGTGGCGACGGCAAGCTTGCTGTTTTGTCCAAATTCCGCCAGATAAATCCCACACATCACACCAATCGGCGTACCGATAGACAGCCCGCCCATCGTAATCATAAGGCTGCCGACGATGGCGTTTTTTAGACCGCCTTGCATCATCGGTGGCGGCGTATTCATACTAAAAATGTGCGCACCAAGCCCAGAGATGCCTTCGCTGATGAGCGTATAAAAAATCCAGCCAAGCCAAAACAGCCCAAAACCCATCGCCAGATAAGCCAGCAATAAGGAAAACTGGTTTGTCAGGCGGCGGCGTGCATAGATGGCATTAGTGCTTGTCTTTTTTGCCATGACTTGCTGTCGGCGGATGGCTAGATTTGGCTTACGACTCACTTCGATTTGCATAATCATTCCTTCTTCATAACTGTCTTAATAACTGTTGTCACTTGATAAGTGTGGTAAAAATCAGCGCCCTTCATGCTTGGTCATTTGCATGAGCATCACCTTAGACAGGCACAGCACGACAAAGGTAATGACAAACAAAATCAACCCCAAAAACAGCAGCGATGAAATGTGCAAAGGGTCGATGGCTTCGGCAAATTCATTGGCAAGCACCGAAGTGATGGACACGCCTGAGCCAAATAAATCCAAGCTAAGATTAAAGGTGTTGCCGATGATGAAAGTCACTGCCATCGTCTCACCCAGCGCCCTGCCCAGACCCAAAATCACACCGCCGACCACGCCTGATTTGGTATAGGGCAGAACGACATGTTTGATCACTTCCCAGCGAGTTGCGCCCAGTCCATAGGCAGACTCTTTGAGCATCGGTGGCACGATTTCAAACACATCTCGCATCACTGACGCAATGAAAGGAATGATCATGATCGCAAGTACCAATGCCGCCGCCAAGATACCAATACCCATCGGCACGCCTGCAAAAAACCGCTCCAATACAGGCAGCTGACCGATGCTTTTGGCAAGCACTGGCTGCACATATTTGGCAAAAATCGGCGCAAATACAAACAAGCCCCACATGCCATAAATGATGGACGGAATGCCCGCCAAAAGCTCGATACACACACCCAAAGGTTTTTTTAAAAATCTTGGGCAAAGCTCAGTCAAGAAAATCGCCACGCCAAAGCTGACAGGCACAGCGATGCTAAGGGCTATCACCGAAGTGACGATCGTGCCATAAATCGGTGCTAGCGCCCCATATTCGCCCGCCACCACATCCCAGCTGCTCGATGTCAAAAAACCAAGCCCAAAGCGCTCGATACTTGGCCATGCCCCATAGGTCAGCATCACCAAAATGCCGCCCAATATCAGTAAAACCAGCCACGCAAACAGCCGAGTCGCACCGACAAACAGCGCATCAAGCCGCTCTTGTTGTTGTAATCGTTTGGCAAACATGTCATTCATAAGATCGTCTTTTGGTTAATGTGTTGATTGTGATTGAGCCGTCTGTTTTATGGTTGAAATAAAGGCTTGCCATCTTGACCGACTACTTTTTGCCACTCAGCTTTGACCAAAGTCTTGACATTGTCTGGTAGCGGCACATAGTCCAGCTCTGATGCCATCGCATCGCCCTGTTTGAAGGCATGATCAAAGAAAGCTAAGGCAGATTTGGCGTTTTGTTCGTTGGCAGGATTTTTTTGCATTAAGATGAAAGTCGCTGCCGCCAGTGGCCACGCGTTGTCGCTTGGCTGATTGGTCAGCACCAGATTAAAGCCATCTGCCTGCGACCAATCAACATCTGCTGCCGCCGCAAAAGTCTCTTGTGATGGGCTGACAAATTGTCCTTTGGCGTTTTGTAGCTGTGTGTGGCTCATATTATTTTGTTTGGCGTAGGCGTATTCAACATAGCCGATCGAGTTTTTGACACGCCCCACATAGGTTGCCACGCCTTCATTACCCTTGCCTGCCGTGCCTGTTTTGGCAGTCGGCCAGCTGACAGTTTTCTCTGCGCCGACGGTATTTTTCCACGCATCAGACACTTGGCTTAGATAATTGGTAAAAATAAAAGTCGTGCCAGAGCCGTCCGAGCGAAACACCGTGACGATGTTTTCATCAGGCAAAGCCAAATCAGGATTCAGCGCACGAATTTGCTCATCATTCCATTTGACAATCTCACCCAGATAAATCTTCGCCAGCACATCGCCTGTCAGTTTTAGCTGCCCTGCCGCCACGCCATCGATATTGACGATCGGCACCACACCGCCGATCACGGTCGGAAATTGCACCAGATTATTTGCTGCAAGCTCTTCGCCACTCATCGGTGAGTCTGTCGCCCCAAAGTCCACCGTCTTTGCGATGATTTGCTTGATGCCGCCTGACGAGCCGATGGATTGATAATTCACCTGACCACCCACATCATCCAAAAAGCCCTGAGCCCAGCGCACATATACTGGCTGCGGAAAAGATGCGCCTGCACCTGTCACAGTCATGGCGACCTGCTCGCTACCTGTGCTTTGGCTACTTTGGGCTTGCTGCGCTGCCTGTGGCGGGGTGTTGTCTTGACACGCCGTCAGTGCCAGCACGCCGCACGCTGCTAAGATTGATAAAGAAAATTTGCTCAGTTTCATGTTTGGCTCCCGTTGCCTGATTGACATTTTTATTCAATGAATGACCGCTCACATTGTCAGCCACTCTCTTGATGGCAGTAAGTTTAGCAAGCAAAAATGACAATTCCATGACAAATGCGCACTTTTTTAATGGTTTTTTATGGTTTGGCTTTCATGGTTTATTTTTCACAGCTCAACATTTAAAAATCAGCCAAACACGCAAATCGCCATTTATAAGAATGTAAGAAGTTAAGAATGTAAGAAGTGCTGCATCATGGCGCCAAGCCGTGAGAAAATTTTTGCAAAATACTGCATTTTTTCCCCAAAAATCACTGATTTTTTGGTATTATTATCAGTTTTATTATTGTCAAATTATCATTAAATTTTCGTCAAATTGACACGACAAATTTACAAAAAGAGATCTCATGAACATTCAAGCCCTACTCTCCACGCATTTTCAAACCGCCATGCACAACGCAGGGGCGGACGCTCACACCGACCCTGTGATTAAACAATCTGGCAAACCACAATTTGGCGATTATCAAGCCAACGGCATCATGGGTGCTGCCAAAAAATTAGGACTAAACCCACGAGAATTCGCCCAAAAAGTGGTCGATGACTTGACCCAAACCAAAGCCCTACAAGGCGTAGCAGAAAAGCTTGAAATCGCAGGACCGGGTTTTATCAACATTTTTCTTGATAACGCATTTCTTGCCAAATCTGTACAGACCGCTCGCACCGATTCGCACTTGGGCGTAAGCCACAGTCAAAACGACACGATTGTGGTGGATTATTCATCGCCCAATGTCGCCAAAGAAATGCATGTCGGGCATTTGCGTGGCACGATTATTGGCGACAGCGTGGTGCGTACGCTTGAATTTTTGGGCAATACCATCATTCGTGCCAACCACATTGGCGACTGGGGCACGCAGTTTGGTATGCTGATTGCTTATTTGGAAAAATTTGAAGCAGAAAATGGCGACAACGCCAGCGACATGGCACTGGCTGACATTGAAAATTTCTACCGCAATGCCAAAGCCTTGTATGATGCCGACCCTGATTTTGCTGAGACTTCTCGCCAGTATGTCGTGCGTTTGCAAAGTGGCGATGAAGCCATGCTTGCCAAATGGCGAGTACTGGTCGATTTGACCATGACCCAGTGCCAAGCCCTGTACGACCGTCTAGGCGTAACCCTATCGCCCAAAGACACCATGGGCGAAAGCCTATACAACCCCATGCTCAAAGGTGTGGTAGAGAGCCTAAAAGAGCAAGGACTTGCCGTAGAAGATGACGGTGCAACAGTCGTCTATATGGACGAATTTAAAAACAAAGAAGGTGAGCCTTTGGGTGTCATCGTCCAAAAAAATGACGGTGGCTATCTATACACCACCACCGACATCGCCGCTGCCCAGTACCGCAAGCACACGCTGGGTGCCGACCGTGTGATTTTGTTTACAGACGCTCGCCAAGCCCAGCATTCTAAGCAGGCGTGGGGCATTGCCAAAATGGGCGGATTTGTCCCTGCTGATTTTGACATGGTGCATCACACCTTTGGTATGATGATGGGTAAAGATGGCAAGCCTTTTAAAACTCGCTCAGGCGACACGGTCAAACTTGCCGACCTGCTTGATGAAGCAGTAGAGCGAGCCACTGCCCTAATGAGCGAACGCCAAAGTGAGCTGTCTGCTGACGAAAAACAAGCCGTCATCAATGCGGTCGCCATCGGTGCGGTCAAATATGCCGACCTGTCCAAAAACCGCAATACCGATTATGTCTTTGACTGGGACGCCATGCTGTCTTTTGAAGGCAATACCGCACCGTATATGCAATATGCGTACACTCGGGTGCGCTCCATCTTTGCCAAAGCAGGCGTGGCAAGCGATGAGCTGACAGGCGACATCATCATCCGTGATGACAAAGAGCGCACGCTTGCGATTAAACTTTTACAATTTGAAGAATGTCTCATCACCACCGCCAAAGACGCTTTGCCAAACACGCTGGCACTGTATCTGTACGAATTGGCAGGCGTGTTCTCGGCATTTTATGAGCATTGCCCGATTTTATCTGCCGAAGATGAGGTTAAAAACAGCCGTTTGCAACTTGCCGATTTGACTGCCAAAACCTTAAAACAAGGCTTAGAACTGCTTGGCATTAAAACGGTGGAGAGAATGTAAATTCACTTAGGGCGGATTTATTCGCCCTTTTTTGCTTCTTCATAAAACACCATTGAGACACCATGATACCAATCCCCAAAAGCATTGCCAACCATAACACCAAATACCTAACTCTTGGTTATCAGCATGGCGGTTGGGTTTTGTTGATTATTTTTATACTGACCCTATTTCGCCCCACGGATTTTTTAGTGATTTTGCTACTTTGTGGGCTAGCGTTTTATCACACCAGAAAGATTTATCCACGCACCGCCCATGAAGTCATTGACACTGGCAAAGGTCTTTTAATCAAAAATCACAAGACCAGCGTTGAAATTGGTTATCAAGACATCGTGGAAATCAATTATGACTATTACTTTTTCGCCTTTCAAAATAACGCCGTTAAATTGACCATCAAACCACATGATGAGCTTGGCGATACGGTGTATTTTGTCAGTTGGGCGGACAGTAGCAGATACAATAAAGAGTTTAACCTAAATCCATTTGCACAAACCCCAGAGACGCAAGCATGGATTGAACACATGAAAGAGAAAATAAAACATGGCTGAAACAACAGAATTGACCCGTGTCCGAGCCGACAAATGGCTGTGGGCGGCACGATTTTTTAAGACTCGCACTCTTGCCAAAGAAGCGATAGAAAGCGGAAAAGTCCACATGAATGGCCAAAAAATCAAAGTCAGCAAAGAATTGCAAGTGGGCGATACATTATCCATTCGTCAAGGACACGCCACTCGATTGGAAGAAAAAGTGGTTATTATCAAAGCCTTATCCGAAAATCGTGGTAATGCCACCATCGCCGCCACGCTGTACGAAGAGACCGAAGAAAGCATGGCGACTCGAGCGTTTTTTGCAGAACAGCGAAAACTACAAAACCTAGCTCGCCCCGACACCAAGCCCGATAAAAAACAACGCCGAGATTTGGCGAAATTTAAAGATCGCTGGTAAACCACCGTCATAGATTTTATGCCCATCTTGGCAATTTATGCTACAATGAAGGCATTTTTAAAGTAAAAAATTTAATCATCATGCACCCAAAATCTGTACTATTCGTCTGTCTTGGCAATATTTGTCGCAGTCCATCTGCCGAAGCCGTCATGACAAAACTCACCAAAAATCAAGGACTTAACATTCATTTTGATTCGGCAGGTACTGCCAATTATCACACAAATAGTCCGCCTGATGAGCGAGCGGTGGCGGTGGGCAAATCGCTGGATTATGATTTGTCCGCACTTAGAGCCAGACAAGTTCGCCCAGATGATTTTTATGAATTTGACATGATTTTTGCGATGGATGCCAATAACCTTGCCAACCTACAAAAAATCATGCCAGCCGATGCCACCGCCCAAGTGGCGATGTTTGATGAATTGGCAGTTGCCGATCCGTATTATGGCGACATCAGCGACTTTCAAAGTATGTTTGCACACATTGAAAAGGCAAGCCAGCACTGGCTGACACGCTGGCAACAAGGGGCGACACATGACTAAGCCCACCCAATCAGGCACTATCCTTGACAACTACGATTTGTCAAAAAATAACACCATGGCACTGTCCTGCACGGCAAGCCATGCGATGATTTTGGACAATGCAGACACGCTGGCAGATGACATCAGGCTTGCCATTGACTTTGCCAAACACAGACAGCTTGCCACATTCGTACTCTCTGGCGGTAGCAATGTGCTTTTGCCCAGACGACTGGACGCTTTGGTGCTGCTGCCACGCTTGTTGGGTATTGAAGTTTTATCCGAGAGCGATGATGGCATAACCATACAGGTCGCCTGCGGAGAAAATTGGCACGATTTTATCAAAACCTGCCTAAATCACGGCTGGTACGGACTGGAAAATCTGGCACTCATTCCTGGTTTGGTCGGAGCAAGTCCTGTGCAAAACATCGGTGCTTATGGCGTGCAAGTCTCTGATTTTATTGAAAAAGTCATCGCTTTTGATTTGGCGGATGGCTCACAAATCAGCTTTGACAACTCATCTTGCGAGTTTGATTATCGGCACAGTTTTTTTAAGGACAATCCAAACCGTCATCTCATCAGCCATGTGGTGTTTAAACTGCACAAAACCTGCGATCAAGTGCTGACCAGCTATGGCGATCTTAGTACCGTGTCAGGCGACATTGCCAAAGCACATGGGCGCAACACTCCGCATCCGTGCGATGTGTTTGATGCTGTGGTTCAGATTCGTCAAGCCAAATTGCCAGACCCTAATGTCTTGGCAAATTGCGGTTCATTTTTTCAAAATCCCATCATCACGATGGCGGATTTTACACGCCTAAAAGCGACATTTGCCGACCTGCCAAGCTACCCCATTGATGACGATTTCATCAAAATTCCCGCAGGCTGGCTGATTGATAAAGCAGGCTTAAAAGGCAAAGGCATCGCCCCCATTCTTACCCATCAAAAACAGGCGCTGGTACTGACCAATCACGCACCATACATCGCCACCCAAGACGACATCGCCACCGCCCAAGCGTTCATCATCAAGACGGTCTTTGAGCGATTTGGCGTAACGCTTGTGCGTGAGCCTGTGTGGGTTGATGAAAAAGGCACGACCCCAACATGATGTCTTTTTGGCAAAAATTTACACGGCGACTTTGGCAAGCCTTACTTGCGCTTGTATTGATGATTGCTTTTGCCGTCATCACGCCTTTTACGCCAATTTTTGCCAACATCAGCGTGTTATTTCTGGACGCATTTAGCGCCATCACGCTAGGACATGACAAGCAGACACCCAGCGTGATGGTTGTACTCGGTGGCGGTTTAACCAAAAACAATGACGACATCGTCTTAAATCACTACAGCCAAAGCCGTGCCGACCACGCCGTCATGCTCCACAAACAGCATGCCACCGTCATCATCACCAGTGGTGCAGAATCTCCTTGGCTTGGCGATTATTTGCGTTCATCGCTCAAAGACTCGCCAAAAAAAGCCACCATCATCAGCGAAAATGCCAGCATGAACACCTGCGAAAATGCCGCCTTTACCGCCAAATTGCTCACGCACCACGAACTACCAAAGAGCGTCTATCTTGTCACAGACCGCTACCACATGGCACGAGCCAGACGACAGTTTGCCTTATCAGGCATCACCACCACACCACAGCCTGCACCGCTTGCCACGCCTTTGTCATGGACGGATGTTGATGCCAATCTTGTGCATTCACGCCGTGCCATCTACGAAATCGCCGCCCTAGCACGAGACATCTTTCGCCCACAGCCAAACTGCCGTAGCCAAGCACAAATCAGCCTAGAAGAAATCAGCACGCCCAGACGACAGCCCAAGATTTTTTCTTGATGAATCCAAAGCAAAAAAAAAGCGATCATTAAGACCGCTTTTTTGTTTGGCAAATGCCATCAAGCATCGTTTTGAGCTTGCTCTTGGGCTTGTAGATAGGCTTGATCAAAATTCACTGGTGCTAATAGCAACTGTGGGAAGCTACCACGAGACACCAAATCACTGATCACTTCACGAGCGTAAGGGAACAAGATGTTTGGGCAATAGGCTTGTTGCAGGTGTGCCATGTCTTCTTCTGGGATATTTTTTAGTAGGAAAATACCCGCCTGCTGCACTTCGGCGATGTAGGCGGTGCTGCCGCCATTTTTTACTGTCACATTGACAGTTAGGACGATTTCTTTATGATCTTCATCTAGGTCATTGGTCGCAGTCGCAAGGCTAATGTCCATCTCAGGCTGCCATTCTTTGGTGAATACCTCAGCGCTTGATACTTCAAATGAGATGTCCTTGACATAAATGCGTTCAAGACCTAATTGTGGTTGTGCTTGCTCTGTCATAATGAGCTCCTTTGGTTAATTTGGTTAAAATTGATAAATACCGAATAAATCGTCGATTACAAAGCATCAAGCATGGCATCCAGTTCGCCACTTTGATTGAGTTTGTTTAATTGGTCAAAGCCACCAACGAAGGTCTCGCCAATAAAAATCTGCGGTACAGTGCGGTGATTGTTGGTACGCACTGCCACCGCCGCACGCTCATCAGCACTCATGTCATAGACGCTGATCGCCTGATACGACACACCTTTGTCATTAAGCAGTGCGATTGCCGCCTTGCAGTATGGGCATTCTTCTTTGATGTATAAAGTTGCTTGGGTCATGATACTCTCATTGATTTTGCCGAATATTGTCGCATAAACAAACATCGGCATGGTGTTAAAATTAGCAATTCTTATTTGCGTTTATGGGTGCAAATGGCAGATTTTCAAGCCCAAACCGCACTTTTTGTCCGCATTTTGGGCATTTTCTGCTTTTTTTGATGATTTTAGCGACAATAACGCTTATTTTTTGGCTTTATTTGCCACTGCCAATGGCAGACCTGCCGCCTGATAGCCTTGGATACCGCCTGCCAGACGCATGAAATTTGGCTTTGCCATTAGGCTCACCGCCGCACCTGCTTGCAGACCCACATCGCACACAAAAACCACAGGCGTATCAATAGCACGCAGCTCATCTAGGTGATTTTTTAGTTCGGTAAATGGAATGTTGCGACTGCCAGAGATGTGCGAGACGGCAAATTTATTGGCAGGACGAATGTCAATGATGCGAGCGTGCTGGTTATTGACAAGCAAACCCAGCTCATTAGGCGTAACTTTTTTGCCATTACGCTTGCCTTCAACCATAAAAAACGCCACAATCAGCACCGCCAAAATGCCGAACAACACAGGGTGATTCCCCACAAAAGTTAGCCAACGCTCCACAATTACTCCGATTTGTTAAGTCAATTTAATAAAAAGCCCATTATACCAAACTTTGGGCGAAATTTTTGAAAAATCCAGTTTTATTCGCCAAAATCTTAGGCAAATTCCGCCAATCTCAAGCCAACCACAGGTGGTCAGTTTTTGGCAAATTGATTTCTGGCAGCAGACGCATTCATCTTGGCTTCTTCGGTCAGCTCATTAAAGCTCTCCACTCGCCGTGCCAGCACTTCGCCATCTGCCACCGCCTGCCAAAACGCACAGCCTTTGGCATTTTGGGCGTGATTACAATCACGAAATTGGCAAGTACCACGAAGGTCATTTAATTCATCAAAACCTGCCATGATGTCATCGCCAGACAAATGCCAAATGCCATATTCACGAATACCGGGGGTGTCAATGATACCGCCTTTGGACAAATCATGATCATCAAAGGCGAGCAGGCGACTGGTGGTCGTGGTATGCTGCCCTAATTGCGATCCCACCGAAATCACATTGGTGGATTGGTTGGCGTTGGGCAAAATTTGGTTAATCAAGCTGGACTTACCCACGCCAGATTGTCCTGCAAAGATGGTCAATTTGCCATCAAGGTGGCTCATCAGCTCGTCCAAACCACCTTGGGTTAGGCTTGAAGTCTGAATGATGTCAAAATCATATCTTTCGCCAAGTGCTTGATATTCTTGGAAAATTTGATTGACTTCATCAAAATCTGCCAACAAATCCGCCTTGTTTAATACCAACAGCGGTCTAACACCGCTTAATCGTGCCACCAATAAATAACGGTCAATCAAATTGGTCGCAGGCTTGGGCAATGGAGCAAACACAATGGCAAGTGTATCAACATTTGCCGCCACAGGCTTGACTTTATTGTAGCGGTCAGGGCGAGTGATGAGCGTGCGTCTGTCCGAAAGTAGCTCAATCCGCCCCATGCCTGCGGTCATATCTACGCTAAATTTCACTTCATCGCCTGCCGCCATCATCGGCAAATTGGTGCGAGCATGGCACCGCCAAATCTCACCAACACGCAAACGACCATCGCCTAAGCCATCACCGTCAGATTCTGGCAAAATGCGTGGCAACTGGGTAATTTGAACATCTAATTGCTTACCAAAATGCGAGACAATCACACCACCGACAAGCGTGCCATCATCGGCAAAGTTGTCTTGGTTTTTTTGGATTTGGCGAGTTTGATTTTTGGTTAATTTACGGCGGCGAATTAAAGACATAGGCTAAGCAATTCAATTTTTCAACATCAAAACGCCCATTGTAACGCAAAAGCCCTGTTTGAACAAATTTTTTGCAATAAAAAACCACCCAATCGGGTGGCTCTATGAAAACAAAAAATAATGGCGGAAGCTGAGAGATTCGAACTCTCGGTGGGCTACAAACCCACGCCGGTTTTCAAGACCGGTGCATTCAACCGCTCTGCCAAGCTTCCTAAGCGGTCAATCCCCAAAGGGATAAATAAAAATAATGGCGGAAGCTGAGAGATTCGAACTCTCGGTGGGCTACAAACCCACGCCGGTTTTCAAGACCGGTGCATTCAACCGCTCTGCCAAGCTTCCGTAGGCGTGTATTATAGCGATTTTTTGATTGATTGCAAGTATTTTTTGACAATTTTTTAAAAATTATCAAAAACTCCCAAAAAAAACTTCCAAAATCAGCACACACTTTTTTGCACTGCAAAGATTTAGGATTTTAAGCCCATCGCATAGCTTGCCACCAAAGGCTTGATACCAGGGATTTTATCAAAGGCAATCAGACCGACATTTCTGGCGAATTTCATCACAGGATTGGGGTGGCAAAAACTGCCCACCACCGTATCACAAAAACGAATCACACGCTTTTGGTCTTTTTGGCGAGCCTGCTCATAAGCGACAAGATTAGCATGATGACCCAAGTCATAATCAGGCTGACGGCGAATGTTCTCGCCAAGCATGGTCGCCAACGCATGAGCGTCTCTTAGACACAGATTAAAGCCCTGCCCTGCCACAGGGTGCAAAGTGTGAGCAGCATTGCCCATGATCACACAGCGACCGACCACCTGCCGATGAGCCAGCACCTTACTCAAAGGATACGCTCCACGGCGACCCACCGCCACAAATCGCCCTGCCGTCTCGCCAAAGACCTGCTGGAGCGTCTGTTTGAAATACTCATCATCTTCTAGGTAGCGTGATTCTTCGCCAGTTTTGCAAATAAACACCACCGAACGGCGATAACCTTGCGTTGTGCCATCAGCACCATCGCCACGCCCATCTGTCAAAGGCAATACCGCAAGCGGTCCAACCGAGGAAAATCGCTCAATGCCGATGTGCCGATGTGGCTGGTCGGTCTGCACCACGCCCACGATGCCCACTTGCCCATAATCATGGCTGTCCGCACCGATATTTAGAATGTTGCGACTGATGCTATCTCGCCCATCGCACGCCACGACCAGCGGTGCGGCCACTTCTTGCGTTTGACCATCTTTATCAAATACCACGGTCGCCGAATGCTCGTCTTGACGAATATCCACCACGCTCGCTCCATCAATCAAACAGATCAATTCGCTCGCCTGCACCGCCAAAAGTAGCTGTCGCCCCATCCACGCATTTTCCATCACCTGACCAAAGCTCTCCACGCCTTCTGCCGCCTTATCCAGCCTTGCCCGTCCAAAACTGCCAAGCTCGCTAATCTCCACGCCATCAATGCGGCACGCATGGCTTTGCATACGCTCCCACAGTCCAATTTCGGTATAAATCTGCACCGTCCGCCGAGATAAAGCCGTGTTACGACTGTCCAAATATTCACTGCGATAAATGTCGTCATCAGGACTGATGGTAGGATAACAAAATTGCTCAATCAGCGTGCTACGAATACCCTGATGAGCAAGTAAAAGTGCAAAAGATAAGCCCACTTGACCGCCGCCAATGATGACGACATGATGAGTGGTTTGGGTGTGATGGTCGGTTGTCATGGTTTTGATGATTTATAATGAAAAAGCTTGTTGATAGTGAAAATTTAACAATCTAAGAAAAACTTATACTTAGAAAAACTTAAAAACCTACCCAAATTGTACCACAATCCACCCAAAAACAGCGGATTTTTATTCACAAAAGCCATCCATCGGTCATCGCTTGGTTTTTTTGGATGGCTTTTTGGGGTAAATTTTTGTGCTTTTTATGCCTGCCATCGCCCAAAAATCATGTTAAAATATCGCTACATTGATAAACATTGATAAATATCTATAAAAGTATCAATCTTTAAAAACAACCATAAAGAGCCGCCGCCATGAATACCAAAGCTCATCTTGCACCCACTTTGCTTGAAAAATTCACCGTCGCCATGATTGGATTTTTTGCTTTTTTGCAAGTGTATTCGGTGCAGGCGATTTTACCAGTGTTGATGGCAGACTTTCGGGCATCAGAAGTAGCGATCGGTGTGGCGGTGGGGGCGACCGTGCTTGCCATCGCACTCATTTCGCCATTTATGGGTATGCTGTCGGACGCTTTTGGGCGAAAGGTATTTGTTGTCGGTTCGCTATTATTACTTGCCTTGCCGACAGCGATGATTGGTTTTAGCGGTACGACGGACGAGCTGTCTGTTTGGCGGTTTTTGCAAGGCTTGGCAATCCCTGGGATTACGGTGGTTTTGATCGCTTATGTGGGCGAAGAATACAGCGAAAATGTCGCCCAAATGATGAGCCTGTATGTCGCAGGGACGGTGCTGGGCGGTTTTAGTGGACGGTTTTTTGCAGGGCATTTGCACGAACTGATTGGCTGGCGGTCTGGCTATGGCGTGATGGCGGTCTGTACGCTGATTGGGGCGATTTGGGCGTTTAAGGCTTTGCCCAAATCTCGGCATTTTGTCAAAAGTGGTAATTTTAGCAATTCTCTAAACTTACTGATTAGCCACACCAAAAACCGCCAAGTATTAAGTGCGTGTCTGCTCGGTGGCTGTGTGCTGTTCTCGCTGGTGGGCTGTTTTACTTTTATCAATCTGCACCTAGCGGACGCACCGTATCACTTGAATGCGTCAGATCTTGCCAATATTTTTGCCCTGTATTTGATTGGTATGGTTATCACGCCGATGGCTGGGCGTTTGATTGCTCGTTTTGGTATGATTTGGGTGATTGTGGGGGCGGTGTTTTGCTCCATCGCAGGCATGCTTTTGACGCTGAGTACGCCGCTGCCGCTCATCATTGTGGGCTTGACGGTGATGTCATCAGGGGTGTTTATCACGCAGGCGGCGACCATCAGCTACATCGGCAGTCAGGTCAGTCAGGGGCGGTCTTTGGCATCTGGGCTGTATTATATGGGTTATTATGGCGGTGGCAGTATTGGTGCATGGGCGTGTGCCATCGCCTATGCACAAGGACAATGGGGATTGACGGTGGCACTGATCATCGCCGTGCAAGTGGTCGCTTTGGTGGTGGTATGGGTGCTGATGAGAAGGTGATAAGTCTGGAACTTCTCACTAAAATTGAATACACCATTTTTCATCACTATATGAAAAATATTCATTAGCAATTTCCCCAAAAATATCTTATAATTCTCCCCCAAATACCTTGTGATTTTAGCTGTATTAGCTTTTATCAATACAGTCCTGACCACACATCGTAATTCGCTTTGTGCGTTCGGTCGTCAGATCATTTTGTCAAGCCTAGAAAAGCCACCAAAATTCGCACAATTTTTTATCTTTTTTATTAAGTGATTTTTTATGAACTATCAAGTATTCACTTCAGAATCCGTCTCTGAAGGTCATCCAGACAAGATGGCAGATCAGATTTCCGATGCTCTGCTGGACGCCATTTTAACCGAAGACAAAGACGCTCGTGTGGCGTGCGAAACCCTAACCAAAACAGGGGCAGTGGTCTTGGCAGGTGAAATCAGCACACACGCCAACATTGATGTTGAAGGCATTGTGCGTGCCACTGTCAATAAAATCGGCTACAACCACTCAGATTTAGGCTTTGATGGCAACAGCTGTGCGGTCATCAACATGATTGGCAAGCAGTCACCAGAAATCGCCCAAGGCGTAGATAGAAGTCGCCCAGAAGACCAAGGGGCAGGCGATCAGGGCTTAATGTTCGGCTACGCCACTAACGAAACCGATGTCCTTATGCCAGCACCGATTCAGCTGTCGCACCGCCTGATGGAACGCCAAGCCAAACTTCGTAAAGACGGCACACTTAGCTGGTTACGCCCAGACGCTAAGGCACAAGTTACCCTGCGTTATGACGCAAATCACAAGCCAATCGCCGTCGATGCACTGGTGCTATCCACTCAGCATGACCCAGACATCAGTCATGATGCCCTAAAAGAAGCTGTGATTGAAGAAATCATCAAGCCTGTCATTCCAAGCGAACTGCTACACAAAGACACGCTATACCACATCAACCCAACAGGCAAATTCGTCATCGGCGGTCCAGTGGGCGATGCAGGTCTGACAGGTCGCAAAATCATCGTAGATACCTACGGTGGTATGGCTCGCCACGGCGGTGGTGCGTTTAGTGGCAAGGACCCAAGTAAGGTGGATAGAAGTGCCGCCTATGCAGGTCGTTATGTTGCCAAAAACATCGTAGCGGCAGGTCTTGCTGACCGCTGTGAAGTACAAGTCAGCTATGCCATTGGCGTTGCTGAACCAACCTCCATCTCGGTCAATACCTTTAACACAGGCAAAATCAGCGACCAAGCCATTGAACGCTTAATTCGTGCACATTTTGACCTGCGTCCATATGGCATTACTCGTATGCTAAACCTACTACAGCCAATGTACGAAATCACCGCCAGCTACGGACATTTTGGTCGCACAGGTCTGGATAATGCCTTTACCTGGGAAAAAACCGACCGTGCCGAAGCCTTGCGTGCAGATGCAGGCTTGTAATCAATAGACAAATCAATGGGTAAGTGATGACACCAGCACAGTCTGGTCAAAAAAAGCCATGACCCATCTGATTTGTGATGACAGATGATAATTTGTAACTTTACTTGCAATTTAGCCAATCATCACAATATAAAAAGGGTGTGTTTACGCCCTTTTTTAATTTTGGCTTTATCTTATAAGGAAAACTCATGAGCGAACAAAGCAACCAACCCAAACTCACCCCAGAAGAATTTAATGCACAAATGCAAGCATTCTACGAGCGAGCAGACGCTTTTATCAATCTTGCCAACAGCCAATTATCGCCACAATCACACGCAGGTCAAGTTGGCTCATCACTGCTATATGCCGCCGCTCGTTATAGTGCGTCTGTCGCATCCATCGGCTTTGTCAAAGCGTCTGATTTTGAAAAAGAAAAAGAAGACATCATCAAATTCTACACCGCCCAATACGAGCAAATGCTGTCAGACAATCTAGACGATTACATCAAAAACTTTGATAAATACACAGGACTTAGCAAATAACCACCCAAACAAAAACCGCCAAAAGACAACATCTTGGCGGTTTTTTTATGCTCAATTTTCACTCAATCAAGCAATTTAAAAAAATGCTCACGATAGTGGCGAAGCTCACGAATGGAATCACGAATGTCATCTAACGCCAGATGAGCCCCACCCTTGTGATAGCCTGCTGCCACATCAGGACGCCAGCGATAGCACAGCTCCTTGACACTAGAGACATCAAGATTGCGGTAATGAAAATAGCGTTCTAGTCGTGGCATTTGCCGTGCCAAAAATCTGCGGTCTTGGCAAATGGAATTACCACACATGGGCGAAATACCCTCATCACACCATTTAGAGAGAAATTCAATCGTGGCATTTTCCGCATCGGCAAGGGTCATCGTGCTACGGCGAACTCGGTCAATCAGACCTGACTGTCCGTGCTGCTTTTTATTCCAGTCGTCCATCGCATTAAGTACAATATCAGGCACTTTGATGGCAATCACAGGGCCTTCCGCCAAGATGTTCAGATGATCATCGGTCACGATGGTGGCAATCTCAATGATTTCATCGTTTTGGGTGTCAAGCCCTGTCATCTCAAGGTCAATCCAGATTAGGGCTTTTTTTGTAGGTTTTTTGGAAGGTTTTGGGTGGTTGATTTGAATTTTATCGCTCATCTGTCATCACTCATCACGGCTTTATTATGTTAAGCCGTTCATTTTATCACACCTTTTACAAGTTGGCAGAACATTGTCAGGATTTTTTGCAAAAATTCGTCCAGTATGCACAGCCAGAACCATCAGCCGTAAGTTAAGCACAATAAAACAAAACCCTAGCAAATGTAAGAACTTATACTAAAAATGATGCCACAACCCACCCTACACAGCCGCCTGATCTTGTGGTGACTTTACCGCCTGATGGGTTTACATGAAACACAAGCCAAACAAAATTATCAAAGCCAAAAGCGAAGTTTTTTGGTATAATTGCACGGTGACAACATCATAATGACATCATGCCCAAGCAAAAACTCAAAAAATGGCTACCCACGCCTGAAAAGCTACACGAAAGTCGAGTGATGAAATGGTTCGCCCCTTTCATCGCTGACCCACGCCTATGGCACATGCACCGAGATTCTTTGACTCGTGCGGTGTATATCGGCGTGCTTTGTGCTTTTTTTCCATTGCCTGGACAGATGCCGCTTGCCATCATCGGCGCACTGCTTTTGCGTGCAAACATTCCGATGGCGGTCGCCCTGACTTGGATCACCAACCCACTGACGACGATTCCTGTGTTTTGGTTTGCTTATTGCGTTGGCGCGTTCATCACTGGTGAACCACTGATTGGCATTCGTACCATCGGTGTGATTTTATCCGACTTTACGCTATGGATCACAGGTCACGGCACCAATCCTTTTGCGCACCATCTTTTTTCCATCAAGGCATTTGTCATCGGTCTTAGCGTCTCTGGCATCGTCACAAGCCTGCTTTTAGGGCTGATTTTTCGCTTGGTGTTTCAGTATCACATCATCAATAGCTGGCAAAAACGAGCTGGCTACAATGCCAACGCCCCACGCTTTCACACGCAAAAAGGTCATAAACAGCGAGAAAATAAGCAAAGCCAAGACAATCATGATGAAGATTTCTCCATTTAATCTAGTTTTTGGAACATAAGAAGCTCACTACACAAAAATCCACGCTGGCAAAGATGCCCCATGCATTAGCCCAAGTCATTCAAGATGAAAGGTAACCAGACTTTACTTTTTAAGTCGCTTTTGGCATGACAACCCATTTTTTCTCGTGACAGCAATCATAAAAAAACGCCAAGCACAGCGTTTTTTTATGCATCAATCAGACCCACTGTCCGCTACGCATTTCAAGCTTTCTGTCCGCACGAGCCGCCAAGTTCTTATCATGCGTCACCATCAGCAGTGCCGTGCCCGAAGTGGCTTGCAGCTCTGAGAGCAGCTCAAACACCGCACGAGCGTTATCATCATCCAAATTACCCGTTGGCTCGTCCGCCAAAATGAGTGCAGGATGAGTCACCAACGCTCTGGCAATCGCCACACGCTGACGCTCACCGCCAGACAGCTCGCTGGGTCTGTGGTGGATGCGGTGCGACAGCCCCACCCGATCAAGCAGCTCATTGGCACGGCGGGTCGCCTCACTGATAGAAACTTCGGCACGCATGAGCAGTGGCATGGCGACATTTTCGGTGGCGCTAAATTCAGGCAACAGATGATGAAACTGATAAATAAAGCCTAAATGCTGATTACGAAGTTTGCCACGCTCGGTCTCATTAAGCTGTGTCAAGCAATGATCGCCCAGCCACACCTCGCCTGTGGTCGGCGTGTCCAGACCACCCAAAAGATGCAATAGCGTACTTTTACCCGAGCCACTGCTACCAACGATGGCGACTCTCTCACCAGCATGAATCGTCAGGTCCAGACCTGCCAATACTGGCGTGCGAATTTTACCTTCATCATAGACTTTGGTGATGTTTTTTGCCTGCAAAATAATACTCATCATCACTCCTTATTCATAGCGTAGCGCTTGGGCGGGCTGAATGCGAGAAGCTCTGAGCGCAGGATAAATCGTCATAAAGAAACTCAATAAAAATGACGCAATCACAATGATGGCAATATCCACAGCCTTCACCTGCGTCGGCAAAAAGTCCACCGGATACGCCCCCGATGTCAAAAGCGACACGCCAAACAGCTGCCCGATATAAGTGACGATGTCATTCACCGTAAAGGTGAGCGCCAGCCCCAAGATCGTGCCTGCCACCGTCCCAATCACACCAATAATCATGCCTTGCACGATGAAAACCTGCATGATGAGCTTGGACGATGCCCCAAAAGTCTTTAAAATGGCGATGTCAGATTTCTTGTCGGTCACCAGCATGATGAGGCTAGAAACGATATTAAAGGCAGCGACGACGACGATGAGAAACAATAATAGACCGATGATCGACTTTTCCATCTTGACGGCATTGAACAGATTGCCATGCGTCATCGTCCAGTCGGTCGGATACAGATTATCATCAAGACTTGCAGCCTTTTGGGCAGCGGCAGGCGCTTGGAATATGTCTTTGGTCAGCATTCGCACGCCCTGCGCTCCCTCAGGCAGCCTTAGCATCACGCCAGCATCACGCATGGCGACAAAGCCCATCATGCCATCGACATCTTTACTGATATTAAAAGTGCCGACCAAGGTAAACTGCTTAAATCTAGGGATCACCCCCACCACCGACGGCGACGCCTCTGGCAGCACAAGCGTCACCTTATCGCCCATGCCCACGCCCATATTCATTGCCATGCTCTCGCCCAGCACGATGCCAAATTCACCCGCTTTTAGCTGATCTAAGCTGCCTTGGGTGATAAACTCATCAACGATGGAGACATTTTTTTCATATTCAGGCTCGATGCCTGTGATCATCACGCCAGAGACCTGACCATTTGCCGCCAGCATGCCTTGTAGCTGGATAAAAGGGGCGGTCGCCAAGACATTCTTGTCCTGCTCAGCAATGCTATCAGACAGCCCTTGCCAGTCTGGCATGATGTCATAAGACATGACAGACGCTTGCGGAATCATGCCCAGAATGCGAGTTTTCATCTCACGATCAAAGCCATTCATCACGGACAACACCGTAATCAACGCCGCCACACCAAGCGTCAGCCCAATCATCGAGATGAGCGAAATGAACGAAATAAAGCCGTTTTTACGCTCGGCTTTGGTATATCTAAGCCCAATAAATAAGGCTAAGGGACGAAACATAAAGTTTTACTCAATCATAATCACAAACCCCATAGTTTACACCATTTGGGCAACTTTGGCATGAATTGACTGTGAAATTTACCAAAAATATTGAAAATTTATGACCAATTTGCACCCCTGCCTTGATTTTTTGAACAAAATCCCTTATTAAAGTAGCAGATTTTTTTGAGAATGTATCATGAACGAAATGCGCTACACCTACAAGCACGAAGTACCACCCGCCAAAGTGGACCTACCCTGCGATAAAAACGCAGGTCATGGCGACCACTGGGCAATCTTAACCCAAGACATCAGCAATGATGTGCCAGAATGGCTGCATGCCATGCTCGATGATGCCACTTTGCCAAGCGGATTAACACAAAGTCACCCATCAGATAACAAACTTCTGCTCGCTCACAACTCGCCCTGCCACATCAAGCAAATTTTAAGCCTTGAAAATGGCGCACCCAAGGCATTCATTAACGCCTTTCCTGCGGTGGATAGCCCTTATGGTGTCGAGTGTCACATCGAGCGTATCATTCGCTGTGAAGCGACTTCGGACGCCATCTTGCGCCTAAAAAGCAAAGACGGAGCGATCATCTATGCTTTTGATCAGCTTTATGCGGTCAATCGACATGAATACAAAACCCCAAAAACCTACTACGCCAATCTGAGCGCATGGGCGTACAACATCACGCCAAGCGATCAAAATGAGACCATCTTAGTGGATGATCCTGCTGCCATTCGCTACCACCGAGCGTTTAATGACATCGTCAGTGCCAATGGCGGTCAAGTACCAGATGACATCGAGGCACAAATCCAAGCATGGCAGCCGACCGATCTGCCAGAAGGCGAGGCACTCGCTCCTGTGGAGATCAACTTTGGACACAGCTGCATTTATCTGTTTGGTGAAACTTTTGGTCAAGAAGATGAGGCGTGGTGTCAAGGTCAAGTGCTGGGCATCAGCCAGACGAAGTTTTTTGAGACAGACATCACGCTGTTTGATGTGGTCATCTTGCGTGAGCCTGATGCCAGCCCATTGGTGGTGCGCATCGCTGCCGTCAGCACACCACAAACCCAAGCCATCAAAGTACATGATTACATTCAGGCGAACATTTGGCTACAAGCCGCCATTTACGCCCAAAACCAAAGATAAGCACACCTAAGTCTGCAAGGATAACATCCGCCTTGCAGACACCATTGCCAGCTTGCGATCCCATCTAAAACAAAAAAGAGCGATTCACGCTCGCCCTTTTCTCCTGTCATTTCAATGAAGTACATTTTAAAATACTCCTACAACCATGCAGTTTTATTAAGCTGCTGCTTACTTTGTCTGCGCTCACGGCGATGCACGGCTTTGGGTTTTTGCGTTTCAAATACACCGCCTTTTTGCAATAAAGGCGATAATGCGACATGATTACGCACTTTAATTTTAGGTAAGGGTTTGAGTTTCATATACATTTTCCTATTTTAGGTTTAAATATTTCAATGGGTTAATAATATCACCTGTACCAATTAAAACATCATGATGATTTATGGCGATTAACCATTGATATTTTTTAGAAACAAAATACACTTCATCAAAAAAGTACATTTCATTAATAATTTTTTGAATGGTTAAAATTTTACCTTCACAAAACCATTGTTTGCCATTACCAAAACTTGTTGCAATAAACCAAATTTTCTCATTATTATCAATCAACCGATTTAAATAAATTTCTGGTCTATCAGTTAAACAGTCAACAGAATAACACTCATCAAGATTTTGCCAAATTGTTGGTAAATTGTGTAACAGGCTATTTTTACAAAAGGTTTGATAAATCTTAGTTTGAATTTCACGCCAATTATCATAAGGCGACAACAAGCGAAATTCATCATCATTTAATTGCAATTTAACCTTTAATTGCGATAATTCCGCTCTTATCTCGTCCCATTCTTTATGATTGGCTCGGCGTTTGCCGTTTTCATTAAAATAAGGATAGGTCATAATCACCCCTTAATACACATCACTTGTTTAAGCGTATGTACCACCTCAATTAAATCACTTTGATTTGCCATCACTTCATCAATATCTTTATAGGCAGATGGAATTTCATCGACCACGCCTTTGTCTTTACGACATTCGATACCTTGCGTTTGAGCGATTAAATCTTGCTGATTAAACAATAATTTGGCTTTAGAACGGCTCATTTTTCGTCCAGCCCCGTGCGAACACGAACAAAAACTATCAGGATTGCCCTTACCTTTCACGATATAGGATTTTGCTCCCATCGAGCCGGGGATAATGCCATATTCATCAAGCCCTGCACGGATTGCCCCTTTACGAGTCACATACACATCTTCACCAAAATGATGTTCTTTTTCAACATAATTATGATGACAGTTAATCGCCTCTTTGGTCATCTGAAAACTGGGTAATAATGGGCGGATTGCCTCCAAAATCAACCGCATCATTTCACGGCGATTTTCATAGGCATAATCTTGAGCCCACGCCACCGCCTCGACATAATCATCAAAATTGGCTGAACCTTCGGCAAAATAGGACAAATCTTTATCAGGCACATGACCAAAACGACTTTGCGCCTCTTTCTTCGCTCGCTCGATAAAATAAGTGCCAATCACATTGCCCAAACCACGACTGCCTGAATGGAGCATCACCCAAACATCATCATTTTCATCGATACAGAGTTCAATAAAATGATTACCACCGCCCAATGTGCCAAGCTGCTTTTGCCAAGTGGCATCAAATTGACGCAGCATTCGGCGTAAAGCAGGATGTTTATCGGTAATTTGTTTTAGGCGTTTATCGAGTGGTGATAAAGTCGATGCCTTTGCCTTGACCTGCTTATGCTGTTCAAAACCGACAGGCACTTTACGCTCTATCGCATTGCGCAAGGCAGATAAATTATCAGGCAGCTGATACGCCTTTAAACTTAGGCGAACAGCATTCATTCCGCACCCAATATCTACGCCCACCGCTGACGGGATAATCGCATTTTTCGTCGGAATCACACTGCCCACCGTTGCTCCTTTGCCCAAATGTACATCAGGCATCACCGCAATATGTGAGTGAATAAAATTCAGTTGTGCCATTTTACGCAGTTGGTCTAGGCTTTCTTCATCGACATCTTGCGTATAAATTTTCACAGGAACGCCATAGCTTGCCTCTTCAGCTTTGGCATTTAAAATCAGTTGTATTGCCATAAAAATCAATCTCTTGAATTTGTCCGAATGGCAAAATATTATCCATTTTGCCACAATATCGACATCATATCGGCAAAATACAGACAATAAAAAACCTAGCGAATGCTAGGCTAAAAAAATACTTTTTTAATCTATGACATTCGGACAAAATTAAATCTATGTTGATTTTTGCATTTTGTCCGAACCAGCGAAACATCATGCAAAAACGCTTAAACCTGTAAAGGCGAAATGTAAATTAAATTGTTGCATGATGCCTCCCACATCGAATTAGGGCGTTAAATTGGATATTTATAACGCAGGTGAATGGAATTTGGACAGATTGTAAAACACTTTAAATCCATTGTCAAGTCAGCATACATCATCCATGAATTGATGCGTCAATAACTTTAAACCACACCACAACCATCATAAGTAACGATGTTTATGCATAGCGGACTTAGGATGGCGTCTGGATTGTCAAATACGGTCGTTGAAGGTCAATAAAAAGAGCCGAACAGTTCGGCTCTTTTTTGAAATAATCAGACTTGACTGAGTTATTCGGTTGGGTTTTGTGACAGTGAACGCACATAAGCTGCTAGTAGCATGATGCGCTCATTACCCAGCTTGGTTTGCCATTCTGGCATCACACCAGAACGACCATGACGAATGGTAGTACGAATGGCTTCACGATCGCCACCAAACAGCCAAATGTCATCGGTCAAGTTTGGCGCACCCATGGTGGTCAAGCCTTTGGCATCAGGACCGTGGCACAGCACGCAGTTTTGCTCAAAGATGGCTTTACCCTGAGCGACCTGCGCTTGGTCTAAGTCGTAGCCGTTTTGGTTGCCCGAGATGTCAAGCACATACTCTGCGGCTGCACGCACGCCAGATTCACCCAGCTGCTTTTGCCATGCTGCCATCGCACCAACACGACCATTATGGATTGACAGTAGGACATTTTCAGCCTCACCGCCAAACAGCCAATCATTATCCGTCAAATCAGGATAACCCAAGCCACCCTTGGCATTTGAGCCGTGGCACAGCGCACAGTTTTGTAGGAACAGACGGTTACCCACTTTTAATGCTTCTGGATCAGTCGATAACTTATCAACATAAGGGGCAAGTAGCGCTACTTGCGCATCAATCTGATCTTGTAGTTCCTTAGATGGCTCTGCCTGATCTTTCTTTTGCGCTTGCAGTTCGTTTAATTTTGCCAACACGGCAGTCGCTTCGCTCGCACCTGCGTTTGCCAAAATGCCTTGTTCAAAGTTTTCAGTGAAGACTTTGTTGTTGGCTTGTAGCTGGCTGTTTAGTTCATTCTCTGATGTCCAAGGCACTTTTTGACCATCGACCTCAACCGTAGTGATGCCTTTCCACGCATTCGGCTGAATGGCAGGGAACAAAATGAAGTAACCCAAACCCCAAATAAGTGTACCAAAGAAAATCACCAACCACCACTTCGGTAATGGCTTATCATACTCTCGAATGCCGTCGTATGAGTGACCTGTCGTCTCATCTTCTTCCAAGACAGGCTTTGATTTTAGTGTCCACACCAACACGCCGAAGATAAATAACCAGCAGCCGAGTGATAGGACAGTAATCCAAGAACCCCAAAAAAAGCTCATTGTGTATCCTTAGTGCGCTCTTTGAATGACAAGAGATCCTTGTCATCGAGCGCAAGTTGTGCATCTTCTTCAAAGCGTTTTTTATTCTTTGGTGAGTATGCCCACCATGCGATGCCGATGAAGGCGATGAACGCCGCCACCGTCGCAATACTATGTAAAACGCCCCAGTTCATTAGCGCTGACCTTGCATCGCAATACCAAGCTGCTGCAGGTAGGCAACCACCGCATCAAGCTCAGTCGCACCTTGTACTTGGTCAGGTGCTGCTGCAATGTCTTCTTCGGTATAAGGCAAGCCAAAACGCTCTTTAAAGATGCGCATTTTTTGTTGCACTTTTACACCATTCACTTCATTCTTGGCAAGCCAAGGATAAGCAGGCATCACCGAATCAGGCACAACAGAGCGTGGGTCGATCAAGTGATCTACATGCCACTGGTCAGAATAACGACCACCCACACGAGCAAGATCTGGACCTGTACGCTTAGAACCCCATAGGAATGGGTGATCCCAAGCCGACTCAGCAGCACGGCTGTATGGTCCATAACGCTCAACTTCTGCACGCAATGGGCGTACCATCTGTGTATGGCACACATGGCAGCCTTCACGGATATAAATATCACGACCTTCAAGCTCTAACGCTGTCCAAGGACGCATGTTTGGCAGCGGCTTATTTACGCCGCCATTTTCAGGGTCATTGGCATCAAAAATCAAAGGTACAATCTCAACCAAAGTGGCAAAGCTGATCGCAATGACGATAAAGATGACCAACAGACCTGTGTTTTTTTCTACGATTTCATGAGTAATATTTGACATGACTCTCCCCCTTAAGCCTTGACGGTGTCATTATCAAACACTTCATCACGACCAGTATTCACTTCTTCTGGCTCTGCGATGTGCTCAGGCACGCTTGGCATTTTGATGGTCTTGTAGCAGTTGTATGCCATCACAAACATACCCGCCACATACAATGCACCACCGAGCGCACGCACCACAAACGGCCAGTGTGAGACCACGACAGTCTGAATGAAGTCGTATGCCAAAGTACCATCTGGGTTGGTGGCACGCCACATCATGCCCTGAGTGATACCAGAGATCCAAAGTGCCACGATGTATAGGACAGTACCTGTGGTCGCAAGCCAGAAATGCACGGTGATCAGATTGGTGGAGTACATCTTAGCTTTGTTCCAGATGCGTGGCAGCAGCACATAGATCGAACCGATGGTGATCATACCCACCCAGCCTAATGCACCAGAGTGAACATGACCTACTGTCCAGTCGGTGTTGTGGCTGATGGCGTTCACCGCCTTGATAGACAGCATCGGACCTTCAAAGGTACTCATCGCATAGAATGACAATGCCACAATCAAGAAACGAATGATCGGGTCAGTACGCAGCTTATCCCAGCTGCCAGACAGCGTCAAGACACCGTTAATCATACCACCCCAAGATGGCGCAAATAGAATCAATGAGAACACCATGCCTAAAGACTGTGTCCAGTCAGGCAGTGCTGAATAGTGTAGATGGTGACCACCTGCCCACATATAAGACGCAATCAATGCCCAAAAGTGAACGATAGATAGACGATATGAATAAACCGGACGACCTACTTGCACAGGAATAAAATAATACATCATACCCAAGAATGCTGCGGTCAGATAGAAACCTACGGCATTATGACCGTACCACCATTGCACCATCGCATCAGTCGCACCACCAAACAGTGAATACGATTTAAACGCACCCACAGGGATTGCTAGGTTATTGACGATGTGAAGTAGTGCGATCGTGATGATGAACGCAGCAAAGAACCAGTTCGCCACATAGATGTGCGAGGTCTGGCGCTTGATCAGCGTACCAAAGAATACGATGGCATAAGACACCCACACCAGCGCAATCATGATGTCGATCGGCCATTCTAGCTCGGCATATTCTTTGCCAGAAGTAAAGCCTAGCGGCAAGGTGATGACCGCAGCGACGATGACCGCCTGCCAACCCCAGAAGGTGAACCACGCCAAATACGGCGCAAATAGGCGAGTCTTACAAGTACGCTGTACGATGTAATAAGAAGTTGCAAAAAGTGCTGAACCCCCAAACGCAAAAATCACCGCATTCGTGTGAAGCGGTCTTAGTCGTCCGAAAGACAGCCAAGAAGTATCAAAATTAAGCGCTGGCCAAGCTAGCTGAGATGCGATGAACACACCCACTGTCATGCCAACGATGCCCCAAAATACCGCCATGATGGTAAAGAAACGCACAATCGTGATTTCATACTCATGGTCGACATTCGGCACTACTGCTGTTTTAGATAGACTCATTGGATATTTTCCTGTGCAGCCCGATTTTGTGTAGCGGCATCATCGCTCGGCGTGTCTGTAACAGATGGCAGTAACAATAATGCAACGCTTTTTAAGTTATATTTGTATATTTTAACGCAAAGTGCCGTAAATATCATCCATATTGAACAAATAACTGCAAAAAATCCTTAATTTTTTTAAGGAAAATACAACAAAGACGATTAAAATCCACTTAATGTGTACAATGTCCGTGCTTGCTCAGCGATGATTGGCTTGGCTTGCGTCTTGATGAACCTGTCTGATTCACCCAAATTAAATCAATTCCATACTCACAGTATGGGATTATTGAAAATTTTCACCCTTTATTATACAACACAAATGTAAGTTTAGGCTATCTTTTGTAAAAATTTTTGAGATTTTTGGCAAGATTTTTGGCATTGATGTAATTTTTGAGCAAATATCGGCAGGTTTTGAGCGAAATTTGCCCTGTTTTTGGCGCATCATGCCCGATGAATCACACCACTCATGAAAATTCAGACTTTTTGCCAAAATTGCTTTATAATGAATTAGATATCAACTTAGATATTGACCTAGATAATGACTTGGACACAAGACGCCATACAAGCAAATTCGGCATTTACAAGACATAAGTCATCATCTAGCCGTCGCCGTTTTTTTCGATTTTTTTAACCAACCATCTTTAACCAACCAAAGGACATTTTATGAGCCTATTTCTCTCACCAGCATGGTTTGACACCGTCGCCAAATTGAACGAATCAGCAGGCGAACTGAACCTACCGCCAGCACTTGCCAATCTCGTGGTAAACGCCACCATCGAGCAAGACAGCCCTACCCTACTCCACCTAAAAGGCGGTAAAATCCACCAAGGTCATGCCGATGATGCCGTCAGCACCATCAAAATCGACCAAGAAACCTTGGGCGACATCATCAAAACTGGCGACACCAACATCGCCATCGAAGCCTTCATGACGGGCAAAATCCGTATCGATGGCGACATGAGTGCCGTCATGTCTTTACAATCCGCCAAACCAAGCCCTGAACAAAAGGCACTTTTTAAAGACATCTTAAAAAATACCGAGTTCACCTAAGAACACTACTCTTTTCAAATCTCCTCCAAAAAAACAAACCGCTCATCAAATGAGCGGTTTGTTTTGGTGAATAGATCCAATTTGACCGATTACTGAGCTTGATTGAAGTTTTGGTAATCTTGGTTCATTTGGATTTGCTGTACGCCACCTTCGGCAACACGAGCATAAACCGTCACATCCACTTCTACACGGCGGTTTGGCTGCAAGCACACGATCTGTACAGATTTTGGTGCATTGATGTCGCAGACCACATGCGGTAGCGGCTGTGATTCGCCTGCGCCTGATGCGGTCAGCGTGCTTGCGGTCACGCCTTTTGAGATCAGGTATTGACGAACAGTGTTAGCACGCAGCATTGACAGGTTCATGTTGTACATGTCATCGCCGTAGCGGTCGGTGTGACCTGTCAGATGTACACGAGACTCACCACGAGCTTCCCAAGCAAGTAGCTGAGCTGCCAACTCATCCAATCTTGCACGACCTGCTGGTAGCATGTCTTCAAGCTTCCACTTGTCAAACTTGAACAGAGCATCAGCTTCTAGGTTGATGCGCTCTTTGACAATCGGCTCTGCTGGTGCAACTGGTGCTGGCTGATTAACAATGATGGTCTGACCAGCTGCTGGCGGCTTGGCATAAGCAGCACAGTCCGCTGGCAGCCAGTAGAACTCTTGACCACGGAACTTCTCATCAAAAATGACTTTATATTGGCAGACTTTGACGCTGTCGTCAGCCTTATAAAACTTCATGATGTAGTCCCACTCACGAGCACGGTTTGATTCGTTAAAATGCGGACGACCGATCAGCTGATACAGCTCATCTTTGGCGATACCTGGGCGGATCTTAGACAGGTTTTCACGGTTTGGGAATTGACCGTCTTTTTGCCATGCGTCATCCAACTTAGGAAAGTAGATGTCCTCAGCAGCAATAGTGCCTTTATCTGAGATGTTTTGGCTGACTTGCTTTGTACCCATACAGCCTGTTAGTGCAAGCATTGCCACAGCAGCACTTAATGCGGTAATTTTTTTCATGATGTTATCCTAAGTAACAAAAACTAATATTTTGTCAATATTGTAAAGGAATTGAAAATTTTAATCAACGCCATGCTCCGAATTTCACGAAGCATGGATTGATCTACCTAAATGCAGCTTAGAAGTGGAAACCTGCACCCACTGCACCACCAGCATTGCCTTGGGTGTCGGCAGAGCCAGACACTTTAAGCACCCAGCGGCCGTTGTCAGACAGCTTCGAGAAGCCCACTGCCACAGCACCTTCGCCATTGTAGCTGGCGATACCACCAGTTAGCATTGACTTACCTGGGATGTAAGCTTGTGGTAGTGCTGCCATCGCCATCGCTGATGAAACACCTGCGTTGGCATCGTCTGCCACACCGTCAATGCGGTTGTTCAGGTAGTTCGCTGTGCCTTGTAGCTGGCTGACATTGACAGCATCAGTTGCATCCACACCTGGTGCGACATTGGTGATGCGGTTGCCACCGTTGTTCAGACCAGTCTGAGTTAGGCTGACCACATTGTCAGGGTTGTTCTCAGTCGGTGCTGCGATGGTGATGCCATCGTTATTTACCTCTGTGCCGCCAGCAGTTACGCTGTCAACTTTCACATCTTTAGCCAGATTATAGGTAACATTGTTACTATCAGCTGGTTTGGTGATGACAATATTGCCATCAGTGTTGTTCATGTCAACAGTTTCACCTGGATTTACCACAGAGCCATTAGCGCCTTGGGCTGTCAAAGTAAAGCCTGAGTTATTGATGGCATTTGCCACATCACCTGCGGTTGCAATCGCATTTGGTGCCGCTGGAGTATTGACCGCACCATTAGCATTGTTAGTCAATGGTGTGGTATTCACAGCCAATGAACCATCAGGATTTTTCTTAATGGTATCACCATCAGTTTTCACTGACAGATCGTATTTAGTTGCACCAGTATCGGTAGTGCTTGGTGTAACAGTCACTGACTTATCAGCCGAATCTACCACAGTCTTGGCAGTTTCAATCTTAGTATTGAACTGATCTGCCAACGCATACAACTGGCTACCATTTACCGCATCTTTGCTGGTGGCTGAGATGTCGCCAGCTGCCACATTGGTGATCTTCTTATCACCAGCATTGATGCCGTTTTGGTTAATCACTACAGGACCTACGGTTACGCTGTTGAAGTTCACATCATCAGCAGTTTTAACTTCGTAGTTTGGTGCATCGTCTGTGCCAGTGTTCGTTACAACCATATTCTTGCCAGCAGTTACGGTGGTTACAGTATTTGTATCAACCGCATCTTTATTCACTGTCAAGTTGCCGTCTTCATCAACTGTGATGGTCTCACCATCTACATTGATATCAAACTTCACGGTGCTAGACTTACCATCAGCAGCAGTTTCTACCACAGCTGTCGTGCCTTTACCGTTGATGAAGTTTACAGCATCGGCTGGGCGAACCACATCACGCTGTGCGCCATTGTTTAGCAAGTTCCAACCAGAGTTGTTAATAGCGTTGGCTACTTGATCGCCTGTTACCAATGAATTTGGCATTTCAGAGCTTACTGAACCATCGGTTGATGTGTTTAGATCACCTGTGATGGCAGCAATGTTACCATTGTTGTCTACATAGGTGGTTACGCCATCAGTCTTAGCAGAAACAGTGTAAGTGGTAGAGCCGTCTGCATTTTCAGTGGCTTCTACATTGATGCCGTCAGCTTCTTCAACTTTGGTGGTTGCTGCTGCTTGAGCATCTTTAAGCTGACTTACATTGACTGCGTCGTTGTCACCAGTACCATCAGCCACATTGGTGATCTTAGTAGCTTCGCCGTTAGGACCTTCAACTTTGATGTTGTCGCCATCGCTCGTGATCTTAGGACCATCGTTGAACTGTACGCTGCTTACATTGATGTCATCTGCTAGGTCATAAATGATGTCAGCACCTTCACGCTTAACAGTTAGGTTGTCGCTACCAGTTTTGAAGGTAACAGTGTCTGATGGGTTGATCAGCTCAGTACCCTCAGTACCATCAGCTGCTAGGTTCCAACCAGAGTTGTTGATGGCATCAGCAACGGTGTTAGCAGTTACTAGTGAATCGCCATTGTCAGCAGGTGCGCCTACTTTACCATCAGTAGATGGTGTGAAGGTGGTGGTAACAGCTGCGATGTTGCCGTTGTCATCAATCTTCGTGGTAGTGCCATCAGTCTTAGCAGAAACAGTGTAAGTGGTAGAGCCGTCTGCATTTTCAGTGGCTTCTACATTGATGCCGTCAGCTTCTTCAACTTTGGTGGTTGCTGCTGCTTGAGCATCTTTAAGCTGACTTACATTGACTGCGTCGTTGTCATCAGTACCGTCTGCAACATTAGTGATCTTAGTAGCTTCGCCGTTAGGACCTTCAACTTTGATGTTGTCGCCATCGCTCGTGATCTTAGGACCGTCGTTGAACTGTACGCTGTTGATGTTGATGTCATCATTCAAGCTGTATGTGAATACATTTTCAGCTTGGTTTAGAACCAAGTTATCGCCAGCTTGGAAAGTCACAGTTTCTGATGGGTTGATCAGTTCTGTGGTTGTACCATTAACTTCACCTGAACCAGTAGCACCTGAGGTTACATTAAAGCCTGAGTTGTTGATGGCGTTGGCTACTTGATCGCCTGTTACCAATGAATTTGGCATCTCAGAGCTTACTGAACCATCGGTTGATGTGTTTAGATCACCTGTGATGGCAGCAATGTTACCATTGTTGTCTACATAGGTGGTTACACCATCAGTCTTAGCAGAAACGGTGTAAGTGGTAGAGCCGTCTTCATTTTCAGTGGCTTCTACATTGATGCCGTCAGCTTCTTCAACTTTGGTAGTTGCTGCTGCTTGAGCATCTTTAAGCTGACTTACATTGACTGCGTCGTTGTCACCAGTACCGTCTGCAACATTAGTGATCTTAGTAGCTTCGCCGTTAGGACCTTCAACTTTGATGTTGTCGCCATCGCTCGTGATCTTAGGACCGTCGTTGAACTGTACGCTGTTGATGTTGATGTCATCATTCAAGCTGTATGTGAATACATTTTCAGCTTGGTTTAGAACCAAGTTATCACCAGCTTGGAAAGTCACAGTTTCTGATGGGTTGATCAGTTCTGTGGTTTTACCATCAACTTCACCTGAACCAGTAGCACCTGAGGTTACATTAAAGCCTGAGTTGTTGATGGCGTTGGCTACTTGATCGCCTGTTACCAATGAATTTGGCATCTCAGAGCTTACTGAACCATCGGTTGATGTGTTTAGATCACCTGTGATGGCAGCAATGTTACCATTGTTGTCTACATAGGTGGTTACACCATCAGTCTTAGCAGAAACGGTGTAAGTGGTACCTTCTGGAGTTGATTCAGAAGTTACTTCAATACCTTCTTCGCCTACAACATTTGCTTTGGCTGCATTCAACTGACTTACATTGACAGCATCACCATCTTCAACACCATCCGCTACATTGCTGATTACATTGCCACCAACATCAACGCCGTTGTTGTCAATCTTCACCGAGCTGCCGTTGTCAGTTGGTACTTCTAGGCTATTGGTTTTCACGCTTGCAAACTCAACATCATCAGCGGTTGCAATGCTGATTGTACTACCTGCTTGAGTAATGCTGATGTTTTTACCTGCATCAATAGTCACTTTGTCTGATGGGTTAATCAGCTCTTCACCCGTACCAACTGCTTGACCTTCTGATTGTGATACATCCAATTTCCAACCTGAGTTGTTGATTGCATTCGCCACAGTTTGTGCCGTAACAAGTGCATTTGGTGCAGCAGGTTCGTCCACTTTACCGTCATTATCCGCATCAGCCAATGGTGTGGTGTTGACAGTAATCACAGTCTTAGTCGGATCGTTTGGATCTGTCTTCGTTGTGATGGTCTCACCATCTACATTCACATCATATTTGATGGTTGAAGTTTTTCCATCTGTTTCTACAACTGCTGTTGTACCTGCACCATTAACGAAGTTTACGGTGTCAGCGTGTACTACAACATCTCTTGCATCACCATTTTCTTGTAGGTTCCAACCAGCGTTTAGTACATCGCCTAGCGTTGCAGCATTGTTAGCGTTTTCTTCTAGCAATACTGGGTGGTTTGCATTTGGCTGTTCTGTAGTTGCCGTAGTCACCGGTGCCAAGTTTGACTTGATGTTAGTCAAGGTCATCGGAGCTGTGGTGCTGTTTTGTGGATTGTTCATCGAGGCAATTACATCGCCTGCATCAACCTCATTACCGTCAGCATCTAAGAACTTACCATCTGGCTGTTTGAATACTTTAGTGCCATCAGCTTTGGTATAAACCACTGGCATTTGGTCTAGCGTGCCTTGGGTGACCATATACAGCTGGCTGCCGTTAATCGCATCGGTGCTGTCTGCTGTGATACGACCTGCGGCGACATGCTGGATCTGGCGCTCGCTATCTTTTGCACCAACAGACACAGCGCTCTTAGGCGCACTACCTGCAAAGTTGCCGTAAGTGATGCCATTGACAGTCGCATTAGAGGTTGGGGTTACGGCGAGGGTTTCTGAGCCAGCACCTAGTGCCACATCACCGACAGCGGCCGCTGCCTTGGCATTTTTACCGATGGCGATGGCGGTGTCTTTTTGAGCCTTGGTGTCTTGACCGATGGCGATGGTGTCATTAACATAGGCGACTTTGATGTCAGGCTTCTCTTCGGTTGCGGTCATGTTGTCTTCAGTAAATGCCCAGCCTTGGTTAGCCTTCTGACCGATGGTGATATTATCATTGCCATTTAAAGCCAAGGCGGAGTAGGTGCCTAATGAGACATTATTGTCGCCCATAGAGCCTGCTCTCATACCCGTTAGATCCACTTCATTGCTACTTGCTTTGCCTGCGCCCGCTAAATAGCCCATGGCGACATTATAATCGCCATGCCTAGTGTAGCCTGCCTGACCACCAACATAGTCATTATAATGACCTGTTGCGTTGGTGGCAGCGGACATACCGATCGCCGTGGTATAAGCCAGATAGGACATGCCCATTTGGTTTTGTTCCTCTGTAAGATCATAACTGGCAGCATCAGTACCAATCGCAACGATGCCAGAAGCTGTGCGGCTATGACCAGACATACGGCCCAAAAGAACACTGCTCTGTGCTGATGTGCGGTAACCAGCCTGTTCGCCGATCATGATGGTTCCTGTGGGCTCGGTTGACTCTTTACCTGCCTCCACGCCAATGGCGATGGCATGATTGGCTACAGCACGGCTGTCTTGACCGATGGCGATGGCACCACCTTCGGTTGCTTGGGCATTGATACCGCCTGTGATGGCGCCAGGTGCAGTAGCACCAGCCGCCTCACTGATCTTACCCAAGTTGGTGACAGCATTGCCTGTACCTCTGTTTGCACCTGTATTTACATGGAAATAGGTTTCAGGTTCAGTGCCGATTCTTTTACTCAGCTCATCTGCTACGATGTACAACTGCGAGCCGTTAATCGCATCGGTTGAAGTCGCTGAGATACGACCTGCGGCGACATTCTGAAGCTGACGCTCACTGCCAGCAGCGCCGATTGATACTGCGCTGGTCGGCGCTGCACCTGCAAAGTTGCCATAAGTGATGCCATTGACCGCTGCATTGGCAGTTGGTGTTACTTGGGTAGTCTCTGAGTCTGCACCCAGTGCCACATCACCCTCAGCGACTGCTGCCTTGGCATTTTTACCGATGGCGATGGCGGTGTCTTTTTGGGCGGTGGTGTCTTGACCGATGGCGATGGCGTCATTGACATATGGGACTTTTACATCGGGGTTTAATTTGGTTGGGGTTTTGTTATCTTCTGAGAAATTAATGCTATGATTGGAGTTAATGCCAATGGCAATATTATTGTAACCGTTTATGCCTTGCCCAGAAGCAGCGCCTAATGCAACATTGTAACTGCCAATGACACCCACTCTTGAGCCAGTATGGTCAAGATAGCCTCCAGCTGCCGCACCCGCCAGATGACCCATCGCAATATTGGCATCGCCATGTCTAAGTTCGCCTGCATTCCAACCTAAATAGTCGTTAGAAAATCCCGTTGCATTAAGCCCGGCAAAACGACCTATCACAGTTGAATTACTAAGTACTTCGTTGGTCGTATAGCCAAGATCTTGCCAATGAACTTGATCATCTGGTTCTGGTGGATTGAACACATCTAGTTGTGGTGGGCGATAAGAGCCGGCATGCTCACCAATAGCAATGACATTAGCACCTGTTCGGTTGGTGCCAACACCAATACCTAGCAAGACACCCTGTTCTAATGATGAGAGATTTCCAGCATGATTACCGATCATGATTGTATTTCGAGTAAGGGTGCCTTCTGAGTCCTTACCTGCATTTAAACCGATGGCAATGGCAGCAGATCCTTTCGCCTGAGCATCGATACCTGCTGCGACTGCATATTGACCAACAGCACCACCCTTAGCATCGACCGTGCCTTCATTGGTGTCAGGATTGCCAGCAGGCTGATCGAGAGCGTCAGTGTTTACATGGAAATAATTGGTGCGGTTTGCTGCGGCATCAACAGCAGCCAATTTATCCGCCACGGCATACAACTGTGAGCCGTTAATCGCATCGGTTGAAGTCGCTGAGATTAGACCTGCGGCGACATTTTGGATACGGCGTTCTTTGCCAACATCGCCCACTGATACCACGCCGACCGATGTTTTACCTGCAAAGTCGCCATAGCTTACGCCATTGACATTGACAGGCTCGGTTACTGCACCGATGCCATCTGTGCTATCGCCTTTGGCAGTGTAGGCCAGACTCGGTGCCTAAGAATACTGAGTTGTCAGCGGTAGTGGTTACACGGTTGCCCAGTACGAAAGTTTCGTTGGTGGTGATGGTGTTGTTGTTACCTACCACACGAGAGCCTGATACCGCTGCGGTGTCAGTCAGACCATCGGCAAGCTGTAATTTACCAGCTGCATCATAAGTGGCTGTGGCACCGATTTGGTTGTTGTTACCAAAGGCACCGACATTGGTCGATGTGCTACCCACAGCGTTATCGTTACCAACGGTATAAGAGCCTGCACCTGAGACGATCGATGGGTCACCCAATGCACCTGAGTTATTACCTGATACCACGTTACCTGTACCGATAGAGATGGATTGTGTGCCTGTGGCTTTTGCCCCTGTACCAATCGCAAGAGAATTGATAGCATTTGCTTGGCTGGTATTACCGATAGCAACGGCGTTTTCTGCATTGGCACGAGTGGCTCGACCTGCATGTTCGTGACTGTTATCTGCCAAATCTTGTAATCTGCCTGTTGCACGATCAAAATACTCATAAGTGTTTGGGGTAGAGCTACCAATCGCAACGGCATTTTTGCCTGTGGCAATGGCGGCTTTACCAATAGAAGTGGCATTGACCCCTGTGGCGACACTGTCTGTACCGATCGCAAGCGAATCTGTTGCGGTCGCACGTGCTGCAGGTGTGTTATGATCTATCCCCGTACCAATAGCGATGGCACGGTTTGCCACGCCTTTGCTATACAGGCCAATAGAGATAGAACCCTGACGCTTGCTAAGTGCTTCATAATGTGTACGAAGTTTACCATTTTGCTCGTACAAGTTTTCAACACCAGCACCCGCTCCGATGGAGATATTATTACTACCGCTGATGTATGAACCAGAACCGTCACCAAACGATAAGTTGCCAGTACCAACGACATAACTACCGCCACCAATAGTATAATTGCCACCACCAAGCACATTAGAGCCTGAACGAGCACCGATGGCGAAGTTGTAATCACTTCTTCGGTCTGTATCAAATACTTGGCCTTCTTGGATTGTAAATTGCGTGCTATTGTTAGCTTGTGGTGTCTCTATCGCCTCTTTCATTATGCTGGCTCGATTTACCTTGCCCACATACTGTGCGTTTTTTTCACCAATAGCGATATTGGCACGCCCATTGACATTTTGACCAGTTGCTTGACCGATAAAGATATTTAAATCAGAAACAACCCCCCTATTATCAGGAGTAGTAAAATTAACATTATGACCTGCATCAGTACCAATAATCACATTTTGCTGAATGTCAGAGCTAGTCCCTGAACCCGAACCCAATATGACATTACCGCCTGCACCAGTAGTTCGTGTACCTGCACCCCTACCGATAACCACATCATTGCTTTGATTGCTATAAGCACTCGCACCAAACACAACACTGTCTACTGGTGTTATCCCAGAGGCATTTCTTTCTATTTTGGCACCTGGCCCCATCACAACCGATTTATAGCCTTGGTTAATTGCACCATCACCGATGGCGACCGAGCTTGAGCCTTCTGTTGTTGCACCATGACCGATGGCAACAGATTTTTCAACCTTGGTTAATGTTTTAAATTTATTGGCATTTTTACCAATAGAGATCATACTGCTGCCAGCACTATTGAGATTTTGACCAGCAAAGCTGCCAAGGTTAATCATATCGATACCTGTGCTGTCTTTGCCAGATTGTTTACCGATACTGATGTTTGAATGGGTTACGATACTTTCTGCATTTGGCGCGTCTACGCCATCTTTTTTGAATATAGTTGTTGCAGGATCAAAATTCGTACCACGATCTTTTAGCCCGTTGCCTGCCTCTTGACCGATAGCAATGTCATTATTATTACGAGCTTCGGCGCCGATACCGACGGATACAGCATTTTTGCCTTGATCGGTTACTTGGGTGGTCGCATTACCACAGACAACACTGTTAGTTGCGGTGTCAAAATAACAGACATTATCAGTGCCTGCTTGGTACTCTGTGCCAGTAGCTGCAACTGCCTGTGCCGATAAAATCATGCCCGACATGATGAGCGTAAAGCGGATGAGCCTGCCGACTGCCGACGGCGCCTCACCGCTGCCGACGGTAGTGGTGCTGCCCTTGCCTTGTGCACGAGCGAATTCGCAGACCGCTTGGAAAGTTTGGGTGGATTTGTTATAAATCACACGATAGATGTTGTTCATAGATGATTACCTATAAAGATGCCGAATCAGGCTCGGCGATGCGCTGCCCACGGCTGCACCACCATCGCTAGGATGGGGAGAGACTTGGACGACGAGTGAAAAAACTTGAAAAACCTTGAAAAGATAAAAGAACCTCATGCAGCTCACCGACACAGAGCGGAAGGACTTGGGTGTCTGAATATCAGGGGTGCTGTGCATCATAATATCAGTCGTATTTTTGAAAGTTAATTTAATTAAATCAAAAATTCAATTTAAAAAAAATATCCAATAAAAAACATCAATATAATGTCAAAACCACATTAACAAACCAACACCAGTCAAGAATCACCAATGACCGTGCCAAAATGGCGAGCGCATGGGGGGGGGTTATGTGCATATTATAACTGTTTTTTTGCTTGATTTATAGTGATTTGTGTGCTGTTTTGTTAATGAATTGTAAATACTTGATGTATGATTGAGTTGGTTAGAGTTCTTAGAATACAAGTGTTTACCGTATTTTTGGTGCATTGATTTGGCAGGTGGCGGGCTTGCCTATTGTAACTGTATCTGAGGGAGATTTGAGTGGGAAAATCCGCATTTTTTGTGGATTTTATTGATGAATTAGGGCGGTGTGTGGCGTACGGCATGACAGCTGCAACAATACAGCCAAATTACAGACAAATTGGCGAAATCTTGTAGTGCATAGGCTGTGCCTGTGCTTTGTCGTCTGTGGTGGGTGGCGGTGAGCAAAAATATTGTTTAGAAATTTTAAATAATGGATTTGGTATGATTTTGGTTGGTGGGGTGCGTGGTTTTTTGCGTTATGCAGGATTTTATCGTAGGGGTGGAATATTTTTCACCCCTACCGAACGGCATTTACACAGGTTTTCCGTAGGGGCGAATTGCAATTTAACCGCACAATTTGCGTTGTGCGTGATTTTATCGTAGGGGCGAATAATATTCGCCCGTACCACCGCACAGACCGTATTTATGCCAATGGGCGAAAGATTTTTCGCCCCTACCATCCATTTGTAAAAATTATAAATTGGCAATCATCATGACAAAAACACTTGCCAACAACACCCACAAACGCCCCAAAAAATGCTACAATAGACAAAATCCATGAATCCAAGCCAGCTGCCAGTTAGCCAGCAAAACAAAGGTACTCATCATGTCAGACAAGCCAGATTCAAAACCCATCCCACCCAAAAGCGACGACAAACACGCCGCACCCACCACCGCCAAGCCCAAAAAACAGCGTCCGCCACCAGAGAAAATCATCCCCACCTCAAAGGACATGGACGCCACCAAGCAGCGTGTACATCCTCGCTTTGTCAAGGGTAAATATCAGAACATTCGCCTGTTTACGATGTATGCCATATTGGTGGCATTTTTGGTCGCCCCTTGGATTCGCTGGAACGGGCGACAGGCGATCTTGCTGGATGTGATTGAGCCGAAGTTTTATATCTTTGGGGCGACTTTTATGCCGCAGGATTTTTATTTCTTTGCCTTTGTGTTCATCATTGCCGCCATGCTGCTGTTTATGGTGACGGTCTATGCTGGGCGTGTGTGGTGTGGCTATGCCTGTCCGCAGACTATCTATGTACATCTGTATCAGCATGTTGAAAAATGGATCATCGGCGAGCGTAATAAACGCATCAAATTTGACAAGCAGCCTTGGAATGCCGAGAAAATCATGAAGACTCTGGCGGTACACGCCATTTGGCTTGTCATCTCAGCAATTACGGCATTGACCTTTATTGCCTTTATTGTCGGTACGGATTATCTGTTTTTTAATGGGCATACGCCATTTTTTATGGGTTGGAGCAAGATGACATGGATATTTTTCCTGCTCATCACTTTCGTCACCCAGACCAATGGTGGCTATATGCGTGAGCATATGTGTGTGCATCTGTGTCCTTATGGTCGTTTCCAGTCGGTGATGTTTGACAAAGACACGCTTTTGGTCTCATACGACTACGAGCGTGGCGAACCTCGTGGTGCTCGCAAAAAAGGCGACCACCCAGAGGGCTACGGCGACTGCGTGGACTGCAATATGTGCGTGCAGGTCTGCCCAACTGGCATTGACATCCGTGATGGCTTGCAAGTGGAGTGTATCCAGTGCGCCGCCTGCGTCGATGCGTGTAATGACATCATGGATAAAGTCGGCTACCCTCGTGGCTTGATTCGCTACACCACTGAGCGTCAGATGCTCGAAAAACAAAAAACCAAAATCATCAGCCCTCGCATCTTTGCCTACATTTTCGTACTGGGTGCGTCCATCGTGGCTGCAACACTCGTCGCCACAGGGCGAGCGCCATTGGAGCTTGAAATCCGCCATGACCGCAAGCAGCTGAGCCATGAGCGACACGGTCAAGTAGAAAACAGCTATGTGCTAAAAATCGTCAATAAAACTGACGAACGCCAAGTCTATCGAGTGCGCTTGGACGGCGACAACACCGCTGGCATGACGCTGCGTTCTCGCTTTGACAAGCTGCCACTACAAGCCAACGAGCCGTACGATCTGCCAGTGAGTATCATCGGCGATGCCAATGTCGTGAAGGTGGGTAGCACGCCTGTCACCATCACGGTATATACCGAAGATGGCAAATACAGCGCCAGTGCTACGGACAACTTTGTCTATCAGCCCAAAAAATAAGCCCACATTTGTAAAGCCGCCCTTCTATGGGTGGCTTTTCTTATTTCCTAAAAATATCCCACAAGAAAAAATTTCCTACAAAAACAAATATTTTCACCCCTGCCAGTCTTATGTCCATAGGGTGATTAAGTCAGCACAAAACATAAAATGATTTATATGGAGTGATTTATATAGAGTGATTTGGGAAATGTGGTAAACTGTGCTACAATGCGCTAAATTTTTATCATTAAGTGCGTCATGTCCAAACACCTCCAACAAGAACCTTGGTACAAAAACCCCTTCATGACCGTCTTTGTGGTCGGCTTACCTGTGCTGGTCGTGGCGGTGTGTATATTTTTTATCGTCTGGTCGATCCGCATCCAAGACAGCACCGTGCGTGATGACTGGTACATGGACGGTAAGACGCTCTACCAAGACGCCACTCGTGATAAGCTTGCGCACGATTTGGGCGTGTTTGGCGTGATGCGCTTTGATGGCGAGGCGGTGCGCTTTGAACTCAACTATCCCAAAAACACGCTGGATACTGGCACACTCCGAGATGGCACGCCTTTGACCTACCCTAAGTCGCTTGCCGTCTCCATCTCGCACGCCACCGACAGCAGCAAAGACAGAGACTTCACCATCAAGCACATCGGCGAGAATGTCTATGCTGGTAAGGTCAGTCTGGATGCCACTGATGCCAAGTATTATCTACAAGTCAGTAATGATGGCATTCATAACTGGCGCCTAAGACACGCCCAAAAGCTGCCTGCGCAAAATGTCGTCCTCTCGCCACTGTCAAGCTTTGATGAGGGTGCCAGCACCCTTCCCGATCAGCGTGATAAGCGTGCCGATTTGAGCGATCATCCGAGATAAGCCGATGAGCCTTTTTCCTTGTTATGGCTTTTGATGGCTAAGCAAAGCTGATTTTATACAAAAAAAGACTGCGCATCGGCACAGTCTTTTTTATTTCAACCAATCAGATTAGCCAAAGCCGATTCGCCAAATCAGATCATAAGCCTTTCATTGCCTGCTCTTCTTCGGCGATGACTTGGCGTGCCACATGCAAGATGAGCTGTCTTAGCCAGCGGTGGGCTGGGTGGTGCTGAAGTAGCGGCGACCATGCCATCGTCAGCTCAAATTCTGGAATGAAAAATGGCGGTTCTTTGACGACAATCTCAGGGTTATTGTGTGCTTGGAGCTTGGCGACACGAGTCGGCAAAGTGGCGATTAAGTCCTTGTTGGCAGCGAGCATGGCGGGCATTTGGTAATGACGAGTAAAGACACTGATTTGGCGTTTTTGCCCAAGGCGTTGCAGGGCTTGGTCAATCGAACCCAGACCGCCTGATTTTTCAGGATTTACCCCAAAGCCTACGCCCATGCCTGTCTTTGACACCCAGACATGCTGAGCTTTTAGGTAGTTTTTTAGATTAAATCGCCCCACATAAGGGCTGTCCGCCGACAACAGACAGCTAAAAGTATCACGCCACACCAAGACCTGATGAAAGCTCTGGGGAATCTCGTTAAAGCGGTTGATCGCCAAATCCACTCGCCCCTGCTCCATGTCTCGATACGACACATCAGACGGCGTCAAAAAGTCCAAAATCACATTCGGCGCCTCAGAGCGAAGTGCCTTGACAAGGCGTGGCACAAGGGTCGCCTCAGCATAGTCTGATGTCATGATGCGAAAAACACGAGAAGTGCTGTACGGACGGAACTCGGTGCGTGGCTCAAGTAGCGTGCTGATGTCCGAGAGTATCTCACGAATGCGTGGCTGTAGCTCGCCTGCTCGTTCGGTCGGCGTCATGCCCTCGCTGGATCGCACTAAGAGCGGATCATTGAACAGCGAGCGAAGTCTGCGTAAAATATTACTCATCGCAGGCTGTGTGATGCCAAGCTGTTCGGCGGCACGAGTGACATTTTTTTCACGCAACAGCACATCTAAATAGACGAGCAAATTTAAATCAACTTTTTGTAAATTCATGAGCTTTCCTTTAATTTTTTGCGATTTTTTAGCCAATAAATTCAATCAGCCATACCAAACCGTTGGTTTTCGCCTTACTCAATCCAACCTACCAAACCACATGATTTTGTACTGCCTTTTGGATTTGGCGAGCTAAGCTGCCATCAATCAACCATCAAGCAATCAATACCTTCGTATCCACGCCCACCATGTCATACAATGCAATGACATCATCATTACGCATACGCACACAGCCATGCGAGCGTGGCACGCCCATAGGCTCGGTATCTGGCGTGCCGTGAATGTAGATGTAACGAGCAAAACTATCACACACGCCATTGGCATTTTCGCCTTGATTTACACCCATTTCACAGCCTTCTAGCCACAAAATACGGCTTAATATCCAGTCTCTGTCAGGATTGGCTTTCCCAAGCGTGTCATCATAAATCTCGCCTGTGAATTGTCTGCCGACAAAGACGGCATTTTTTGGGTATTCGCCGCCGATTTTTTGGGCGATTTTGTGCCGACCTAGTGGCGTACAGCCTGTGTTGATCAGCTGACCTGTGCCATTTTTGGCGGTAGAAACAGGAAAATGGCACAAAAGCACATCGCCATCATACACGCTCATCTGCTGTATGCTGGTATCAACCACCAGATGAATGCCAGTTTTAGTTGTCATAAACACCGCCAATTTGTCAAAATCAATGTGTGAATGCCATACCAACCGAACCGATAAAATAATACAGCTTTTTTTGGGTTGGGTTAGCGACAGCCCAACCCAACATTTTTATCGCAAGTCTTTAAATTTGTTGGGTTTTCGCTTTGCCCAATCCAACCTACGACACCACAATAATTTTGTGGCAATTTTATCATTCGGTAGGTATATTTTTAAATTGTTGGGTAAAAAATTAAACCATCACATTTAAAAATGATGGATATTTTATAAAATGTTAATGCCATAGTCTAACAAATTTTTGTAAATTTTTCGCCCATTTTTTCATCAAAAATCATCAATTCACCCATCAATACGGGCAATTTTATAAAAACTTACCAACAAAAATCGCCATCATCGCCACGAACGAACCATTTTTTATAAATTTCACAAAATCAATGCCAAAAACTTAGATAAAAGTGCTATAATTTTGGCAATTTTCTTAAATTTGGAGTTTTTCATGTCAAACGCCACCATTTTACAACACCTGCCCACTGGCAAAAAAGTTGGTATCGCTTTCTCTGGCGGTCTGGACACTTCTGCTGCCCTACTTTGGATGAAACAAAAAGGCGCCGAGCCGTACGCTTACACCGCAAACCTAGGTCAGCCTGACGAAGACGACTACAACGCCATTCCTGCCAAAGCCGAGCAATACGGTGCAGTCAAGGCTCGCTTGATTGACTGCCGTACACAGCTTGCCCTAGAAGGCATCGCCGCCATTCAATGCGGTGCATTCCATGTCACCACAGGCGGTATGCCGTACTTTAACACCACGCCACTGGGTCGTGCGGTAACAGGCACCATGCTTGTTACTGCCATGCGTGAAGACGATGTCAATATCTGGGGCGATGGCTCAACTTATAAGGGCAACGACATTGAGCGTTTTTATCGCTATGGTCTGCTTGCCAATCCAGAGCTGAAAATTTATAAGCCTTGGCTGGATCAGACTTTCATTGACGAGCTGGGCGGTCGTAGCGAGATGAGTCAATTTTTGATTGACAATGGCTTTGATTACAAAATGAGCAAAGAAAAAGCCTACTCTACCGACTCGAACATGCTGGGTGCAACTCACGAAGCCAAAGACTTGGAATTTTTGAACGCAAGCCACAAAATCGTTGAGCCGATCATGGGCGTACGCTACTGGGACGAGAGCGTCAAGATTGATGCCGAAGAAGTGAGCGTAACTTTTGAAGAAGGCGTGCCAGTCGCCATCAATGGCGAGCGCATTGACAGCCCTGTGGATCTTATCCTAAAAGCCAACGAAATCGGCGGTCGCCATGGCTTGGGTATGACTGACCAAATTGAAAACCGTATCATTGAAGCCAAATCTCGTGGTATCTACGAAGCCCCTGGCATGGCACTACTACACATCGCTTATGAGCGTCTGGTAACAGGCATTCACAACGAAGACACCATTGAGCAGTATCGCATTAACGGCTTGCGTCTGGGTCGCCTGCTGTATCAAGGTCGCTGGTTTGACTCTCAGGCTCTGATGCTGCGTGAAACCGCTCAGCGTTGGGTGGCTCGTGCCATCACAGGTACGGTAACGCTTGAACTTCGTCGTGGCAATGATTACAGCATTCTAAATACCGAATCGCCCAATCTGACCTACGAGCCAGAACGCCTATCTATGGAGAAAGTTGAAGATGCCGCATTCACACCGCTTGATCGTATCGGTCAGCTGACCATGCGTAATCTTGACATCGCCGACACTCGCCATAAGCTGGGTATCTATACCCAAACAGGGCTGCTGGGCGTAGGTGGTGGCAACGCCGTACCACAGCTTGAACAAAAATAACCTTTGTCCATCACAAGCACACTCTATGATGGGGTGTGCTTTTTTTGAGCTTTTATCATGTCATCTACCATCATTCAAGGCTTTTTTGTATCGTTTGGCTTAATTGTCGCCATCGGTGCTCAAAATGCCTATGTCCTAAAACAAGGCTTATTAAAACAGCACATCTTTTGGGTATGCTTGGTGTGCTTTTTGTGCGATTTTACCTTGCTAAGCCTTGGCGTACTTGGGCTTGGCAGCTTAATCGGACAAAGCAAAATCGCCACTTTATCGCTTGCCATCTTTGGGGCGGTGTTTTTGCTGTGGTATGGCTTTCGTTCGTTTCGCTCGGCTTATCAAGGTGGAGCCAATCTGTCCGTTGATGGCACACGCAGCCAAGCCACGCTAAAACAGACCATCGCCACCACACTCGCCTTGACCCTACTAAACCCCCATGTCTATCTGGACACGCTGGTGCTGGTCGGCAGCATTGCCAGTCCGCTCGCCACCAGCGAAAAGTATCAATTTCTCATCGGTGCGGTGTGTGCGTCCGCTTTGTGGTTTTTTGGGCTGGGCTATGGGGCAAGACTACTCATTCCGCTATTTGCCAAGCCAAATACTTGGCGTGTGTTAGATGGCTTTATCGGCGTGGTCATGTGGGCAATTGCTTTTAGCCTGATTAAATACGCTTTGAATATAGGCTACTAAGCCATAAACTGCCGTCATTTTTGTTGGCGTGGATTGGTTTAAAATTTAACAATTCAATAAGTTACAAATAAAACGGTGGGTAAAACCTACCCCATCCAACCCACAGTAACCCAAACATAAAAATCAACCACGCCACGATTTTTGATAATTTTTAAAACCACATACCATCAAAAATCACGCCAAAAATCTGCCATAAACCCACCACCAGCCCACCGAAAATTTTGCACAAATCCATTTTGGTAAATGCTCATTTCATGCTAAAATAAGAAAAATTTGCAATTCAAAAGAGCCGACCATGACCCAAACTTTGACCCTTATCCAGCCAGACGATTGGCACATTCATCTGCGTGATGGCGATGCCCTAGCGACCACCGTACCCCACGCCGCAAACAGCTTTAACCGTGTGATTTGCATGCCAAATCTTGTACCACCAGTCAAAACCACCGAACAAGCAGTCGCCTATCGTGAGCGGATTTTGACGGCATTGGCAAACTCTGTCATTAGCGATGACCGCAAATCCGCCTTTGACCCACGCATGGTCTTGTATCTGACCGACCACACCACCGCCGAAGAAATCCGCCTTGCCAAAGCGTCAGGCGTGGTGCAAGCCGTCAAGCTCTACCCTGCTGGGGCGACTACTAACTCTGCCGATGGTGTTACTGACATTTTGGGGCGAGCTTGCGTCTTTGAAGCCATGCAACAAATCGGCTTACCGCTTTTGGTACATGGCGAAGTCACGCACGCTGATGTGGATATTTTTGACCGTGAAAAACGCTTTTTGGACGAGATTTTAAGCGTAATTATTGCCAATTTCCCAGAGCTTAAAATCGTGATGGAGCACATCACCACCGCTGACGCTGCCGATTTTTGCCTTGCCCAAAAAGACAATGTGGCAGCGACCATCACGCCCCAGCATTTATTATTTAACCGCAATCACATGCTCGTTGGCGGTGTCAAGCCCCATTATTATTGCTTGCCAATTCTAAAACGAGCTGATCATCAAAAACGCCTGCTTGAAGTGGCAACTTCTGGCAATCCTAAGTTTTTCTTAGGCACGGATTCTGCCCCACACGCCACGCACACCAAAGAGTCTGCCTGTGGCTGTGCAGGCTGTTATTCTGCCGTTCATGCTCTGCCTTTGTATGCGACCGCCTTTGAAAGCGTGGGGGCGCTTGATAAAATGGAAAACTTCGCCAGTCGTTTTGGGGCAAATTTCTACGGTCTACCCATCAATCAGACGACCATCACGCTTGCCAAACAAGATCAAGTCATAGCAGATGCCTATGACTACCTAGACGGCAAAACACTCACGCCACTACTGGCAGGGCAGACTTTGGCATGGACGCAGATTTCATGAGCGACATTCAGACAAGCCAAACTTTTGCCGACAAGCCTGCCACCCTAAAAGAGCGGTTTCGTGGCTTTATGCCTGTGGTCGTGGATGTGGAGACGGCAGGATTTAATGCACAGACGGACGCACTGCTTGAAATCGCTTGCGTGCCGATTTTGATGGACGATGAGGGCAAACTGTATCAAGGCGAACCCCTAAATGCTCACATTGAGCCATTTGTCGGGGCAAACCTTGAGCCGTCCGCCTTGAAATTTACTGGCATTAACCTAGACAGCCCCTTTCGCAAAGCCATCAGCGAAGATGAAAAAGTGGCATTAAGACGCATTTTTAAGGCACTCAAAGACATTCGTAAGCAGTACGATTGCCGTCAGTGCATTTTGGTGGGGCATAATGCTCATTTTGATTTGGGTTTTTTAAATGCCGCCATCGCTCGCACCAATTCAAAGAACCACTCGCCCTTTCACGCCTTTAGCGTGCTGGACACCGCAAGCTTGTCGGCATTGGCGTACGGTCACACGGTGCTGGCTCGCACTTGCAAGATGGCAGGCATTGACTTTGACAACAGCCACGCCCACTCAGCACTCTACGACACCCAAAAAACCGCCGAACTGTTTTGCAAGATTTTTAATGAACTTCCCATGCTGGCTGCCGTGCAGACAGCGGACGAGACAGACGAAGCCCATGATGGGATTGAACCATGAATTTTTTGTTTGTCTGCTCAAAAAATCAGTGGCGCAGCCCTACTGCCGAGCGAATTTTTAAGCACGGCTATGGCATATCCACCCGCTCCGCTGGCACCAGCCAAAACGCTCGCCACACAGTAACGAGCGACGACATTGCTTGGGCGGATAAGATTTTTGTCATGGAGTATAAGCACCAAAAACAGCTAAAACAATCTTTTGCAGATTTACTTGATGATAAAGCATTGATTGTACTTGATATTTTAGATGACTATGGCTATATGGACGATGAATTGGTAGAATTAATCACGCTAAGTCTGACGCCTTATTTGCCCTAATTTTTTAATTTTTAATCACTTAAAAGGAAAAACCATGCCATCATTTGACATCGTTTCAGAACTCAATGTCCAAGAAGTGCGTAACGCCATCGGCAACACCGACAAAGAAATCGCCACTCGCTTTGACTTCAAGGGTAGCGACATCACGGTCGAGCTAAACGACAAAGCCAAAACCGTCACCATCACCACCGACAACGAACTGCAAGCAGACAATGTCTATGCCATCTTTGAAAAACAGCTCATCAAGCGTGGCGTGGATTTGCAAAGCCTAGACCCACAGGACAAAGCCCAATCAGGCAAACACACCAAACAAACCATCAATCTAAAAGACGGGCTAGACTCCGACACCGCCAAAAAAATCAGCAAAGCCATCAAAGAGAGTGATCTGAAAGTCTCGGCAAGCATTCAAGGCGACAAAATCCGTGTTTCTGACAAGAAAAAAGACAATCTGCAAGCGTGCATGGCATTTTTAAAGGAAAAATCTTTTGGCGTGCCACTACAATTCAACAACTTTAAGGATTAATTTTCAATAATTTTTCTTTTAAAATCAATATCTTAGAAATTATTTTACATTTTTTAAAATAATTGCTTGACGGAAAGAAAAAATTTGCTATAATAGCACCACTTTTGAGAGATACGGTGAAAGCGTTCAAAAGTTGGTAAAACGATTTTAATTAAATCAGTTTTACAAGTCCTGCGCTCCATTCGTCTAGAGGCCTAGGACACCGCCCTTTCACGGCGGTAACAGGGGTTCGAATCCCCTATGGAGTGCCAATATTCAAAACAGCCCTTAATTTTAAGGGCTGTTTTTTTATTTGTCATTTATGGATAAATCAAAAACCGCACATTTCATACTCATGTGCGGTTTTTATTGTTAAATCACTGACGCACCAAACGCCTGATTTCGCCAATTTCCTGATTGAACACTCGCACAGGATTGATGTCAATACCACCCCGTCTGGTATAATTGGCGGACACTTTCAAAGACTGCGGTTTAAAATTCACCATCAAATCAGCAAAAATCCGCTCCACGCACTGCTCATGAAAGCCATTGTGCTGTCTGAATGACAAAATGTATTTTAATAAATCCCCAAAATCCAATTCATAATCGGTGCTGATGTCAATTTGCACCGTTCCCCAGTCTGGCTGATTGGTTACAGGGCAATTTGAACGCAAAAGATTGCTATAAAATTGATGGCGTTTTAATTCGGCTTGTTTGGTATTCATCAAAAACGAATGATCAATATCATCAGTCAGCTCAATATTTCCGCCCTTATTTAACACTTCATCAATACAAATACCAACAGGCTTTACGATACCAAGCGCATCGCTGTCCAAATCAATGATTTCAACCTGCACCGCCACGCCCACACAGTTTGACAAATCCTGCTCGATGGTCTGCTTGACTTCTTGAACACTGGTAAATTTGGTAAAATTTAGGCTGTTTAAATACAGCTTTAAAGACTTAGACTCCACGATATTAGGCGAAGTCGCCGGTATGGTCAGCCGTGCCATCGCCACCTCTGAGACGCCCACAGGATTGAGCCATGAAATCTCAAAAGCCTGCCACACATCAACGCCTTTTGTACCATCATCAAAAACAAATCCCGTTTCTTTGACAATCTCATCTCGTCCGATTTGCCGTGAGATGGCAAATAAAATGGTAGGGTCGTAAGTTTTTGAATAACTGGTGCTTTCACCCAATACGCCATGAATGCTCATTTTCTTTTCCTATATTGTTTTGCTTAGGCAATGCGAATTCTTTGACCATCTTTTAACAAACGATACGCCACGCCATAAAACACCGCACAAAATGCCAAAATCGCCACCAAAGAATAGCCGACATTGACATCAGAATGCCCCAAAATGCCATAGCGAAAGGCATTGACCATATAGACAATGGGGTTTAGTAGCGACAGATTTTGCCAAAATGGCGATAAATTTTCCAAAGAATAAAACACCCCGCCCAGATAAGTCAGTGGCGTTAAAATAAAACTTGGCACGATAGAAATGTCATCAAACGAACGAGCAAATACCGCATTGATAAAACCGCCAAGCGAAAACAGCACCGAAGTCCCCAGGATCGTCAAAAGCATCACGCCCAGATGAACGATGGCAAGTTTGGTAAAAAACAGTGCCACGACACTCACAATGAGTGCGATGGCAAGCCCACGAAACACACCCCCTGCGACATAGCCGAGCAAAATGGTGTGCTTGGAGACAGGCGAGACGAGCAGCTCATCGATGCTGCCATGAAATTTGGTGCTAAAAAAACTTGACACCACATTAGAATAGCTATTGGTAATCACCGCCATCATAATCAGCCCCGGCACGATGAACTGCATATAGCTCACACCGCCCATCTCACCGACACGAGCGCCGATCATCTGCCCAAAAATCACAAAATACAGCGTCATGGTAATCACAGGCGGCAATAGCGTCTGCGGCCAAATGCGTAAAATGCGCTTGATTTCTTTGGATAATAAGGTATTAAAGGCGACCAGTTGATTTCTCATGGAAGGATTCATGGTTATTCTCCGCCGTTGCTTAGGTCTTGATTGACATCGCTCATCTTGCCACCGTGAAAATGACTGTCCACCACGCCCATAAACAGCTCTTCTAAGCGGTTGGCTTTATTTCTCATGCTCAGCACTTTGATGTTTGCGGTGTTTAATTGGGCAAAGACGGCATTTAGGTCTTGCTCTTGATTGAGCGTGATTTCCAAAGTTTTGGCATCAGCCAGTTTTGCATGAACAATATGCTCAAAAGTCGGCACAGCAGTTAATTCATCTTTTAAATCAAATACAAAAGTTTCAAGCGACAACTGTGTCAATAGCGACTTCATCTCGGTATTTATCAAAATCTCGCCATGATTTAAAATGGCGATGTATTTGCATAATTGCTCCGCCTCTTCAAGATAATGCGTGGTCAAGATGATGGTGGTTTTTTCTTCTTGGTTGATTTTTTGCATAAACTCCCACATCGAACGGCGAAGTTCAATATCCACGCCTGCGGTCGGCTCGTCCAAAATCAACAAGCGTGGGCGGTGCATCAAGGCACGAGCAATCATCAGACGGCGTTTCATACCGCCAGACAACGAGCGAGATTTGGTGTCTTTTTTCTCCCAAAGCCCCAGCTCTTTTAGTAAAAACTCCGCTCTGGGTAAAGCATCCACACGCTTAATGCCATAATAGCCTGCCTGCGTGATGAGAATGTCAATGCACTTTTCAAATTGGTTAAAATTAAACTCTTGAGGAACCACGCCCAGATAGGATTTGGCAAGGCTTGGATTAGCACGCAAATCCACCCCAAAAATCTCCACCGACCCTTCTGTCGGTGGAAATAATGAGCTGATGATGCCAATCATCGTAGATTTGCCTGCCCCATTTGCGCCAAGCAAAGCGAAAAATTCGCCCTCTGGCACGGTCAAGTCCACCCCTTTTAAAGCGGCAGTGCCATTGGGATAGGTTTTTTGAAGGTTGGATATTTTTAAGGCTGGTAAGTTTGACATAATTTTTATTTTTATAAAATCACAAAAACACCAAACAGCCTAAGCGGCAAACCACCTAAGCCATTTGGTATCGCTGAATGAATTATTGCGATTGGGCGATGATGTAATCAACCGCGTTTTTCACTTCGTCATCAGAGATGTCTGCACCACCACGAGCAGGCATGGCGTTAAAGCCATTGATGGCGTGGTCGTACAAGGTCGCTGTACCTTTGGCAATGCGTGGCGCCCAGTCAGCCGTACCAGTCTTTGGTGCGCCCACCAGACCTGCGTCATGACAGGTAGCACAGATGGCTTTATATAGCATATCGCCTGGGCGTGCCTCGCCTTCTACGGCAGGCGCAAGTACGGTGATGTTGATGTCGCACTCTTCGCCATCAAAGCAAACCTTGCCATAAGGGGCGATGCGTGAGATGAGCTTTGGGTGTAGAGCGATCAGCTTTTTGACTTGGTCGCTGTCCTCAGGGATTGCCTCTACTGGATCAGCGGGCTTAGCTGCCTCAGCAGTCTCGGCTGTCGTTTGGGCAGCCGCCTCTGTGGTCGCCTCAGTCGCAGCAGTCTCAGTGGTCGCCTCGCCAGCTTGCGGAGCAGCCTCAGCAGGCTTGGCAGCCTCTTGAGCCTGACTTGCCATGGTGAAAATCGCCAGCGTAGCAGCGGCAGATAACATTACAAATTTTTTCATTGTCATCATCTCGTCTTAGCCTTGAGTAACAAACTCTGGGTAAATTGGGCAAATCGGCAGACACCCACCAACACCCAAACGAATAAAATTTCTCCCTGCTATTATAAGGGAAAAAGGGGGCAAAATGCCATGTTTTTTATGTAATATCTCAATAAATCGGTAAAAATTTGGCAATATTTTTAAAATTTCCTAACTTTTTGGGCGGATGACTGGCATTTTTATACAAAACTTGGTAAAATTCGCAGGTCTTTTTAAGATAAGTCATCAGCACCTATAGCTCAGTTGGATAGAGTGTCAGCCTCCGAAGCTGAAGGTCGTGGGTTCGATTCCCGCTAGGTGCGCCATTTTCATTCCATCTAAAAAAAATCACTCAATGCACAAAACATTGAGTGATTTTTTTATTGAACGATTTAGTTTTGACGATAGTTCGGTGCTTCTTTGGTGATTTGTACATCATGCACATGAGATTCTTTCATGCCTGCCGATGTTACTTTCACAAAAGTGGTATTTTTACGCATCTCTTCAATCGTCTTGCAGCCTGTGTAGCCCATGGATGATTTTAGACCGCCAGCAAGCTGACCGATGATGCCTGCCACAGGACCTTTATAAGGCACACGACCTTCAATACCTTCTGGCACCAGTTTTTCCACGCCTTCTTTGGCATCTTGGAAATAGCGGTCAGATGAGCCGTTTTGACCGCTCATCGCACCCAAAGAACCCATGCCACGATACGCCTTATAATAACGACCTTGGAACAGCTCCACTTCACCCGGTGCTTCTTCTGTACCTGCCAAAAGACTGCCCACCATGATGCAAGACGCACCTGCTGCGATGGCTTTTGCCATATCGCCAGAGAAACGGATGCCGCCATCAGCGATCAATGGAATGCGGTCTTGTAGTGCCGTGGCGACATTGTCAATCGCGCTGATTTGTGGCACGCCAATACCTGCGATGATACGAGTAGTACAGATAGAGCCTGGACCGATACCCACCTTAACAGCATTTGCACCAGCGTCCATCAAGGCAAGCGCCGCATCGCCTGTGGCAATGTTGCCACCGATGACTTGTACATTTGGGTAGTTTTTCTTAATCCACGCCACACGATCAATGACACCCTTTGAATGACCATGAGCGGTATCCACAATGATGACATCAGCATTTGCCGCAACCAATGCTTCTACACGAGCTTCGGTATCTGCGCCCGTACCGACAGCCGCACCCACACGCAGGCGACCTTTGTCGTCTTTGCAGGCGTTTGGGTTGTTTTCAGCTTTGGTAAAGTCATTGACCGTAATCAAGCCTTTTAGACGAAAATCATCGTCAATCACCACCACTTTTTCAATGCGGTGTTCGTGTAGCAGTGCCTTGATTTGCTCTTGTGGTGTGCCTTCTTTGACCGTAACCAGCTTATCTTTTGGCGTCATGACATTCGCCACAGGCTGATCCAAATTGGTCTCAAAACGCAAATCACGGTGCGTAACGATACCCACCACTTTATCCGTGCCACGCTCAACGACAGGGACACCGCTGATCTTATGCTCACGAGTAATGCGTAGCAGCTCGCCTACGGTCGCCTCTGGATTGACCGTAACAGGGTCAGCTACCGTACCCGCCTCAAATTTCTTGACATGGCGGACACGGCTGGCTTGATGCTCAATACTCATGTTTTTATGGATGATACCCAGACCGCCCAGCTGTGCCATGGCGATTGCCATCTTAGATTCGGTAACCGTATCCATCGCAGCAGAGATGATTGGTAGGTTTAGATTGATGTCGGTGGTTAGGCGAGTGGTGAGATTTGTTTCTTTTGGAAGGACTTCTGAATAGGCGGGCAAAAGCAGCACATCATCAAAAGTTAAAGCGTCATAAGCAATGCGTAGCATAGGTTATTTCCTTAGAAATTGCCCTGCTCATGACAGCCGGAAAATCCACCCATCACTTGAAAGCAGGTTCTGAAATAACGCCGTATTGTATCAAAATTCAACCATAAAAATCAAGCAAATTTTGACACAATTTTCTGTATGTTTGGCAAATTTTCGTTGGTATTTTGGGTTGATTTTTGGCATAATTCTTTATCCATATTCATTCAACACCCCACATTATGCGTTTTTTAGTTTCTCAAGCCAGCTTTCGTTCAGATTTTAGCAAGTCTTTTTTGCCCAGATTTTTACCCAGATATGGCAAATCCACGATCATCATTGCCGCACTTTTGAGCGGCTTTCTAAGTGCTTGTGACACCAAGACCGCCAATGAAAAGACCGCCGATGAATCTGCGCCTGCTTACACCCAAAACAGCGCTCAGCCCAAGTTGTCCACCCCTCCCAGTCAAAATGACAGCACGGTGGTTCAAGCGCTACAACAAAACCTTGAAAAATCAGACATTGCGCTGAATGTCATTTCTGCCGTCGCCACGCCTATTGATGGCATTTATTGGGCGACATTTGACAACTCGCCGCCCATGTTTACAGATGCCAAGGGCGAATATCTCATTCAAGGACAGATCGCAAGAGTGGGCGTAGAACAGCCTTTTGACATCGTTGATGAAATCCAAGCAAGCCTTGCCAAAGAACAGCTCAGTCAAGTCGATGCCAGCGAAATGATCATCTACCCCGCCAAAGAGCGCTTGGCGACAGTCTATGTCTTTACCGACCCCACTTGCCATTATTGCCAAAAACTGCATAAAGAAATCAAAGAAATCAACGCAAAAGGCGTCGAAGTGCGCTATTTGGCCTGGCCTAGAAATGAGCAATTCATCCAGCTTGCCGAGCGTGTCTGGTGCGCAAGCGACCGTCAAGAAGCGCTGAGCCTTGCCAAACAAGGCGACGACATCACCGCCCCAGCATGCGACAATCCAGTGGCAAAGCACATGACGCTTGGTCATCAAATTGGTGTCAGTGGCACGCCTGCCATCTTTACCGAGTCTGGCGTACAAATTGGCGGTTATCTGCCAGCAGACGAGCTTGCCAAACAAGCCATCGCCCACAAAAACTGAGCGCACCAAAACACATCGCCCAAACAAACTTAAACAAATTATCCAGACATTCATCTAAATATTTATGAAATATTTTAAAAATATGCAAAAGAATGATGAAAACATCTAGCAAGTTTTTTGAAGTTGTGATAAGTTAAGCAACCACAAATTTTCAACAACTCTTTTGACGCATTTTTAACAACCAGCATTTTGAGAATTACCGTGAATAAATCCATCAATCTTGCCGTATTAGGTCTTGGCACTGTCGGTACTGGCGTGGTCAATCTATTAAAAGACAACGCAGGCGAACTGGCTCGCCGTAGTGGTCATGTCATCAACATCACTCATGTTGGCACACGCCGTCATCGTGATGACATTGATGCCACCATCAAACAAAGCGATGATTTGCTTGCCATCGCTGCCGCTGACGATGTGGATATTGTCATTGAAGTCATTGGTGGTACTGATGTCGCCAAAGATGTCATCATGCACGCCATCCGCCACAAAAAACATGTCGTTACCGCCAACAAAGCCCTGCTTGCCAAATACGGCAACGAGATTTTTGCCCTAGCAGATGAATACGGCGTACAAGTTCGTTATGAAGCGGCGGTTGCAGGTGGCATTCCTATCATCAAAATCATTCGTGAAGCCTTAGCCGCCAACAAAATTGACTGGCTGGCTGGTATCATCAACGGTACTGGCAACTTCATCATGACCGAAATGCAAACCAAAAACCGCAAATTCGGTGAAGTGCTTGCCGAAGCTCAAGCCCTAGGCTACGCCGAAGCCGATCCTACCTTTGATGTGGAAGGCATTGACGCGGCACACAAGCTGTCGCTACTGGCGTCTATCGCCTTTGGTATTCCCATTCAGTTTGACAAAGTGTACTGCGAAGGCATCACTAAGGTCAGCCTACAAGATGTCATCTATGCCAAAGAGCTGGGCTATAACATCAAGCACCTAGGCTTTGCCATTCGCCGTGAAAACGGCTTTGAACTGCGTGTGCATCCAACGCTCATTCCAGACACCACCTTGCTTGCCAATGTGCATGGCGTAAAAAATGCCGTGATGGTGGATGCTCACCCACTGGGGCAGTCGCTGTACTATGGCGATGGTGCTGGTGCTGGGGCAACAGCTTCTGCTGTCATGGCAGATGTGATGGATTTGATTTATGTCATCACTGCTGCCACCCCAAGCGATGTGCCGCATTTGGCATTCGTTCCAGAAGAGCTGTCAGACACTCGCATTCTGCCCAGCGATGAGATGACCTGTGGCTACTACCTGCGTCTGACTGTCAAAGATGAGCTTGGTGTATTGGCGGACACCACACGCATTTTAAGCGACAACGGCATTAACATTGACGCCATCTTGCAAAGAGACGCACACAAGTCAGGACTGGTGCCAATCATCATTCTCACCCTGCCTGTGCTAGAAAAACAAATGAACACCGCCATCAAGCAAATCGAACAGCTTAATGCCGTTACCGAACCTGTGGTACGCATTCGCCTAGAAAGCCTTGATGAATAACCAAGCCGATGATGAGCCAATCCATCACTTGGCACAAAAAAGACTCTCTTGTGGGGTCTTTTTTTTATGGCAAAAAACAAGTACAATCCAAAAACCAAAACACAACCAAACCACGAACCGTAAGTTTTGGCAATTTTCAATCATTGGGCAATATTTGGCTATCATTTGGCAATTATTTGGTACAAATCATCATGCAAGTTTATCTCGTTGGCGGCGCGGTCAGAGACGCACTTTTGGGCATTGCCGTACAGGACAAGGATTTTGTCGTGGTCGGGGCGGATTTCGACACGATGAAATCGCTCGGCTTTGTGCAAGTGGGGGCGGATTTTCCTGTATTTTTGCACCCTGACACGCACTTTGAATACGCCCTTGCCCGCATTGAACGCAAAAACGGCACAGGCTATCAAGGCTTTGCCACCCAAACCAAAGGCGTAACGCTGGCGGACGACCTAATCCGCCGAGATTTGACCATCAACGCTCTTGCCATAGAAGTGGGTGGACTCTTTGACGATACGCCAAAAACTGGGCAAGTCGTTGATTTTTATGGCGGTGTTGATGATTTGAACAACAAAATCTTACGCCACATCTCGCCTGCTTTTTGTGAAGATCCTTTGCGGATTTTACGCACGGTGCGGTTTTTGGCTCGTTATTTTGAGCGGGGTTTTACAATCGCTGACGAAACCATTGTCTTAATGCAAACGATGGCAAAGGCTGGCGAGCTGTCACACCTAAGCCGTGAGCGGTTTTGGGCAGAAAGCGTCAAGGCGATGGAGAGTGGGACAGGGCATTATTATTGGCAATTTTTAAAAGAGCTGAACATTTTGCCGTATTTTTTGGCAGAATTGGACGAATGTTTTGATGATCATCAGATTTTGCAAACGGTGCTTAAGCGTCTAGCCTTGGCAAAAAACAGCCCAGTTGCCGTGCAGTTTGCGATGCTATGCAGTGGTTATTTAGATGGCCTAGACAATGAAAATTTATCCAAAACACTCATCAATCAGACCGCAAAGCAGTTAAACACGCCAAAATATCCTGTACAAATCGCCAATTTATTGACAGAATTTTGGGGAATTTTCGCCCAAAAACCAAACACCAATAATATTCTTAGACTCATAGAAAAAACCAAAGCCCATCAAGGCAACACGCAAACCCTAAAAGACACGCTCACTGCGATTGGCATGGTGCAGGCGGATTTGGACATCGTGAAAATTGATGAGCTTTTAAGCCACGCCATCGCCATGTATAAATCGGTGAGTATTGATGATATTGATAAAAATTTGACAGGCAAAGAGATTGGCTTGGCGTTAAATCGGCTTAGAGAACAAAAAATCACACAATTATTAAGCGAGTATGTTTATGAATAAGGTCGCATTGATTACAGGCGGAGCAAAACGCATTGGGGCGAAGATTGGCGAAGTGTTGCACCATGCTGGCTTTAATGTCATCATTCACTATGCCAAAAGTGAGCGGCTGGCGGACGAGCTTGCAGGCACGCTAAACGCCATTCGCCCCAATTCTGCTCGTATCATCAAGGCGGATTTGAATATCGTTGATGACAAGCTGGCACTTGAACGGTTTAAAAACACCGCCATCGCTTTGTTTGGGCGGGTGGATGTATTGGTGCATAATGCGTCCAGTTTTTATCCAAGTGATTTTCATGATGACTGGCAAACGCTACAACAGCATTGGCAAGATTTGTTTTTAACCAATGCCAAAGCCCCCTTATTTTTAAGTCATGCTTTTGGGGGCGAGCTTGCCAACAATCATGGCGCCATCATCAGCCTGCTTGACATTCACGCACGAGACAAGCCCTTTGTCGGCTATCCGATTTATAACATGGCAAAGTCGGCTCATCTGGGGCTGGTGCAGTCGCTGGCATTAGAATTAGCTCCCCGCATTCGTGTCAATGGCGTCTCCCCTGGGGTAAATATTTTCCCCGATGACGACCAAAATTCAGCACTCAACTCATCAACCAAAGACGCCTTGACCTGCTCCATTCCGCTTGGTAAAATCGGCACGCCCCAAGACATCGCCCAAACCGTGCTGTTTCTCATCAACGCCCCTTACATCACAGGGCAAGTGATTGCGGTGGACGGTGGGCGCAGCTTGACCTTAAAAGGTGGGTAAATCATACACCCAAAATCACATCTTGCATCGCAAAACCACTATAAAAACAAGGGATTTTTTAAGCCAACATTTCTCAAAAATTACAAAAATATTGCTCAATGTCATAAATTTTATCAAAATATGATTGGCATATCAGTAATTTTAGGGTAAAATTAGTCATTTTTTACACTTGTAAAAATCGTAGGAATGCCGCTCATTGTGGGCGACAAAAATTTAACTCGGAGTTGATAGCTTAATCAAATCTCAAACACGCCCGCTAACAGATTATTAGCTATGCTAAATTGCAATCTGCCAAAAGTAAGTTTGATAACAGTATTAGCACCCCAACGCCTTTTCTCTTTTTTGCGTTTACGCACGCTTTTTGGAGGACTCTACCGTTGAGTACACCTGTTAATAATGTTGCAAAGTTGCAACGAAATCTCGGTCTTTGGCATGTGATCATCATTGGTCTTGCCTATATCCAGCCCATGACGCTATTAGATACTTTTGGTATGGTATCTCGTGACAGCGGCGGTCATGTACCGATGTCTTATATTTTTGCCCTGATTGCCATTTTGCTGACTTCGATTAGCTACGGTCATATGATCCGTGCCTATCCTTCATCAGGCTCTGCTTATACTTATACTCAGCGCTCAATCAACCCATCAATGGGCTTTATGGTCGGCTGGTCAAGCTGGCTTGACTATCTGCTGTCGCCACTGGTCAATATCATCCTTGCCGTGATTTATCTAAACGCACTATTCCCCGCCGTAAACAGCTGGGTATGGGTGATTGGCTTGACAGCGCTGATGACTGGCGTCAACTTGTTTGGCTCAAAAATCGTGGCGTATTTCAACAGCTGGATCGTATTTGTACAGCTGGCGGTGATTGCGGTGTTTGTATTCCTAACCTACAACGCCCTATCAGCAGGTCAAAACGCAGACGGCATCATCAGCCCAGACAACGCTTACCATCTGTGGAGCATGGCACCGTTCTGGGACAGCATGACTTCTGTGGGTGCGCTGATCACTGGTGCGACCATTCTATGTTTCTCATTCACAGGCTTTGATGCGCTATCGACGCTTGCCGAAGAGACCAAAGATGCCAAACGAGTGCTACCCAAAGCGATGATTCTAACGACGCTGATCGCAGGTATCGTGTTCATCATCAGTACTTATTTCATGCAAATCTACTTCCCAAACAGCCCAGAGACTTATTTTGAGCTGGTAGATGAGACTCAGCCTGAGATCCTAGAAGCGGTCGGCGGTGCAGCCTTCAAAGCAGCCGTTCTTGGCTTTGCCATTGTCACTGTGATGGCGTCTGGCATCTCTGCTCACGCTGGTGTGTCTCGCTTGATGTATGTGATGGGTCGTGATGGCGTCATCAGCAAAAACATCTTTGGTAAAATCCATCCAAAATTCCTAACCCCTGTGAACAACATCCTAATCGCAGGTGCAGTGGCATTGACCGCAGGTTTTATTACCCTAGAAGCCGTGGTAAACCTAATCAGCTTTGGCGCATTGACGGCGTTCAGCTTTGTGAACCTATCAGTGATTTTCCACTATGCGTTCCGCAATAAGCTGATCCAAAGCGGTAAAGATGTGTTCAACTACATCGTCATTCCTGTGGCGGGTTTCATCAGCGTATTCTTGATGTGGCTTGAAGTGGACAGCACCACCTTTAAGGTCGGTCTGTTCTGGGCGGCGATCGGTTTTGTATGGCTTGGCATCAAAACTGGCGGTTTCAAAAAACCAGTCCCACAATTTAAAGAAGAAGATGTATAATCCACCTTCTTTGACAAAAACCCTGTCGTTCGGCAGGGTTTTTTGTTGGGAAGTCAAGTGTTAAACAGCTTTACCAAACTCATACAGCACCGCCCTACGCAAGTATTTATAATAAAATACAATCAAGCATCATCAAATTTTAAGCTTCACCAACCCCAAAACAAGCAACCACCAAAGCAAAAATCATGAAAAAATCACTGTTATTCACCGCTTTTATCATCGGTGCTACCATCACAGGCTGTGCCACCACACAATCATCATTTCAAACAAGCGACTGCCAAACCGCCGACTGGAAACAAATCGGCATCACCGATGGCACACACGGTCGTAACGCCCAAAGAATCCTAAGCCATCAAAAAACTTGCCAAAAATCAGGCGTTACGCCAAACATCGCCCTATGGGAAGAAGGTCGGCAAATCGGGCTAAAAAACTACTGCACCAAAGCCAATGCCTATGATCTAGGCAGGCACGGCTACACACTCACTGGCGTCTGCGAAGACAATTTGGACGAATTGCACCACGCCAATATGATGGGGCTTGAGCAGTATCATCTCCACAGACGCATACACCGCCCTTATTATGGTCATCCTTTTGGTCATTCGCCATTTTTTGCGCCTTGGTATTGGTAAGCATTGACATTGGCATCAGGGCAATGATTCCAAAGACAGCCATAAACAATAAAGGGCGGACAATCCCACCCTTTATTATGATCAATGACGGATTTGATGTGATTTAATGCGACCACGCCATCTTTAAGGTCTGCGCCACCACCCAAGGCGTGACGATGACCGAGACAATGCTCATCGCCCCAAGCAAAGCAAGCGTCGGCAGTCCATTTAAGCCTGTGGCATACAAATCCACCGCCCCTGTCGCAAAAATCAGCACTGGCAACTGCATCGGTAAGGCGATCAGCGGCACCAATACAGCGCCATTTTTAAGGCTCAAAGTCAGGCTGCTGGCGATGGCAGAAAGCATGAGCATGAGCGGTGAGCCCACCACGATAGACAGCATGAGCATGAGCGTCTCATTTAGTGGCATCTTAAATAACGGCGCCGCCAAAAGCGCAAGCACCGCCACAAAGCCTGCACTAAACAGCCAATGAATCAACAGCCTTGCAAGCACCCACACAGACAAAGGCGCATCGGACACCACAATCTGCGCCAGCGTGCCATTTTCAAGATCCGCCTTAAACAGCTCATCCACCCCCATCACCAACGACAGCAGCGCAGCGATCCACACCGCCGAAGGTGCAAGGCGCAGCAAAAGCTCAGGTTCACTGCCCACCGCCAGCGGAAATAGCGTAATGATGATCAAAAAAATCATCAAAGGAAACAGCCACTGCACCGCCCCTTGGCGCTTGATCTGCCACTCACGCACCAGCATGGTCTTAAAAGGATGTTTCATCATAATGCAAACTCCGCCAAATCCAGCACGCTCGTCTTAGCGCCGATCTGCTGATGACTGGTCATGAGCACCGCACCGCCCATACTGGCAAACTCACTGATGCGAGTCTCAATGCGTGCCACCATGCTCACATCAAGCGCCGTCAGTGGCTCATCGAGCAGCCAAAAAGGTGACTCATCAGGCGTCATCACAAACAGTCTAGACAGCCCCACACGGCGCATTTGCCCTGCTGACAGCTGCACGCTCGACACATCATGAAGCCCATACAGTCCCACCTGATCAAGTGCAAAGTCAATGATCTCACGGTCTGCATCTATGCCGTACAGCGACAACAAAAAGTGCAAATTCTGCTCGACAGTCAAACTGCCACTGATACCAAGCTGATGCGACACATAGACAGGTCTGATGTCTGGCTGATGATAGACCACCCTACCTGTCATGATGGGCAACAGTCCCGCCACCTGCGACAAAAGCGTCGTCTTACCCAGTCCATTTTCACCGACCAAATGACACACTTCCCCAGCACTCAGCGTCAAGCTCACCGCCTGACACAGCACAAAATCACCTCGCTGCACATCGATGCCGTCTAAGGTGATGATGCTTGGCATGGCGGACGACTGATTTGATGAATTCATGACAACACTGTTTTTAGGTTTTAGAATATGGTTTAAAATATCGCCCATCATACCAAAAAACACCCACAAGCAAAACCTGTTTATGCGTTTTTGTGCGATTTACTTTGCATAATCAACCTCTTTGGGCTACAATTTACCAAAAAAGACGGTCGATATTTTCATGAAACTACTAGACAAACTAAAACAACTTCTCAAAAACAAACAAAGCACCTCGCCCAATGCAGGCAGACAAACCCCCATTGACAGCCCCACCGATCACAGCCACCCTGTGACCGCACGCATCATGGCGTGGCTTGACACCCAAAACTGGCACTACGAACACCGAAAGCCCGAGCATCATGAACACACGCACCATCTGATTTTGAGCTTTACGGACAATCGCAGCGACTGGACTTGCGTCTTTCGCATCAACGAGAGCAATCAGCTCATCGCCATCTTTGGTGTGCTGCCAGACACCGTGCCGCCCAGTCATTTTGCGCCAATGCTGATGAAAATCGCCTACACCAACACCAGCCTATCATTTGGCAGCATTGAGCTTGACCCTTCCGATGGCGAAGTGCGCACCAAAATCTCGGTAGATGGCGAATTTAGCGCGCTCAGCGATAAGGCGCTCGGCTGCTATTTGCAAGGTGTGGCAAGTCTCACCGAGCTTGCGCAGCGGCTTTATGACGATGCGATGAGCGAGCTTGAACCGAGCCCTTTTTGGCAAGACTACTTGCTAGAATCACAAGAAATGACAGGTGATGGTACTCATACTGATGGCGGCTTTTTTATGCCGACGCAGGCACGGCAGTAGCCATGGTTTGGAAATTTGTATGTTCAAGGTCGCCCATTACCCAGAGTTTACTTTACCCTTGCCAGACGGACACCGTTTTCCGATGGCAAAATATGAACTTTTGCCCAAAAAACTGATTGCGGACGGTATCGCTAAGCCTTCCCAATTTTTTACCCCAAGAATGGCAACGGTTGATGAAGTTTTGACCACGCACACGGCAGAGTATTGGCATGCACTCGACAGCCTGACTTTGTCCGCCAAAGACTGTCGTAAAATTGGCTTGCCAATGAGCAAAGAGCTGATAGACCGAGAACGGCTGGTCGTGGGAGCAACCATACAATGCGCCAAATACGCCTTGACGGACGGCATCGCCCTTTCCACCTCAGGCGGGACGCACCACGCCTTTGCTGACAGTGGCGAAGGCTTTTGTATTCTAAACGATGTCTGTGTGGCGAGCAATGTGCTGTTAAAAGAAGGGCTTGCCAAACGCATTTTAATCCTTGATCTGGATGTGCATCAAGGTAATGGCAATGCGTCCATTATGGAGGAGAATGCGTCCGTCTTTGTAATGAGTATGCATGGCGAGAAAAATTATCCCTATCATAAGCCTAAGTCGGATTTGGACATTGGTTTGGCGGACGGTGTGGGCGATGATGAATATTTAAGTTTGTTAAAATATCATCTGCCCAAAGTGCTTGATGACCTTAAACCCGATTTTGTCTTTTATCAAGCAGGGGTGGATGTCCTTGCTGATGACAGGCTTGGGCGAATCAATCTAACGATGAACGGACTATACGAGCGAGAGCGGTATGTGGTAGAGACGATGTATCATCGGCAAATTCCAATGGCGGTAACAATGGGCGGCGGCTATGCCCCTGATATTGATGTGATTGTACAGGGGCATAGTGTGGTGTTTGGGGTGGCGGGGGAGGTTTTTATAAGATCAACGGCTGAGTGTTAAGAGCGATGTTTTAACACCTACCTCATTTTTCGTCAATGCAAATATTAGACTTTTTAAGCATTTGGGACAGTCAATCACCCAATCAAAACACTTTCACCAACCCCCATTCCATATTTTTAGATTGGTCTAGGCAAACATATTTTCATTTGACATTCAAAGCCAATTTAAGCACAATCAGCTGACATAATACAGCAACAATAAGGATCATAATGCAATCTTTGGTTACAGTCAGTCAGTTTTTGACGCGCTTTACCGCCATTGTCATCATCATCGCCGCCATCATCGCCATGATTGAGCCTGCCAGCTTTTCTTGGGTAAAAGGCGACATTCAAATTCTCGTGCTTGGCACCATCATGCTTGGCATGGGCATGACCCTGGGTAAAGAGGACTATCGCATTTTGGCACAGCGACCGCTGGACATTCTCGTTGGTACGATCGCACAATACACCATCATGCCACTGCTTGCCATCGCCATCGGTCGTGGTCTGGGTCTGTCTGATGGCTTAACCTTGGGCTTGGTATTGGTTGGCTCCTGTCCTGGTGGCGTGTCATCGAACATCATGAGCTATCTGGCTCGTGGCGATGTCGCTTTTTCGGTGGGCATGACGACCGTCTCTACGCTACTTGCACCGATAGCTGCGCCTTTGTGGATGATGTATTTGGTCGGTGAGACAGTTGCGATGGATGGATGGGGCATGTTCAAATTCATGCTGCTGGTAACTTTATTTCCTGTCTTAATCGGCTCAGCAGCCAACATTTTATTACACAAAAAATCTTGGTTCGCCGATGTCCAAAAAATCATGCCTGGCGTTGCTGTCTTGGCTTTTGCTGCCATCGTAGGTGGTGTTGCTGCTGTGCATGGCGGTCGTTTCTTAGAGTCGGCGTTGGTTATGGTGGCGGCTATTGCACTGCATAATTTTGGCGGCTATATTTTGGGCTATTTTTCTGGCAAGGCTTTAGGCATGAGCACCGCCAAAAAACGCACACTGGCGATCGAGGTTGGCGTGCAAAATGCAGGACTTGCCACAGGTCTTAGTGCCAAATTTTTCCCTGCCAATGCCGAATCCGCCATTGCCACTGCCGTTGCCTGCGTGTGGCACTCGGTTTCAGGCACCGTACTTGGTAACGCCTTTGGCTGGTGGGATAAGCGACAAGCACAAAAACAGCCAATAAAAACACACTAAAATCAATCGCCACCTTGATTTATCTTGTATTTCTTAGTAGTTTAAAAAAACGGATGCTTGTATGCGCATCCGTTTTTTTATATCGATCAAACTTAAAAATTGATCAAGTTTATGGATAAGATAAATTGCAACCACTATAAGCTTGATGTCAATTTTTATCAGTTTTCACATACCTAGGCAAACATCACAAATTAAAGAGCCTTTAACTCCGCAACATTCTCTTTAATTTTCCCAATCTGCCCTTCCAATTTCACCAATTTCGCTTTTTCAGCTTCAACAACCGCAGGTGGTGCTTTGGCGACAAAGCCTTCATTGGCAAGTTTGTTTGCGATTTGGTCGTATTGTTTGGTGAGTTTGTCCAGTTCTTTATTTAGACGAGCCAATTCCACCGCAGGGTCAATTAAGCCTTTCATCGGTACAAGCACCACCGCACTGCCCACCACGCTTGATGATGACAATGGAGCTTTTTCATCATTGCCCAAAAACGCCAAACTTTCTACTTTAGCAAGGGCTTTAAACAACGGCTCGATACGCTCAATTTGTCTCTTTTCATCGTCTGTGATGTTTTGCAAAAGCACAGGCAATAATTTGGCATTACCCAAATTCATTTCGCCACGAATATTTCGCACGGCCCCAATCAAGCCTTGTAACCACGCCATGTCATTTTCAGCTTGTTCGTTAATACGACTCTCGTTGGCGATTGGATAATTTGCCAGCATAATGCTTTCGCCACCACGACCAATCATTGGAGCGAGCGTCTGCCAAATCTCTTCGGTGATGAACGGCATGATTGGGTGTGTAAGTCTTAACGCCACTTCCATCACCGACAACAGCACATAACGCACCTGCGCCTTTCTTTCATCACTGACATTGGGGTCATTTAATACAGGTTTGGTGAGTTCCACATACCAATCGCAATATTCATTCCAAATAAAATCATAAATTGCAGCACTTGCCAAGTCCAAACGATAAGTTTCAAACGCAAGATTCACCGCTTGTTCAGCTTTTTGCAAACGGCTAATAATCCATTGCTCTGGCAATTCCCAAAGCTCAGGGCGTGCCTCGGCGTGAATTGCTTTACCATCAACATTCATCAAAACAAATCTTGTGGCGTTCCAGATTTTATTACAAAAATTACGATAACCTTCCACGCGTTTTAGGTCAAATTTAATATCACGACCCGTACTTGCCAAGGCACAGAAAGTAAATCTTAAAGCGTCCGTACCATAAGCATTGATGCCGTCGGCAAATTCTTTACGAGTGGCTTTTTCAATTTTCGCTGCGTCTTTTGGATTCATCAAGCCAGAAGTACGCTTGGCGACCAAACTTTCCAAGTCAATGCCGTCAATCAAATCCAATGGGTCTAGCACATTACCCTTAGATTTGGACATTTTTTGACCTTCGCCATCACGCACCAGACCGTGTACATAGACAGTTTTAAATGGCACTTGTGGCTTGCCGTTTTCGTCTTTGACAAAGTGCATGGTCATCATAATCATACGGGCAACCCAGAAGAAAATGATGTCAAAGCCTGTTACCAGCACGCTCGTTGGGTGGAATTTTTGCAAGATTTCATTTTGAAAATCCAGCTCATCTTTGCCCGTCCAGCCCAGCGTTGAGAAAGTCCAAAGGGCTGATGAGAACCAAGTATCCAGCACATCGTCATCTTGGCGTAAGGCGGTGTCGCCCAGATTATGCTTTTGACGCACTTCGTCTTCACTGCGACCGACATAGACATTTCCCGCCTCGTCATACCACGCAGGAATGCGATGACCCCACCACAGCTGACGGCTGATACACCAATCTTGAATATCACGCATCCACGCCATGTACATATTGGTGTATTGCTCTGGAACAAATTTAATGCGTCCGTCTTGTACCGCTTGGATGGCAGGCTCGGCAAGTGGGGCGATTTTGACATACCATTGGTCGGTTAATAAAGGTTCAATCACTGTGCCAGAGCGATCGCCATAAGGACGTTTTAATTCGTGTGGTTCTACTTTTTCTAAAAAGCCGTGCGTTTCTAGGTCAGCAATGATGTTTTTACGAGCGTCAAAGCGGTCAAGCCCTTGATAAGCAGGCGGACAATTTTCGTTCATTGTGCCGTCAAGGTTCATCAAATTGATGATTTCAATGTCGTGGCGCTCACCGACTTCATAGTCATTAAAATCATGAGCAGGGGTAATTTTTACGCAACCTGTACCAAATTCTGGGTCGGGATAAGGGTCGGCAAGCACAGGAATGGTACGGTCGGTCAAAGGAACGTGAACCATTTTACCTACAATGTGCGTGTAGCGAGCGTCATCAGGGTGTACCGCCAAACAGCCGTCCGCCAAAATCGTCTCTGGGCGAGTGGTCGCAATGTGCATAAATTGACCGTCAAGGCTCACACCATTTGCATCTGTTTGACCTTTGACAAAAGGATAGCGCACATGATACATAAAGCCTTTTTCATCACGATTTTCTACTTCCAAATCGCTAATGGCGGTCAGCAATTTAGTATCCCAATTCACAAGGCGTTTTTTGCGATAAATCAGCCCCTCTTCGTGCAAGCGAACAAAGACTTCTTTGACCACATCGGACAAATCATCATCCATCGTAAATCGCTCACGAGACCAGTCCACGCTTGACCCCAAACGGCGAATTTGGCTTGTGATCGTACCGCCTGATTGAGCTTTCCACTCCCACACTTTTTCCAAGAATTTTTCACGCCCTAGGTCGTGGCGAGTGATGTTTTGTAGCCCAAGCTGTCGTTCTACCACCATTTGCGTGGCGATGCCTGCGTGGTCGGTGCCGGGTTGCCACAGCGTATTGTAGCCACGCATACGATGATAGCGGGTCAAAGCGTCCATAATGGCGTTGTTAAATCCATGCCCCATGTGCAGGGAGCCTGTAACATTCGGCGGTGGCAAGGCGATAGAGAAGGATTTGTCCTTGTCAAGGCTTGGCTTAAAAAAGCCTGAATTTTCCCAATGCTCATAAGTACCTGACTCAATCTGGGCAGGGTCATAGCTTGGAGAAAGGCGGTCTAAAATGCTCATTTAATTGCTCCGAATTTTTTTGAAATTTTTAAGAAAATGCCTTGTATTTTACCGTAAAATGGGGGTGTTGTGGGGGATTTTTTGTGTTAAAATGGCGGAAAAATCAAAATAAGAGCAAAATAATGAACATTGACCTAATTTTATCCAAAATTCCCAGTCAAAATCAACTAAGCCAGATTTTTAAGAATTTTGGCTTTAAAACTTGTGTATTTTTACAAGAAAATGATTGGGAAAGTTTAGAAAATGATAGTAGTGAGATTATTGTAAATTTTTCAAAAATACTGGATAAAAAATGGCTGTGTCATTTAGATATATTTATTGATAAACATATAGAAAATGAAAAATTGTTTTATTTTCAAATTTCCAAACAAATCGCACTTATTATACCTTGTGATGTCATTTGTTGTTATTATGATAATGAAATTATTAACAGCCCAATCAGCAATAATCCCTTTTATGATTTTGCTTATATTGACAATCATTGGTATTTGATTGATGATGCAAATGCCGATTATGCTAATGATGAATTAAAAGGTGGGGATATTAAAATTATTAAATCAATTGATAAGGAAATGGAATATTTTTTATTAAATAAATGCTATTTGAAAACAAATAGTAAGATTGACACACCGTTTATCCAACCTTGAAAATTTCCAATCAATCTCCATTTTATAATAAATTTAACCAATCAGAGAAATCTCATGAGCAATCAAAAACAAGTCGCTCACATTCACCCCGCTCCGCCAAAACATTGGGTGGGTGATGGTTTTTATGTCAGCAGTATGTTTAATTATAGCCAAACAGGGCGCAATCTCGACCCATTTTTGTTGATGGATTACGCCAGTCCGCAAGAATTTGCCCCCAATTTTGACCGCAACCTGCGTGGCGTCGGCGAGCATCCGCACCGTGGCTTTGAGACCGTTACCATCGCTTATCAAGGCGAGATTGAGCATAAAGACTCCTATGGCGGTGGCGGTGTGATTGGCACAGGCGGCGTGCAATGGATGACCGCAGGTAGTGGGCTGATGCACCAAGAATATCATTCAGAAAACTTTTCAAAAACAGGTGGAATGTTTGAAATGGTACAGCTTTGGGTCAATCTGCCTGCCAAGGACAAAATGACCGCCCCCAAGTACCAAGCCATTGATAGCAACGACATTCCTGTCGTGGATTTAAATGGCAACGGCATCGCACGCATCATCGCAGGCGACTTTGACGGCACGCACGGCACGGCAAGCACTTTTAGCCCCATTAACCTGTGGGACATTCGCCTAAATCCTGGCGGCGAATACAGCTTTACCATACCAGAAACGCACAATCTTTTGATATTGATTTTGGACGGTGTGGCCGTGGTCAATGATAACAAAACCGCCCGCCCAAATGAGCTTATTAGCTTTGAAAAAGGTGGCGATACGGTCAAACTCACCGCCAATGATGATGCTAAGATTTTGATTTTGTCAGGCGAGCCTTTGAACGAACCTGTCGTGGGCTACGGACCTTTTGTGATGAACACGATGGATGAGATCAATCAAGCAATCAGCGATGTGCGTGCAGGCAAATTTGGGCAAATCGTGCAATAGCTTTATGATCCAAAAAACTCCCAAAAATCAAACGGTTTTTGGGAGTTTTAAATATTTAAGTTTTTTTTAATAATAAAAGCCAAAGCTAGACAGCTGTGCCATATACCAGCACCTCAACACCGCCACCGTCCACGGTCGATGTCTCAATGCGCACGCCATAGATATGGATGCAGCCCAGCTCATTGGCTTGGCGTTTCATGCGCAAAACCGCCTCCCGCCTTGCCCGTTCAAGCAGGCTTTCATAGACGGTCAGATTTTTTCCAAAAAGACTCAAAAATCCAGCAAAAATCAGCTTAAACCCGTCTTGAGCAATCGACACACTCCCCAAAACCAGCGCCCCATCAGACTGTATGGCAGGCACATAAAAGCGTTCGTTTGAGATGCTGATGTGCGCAAAAAGCCTTTCTTCATCAGCCAGCCTTGCTAAGTGTCGGCGCTCATTCATTGTGCCAAAATACCAGCCCACGACGAACAACAGCACCGCAATGACGATCTGCAAGTTTCTTAAAATCAGATCAACGATGTCCATGATAAAGACCTCATTCAAAAGGTGTTAAGCTCTGTCCAAACGAAGCATGACTCTTGACCGCTTTGACCGCCGTGCCATAGACAAAAATCTCCGATGCGCCCGTGGTCACATTAGATGTAGAAAAGCGAATACCCACCACCGCATCTGCGCCCAGTGCCTGAGCCTTGGCGACCATGCGACCCAGCGCTTCTTGGCGAGCCTCTTCTAAAAGCTCTGTATAGGCCACCAGCTCACCGCCGACGATATTTTTTAGCCCTGCTAAAAAATCCTTACCCACATGCTTGGTGCGCACCGTGCTGCCATAGACGACATCCAGACGCTCAGTGATGGTGTGATTGGGCAAGTGTTCTAAATTTGATAACTGCATGATTTTCCTTATGTTTTTAATATTAAAAAAGCATTTTTGACAGTCATTGAGATAAAAAATGGGTCACAAGACCCATTTAGGCGCTTAAAAACAAGCATCAGTCGTCTGTGTGGAACAACAAAAACAGCTCTGTGATGTTATCTTCCAAAGCATTTGCCATCTGCGCCAAGGTCTCTTCATCTCGCATCTCGTCCATCTCAGGGTCAATGCCTGAGAGCATCACCATCGGCAAAGTCAGCATCGCCACATCTTCTTCGGTGTTCTCATCATCAAACCAATCGACATTCTCATCCGAGTACATCGCATCGACAAAGCCGATCGCCCATGCCGCCAAGTCACCCTCTTCACTAAAATCCTCCGCCTCTTCGCTGGCATCAAAAGGCAGTTCAATCGGCTCTTCGGCTTTGAGCGTGTCGTACAGCTCTTCTCGCCATGCGATCAGCGCTTCTTTAACCTCATCTGGCACTTGCTTATCCGCACCCTCAAAAAATGCCGACAGCCAGTTTGGTAAAGGTTTGCCCACCACCGTCGCTGTCAAAAACCCATGCGCAGCGATTGGGTCAAGCCCCAGCTGATTGGCATCAGACGACAAATACTCAAATAATGCTTGCTTGTTCATAATCTTCTCTCTTTGGTACATTTTGGTAGAAATTTAAATACTTTTTTAATAGCTTTGTGTGATCATTAGGTGCTGATATGGCTCAACATCAACATAAGTCAAACCATACAAGTCTTACATCTTATGTTTTAAATTCAATTTAAAAGCCATAAAATTCGGTCTTAACGCCAAAGCCATCAAAAAAAGGCTCGCACCGAACCGCCGACACAAGCCTTAATTTTAGGTCAAAAAGACCGAATGTCTGTTAGCATCAGTCGTCAAAATCATCATCGTCCAAATCAAACTCAGCAAAGTCATCCTCTTGTTCAAGGGCTTGTTCGAGTTTTTTTAGACGCTGCTGCTCTAGCAAAGCATCGATTTTTAGGCGCTTCTCCAAAGGTTTGGCTTTCGACTCGTCCGCCAGTTGCGCATCCGCATCTTCTTCAAAGCTGTCATCATCAAAATCGTCAATTTCGCTCATCATGACTCCTTATTATAAGATTCCAAGTTCTAAGATGTTAAGTTGCAAATGATCAAGGGTGGCTTGCTTTTTGCCAACCCTGCATGCCTTATATCCGTATTTTTGGCAAATGTCAAGTATTTTTACCGATTTTCACAATAAAATCACCGCAAAAAGCTCCAAAACGCCATCATCAGCTTTCCAACAAGACCTTATCTCGCACGCTACGCAGTCTTTCGGCAGTGGCTCGGGTGACGCCCGCTAGGCTGCAAGTCTCACGCTCTTGGATGGAAGTCGGATCATCAAGGCGAGCTAGCTCAGCATAGATTTTGACTTCATCTTGGGCGCTTTCATCAAGCAAAATGAGCGGTGCTTCACGGCGGCGCTTGGTCAAATCCAGCACGGTAGCGGCGTCATCGGCATGGCTTGCGGTGGTGCGAATCTGCCACGCCACACGCTTGATCTCACGGTGTTTATCGTACACGACTTGATTGAGCATAAGCATGAGCTTAGACAAGAACACAGCAGCGGTGGCGACTTTGGCAGGTGCATCGCCATGCAAGGCGACTTTTGCCCCTTTCTCGTCATAATATTTCACCACTTCTGCCGTCACACCTGTTAATAACGGTAGCGCCAGCAGGTGCAGCAGCGCCTTATCAAGCAGCTGATCGCACAGCGCAAAGTAAGCTGCTTTATTGTCATGACTGACGGTGGCTAGCAGGTGATTTGGGTCTTCAAACAGCATTTGCACCACATAGCCAGACTCATCAGAGACGGGCTTATCAGCAGTGTGGGTGGTCGGTTTTGCTTGTACATTTAAGATCGATGCCACCGATGGTGCATGCACTTGGGTGATAAACTCTTCTTCCGCCGAAGCTTTATTTGCCACAGCATCATCAGACTCCGTTGGTGTTACGACCTGCTGCACCAGACCCTTATCCAAAAGCTCCATGCGCACTTTTTGACTGATGGCTTCGTGCATTTGGCGCGTGGGGCGTGCCAAATAGCCATACAGCAGCCACAAAATCGCATGCAGACCCGCCGACCCTAGCAAAAACAGCCAATGCTGAGAGATGATCTGAGCACGACTCACCGCACCCGTTTTCACCACCACACTGCCCAGCGCATTACTGCCTGAGACCACCGACTCTTTGAGCGAAAGCCCACTGGCATTCTGCGTACCCACAGGCACAAGCAGTGCATCTTTGGCGTCGTACACCCCCACAAAAGCAAGCTCTTCTTCTTTGGCGTATTTATCCGCAATTACGCTCATGCTGATGCGATCACCAGTAGCCAGCGGCACTTTTAACGCCTGAGCCAGCTCCGTCACCGCCAAAGTCGCCATCGCACGCTGACGCTCTTTGCTCTCACGCTCTTCGGACAGCACAAAAAACAGCGTATGCAAGCACAAACTGACCAAAATAATGACGGCAAACAGCCCCTGTCGTGGCGCTAAAAAAGTCATAAGACGAACCAAAAGTAATAGAAATGAAAAATCAGATAAACGAATGTTAAAACGCTTATTTTACCATGCTTTGACGGCAAATTTAACGGATTTTTTATGCAAAATTGTTGAAATTTCCCAATTTTTTCTAAATTTGCAAATTTTTGACGCTTTTTGCCCCAGTTTTCATCATTCTTAGGCTCGATTGACCGCCCCGATTTGCAGATGACGGGGCAAATTTGAGATTTTTTTTTGGAAATGTGCTTGTATTTTGATGAAGTTTTGGGCATGATAAGACCCAGAAAGACTCGGTTTGATGGTTGCCAACATCAAATCTGGCAAACCATCAATCCAAATAACTTAATTTTACAACAATAGCACCCATTTAAGCGAGCAAAACGGAAAATACAGCACCATGACCACATACACATACGCCCTTCCAAAAAATTCCCAAGCTTGGCAAAACGCCCTAGCCGCCACCGCCGACATTCTGCCACCCACAATGTTCAGTGATGATACGCCAGTCGATACTTTGCCGGTATTTGCCATCGTTGTCGTCGCCAAAAGACCGCACCATGATGTCGATGCGCTCATGCAAGCGTGGGCAGACACCCAAGCCAACTGGCAAGCCATCGAAGTGCTGGATGATGAGACCGCCAAACAAAACGCCCATCTCATTCATTCGCCCACCCCACTGGCTGATGTGTCAATTCACCGCTATCTGCTCGCTCCGACCAGACCCACCCAGATGAGTGATGCCAAGCGAGAGGCGGCTGCACACATCATCGATAAGCAGATCACTCGTTATTTTCATGACAAGCTGGGCAATGATGCCGATGTGCACATCTTATCCATCGGGCAAATGCTACACAGACATCGACTCGCGTGCTTTGACATGGACTCTACTTTGATCGAGCAAGAGGTCATCGTCGAGCTTGCCAAATACTGCGGCATTGAGGATAAAGTCGCCGAGATCACTGAGCAGGCGATGCGTGGCGAGATCGACTTCGCCACAAGCTTTGCTCGCCGTGTGGCACTGCTAGAAGATGTGGAGGCGTCGGTCATCGATGAAATCATCGCCAAGCACCTGACATTCAGCGCAGGCGCACACGCCACGATCGCCGCCCTTAAAGCCATCGGCTATCGCACGGTGCTTATTTCTGGTGGTTTTACGCCATTTGCTCGTCATGTCGCAGAAAGCTTAGGCATGGACGAGTATCACGCCAACGCCCTATCTGTGCTTGATGGTCAGCTGACAGGACAGGTGGATAACGACATCATCGATGGCGACAAAAAAGCCGCCATCACTGGCAAGGTCGCCACTAAGATGTCACTTGGCATGCACCGTGTGGTTTGTGTGGGCGACGGTGCCAATGACCTACCGATGATGGCAGTGGCGGATGTGGGTGTTGCCTACCACGCCAAACCCATCGTCAAAGCCAAAGCCGATGCCGCCGTGAACATCACAGGACTTGAAGGCGTGCTGTATGCTTTAGGTCATCGCTTGGACCCACAAAACTAAGCACTTGCACACAGACTCTGTAATGACCAGATACAAAAATACCGCACTTCTTGACGGTGTTTTTGGTAGAATGTTGACAAATTCACCCACAAAACGGAATACTCATGTTCACATTACCCATCTTAGATGTCAAAGCCGATGCGCTTGATGCCTTGCTTGCCGCACTTGGCTTTCGCTTACAATCACTGAGCAAAAGCCGCAACAATGATGCACTAAACGGTCTGATTGACGGAAAAAATGTCGCCATCGGCTTTAAAAGCCCGACCGCTGAGCGTTATTATGAATTTCGTGACGGCACTTTTAGTCATACGCTTGGTAGCTTGGCGGATGCGGACTTGACCATCGAATTTAAAGACTCTTTGGCAGGTGCTAAGCTTTTGACCAAAGGCGACATTGCTGCTTTGATGACTGCCATCCAAGACGGTGAGGTTACTATCACAGGTGACTATAAGCTTGTGCTTTGGTTTGCAGGCGTTGCCAAGCACGCCACCAAGATTCCAGAGGAATACCAAGGCTACATCGACACCGCCAAGCCGTACATTGCGCAGGTCAAGCCTTATGCCGAGCAAGCTTTGACCGCCATCAAATCCAAACTGGGCAAATAAGTAGCAAACTCAGCAAATCAGCAGTTTGTTAGATCAAAACTTGGCAAATAGCCATTCCCAAACTTAACCGAACTTAAAAAGCCGCACAATTTTGGCGCATACAGGCAATTTTGGCGTCTTGTGAGGATTTTAAGTTCGGTGGCTTTATTATGCAATTATATTCCAAAAATAAAAACAATAAGCTTAAACAAAATACCAAGTCATGATAAGCGCATAACCCATCAAATCAATCATTCAAATTTCTTTACCGCCTCCTTTTTTCATTTAGCATCGCATTTTCATTTAGCATCGCAAAACCCAATCACCAAAAAGATGGGTTGTATTCTTTCATCAATATTTGCTAAAATAAGAACGACTGTTTACTATAATTTATTATAATGGCAGAGTGTCGCATGATACAAACGCACACTCTGCTTGTCAGGGAATTATCATGAATCACTCAACACCGCCTTCTGATGGCGCTGATAGCAAATACAGCAAAGAAGACATCGCCCGACTTTTTGATTTACCGCTCATGGATTTGCTCATGCAGGCGCAAAGCGTTCATCGCCAGCACTTCCCCGCCAACGAAGTGCAAATCTCCACACTGCTATCCATCAAAACAGGCAACTGCCCAGAGGACTGCGGCTATTGCAGCCAGTCGGGTCATCACAAAGACAAAGTGGGTCTGACTCCCGAAAAACTCATCGCCATCGAAAAAGTGGTGAGTGAGGCTCGCCGAGCCAAAGCCAACGGCTCATCAAGATTTTGTATGGGGGCGGCATGGAAACACCCTCACGATAAAGATTTGCCATATTTGACGGCATTGATTAGCGAGGTCAAAGCGCTTGGCATGGAGACTTGCATGACACTAGGTATGCTCTCGCCCCATCAGGCGCAGACTCTGGCGGAAGCAGGGCTGGATTATTATAACCACAACCTCGACACCTCTCGCAATTATTATGATCAAGTGACAAGCACACGCAGCTACGATGATCGCTTGCAGACGCTGGATCATGTTCGTCAAGCAGGCATCAATGTCTGCTCAGGCGCCATCGTTGGCATGGGTGAGAGTCGTGAAGATCGTGTGGATTGGATTTTTGAGCTGACGCAGATGCCAATCCCACCACAGTCCATTCCTGTCAATCTGCTCGTACCAATCAAAGGCACACCGCTTGGCGATAAGGTTTTGAGTGAAGGCAAGCTACCCACCATCGAGTGGATCAGAACGATCGCCGTGACTCGCATTTGCTGTCCGACCAGCGTCGTACGGCTGTCGGCAGGGCGTGAAAGTCTGACCGATGGCGAGCAGGCACTGGCGTTCATGGCGGGGGCAAATTCGTTTTTCTATGGCGACAAGCTTTTGACCACCACCAACGCCTCGACAAGCAGCGATGATCACTTGATGCGACAGCTGGGGCTGACCGCCAAAGCTGCCAAACCAAAAATCATCAACGCCATGACTGGCAAAGGCGAGTTTGACGATTTGCCTGCGCACTGTCCACTGTCGGCTTAGATCTTATGTTGTTGATTTAGATGTTGATTTAGATAGCGCCGAATTTATCAGCATTCAAGCTGATGTAGATTAAGGCAAATTTTACCAAAATCTGCCAAACCAAAGCTTTAAGCTTGCCAAGCCACTTAGCATGGATGATGAAAAAAGCAAGATATTTAAAGCCTTGCGACATTTTCCATTTTTTATTTATTTTTAAGTTAAAGGACTAGCCATGAAAAAGCCGTCATTATTTCGATTATCCACCGTCACGCTTGCTTTAAGCGCCGCCCTAGCCAGCACCGCCGCTCACGCCCAATTTAGCCAAATGGTAGTCTTTGGCGACAGCCTTAGTGATACAGGGCGATTAAAGGGCATGGTCAATGACATCAGCGCTGACCTCGGTGCACACTTACAGCCTTCTTTTAGTACCAATCCTGACCCTGTGTGGGCGCAGATTTTGGCAAATTCCTACAAACTCTCCGCCAATCCCAACACCACCACCGACCTTACAGGCACAAACTATGCCGTAGGTGGCGCTCGCTCAGGGTCAGAAGTTGATTGGAATGGCTTTATCACCGTACCTTCCACCAAAACACAGATTGCCACCCATCTTGCCCAAAATGGTGGGCAAATCGATCCTAATGCCCTGTACGCCATTTGGATCGGCTCAAACGACCTCATCGCCGCCGCCCAAACATCAGATTTAAGTGCCGCTCAGCAGTCCATCAGCGGTGCAGTGGCTCGCACAGTGGCAGATATCGAGACGCTCAATCGGCTGGGCGCAAGTACCATTTTAGTACCTAATGTGCCTGATTTGAGCCTGACGCCACGAGCCATCTATGGCGAACGCTTGCAGCCAGGTGTGGCAGCGCAAGCAAGATTGGCATCTGGTCTTTATAACAATGCTTTATTTACCGCATTGAATCAAAGCACCGCCAATGTCGTTCCTGCCAACACCTTTGCTCTACTACAAGAGGCGGTGGCTGACAAAGAATCTTTTGGCTTTAAAAACACAAAAGGCGTGGCGTGTCAAATGCCCGCTCGCACCAGTGGCGCCGATGATGTGGCATCTACCTCGCTTGCCTGCACACCTGCCAATCTGGTGGAGACTGACGCAAATGAAACCTATGCTTTTGCTGATGACATTCACCCCTCAGGGCGTACGCACCGCATCTTGGCTCAGTATTATCGCTCACTCATCGACAGCCCAACCCAGATGGCAAGCGTGACACACGCCCTAGCCCAAAGCGGCATAGCCAGCAAACAAAATCTCTATCGCCGCCTTATGACCAATGACAGCTCCTCGCATTCACTGTGGCTAGATGGCGCCATCAGTAATGCAAGCACGCATGGCGGTAAGCTTGACAAGCCCAATGTCACGCTTGGCTTTGATGCTGCAAATGTCATCAGCCAAGACAGCCGCACAGGGGCATACCTTAGCCATCAAAAACAAAACCACGACCTCAGCCACACCATCACCGCCGACAGCCAGCATACAGGCGTGGGGCTGTATCATCAGCAGGACTTTGGGCGTATTCGGGTTCATGCAGACATCGGTGTCGATAAGATTTGGCTGGACACGCATCGTGAAGTCTCTTGGGAGGGCGCACCTCGCATTCATGACGGCAAGGCACATGGTCGTCGCCACCATGCAGGCTTACAGCTAAGCTACCGTGTGCCACTTGGCAAGGCGACCGTCCGCCCGCACATCGGCATGCACCTACAAACGGTGCAAGTCAAGCTTTTCGCCGAAGACAATGCCAATCTATCCACCGCCTTGCAGTACACTCTACCCACCCAAAAGTCTCGCCAAGGCAGTATCGGCATGGATGTGACATACCCTATCAGCACCAAGCTTGATGTGCAAGCAAGGCTTGGTCATTGGCACGAATTTAATGACGAAGCGCTGAATGTCGATGCCAAGCTGACTTCTATCAGCGAGTATCATCGAAGCTACACGCTGCCTGTTGCCCGCACTGATGCAAACAGCACTTACGCACATTTTGGCGCTAAGGCAAATCTTGGACGCACTGATGCCAGCGCAGGACTGATGGCAACCCATGCAAATGGCGATACCGAGCTTGGTGGTTATGTGGGTTTGCAGATGAAATTTTGATTGAAAATTGATTGAAAATTGATTGAAAATTTGTCAAATCAGCCAAATAAAAAAGATGGTATAATACACCATCTTTTTTATGGGGAATGTGCGTGTTTTTATATTTCAAAGCTTTTCACATCATTGCGATGGTCTGTTGGTTTGCGGCGATTTTTTATTTGCCACGCCTGTTCGTCTATCATGCGATGAGCGGTGACGCTGTCAGCCAAGAGCGATTTGTCGTCATGGAGCGCAAGCTCTATCGTGGCATCATGACCCCTGCGATGGTGGCGACTTGGGCGTTTGGTCTTGCGATGGTGGTGAATAATTTTACCATTTATAAAACACAAGGCTGGCTACACGCCAAACTTTTGCTTGTGGTGGCTTTGACGATGTATCATTTCGCCTGCGGACATTTTCGCAAACAGCTCATCAACAACCCCACCTACAAGACGCACACCTACTGGCGATGGTTTAATGAAGTGCCAGTGTTTATCCTGATTGCAGTCGTGATTTTGGTGGTGGTCAAGCCGTTTTGATGGTTTGGTGTTTTGTCATTTTGTGACAGCTTAGCCGCTTAATCACCCACCCATCTTGATCTCTTTGGCTCGCTTGGCGATTTTTTGACCTTCAAGCACCGCTTTGGCGATCTCAATCTCACGCACATCCGTAAAGCCCGCAAAATGATGGCAAAGCCCTTTGTCAAAGACGCTTAAACGCTCACCATCGCTAGAAATCTTTGCGTCTTGGCTAAGAGATATTTGCACGCCATTGATGATCAAAAGACGATTCTTGATGATGAGCGTGCCTTGGGCGTGGTGCTTGTGGGTTTTGGCGGCGTGCTTTTTTTGATTAAAAAAATACATCAGCACCGCCCACACCGCCACCGCACCGATGGCATAAGGCACAGGCAAGGTAAAGCAAATCACCGCCACCACAAGTGCGCAGCCAAGCATGGCTATTGACCAGACGAACAGGCTGTCGCTACTTTTCCCCGCCAAGGTGATTTCCACCCCATCATCTAAGACTCTCATCACCAGCCCAATGCCTTTTGTTGCTCAGCAATCAGTGTGGCGATGCCTGCCTCTGCCAAATCCAGCATGGCATTCGCCTCAGCACGAGAAAATGGCGCCTCCTCAGCAGTGCCTTGAATCTCAATGAATCCGCCACTTTGCGTCATCACCACATTCAAATCTGTATCGCAAGTGGAATCCTCACTATAATCCAAATCCAAATACGCCTTGCCGTCTTTGATGCCGACCGACACCGCCGCCACCAGACCGATGAGCGGATCGGCCTTAAGCTTGCCGCTGCGTTGCCATTGTTCCAGTGCGTCCATCACCGCCACCGCCGCACCTGTGATGCTTGCCGTGCGAGTGCCGCCGTCCGCCTGAATGACATCACAATCGACATAAATGGTGTTTTCGCCAAGTTTTTTTAAATCAATCATCGCGCGCAATGAACGACCAATCAGACGCTGAATCTCTTGGGTGCGCCCAGATTGTTTGCCACGCACAGCCTCACGGTCGGTGCGAGTGCCTGTCGCACGGGGCAACATGCCATATTCGGCAGTAAGCCAGCCTTGGTTTTGACCTTTAAGCCAACGGGGCACGCCCGCCTCGATACTGGCAGTGCATAGCACTTTGGTGTCGCCAAAACACACCAGCACCGAGCCTTCGGCATGTTTAGTATAGTTGCGAGTGAATGAAATTTCACGAAGTTGGTTGGCTGAGCGACCGTCTATACGCATGGTAAAATCCTATATTAAAAATCTTGGAAAAATTAACCGCCATTGTATCAATTTCTCCGCCATAACACAAAATAAAAAACAAGCCTGTGATTGCAGACTTGTTTTTTTTAAGGATTATTGATCAGCTTAGGCTGAATTAAGCTGATTTTGATTTTTCAAGTTCACGCAGTTCTTTACGCAAAATCTTACCGACATTTGATTTTGGTAGCTCATCGATGAATTCGATAACCTTCGGACGCTTGTAGCCTGTCAGATGCTCTTTTGCCCATGTTTGTACTTCTTTTTCGGTAAGTGTCTCGTCTTTTTTGACGATAAAGACTTTCACCACCTCGCCACTATGCTCATCTGGCACGCCGATCACACCGCATTCTAATACTTTCGGATGAGCTGCGATGACTTCCTCCACTTCATTTGGATAGACATTAAAGCCTGAGACCAGCACCATGTCTTTTTTGCGATCGACGATTTTGATGTAGCCGTCCGCCTCCATGATGCCGATGTCGCCTGTGCGGAAGTAGCCATCTTTGGTGGTGACTTTCTCCGTCTCATCAGGGCGTTTCCAGTAGCCTTTCATCACCTGCGGACCTTTGGCACAAATCTCGCCCGGCTCGCCGATTGGCATTTGATTGCCTGCATCATCCAAAATCACAATGTCCGTGGCAGGCAGCGGAATGCCGATTTTGCCTGAGTAGCCAGCTGGTGGCGGTGTGACGGTCAAAACAGGTGAAGTCTCAGACAAGCCGTAGCCTTCGGTGATGTGTGAGCCTGTCAGCTCTTGCCACGCCTTAGCTGTGCTTGGTAAGACGCTCATACCGCCTGCTAGGCTGAATTTTAGGTTGCTGTGATCGATATTTTTAAAGCCTTCATGGTTGGTTAAGGCATTAAACAGCGTATTCACACCCATAAAAAATACTGGGCGGTATTTGGCGTGCTGTTTGGTCAAGTCGTCAAAATCACGAGCATTTGGAATGAGTAGTAAAGCAAAGCCATACTTCATCGCAAGCTGACTTACCATAAAACAAAAAATATGATACAAAGGCAGCGCCACCGTCATGTATTTGCCGTGCATCACCCCCTCAGGGAATGCCGTTTTGACAAAGTTACTCGCCTGCTCGACATTGGCAATGATGTTGCGGTGCGTCAGCATGGCGCCCTTTGCCACACCTGTGGTACCGCCCGTGTACTGCAAAACCGCCACATCATCAAGCGTGACCATTGGGCGTTTAAATTGATTGGCAGGCACACGGTTTAGCGCCTCTTTAAAGCTCACCGCCCCATCGATGTGGTAGCTTGGCACCATTTTTTTGACATGGCGCACCACCAGATTGACGATATGACCTTTTAAGCCAAGCATGTCGCCCACGCTTGCGATAACCACATGCCGCACCTTCCCCTTGTCTCGCACTTGCTCAAAGGTTTTGGCGAAGTTTTCAATGATGAACAGCACCTTCGTCTCACTATCAATAAGCTGATGTTCAAGCTCGTGCGAAGTGTACAGCGGATTGACATTCACCAGTGTATAGCCCGCTCGGATGACACCAAACATGGTGATGAGATACTGCGGTGTATTTGGCATCATGACTGCGACTTTATCGCCCTTTTCAAGCCCCAAAGACTGTAAATAGGCGGCAATTTTTAGACTTGCCTCATCAAGCTCGCCATAAGTCATCGACTTATCCATGAAAGTGGTGGCGGTGGCATGGCGATGATTGGCGATATTATCCTCAAAAACATCCGCCAGTGAATGGACATGCTCAGGAATGACATAATCGGTGCTGATGCCATATTTTTGATAGGTCTGATACCAAGGAAGGTCGCTGGTGATGGTAAATTCGGTGGCGCTCATAGTAATCTCCTTTTTAATCTTTACTTTTTAGCCCTTTTGCCCTAGTAATGAATGACGATGTTAAGGTCAAATCAAGATCGTCTTTAACCTCAATCAACCCAAATATAAGGTTTTTCTATAAAATACACCATTTTTATGAATTTGCCAATGAATTTTTATGGTTTTTTGTTTAATTTATTAAAATTTCAATCTACACCTGTTCGCCAGCCGACAACCAAAGCATGTCCACACCTTGATAGCCCACTTTCACGCCAAGGAGCAATAAAATCAGCAAAATCAGCAGGCGAAATTTGTCTTTGGGTAAAAAATTTCCCAGCCTTCCACCAATCACAATCCCCACCACCGACAGCACCGTCAGCCCCAATATCATCATCCATGTCTGGGCGGGTACTTCCAATAAAACTTCTTTTAAAACAATGGCTTGTACCAATTTATTGACAAAATAGCACAAATTACCAACCTTGATAATTGTATCCTTATCATCAGTCATTGAAAGTAGGTACATCAAAAGCACGGACGACATCGCATTGGTTGCCCCGCCGACCACGCCTGCCACAAAGCCAATCACCACAAGCGATGTGGTGGTATTGGGTAGGACGATTTTTTTACCCATCAGACTCGTGGTCGCATACCACAGCACCACCACCGCTAGGGCAAGCATGAGATAAGCAGAATTAACCACCAGAAGCAAATACGCCCCGAGCGCACTACCAAGAATGGACACCACAACGAGCGACCAATACTTTTTAAGATAAAAAGTGGCATTGTGCCACACACCGCCTGAGCCACCCACCCACGCAATCAGATTAAGCACCGCCGTTGGTACAAGCACCAGCACAATGGCAGAAGTCAGCCCATAGACCCCCGACAACGCCCCAATGGTGATGAGCGGAAAGCCCATACCTGTAATGCCGTGTAGTAGGCTTGCGATCAGAAATAGGGGAATGAGCCAAAGTTCAAATTTCATAAAAGTCCTTTTTGTTGCATGATTGTCAAAATCACCAAATGGCGTTAACCCCGATACCCACTTGGCGTGACGCCATACTGTTTTTTAAACGCACGGCTAAAATGCGTCTCCGAACCAAAACCCAACGACAACGCCACATAAAGCACAGAATGGTTGCTTTGTTTTAAAAGCATTGCCGATTTTTGTAGGCGGATTTTGTGCAAAAAAGCGTGGGGCGAGATGCCCAAATGCTGATTAAACAGGCGAATGAGTTGTGAGCGAGAAACATTGGCAAATTCTGCCATCTCATTGATATACCACGATTTTTCAGGGGCGGTCATGATTGCTTGAATCAGGGGCATTAAGCGGGGGTGTTGATAATTGGCAAGAAAACTATCGCTGGTGCGGGCAAAATATTGGCGTAAAATCAGCACAAACAGCATTAACGACAAGGCATTGACCGCCGTTTTGCTTGCCAAGGCAGGAGCCGTTGTCTCATGTTTTAACAGCGTGATAAGCGGGGCAAGGCTTGGCGTATCAAGGGCAACACTTATCACAGGCGGTAGGCTTGCCAAAAGCTCGCTGTGCGAATCATAATGAAAATGCAGACACAAAAGCTCGCACTCGCTCTCCCCTTGTCCGATTTTATTGACCACAAATCCGCCCTGCTCGCTTAGATTTGGCGTGGCGGATACAACGGACGATTGATTTGGCAAATTACTCAAAAGATGGGGGTGCATTTGAGCAAAAAAAGCAATATCCCCTTGTTTTAACAGGATATTTTTATCATCCAGCGTCAAATATGCTTTGCCCTTTAAGACAATATGAGCAACGGCTTGCCCTTGTTTGTGCGGATTTGGCAACGCCCACTCGCCACTTAATTGACAGTTGATATGCACGCCTGCATTTAGCTGAGCAAAGGTCAGAAGGCTGTCTAAAATGTCCATTGTGGTGTTAATTTGGCAACAATAACGCGATGATTATAAGGCATTTTGGAATTTTTTGATAGGTTTTACCCCCAAAAAATCTCTAAAATAACGCCATATCCTTAACTTTGGAGATAAAAAAATGTCCTTTACCGATTGGAAAGCCCTAAATGCCCACACCAAAGCATCCTTTGGCAAACTTGGCAAAACCCACCCAAAAATGCTTGAAGCCTACACCACGCTTGACAAGGCAGCCGCTGCCGAAGCCTTGGACGAAAAGACCCGTGAGCTGATTGCCATTGCAGTTGCCATCACCACTCGCTGTGAAAGCTGTATCAGCGTCCACGCTGAAAAAGCCCTAAAAGCAGGGGCAACCGAAAGCGAGATTGCAGGGGCATTGGCAACCGCCATTTCATTAAATGCAGGGGCGGCTTATGCCTATGCCTTGCGAGCGTTGGAAGCGGTGGAACAGCAACAATAAGGAATTTTTATGAAAAAACTATTATTCTTGCCCCTTGTGCTATGTTCGGTGGTGGCGTGCCAAGCAGGCAATTCTACCAATGACAAGGCACAAAACCAAACCAGCCAAGCCCAAAGCACACAAACCCAAGCCCCACAAACAAGCGATACCAAAGCCAAAGGCGTATGGATTGATGTTAGAAGTAGCGATGAATACAAGGCAGGGCATTTGACGGGAGCGGTGAACATTGTGCATACCGACATCGCCAATCAAATCGCAAGCGTTGCCCCAAACAAAGATGCGCCGATTCATCTGTATTGCCGTTCGGGTAGCCGTGCCAATGTTGCTCTACAAACTTTAAAAGAAATGGGCTATACCAATGTAACCAATCACGGTGGTTATGAGGATTTGGTAAAGCAGGGATTGAAATAGGGCTTTTGAAATAGGGCTTATCATTACCAAATGATAAACTTGATACGGATTTGTACAGGCGAATTGCCATTCGCCCCTACGGATTAATGGTGGATTTTGTCTCATTTTTAAGTTTAATGAATGTAAAATTTATGTTGGCATTATCATTCATTCTTTATGCCTTAATATTTTAGCACTCATTAGAATACAGTTTTGCCACGAACCCCACCAAAGTATCCGCCCACACTTGATAGGTCAGCTTGCTTGGGTGAAAGCCATCTTTGGCGAACATCGCTTGGTGGTCAAGTTTGACTTTATCAAATTCATCTTTGACATAATGCACGCCTTGATGGGCTTGGCAAATGTCTGCCAACATCGCACTAAGTGCCGCCGCTCGCCGTCCGATTAAGCCATTTAAGGGCATGGGCAAACTTGGGGCTAAGTGCATTGGGGGCAAACTCAAAAACAGAATGTGCGACACGCCAAATTTGCGTTTTAAAAGCGTGATGATGGCGTGCAGATTGTCCATCCACGCCTTATCGGAGCTGGCTTTGACGACATCATTGACCCCAATGCTGATAATCGCCACATCAAAGCGACACGCACCCATCGCATACAAACGGTAGAGTAAATCAAAACTGGTATGTCCGCTGGTGGCGTGTAGCTCGGCATTGACGCCCAAACCTTGCTCGGCAAGTCCTTTGCCAATCCGCCCAAGCGGAGCATCGTCTTGGCTATCCACGCCCACGCCCGCCCCTGCACTGTCGCCAAAAATCGCAAGCGACACCGCATTTTCCCCGCCAAACTGCCTTGTTCGCACGCCATCAGGCTCGGGCAATCTTAGGGTGGTTTTGGCGACCCTTTTGGCTTGGGCATAATAAATCGGAGCAAGCACAAAATCACGCTTGCGACTTAATAACTTAACCGCCATTTAATAACCTTGCCACACAATCCACCAAATTTTTAGCAATGTTATCCTTACTCATTTTGGCAAGTTTGACTTCATCAAGCCCATATTGTTCAGCAAAAAACACCGTCATCGCATTGTCATCAGAGCCAAAGCCAATCGTCTTATCCGAGACATCATTGACTGCAATCATATCCAAATTTTTGGCAACAAGTTTGCCTTTGGCATAATTTTCAATATCTTGGGTTTCGGCAGCAAAACCAACGGTCAAAAGGTGCGGATAAGTGGTGGAAATTGTCGCCAAGACATCAGGGTTTTTAACAAGGTGTAAGGTCAAGCCATCATTGTCAGCGGTTTTTTTGAGTTTTTGCGTGGCGATATTTTTGACCTTAAAATCTGCCACGGCAGCCGTAGCGATAAAAATATCCGCCTTTTCACACACTTGTAAACACGCCGTGAGCATCTCGTCCGCCGTGCCTATCGTGATTTTCTTTACCTCCAAAGGCGTAGGCAGATTGACCTTCGCCCCTGCCACGATGATGACTGTTGCCCCTGCGTTCACGCACGCTTTTGCCAGAGCATAGCCCATTTTGCCTGTGGAATGGTTGGAGAAATAGCGGACGGGGTCAATGGGTTCAAGCGTTGCCCCTGCGGTGATGACGACCGTTTTGCCCGCCAAAGTTTGGGCGGTGTTTTGAATGTTCAAAAATTGGCTAATTTGCTCGCACAAGGTTTCAGGCTCAGGCAACCGCCCCGACCCGACATCACCACACGCCTGCTCTCCGCTATCAGGCGGAACGATGATAAAGCCAAAACGGGCAAGTTTTGCCAAATTGTCCTGCACAATGGCGTTGCCCCACATCGCCTGATTCATCGCAGGAACAAGCATTATAGGGGCGGTGGTGACAAGAATGACATTGGTGACAAGGTTGTCCGCCAAGCCGTTCGCCAGCTTGCCAATGGTGTTGGCACTTGCAGGGGCAATCACGACCAAATCCGCCCATTTGGCAAGCTCAATATGCCCCATGCCTTTTTCGGCTTGTTCATTGAGTAAATCGGTGTGGACTTCGTTGCCCGTCAAGGCTTGGAGGGTCAAAGGCGTGATAAACTCACACGCCGAAGCGGTCATCATCACACGCACTTGGTGTCCGCTTTTAATCAGTAGGCGTGCCAAAATGGCGGATTTGTAGGCGGAAATCCCGCCGGTAATGGCAAGTAGGATATTTTTGGAGTGAGTCATTAGATGGGACTTAAAAATAAAGATAAAAGACACTTATTATAAGATAAAACCCATAAAATTGCTAATGATGGTCTGATTTATCGTTCTAAAGCATTGACCAAAGTCGCCCCCACAATCAGCCCCACGCCTATCATTTGCCATAATGATAAAGGCTGTTTTAATAAAATCACCGCCAAAATAATCGCCGTCAAAGGCTCAATGATGGTAAACACAGACGCAGTCGTGGCAGGCAATTTATGTAGCGCACTCATATACAAGAAAAACGGGGCAATCGTCCCCACCACGCTCAAGCCCAAAACAAACAACATGGCATAACTTGGCAAATTCAATAACTGCCCATAAGTGCCATAAGTCTGGGGTAATAAAAGTAGCGTGATTGCACTGATAAACACCGAGCTAAAAAAGACCAAATTGGACGGGTGGTGATATGCCATCGCTTTTTTACCCAAAATGCCATACAAAGAATAACAAAGTCCAGACAGCAAACCGACAATCACACCCATATTAAAAACCACTTTGCCTGCCATCAAAAAGCCCACGCCCACGACCGCCACCACGCCTAAAATGGCGGACTTTTTGGTGATGGGTTCGTTTAAAATCAGCCTTGCCAGCACTAGGCTGAACACAGGGGCGGTATAAAGCAGAGCCACCGCCATGCTCACGCCCACTTGACCCACCGCATAAAAATAGCACAAAGTCATGCCAAGCACGCCGATGAGCGACTGCAAGATGAGATTTATCCATTCAGGCGTGCTTAATTTTTTTAAAATTGGCAAAACAGCGGGTAATAATAACAATACCACCAGCCCTGCTGTGACAATGCGAAGGATGGTGACTTGAAAACTCTCAAAACCAAATGCCAATAATTTACTGGAAAAAATCCCCAAACTACCCCAGCAAACCCCTGCCAAGATGACTTGTAGCGAGCCGATAAGTATGTTGTTATTTTTTGTCATGTCAATCAATTTCCAAAATACCGCCAAAATTCATCGCCATTTTAGGCAAATTTGTTAGGCAAACACAGCTTAACAAAATAAGCCCACCAAAACAAACTTACCAAAACACATACCTTACCACCATCGCAAAGCACATGAGCACAATCACAGGGCGGATAAACTTAGCACCGCCTTTGATGACCATATTTGAACCCAGATACGCCCCAATCACCTGCCCAACAATCATCACCGCCCCAATCGCCCAGACCACTTGTCCGCCGATGATAAAAAAGATGAGGCTTGCGATGTTGGTGGCAAAATTCAGCAGTTTGGCGTTGCCTGTCGCCTTGACCAAATCCTGCCCACGCCCCACCACGCCTGACAGCGAAAAAAATGTCCCTGCGCCAGGTCCAAAATAACCATCATAAAAGCCAATGGCTGGCACGACGCCATTTTGCCATGCTTTGTCGGAGATTTTGGGCGGTTTTTGGTATTGCCCCAAATTGGGCGAAAACAGCGTATAAAGCCCCATCGCCCCCACGACAAAAGGAATGGCGATTTTTAAAAATTCAGGTGGGGAGAGTTGCACCAAAATCGTCCCCACTGCCGAGCCGATAAAGGCGAGAATGAGGGCGGTTTTGATGGTTTTGGGGTGAGCGATGCCTTTTTTGATCATTGTCAAACTTGCCGAAAGTGAGCCTGCTGAGCCTTGTAATTTATTGGTGGCAAGAGCTGCCACAGGATTCATGCCTGTCAAAAGTAGGGCAGGCACGGTCAAAAGTCCACCACCACCTGCCGCTGCGTCCACAAATCCTGCCAGCACCGCCACAAAAAATAAAATGCCGAGTAATTGAAAAGTAATTTCCATGAGATTTCCTTGTTGATTTTAGGGCGGTATTTTATAAAATTTTGGGGGTGTTTGTAAAATTGGCTTAGGTTGATTTTGGTAAAAATTGACGTATAATAGCTATAAAGTATAGCTATTTTTTGGAGTGTTCAATGAGCCAAACCGCCACCGCAAAACTGTTTTGGACAGGCAACAGCCAAGCCGTCCGCCTACCCAAAGCCTTTCGTTTTGAAGGCACAGAAGTCAAAATCAAAAAGCAAGGACGGCAGGTAATTATTGAGCCTGTTGTTAATAATTGGGATTTTGTCAAAGATTTAGAGCCCTTTGATGAGAGTATGGAGCGAGCCATTGCCGAATTGCGTAACGACCCAATCACCGAAAGAGATTGGAGTGCGTTTGAATGAGATATTTGCTTGACACCAACATTGTGATTGCTTTTCAAAAGCAAAACGCCAATTTATTAAACAAAATGTACCGCTATCCCATTGACAGTTTTGCCATTTCAAGCATTGTGCATTTTGAATTGGTGTTTGGGGCATGCAACAGCCAGCAAATGGAAAAAAATTTCAAAAAAATCAAAGAATTACCCTTTGAAATTTTGGATTTTAATCAAAATGATGGCTTTTATGCAGGGCAAATTCGCTCCGATTTAAAAGCCAAAGGCACGCCCATCGGAGCTTATGACACATTGATTGCAGGACAAACCCTTGCCAATGATTTGATTTTAATTACTGACAATATTAAAGAATTTGAGCGAGTAGATGGCTTAAAATTTGAAAATTGGCTACGATAATTCTTTAAATTTACTACACAAATAATTAAAAAGGCATTTTATGAAAAAACTCATCGGTATTTTGGGCGGTATGGGACCTATGGCAACCGCTGATATGTTTTTAAAATTTATCCACTCGGCAGGGGCGACAAGCGACCAAACGCACATTCCGCTCATCATTTCGTCCATTCCCGATGTGCCTGACCGCTCGGCATTTTTGTTAGACAATGGAGCTGACCCCTACCCTTATCTCTTTGATTATACCCATAATTTAGTCAAAGCAGGGGCGACTTGTATCGTCATTGCTTGTAACACCGCTCATTATTGGTTTGACAAATTGCAAGCCGATTTCCCAAAAACTACCTTTTTATCCATGATTGTCACAGCGGTACAAACGGCACAAAACAGCGGACAGGCGCACATCGGCATTTTGGCGACCAATGCGACTTTGGCGACCAATTTGTACAAAAACAAAATAGAACAAGCAGGACTGACCTACCTTGCCCCAAATGACAATCAAGCGGTAATGGACAGCCCGCGTAGGTTGGGTTGAGGAACGAAACTCAACAAAATCAATGAGTTACACCAAAAATGTTGGATTTTGCATTCGCTCAACTCAGCCTAAGAGCCTAAGCCTACGAACTGTGTCGCTTATAAACCAAAAAAGGACGAGTCACTTCGTCCTTTTTGTCATGCTTAATCTTTAAACACCACAGGGCGCTCGGCATTGGGATAATGATGCTCATGCTCGACATCGCATTCCTCACCCACGGTATTGCCCTTTTTGTCTTTTGGCTTTTCGATGTAGCCTGTGCGTTCTTCGCTTGGTAAGTATTCATGCTCCCAGACCATCACCGCCTGCATGCAAGTTTGGCGCTGTTCGTCGGTCAGGCGTATACCATTTTCCCATTTGCCAATCTCAATGGCGGTGCGAAATTTGGCGACGATTTCAGGGGTTAGGCTATTTAGAATGTCTTGTTTGTTCATGGCTGTCTCGTTAAGTTTTTAGGGCAAATTCTTCGCTGTATAAATTCCAATTTAACTTGGTGCGGCACGCCTCATAAAAATTATAACTTGGCGGATGCAAGAGCAGCAAGGTCTTATCATGCTTAGAAATCAGCAAAGTCTGATCATTATCCAGTGGTGCCGATGCCTTGCCGTCAGCGCCGACCATTGGCTGTGTGCGGTTATCCTTATGAATGTTGATGGCGATCTGACTGCTGCCTGCCACCACCAAAGGACGGCTCGACAGCGTGTGCGGATGCATGGGCACAAGACAAATGGCGTCGATGGTCGGATGAATGATCGGACCGCCCGCTGAGAGCGAGTAGGCGGTCGAGCCTGTGGGGGTGGCGACGATGAGACCATCAGCGTGCTGGCGATAGACGGGTGAGCCGTTGATGTGCAGCTCAAAGTCGATGGTATGCACCGATTTGCCTGCGTGTAGCACCACATCATTGAGCGCCACATCCTCATGAATGACGACATCGGTCGGTCTGCCATGTTCGTCATTTTGTACGATTTTAAAGGTCAATAAAAAACGATCCACCAGCCAATAATCGCCATCTAGCACTTGAGAGACACGCTCGGTCAGCTCATCAGGATTGACATCCGCCAAAAAGCCCAACCGACCACGGTTCACGCCCAGTACAGGCACATCTGTCCCTGCCAGCACGCCTGCCGCTTGCAGCATGGAGCCATCACCACCCACCACGATCACAAAGTCGCAATGCTCGCCCATCTTTTGGCGTGGCACGATCTTAAACTGATGCCCATCCACCTGATCAAAGTCGATGTGCAAGCCCTCGATGGCGGCGGTCTCGGTGTCAATGATGATGGACAGTTTGCGGGCATCCAAAAGCGCAATGAGTTCATTTAAACTCTCAACCACGCTACTTTTGCCAGCACGACCCATCACACCAATGCGGCGAAACGGTGGGCGCTTGGGGTGATTATTGATGAAATTTGACATAAAAATCAGCGAAAAAATAAAGCATATGATACCAAAAAACCCAATCTGAGTACAAGCCAAGTTTTGATGATGGGCATCAATTTGCACACCAATTACTTTGCATATCAATTACACAGCAAACCCCATCAGCCCTATCGCCAAACATGCAAAGCACTTGATTTTTCAAAAATCTGCCTTATAATCATAAAAATCATCCAGATATTTGTATTTTAAGGAAAATTTTATGGCAAATCCTATCATTAGCCGCACCGAGCTGGCTGTCGGTGGCGTCGCCATGACGGTCGGTGGCGTGGTTAGAAAAAGTGCATTTTTATTGGCATTGGCTGCCGTCTCTGGTTTTGGCGTGTTTTTTTATGCGCTCATGGGCGGCATTTCTACCAGCATGCTTTATCCACTGGCATTGGTGGGTCTGTTTGCTGGCATGGGTTTAGGTCTGGTCAGTGCTTTTAAGCCACACCTTGCCAAGACTCTTGCTGTACCGTATGCGCTTTTTGAAGGCGTGCTACTTGGGGCGTTTAGCACCATCATGTATCTGCGCTACCCAAGCGTGCCACTGTCTGCCCTATCGGCAACTTTCATCACGGCTGCGGTCATGCTGACGCTATACACCACAGGCATCGTCAAGGTGACTGAAAAATTCCGCTCAATCCTAACCTCAGCGATCATCGCCATTGGTATTTTATACCTAGTGCAGCTAGGGTTTAGATTGTTCGGCTCAAGCCTGCCGCTGTTGTTTGATGGTGGCTTGGTGGCGATTGGTTTTAGTGTGTTTGTGACCATCATCGCCTCATTTAGCCTACTTCTTGACTTTGATAATGTCGAAAAAGGCGTGCATTACGGCGTATCGCAAGAGTACGAATGGACTTACAGCATCGGCATTTTATCGACGCTGGTGTGGATGTACATCGAATTTTTGCGTTTGATTGGCTATCTACAAGACGACTGATGTTTGACATTAACATTCAAATACAAAAAAAAATCGCACTCTCATGGGTGCGATTTTTGCTTTGGGGATAGTCATCTTGGTAAATAAGCAAGCTTTAAACCTGAACTTACTAAGAAAATCACAGCTCATCGCTTTAATCGCATGGCATTTGCCACCACAAGCAAGCTGGATAAAGACATACCAATCGCCGCAAGCCAAGGCGGTACATAGCCCAATGCCGCAGGAATCAGCACAAGGCTATTATAAGTCAATGCCCAGCGTAAGTTTTGACGAATGATTTTGCGAGTTTTGCTTGCCAATGCCACCGCTTGAGAGATTGCCGTCAATCGTCCACCCAATAGCACGCTGTCTGCCGACACCTGCGCCAAATCTGCCGCCCCTGCCATCGCCGTAGAAACATTTGCCGCTGCCAATACAGGTGCGTCATTGATGCCATCGCCCACCATCAAAACGCTCGCCCCTGATGATTGTAAGTCCTTGATATGACGGACTTTATCTTCAGGACTTAGCCCAAAATAAGCCTGCTTAATACCCAAAGTTTTCGCCACTTCTAGGGCATTTGGGTTGGGGTCGCCCGTGAGCATGATGGGCGTAATATTTTGGCATTTTAATTCATCAATCATCTGCTTTGCGTCTGTACGAATGGCATCATTAAAATAAAATCTTGCCAACACCTGCCATTGACCTTGCACAAAATGCGACAACAGCACCGACACATTCGCCTGATATTCGCCCAAATTTTCCACCAAATCAGATGGCAACTCGCCAGCCGGCTGTACAAACTGCTGATGACCGATACGATACAGCACGCCGTCAATTTGCCCTTCCACACCGCCTGCCGTATGGTGCATGACTTCTTTGACCGCAGGCAAATGTAGCCCATGAGCTGCCGTCAAAATCGCTCGTGCCACAGGGTGTTTTGAGCCAACTTCAAGAGCGGCAGCGATTTTTAAGCTCGTCGTCTTATCCAGCACACTCACCGTATTCAAAAGATTCGCCTGCCCCAGTGTCAGCGTTCCTGTCTTGTCAAAGCACGCATAAGACACTTCTGAGAGCGTCTGAATCGTATGTCCACGAGTCGCCAAAAACCCATGCCGTGCCAAGCGGTTGGTCGCCACCGTCAGGGCAATCGGCGTTGCCAGCGACAACGCACACGGACAAGTCGCCACCAGCACCGCCACCGTCGCCCACAGCGCTTCACTTTTATCAATAAACCACCAAACCGCAAACACCAAACAAGACAGCACCAGCACACGAGCCACAAACCAACGAGCCATACGGTCGGCATCTTGGGCGATTTGTGGCTTTTCGCTCATCGCACGGTTCATCAGGCGGTCAATCAGGGCAATCTGACTGTCATCCACTTCTGCCGTTACGAGCATCACAAAAGGCTGACTGTCGTTTTGTGAGCCACCCACCACGACATCGCCACAGCGTTTGACAATCAAATCACTCTCGCCTGTCAAAAGACTCTGCGACACGGTCGCCGTATCAGACAGTAGCACGCCATCAGCGACAATTTGCGAGCCTGCATGAATGGCAATGACATCGCCCACTTGCACCGACTGAGCCAGCAGTTTGTCTTGGTTTTGGCTGTTTTGATTGGGGAAATTTGCCTGATGAGCCTGCCACCACGCCTTGATGACGGACGGCTTATCTTGGGCGGTGCTGGCAAGCTGTTGTACCAAATTGGCATCATGAGTAAGTTTTTCTACCAAAATCGGCTCAATCACCACCAAATCCGATGCCATGCTTGACGCTTTTAGGCGGGCATTTTGCTCAATATAACGCCCTGCCAGCAAAAAGAAAATAAACATGGACACCGAATCAAAATACGCTTCGCCACCACCTGTCAAAGTCGCATACACGCTGGCACTAAAAGTGGTAATCAAAGCAATGGACACAGGCACATCCATATTGACCTGCCGAGCCTTGATGGCATTCATCGCTGACGCAAAAAACGGCACGCCTGCATAGAACATCACAGGAATGGTAACAAACAACGCCACATATCTTAAAAAATCACGATGCTCGAGCAAAATCCCAGAATACTCCCCAAAATACATACCAATGGAGAACATCATCGCCTGCATCGCCCCCAAAGCCGAAATGGCAAGGCGAATGAGCATTTGCTTATTTTGGCGTTTGAGCATGGCTTCGTGCGTGTCTTGGCGATAAGGCTTAGCATCATAGCCCACCGAATGCACCACTTGCAAAATCTGCCCAATGTCGCAGCGACTTTCATCCCAATTCACTCGCATTCTTTGCTGGGTAAGATTGACCTGACAAGCACGCACCCCTTCTAAGGCTCTAAGGCGAGTCTCAATCAGCCAAGTACACGCCGAACAACGCAAATTCGCCACCGACAATTCTGCCGTACTGCCGCCATCTTCGGCATAGACAAATTGAGCCTTGATGTCGTCATGATTATAAGCATCAAAATTCATCGCATCAGGCAGGCTGGCGGTCGGGCTGATTTCACGGCGGTCTAGGTAATACTGCTCAAGCCCAGATTCTACGATACTTTGAGACGCAAGCTGACAGCCCAGACAGCACATGGGGCGTGGTTTTTGAAAAATGGTCGTATAAAACGGCTCTTTGGGCAAAATCTCGCCACAGTGAAAGCATGCCCCTTCTGGTGGAAGCACTAAGGAATGGATAATTTCATCAGTATCAATGGTGGCATCATGGCTTGCGGTCATCGTCATCGTTCCGATAAATTGTTTTGCTTGGCAGGCGTTATCAATACCCCATATTATAGCACAGTTGGCGCTTGTGCGCTTTATGCTGATTGCCGTTTGCTTGGCGTGTACAATATTGCTACCATCAAACCAACTATTAAGCCAAACTTACTGACAGTTAGCATTTCATAAAAAGCTGCCAAAAGCGTATTTTAATGCTTGCCAAAAGCCTGACAAATCGCTAGTATGGAGCATCTTTTGAAATCAAATAACATGCTATGCCTGCGCAAAATTTTCCAAAAAACACGCCCAAATCATCACAAAAAGGCTTAGTGATCGGCTTTATTTTGCTCATCATGATGATCGCTGCGATGCTTGCCTTTGGGCTGTATGCTTTTTATTTAAACACCACCATCATCAACAAGTTTGAAAACCGCCGCTGGGACATTCCTGCCACCGTCTATTCTCGCCCGCTTGAACTGTATCCCAATGCACCGCTAAGCCAAGGCGATCTTGAAACATGGCTAAAACTGCTCAATTACAGCCAGCGCTCATCATCGCAAGGCGGCTACCAAAAGTCAGGCAGCACCTACACCATTCACACGCGTGGCTTTGACTATGGCGGCGGCGATGTGGAAAATAAACAAACCATACAGATAAGCTTTGCCGATGGCAAAATTGCCCGCCTAATGACCAGCCAGCCCACCAACAAAAGCGTGCTGCGCTTGGAGCCTGTCAATGTCGGCGGCATCTACCCACAAAACAACGAAGACCGCATTTTATTAGAAAAAGGCAGTGTGCCACAGCCTTTGATTGATGCGCTCATCGCCACCGAAGACCGCAATTTTTATCAGCATCATGGCGTGTCGGTGCGTGGTACGGCTCGTGCGATTTTGTCCAACATCTCAGGGGGCGAGCGTCAAGGTGGCTCGACCATCACCCAGCAGCTCATCAAAAATTTCTACCTAAATTCTGAACGCACACTCAAACGCAAAGCCAACGAAGCCATCATGGCACTTTTATTGGAGCTGCACTACGGCAAAGATGAGATTTTATTGGCTTATTTAAATGAAATCAATCTGGGACAAAACGGCAACCGCTCGGTGAATGGCTTTGGCATCGCCGCACAGTTTTATTTCAACAAACCTTTGTCGGAGCTGAGTTTGGATCAATATGCGCTGCTGGTTGGCATTGCCAAAGGTTCAAGCTACTACAACCCCAGAAAGCACCCAAAGAGAGCTTTGTCTCGGCGCAACACTGTCTTGCATAATATGCTCATCACTGGCAAAATCAGCCAAAGCCAGTATGACGCTGCCAGCAAAAAACCGCTTGGCGTGGTCAAAACACCGACCATCGCTAAGAGTCGTTTTCCTGATTTTTTTGATGCCATCTCTCGTGAGCTAAAAGCGTATTATAAAGAAGAAGACTTACAAAACCGAGGGCTACGCATCATCTCAACGCTAGACCCCATCGCCCAAAATCACGCCACAAGCGCCATCACTCATGGTCTGTCATCAAGCCTACAAGGCGCACTCATCAGCGCTCACCCTGCCACAGGCGAGGTGGTCGCCATCGTCGGCAGTCGCAGTGATTTTACAGGGTTCAACCGAGCCATCGACGCCAAAAGACAAGTCGGCTCGCTGCTAAAACCCGTGGTGTATCTCACCGCTCTACAATCAGGACGCTACAATCTGGCAAGCAGCGTCGATGACAGCCCGATGAGCTACACGGTAGGCGCTGATACTTGGACACCAAAAAACTACAGCGGCATCTCACACGGCAGCACACCTTTGATGACGGCACTGGCGCAGTCGTACAACCAAGCGGCGGTCAATGTCGGCATGGAATTTGGGCTAGACATTTTTTATCGGCAGCTCAATGCGCTTGGCGTGGACGCACCGAGCTCCAATTATCCATCGGTGCTGCTTGGGGCGGTGGATTTGTCGCCCATGCAAATGCTTGGCATGTATCAGATATTCGCCAATGGTGGCGGTGCAGCTCCCCTGCACACCATCAATAAAGTCATCGACGATAAAGGCAGAGTGCTACAAAACAGCGACAAACGCACTCAAACTCGCCTATCGCCAGAGGCAAGCTATCTCACCAACCACGCCATGCAGCAGGTGTTCAAACACGGCACCGCCAAAGCAGGCAACTTCGACCCAAGTCTCAATCTGGCAGGCAAAACAGGCACGACCAATGACGGACGAGATGCGTGGTTTGCAGGGTATAGCGGCAACTATGTCTCGGTGGTCTGGGTGGGTCGAGATGACAACAAACCCGTCGGGCTGACTGGCAGCAAGCACGCCCTACCCATCTGGCGAGCTTTCATGCAGCCACTCAAACACACCCCTGTCAATCTGTCGCAGCCTGATGGCATTGAATGGATGTGGCTGGATAATGGCACAGGACTACTATCTACTGAGGGCTGTCAAAACGCCCTATGGCTGCCCGTCACCCGCCAATACGCACCCCACGACTTCGGCTACTGCGCCAGCAATCTACTTTATGAAGAGGCGCTGAACGCACGCATAGAATCTTTGGGTGATCAGCTGGTGATTTTGGACAATGAATACACCGAACCATCTTTTGAAGCTGCACCACAGTGGTCTGATGGCACGCCTTTGCCCGATGACTCCCAAGAAGACTTTTTTACTCAATAACCCAAAAAAAAATACCGCCCAAAAAATGTTGAGCGGTATTTTTATGGCTGTCAAGTAAGCAATCAATGTCTAAAATGACGCATGCCTGTAAACACCATCGCAATGCCGTGCTCGTTGGCAGCGGCGATGACTTCTTCATCACGCATAGAGCCACCAGGTTGGATAATGCACTTAATGCCAGCACGGGCGGCGTTATCAATGCCATCACGGAATGGGAAAAAGGCATCTGATGCCATGACCGCACCGACCACTTCCAGCCCTGCGTGTTCTGCCTTGATGCCTGCAATGCGTGCCGAATTGACACGGCTCATTTGCCCTGCACCGATACCGACTGTTTGGCGGTTTTTGGCATAAACGATGGCGTTGGATTTGACATATTTGGCGACTTTCCACGCAAAGATCAGATCGTCAAGCTCAGCATCGGTCGGAGCTTTTTCGGTAACGACTTTTAAGTCCGCCTTGTCAATCATGCCCAAGTCTTGCTCTTGTACCAAAAGTCCGCCATTGACTCGTTTGTAGTCAAATTGGGCGGTGCGTTCGTTGATGTTTGGCAACTCGCCACAAATCAAAAGACGCACATTTTTCTTACTCGCCACGATTTCTGACACACCGTCCGCCACGCTAGGGGCGATGATGACTTCCACAAATTGACGGTCAATGATGGTTTGAGCGGTCTTACAGTCAAGCTCACGGTTAAAGGCGATGATACCACCAAAAGCAGACTCTGGGTCGGTGGCGTACGCCAAATTATAAGCATCCAAAATACCGTCCAAAGACACTGCCACACCGCATGGGTTGGCGTGTTTGACAATCACGCAAGCAGGCTTAGCGAATGATTTCACGCATTCCAAAGCAGCGTCCGTGTCAGCGATGTTGTTATAAGACAGCTCTTTGCCTTGAAGTTGTTTGGCGGTAGAAATTGACGCTTCTTTTGCATTTTTTTCTACATAAAAGCCTGCTGTTTGGTGCGGGTTTTCGCCATAACGCAAGTCTTGGGCTTTGATAAATTGCGTGTTAAAGGTGCGCGCGTATTGGGTTTTCGCAGTGGCGTCATCAGACAGGTTTTCGCCTTTGTCAAGCAGTCTTGCTCCCAAGAAATTGGCAATCATACCATCATAAGCGGCGGTGTGTTCAAAGGCTTTGACCGCCAAATCAAAGCGAGTGGCGTCTGATAATTGACCGTCTGCTTGGATTTCTGCCAGCACTTGTTCGTAGTCAGCAGGACTTGTGATGATACCAACAAAGGCGTGGTTTTTGGCGGCAGAACGCACCATCGCAGGGCCACCGATGTCAATGTTTTCAATGGCGTCAGACATTTTGACGGCAGGGTTAGCAACCGTTTGGGCGAATGGATACAAATTCACCGCCACGATGTCGATGCGATCAATGCCATGCTCGCTCATTACGCCATCGTCCGTGCCACGGCGACCCAAAATGCCACCGTGAATTTTTGGGTGCAAGGTTTTGACACGACCGTCCATCATCTCAGGAAAGCCTGTGTGGGCAGAAACTTCAATGGCGTCAATGCCAGATTCGGTCAGAAGTTTGAAAGTACCGCCTGTGGATAAAATGCCAAAGCCTGCTTGTGCCAAGCCTTTGGCAAACTCAACAATGCCTGCTTTGTCTGAGACGGACAAAAGTGCAAAACGCTGAAAACTCATAACATCACCTAAATAATGAATAAAGTGTAAGTTATACCAACCGAATGTTAAAGTTGTCACAGAATCATGTGATTGGGTAGGCTGGGTTGAGTGAAACGAAACCCAACAAATTCAAAGACTGGCACCAAAAATGTTGGGTTGTGCTCAATTCCCCAGCCTACAAAAGCTGCATTACTTTATAAATTCGGTAAGTGTAATAGACGGCTGTTTGTTACAATTTGTCAAAAATTGTAACCAAGCCCAAAGGCAAATGATAGCATTTTTGGCGGATTTTATAAAGTCAAAATCGGTTTTTATTTTTGATGAATATGCCGACTGGCTTGATATTAACCATAAACCGCTTGCCAGCCTTGACATTACCATAAAAAATCCGCTTTTATACCTGATAAAAGCGGATTTTTATGGCTTTTGAAATTAGGCTACTTTTTTGGTACCTGAGAGTCTGTGCCAATGGCTGTCTTCTGGCTTGTCATAATTAAATGCCGCATCCAAGGTGAAAAACGGCGTATAAGCGTCAATCACCTCTTGGGTTTGGTTGGTGATGAGTCCCGCCAGCACGATAGAACCACCGTCTTTAAGCAGGGTGCTAAAATACGGAGCAAAGCTGATCAAAGGCTTGGCAAGAATGTTGGCGGTGATGGTATCCACAGGCTCGCCATGCTGTTTGCGGTATTCTACAAACTCTTCTGGTAAAAACACCTGCAAGCGGTCAGTCACGCCATTTAGAGCGGCATTTTGTTTGGTGGCAAGAACAGCTTGCGGGTCAATATCCACCGCCAAGACGGATTTTGCACCCAGTAGCAGAGCCGCCACACCAAGCACACCAGAACCGCAGCCGTAGTCAATGACCACTTTATCGGTCAAATCTTGTGCTGACAGCCAATCAAGACATAGGCGAGTGGTGGCGTGATAGCCTGTACCAAAGGCAAGACCGGGGTCTAGGATCAGATTGATGGCGTCTGGGTCTGGTGCGTCCAGCCATTCTGGGATGATCCATAAGTTGCCTGCACATTTGACAGGCTGATAATGCTTCATCCACTCACGAGACCAGTCTTTGTCGTCAAGGCGTGTCGTCCAAAAACGAGTCGCTCCCACTTGGGCGGCGATGGTGCTTGCCATGCCTTCAAAGTCCGTGCCGTCAAAGCGGTCATCAGAATTGGTATCAAAAATTGCCGTCATCACGACATCTTGCCACAGCGGCTCTTCCCCTGGCATGGGTTCAAATAATGGCTCATCGCCTGCGTCTTCTAAGATGATAGACACCGCTCCTTCTTCGTAAAATAACGCTTCGGCAAAGTCCACTTTATCTTTTGGGCATTGTAAATGCAGTTGTTGCCACGACATAAGACACCTTTAAAATGATTAAATGAAGTTAATACAGCCCATAAATAAACACAATGACACCATCACAAATCAAAACAGCGTCATTAAGGTTTTTAATGATTTGCATTTTGCGGTCATTATAGCAAATTTTACCGATGAATGGCGGTTTAATTCACCGTCGCCACCCATAAAATATGCCAGAAAATATGCCTGAAAATCACAAATTATTGCAAATGAGCGGTTAATTTTTCTCAAAAAATGTGATAAAATAAAGGCCAATCAAACCTTTAAAAAAACCAGTATTCCCATGATTTCCCCAAAAATTAAAAACAAATTTTCCAATCACCCAGAAATCATCATGCGCCCCATCCATCTTCGTCTGTCCGAAGAGATCATCGGTCATCTTGAAGAGACGGCTGGCGCACACGGCTTCAACCGCATTCAGGGCTTGATTCGCCTGTACATTCGCCAAGGTCTTGACCGCGATAATTGTAATTATAGCTTGGCTGATGATGTGCTGTTTATCGAAAAACTTCGTAAAAAAGGCGTCAGTCAAAAAATCATTGACGAGGCGCTTGCTGATGTCAATAAAAATTGCGATTTGGGCTGATTGCCATTCGCCAATCTCATAAAAAAAACACCCAATCAATAAAAAAACGCACCGATAAAAGTGCGTTTTTTGTGGTCATCATTTCATCGTCTGCTCATCATCAAGCAAACCAATTTTTACGCCCTGACCCAAGCCCTTGCCGACCTGCACACCAAAGCGGTCAAAAAACTGCTTGACCGGATCAATGTAGCTGTAATTCACCTGCGTCAAATCCAGCTCTTTTTCAAGTTGGCTCATGCCACCGATTTTATCAGCAAGACCCAGTTCGACCGACTCTTTACCTGTCCAAAACAGCCCTGAGAAAATCTGGCTTTCATCAGCATTTTTAAGCTTGTCGCCACGACCTTCTTTGACTGCATCGATGAAGTTTTGATGTGTGGTATCGAGCAACTTTTGTACATGCGCACGCTCGGTCTCACTCATCGGGCGGGTCATCGACAAGATATCTTTATACTCGCCTGCGGTCATGGTGCGGTCAGCGATACCCGCCTTGTCAAGCAAACGCTCAATGTTGTAGCCTGACATGATGACACCGATGGAGCCGACCAAACTTGATGAATTGACCCAAATCTCATCAGCCGCCGAAGCGATGTAATACGCACCCGATGCACCCGTATCGCCGATGACGGCATAGAGTTTTTTGTCGGGGTGTTCTTTTTTGAGCTGCATTGCCATCTGCCAGACTTCGTCAGACTGCACAGGCGAGCCACCCGGAGAATTGATGGCAAGCGCCACCGCTTTGGCTTGCTCATTTTCAAAAGCTTCATTAAGAGCGCTGTTGATATGGTGCGCACTGGTCTCGCTGTTTGCCGAAATTGCCCCACGCACATCGATCACCGCCAGATGCGGCTCACCGATGCCCATGGGTGCGCCGCTTGACATGCCAGCAGGCGTACAACCACGAGTCAGCATCAGCACAAAAAACACCACATAAGCGAAAGTCAAAAGCTTAAAAAATATGCTCCATCGGCGAGCTCGGCGCTGCTCTTCGACGCTTGCCAGCATGGTCTTTTCGATGATCTGCCACTCAGGCGTCTGTGGTGTAAGATGCGTGGGCTGCGTCTGATTTGGATTGGGGTTTGGGTTGGGATTTGAATGAGGGTTGGGGTTTGGTGGCCATGCCATACGCTGATCCTTATGGGCTTTTTAAAATGCAATGAAAAATGGATAATCAAGCATACATGGGTCGTTTATACAAAAATTCAATGGCAAATGAAGTAAAATATGGGTTTTTATCAGGTAGTTTAAAGATCAAGCCTGATTAATCGCAGCTGATTAAAAAAGCCACCCCACTACCAAGGCGTCGCTTTAAACACCTGCTGCAATTCATCGTCGTCATGCGCCAAAGAATGCGACAGCCACAGCCCATCATAAACGGTCGCCCGAGCAGCGATGGGGGTATTTTCATCTTGACAAATCCACTGCCAAAGCGTCCAAGTGTTTTCATGCATCGCAGCATTGATGATCACACGGCGCACGCCATCCAAGGGGACGGGCGCATCGAACGTGGCATCTTGCGTGGTATTTTGCACATCATCAATGCGCTGTATGGGTTTTTGGCTGCTAAGCTCAATGCTACACCCCCACACCGTCTCATCAGCGATCTCACGCCAGCCTGTCAGCGCTCGCAGCGACAGCTCGCCATCTTGGTGTACCCACCCTGCCTGACAGTCCTGCGTCACCAGTCCACTTAAAGCCACTGTCTCACGCCCCGCCTGCCAATAATGCAAAACAGGCACTTTGGCATGAATGTCCGCCACCATCTTGGGCAAATGCGCACTTGGCGTCTGCACCACCACCCCTGTCAGCGTGCGCACACCCTGACGACGCAGCGCATCGATCAGCATGTCACCATGAGTCAGACTTGGCGACTTCATGCCAAAGTCGGATAACAAAAGCCAAGCCGCCCCATCGCTTTTGATAAGCACCGCCTGCATCGCTCTTTGATCGGTTGGCACCACCCAGACCGTCGTCGCCTCGCTGTGCTGCACAAACAGCTCATTTTTTATAAGCATAAGACCTAGCACCGCCAGCGGCAAAATCATCGCCATCTTTGGCAGACCCTTATAAATCATGGGCAATAAAGCCATCACAAACAGCACAAACCCTACCGCCCCAAATGGCGCATAGAGCCAAGAATCACCCAATAAAAACAGCTCAAATGCCTCATGAAGCCACGCCAAGATGGCAGACGACACCGCCCATAGCGCATCAGCGATGGCAGGCGAGATGGCAAATACCACGCCAGCAAGCAGATTGACTGGCACAATCACCGCCCCAAACAGCCCGACGGCAAACAAATTGACCAGCACGCCCCACAGCGACACCTTACCAAAAAACAGTAACGACAAGGGCAGCATGGCAACAAACAGCCAAACTTGCAGTCCCACAAGCTGCCTGACATCTTGCCAAAGACCCAAAGCGCCAGTCGCACCTTGCATGAGCGCCGTCTCATAGCGCATGAGCAGCAGCACCGCCACAAAAGACAGCCAAAACCCCGCCTGCCACAGCACATAAGGGTCAAGCCACGCCATGACCAGCCCCACCAAAAACAATATGGACAAATTGGACAAAGGCAGCACCAAATACCTTGCCAATGCCAACACGCCAAGCATATACACCGTACGCACGGCAGGCACATCAAAGCCAGTAAACAGCGCATAAATCACGCTCGCCGTCACCATCACGGCAAGCCGCACCTGCCATCTTGCCACGGTCATATAAAGACTGGGATAAACTTTGTCAATCAGCCAAGTGCCAAGACCTGCCAACATCACCGCCAAAAACACCACATGCGTACCAGAAATCGCCAATAAATGTGAAATCCCTGCCAGCTGATACAGGTCTTTTGTTGCACGGTCTATCAGCGCACGGTCACCCGTCAAAAGACTCAAAGTCACCGCTTTGGCTCTTTGGCTTGGCGTATCCATCTGATGCCAGTCGGTATAAAAATGCGCTCTTAGTGTCTGACGCAGCCCTTGTAAATAACCCTCAATGCCATCATGACTCACTGGCGTGACAGCATCGATGGATAAAATGCGTGCGGTTGCGTGAATGCCTCTGGTGCGCAGCCAAACATTACTATCAAAACCACTGGCGCTTTTTGAAGTGGCGATCGGCTCAATTTGCAAAGTCATGCGAGCGTGCGTGTTTGGCAGCAGCTCATCAAGGCGCTCTAAATCCTTGGCTTGGCGTGCATTTGCCATCAAAAGCACCGTCATGCCGTCTGGCAGCCGACCGTCCAGCTGACTGTCATCAGGCATATCTGGCACTGACATGGGCGCCGTGTCATTTGTGGCAAAAGGATTTTTCAGGCGGGTAGCGTCAGCGTGCAGATGCGCCACTGGCACCAAGTCATCGATGAACGCCTGCTGACGATAAGCCGCCCCCAAAAGCTCGTCATACACGCTGTCACTGATTTGGCTGATGTGCACATTTGCCGTCACCGTATAGGGCTTGTCCACGACAAACTGCTCAAATTGATGATGCGCCATCATCGCTCGCAGCCCAAACAATGTGATGATGACTAAAATGACAAAGGCGCCAAACACACGCCGAAAAAAAGACTTTGACATCCTGATGGTCAGCAGCACGCACGCCAAAATCAAAAAAATCGACAGCACCTCAAACGACCAAGGGGCAAGAATCTCTTGTGACATCGTATCGCTTAGCACCACTTTTGGCATGAGTGCCAGCACCCCAAGCATGATGGCGATGATGACGATACTGATGACGCTTAGCATGACCCCTCCTAAAACACAGATGTGCCCAATGAGCGACTACTCAATCAAGTCCGACAAAATAAACCGCAAAAGCGGCAAGTCTTCGGCATAGGTCAGCTTCATGTTCAGCCGTGACCCTGCAACCACCTCCACCGAAAGCCCCAACATCTCAAAGCCACTCGCCTCATCAGTGATGACAAGACCTTGCGCCGCCACCTCAGCCAGCACCTTCTCTAACGCACCGAGCCGAAAAATCTGCGGCGTTTGCGCCTGCCACAGCCCTTCTCTACTCACCGTCTTAACGACACTGCTACCATCGACTTGTTTTAGGGTATCCACCACAGGTGCTGCAAGTATCACGCCATCATGCGTCGTCTGCTTTAAAGCTGTCAATACCGCCATCAGATCCGCCCTAGGTAGACAAGGTCTTGCAGCATCATGAATGAGCACCCAGTCTGTGTCTTTTGCACCTCTGTCTCGAATGCTCTTAACGCCATTTTTCACCGATTGCCATCGCTCATCGCCGCCAAAGGTCCGATGAACCTCCCCAGCAAAATCAAACGACAGCTTTGCCGCATACGCATCATCCTTGGCGACCACCAAAGTCAAATCAGACAGCGCATCGACATTCAGTCTTGCCACGCTCTCTTCAAGCACTGTCTTATCGGTGATTTGTAGATATTGCTTAGGTCTATCCGCCCCAAGACGCAAGCCTTTGCCTGCCGCCACGATGAGTCCATGCACCTGATGTGCGTCCTTCATATTCACTCCTAAATCCTAAAAAAATAAGACTGGCACTGCCAATCTTATCTCATCATCATTGTGTCGTGCCGTCGGTCAGCTCCAAGCCATCGACAGGCTCGGTGGCGTCCGCCTCCTCACTTTCGATCATCTGCCTGCTGTAAGTGATGGGCGCATTTGACAGCTGATAAAAAGTCTCGCCAGACTTGATGAGCCCTAGGTCGATCCTAGCGTGCTCTTCGATGGCGGAAGTTTGTGTTTTTAGATCACGCACATCGGCACGCAAAAGATTATTGACATAGGCTTGCTCAGTGTTGATGGTGTTTTGCTTGGCGATTTGCTCATTGAGCGCCACCAAATTGGCGTGACCATTTTCGCCATGCCAATACTGATGCTGCAACAAAGCCAGCACCACCAATCCCAAGCCAATCAAACACAGATAGCCGATCGCCCCCAAGCGCTTAGGCGGCAAGGTGGGCGATGGTTTTTTGGTTGCTGCACTGACCACGAAAGACACTCAATCAGCCACGCAGACCGATGAACTCTTCACGACCACGGAAAGCGGCGGTGACTTGCTGCTCGATGCGCAGTAGCTGGTTGTACTTAGCGACACGGTCAGAGCGGCACAGTGAGCCAGTCTTGATCTGACCTGCCGCCGTACCCACCGCCAAATCAGCGATGGTCGAATCCTCAGTCTCACCAGAGCGATGGCTGATGACGGTGGCATAGCCGTTGTCTTTTGCCAGATAAATGGCGTCCAAAGTCTCAGACAGCGTGCCGATTTGGTTAAACTTAATCAAAATCGCATTGGCGATGTTTTTGTCAATGCCCTCACGCAAAATCTTAGGATTGGTCACGAACAAATCATCACCCACCAGCTGCACTTTGTCGCCAAGCTGTTTTGTCAGATACGCCCAACCATCCCAGTCGCTTTCATCCAAGCCATCTTCGATAGAGATGATCGGATACTGGCGGCACAGCCCTGCCAGATAGTCAGCAAAGCCTTCACTGGTGTACGATTTGCCCTCGCCTTCTAGCACATATTGACCATTTTTATAAAACTCACTAGACGCACAGTCAAGCGCCAGATAGATGTCCTGACCTGCTTTATAGCCTGCTTGCTCAATGGCTTTCATGATGACTGTGATCGCCTCTTCGTTTGAGCGTAGGTTTGGTGCAAAGCCACCTTCATCGCCCACCGCCGTGTTCAGACCTTGGGCTTTTAGGACAGATTTTAGCGCATGGAAAATCTCTGTACCTGCTCGCAGACTTTCTGAAAAACTGGTGAATCCCACAGGCTCGATCATGAATTCTTGAATGTCCACAGTGTTGTCCGCATGAGCGCCACCATTTAGGATATTCATCATCGGCACAGGCATGGTCAAAGAAGTCTGACCACGCAGGTTGGCGATGTGCTGATGTAGTGGTAGATTTTTGGCGATGGCGGCGGCACGAGCGGCTGCCAAAGATACCGCAAGCGTGGCATTTGCACCAAGCTTTTCTTTGTTTTCTGTGCCATCAAGCTCAATCAAAATCTTGTCAATCTCTGCCTGAGCGCTCACATCCTTGTCCAAAAGCGCTGAGCGGATTTGGCTATTGACATTAGCGACGGCTTTTTTGACACCCTTGCCCAGATAGCGAGACTTGTCGCCATCACGAAGCTCCAAAGCCTCACGAGAGCCAGTCGATGCCCCAGAAGGTGCAGCAGCACGACCGCACACGCCATTTGCCAAGATCACATCAGCTTCGATGGTTGGGTTGCCACGAGAATCCAAGATCTCACGAGCCACGATGTCTTTGATTTCGATGGCATTGTCAGTAGTTTCAGCGTACATAATGTGTTCCTTTTGTCATGTAAATTGTCATGTAAATTAACAATCAATCAACTTGATAAACCAGCGTCTTATCAAGCGCCTATTAGCCTTTATAAAATAAATACCGATCAAACTTAGTGTGTGTCCAGCACTTCAAAGCCCTTGACCAGACTGTCCAGCTGCTTTAACTGAGCCAAGAAAGGCTCCAACTGCGAGAGTCGAAGTGCGCAAGGACCGTCACACTTTGCCTCATCAGGATTTGGATGCGCCTCCAAAAACAGCCCTGCCAAGCCTGTCGCCATGCCCGCACGAGCCAAAGTGGTGATCTGATGACGGCGACCGCCTGCACTGTCAGCACGAGCGCCTGGCTCCTGCAAAGCATGCGTCACATCAAAAAACACCGGCACATTCATCGCTTTCATGGTGTCAAAGCCAAGCATGTCCACGACCAGATTGTTGTAACCAAACGCCGTGCCACGCTCACACAAGATGACCTTGTCATTGCCCGCCTCTAGGCATTTATTGATGATGTGGCGCATCTCATGTGGCGCAAGAAATTGTGCTTTTTTGATGTTAATCACCGCACCAGTCTTTGCCATTGCACTCACAAGGTCGGTTTGACGAGACAAAAATGCAGGCAACTGAATGATGTCTGCCACTTTCGCCACAGGCGCTGCCTGATAAGGCTCATGCACATCGGTGATGATGGGCACATCGTACTTTTCTTTGATGTCATTTAACCAAGTCAAGCCCGTTTCAAGGCTGGGGCCTCGAAAAGAATACAGACTTGAACGGTTCGCCTTATCAAAGCTTGCCTTGAACACATAGCCGATGTTTAGGCGTGAGCAGATGTCAATGTACTGCTCAGCGATCTCAAAAGCAAGCTCGCGGCTTTCCAAGACATTCATACCGCCAAACAGTACAAACGGCTTATCATTGCCAATCTCAATCCCTGCCACATTGATGTGCGACTGAGGCTTATTTAATGACTGCGTCATCGGCTTTTCCTTTTTGGTTAAAATTACTGTTAAATCCAATTTGTCATACAGGCTTATAACACTGGTCGCTCACAAACACCCAGACTGAACAAAAAGCACACCGAACGACGGCATGCTTTTTGATGAAATCACTGTTTTAGGTCGATGGCTGCTTTGATAAAGCTATTAAACAGCGGATGTCCGCCTCGTGGCGAGCTGGTAAACTCAGGGTGATACTGCACCGCCACAAACCAAGGGTGGCTCTCAATCTCCACCGCCTCGACCAGATGCTGCTTGGCAGAGTAGCCTGAGATTTTCATGCCTGCCGCCTCTAATGGCTCGATGTAGCGATTATTCATCTCATAGCGATGGCGATGGCGTTCGGTGATGTTGTTCGCACCATAAATCTTGGCAAGCTTACTGCCCGACACCAGCTGTGCCTCTTGTGCGCCCAGACGCATCGTGCCACCCAGATCAGAATCATCAGAGCGGATTTGTAGCTCGCCTTTTTCGTCAAACCATTCGGTGATAAGACCGATGATTGGATCGGCAGCCTTACGGTCAAACTCGGTAGAATTCGCCTTCAAGCCCAAGACATTACGAGCAAATTCAATCACCGCAAGCTGCATACCAAGGCAAATGCCCAAATATGGCTTATGATTCTCACGAGCATACTGGATCGCCATCATTTTGCCCAAAGTGCCACGCTCACCAAAGCCGCCCGGTACCAGCACGGCATCGCAAGCTTTCAGCTCATCCATCAGGTGTGCTTGGGTTTCAAGTTTTTCGGCATCGATGTAGTGAATTTTGACTTTGGTTTTGTTGTGGATGCCTGCGTGTAGCAGCGCCTCATTGACAGATTTATAAGCATCTGGCAGCTCGACATATTTACCCACCATCGCCACGACGATCTCGCCCTCAGCGGTGAACAAGCCTTCAATCACTTTATCCCAGTCTGACAGATCTGCCTCTGGCACATCAAAGCCAAAGCGCTCACAGACCAGATCGTCTAGGTTTTGCTCATAAAAAGTGCGTGGAATCTCATAAATGCTGCGTGCGTCTTTACACACCACCACCGCACGCTCTGGTACATTGGTAAACAAAGCAATCTTGCGTTTGGTGTCGGCATCGACATCGTGCTCGGTACGGCACACCAAGATGTCAGGCTGAATGCCGATTGACAACAATTCTTTTACCGAATGCTGGGTTGGTTTGGTTTTAAGCTCACTGGCAGACTTGATATAAGGCAGCAGTGTCAAGTGCATGAGCATGGCGTTATTATGCCCAAGCTCGACTTGCAGCTGTCGCACCGCTTCCATGAATGGCAAGCTTTCGATGTCACCCACTGTGCCACCGATCTCGATGATGGCGATGTCAAAACCCTCGCCAGATGCTCTCACACGAGCTTTGATTTCATCGGTGATGTGCGGAATGACCTGCACCGTGCCACCCAGATAGTCACCACGACGCTCTTTGGCAAGCACCGTCTGATAGACACGCCCTGAGGTGAAGTTGTTTACCTTGCTCATCTTAGAGTGGCGCAAGAAACGCTCGTAGTAGCCCAAATCAAGGTCGGTCTCGGCGCCATCTTCGGTGACGAACACCTCACCATGCTGAAAAGGACTCATCGTGCCAGGATCAACATTGATGTAAGGATCCATTTTGGTCATGGTCACTTTCAGACCACGAGCCTCTAAGACGGCTGCCAAAGAGGCGGCGGTGATGCCTTTACCCAAAGAGGACACCACACCGCCCGTTACAAAAATAAATTTAGTCATAACAATTCGTCGCTTACTGGTAAAACCGAATTTTACTAAAATTTGCCAAAAAAATATAGGGGGCGAGCGAAATTTTTTTTGTGTTTTGCACTGTCGTCCCAAGCATTTCTTGGGCGTGTTTTGGCTAAAAATCATAAAAACCATCAGGCGTTCATGTTTTTAACAGCACCCACGCCCTTGCAAACACCACCTTGCCCACCGCACAGTCGCCATCAAGCAGCGAGACGACATTAAAGCGAGATGACATTAAGATGAAAAAAACTGCATTAAACTGCACTAAAAGCTCGGCAACTCTTTTGATAGACCCTCTTTTCTTGGCAAATGCTCACGGATTGCCTGCGAAAAATCTTGCTCAGACGGCTGAATGGTGCCGTATTTGGCGACTTTTGGATTTAGGTGCGCCTTATCTTTCCATGCCGCCGCCGTATCATGTGGGCGAATCACTCCAAGCTCGATCAAATAGCTGGGCAGACGACCCGACACCAACACTCGATAATCCATCGGCAGCTGCCGACTGTCCTCATCAACGAGACGCACCATCTTATAGATGAAAGTCGTGCAGTTGCTGGTGAGGGTATTATACCAAGCAGGGCTTTGATTAAGCTTGCGTCCTTGCTCCAAATAAGTCAACAGAAGCGATCGCATTTTTTCTTGATCATAAGTCAGGGGATAAAGATACACCGACTCATTGCGGATGTTTGAGCGAGTAAAGATGATGTCAGCCTCAGTGGCGGCGATGATGGAGAGCTCAAACTGCCGAAAAAACCCGCCGATGCTTGAAAATTCCTCATGCGCCTCTTTGCGAATCTCCACCGAAAACGCCAAACGCTCACCCTCTAAAAACCCAAAGGTCAAAAAAGTATGCGCAATGTTTTCATTACCCCAAATCGATACCACCAAATCCATCGAATCAAGCTTGCTTAGGTCGTAGGTGCGTGTTTGCCAGTCGATGTCATAGTCCGTCTCGCTGCGCCAGTGAAAATTGCGCACATTTTTGACGGTGATGAGATCGGGGTTGGCGGTGTCTTGGGCATAATCAACAATGTGCGCCACCTCAGGGTTCCAGTGTCGATCATTGCTTGGCTGCATCATGCCAATCCACGCAAATACAGATAATGGCAAAAATACCGAGACGACAGCGATCCAACTTGGCACGGGCAATGAAGTAAACTTGGCGAAAATAAGCGCAAACGCCAAACAAACCAAAAGCCCGATGAATGCGTATGTCCACACCCCTAGCGGCATGTGCACCCACAGCGCCACGCACGCCAAGCAGACAATCAGCACCACCAACAACACCCAAATCATCGTCCACACTCTCATCGTTACATCCTTTTGTAAGCACAGTCCATCACATGATCATCAACCATGCCACACGCTTGCATATAAGCATAGCAAATTGTTGGACCGACAAATTTAAAACCATCTTTTTTAAGCTGCCTGGACAAGGCGATGCTGGCAGTGGTCTGAGTAGGGATGTCGCCCATGTCTTTGGGGTGGTTGATGAGCGGTGTTTTGGCTTGATACTTGGCGACGATACCCCAGATATAGTCGCTAAAATATTGATTTTGCACAATTTTTAAATAAGCCTTGGCATTGGCGATGATCGCCTCGATTTTTAGGCGGTGGCGGATGATGTCGGCATTTTGCATCAGTTCATCCACTTTACTTTCGTCATATTGGGCGATTTTATTGGCATCAAAGTCGTCAAACGCTCGATAATAACCCTCTCGACGCTTTAAAATCGTAATCCAGCTCAGCCCTGCCTGCATGCCCTCCAAACACAGCATGGCAAACAGCTGCCTATCATCGTGGCATGGCACGCCCCACTCATCGTCGTGATAGGCTTGATAAAGTGGGTCCTGTCCGCACCACGCACAGCGTTTTTTGGGTAAGGCGCTGTCACCAGTTGAAATACTTGTCATCTTTTTTCACTTATGTTACATTGAAACTAATTTACCAAACCATTTTATTAAAACCATTTCACATTATACGCCAATCCACGCATTTTTATCGCATTTTCCTGCGCCATTTTAACAAAACCCAGCAGACCAAAGAGAGCAAAACATGATCAGCCAACTAGACATCAAAGACTTCACCCCAAGTGCCGACAAGACCATCTGGGATGTGCGAGATGCCGAAAGCTACCAAAGCGGACACATCTTGCACGCCATCAATCAGCCATTAGACACCTTAGATAAAGACTTACTAGATAGTACCACAGGCGACATCTATGTGCTGTGCGGTGGTGGTACAAAGGCGGTGCGAGCGTGCGCTTTGCTTGATGAACTAGACTCCACCCGTCAAATCATTCACTTGACAGGCGGCACTCGGGGTGCAAAAGCCGTTGGCATGACCATCGTCAGTGATGAATAAATAAAAACCTACCAACATCCAAGTGATTTTATTATTAAAAAACATCATAAAAATCATAGAGTTAGAAATTTTTTATGATTTTTTTAAAAAATTTAATTGACACATTGGCATCTTGGCTGTATCATACGCACCACAACGACGGCATGAGAACAAACTCAGTCAGTCAAAAAAATCGGAGTGTAGCGCAGCTTGGTAGCGCATCTGGTTTGGGACCAGAGGGTCGGGGGTTCGAATCCCTCCACTCCGACCATTTTTAAAGCCTTAACGGCTTTTTTTGTTAGTAATTAAAAATTTTAATGCTAACATTAAGCCACATGAGCGCCTGTAGCTCAGTTGGATAGAGCATCTGCCTTCTAAGCAGGTGGTCGCAGGTTCGAATCCTGCCAGGCGCGCCATTTGCCTGACTTGTATTTAAATTATGGTGGGTATAGCTCAGTTGGTAGAGCCCCGGATTGTGATTCCGGTTGTCGTGGGTTCAAGTCCCATTACTCACCCCATATTCTAAAAAGCTCACTTCGGTGGGCTTTTTTATTTTTTCAAGATTTATTTTCTCCCAAGAATAGTTTCACAATCCATCAAGAAATTTGCTATACTAAGGCAATTTTAATCCCAATAAAAACGACAGAGCAACATATGACTGATTTATTAACCAACCCATTAGCCAACGATACTTTTAGCATTGGCTCACGCACCTTCTCATCACGCCTACTGGTCGGCACAGGCAAATATAAAGACCTGACTGAAACAGGGGACGCCATCAAAGCCAGTGGCAGCCAGATTGTGACGGTCGCCATTCGCCGCACCAACATTGGGCAAAATAAAGGTGAACCAAATCTACTCGATGTCATCTCGCCAAAAGACTACACCATCTTGCCCAATACTGCAGGCTGTTTCGATGCAGACAGCGCCATTCGCACTTGTATGCTGGCTCGTGAGCTGCTTGATGGGCATAATCTGGTCAAGCTGGAAGTGCTAGGCGATGAAAAAACCCTATATCCGAATGTTACCGAGACTTTAAAGGCGGCACGCGTGCTGATTGACGATGGTTTTGATGTGATGGTTTATACTTCTGACGACCCCATCGTTGCCAAAGAGCTTGAAAATATGGGCTGTGTGGCGGTCATGCCGCTGGGCAGCTTGATTGGCTCAGGCTTGGGGCTATTAAACCGCCACACGCTAAGTCTTATCATTGAAAATGCCAATGTGCCGATTTTGGTGGATGCAGGTGTCGGCACGGCATCTGACGCTGCCATCGCCATGGAGCTGGGCTGTGATGGCGTACTGATGAACTCAGCCATCGCCCACGCTCAAAACCCTGTCATGATGGCACACGCCATGAAAAACGCCATCAACGCAGGTCGCCAAGCCTTTTTGGCAGGTCGTATGCCTGCTCGCAAAATGGCGGTAGCTAGTAGCCCGCAGACTGGCTATTTCTTTCAATAAATATTTCCTGATTGATTAAGGCGGTCGTCGTGCAAGCGTTGAGCATTACCGATCATTTGTTTTTTTTGTTAGAGTCTGACAAACAGCCCATGCATGTGACGGGGCTGTGTCTCTTTGAGCTGCCTGACAACGCCAAAGATGACTTTGTCAAGACCTTGGTGCGGCAGATTACCACAAGCGAGATCAAAGCAACACCCCCTTTTAATCAGCTGCTCAAAAATCGAGCTTTTTGGGTGAATGATGAGCATGTTGACATTCGCCGCCACATCAAATATCACAAATTAGACGATGGCAGCGAGCAGGCACTGCTGGCGTACGCATCTGATGAACACGCTCGCACACTTGATCGCAGCCGCCCTTTGTGGGAATGCCATGTCATCGATGGGCTAAACCCCACCCAAGAAGGGCTGCCACATCGTTTTGCCATTTTTTTAAAAATGCATCACGCCATGGCAGATGGGGTCGCCGCCATGCGTCTGTTTGAGCGGTCGCTGTCCACTTCGCCAGATGAAGAGTTTGCTTGGCAGTTCTGGTCGGCACAAAAGCGTGCAAAGCCCAAAAGCAGCCACACCACCAAGCCCAAAATACGCTCGCTGATCAAAGAGCAAATCAGCACGATAAAGCCTGTCATCAAAACGCTGATTGATGATTTTGGTAGCCGACCGAAGTGCGCTGTCAGCACGCTTAGCACACCGCCATCCCTTTTTAATCAGCGCATCTCAAAAGCGCGTTTTTTGACCACGCAGTCCTTTGACAAAGCGCGTTTTGTCGCCATCGCCAAGCACTTTCATGTCAGCACCAATGATGTGATTTTGGCAGTGTGTGCTGGTGCGCTGCGTGACTATCTATCTGCCAAAAACGCCTTGCCAGACAAGCCTTTGACCGCCTTTGTGCCCATCAGCCTACGCCAAGATGACAGCCACACGGGCAATCAGCTGTCTTTTTTGTTGGCAAATCTTGCCACGCATCAAAGCGATGACATCGCACGCCTAAATGACATCCAAGTCAGCATTACTGAAGGCAAAAATCGCTTTTCTTGCCTGACGCAAGCGCAAATCATCAATTATAGCCTACTCAGCTACGGCTGGGCTGGCATCAATCTGGCGACACGACTTGCCCCCACCAAGCAGGCGTTCAATCTCATCATTTCCAATATCCCAAGCGATGGCGCGCCACGCTACTTAAATGGCGCAAAATTAACGCACATCTTTCCAGCATCGGTGCTGCTTGACGGGCAGGCGCTCAACATTACACTCGCCAATCATCAAGACAAACTTGACTTTGGCATCACCGCCTGTCCAACCGCCCTGCCTGACATCGATCAGCTGCCCACGCTCATGGGGTCGCAGTTAGCACGCTATGAAAAACACCTAATTCATCAAGCCTAAAATCAGCGCATCACGCATCAATCTCCATTGATGCCAAAAGACTTGGCTTTATATTCATGTGTGGGCGCGTGCTAAAAATAATTTATGCCAGCAGACGCTCACCCCAAACATTTAATGCGGTTTATAGAGTGAATGGCTAATTCACCCCATCGGGCAATCATGAATTTAATATCAGTCTTTAAGCTGCATGAGTATGGTCGCTGGGGGCAAATTTATTCAACAAAAGCCCAAACACCACACCAAAAATATACATGAATGCCGAATAAATCACCGCAGGAATCGCCATCATTGCACTATTCATGATGGTGAGCGCAATGGTCATGGCAAGCGTGCTATTGTGAATACCAATCTCAAACGCACACGCCTTTGCCTGCCTATTGGCGACACCAAACCATCTTGGCACAAAATACCCCACCGACAAACTCATCATACAAAACAACGCCGTCGCAAGCCCAACCTGCTCAATATAGCTGATGATGTTAGCACGCTCAGCCACCACCGCACCGACAATGATGAGCAGCAAAAAGACAATGGCAAATACTCGCACGAATCGCTCGAGCCTGCTGGCGAGCGCCTGATGATAATGACGAATGAGCATACCAGCGATGACGGGCAGCAAAATGATCGCAAAAACTTGTAGCACTTTACCAAACTGCAACCCAAGCGCTTGCCCATCATTGATGAAGTAATCAATCGCAAAATTCACGATGAGCGGAAAAGTAACCGCCGAGATGATGGCATTGACCGCCGTTAGAGTGATGTTCAGCGCAACATCACCCTTGAATAGATAGCTGAATAAATTCGCCGTAGCACCGCCCGGTGAGGCCGCAAGCATCATCATACCCACCGCCAAAATCGGTGGCAATTTAAGCATGACACACAGGGCAAATGCCGCCGCCACCAAAATCACCAATTGGCAAAACAAAGCAACGATGATGACCTTGGGATTATCCTTGACGCGCAAAAAATCACGAATCGTCAGTTCAAGCCCAAGCCCTGCCATGACAACCATCAAGCATAAAGGCAATAATAAAGAAATGATAGAATCCATGAAAACTTCCTTGTTTCAACAGTTTTTAGATTATATACAAAACAAAAACCCAAATGCAAGTCGCATTTGGGTTTTTGTGTGATTCATGACAGGATTAGATCAACACCCCATCAATTGATTAAGGCGTTTTCCCAAGTCGGAATGACCAACTGCATGAGCGGTTTTAGCAATTTGACATTACATGCAAATATCGAGCCTGTCGTCATCGCTTGACTTGCACCATGATGATCCACGACCACGCCACGAGATTCGGTGACGATCAGCTCGCCTGCTGCGATGTCCCAAGGCTTGATGCTCATCTCAAAATAGCCATCAAAACGACCTGCCGCCACATAGCAAAGATCAAGCGCTGCCGAACCTGTACGGCGAACCTGACCGCCATTTTCACATACAGCCTGCAAACTGGCAAAATGCTGACGAGCAAAGCTGGTGCGAGTCTCGCCAACCATACGCTCATAAGGGTGCCCTGTGGTAAACAGACCGCCTGCGATGGTTTTGCGGTCGGAAACCGTCAAACGGCGTTGGTTCAATCTGGCACCACGACCACGGCTGGCAGTAAATAGCTCATCACGCACAGGGTCATAGACCACGCCATGCTCGGTGACGCCATTTTTTTGGACGGCGATGGACACGCAAAAATGCGGTACGCCATGCACAAAGTTCTGCGTGCCATCCAAAGGATCAATGATCCAGCACCATTCTGCATCCATGCCCTTGCCTTCTTGCAAGCCAAACTCTTCGCCCAAAAATGAGTGATTTGGATAGCTTTCTTTTAATAAAGAAATGGTCAGCTCTTCGGCATAACGGTCAATTTTGGTGACTAGGCCATCAATACCCTTAGATTCTACCGCCAAATCAACACGATGACGATTTTCATGAGCTCGCAAAATCTCATGACCTACTTTTTGTGCTACTTGTGATGCAATCACCACCATCGGTTCCATAATTCACCTACCAGATTCATGTTAAACAGTTAAATAATCGGTTTTGCACTCGTCATGCAAACAAACGATTATGATACACCAAAATAGCCAAAATTACCACGACTTTTAATGAGCTCTTGACAGATTTCACTACTTGCAATTCACAAATTTTAGCTTTTCAAAAGTAGATAATGCCAAATCATTATCAGCAAAAGCCAATTCTATTTCATGGTCAAGCTGATTATACACATTGAAAAACTGCACTTTTTTACCATCAACTTCCAAAACAACTGAAGGGGTGGTGGGTTGTGACTTCCTAATACTATCGTCTTTAATTTGAATGAAAAGATTAATATTGCCATCAATCAAATCATCATCAATCAGCTCAACACTTTCAAAGGCATTTCGTCGTAGCAACGGCATACTAGATACAATCATATCTTGAAAGTCACTACTCGTACCAAGCTCCAAAACCTCATACAAATTATAATCCACTGTTTGTACAAGATGGCAATAATCAGGATTAGACATTTTAGGCGAGCCGTTTATTTGCTGACAAGCCACAAGACAAATCGCCAAACCTAATAAAACAGAGACTTTCATCATTATTCATTCCTGATTTTAATTGATAAATTTGGTTAAACTCTCCAAAATCCCTTTCTCATCAATCCCACATTCTGCCAACTGTTCAGCGTGCGAGCCGTGGGCGATGAATTTGTCGGCAATGCCAAGCTGTTTTATCGGTAAAGTTATGCCTGCGCTTGCCAAATATTCGCCCACCGCAGAACCCGCTCCACCCATGATTTGATGTTCTTCAAGGGTTGCGATGTGGGTGGCGGTTTTGGCAAGTTTGTCAATCAAGGCAGTATCAAGAGGCTTAACCCACCGCATATCACAGACGGTAACCGAGACATTTTCAAGTTTTTCTACCGCTTTTAAGCCGTCCGCCAAGCGAGTGCCGAAGTTAAACAGTACCAAATGTTTGTTGCTGTTTGTTTGTATGGTTTTTCGTTCGTCCTGAGCTTGTCGAAGGACATCAGAAAAACCGTCATGGTTTGACTGGCTCACCACGAACGGTTTTTCTTGACCGCTTTGCCAAACAATTCGCCCTTTGCCGATTTCAAACTTTTCATCAGTTTTGACAATCTCACGCCCCACGCCTGCCCCTCGTGGATAGCGAATGGCACTCGTTCCTTGATAATCATAGCAAGCGTTTAATAGCTGATAGCATTCGTGTTCATCACTTGGCGTGGCGATGATGACATTTGGCACGCATCTTAAATACGCCAAATCAAACACGCCTGCATGAGTCGCTCCGTCCTCGCCCACAAGCCCCGCTCGGTCAATGGCAAAGGTAACATCTAACTTTTGCAAGGCGACATCATGAACAAACTGATCGTAGCCTCGCTGCAAAAAGGTGGAATAAATCGCCACCACAGGTTTGAGTCCGCCTGTCGCCATACCGCCAGCTAAGGTTACGGCGTGCTGTTCGGCAATCGCCACATCAAAAAACTTGGCAGGATAACGCTTGGCAAATTCCACCATGCCAGAGCCTTCGCACATCGCAGGCGTAATGGCAACGAGCTTGGGGTCATCGCCTTTATCCATGAGCCACTCCCCAAAAATGTCCGAGTATTTTTTGGCGGTAGGTTTATCGGTCTTAGGCGTGTCGGTTTTTGGCAGCTTGCCAATGGCGTGGTATTTGATGGGGTCGGCTTCGGCAGGTGCAAAGCCCTTGCCCTTCACTGTATGCACATGAATCAGCACCGCCCCTTTGAGCTGTTTGGCTCGTTCAAAGACTTGCAACAGCTTTGGCAAATCATGCCCATCAAAAGGTCCTAGATAAGTAAAGCCAATCGCCTTAAACAAATTATCAGGGAAAATGTGGTCGTTCAATTTTTCGGCAATTTTGTCCGATAGGGGCATGGGCGGAGCGTTTTTGCCAAGCAAATTACCGATATTTTGCACAAGGTTTGTCCCCAGTTTGGCAGGGATTTTCTCCAAAGTCTCTTTGGCGTCCGTTGCCATGTGCAGATAATGACGCACTCGGCGGTCATCGGTGCTAATCTCTCGCTTGGTCATCAAAATGTTGCCGTGCTTATCCATGTCAAACGCCAGACCTCGTTGCCAAAGCCTTGCCAAATGACGGCTAAATCCACCAATCGCCTGCGAGATGGACATGTCATTATCATTTAGCACCACTGTCAAATCGGCATTTTGTTGCACCGCATCGTTCATCGCCTCAAATGCCATACCCCCCGTCATCGCCCCATCGCCAATGATGGAGACGACTTTACGGTTTTCGCCCAAAATACGGCTGGCAAGGCTCATACCCAGTCCTGCTGAGATGGAAGTTGAGCTATGCCCCACGCCAAAGGTGTCGTACTCGCTCTCACCCCGCTCAGGAAAGGCGGTCAAGCCCTGCTTGCTACGAATGCTGGGCAGTTCGTTTTTACGCCCTGTAAGCACTTTGTGTGCATACGCCTGATGACCCACATCCCAGACAAGTTTATCATAAGGCGTGTCATACATGGCGTGCAGAGCAACGGTCAGCTCCACCACACCCAAATTCGCCCCAAAATGTCCGCCACTTTGACCGACCGACCACAGCAAATATTCACGCAGTTCATCCGCCAAAACGCACAGCTCATCAGCATTTAGCGACTTTAAATCACAAGGCAAATCCACACGGTCAAGCGTGGGCGTGTGCGGGCGAGCGGTTGGTATGGTGGTAAAAGTTTTGGGTTGGTGGCTTGGCATGGTGGCAGAAGTTGGCATTAGGCTATGTTCCAAGTTTTAATTCTTTAACGGTTATCTTTAAAAAGTCGTGTTAAGTTTATGACAATTTTTGGGTTATAATAAGCATTCGACTTTTGGCGAATGGCTTATTTTACAAGATAGCCTTTTAATTTGCCATAGTAGCACCATTTAATTCACAAATTATTCACAATTTACCAGATTTGGGGAACATTTTGTACCAATTTGTCAGCAAGGCCAATCTCCCTACCGTGCATGGGGATTTTGTCATTCATGCCTTTGAAAACGAACACGGTCAAGAACACATTTTGCTCTCGCACGGCCTGCCTTGCGATGACACAGATATCATTCCGCTCATTCGCATTCATTCGGAGTGTTTGACTGGCGATGCGTTTGGCTCGCTCAAATGCGACTGTGGCCCACAATTAAACTTTGCCATGAAACAAATCATCGCTCACGGCTGTGGGGCGATACTCTACTTACGCCAAGAAGGGCGTGGGATTGGGCTGGTCAATAAAATCCGTGCCTACGCCCTACAAGACCAAGGACACGACACCCTAGAAGCCAATCTCATGCTGGGACTACCAGCGGACGCTCGCACTTATGAGATGTGTGAAGTGATGTTAAAATCAGTCGGCATTACAAAAGCCAAACTTCTCACCAACAACCCCAATAAAGTGAGTGGCTTAACCGAGCTTGGCATTGACATCGTGGAGCGAGTGCCATTGATAGTCGGCGTAAATCCACACAATGAAGACTATCTGGGGATAAAAGGCGAGAAAATGGGGCATTTTATCCAAAAACAAACCGACAGCCACTAATTTATGGACAAAACATATGAACAACACGAACGATTTTTACGCATTTGAAGACAAACTTGCCAAAGTTCGCCAATTTTTATTGAACTTGCAAGCACAAATTTGCCAAGCCTTAGAAGCCCAAGAATCCGCAGGCGGTGTTGATGGCGGTAGCGATGCCAAATTCGTCATCGACGACTGGGAGCGAGCCGAAGGTGGTGGCGGTCGCTCGTGCGTCCTATCAGACGGACAAGTCATTGAAAAAGGCGGCGTGATGTTCAGCCACATTCACATCAACAAACTACCGCCATCAGCATCCGAACGTTATCCGACACTGGCAGGGGCAAAAGCTCAAGCAATGGGCGTATCCTTGGTCATTCACCCAAAAAATCCGCACATTCCCACAAGCCATGCCAATGTGCGACTGTTTGTGGCACAGCCAAATGATGGCGGCGCGCCGATTTGGTGGTTTGGCGGTGGGTTTGATTTGACACCCTTTTATCCCAACTTATCCGATGTCGTCCATTGGCATAAGGTCGCTCATGAGTTATGCCAACCTTTTGGCGAAGAGATTTACCCAAAATTTAAAACATGGTGCGATGACTATTTTTATCTAAAACACCGCAATGAATGTCGTGGCGTGGGCGGTCTGTTTTATGATGACATCAACACCGCCACCACAGGCTGGGATTTTGAGAAGTGTTTTTCGCTCATGCAAGCGGTCGGTCTGGGCTATCTGGACGGCATTTTGCCCATCTTTGACAATAACAAACACAAAGCCTACACCGCCGATGAACGAGCGTTTCAGCTTTATAGACGGGGACGCTATGTGGAGTACAATCTCGTCTATGACCGTGGGACGATTTTTGGTTTGCAATCCAACGGACGCACCGAATCCATCTTAGTCAGTATGCCGCCGCTGGCAAGCTGGGCGTATCGCTACGAACCACAGGCAGGCACTCGTGAATTTGAATTGACCGACTTTTATCTAAAACCAAAAGACTGGCTGGCTTTGGCTTGACATCACACCACACCACAAAGCTCAATCGATGAGCATACACATCAGCCAGCGATGATGTGTCAATGCGTGAGAAAAGTTACCAGAAGTTTGAGCAGTCTTTTTAGATTGTAACAATCCGTGCGTGATGATTGAGTATTGACAACGAGTGTGCTATATTTGCTGTATCTTGCGCCATTTGGGATTTAATTTGTCCGATGGCGCATTTAGCCACCCTAATGAGGAAGCCATGAAATCATTTAGCAAAGTAGTCGCTGCATTTGCTATATCAGCCTTGGCGCTGACAGCGTGTAGCTCAAAAACCCAAACCGCCGACGACATCAAAGCTCGTCAAGACATCATGCAAGACTGGCGCATTTCTAGCGACATCATGAAAGGCATGACCGAAAAGCCTGAGACCTTTGATGCCGCTGCTTTCAAAGAACAAGCCGACAGCATCAAGGCGAGCACCGACCATGTTTGGTCGCATTTTGCTGACGCTGCCAATAAAGGCAAAGCCCAAGATGCCGTATGGTCAGACGCTGCTGGCTTTAAGGCAAAAGCAGACGAATTCAATGCCGCTGCCACTGCCCTGTCTGACGCTGCTGCCAACGCTCAATCTGCCAACGATGTCAGCGCCCCACTAGGCAAGCTTGGCGAAAGCTGTGGTTCATGCCACAAGGCTTATAAGCAGCCTTAAACTTGCTTTAACAATAAAAACCACGCCCTATTTGCGTGGTTTTTTTATGCTTGCTAATTTATGATTTTGGGCAGTGCGTGGATTTGTCTATGAAATTAAACGCCATCAGACATCAGCCAAATTGTCTAAGCACTTCAATCACATCCATGCGCACCATCTCAATGCTTGGCATCTTTTCGGCATGAAAACGCATGATGGGTATGCCTGCACTTGCCAAAGCTTTGTCTTTTTTGGCGTCTTGTTTTTGGCGTGCTTGCGACTCGTGTGTCCAGTCGTCCAGCTCAATGGCAGCCAGTACCGTCTGGCAGTCTTTATCAATCAGCACAAAATCCACGCTCTGACGACACACTCTATTGAACCAAAATTGACGGTCTCGTCCCGCTTCATCGCTTGGCTCAATGATTCTGGATAATTGCACCTGACTGAAAATCAAATACTCAGGCAAGGCAAGCTGTAATTTTTTAAAAAACAGCACCTCGCTATCAGTCATGATTGGCATCGGCTCAAACGGCCAAATGGCAAGCTCATCACCCTTGACCGCCTTTTGTTTGGGTCTTTTAAACCAAATAATCAGCGCAAGCAGCACCACACCAAGACCAATCACCAGCTCAATCATAGCACCCAAACCCCCAAATCAAATAAAAAATCAAATAAAAAAATCAAAATAATTCAAAGACATAAAAAACACGGCATGATACCGTGTTTTTTATCATTTGCCAAGTCTGGATAAAAAAGCATTATTTTTCCAGCTTTTTCACCCACGCACCACTGGCATCGACTCGACCGTCTTTGGCAAGCTTTTGTTTGAGTGCGTTTGCCTCATCATAAGAATTTGCCGAGCCGATCAGCACACGAGTACCACGAGAAGTCTGACTGGTGCTGACCTGATAGCCTGCCGCACGGTACTTTTTGACCATCTCATCGACTTTGGCTTTGTCAGGCGAGATGGCGACTTGCACGCTGTAATTATAGGCAGAATTTGTGCTGCTTGCAGGCTTTTTCTCATCGGTCTTGGCAGGCTTTTGAGCATTGGTTTGCTTTTGGCTGCGCTCGATTTTGGCTACCTCAGACGCACTAGGAATGTTGATGGTGCGACCCAATGGCAAAGCGTCATTACGGCTCATGTTATTGGCTGCTGCCAATGCCGAAACAGGGACGCCATAGGTGCTAGACAGTCTAATCAAAGTATCGCCCTGCACCACCGTGTGCTTGCCCTTGGCGGTGTTTTGTGCTTTATTTTGAGACTTGCTTTGGTCAGTCTTTGCTTTTTTGGTGTCTTGCTCTTTTTTGGATTCGGCTGCTTTATTGTCAGCAGTCTTAGTGCTTTGTGCCTCTTTGGCTTTTTGTTCGGCAAGCTGTTTTTCTTGAGCCGCCTTTTGTTCGGCAGCTTTCTTCTGCTCAGCCGCTCTTGCCGCCTCCACCGCCTCTGGGCGAGTCTGCACCGCAGGCACAGCGATCAGCTCGCTTTTAGAGGCACTGTCGGCGCTGATCTGCGTGCTTGATGTCGGATTCGCCTCTTGCTTGGCTTTGTCCAGCGCCAGCATACGAGCTTGCTCTTGCTCATTTAAGAGCGCATCAGCCTCTTTGGCGAGCTGCCGATTATAAATCTCTCGCTCTCGTTGCTTTTGTGCCAGCACCTTTTCTTCGGTCGCCACATCTGCGGTCAAAGGCACCGCCACAGGTCGTGCGACCGTCTGCGTCTCCTTGACAGGCTGCTGCACGCTGTCGTCTGGCTTGGCAGATTTGTTGTTTTGCGTCATGGCAAAAATCGTTACCACCCCACCCAAAAGCAATGCCGACCCTAAAATTATTTGTTTTGCAATCATAAAGCACCATCAATTTGTCTGTCATGCTGAACAAATCAAAATCATAAAATACAAACCGATAAAAATACAATTTTTATAACGCCTTGTCAATCCAACAATAAGCGCGCCAAGCGTTTGTTTACAATATCACAACAATCTTGGCGGTTTAATTCAATGCCGTCAGCACTTCGCCCACCGTGTGAAACGAACCAAACACCAACAACAAATCCTGCTCGCCACTTGTCGCCACCGCCCCAGCACTTGCCGCCGCCAGATTCTCATAAGTGATGATATTCGCCCCATCAAGACGCTCATTGACCAACGACAAAATCTCGGACAACGGCATGGCTCGCACATGGTCAATGGCGGCAATGTGCCAAGTGGCAATCTTAAACGCCCCATCGTTCATGCTCGCCTGCAACAAATCCAGCACCGAGCCGATGTCCTTATCACCCAGCATAGAAAAGACGACATGGAGCTTGGCGGCATTGTGCTTGGCTTGATGATGCTGCCAATAAGGAATGAACTGCTCCAACAAAAAACCCATGCCATGAGCGTTATGCGCCACATCAAACAACCACTGACGACCTGCAAGCAAGCGATGATCAAACCGCCCAGCAAGCGACACTTGGTTTAGCCCATAAGCAATGGCGTGCGGAGCAATCTCCAAAGACGATGCCAATACCGCACTGACTGCATTGACCGCATTCATCAGCGATAATTTAGGCTTGGGCAAATGAAGCGTAATGGCAGGCGATGAATATTGCCAGCCGTCTGCCTGCTCGCTAAATTCATAGGCACGACCCAGCTGATAAGCATACGCCTGATTGTTCTGCACCACTTCAAAGACGCTGTTTGGTAGCTGTCTTGCCCCCAAAATCGCAGGAATATTAGGGCGGATAATCCCTGCCTTTTCAAAGCCAATTTTCTCAATATCATCGCCCAGCCAATCCACATGGTCAATGCCAACATTGGTAATCACCGCCACATCAGGATCAATGATATTGACCACATCAAGTCGTCCGCCCAAGCCAATTTCTAGCACCCACACATCACAGGCAGCTTCTTTAAAAATCAAAAAAGCCGCCAAAGTCGTCATCTCAAAAAACGACAAAGACAGACCGCATTCTAAACGCACCTGCTCAACGCTCGCCAACGCACGCACAAGTGTCGGCTCATCAATGCCTATGCCGCCTATCTTGATGCGTTCGGTAAAGCTCACCAAATGTGGCGATTGATACAGTGCTGTCTTATACCCTGCGCTTTGGCAAATCTGGGCGATGGTCGCTGTGGTTGAACCTTTGCCGTTCGTGCCTGCCACCGTAAAGACATAAGGGAGGTGGGTCAAATCTTGTTTTAAGATGCCCAGTTTTTGAGCCACAGGCAGCACACGATCAAGTCCCATATCAATGGCGGAGACATGAATGGATGCGATATATTCTAGCCATGATGATAGGCTGTCGTGTTCGGTGAGCGTGGTATTGTGCATGATTTTCTCATTTTTAACCCATAACAAAAACGCCTGCATTGCAAGCGTTTTTGTTATTATAGCACATTCTTGGCAAAAGATAGAAAAACCTTGCTATTTTTCGGATAAAAATCAAAAAATTTAAGGAAAAATCAAGCATTTGGCAATTTAGCAAGTTTGGTTAAAATGCGATGCACCGTCTCCACCAACTGATGACGATGCACCACCATATCCACCGTGCCTTTTTCTAGCAAAAACTCTGCTCGCTGGAATGGCTCGTCAAGCACTTCACGCACCGTCTGCTCAATCACTCGTTTGCCTGCAAAGCCAATCATCGCCTTAGGTTCAGCGATATGCACATCGCCAAGCATGGCAAGACTTGCGGTAACTCCGCCATAGACAGGGTTGGTCAGCACCACCACATAAGGCACGCCCGCCAGTCGCAGCCGCTCAATCGCTGCCGATGTGCGTGCCATCTGCATCAATGAAAGCAAGCCCTCTTGCATTCTTGCACCGCCAGATGCCGCAAAGCACACCAAAGGCTTGCGTTCGGCTAGGGCTTTTTCGGCAGCCATCACAAAGCGGTCGCCCACCACCGAACCCATGGAACCGCCCATGAATTTAAAATCAAACGCACAAGCGATGAGTTCTAAATTTTTAATGCGACCTTCCATAACCAGCAAAGCCTCGCTCTCGCCAGTCGCCGCCTGCGCCTCTTCCATGCGCTTGGGATAAGGCTTAGAATCCACGAAATTCAGCGGATTGCCTGCAACAAATTCCTGACCCAGCTCCGCACTGACACTGTCAAAAAACCAAGTTAAGCGTTTGCGTGCCGACATGGTCAAATGATGATCACAATCAGGGCAAACATATTGATTAAAAATCAAGCTGGTATTGGTGGTTAAAGAATGGCAATTTGGGCATTCGGTCGATGGCTCGGTCTCCACCGCCGATGGTACGACCACACGATCTTGCTTGATGCCCGGCACGCTGCGTTTTAGCCAAATGGTCGGCTCGCTCGTTGCCATTTCAGCTGGATTTGACATAAATTATCCTTGCTTTTGTATCATTTACAATTTGACATAGTTTACACTTGTATTATTTATTTGGCAAATAAATTTTGTGTCATCAGGCAAATTTATGCCATCTTTTATGCTAATTTATGCCATCTTTATGCTAAATGAGCGGTCAAATCGCACGATCGCCATCAAATACTGTCAATCGCAGCTCGCAATTCATCCATCTTGGCAAGCAAATTGGCACGAGCAGATGCAATCGCCGCCTCATCATCTGCCGCCACGCCTGCAAAGTTTTTGACAAGCTCGCTACCGACAATCACGCCATCAGCCACCGCTCCCAAGGCACGAGCCGACACACCGTCACGAATGCCAAAGCCCACGCACACAGGAATGTCGGTCTCAGATTTGATGATTTGAATCTGACGGCTCACCTCATCCACATTCAATGCTTTTGAGCCTGTCACGCCCTTGACCGAAACATAATAGATAAAGCCGCTGCATTCTTTGATGACCTTGGCACGGCGCTCAGGCTCGGTGGTGGGTGAGAGTAGGAAAATCTGATTGATTGGATTGTCCGTGCGAGTGTGTAGATTTTTTGGAAAATCGCCAGCCTCATACGGTGGCAAATCCACCATCAAAATCGCATCCACGCCAGCCGAAGCACACAAATCGGCAAATTTTTCATAGCCGATGATTTCAATCGGATTTAGATAGCCCATCACCAGAATCGGCGTATGGGTGTTGGTCTTACGAAACTCACGCACCATCTCAATGGCAGACAGCGTACTGGTGCCACGAGCCAAAGCTCGCTCACCAGCATGAGCGATAATTTGCCCATCTGCCATCGGGTCAGAAAACGGCAAGCCAAGCTCAATGATGTCCGCCCCATGCGCCACCAAATCATGCAGCAGCGACACGGTAACGGCAGGGTTTGGGTCGCCTGCCATGATGTATGGGATGAGTGCTTTTTTATTTTGAGATTTTAGGGCTTTAAAAGTAGTTTCAATTCTGGTCATCTTTGATTCTCACTGACATTCTCGCTGATTGACGGTCGTTTGCAAGTGTTGTGACAACACGCCGCATCCAATTTCTTGCGTTGGCATATCATAGCACACAAATGACGCTCGCCGCCATCATGATATTCACATTTAAAAAAATCCCCGTCCATGGACAGGGATTAAAAGTTGAGCCGTCAATCAGCCCTCGATGGCTTGAATCGCCGTCAAAGCGATGGTAAAGACGATGTCATCTACCAAACAGCCACGAGATAGGTCATTGACTGGCTTGTTTAGACCTTGTAGCATTGGACCGACGCTGACCACGCCTGCGGTGCGTTGCACTGCCTTATAGGTAGTGTTGCCTGTGTTCAAATCAGGGAAAATGAACACATTCGCCTCGCCTGCCACCGCTGAATTTGGGGCTTTAGACTTACCCACAGATGGTACGCTGGCTGCGTCAAATTGTAGCGGACCATCGACTTTCAATGTCGGGGCTTTGGTGCGAACGATTTCTAGGGCTTCTTTGACCGTATCCACATCAGGGCCTGAGCCTGAGTTGATGGTCGAGTAGCTGATGAGCGCCACTTTTGGATCAATGCCGAACGCTGTCGCTGATTCTGCTGATTGAATGGCGATTTCGGCAAGCTGTTCTGCGGTTGGGTTTGGATTGACCGCACAGTCGCCATACACCGCCACCGAATCAGGCAGCAGCATAAAGAACACGCTAGATACCAAGCTGTATTCTGGCGCGGTTTTGATCAACTGGAATGCTGGACGAATCGTGTCGGCAGTCGTATGCACCGCACCAGACACCAAACCATCAACATCGCCCACTTGTAGCATCATCGTACCTAGATAAACGGTGTCTTGTAGAGCGGCTCTTGCACCTGCCTCGTCAAGCTTGCCCTTGCGGCGCTCTACCATCGGAGCGACATATTTTTCAATCACAGTGGATGGCTCGATGATCTCAATGCCCTCTGGCAAAGTGACGCCACGCTCGGCAGCCACCGCTTGAATCTTGGCAGGATCGCCAAGTAGCACACACTGAGCAATGCCACGAGATTGGCAAATCGCCGCTGCCTCAATGGTGCGTGGCTCGTCGCCCTCTGGCAAAACGATGCGCTTGTTGGCAGCTTGAGCTTTTTTGACCAAGGCATGACGAAATGCCGATGGCGATAGGTTTGGCTTGCGAGTGCTTGGCTTGACTAGGCTTGCGATGTCGCCATCAGATGAAACCGTGCCAACGACACGCTCGCCAAATTGTGCCTTAGCAATGGCAAGCAAAGCAGCGTCATCACCCACCAAAATCACATCAGCGTCCAATGCCTTTGCCAAATCAAGATTCACTTGGGCGGCATAAGAATGCTGTAAGCTTAAGCCTTGCACCAATTTAATCTCATCAGAGCTTTCATTGACTTTGGCATAAATCAGCTCCAACAAATCATCCAAATTATTGTCAGCAAGATGAGTCTCGAAGGTCTCTTGACCAAATGCCGTCAATGGATTAAAAGCAGTTTTGCCTGTTTTATTTGCCAATGCTTCAAGATTACTCTGTTGCACTGGTACTAATAAAATCGTTGTCATAAGATTTTCCTAGGAAATTTTTAATGAATTTGATTGCTTTATTTTAGATTTTAAACGATGAAAAATCAAAGCAAAAGTTGGGCAAATTCGCCCAACTTTTTTATCACAGACCCAATACCGCACGAGTCTCGCTCATGATTTGGAATTCTTCATCGGTCGGCACTACCCAAAATTCCACCGCAGAATCTGGCGCATGGAATGAGCCTTCTGCACCACGGAACAAGTCTTGGTTCTTTTGTGCGTCAAATTTTGCACCCAAGTGTTTTAGGTGGCTGACAATCTTAGCACGCATGTCGGCGCCATTTTCACCGATACCGCCTGTGAACACCACGCCTGTCAATTCTGGCAAGGCTGCGGTGTAGCTTAGGATGTATTTGGCGACACGATAGGCGAACATGTCTAGGGCAAGCGCTGCGTCGGCATTGCCATTTTTGTCCGCCTCTTCAAGGTTACGCATGTCGTTTGAGACGCCAGAGATGCCAAGCAGACCTGATTTTTTGTTCAAAAGCGTGTCAATTTCGTCAATCGACAGACCAAGCTTGCGATGTAGCATGGCGTGCAGACTTGGGTCCACATCGCCTGAGCGAGTACCCATGATCAAGCCTTCTAGCGGGGTCACACCCATCGAAGTATCTAGGCTTTTGCCGTCATAGATGGCAGTGGCTGAGCAGCCATTACCAAGGTGCGCCACGATCCAGCCGTGCTTGCCGTCTTTTTCAGTCAGCTCGCTTGCACGGTTTGACACATAGGCGTGCGAAGTGCCATGAAAGCCGTAGCGGCGGATATGATGCTCTTCAAAAAGCTCTTTTGGAATGGCATAGCGATAAGCGTGCGCTGGCATGGTCTGATGAAATGCCGTATCAAAAATCGCCACTTGTGGCAACTCTGGGAACAGCTCGTTGATGGCGTGGATGCCCGCTGCGTTCGCTGGGTTGTGCAGCGGTGCAAGGCTGGCAAGTTCTTCGATGTGCGCCAATACTTCATCGTTGATGACGGTGGCTTTGGTGAATTTGTCGCCGCCGTGTACCACACGATGACCCACCGCCACAGGCTTATACTCAGCGATCAGCTCGCCTAGGATGATTTTTAGGGCCTCGGTGTGCGCACCTGAATTTGGGATGTTGATCTCAACTTTTGAGCCATCAAGATTTTTGTGCTTGATGCGTGCGTCGCTGTTGCCCAATGCCTCTGCCAGACCCTCGATGCGAGTCTCGCCATCTTCTGAGATGAGAGCGTATTTTAATGAAGATGAGCCGCAGTTTAGTACCAAAGTTGGGTTGATGAGCGCCATGAGTGTCTCCTTATTTTTTATTTGAAAGTGATCGTTGTTTAAAACAACGATTTGACTGGCATTATAGCAATAAATGCGCCAAAAGTCTTTAGGAAATTGCCAGTTTTTTTGCCGTGTTTTTTCTTTGATAATCATTGGTTTATCATCAATTCATGAAAATTCATTGGTATTTTTACAAAATTTAGGTAAAATGCTTTTGATATTTTTAATATTATTTTAAAAAGCAAAACACCCATAACCAAACCAAAGACCAAACCCTATGAAACACCTGTTAATCGCCACCTTTGTGTGCGCCCTGCTGTCCGCCTGCGGTCAAAAAGGCGCACTGTACTTGCCAAGCACCACCAGCACAGCCGTGACACATGACACGCACACTGAGTCTGCTGGCAGCCCTGACGACTATTGAGCTGATGGCTATTGGGATTGTTAAGCAAGATTGTTAAGATGTCAATTCTTCACAATCATCTAAAATCCTTTAAATCAAATAGATAAAAACCTAACCGTCTTATAGCCACGACTTTATATTTTAAGACAGATTTTAAGACAGACCGAGACAAGATGATGACTTTTCATACCGCAAGCCAGACCATTGACGGTGCGCTGCACATTGACGCACGCACATTGACCGATGCTCTTGATTTTATTGACTATCAAGACGACATTTTGCACATTGATGGTGTCAGTAGCGACACGCTTGTCCAGACTTATGGCACGCCACTCTATGTGTATTCAAAAAACGCCCTACTTGCCAATTATACCGCCTATGTGGAGAGTTTTAGCGCCTTGAATGATGTGCAAATCTGCTACGCCGTCAAAGCCAACTCAAATCTTGCGGTGCTTGCTACCCTTGCCAAAGCAGGGGCAGGTTTTGACATCGTCTCGGTGGGCGAGCTGTCTCGTGTATTAAAGGCAGGGGGCGATGCTGGGCGTGTGGTCTATTCTGGCGTGGGCAAAACCGCCAGCGACATCAAAGTCGCCCTAGAAGCAGGCATTGGCTGTTTTAATGTAGAAGCGCTAAGCGAGCTTGACACCATCAATGCCGTGGCACAAACGCTGGGCAAAACCGCCCCCATCGCCCTGCGTATCAATCCTGATGTCGATGCCAAAACCCACCCTTACATCTCAACAGGCATGAAAGACAATAAATTTGGCATTGCTCACGATGTGGCGGTGTCTGCCTACGAGTACGCCAAAGGCTTGGCAAATATTGAGATTGTTGGCATTGATTGTCATATCGGCTCACAGCTGACCGAAGTTAAGCCCTTTGTCGATGCTTTGGACAAAGTCATTGAACTGATTGATGAGCTTGATGCTCGTGGCATTCGCTTAAAGCACATTGATCTGGGTGGCGGTCTGGGTGTGCGTTATATTGATGAAAATCCTGCCAGCGTGCATGAATTTGCCGAAGCACTGCTACCAAAACTGCTCGCCCTACAAGCCAAATACGGCTTGGGTCTGCACCTAGAACCTGGTCGCAACATCGCTGCCAACGCTGGCGTGCTACTGACCAAAGTAGATGTACTAAAACCCACCGAACACAAAAATTTCGCCATCATGGATGCGTCCATGAGCGAGCTGATTCGCCCTGCTTTATACGAATCGGTCATGGCAATCATTCCGACCAAGCCAAACCACACCGCCGATGTGGCGACTTGGGACATTGTCGGCACGGTGTGCGAATCAAGCGACTTTTTGGGCAAAGATCGAGCCTTAGCTCTGCAAGTCGGCGATGTGCTGGCGATTACTGGGGCAGGTGCGTACGGCTTTACGATGGCAAGCAACTACAACACTCGCCCACGCCCATGCGAGGTGATGGCAGATGGTGGCTTACATAGAGTGGTGCGTGTGCGTGAAACGCTAGAAGATTTGTGGCGTGGCGAGTCAATTTAATTAAGCCAATTTAATAAAAGCAAAAAAGGCGTGGCGATAAGCACCGCCTTTTTTATGCCTGCCAGTTTTAGCATCAAAAAAAGCGTGAAAAAAGCGTGAAAATCCACGCTTTTTTCAGATGATTTAAACTGCTCAATCACGGCCGCTTAATCCATCTCAATGCCATCAATACTCATCACCGTGTGCAAATCTTTGTCGCCACGCCCTGACATATTGATGATGATGGACTGATCTGGTCGCATGGTGGCGGCAAGTTTCATGCCATACGCCACCGCATGCGAGCTTTCAAGCGCAGGGATGATGCCCTCTTTGCTCGTCACTTCACGAAATGCGTGCAAGGCCTCTTCGTCCGTTGCGCCCACATATTGCACACGCCCCATGTCTTTTAAGAAACTGTGCTCAGGACCCACTCCCGGATAATCAAGCCCTGCTGAGATGGAGTGCGTACCCAGCACCTGCCCTTCATCATCCGCCATCAGATAGGTGCGATTGCCGTGCAATACGCCCACTCGCCCCGCTTGCAAAGGTGCGGCATGATTTGGCGTATCAAGCCCCTCGCCGTTCGCCTCCACGCCATAGATTGCCACACCATCATCATTCAAAAACTCATAAAACAAGCCGATGGCATTCGAGCCGCCGCCCACACACGCCACCAGTGCGTCAGGGTTTTTGCCAGTTTTTTCAAGATGTTGTAGCTTAGCCTCACGACCGATGATCGCCTGAAAATCACGAACAAGTAGCGGATAAGGGTGCGGACCTGCCACCGTACCGATGATGTAATAAGTGCTGTCCACATTCGCCACCCAGTCACGCATCGCCTCATTCATGGCGTCTTTTAGGGTGCGAGAACCCGATGTCACCGCCACCACTTTTGCTCCCAAAAGTCGCATGCGATAGACATTCATTTTTTGGCGTTCGACATCGTCCGCCCCCATATAGACCACGCATTCTAGCCCTAAGCGTGCCGCAATCGTCGCTGTCGCCACACCATGCTGTCCTGCGCCCGTCTCGGCGATGATGCGTTTTTTGCCCACCATTTTTGCAAGCAATGCCTGCCCGATGGTGTTATTGACCTTGTGAGCGCCAGTGTGGTTTAGGTCTTCACGCTTAAAATAAATCTGCGCACCGCCAATCTCGTCGCTCAAACGGCGAGCGTGGTACAGCGGCGTTGGACGACCGACATAATCGGTCAAATCCGCCATAAACTCCGCCCAAAATTCAGGATTATTCTTAGCCTTAAAATAAATCTCTTCAAGCTCTTCTAGCGCCTTCATCAGCGTCTCAGACACAAAACGACCGCCATGAATGCCAAAATGCCCATCGGTGTTGGGAAATTTGGTGTAATCTGTCATATCAATTTTCCTTTAATTTTTACCAAATAATATCAATCGGAAATGCTGTTAATTCATCATCACAACTGACTAATACTAAATTTTCAAGTTGCGCTTGGGCAGCCAGCATTCTGTCAAATGGATCAGCGTGTTTTAAGGCATATTCACCTGATAGTTTTGCATGCCGCCAAGTCACAGGCAAATGTTTAAAATCACAATCTTTGATCAATGTTTCAAAATTTGCCAACACTTTTTCAGCTTTACCCAATTTTCCTTTTCTGTGCTTGGTTGCCATTTCCCAAACACTTGCCGAACTGACAAATATTTCATTGTCGTCATCGGTTAATATCTGGGCAGCTTTTTTGGATAATCTGGCAGGCTCGGTATAATACCAAAGCAAAGTGTGCGTATCCAATAAATATCCTGCGCTCATTTTAATTACCATTTATCCAATTCATCTTTATCCAAAGGCTCATAAAAAGCAGGATCGGCTGGATAATCAGACAATGTGCCCATTTGTTTTTGGCGATTGCTGATTTTTGATTTGATACTGGTATCAATTTGAATGTTTTGATTATTAAAATGACTTACCAAATCTATTAAAAATTGGATGGTGCGTTTGTCTGATGTGAAAGTTACAGATTCCATGATTCGCTCCTTACAAATCGCGAGCCACCGTCAAACCAGCAAAGGTCTGCGCCACAGGCATGACTTCTAGGCGGTTGATGTTGATGTGCTTGGGCTGATCGATGAGCCATAATACCATATTACTGATGTCTTGTGGGCGGATAAATTCAACATTTTCATAGACTTTGCTGGCTCTCTCGTCATCGCCATGAAAACGCACATTGCTAAACTCCGTGCCACCACAAAGCCCTGGCTCAATGTTGGTCACTCGCACATTTTTGCCAAGCAAATCGGCTCGCAAATTCAGGCTAAACTGCGTCACAAACGCCTTGGTTGCCCCATAGACATTCGCCCCAAAATACGGATAATTACCCGCCGTCGATGAGATATTGATGATCAAGCCGTCATTTTTGGCGACCATATATGGCAAAATCTGATGCGTCATCTGCACCAGTCCCAGCGTGTTGGTCTGAATCATCGTCTGCCAGTCATCGATGCTGGCTTTGTCAGCAGATTCCAAGCCAAGCGCAAGCCCTGCGTTATTGATCAGTACATCGATGTTGGTCAAAAGCGTCTGATCCAAACTTCCTAGGGCGGACTTAATGGCGGTCAAATCAGACACATCAAAGCACAGCGGAATGAAATTATCACCAAGTTCCGCTTTAATCTCGCCAAGTTTATCCGCTCGCCTGCCCGTGCCGATGACGATATGTCCTGCCTTGACACAATCGATGGCAATCTGTCTACCAAAACCTGCGGTAACGCCTGTGATTAAAATATTCATAGGTTTTTCCTTAAATAAATGGGTTGATGACTTTTACGGGTAAGTTTTCAAAATCTCTTTCGTTACGAGTAATCAAAATCAAATCGTGATATTTGGCAATGCTGGCAATCCAAGTATCATTTTCCGCTCGTGGATTTGGCGTGTGGAATTCAGCGCAAATCAAACTGATGTCAAAATTTATCGATAAAATTCTGCCATTAAAATAAGACATCACAAAATTATCAAACCATTCTTTTAAATACTTGCCTTGCATTGGGTCTTTTCTTGCTTTTAGCAAAACACCACGATACAATTCCATCATCACGACATCACAAGTAAAAATTTGATTTTTTGGCTTGTCTTTTACCCAATTTATGACGCCAATATTCGCTTTACCTGATTTGATTTTGCGTAATTCTGAAATGACATTATTATCCAGCAGATACATCAATCAAGCTCCGCAAAACGATTAGGGCTAGGCATTGACTTAACTTCATCAATCTCAATATCCGCCACATCCACCCCATCATAAGCCATTGCCCACTCGTATAAGGTTGGATTGTCGTTTTTTGGTTCATTTACCACATGTGCAACAATCTGACCTCGATTGGCAAAGTTGATTCGCTCACCTTTCATGATGGCTTTTTGGATAATACTTGGCAATATGTTAATTTCTACGGTCATCATTATCTTCCACCCCTTAGATTTTGAATAAATAATTGCATTTTCTCCCCACACTTCACGCCCTTCTCCCTTTCAATGCCACCACTGACATCGACGCCGTGAATCTTTGCCGTCAAATCTTTATCGCTCACAATCTCGCCAATATTATCAGGCGTCAATCCCCCCGCCAGATAAATCGGCAAAGGCGAATCATCAGGGATTTTATCCCAGTCAAAGACAAGCCCCGTGCCGCCATAGGCACTGTCCGAAAAAGCATCCAAAATCACGCCACTTGCCCCATGCTCTTTTAAGGCATTGATTTTATTTAAAATATCATTCGTGCTGTCATCTGCTTTGACACGGATTGCTTTTATCCAGCGTTTATTTACCATTTTGGCAAGCGTTTGGCAATCGGCAGGGGTTTCATCGCCATGAAATTGAATGATGTCAAAGGCGACATCTTTTGCCAATTTGACAAGCTCATCTTGTCCCATATTCACGACCAACGCCACAACAGTGGTAAAAGCTGGTACGGCGGATGCGAGCATTTGGGCTTGGGCGATGCTGACCGCTCGTGGGCTTGGCGGATAAAACACCAGTCCAACAGCAGACACACCCAAGTCACAGGCGCTCTTAATGTCTTGAACTTGGCTCAATCCGCAAAATTTGACTTGCATGGCTGTCCTTTTTTGTCTATTTATCAATGATTTGCCGTTTTTATTTGTCATTTGGTTTATCATTCACAGCCGATGATGCGCTCAGCTGACACGCACCTGCGCCTTGACTGACCACCGCCACCGTCGCACCCGTCAGCGCAAACAAGCCCTTGATCTGCTCGGCGGCATTCTCCGCAGCCAGCGTCATCACGCCACCCTGACAGGCTTTGTTCATCACCTCTTGTTTGGCGGAAGTCTGCGCTTGGCTCAAAAGCTTGGGGTCATTGCCCACCGTACCAAACAGCCCCGTCTGCCAGTCGTACACTTCCAAATCATCCAAATACACCTCAAATACCTCAGACGGCGGCACGCTGATGGTGATGTGCGCAGTGTCATCATGATGAGCAACCTGCACCATCTCAGGGCTGATCTTGGACAAGTCCACGCCCGCCAGCACTCGCCCATGCGCCACAAACAACCCCTTTTGCTCATCTTGCCACAGCCTTTGCCAAGTGCCGGATTTATTTGCCGTGATGATGGTATCCACCGAAAAAGCCACCGACTGCAAGCGAGAGAGCTTCTGGATGTCAGTGATGACACCATCACGAGTGATCGCTTGCACCTTAGGCTCACTTGCCTTGTCAATCATCGCCTTGGCAAACAGCCCAAGCAAAATAACAAGCACCAACATCAGCGCCACATGAAATGCAGAAAATCGGCTACGCTCTGCCATCAGACCTCCAAGCTTATTTTAAGTTATTTTAATTTTTAAATTTCAATGTACCACAAATATCAAGATTGTGGGCAATTTTTTAAAAAATTTTAAAAATTTGAAAAATTTGAAAAATTTAAGTTGCACAAGTGGTTAAAATTGCCTTAATATAGCACATTTACCATTGTATTTTGCATTTCTAATTTTTGTATTTTTAAGGGTTGTTATGAAAGCCAGTCAATTTACCTTTGCCACTTTAAAAGAAACACCGAGCGATGCCGACATCGTCTCAAGCCAGCTGATGGTGCGAGCAGGCTTAATCCGAAAACTTGCCTCTGGTCTGTATGTGTGGATGCCCGCAGGTCTTAGAGTGTTAAAGCGTGTCGAGAAAATCGTCCGTGAAGAGATGGACGGCATTAACGCCCAAGAGCTACTGATGCCAGTCACTCAGCCTGCCGAGCTGTGGCAAGAGTCTGGTCGCTGGGAAGATTATGGGGCAGAGCTTTTGCGTTTTAAAGACCGCCATCAGCGTGATTTTGTGCTTGGTCCGACGCACGAAGAAGTCATCACTGACATCGCCAGAAACGAACTAAAAAGCTACAAACAGCTACCGACCACCTATTATCAAATCCAAACCAAATTCCGTGACGAAATCCGCCCTCGTTTTGGCGTAATGCGCGCCAGAGAATTTACAATGAAAGACGCCTACTCTTTCCACATTGATAAGGAAAGTTTGGCAGAAACTTATCAAGACATGTACGATGCTTACAGCCGCATCTTTACTCGCTTGGGGCTAAATTTCCGTGCCGTGCAAGCCGACACAGGCTCAATCGGTGGTTTTGCCTCGCACGAATTTCATGTACTAGCTCAAAGTGGCGAAGATGACATCGCTTTTTCTAGCGAATCGGATTTTGCGGCGAACATTGAGCTTGCCGAAGCTGTCTGCTTTGATGAACGCAAAGCCCCAACTCAGGCTCGCCAAGATGTCGATACGCCAAATATGCCAACTTGCGAAGAAGTCGCCGAGCATTTGGGCATTGATTTAAAACAAACTGTCAAAACACTCATCGTCAAAGGCTCACATTCAGAAGAAAATCCTGACATGCCAAAACTGGTGGCATTGATCGTGCGTGGCGATCACGAATTAAACGAAATCAAAGCCGAAAAAATCGCCGAAGTTGGCACGCCATTTACGATGGCAAGCGAAGAAGAAATCAAAGCAGCAGGCTTGATTAAGGGCTACATCAGCGTGGATTTGGCAGAATTTGGCATTCCTGTGTTTGTGGATCGCAGTGCTGCCGCTCTGTCGGATTTTGTGTCTGGTGCGAACATCGAACACAAGCACACCACAGGCATGAACTGGGAGCGAGATGCTGTCATCGCAGGCGTGGTGGATATTCGCAATGTTGTTGATGGCGACCCAAGCCCTGACGGCAAAGGCGTGCTGTCTATCAAGCGTGGCATTGAAGTGGGTCATATTTTCCAGCTGGGCGACAAATACTCTGACGCTTTGGGCTGCAAGGTTTTAGGCAAAGAAGGCAAGCCAGTAACGCTGATGATGGGCTGCTATGGCATTGGTGTGAGTCGTATCATCGCCGCCGCCATCGAACAAAACCACGACGAAAACGGCATCATCTGGGCAGATACGCCAAACCCAGACGACAACATCGCACCATTTTATGTCGCCATCGTGCCAATGCGTTCAAAAGACGGCTTGGCAGAAGCCAAAGCAGACGAGCTATACGCACAGCTTAAAGCCAAAGGCGTCAATGTCCTACTAGACGACCGAGATGAACGCCCTGGTGTGAAATTTGCCGACCTTGAATTGACCGGCATTCCGCACCGCATTGTCGTCTCAGAACGCAACCTTGCCGAAAATAAATACGAGTATGTCAATCGAGCCAATGGCGAGAAAGTCATGCTGGATCTGGATGAAGTATTGGCGAAGTTTTGATACTCTTGTATGATGAAGAAAAAAGACCAATCGTGCGTGATTGGTCTTTTTTGTTTTGATTGGCGTAGGTGGTTAAGCTAACGGCGTGCCAAAATGGCGCACATGTCCAGCAGACGATTGGCGTAGCCCCATTCGTTGTCATACCAGGCAAAGATTTTCACCTGCTCGCCTGACTGCATGATTTGACCGCCATCAATCACCAAAGAGTGCGCATCGCCAATAAAATCACTCGACACCAACGGCTCATCAGTAAAGCCCATGATGCCTGATAGACGCTCACGGCTGATTTGGCGTAAAAAATCTGCCACTTCATCTGCACTCGTCCGAGTCTTAAACAGCACATTCACATCAATCGCCGCCACATTGATGGTAGGCACACGAATGGAATGACCGTTAATCCTATCCTTTAAAAATGGCAACACACGCTCGGTGGCGTTGATGCTGCTTGAAGTGGTAGGAATGATGTTGTGACTGCCTGCTCTGGCACGGCGCAAATCACGATGCGCTTGATCAAGCACATTCTGATCGGCTGTCAGCGCATGGATTTCCGTCATCATCACGCTGTCAACACCAAAGCGCTCATCAAGCACCGACAGTAGCGGAACGAGCGCCTGCGTGGTGCAAGATACACTTGAAATGATGGGCAGTCGCCTATTGAGCAGCTCATCATTCACGCCCATCACGACACTGGCATCCACTTCGTCAAATGGCGCCGCCCCCACGATGACCTGTGCCGCTCCCGCCGTGCGATGGTGCGAAGCATCAGCATAAGAGCGAAATTTACCCGTGCATTCTAGCACCACATCCACAGCCAAAGCCGCCCACGGCATAAGACTTGGGTTTGGCTCATTGATGAGTAGGATTTGCCATTGATATTCATCTTTGCTCAGACAAAGCATGGCTCGACCCTCTTTGTGCATGATGTCAGCCTGCACCCCCAAATCCGACAGCCTGCCGTGCGTGGAGTCAAATCTTAACAAATGCAAAAGCGACTCAAAATCCGCCACATCATTGATGGCGACGATCTCAATGCTTGCAAATTTTTCTGGCGCTTTGACAAAGGCACGCAAAACATTTCGCCCTATGCGACCAAAGCCATTGATCGCCAGACGCAGCTTTTGGGGTTGGGTATCGTTAAGCATTTTGATCGTCTTTTTTGTTAATAAAAATCAGCGCCAAACGCACGGCGTTATAGCCATAGCCATCTAGCATTTCAACGATGGGGCGAAGTCTCACTCCTTCGGCAAATTCACCTTGTGATTCAAGCGTGTCGTACGCCGCCTGCACAGCGTCAATGCTGGCATCATCAGGCCGTACATGGCCTATCTTTAAAGACCGATCTTGCTGATAAAGCTGGTCAATGTGTCCGATGATGGTCGCATCTGCCAAAGAGCGCTTGGCGGCGATCTCGCTGATGTCAAGCCCTTGCTCCAAAAGGATTTTGGTCTCTTGTAGCGTCTGCCCAAGCTGAGATGGCTTATTTTTCATCGCATGGATGTCGTTTTCTTTGATGTGCGCACGCTGGGCGATGGCTTGTTTTTCAGCGGCGATGCGCTTTTCATTGGCAAGAATGATGTCTTTTCGAGTAATGCCATCAGACACACGAATGAAAGTATCATGAATCTTACGAAGTGCATCAACATCCAGTGTGTCAAATTTCAGCGCCAATTCAGAAGCCAGCTCTTGCAAGCGCTTATCCACACGAAACACCCACTCATCCAAAAGCAAGCTTTTTTGATTAAACCCCAAAAGCTTTAATCCATCAAGCGAACGCAATCGAGACAGCGCCACATAACCCTGCCCCATCTCAAAAGTGCGGGACAAATCAATCTCCGCAGCATCCAGCGTCATGCCTTGTGATTTGTGAATGGTTATCGCCCACGCAAGGCACAGCGGCACTTGGGTATAGCTTGCCAGCACCTCGCCTTCATTATTCTCCACCACCCAGTCCTCAGGCTCAGCGATGACCGTGCGCCCACTGTTAAGGCGCACCTTGGGATAGACGGGCGCAGCAGCCGAGCCGAAGGGGTGATCATCATCACTTAATGACACAAATTCCACCACCTCGCCCAGCGTGCCATTTGACACGGCAAGGTTTGGGTTGTTTTTGACAAACATGACCTTAGCGCCCACTTTGAGCAGCAGCTCCTCAGGCGCACGCACGCTTTTTTTGAGCGACTCGACTAGCGCCTTATCGCCCAGTGTGCTTGCGGTAAATTTGTGCGACTTACCATCGATTTTGCGGATTTCGCTTTCGTTGATTTCATCGACATTGGCATTGTGCGTATAAAGACGAGTGCGGTTGATACAGATGTCGTTTTGCTCAGTGGCTTTGAGCGCACGGATGGCAGAATCGCTGACTTCTTGGTCACGGATTTGATTTAAAATGTCATTTAAAGACACGCCAAACCGCCCATGCTCACCGTCGGCAGACTGACGGTGCTGTTCGGTGAGATAGCACACTTGAAAATTCGCCTCAAGCCAAGATTTCGCCATGAACGCAAACTTTTCTTTGTTGGTCTCACCCTTATTACCCACAGGTGGCAGCTGAAAAAAGTCGCCTGAAAAAATCACCTGAATGCCGCCAAACGCCGAGCCATCATCACGAATGACTTTTAAAATTTCATTCAACAGATCCACCTGCTTGGCGTGCAGCATAGAGATCTCATCGACGATCAAGACCTTGGCGTCTTTTATGCGATCATACACCACTTGGCGGGATTTTAGGCGTTTAAAATCCGACGGCTCAAAGCTGTCTTTGATGCCCATGCCCGACCAAGAATGTATCGTCATGCCATTCATGTGCGTGGCAGCGATGCCCGTACTTGCTGTGATGGCGACAGGAATACCTCTTGCTCTTAGGTAGTCAATGTATTGATTTAAAAGATAGGTTTTGCCAGCGCCTGCCTGCCCTGTCAAAAAGACATTTTGCCCTGTTTTTAAGATGTCTAATGCGGTCGATTGTTTCATGTGCGTCTAAATCGTGTCAAAATTATGTCAAAGCTGCGTCAAAAATTGTCATCATTGCGTCATCAATAACCCATTAGCATAGCACAGTTTTTAAGGCTTGGGGTGAGTTTTGACAAAGATTTTTTACGATGTACAAAAAGTGCTCACACACGCCATCGTCTCGTTAAATCTCCCCCAGAATTTTACAAAACTTTACAAAAAGCTAAGTGCAGCACCGCTGATGATTTGCTATTGTAAAGTCGTACGCCGCAGCGTCCAAGCTTTGTCGGTTTAGCGTTGCAAGCTTTTTGGCAAATCATTAAATTTGACAAATCATGAAAATGACTGGCTCGGCGCACATGGATTTGACCCACAGATTTCACAGTTAAGGATAAGCTTATGAAATACGACACCCCCAACACCCAAAATTCCCCCGTCCAATTTCGCAAAAAATACGACAACTTCATCGGTGGCGAATGGGTCGCCCCTGTGGATGGTCAATATTTTGACAATTCAAGCCCTGTGGACGGCGCGCTCATCTGTCAGGTCGCCCGCTCACAAGAAGCAGACATCGAAAAGGCACTGGATGCCGCTCACGCCGCCAAAGACGCTTGGGGCAAGACCAGCCCGACCGATCGTGCCAACATTCTTTTGAAAATGGCGGATAAAATCGAAGAAAATCTAGAAAAAATCGCCATCGCCGAGACTTACGACAACGGCAAGCCTGTGCGTGAGACGCTGGCGGCTGACATTCCTTTGGCGGTGGATCACTTGCGTTATTTTGCCGGCTGTATCCGTGCCCAAGAAGGTGGCATCAGCCAAATCGATGAAGACACCGTGGCGTATCATTTTCATGAGCCTTTGGGTGTGGTCGGTCAGATCATTCCATGGAACTTTCCAATCCTGATAGCGATCTGGAAAATCGCCCCGGCACTGGCAGCTGGCAACTGCATCGTCTTAAAGCTTGCCGAGCAGACCCCAGCATCATTCCTATATTTGCTTGACACCATCGGCATCAATGACATCTTGCCAAAAGGCGTGCTTAATGTCGTCAATGGCTTTGGCTTGGAGGCAGGTAAGCCACTGGCATCCAGCAAGCGCATTGCCAAGATCGCCTTTACTGGTGAAACGGGCACAGGTCGCCTGATCATGGGCTATGCCAGTGAAAATCTCATTCCAGTCACGCTTGAGTTGGGCGGCAAATCGCCAAATATTTTCTTTGAAGACATCTTAGATGCTGATGATGAATTCTTGGACAAGGCAGCAGAGGGTCTTGTGATGTTCGCCCTAAACCAAGGCGAGGTCTGCACCTGCCCATCTCGTGCGCTCGTCCATGAAAAAATCTACGACAAATTCATGGAAAAATGCATCGAGCGTGTGAAGAACTTCAAGCTTGGCAGTCCGCTAGACACCGAAACGATGGTCGGCGCACAAGCCAGCGAAGAGCAGCTTAAAAAGATTCTGTCTTATCTTGACATCGGCAAGCAAGAAGGCGCCAAAGTCTTGGTTGGCGGCGAAGAAGACAAGCGAGACGAGGACGGCTACTACATTCAGCCGACCATCTTTGAGGGCAATAATGACATGCGTATCTTCCAAGAAGAAATCTTTGGACCTGTGCTTGCCGTCACCAAGTTCAGCAGTGATGAAGAGGCGCTACACATCGCCAATGACACGCTGTTTGGCTTAGGTGCGGGCATCTGGACTCGGGATGTCAATAAAGCCTATCGCTTTGGTCGTGGCATTCAGGCGGGTCGTGTGTGGACAAACTGCTATCACATCTACCCTGCCCACGCAGCATTTGGTGGCTACAAGCAATCTGGCATCGGGCGTGAAAACCACAAAATGATGCTAGAACACTACCAACAAACCAAATGCATGCTGGTGTCATATAGCACCAAAGCGATGGGTTTTTTCTGATAACCTTGCCCGCCATCACATCAAAAAAAGCACTCTTTTTGGGTGCTTTTTTGTTATTTTTCTTTCAAATGGGTTTGTGAGAATATAACCGATTCAATAGGGGTGTATTTTAAATGCTGGGTTTCGTTGCGAGAGCTAGAAGCCCAACAAGTTCAATGAGTTACGCCAAAAATGTTGGGTTTTACATTCGTTCAACCCAACCTACTGTGCTTACCATGCTTGGAAAATAGGCTGCTGATAACATCAACCAACCCATTTTAGTTTAGACAAAAAGTTGAGTTTTGCATGAAAATTAAATCACAAGTTATCTTATTCCCAGTTTATCCAGCGATTGATTGATTTCATCACCTAAGATAATATCATCACTTTCTTCATAATCATCTGGCTTATCATAATCATATTCTATTTCAAACTTGCCGTCAGGATATAGGGTAAATAACAAACCCCAAATGCGATGACCCATATTTTCAAGCATTTTATCTCTGATATAATAAACGGATTTAGAAGAATTATCCCAGATTTCATCTGGAATTTCATTACCTAGCCAAAATTCTTGATTTTCAACAACAAACCATCTTTCTATTGAAATCATTTGGTTAAATACTTCATATTTGATATAGGCTTGTTGCCACTGTTGATTTCCTAAAAAACATAATAACTCTTGGGCAAAAAACTCATATTGTTGCGTAAAATCTAAAGTAGATTTATCAGTCATTGTTCAGATCTCTATTCTTTTGGTTTGCCATTGATTGTTGCTATAACTTTAAATTTGTTGGGTCTTACAGCCCGTAGATACCATCTCTCCCCACCCCTTGTCAAGCCATATTATCTATCCTAACTTGTGGGGTGTAGGGAGTTTGGTGTTTGATCACACCAAAGCAGATTTGCACCAATTTACGCATACAAGCACATAAAGCTTGCATTTTGCATTTGCCATTTTGTTGTAAGCGTTCGTATTGGTCTTTAATGTCTGGATTGTACTTGGTGGCAACGACTGCTGCCATATACAGCTTAGCTCTTAATTGAGCATTGCCTGTTTTGGCAAGTCTTGATCTGCCTTTAAACAATCCTGATTCTTGTTGTTTGGGAATCAACCCTAAAAAAGCAGAGACTTGTTTGGCATTGTTAAATTGTTTGGTATTAAACAAACTAAGCATTTGTCTTGACACCACCTGTCCCACTCCTTTGATGCTTTGTAAGAGTGTTTGCTCTTCTTTAAGTTTGGGGTGGTTGTTGATATGAGTGTCAATGTCATCGTTTAATTTGCTGATTGCCAATTTTAATGCCACAATCATCTCGTCAATGGATTGTTTAACAATGGGGGTTGTGTCTGCCACTTCTGCTTTTTCTTTGCGGTTTTCTTCTCGCTGTAAGTCTTCATTTAGAGCATCAAGACGAGAAAGCAAAGACTTTAAATGACGAGCTTCAATACTTGGGGCAATCCAAGCATCAGGGTGGGTGGCTCTGCCATATCTGGCAAGGACAATACTGTCTTTTTTATCTGTCTTTTGTCTTACGCCTAAACTGTCCGCATAGTGTTTGACAAAGGCAGGATTGATGATAGAGACTTTAAAGCCTAAATCGTGTAAATAATACGCCAAAGGTTCGTGATATACCCCTGTGGCTTCCATAATAAGATGAATGTCGTTAAAGCTGACACTTGCACCAAGATTGGTTTTAAGCCAATGAATGATGTGTTCAAAGTCATCAAAGTGATTATTAAAGACTTTGGTTTTGACTTTCATTGTACTTAACTCTTTAAGCCAAGCCACATCCAGCTTGTGCTTGCTAACATCAATACCAACATAATAAGTCATTGTCATCTAGCCTTGTTCATTCAGCGTCATGATTGAAAATCAATCAAGCGCTTGGATACCATTCAGATTGTACGATGATAAGAAAGCTACTTGGGTTTAATCTACGAGACAGCATCAAAGTACTCAGGTTGGGTAGAAACTACCAAGTAACTTAGGGTGATGGTATAATCTACCATGCCATCACCAAGATAGCTAGTCTTGGTGGTGAGATACAAGGTTGGGCTCTGCTTGCGAAACCCAACAAAATCAATGAGTTATGCCATAATTTTGGCTTCATCATCCCATTTCCCATCAAATTAAGCCATTGACATTCTACACCAAAACCACTTAAATATAAAATCGACCACTCCATTCTTTTGGTAAAATTCTTTTCCAATTCTTAAAAAAACAAAAAAATCGGACAGCGCACCGTCCGATTTTGGTTCAGTCAAGTCATGATTAAATCAATGACTTCACCGCCTCGACCACTTTTTCGGCGGTGATGCCAAAGTGGTTGAACAAATCTTTGGCAGGCGCTGACTCGCCAAAAGTCGTCATGCCGATGACCTTACCATCCAAACCGACAAACTTATACCAATAGTCAACAATGCCAGCTTCCACTGCCACACGACTACGCACCACACTTGGCAGGACGCTCTCGATGTAGTCTTTGTCTTGTTTTACAAAGACCTCAGCACACGGCATCGACACCACACGCACGCCCACGCCTGCCTCGCTGAGCGTCTGATGAGCGCTCATCGCAAGCTCCACCTCAGAGCCTGTGGCGATGATGATGGCTTGTAGGTCGCCCTGCTCTTTGGCAAGCACATAAGCGCCTTTTTCGATCAGGGCAAGCTGTTCATCGCTGCGAGATTGGTGCGCTAGGTTTTGGCGAGATAGGATCAGCGAAGTCGGCGCATTGGCAGTTTGCAAAGCGACTTTCCAAGCCACCGCTGTCTCCACCGTGTCGCACGGACGCCATGTGTAGTGATTTGGCGTCTGACGCAAGCTTGCGATCTGCTCGACAGGCTGGTGCGTCGGACCATCCTCGCCCAGACCGATGGAGTCGTGGGTATAGACATTGATCACACGCTGCTTCATGAGTGCCGACATACGCACCGCATTGCGCGCATATTCCATAAACATCAAGAATGTGGCGGTATAAGGGATAAAGCCGCCGTGCAAAGCGACACCATTGGCGATGGCAGTCATGCCAAACTCACGCACGCCATAGTGGATGTAGTTGCCATTGGCGTGCGCTTGAACGCTCTTGGCGTCTTTCCATAGCGTCAAGTTTGAGCCTGCCAAGTCTGCCGAGCCACCCAAAATCTCTGGCAGTAGCGGTGCAAATGCTGCGATGGCGTTTTGGCTTGCCTTACGAGTGGCGATGGTCTCGCCCTTGTCTTGGCAGGCTTTGATGAAGTCATCTGCCTTGGCGGCGAAGTCTTCTGGCAGCTCGCCCGACAGTCTGCGAGACAGCTCTGCCGCCTCAGCAGGATAAGCTTTTTTGTAGTCATCAAATTTGGCATTCCAAGCTGATTCTAGCTCACTTCCCTTTGCCTTAGCGTCCCATGCTGCATAAATTTCATCACTGATTTCAAAGGCATTGCCATTCGCCCAGCCTAGCTCGCCACGAGTCAAGGTGATCTCATCGACACCCAGCGGCGCACCGTGACTGTCTTCTTTGCCTTGTTTATTTGGGCTGCCCAGACCGATGATGGTCTTACAGATGATGAGACTTGGGCGAGTGGTCTCGGCGCGTGCCTCGATGGTCGCTTGGCGAATGGCGTCGGCATCATGACCGTCGACACGGATGACTTGCCAGTTGTAGCTTTCAAAGCGCTTGGCGGTGTCGTCCGAGAACCAACCCTCCACCTCGCCATCGATCGAGATGCCATTATCATCATAATAAGCGATGAGCTTACCAAGCCCCAGTGTGCCTGCCAGCGAGCACGCCTCGTGGCTGACCCCCTCCATCAAACAGCCATCGCCCAAAAAGCAGTAGGTATGATGGTCGATGATGTCATGGTTTGGCTTGTTAAATTGTGCCGCCAAGGTCTTTTCTGCCAAAGCAAAACCCACCGCATTGGCGATGCCCTGTCCCAAAGGACCCGTGGTGGTCTCGATGCCATCGGCATAGCCATGCTCTGGGTGTCCTGCGGTCTTGGCGTGCAGCTGGCGGAAGTTTTTGATGTCGTCAATCGACAAGTCATAGCCTGATAGGTGCAGCAGTGCATACAAAAGCATGGAGCCATGACCGTTGGATAAGACAAAGCGGTCACGGTTCGCCCATTTGGCGTTGGCAGGGTTGTGATTCAAAAACTCACGCCACAGCACCTCAGCGATGTCCGCCATACCCATTGGCGCACCAGGGTGACCTGAGTTGGCTTTTTGGACGGCATCCATGGCTAGGATGCGGATGGCGTTGGCGTTATGGCGTTGATTTAGGGGAGTTGGCATATCAGCTGTCTCAAAAATGAAAATTTGCCGTATTATAGCATAATTTGGCAAATTTTTGCCATCAATCTTAGCATTCGTCCGCAGGGTTTATTTTGTTATTCTGAAACAAAAACACTTGAAATGATGTGGGCGATACAGTACAATGGGGCGATTTTTCTATTTTTTGGAGTAATTACCATTAAACCGTCAAACCGTTTAAACATCAACGAAGAGATTCGTGCCAAGGAAGTTCGTCTGGTCAAAGAAGATGGCGAGCAGCTTGGTGTCGTCAGCCTAAACAACGCCCTACAAGCCGCCGCTGACGCTGGTCTTGATTTGGTTGAGCTTGTTGCTGATGCCAAGCCACCTGTTTGCAAAATCATGGATTATAAGCGCTATTTGTACGACCAAAAACAAAAAGCCAAAGAAGCCAAGAAAAACCAAAAACAAACCCAAGTCAAAGAAATCAAACTGCGCCCTGGCACAGAAGAAGCAGACTACCAAGTCAAGCTGCGTAAAATCGTAGAATTCTTGGAAGATAAGGATAAAGTCAAAGTATCGATTCGTTTCCGTGGTCGTGAAATGGCGCACCAAGAGATTGGCAAAGCTCAGCTTGAACGCATCATCAAGGACACCGAAGAAATCGCAAGCGTTGAGCAGGCGCCAAAAGTCGAAGGTCGCCAGATGGGTATGCTGCTAGGTCCTGCCAAGAAAAAGTGAGCAACTCTACACCGCAATAAAAGCAAGGTAATGCGCCTTGCTTTTTATCTTGTTTATCAGTTTGACTGGCTTTGTCAGATTTGACAGTTCATACAGCCATCAAGTCAGCCCTAGTTGTGTAGGGTTCGCTTAGCCCATTTCAAGCATAAGCCGTGGAATTTGCGTTACTTTTTTCAGTTCGATTGGTATGTTTTACACACCCATCAAATCAGCTCAAATCCTTTTGTAAAATCAGCGCATCCACCGCCCCAGTCTCGTCTTTATAGTACGCTTTTCGTACATCGATTTGATAAAAGCCTTGCTTTTGGTACAGGCGTATGGCAGAAAAATTGTCAGCTCGCACTTCAAGCAAAACTCGCTTGGCCCCTTTTTGCTGGCACAATTTTGCAAATTCATCAAGCAGGCTCTTGCCCACACCCTTTTTTTGAAAGTCTGAGTCAGTGGCAATACGCAAAATCTCAGCAAGCTCAAAGACGACCTGATAAATACAATAGCCCACCAGCTCATCATCCATCTCAGCGACGATCAGCCCCACGCCATACTGAGTGAGCAGCGAATACACCGCCATGCCGTCCCAAGCATCATAAAACAGCTCAGTCTCGATGCGGGCAATTTGGCTGATAAACCCACCCCGCTCGGCATCATGCGCATCTTTGATTTCAAATACAGTCGCCATAACAATTTACACAAAATAATTTACACAAAAAACCACATCAAAATATGATATGATAACCCAAATTCCTTTCATTTGACAATTTAAAAACAAAGAAGTAGAGAGTACTCATGAAAAAACAAAACACACCAACATGGAACGACCCCAACGCCACAGACGAGGCGAACAAATACCAAAACCCCATTCCGTCACGCCTGCTGATTTTGCAGACCGTCGCTCAGATGAACAACGACGGCAAGGCAGCCACCGCCGAAAGCTTAGGGCTACATTTTGACATCTTAGGCGATGAGGACAGATTTTTTGCCTTGAATAATCGCCTAAAAGCCATGCTTAGAGACGGCCAGCTAGAACGCAGCGACGGCATTCATTTTAGCATCGCAGCACCCCCTACTGTCGTTATCGGCAAAATCATCGCCAACCCCAAAGGCTTTGGCTTTGTTGCACTCGATGACATGCCAGATTTATTTGTTCATGAAAAGCAAATGCGTGTGGTTTTTGATGGCGATACAGTAGAGGCAGTGGCGACCGAATTTAAAGGCAAGGCAGAGGCTCGCATTCAAAGTGTGTTGGCACGAGCTGGCACGGAGTTTGTGGGCGTCTTGGACAGCGACGATGAAGGCTACTTTGTCCGCCTGTCAGGGGCGAACGCACATCAGCCCATCACACTGACCGACGACAATGTGGCGAACATGAATGCTCAGCTTGGCGACAGTGTCAAAGTCGCCATCATCGACATGCCCACTTACCAAGAATATGCCACAGGCAAGATTACCGAGCTTTTGACAAATCTTAATGACCGTGAGCTTATCATCGAAACCACACTTTTAAATCAAGGCATTCCTTCGGAGTTTAGCCAAGCTGCCTTGGAGCAAGCCGAAAGCTACGATGAGCCGACACAGCAGGATTTTGCGGGGCGAGTAGATTTACGAGACTTACCTTTAATTACCATCGATGGTGAGGATTCACGAGACTTTGACGATGCCGTCTATGCCTGCAAGCGAGCAGGCGGTAACTACCGTGTGGTGGTCGCCATCGCTGATGTCAGCCACTATGTGACGCCAAGCAGTCCGCTTGATGCCGAAGCCTATGAGCGTGGCACAAGTGTGTATTTTCCGCACCGAGTGATTCCGATGCTGCCAGAAGTGCTGTCCAATGGCTTATGTTCGCTAAACCCCAAAGTAGATAGATTATGCATGGTGGCGGACATCAAGCTCTCCAAAGCAGGCAAAGTGACGGGCTATGAGTTTTATCCTGCGGTCATGCACTCTCAGGCTCGCCTGACTTATAACCAAGTTAATGCCTATTTTGACGACCCCACCAATGAAACACTCCCTGACGACTTGGTAAAAAACCCTGAGGTATTAAAATCGGTGGACACCATGTACCAGCTGTACCAAGTCCTTGACCAAAGACGAGAGGAACGAGGTGCGATGGCTTTTGAAACCGCCGAAAGCTACATCGTCTTTGGCGAAGATGGCGACATCAAAGACATCAAAAAACGCACACGAGGCGACGCTCATAAGCTCATCGAGGAGATGATGCTGCTTGCAAATACCTGTGCGGCAAATTTCTCCATCAAGCATGAGCTGCCCGTCTTGTATCGCAACCACGACAAGCCATCGGATGAAAAATCAGCCAAGCTGTCTGAGTACGCCAAATCGTTTGGACTGTCATTTCCGACTGAGTCGCCCACGCACGCCGATTATCAGCGCATCATCAAGGCGGTGGAAGGTCGTGCCGACACCCAGAGTATCCATAGCATGCTACTTCGCTCGATGATGCAGGCAAATTATAGCCCTGACAACATCGGTCATTTTGGCTTAGCATATGATGAATACAGCCATTTTACCAGTCCGATTCGCCGTTATCCTGACCTCATGCTCCACCGAGCCATCAAGGATAAAGTGACCAACAAAAAATCCAAGCCTGCCATTTACAAAACCCTAGACGAGGCAGGCGAGCAAACCTCCACCACCGAGCGCCGAGCCGAAGAAGCCAGCCGTCATGTGGAAACATGGCTAAAATGCCACTACATGCAAAGACATCTGGGCGATGAATTTGTCGGAACGATCACCACCGTCACAAGCTTTGGGCTGTTCGTGACGCTCAATGATTTGTTCATTGATGGGCTGATACACATCTCAGGGCTTGGACAGGAATATTTTGACTATGATGAACGAGAGCAAGCCTTGGTTGGCGAGCGTGGCTCAGTATTCAAGCTTGGCGAGCAGGTGCTGATTAAGGTCGCTGGCGTGAACATGGATTTATTGCAAGTGGATTTTGCGTTGGTGGAGAAAGTGGGGGAAGAGGCGAAAAAGCCCGCTAAGAAAAAGATCAACAAAAAGAAAGCGTAAAAAATTGGGACAATTTTTATTGTCCCAATTTATAAAAACTGGTGGGGAAACGGTTGTGCCTTATACTCCTAGCGATATCAACCCCATAAGACTGTTTTGGATGTGATGATGCGTGAAAAGATTTCATTCATGTTTTTCTCCTTACAATGAGCTTTTATCAATTCGTATGCTTTTTCAATGAATAAGTCCAAAATTTTAGACAGGATAAGTTCGCCAAAAAGCTCTCCCATTGGTTTCAATGCTTCAAACTTTGAAAAATCACCCAAAAACCCCGCAATTACGCTCGCTATTGTTGTGGAATTCTAAAAAACTTCTCGTATCATATAATGCACTTTAAAACTTGTCAAGCACCCAAAAATAAAGGCAATCCCATGACCATTCACAAACTCACCCTTACTCTAAGCCTCGCCCTACTTGTGGCAAACTTATCCGCTTGCGCCAAGCCCATTAGTGAGCCTAGTAGCGAACAAGCCACCCAACGCCAAACGGTGCGTGAGGGATTTTATGAGCTAAATGAGCTTGATTTATCCAAAGTCGGACGTGCCAAACAAATCGCCCTTGATGATGTGGGCTATCTTATGGTCATCAATGACAAAGGCGAGCTTTGGCAAGTGCCACACCCCAAAAGACCTGCCAAACTTGCTGAGGGCGTATCGCCAATCGTGACTCCTATCGTGACTCCTGTGGTAAAGTTTGATAAAATAGCTTTTGCTGACAAAGATGGTCATTTTACCCTAATCCAAAATGGACAAACTTACCGCTCCTCCATCCGGCTATCGCCCCACTCTGCCATGCTCATGCTCCCATTTGCCACCATAGCGGTACAGGCTCATGATGACGGCACGGCAAGCCTTGTCCGCCTTGAAGTGGTGGGAGACAGCGTGCAGGTGGTTGCTCGTTTTAGCCCTGTCTTGCCAGACGCTCGCCCCGTACAGATTAACTTCACAGGCGATAACAGCGAGGGTCATATCGCCGTGCTATCCCACCCCGACAGCACCACCTATCGGCATGGCGTGCTGGGCGATGACATCGAGGCAGGGCAAGTGCAGTTTTTGGAGCGACACAGCCTAACCCCACTTGCCAAGCCCCTAGCGGTCAAAGGCTCAGTATTTGAGGCAAATACCTTTGAAATCCTACCCCACGGCAAAGGCAACCGCCTAGTAACGACGCTTGCAGGCGGTGGGCATGGGGCAAGTACGGTCATCATTGACAATGTGAACGACCAATTACAACTCATCGCCCAAAGCACGCCCCTGCCAAGCCATCGCTGGCAGTCGCCTTTTGTGTTTGATGGTAAACTGTATGCGGTGCAAATGCCTCATTTGGTCGGGCGGTTGGTCGAGTACACCCAAGTTGGCGATAAGCTCAATGAAAAGGTATTGGGCGAGGGTTATTCTAATCATGCCATCGGTGCGTTTGACACCAATCTAGTGGCAGGTCGTGATGGGCTATTTGCCCTGATTCCCCATACAGGTTATCGCCAAATGAGCATGATGACCCCTGATGGCTTGATTGCCCTAAATGACACCCTACCTACTCCCATAGTGCGCACGGTGTCCAATGATACTTTTGATTATCTGTTACTTGCGGACGGTCGTGTGTGGGAAGGGAGTTTACTCAAATAAAGATGTGGCATAATATTGATTGAAAGGTCGTGGCACATCATCACACACCCTCACTTGATTACATGATTTGGAAATTAGCCACCCAACCGCTAAACGCAGTCAATAAAAAAGAGCGAATCATCTCGCTCTTTTTTTATCAAATTTTATCAAACAAAACCAATCAACGATCCAAAAACGCCTGTGCGGTCGCCAAATCGAGTGTCCCTTCATAGATGGCTCGCCCTGTGATCGCCCCAAGCAAATGCTCGCTGTACGGCTTTAACTGCTCGATGTCTACCATGTTCGTTACCCCGCCTGAGGCAATGACTGGCAAACCGCACGCCTTAGCAAGTCGCACCGTTTCATCAATGTTCACACCCTGCATCATGCCGTCTTTGGCGATGTCGGTATAGACGATGGACGACACGCCAGCGTCAGCAAAACGCTTGGCAAGGTCGGTGGCACGAGTGTCTGTCACATTTGCCCAGCCGTGCGTCGCCACAAAGCCATCTTTGGCATCAATCCCAACGATGATGTGACCAGCAAACTCACGGCACGCCTCATCAACAAACTCAGGATTTTCAAGCGCTTTGGTGCCGATGATGATATAATTTAGACCAGCCTCCAAATAATGACGAATGGTATCAAGGCTGCGCACGCCGCCGCCAAGCTGAATGGGCAAATCAGGATGCACCTTGGCGATGGCAGTCACCACTTCTTTATGTACAGGCACGCCATCAAACGCCCCATTCAAATCCACCAAATGCAGGCGTCTTGCCCCTTGATTGACCCACTGCGTCGCCATGCTCACAGGGTCATCACTAAACACCGTATCGTCCTCCATGCGCCCTTGTTTTAGACGCACGCATTTGCCGTCTTTTAAGTCGATGGCAGGGATAATCAACATTGACATAACTTACCCTTTATCAATTCTAAATAATACCCAAAATTTTTGGTGAATGATTTTAAAACTCATAAAAAACACCAAAACCAAGCCATTTGGCAGATGGCTGATTGGTAAACAAAACCATTCACAAACCATTTTTAAACGCCAGATGATGAACGATTGTAGCAAAATAATCATAAAATTTGGCAACAATTTTTAAATTTTACAAAAAATAAGTTCATGAATCAAAAAAATCATTTATTATCATAAGCTTAAACTACTTTTTGTGAACATTTTTACCAAAAACTCTGTAAATTTTTGACAAAATGGCGTATAATTGAAAGGTTAATTGTATGTGTTACGGCGTTTTGGTAATGTTTTTGTAACAAAAATAGCCCCAATTTTTTCGCCGAACACCTTCCTTTGGACAAAAATAACTTGCCAGCAGGCATCGCCTTGCCAGCAGGTTTTGGATGTTTTTGGGAAACTTGGTAGCCAGCCGCTTGCGGTAGCCACGACTCGTTTGGGCTTGCCCGTGCTGGTGTGTTTTGGTCTTAATTTAAGTATCCGCTTATGATTACCATCAAAAAAGGTTTGGATTTGCCCATCACAGGCGAACCTGCCAAACAGATTAGCGAACACACGCCAACTCAGGTCGCCATCATCGGTTATGACTATATCGGTATGCGTCCGACCATGAGTGTCAAGGAAGGTGACATCGTCGCCAAAGGGCAAGTGTTGTTTGAAGACAAAAAGCGTGCGGGTGTTAAATATACCGCCCCTGTCAGCGGTCAAATCGTCGCCATCAACCGTGGCGAGCGCCGTGTGTTTGAAAGCATCATCATCGCTGCCGATCATCAGTCTGACAATGAAGTGACCTTTGATGCTTACTTGTCACAAGACCTAGCAGCGATTGATCGTGAGACTGTAAAGCAGCAGCTGGTGGCATCTGGCGAATGGACAGCGTTTCGCACTCGCCCATTTAGCCGCACTCCAGAGATTGACAGCGTACCGTCTGCCATTTTCGTAACGGCGACCGACACCAATCCGCTCAGCGCTGACGCAGCCGACATCATCAATGAACACATCGACGCGTTCAATGATGGCTTGGCAATCTTATCAACTTTGTCGCCAAAGACCTATGTCTGCCACGGCGCCGTCGCACCTGCCAAAGCAGCAAATCTGGCGGCGGGCAACAGCACCGAATATCACGGTTTTACAGGCAAGCACCCAGCAGGCAATGCAGGTACGCACATTCACTTCTTACATCCTTTGGCTCGTGGCACGACCGTCTGGACCATCGGCTATCAAGATGTGATCGCCATCGGTAAGCTGTTCACCACAGGGCGCATCTATACAGATCGCATCATCAGTCTGGCAGGTCCCGCCGTGACAAACCCTCGCTTGGTGCGCACCACTCGTGGCGCAGATTTGAACGAGCTGACCAATGGCGAGCTTAAAGGCAATGACAACCGCATCATCTCAGGTTCGGTGCTGTCAGGTCGTAAAGCCAGTGGTACAGTGGCGTTTTTGGGTCGTTTCCACAATCAAGTCTCAGTACTTGCCGAAGGTCGTGAGCGCCCTGCCATGCACTTTTTCTCACCAGGTGCAAATCGTTTCTCATTCTTGCCGATTTACATTTCACAATTTTTTGGCAAAAAATTCGATTTCACCACCTCGACCAACGGCTCGCCTCGTGCGATGGTGCCGATTGGCTCATTTGAAAACATCATGCCGCAAGACTACCTACCCACACAGCTGTTGCGTTCACTGATTGTCGGCGACATCGTAGAAGCCGTTGAGCTGGGTGCGCTTGAGCTGGACGAAGAAGACTTGGCGCTTTGCACCTTTATCTCACCGGGTAAATATGAATTTGGTGACATTTTGCGTGACAACTTGACCCGTATTGAGCAGGAAGGCTAAACGATGAAATTCATTCATAATATCTTTGACCGTATGGAGCCGTCCTTTACCAAAGGCGGAAAATACGAAAAATACTACGCCATCTTTGAGATGTTTGACACCTTTTTCCGTCAGCCATCATCTCAGACTTACAGCGCCTCTCATGTGCGTGACGGCATCGACCTAAAACGCATCATGATCACCGTCTGGCTATGTACCTTCCCTGCGATGTTTTGGGGTATGTACAATGTCGGCTTTCAAGCGCTGACTTTCATTGCACAATCAGGCATCACGCCAGAAGGCTGGCGCACCGTCATCACCAATTCAGCAGGCTATGATCCAAACAGCATTTGGGCTTGTCTTGTCTATGGTGCGATGCAATTTTTACCGATTTATGCCGTGACTTTCGCCGTTGGTATCCTGTGGGAAATCATCTTTGCGGTCGTGCGTGGACACGAAGTCAATGAAGGCTTTTTTGTCACTTCGGTGCTATTTGCCCTATCTCTACCACCAGACACGCCGCTTTGGCAAGTGGCGCTTGGCATCAGCTTTGGTGTTGTGGTTGCCAAAGAGGTCTTTGGCGGTACTGGCAAAAACTTCCTAAACCCTGCCTTGGCTGGTCGTGCTTTCTTGTATTTTGCCTACCCTGCTTCTATGTCAGGCGATGCGGTCTGGACAGCCATTGATGGTTTCTCTGGCGCCACCCCACTGGGTCAGGCTGCCGCAGGCGTGGCTCCTGAGCAGTTTGTCAATGCCTATGGTCAAGCCATCACTTGGTCTGACGCATTTTTGGGCAACATGCAAGGCTCTATCGGTGAAGTCTCTGCCCTTGCCATCATGATCGGTGGTGCGGTATTGATTTACACCAAGATCGCCAGCTGGCGTGTGATTGCAGGTGCGGTGATCGGTTTGGTTGTCACAGCGTTCATCTTTAATCTCATCGGCGGCGACAACCCAATGATGAGCCTTGCCCCACACTGGCACTTGGTCATCGGCGGCTTCTTGTTTGGTGCGGTATTCATGGCGACAGACCCAGTTTCTGCGGCACACACCAACACAGGTCGCTGGTGCTATGGTCTGCTTATCGGCTTTATGACCGTCGTCATTCGTGTGGTGAACCCTGCTTTCCCAGAAGGCATCATGCTAGCCATCCTATTTGCTAACTTGTTCGCCCCATTATTTGACTATTTTGTCAAACAGGCTAACATCAAACGCCAAAATGCACGGAGATTAGCTCATGTCAGCCAAAAATAGTAATGTAACAACCCTAGCTACCGCCCTCATCCTGTGCTTGGTTTGCTCAGTGATGGTGTCGGCGGTCGCAGTGGGTCTAAAATCCCAGCAGCAAGCCAACAAAAAGCTTGACTTGAACAAAAACATCTTGGTGGCGGCAGACAGATTCAACCCAGAGACCGACACCAACAGCGTCGTCGCAGAGCGATTTGCCGACTTTGAAGTGCGTCTTGTGGATCTTAGAACTGGCAAATTTGCCACCCAAGCTGAAATCGATGCGGCAGGCATCAATGACCTTGACAGCTACGATGTCGCCAAAGCCGCTCGCACACCAAACATGGCAACCCGTCTGGATCACGACATTGCCAAGATTGGCGGTCGTCCACACTTTGCCAAAGTCTATCTTGCCAAAGACGCCAATGGCGACCTAGATCAAATCGTCCTGCCGATTCATGGCGCAGGTCTTTGGGGTCCGATTTTCGGTCTTTTAACCCTAGATAAAGATTTGAACACCATCAAAGGCGTGAATTTTTATCAGCACAAAGAAACCCCGGGTCTAGGCTCTCGCATCGAGGAGCCACAGTGGCAAGCGCTGTGGACTGGCAAAGAAGTCTATAATGAAGACGGCTCCATGAAGATGGCAGTCACCAAGGCAGGCACAGCTCGTGAAGGTCAAGTCGATGGCATCAGTGGTGCAACTTTGACCATTCGTGGTGTGAATGACTTGCTACAATTTTGGATGGGCGACAATGGCTACAAGCCATTCCTTGACAACCTAAAAGCTGGCACTGCTGGCAATGGCGAAGGAGCGTAATCATGTCTGATACCAAAAAAATCTTAACCACGCCAATTTTCAACAATAACCCAATCGCCTTGCAGATTTTGGGTATTTGTTCGGCATTGGCGGTAACGACAAGCGTTGCCAACGCCTTGGTCATGTCAATCGCCTTGACATTGGTGACGGCGTTTTCAAGCTTCTTTATCTCAATCATTCGTAACAAAATCCCATCATCGATTCGTATCATCGTACAGATGGTGATCATTGCAAGCCTTGTGATTATCGTTGATCAGATTCTCCAAGCCTTTGCTTATGAAATCAGCCGTTCGTTGTCGGTATTCGTTGGTCTGATTATCACCAACTGTATCGTCATGGGCCGTGCCGAAGCGTTCGCCATGAGCAACCCACCTGTGCCAAGCTTCCTAGATGGCATTGGTAACGGTCTTGGCTACTCAGCGGTGCTAATTTTTGTGGCGACCGTGCGTGAAATCATCGGTAACGGCAGCTGGTTTGGCATTCAATTACTTGAAAAAGCCACCGATGGCGGCTGGTACATTCCAAACGGTCTGTTGCTATTACCGCCATCATCATTTTTTGTGATTGCCTTATTCATCGCCATTGTCCGTCTTTGGAAGAAAGACCAACAAGAACCTGCCGAATTTGTCATCAAGCCAAATTCTAAAGGGGGAGCACACTAATGGGACACTATATCAGTCTATTCATCACATCCGTATTCATTGAGAACATGGCGCTTGCCTTTTTCTTAGGGATGTGTACTTTCCTTGCGGTATCTAAGAAAGTCTCTACCGCCATTGGTCTGGGTGTGGCAGTTATTGCTGTTATGGCAATCACCGTCCCTCTAAACAACCTACTCTATCAATACCTACTTAAAGACGGTGCATTGGCATGGGCAGGCTATCCAAATGTTGATTTGAGCTTTTTGGGCTTGCTGTCTTATATCGCCCTGATTGCTGCGACAGTACAGATTCTAGAAATGTTCTTGGATAAGTTTGTACCCTCTTTGTACAATGCCCTTGGTGTATTCCTACCACTCATTACCGTAAACTGCGCCATCATGGGTGGTGTACTGTTCATGGTGGAGCGTGATTATAACTTTGGCGAATCCATTGTGTATGGCATCGGCTCAGGTCTTGGTTGGGCGCTGGCAATCGCTGCGCTGGCAGGCATCCGTGAAAAACTTAAATACTCGGATGTGCCTGCACCCTTGCGTGGTCTTGGCATTACCTTTATTACCGTTGGTCTGATGTCGCTTGGCTTCATGTCATTCGGCGGTATGTCAATCTAACCATTAGGAGAACGAGAATGGAATTTGGTACCGCATTTAGCGGCGTAGCAATGTTCACCGCCATCATCATGAGCTTGGTGGTGGTGATTCTGATAGCTCGCTCTCGCCTAGTCAGCTCAGGCAAAGTGACTATCAACATCAACGAAAATCCGGACAACAATGTCGTCACTGCCGCAGGTGGCAAACTGCTGCAAACCCTAGCAAACGAAGGCATTTTCCTATCGTCTGCTTGTGGTGGCGGTGGTACTTGTGGTCAGTGTCGCTGTAAAGTACTTGACGGCGGCGGCTCGATTTTACCGACCGAAGAAGGTCATTTCACCCAAGGTGAGATCCGAGATGGTATGCGTTTGGCGTGTCAGGTTGCTGTTAAGCAAGACATGAAAATTGAGATTGACCCAGAGTTTTTTGATGTCAAAAAATGGGAATGCGAGGTTATCTCTAATGACAATGTGGCGACATTCATTAAAGAGCTTACCCTAAAAATCCCAGAAGGCGAAGTCGTGCCGTTCCGTGCTGGTGGCTATGTACAGCTTGAAGCGCCGCCGCACACCGTGCACTACAAAGACTTTGACATTGACAAAGAATATCACGAAGACTGGGACAACTTTAACCTATGGCGCTACACTTCGACCGTGACTGAGCCTGTGATTCGTGCCTATTCGATGGCAAACTATCCCGAAGAAAAGGGCATCATCAAGTTTAACATTCGTATCGCAAGCCCACCGCCACGAGGTCCTGACAACATCCCACCAGGTAAGATGTCGTCTTATGTGTTCAGCCTAAAACCGGGCGATAAGATCACCGTCTCAGGTCCTTATGGTGAGTTTTTCGCCAAAGACACCAAGGCTGAGATGGTATTCATCGGTGGTGGTGCAGGTATGGCGCCGATGCGTTCGCACATCTTTGACCAACTCAAACGCCTAAAATCTGACCGTAAGATCAGCTTTTGGTATGGCGCGCGCTCTAAGCGTGAAATGTTCTATGTTGAAGATTATGACGGCTTGGCGGCTGAATTCCCGAATTTTTCGTGGAATGTGGCACTATCTGACCCACAGCCAGAGGACAATTGGGAAGGCTACACTGGCTTTATCCACAATGTCTTGTATGAAAACTACCTAAAAGACCACCCTGCCCCAGAAGACTGCGAATTCTACATGTGTGGACCTCCGGTCATGAACGCCGCTGTCATCAAAATGCTCAAAGGCTTGGGCGTAGAAGATGAAAACATCTTACTTGATGACTTCGGTGGTTAATCCTGTATTAACCAAAAAGATCCGCCTCATAAAGGTGGGTCTTTTTTTATTTGCCAGTGATTTTGTGAGTAAAACTCCAAACAAAGTCTTGGTATTTTATCCGTACACCCCGCCCTTAACAGCCCCTCAATCTGTCGGCAAGATTGATGGCAGAAAAGCAGTTGTTATTTGGTTTATAATCTTTTCTTGCATATTAAAGATTGGTAAATTGCGGTATAATGATTTAATACAAACAGCCTGTCTTTACTTGGACAAATCGATGACATGACTTAACCCATTGAATTTTTTGGGTTTCGCAAGCTCAACCCAACCTACGGGCTGGGCTATGCTGTCGCTAACCCAGCTTACAAACTCTAATCCTCCCATGGAAATTTTTCGATATAAAAATCATCAACAACGGTTAGTATTTTGCCTTGCTTGCATGCAAGGTCATTTTCATAATTTACCCAAAAAACACCAAAAATATGATCGATGTTAAGTTTTTCCAATCTCTCCATCTCAACATAAAATGGAAAGTTGTTTTGCAAGGCAACATAGCTATCAAAAAACCAAGAGCTATCATTCTTGGTGTACATCTCAAATGCCCCTGGGTCTAGATACCCTTTGGCAAGAACCTCCATAAATTCACCATCAATATCAAAAGCCTCGTGCAGCTTATCATCATCAGTTTCTGTAAAGTAGCCAAGATAAATGCGACGCATTATTTTACTCCCATAGGTTATTTTGGTAGGGGGATGTTAGGAATACCCCAGCGTTGTCCTAATTTGATTAATCCAGTACGGGTCTCGAAATTTCCATTATCAACATCAGCCCGTAGGTTGGGTTGAGCTTGCGAAACCCAACAAATTCAATGAGGTACACCATAAATGCTTAGGTTACGCTGTCGCTAACCTGAGTCTACGGGCTTTTGTTACAGGAGATTAAAATCAATTAAGAACCCATCTCTCTTCACCATCTTCATCTACATATCGATGAACGATGTTATAGGGGCATAGTACTACAAACCACCAACCAAGATATTCATTTTCTTCATCAAGCTTATTCATAGCCTCCTCACCAATCCAAACATCTTTAAGTAGCTGACAAGCTTGCTTGGCATCCATCTTGGCTATTTCATCATCAATCTCTTTTCCGCCATCATTAGTTATTAGGCGACAGTAGTTTTGGGCAAGCAAGAATTCCAAAGCGAGAAAAAAAGCTGTTTCATTATCATAAATAATTTCTTCACATGGCTGTATACGACCCTCGCCAACTACGCAAACAACATCCCAAAGAAAGTAAAGCTCTGAAGCAAAATGACGATTTAAAAAGGTATGGATAATTAGTTCAATCTGTTTCATTCGAATTTTAACTCCAATGTTTTAGATGATGAGCCAACAGGGCGTTGAATTTCAATGGTAAAACGCACAGGATGTTCCTTGTTAGCCCGTAGATACCATCTCTCTGTCAAGCTCATAGGCTAGGCTCTGCTTGCGAAACCCAACAAATTCAATGAGTTACGCCATAAATGTTGGGTTTTATACCTCAACCCAGCCTTGCATCTTGCCACCAAGACTGGCTATCTAAATGGTGGTATGCTAAAAAAAATCAATTCAAATCCCCCTCCCTTTCCACCAATCAAGAAAGACAAACAGACTTTTAAAGCCTAGCATTTTTGGGCAAGTCATTAAATATGCTGGGCGCTACTAAGCTAAAACCAACTTACAACCGCTTCTTGTCTCATCATAGGCATTAAGTACACAAAACAACAACCAAAAGCCCAACAAACGCCTTGCTCAAGCACCTGCCCTCATGCTAAGATGACAGCCAATATTCATAACCAAAGATCAGCCATGAGTAATGACAACATCAAGATAGACGACATCAAAGACCAAAACCAGCCCAAAAGACTCGACCCAAAGTCCGCCCTAGATCGCCTAAAATCAGGCAATGACCGCTATGTGGCAGGCGAAAGCAACATCATCAATCATCACGATGGTCGTGCCGACAGAGTCGTGGCGCAGTATCCGTTTGCGGCGATTTTAAGCTGTGCCGACTCACGAGTTGCCCCAGAGCTTTTGTTTAATCAAGCGGCAGGCGATCTGTTTGTGGTGAGACTGGCAGGCAATTTTGTCAATGATGATGGTCTGGCAAGCCTAGAATACGCCGTCGAGTTTTTGAATACCAGTCTCATTGTCGTCATGGGGCATACAGGCTGCGGCGCCATCGATGCCGCCATCAAGACCATCAAGCATGATGCCAAGCTCCCTGGCGCATTGCCTACGCTCATCTCACAGATCAAGCCCGCCATCAAACAAAACCTGCTTGAATCTGTAAACACTGGTCAAAAAACACCCGATGCACTACTAAACAATGCCATCTACGACAATGTCAAAAACAATGTACAAAAGCTCAAAGACAGCGAGCCACTTCTGGCAAGCGGCTGCCAAAAAGGCGAGATCATGGTCGTCGGTGCTGTTTATGATCTTAGCACAGGTCGGGTGGATTTTATCTAGTGCTATTAAAACCGCTCTCAAAGCACCAAACACCGCAAAAAAAACACCTCAAATCGCTTTGAGGTGTTTTATTATACAAGCATTTGGCGAGTAAATCAGTGGTGATGACCGCCCACACCATGTGCGTGACCGTGCGAGATTTCATCGGCAGTCGCCTCACGCACATCCACAATCTCAACATCAAAGGTCAGCGTTTGACCTGCCAAAGGATGGTTGCCATCAACCACCACTTCCTCGTCGGTCACTTCTTTAACAGTCACCAACATCACATGACCATCGTCGGTCTGAGATTGAAACTGCATGCCTACCTCGATGTTGTCCACACCTTGGAAATTGGCACGAGGCACAGATTGTACAGCTTCGGCCAGATATTCGCCATAAGCATCAGCAGGCAAAACGGTCGCAACAAATTTGTCACCAGCAGACTTGCCTTCCATTTGCGCTTCTAGACCCGGAATGATGTTCTGATGGCCGTGCAGATATGCCAACGGCTCGCCACGAGACTGATCCAGTGTCTCGCCTTGGTCGTTGGTAAGTGTATAATTGAATTGAACCACGGTATCTTTTGCGATGGTTGTCATAAATTTTTCCTATAAAAGTGAAATACAGCCACCAACCAACGAAAAACCATCAGTCGGTGGGCTTATGTGCATTATAGCAGACTTTGGGGCATCTTGCGTGAAAATTACAAAAATCATGCAATGTAACCAAATTTTAGTCAAACTTCTTGCCAAATCACTTTCCACCAAGCCCAATAAATGCTATGCTAAGTTTTTTTGGGGTATTAAGTATGAAGTATTTGGTTGATTTTCGGCGATTTTCGGCGCATTTGGTGGATGTCACGATCGAATTTACTGCTCACCAAGATGCACCGATATTATGGCTGCCGACTTGGATTGCAGGCAGTTATTTGATTCGTGAATTTAGCAAAAACATCACGCTGGTGCAGTATCTGCATGACGGCAAACTTTCCGACGCACAAAAGCTGAGCAAAAACAGCTATGAACTCACCCACATCAAGGCTGGCGAGGCGGTCAGCGTGCATTATGAGGTGTACTGCCACGACTTGTCAGTGCGCACCACCTTTGTCGATCACACACGACTTTTTGGGAATTTTAGCTCACTGCTACTTATGATAGAAGGTCAGGAGCAATCAGATGCCCACATCACTCTTAGTGTGCCAAAGAGTTTTTTTGCCATCAATCCAGATGCCGTGCTCGCTTCTGGGCTCAAACACACCACCACCCAGACGCCCGATGCCACGCTGTATCATTTTGAGGCGGTGACTGCGTTTGACAGCTATGATTATCCTTTTGAAATTGCCACGCAGGCGATGTTTGAATTTACAGTGACCGACCGCCACGGCAAGGCGCTGCCACATCGTTTTTTCATCGCAGGCAAGCACCAAGCCAATCTAACTCGCCTAAAAACCGATGTACAAAAAATCTGCCAAGCCTATTTGGACGAGCTTAGCACAGCACCTTTTTATGATTATACTTTCATGACAATGGCGACTGGCAATGAATATGGCGGTCTTGAGCACCAAAATTCCACCGCTCTTGTCACGCCACGCAGCGACTTGCCGACCGCTTTTGAGCCTGAGCTGCCGACCGATGATTACCAGCGCTATCTTGGGCTTTGTAGCCATGAGTATTTTCATGCTTGGTGGGTCAAGGCGGTGCGCCCTGATGTGATGATGACTTCGATGCTACAACAAGAGGCACCGACGCCGCTGCTTTGGGTTTTTGAAGGATTTACCAGCTATATTGATGATTTCATGCTATTAAAGGCAGGAGTGATTGATCGAGCTGCTTATTTAAAGCTGCTTGGCGCACAGATTAACCGCTACTATCAGACGGCAGGACGCGACTTACAAAGCGTCGCTGAGTCTAGTTTTGATGCTTGGATCAAGCTGTATCGTGCTGATGAAAACTACACCAACCAAGGCGTCAGCTACTACAACAAAGGCGCTTTGGTGGCGCTACTGCTTGATTTGACGCTGCTAAAACACTCAAACAACCGCCACCGCCTGCTCGATGTCGTGCGCTCATTTTACCAAAAAGCAAAAGACAGCAAAGATGGGCGTTTTGGCATGACGCATGACAATTTAGGCGAGGTGGTGAGCGGTTTTATTCCCGCAGCCATCTGGCAAGATTTCTTTGAAAATTATGTCATCGGTCGCAGCACTCTGCCCATCGAAGAGATGCTTGGCGATTTTTTGGTGAGCATTCAAAGCACGCATCAGCAAAAAATCTGGGGCATGAGTACAGAATTGATGAGCGAAGGTCTTAAAATCAAGCACTTAGCACGAGACGGCAGCGCAAGCCTTGCTGGACTGTCTGTCAATGACATCATCATCGCCATCGATGGTCTAAAAGCCAGCCAAAAAGTACTCGAAACTGCCAGCAAAGGACAGCAGCATGACAGCCATGCCGTCGTCGTCCACGCATTTCGTCGTGACGAGCTCATGGTCTTTGAAGTGGCGCACGGCATCACCGAACATCGCCAGATTCGCCTAAGCGGCGGTGCTGATGATTGGCTTGGCTGATTACTTTACAGTGCGTCTTTTGTGGGCGTAAGCGGCTTTGTGGTGAGTGTTGGCAGTTTTGCTGGCGCTTTTATGGCTGCCCTTATGACCATTGGCATGATGTTTTGCAAAAGCTTGCGTTGATTTGGCTGACTCTTGAGCTTGAGCGCCATGAGCTTTGCTTGACTTTGTCAATCCAAGCTGTGCCAACTGCACCTCATCCAAATGCAGTACTCGATGCTCACCCACGGCAAGCTGCTCGCCTGCCTCATTGAGCCGCCACCGCCCCACCTGATAACGAATCAATCTCAAACACGGCAAGCCAACATGCGCCACCATGCGCCGCACCTGACGGTTTTTTCCCTCAAAAATCGTCATGGCAAGCCAAGCTGTCGCTATGCTTTTGCGCTCACGAATGGGCGGATGACGCTCCCAAAGCTTGATCGGCAAGTCATTTAAAATCGACACTTCACACGGCAGTGTTTTGCCATCTTTTAGTGTCACGCCCTGTTTTAGCTGTGTGATTTGTGCAGTGGTCGGGACATTCTCCACTTGCACCAAATAAGTTTTGCCAAGTTTTTTGCCATCACGCTTACTGGGTGGTGTGGTGATGGCATGATTGAGCTGACCGCTGTCCGTCAAGATGAGCAAGCCCTCACTGTCCTTGTCCAGTCTGCCCGCCACTCGCAGCGATTTGTCGGTGAAAAAATCCGCCAAAGTCTGCATCTCATCATGTTCCTTACGAAACTGACTGTGCACGCCATAGGGCTTATTAAACAAAATTACTTTCGTCATAAAAAATCATCAAACCACAATTTTTCCAAAACGCCAAAAACCGACAAATTCATGCAAATTCATGCAAAATCCACCCGTATGGGCAGAAAAAATAATCTTAGCAAAAAACGCATGATTTTTTGGCTGATTATAAATCCAACAAAAAAAACCAGATGATAGTTTAACATCATCTGGTTTTGGTTGCTGAGCTTTTTGATCAATTTAATCAACGGACTTAATCAAATCGCCCAACACCTACTTTCACTTGATTTACCACTTAGTCTGCATTATTTGCTTTCGGTAGTGGTGGTAGTTGTCGTAGTGGTGGCTGCCTCAGCTTGTGCCGCCTCTACTTGGGTCGCTTCGCTGGTTGGTGCGTTGCCAACAGCAGCTACTTGCTCACCTGCTTGAGATAAAGTGAACTCAATGCGACGGTTTTGGAAACGACCTTGCTCGGTAGCGTTAGAAGCTACTGGGTGGTCATAGCTTGCACCTTCAATGCTCAGACGCTCAGCAGGTACGCCCTTAGACACTAGGTAGTCACGAACAGCTGCGGCACGCTTTTCAGACAAATCTTTGTTGTACTCGTGAGACGCTTGGTTGTCGGTGTGACCGATGATTTTTAGTGTAGCATCTGGTAGCGCTGCCATTTTTTGTGCTGCTAGATCAAGGATTTCTTGGTTTTCAGCAGGGATCTCGGCTGAGTCAGTCGCAAAGTTGATGATTTGTAGATTTAGCGCGCGCACCAAGTCGTCAGCGGTAGGTGCATCACCCAGACCTGTGATGGCAGCTTTTGCAGAAGAGATACTACCTGCCACAGCAGATGCGATGTCTAGCGCAGGCTCTGCTTCTACGGTGAAGTCGGTAGGTAGTACCGCTTTTGCACCATCAACCAATTTTTGGATGTCAGCTTCGTTAGCTGCATTGAAACGAACCACTTTGTCAGCGATGCTCACGCTAGAGCTTGGTACGCCTTTCATCAGACCCAAGATGGCTGGCAGATGCTCGGCAGCTGGCATGGTGTCAGCATAGCCTGTGGTGGTTTGTAGTGTGCATTTGTCAGTGCCAAACACGCCTGCGATGGCTGTGCGGATAGAACCAAGTACACCTTCTGAGCCTGCTTGTGCACGGCATGAATATACAGCTTGACCAGTCTCATCAACAGCGATGTTTAGGGTCGCAGGGGTAGCTTCAGCAGTAGCGGTGGTCGCTGGTGCTTGTGCTGCTGGCTCAACAGGCGCAGCTACTGGCGCTGGCTTGTCTTGGCAGCTGCGAAGTAGTAGCCATGCAAGACCTGCAAGAATGATCAGACCGATGATTGGTAGTAGGCTTTTTAAGAAGCCACCTTCTTTCTTCTCTTCTTTGTGAAGTACGCCAGTCGTAGCAACAGGCTCAGCCTTAACATGCGTCGCCGCTGGTACTGGATCTACCGCAGGCTTAGGGGTCGCTGCTGCTGCACCGAACAGACCTGCTGGTAGCAGTGCGTATGCCCATGATGGCACAACTGAGCTGAACGCAGATAGGTTGTCTTTTAGGAATACTGGCAAAGAAGTCGTACCAGAAAGCTCTCTTAGCTTGGTCAATGCCAATGGTGCTGCCGCTGCGGTCAGGGCGCTAGTAGTCGTGCCAGAAAGATTGAATTCTTTGGCAAGCTGATCGTTTAGCTGAGCAGTTTGGTTGATGGTGTTGGCGTCGTTAAACACGGCATCAAGAATGCTGCGACCGTTGTCAAGGTCCAGGGTGTTTAGCGCAGACACACGACCAAAAGCATTGGTATCAGTCAGACGAGAGGCAAAGATGGCATAGAAAGCTGAAAGCAGCTTTGATTTTACGGTGTTGTCGCCGTCGTGAGTAGCGGTGGCGGCAAGCACATGAGGGGTTACCAATTCAGATAAAGTGTTGATTAGATTCATAAAGAACTCCTTTGCTGTCATTCATAAAACATTGAAAAATTTGAAATAAATTCTGCACAATGTGCGCTTTTTAGTGAGCGTTTATGTTCAAAACTTATCGCTATTTTGACTGATTTTTCTAAAATATAAAAGCGCTTGCTACAATACTTTACAAAACCATTACCAATCTCTCTATGAACTCGCCCTTTTTTACAAAAAAGTCGCACAATCCGCCCTTTTTGGCAATTTTTAGCGGCCATCAGGCTGTCAAAATCAGCGCTTGACAGATTTGCCAATCGGCAGTTTTCAAATTCATGCTAAAAAATTGGCAACACCGTCAAGATTATTCAAGATTATTCAAGATTATTCAAGATTATTCAAGATTATTCAAGATTATTCAAGATTATTCAAGATTATTCACATCATTTACACATTGACATTTGCCAAATGCGTTTTACCTGCTATACTTACAAGCAGAATTCAAAACCAGCCCTTTATTTTGGTTTATTTTAGCTGTTCATTTCATTTGCTATTTTTTTAATTTAGCTAATACTTTATTTTAAAATCATAACTGTATGCTTAATCTTAATCACACCACCGTCATTATCATCATCACCGTCATCATCAGCTTGTTGGCATGGCAAAACCGCACGCTCATGGGGCGGCTGATTTTTGACCCCATTTCTGTCACTCGTTTCAAGCAATACGACCGCTTCATCACGCATGGCTTCATTCATGCCGATGGGATGCATTTATTATTTAATATGTTTACGCTGTATTTTTTTGGGCGAGTGATTGAGCGGTTTTATATCAATAAGTTTGGTTCGCTTGGCTTTGTGGCGTTTTATGTGCTTGCCATCATCGTCGCCATCATTCCCACTTATCTAAAACACAAAAATAACTCACGCTACCTAAGCCTTGGCGCATCTGGTGCGGTGTCGGCGGTGCTGTTTGCGTTCATCTTGTTTGCACCGTGGGAGACGCTGTATTTCTTTGGTATTTTGCCAATTCCTGCGATCGTCTTTGCCGTACTTTATACTGCATACAGCGTCTATGCTGAGCGTCGTGGGACGGGCAATACCAACCACTCAGCGCATCTGGTCGGTGCTGCCTTTGGCGTGGTGGCGACCATCTTGATTGAGCCGTCATTGGCTTTGCATTTTATCAACGCACTATTAAATCCAAGATTTTAAACCCAAGATTTTGATCCTCGTCGGTCAAAATAAGACTGGCTTACTGCTACAAAAGACTGGTCAAAAAAGATTATTTGGACGATTTTGGGAAAATTTTGCTAACATTTACTTGAACAACACAGCTCATGATTTACGACATTATTGGTGACATTCACGGACAGGCGGATCAGCTCGTCGGGCTACTAAGACAGCTTGGCTATCATCATGATGGCAAAAGTTTCATCGCACCGCCCAATCATCAGGCGATTTTTATTGGTGATTTCATCGACAGGGGCGCCCAGCAGCTTGCCACACTCAACATCGTCTTTGACATGATTGACAATCATCAAGCCAAAGCGGTGATGGGCAACCACGAATACAATGCCATCGGCTACATACTGCCATGCGATGATGGTGAATATCTGCGACCGCACACACCAAGCAATGTCTTGGGTCATCAAGCATTCATTGACGAAGTGGGCTATGGCACGGTGCTGCATCGGCATTGGGTGAGTCGCTTTTATGAGCTGCCACTTTGGCTTGAATTTGATGACTTCATCTGTGTTCACGCCTGCTACGACAGACGCAGCATGGATCTGCTGACACCCCTACTTGATGAGCGCAGACTGACACAAGAAGCTTTGGCACACATTTGCCAAAAGCACAGCAAGGAAAGAAGCGCCATCGAATACCTACTCAAAGGCATTGAGTCGCCACTGCCAGAGGGGTTTAGCATGACTGACAAGACAGGCATCGTGCGTCAGCGAGCACGAGTGAAATGGTGGGTAAATGGCTGGCAAACCCTGTCCATAGACCAGACGCTGCTTGCCGATGATCTGCCCGCCATCTTGCCAGCACCGCTTAATGACGAGCTTGCGGCATTTGACATCGACACCGACAAGCCCATATTCATCGGGCATTATTGGCTAGACGGCACGCCTGCCATGCTCTCAAAGCAGGTGGTCTGCGTTGATTATTCGGTGGGCAAAGACGGTCATCTCACCGCTTATCAGTTTGACACTGACAACCCAACGCTTAGTAATGAGAATTTCGTGCAATATCTGGGTGGATGAATTTTACCAACAAATCAGCAAAAACACTAAAATTCTTCAAAAATCTTTGCTATAATATTAGGTTTTTAAGGAATAACATCATGTCAAACACTCTGCCACCCCCGATTCCATCTCCCCAAGGTGCAACCAAAGTCGGCATCATCATGGGCAGCCAGTCTGACTGGGAAACCATGCAGCACGCCGCCCAAGTTTTGGCTGATTTTGGCGTGCCGTTTGAGTGTGAGGTCGTGTCAGCACATCGCACACCTGACCGCCTGTTTGACTATGCCAAATCTGCCAAATCCAGAGGTCTTGCCATTATCATCGCAGGCGCAGGTGGTGCAGCACATTTACCAGGCATGTGCGCAAGCCAGACCGACCTACCTGTCCTTGGCGTACCAGTCAAATCATCCATGCTAAGCGGCTGGGACAGCCTGCTGTCCATCGTGCAAATGCCCAAAGGCGTGGCAGTCGGCACACTTGCCATCGGCAGCGCAGGGGCGTACAACGCAGGACTACTATCAGTGCAAATGCTCGCCATCCATGACGATGCGCTTGGGCAAAAAGTCGCCAAATTTCGTGAATCACAAACCCAAAGCATTCTTGCCAACCCAACGCCTGGCATCATGGCTTGATCGGACTTTGCTTTTGGCGTACAGATTTAAATCACCTAAAAACCAAATTGTTTAACATTTAAAAAGAGCCGTATCATGACTAAACTTGCTCCTGTTCGCACCATCGGCATTTTTGGCGGTGGACAATTAGGCTTAATGCTCGGCGATGCCGCCCGTCCGCTTGGCATTAACACCGTTTTTTTGGAAGATGCTGCCAACTGCCCCGCTGCCTTGACAGGTCAGGTGTTTACCAATGCAGAATTTGAGCGCTTTGAGTCATCATGCGACACTTTCACCCTAGAATTTGAAAACACGCCGCTCGTCTCTGCCGATCGCATTGAGCAAAAACATCAGCTTTTTCCGCCATCAAAAGCGCTATTCATCGCCCAAGATCGCCTGAATGAAAAAAATCTCTTTCAAGAATTAAACATCACCACCGTGCCTTTTTTGGCGGTGAATAGTTTAGATGAATTAAACAATGCAAGTCACCAGCTGGGGCTGCCACTTGTCCTTAAAACCACTCGCGGCGGCTACGATGGCAAAGGACAATTTGTCATCAAAACCACCCAAGACATTGAAACTGCCTGGCAAGAGCTTGGTGATGCAACCAACATTGCACCGCTCATCGCAGAAGGATTCATTCAATTTAGCCGAGAAGTATCAATCATCGCTGTACGCTCGCAGTCAGGTGAGATTCGTTATTATCCATTGGTTGAAAATACTCATCATCATGGCATTCTTGCTAAGACGGTCGCACCTGCGCCAAACAGCGAACACCTGACCGAGCAGGCTCAAGACAACATCAAAAAATTGTTAGAGCATCTAAACTATGTCGGCGTGATGACTCTTGAACTGTTCGTCACCAATGAAGGGCTTATCGCCAATGAGATTGCACCCCGTGTGCATAATTCTGGACATTGGAGCATTGAGGGTGCGGTATGCAGTCAATTTGAAAACCACATCCGTGCGGTGGCGGGCTTGCCACTGGGCAGTACAGACATCGTTCAGCCTTCTGTGATGCTCAATGTCATCGGACAATTTCCAAACCCTAAAGACCTTCTTGGCATTCGTGGGGTACACTTTCATCATTACCATAAAGACGAAAGAGAAGGTAGAAAGATCGGTCACATCACCGTCATGACGGGCGATGACACACTTGATGAGGCGGTCAGTCAAGCAATCGCTTGCCTACCGAACAAGCTGGGTCTTTAAGTTTAAAGCTTTAAAAAGTAAAAACCGCAAAAGCCTGATGGTGATTGCGGTTTTTTGTGGCTTGGATTTAAAAGTTATAAACCGTTTGCACAATAAATAAAAAACCCCACGCATCTGCGCAGGGCTTAAATTGGTCGGGCAACTGATTAGCCTTGGCTGTCTTGCTGCTGTCTTTTTAGGAAGTCGCCAACACTGACTGGCTTAACCGCTGGACGAGCCGGTGCTGATGTGTGCGCTGGCGCTACGACTGGCTGAGCCTGTGGTGCTTGCTGGCTGATGGCACTGGTATGACCTGCTGGCGCTTGGTTAGCCTGTGGCTGTGCTTTTGCGTTCTCGTCCACCGTCAGACCTGTGGCAATCACAGTCACATAGATGTCATCACCCATGGACTCATCATCAACCGCACCGTAGAAAATGTTACCCTCATCGATGTCGGCAATGCGCTTAACCACATCAGCCACTTCCGCAGGCTCGCTCATACCGATGTTTGAGCCAACGATATTTACGATGACACCTTGGGCGTTTTTCAGTAGCAAATCATCAAGCAGTGGCGAGCGAATTGCTTTTTCTGCCGCCTCTGCCGCACGACCTTCGCCGCTAGCACGACCAATACCCATCATTGCATGACCCTTGGCAGTCATGGCGGTACGCACATCGTTAAAGTCGATATTGATCAGACCCGGCTCACGAATGGTGCGAGTGATGCCATCAACAGCTTGTAGCAGTACATCATTCGCCTTAGCAAAGGCATCTTTCATCGATAGCCCACGATAAACTTGCAATAGCTTTTCATTTGGCACAGTGATGATAGAGTCCACATACTGCGCCAGCTGCTCAATGCCTTGCTGAGCAATCTTAGCACGCTTCCCTTCGTAATTAAATGGCGTGGTCACGACCGCCACCGTCAAGATGCCCTCTTCTTTGGCGATGCGAGCAATCACAGGTGCAGCGCCCGTACCTGTGCCACCACCCATACCTGCGGTGATGAATACCATGTCATAATCAGACAACAGAGCGCGAATCTCCTCTTCATCGCTCTCAGCTGCCTCACGACCCACCTCAGGATTTGCACCCGCACCCAGACCACGAGTCAGCTCAGCACCCAATTGTAGCTTGTTTGGCGTAGTCAGTTTGTTCAATGCTTGACGGTCAGTATTTGCCGCAACAAAGTTAATACCCGTTACCTGCTGATTGACCATATGCTCGACGGCATTACCACCGCCGCCGCCAACACCAAAAACGATGAATCGTGCCTGACCATCTGTATCAAACTGCGTGTCGTCTGACATGCTGTAATAAGTTGACATAGTTTACTCCCAATATAAATCGTTGCCCAAAGACATCAAAACCATTCTTTAATTCGCTTAGCAAATGACTGCCAAGCACCAGAAACTTTATCCGCCAGCCCATTTTGCACTGGCGCTTCACCATAACCATCTTTTAAAAACTGATCGCTATTTTGGTACAGCAGCGAACCGATGACCGTATGTAGCTTATTGTCTTTTAAATAGCCATTCAACAAAGCGATGTTATCATCGTTAAGATTTTTCGGGCAAATGCTCACCTGACTGTTGGTGGTCATCATGCGCACAGGCATTGCCCACTTATGACTAAGAAACTTCGTTAAGCCATCAATCTGACAGCCACCACCTGCCAGCACCACGCCCATATTTAAATATCCAGACAAACCTTGCTCATCCAAGCGTTTGGCAACCCTAGCAAAAATATCTTCATAGCGTGCCAAAATGATGCTGCTCAGCTGTCTTAGGCTCACCGTAGATTCGCCGCCCATGCGACGCTTCAAAGTGACGAATGTCGCTCGTTTGGCAGGGTCAAGCTGTAGCGTGCCTTGCTGGTGTTTTAAGCTTTCCGATTCAGAAAGCGACAAATCCAGTTCGGAGGATATGTCAAAGGTCACGGTCTGACCGCCCACATCAAGACAGTCAGAAAATACCAACAAATCATCCATGTACACACAGACTTTGGTGGTGTTATGTCCGATGTCAATAAAGCACACGCCACGCTTTTTTTCTTCTTTGCTCAGTGCGTATTCAGCGCCTGCCACACCGTCAAACAGCGTCGCTCCGACCGATGTGCCCGTGGCATTCACCGCATCGACTACTTGTGTATAATAATTACTTGGCAGCATCATCACATGGTTTAGCGCCGTGATTTTGTTGGCGTGCATGTTCAGCGGGTCTTTGACTTCTTGCGGATTATCATCCAGATAAGTCACCTGCTGACAAGACTGCAACAGCGAATACCCTTCTGCCAAAAGTTTGTCAGCGATCATCTCTTTGGCTCGATACAGATCACTGCGCTGCACTGTGGTGTGCGTATCGGTAGTGTAGAGCTGCACTTCTTGGCTGTCATTCATGCTTTTCATGAGCGGCGAGGCAAGGGATAAACAAACTTGATGGATCTCCACCCCTGCCATGTCACCCGCTTCTTGTAGCGACTTATGCACCGCACTCAAAAGATGCTCTCGGCGCTCAATCTTACCACCAGCAAAAGCATCGGTGCGTGCCAAGCCAACAGCAGCGATTTTGATTTTTGGTTGCTCAGGCGTGCCAGTCTTGTAGCCGATCACCGTGTACACCGCTGTCGAACTTAAATGCAAGGCTACCTGTAAATCCATCATAAACTCTCAACCCATGACCGTCAATACGGACATCAAATCACACAAGAAACGCACCCACTTTGAGCATCTTCATATTTTAGCACTATTGTTCACTTTACAAAAGGGCAAAACCCATAAAAATCATGGATTTATTCAATTTTTTTGTGAAACTTTTGTAGCAACTTTTATCAGATTTGCACATCAGTTGTTAAATTTGGCACATCAAGCGCCCGATTTTGATGTCGCCTGTATCGCCCCACCCTTCCAAGCGATGGCAAATCCATTTTTATAGCGCAAATCCACCGACTGAATATTTGGCAAATCAGCCGCCAAACTGCTTTGTAATAGTGTCGATAAACCGAACAATTTTTGCTCAGTATTCTCATGATCGACAATCACACGCAGCCCATTATCAAAACGAATCAGCCAAGTCTGACGAGAAGTCAAAGTCACATCTTGGGCAGTCATGCCAAGCGGTGCAAACCATTCATTGATTTGACGCATTTGTTTCATCATCTCGCCTGCATCTTTGGAATGACTGCTGTACAAATGCACAAGCGAGCGATCCATGAGCTCATGCTCGTCAGCAGGCACAAAGACTTGACCGCTGGCGTCCAAGAGATGCTGACTACCAAAATTTGCCACCGCTTGCCTTGGCACGACAGACACCACCACGCCCTCCTGCCAGTCACGCTTGACGCTCGCACTCTCCACCCACGAAAGCTGGCTGACAAGGTGCTGAATGGCGGTCAAGTCTGCCGAAAAAAACCGCACCTCGCCAATCGGCGCTACCGCTGATTGCAAGGAAGTCAGCTGTGTCTGAGTAAGATTTTGTGGGTCGATGACGAGCGGTTTAGCTGGCGCCTGACTGACGGCACGCATCCCAAAAAAAACCGCCGCCACAAGCACAAGCAGCGCAAGCAAAGACATTTGCCATGTCTTGATGGTTGGTTTTTTTATGGTTTTGGGATGGACATTCATGAGTTTTTGTGATAGCAATGATAAATTTGCATATAGTAACGCATTTTGCAAGCAACACCAAGCAAAATCTTACAGAAAAGGTCAATTTTTACATCAGGTTACAGTTCATTCATCAAGCTGTCATACTTAAATGGTATAAGCTGCGCCATCAGATGGTGTGTGGGTATTTTTCCTCACCCATAGGAGTTAAATTTGATAAAAAATTTACCATGAATCCATAACAATAAATTGCAAATTTACCCTTTCAAGACTGCATCATGGTTTGACTTATCCAAATTGACAGACGGTACTCTCGATTAAAACAAAAAAGCCGAAAATTAGTTTTTCGGCTTTTTGTATTTTTTTGTATTAAAGGCAAAAGGCAAATCAAAGCGTCTGCGATAAGATTTCTACGCACAAGTCAGCAAAGCCCATGCCCGCCTCTTTTGCCGCCATCGGCACAAGGCTGTGATCGGTCATGCCAGGAACGGTGTTGATTTCTAGCAAGTACAATTTGCCATCGTCCGATTTTAGAAAATCCACACGAGCCCAGCCACGACCACCCATCGCATCCAGCGCACGCTTGGCAAGCTCGCCCATCTCACGCTCTTGCTCATCGCTTAAGTCTGACGGACATTGATAAGTCGTGTCATCTCTAAGATATTTCGCCTCATAATCATAAAACTTGCCATTAGGAATGATACGAATCGAAGGCAGCGCCTGATCACCCAGCAATGCCAAAGCGTACTCGCCACCTGTGATGGCTTTTTCTGCCAAAATCTCCCCATGATACTGTTTGAGCTGTGGATAGGCTTTTGCCAAACCGCCCTCCTCTTCAATCATCATCACGCCCACGCTTGAGCCTTCGGCAGCAGGCTTAGCAAACAGTGGCAAGCCAAATTCTTTCTCCACCGCCTCAAAATCGCTGTCGTCATTTAGCACGACATACGGCACATTGGGTAAGCCTAACGACTGCCAAACCAAACGGCAACGGAATTTATCCATCGCAATCGCACTTGCCAGCACGCCACAGCCTGTATAAGGGATATTAAAGCCGTCCAACACGCCTTGCAAACTGCCATCTTCGCCAAAAGTGCCGTGCAATACATTAAACACACGGTCGTATTCACGCAATTTTGAAATGTCGGTCTCTTTTGGGTCAAAGTGATGAGCATCAACGCCTTTTGATAAAAGAGCGTCTAGCACCGCCTTACCGCTGTTTAGCGACACTTCTCGCTCGCTACTTGTACCGCCACAGACGACAGCGACTTTGCCAAATTTAGTTACATCAGTCATAAATTTTCTCTTTTTTATTTAAATTACCACAATAAATTTACGTCATAATCGGCAAATTTACCATCTTTACTAATTAAAGTTAAATCATTATTCAACGCCTGGGCAATGATTAAGCGGTCAAACGGATCTCTATGATAAAAATCCAGTTTATTGATCATTTTTAAATGCATCAATTCAATGGGCAAAATCGCAATATCATTTATTAATAATTGCTTGGGAAAAATCTCATCAAAAGGCAAGGGCAATTCTAGTTTACCCAAACTATTTTTGATAGCAATTTCCCACAAACTTGCCATACTGACACAAACATCATTATGCTCAATAATTTCAAGAGCAGTTTTGCCAAGTTGTTTGTCATTTTGCAAAAACCATAATAAAGCGTGCGTATCCAACAAATACATTCACATATAACCCTTAAAATCATCGAGCGGTTCATCAAAATCATCCGCAAAAACCACTTTACCTTTTAATGTGCCTGCGGTGCGTTTTTTGGCTGGCTTTGCATCATCACTGTGTTTTTGTTGAAACACATTGATCCAATCCACCAATTCTTGTTGCAAATTGACTGGTAAAGATTGCAAATAATGAATGGCTTGATGAGTATCTTGAATGGGTTTGGTTTGCATATCATCCCTCTAAATACAAATCATGATCTCTTAAATCTAGGCAAATTTGCCCCACATTGCCCGCCCCTTGCGTGATGAGCAGGTCGTTTGGTCGCAGGACTTTACGGACGACTTGCGGCACTTCGTCAAGCTTAATATAAATCGGCTCCACACGCCCACGATGACGAATGCTACGAGCCAGAGCTTTACTGTCCGCCCCTTCAATCGGGCTTTCGCCAGCACTGTACACTTCAATCAATAGCAGCTCGTCCACCTCAGACAACACCGACACAAAGTCATCATAGCAATCACGAGTACGGCTATAGCGATGCGGCTGAAACATCATCACCAGACGACGCTCAGGATAGCTTTGGCGAGCGGCTTTGATGGTCGCTGCCACTTCGGTCGGATGATGACCATAATCGTCAATCAGCAGCACATTACCGCCATCAAGCGCCACATCTGCCTGCTGTTCAAAGCGTCTGCCCACGCCTGCAAACTTACCCACCGCACGCACGATGGCATCATCATCTACGCCTTCATCGGTCGCCAAAGTGATGGCAGCCAGTGCATTTAGCACATTATGCTCGCCTGGAATATTGAGTGTCAAACGAAGTGGCTCACGGTCTTTTCTTAGCACCGTGAAATGCGTCTTTGTACCTTCTGCCAACAAATCCACCGCCTGCACATCATTATGCGGTGCAAAACCAAAGGTCAGCACAGGACGAGCAATGTCATCAATCATGCCATACAGCTCTTTATCATCGCCACAGATGACCGCCAATCCATAAAACGGCATATTTTGCAAAAATTGAATGTAGGCTTGTTTGAGTTTTTCAAAACTGCCTTCATAAGTATCCATGTGGTCTTCGTCAATGTTGGTGACGATTGCCGCCATCGGACGCAATGACAAAAACGACGCATCAGACTCGTCCGCTTCTGCCACCAGATAACGAGAGCTACCCAAAGACGCATTTTTGCCACTGGCATTCAATTTCCCACCAATCACATAAGTCGGATCAAGTCCAGCTTCGGTCAGTATCATGGTCAAAAGGCTTGTGGTCGTGGTCTTGCCATGAGCCCCTGCCACCGCAATACTATGGCGATAACGCATCAGCTCGCCGAGCATATCAGCACGACGCACCACAGGCAGACGAGCTTGCAGGGCGGTTTGAATCTCAGGATTGGTCTTATCAATCGCACTAGAGACCACCAGCACATCAGCGTCCTTGACATTACCTGAATCATGACCGATGAATACAGTAATACCCAAGCTCTCCAAACGCTTGGTAACGGCACTTTCTTTGATGTCTGAGCCAGTCACACGGTAGCCTTGATTGGCAAGCACTTCGGCAATACCACACATACCAGCACCGCCAATGCCGACAAAATGAATGGTGTTAATTCGTCTCATTTCAGGGATTTCTATGAGTTGTTTGGGGAGCTTATGGTTCATTTTAAAGTTTCCTAAGTTTTAAAATCAATCTTTGATTGCGGTGCAATAAATACAGCATTATCAATCAACAAGTTTCCAAGTAATTTGGACTGGCTTGGTATCTTGATAAGAAGCCGCCTTTACCCTACCAAAATAAATAAATTCCACCCTATTATCTTCCCGATAAAATAAGTGTATTTGAGTTTTGTGATTTAATAATTCTTGTATTTGAGCTTGGTTTATTTTGGCGTTACTTTTGGCAAACCAGTATAATTCGGTTTCGGACAAAAATTTATTGTCATAATCATGACCCGTTCTGCCTTCTATACCAATATTAACAAAAACATAGTAAGCATTCTCAAACTTAAAATAGCCCGTAGCATACACGCCGCCCCGTTTACCATTGCTGTCTTTTTCAATGCCTAGCAGATCCAAAACATCATTTCGTTTGTATTTATTTTTTGGTACAAAATTGTTAGCCATTTTTACTCCATATCAAGTTTAAAAAAATGCGGCGTGCGATACACGCCTTACTTTAAACATTGACATATAACGCCTTAATCACCGCATTTAATCGCATTCTGTCTTGCGGCGTGTCGTGATTTAAAATAATTTCTCGCACTTCCGTATCAAAAAATGTCATAAATTTGTCGTAAGCCTTTTTTCTGGCTTGCATTTCTAAAATTTTTGGGTTTTTGGTGTGAGTCGCCCCGCTAAAATCAAAATCTTTATAGCGTTCGTATTCCAAATCAATATCTTGCATTTACATACTCCTTTTCTTGGTGTTTTGTTGGGAAAAATGCTGTAATCACACGAATCATATCATCTCTTTGCGTCCAAACCACGACCAACAATCTACCCTTTTCACTCATACCGATTGTTAGCATTCTTTGTTCATCATATTCGCCAAAGTCTTCTTTTTCAATATAATAATCATCAAAGAATACGCTTGCCGCTTCTTCTAATGTAATGCCACGCTGAGTATGAACCAATGCAAATTTATCATCATGCCATTCAAAAGTCATTCCGAATAATTTAAGAATTGGCATAAGCATCAAGCCCCTACAAGATAAATTTTAATTTTTCACACTTGCAAGCACAACATCCGCCACATTTTGGGCGACATTTTCTTTGGCGTAGGTTTTGGCTTTGACTGCCATTTGTTTGCACTCACTGCGAGTCAGTTCATCAAGTTTGGTCGCTAAAGTCGCACCCGAAAGCTCGCTTTGCGGCAGCAAAATGCCAGCGCCCTTTTCCGTCAAGCTCTTGGCATTGGCGGTCTGATGGTCATCAACAGCATGTGGCAGTGGAATAAAAATCGAAGCCACGCCCGCACTGGCAATCTCTGTCACCGTCAAAGCACCCGCTCGGCAGACGATCACATCCGCCCACGCATACGCCGCCGCCATGTCGTCGATGAAAGGCATGACTTCAAAGACATGACGAGTGGTATCAATATTGGCACGAGAGTACGCCACGAGCATGTCCTCATAATTGTCCTTGCCGCATTGATGGCGCAGGCTGATCGGGCGATTTAGATAGCCAAACATATCTACGACAGCTTTATTGATTGCAGCGGCACCCAGACTGCCACCCACGACCAGCACCTTTAATGGCGATGTGTCATCATCATCGTAGCGTGTCAGTGGCGATGGAATCTGAGCGATGCTTGCACGAACAGGGTTGCCCACCGTCATCAGGCGAGAGCCATAGCCATCGCCAAACGCCCCATCAAAGGCTTGCAAAATCTTATCAGCATGACGAGCCAGATTCTTATTACTCATGCCAACAATGGCGTTTTGTTCGTGAATAATGAGTGGCTTTTTGGCAAGTTTTGCCGCAAGTCCTCCTGGTGCGGTCACATAGCCACCAAAGCCCACCACCACATCAATGCGCTCATCGGCGATGATTTTTTTGGCGCTCATCACCGCTTTTAGCAACATGAACGGCAATTTCACCATGCGAGCCAAGCCCTTACCACGCAATCCCTGCATCTCAATGTGGTGCATGGCATACCCATGCTTGGCGACCAGCTCATTTTCCATGCCATTAGGCGTGCCCAGCCAATGCACTCTCGCCCCACGCTTGGTCAATTCATCTGCCACCGCCAACGCAGGGAACACATGACCGCCCGTACCAGCTGCCATCATCAAGACATTCATAAAAAATCCTTAAAATTCGTTCATTTTCATAAAATTTGTTTAACACGATATTTTGAAACAAAATTGGCATAATTACAAGGGAAATTTGCACGCCTTACAAAATTTCACCAAAAAGACAATATTAGGATAAAACCATCGGCTTTTTTCCACGCCCAGCATTTAAAATTCGTTGCAATTTTTGCACACGGTTGATGGCGTTTTGGGTGGATTGATTTGCCTTTAACAAGTCATCGTCAGCAATATCACGGCTACTTTCGCCAAAGAGCATGGCATCAAACAAATGGCGTGCGTGCATATTGTCATGACAATAATAATTCACGCCAACATCAAAACCATCATTATCAAACAGCGTGGCAACGGTCGCCGTATCAATGGTCGCAAGCCCAAGCGAGCCGTCTTCGCCACCAAATTTTTTAAAAATCTCATCGTCATCAAAACCACCCAACGCCAAAAAGTACGGACGATAAAACACCATATTACTGCCAGCCGTCATCTCAAAGGTACGCCACGCCTTAGCAAAATCGGCATGATGAGCGTATTTATCAGGCAGACCAATCGGCATCATCGGCAAGCGAATCACACCCACTTCAAAATGCTCAAATACCATCGCACACGCAGACAGCACTTGGGGCTGATACGCATCGTCTGCATCCAAAAACGCCACAAAGTCTGACTTGGCAAGCATCGCACCCCAATTACGAGCCGTCGCCACGCCTTTATTGGCAGGCAGTCTTTCGGCATGGATGGTATCAGGATACTGATGTTGCAAAGCACTCATCACTTGCCAAGTCTCATCGACAGAGCCATCATCAATCAGATAAATTTTGCCAAGATTATCCTGACACAGCACACTATCCACCGCACGAGTCAGCGTGTTTTGGCTGTTATAACAAGGAATGACGACATCAATATTCATAGCAAATGGTATGATAAAATTTAAAAAAATGTTGGCGTTGGGTTTTAGGTGATTTGTGGTAGCAAAGCGCCGAAAATGACTTTTAAGGCAAGCGCGCTTCTTCTTATCATTTTATCATAAAAAAGAGCGGAATATCTTCCGCCCTTAGCCTGCACAATCACAGAATCCAACGCCCATAGCGCCCAGATGCCCAACAAGCAAAAGCCTAGGCAGGCAAATTAACCGACAAATGCTGCCGCTTTGGATGTCATTTGGTGTGTTGCCATGTCATCACATCAACGATTCGCCCAAAATCACGCCGCCGTCTTTTTTCGTGATGACCACCGTGCCAGAACGGGGTGTTTGCCCGCCCGCTACCGCACCAAACCTACCCTCAGGGTGCTGGATGTTGATGAAAAGCGCTTTGCAGTCAGGTGTCATGGTAATGCCTGTAACTTCGCAACCTTGCGGACCAACAAAAAAGCGTCTTAGCGTATCAGGCGTGGCGACCGCCCCCATGTGCGTCTCCTTGCCCACGCTGGTGGTTAAGCTGCGCCCATCGCCGATTTTGTTAGGCAAGGCGGCAAGAAGCATACAGTTGGTTCGGCTGGTGTATGCGCCATCGTCTGTCTGAATCCACAATACGCCACGAGGATCAAAGAATAAGCCGTCTGGTGAGGATAGGTCGTTGTCTGCGGTGAGTTTAGATAAGTTTTGCTCAGCTTTGTCAAATGGCGAGGCGAACAAATAAATGTCCCAGCGGAAGCGACCGCCCGTCTGCCCATCCGTCTCAGCAAAGCGGATGATGTGTCCATGCTGATTACCCTTACCATCATAACTTCTAGGATTTGCCGCATTCACCTCTTCTTCTTTGCGTCTAGAATTATTGGTCAAAGTAACATACACCTCACGGGTGATGGGACTGACTGACACCCATTCAGGTCGATCCATCTTAGTTGCACCCACTTTATCGGCAGCCAGTCGGGCAAACACCGCAATCTCAGCATCGCTTGTAAAATCTGCCAATGCAGGATTTTCCTTGGAAAGCTCTCGCCACTCCCCTGTGCCATCCTCATGGAATACTGCCACATAAAGCGCGCCTTTGTCCAGATATTTATCGCCTGCTTTTAGGCCACCGCCGATGTCGATATTGGACCACTTGGCGTCAGAGACGAATTTATAAATGTATTCGCCGCGCGCATCATCACCCATATAAAATACCAACTGCTCGCCTTGCTTAGGCGGCACAAAGGCGCAGTTTTCATGAGCGAAGCGACCCAAACTCGTTCGCTTGACCGCCTGTGACTTAGGTGCAAAAGGATCAATCTCGGTAATGTAGCCAAAGGTATTAAAATTGTTGCGATGATCATCGGTAGCAAGCACAGATTCAGCTTTGGCAGTGGCATCCCACACCTCAAACTCATGAGCCTCGCCATCCGTTGGTGTGTGCCAAGCATAGGCGTCATCACCGATGGTATTTTCTTTAAGTCCATAGCGAGAGGCTCGTTTGTCGTTTTTATCGCCAATGACCGTCTTGTCCGCACCGCGCGCAAAGACATTCAAAAAGTTCTCTTCGGTGGTCAGATAAGTACCCCAAGGCGACAGACCTGCGCCGCACTGATTATTGATGCCGATACTTGTTAGACCCTGAGGGTCGATTTTGGTTTTAACGAACTCACTGCCTTTTGCCACGCCTGACAGTTTGGTTGGCGTACCGCTGGTATAACGCTTGTTAAATGGTGAATTTTTGACCATCTCATAGCCTGTTGGCGTGCGCTTAACCTCCACCACCGACACTCCATGCGCATGAATCTCACGGCGAACATCAGATGCCAGTCGTCTTTTTTGGTAGATTTTTTCTGCTAATGGGTCGTCTTTGGTGTAATTTTCAATGGGATTTAGGTTGGGGTTGGTGTATTCATGATTCATGGCAAGCAGACCGCGCTCAGAGTGCTTAGGGTCATAACCGTGATTATTTAGACCAAAAAACCACATGCCATCATGATTGTCGCCCATGCGGTATTTAAAAGATTCGCCAAGCACCATGCGATCATCCCTCCAATCCTCGACGCCATCGACAATCGGCGTACCCATCGGTAAAATCAGCTCAGCTCGATAACCCTCTGCCACCAGCATGTCATCGCCCGTGTAGTGTGGTACGGCGGAGAATTTGAGCGAAGTTGGACGCGCTAAATTTACCCCAACCTCTTCAGTACGAGCAAACGATGACAGCGGAAAACTACCAAAAAAAGCCGCCGCCGTCAAGCCTGCGCCACCCTTCAAAAAAGAGCGTCTCTTAACAAGCAGCGCATTAAACTCTGAATTATCGGTTGGGTTTGAATCTTCAATAACTTCTTCATGATGACCGTGTGATTGCATGGCGTCCTCCAAAATCTGGCAAAATACACAAATAAACTCGGTACGCATAGCATAAGAATTTTTTATGACAATTTGATGAATGCAACATGAAAGATTCACAAAAACACAAAAATACCCACGCCAATCACTCATGGCAAATCAAATCTCAGACCACCCAAAAGGCACACTCACAAATTTAAAAACCAACCTATGAGGCGCTCAGGATAACTCAAAACTTGACCCACACACCCCATGCAATGCTGGGTTTAACATCACGATTGTTCCAGTGATCATCCCGATCATGACTTAATAAGTCCACAAAAACAAAGCTTATCATAATAAATCGCTTAAAAAAACTGCTCACAAAATTCTTCATGAGCAGTCCATAACAATCAAAATTTACAAGACAATCAGACGAGTCAATTGCCAGTCAAGCAAATTATTGGTCAAGCAAGCTTTCAATAAACTCAATAAAATCCACCGCAATTTGCGTGCCGTATTGCTCATCAATTTCACGCACGCAAGTTGGGCTTGTTACATTGATTTCGGTAATGTAGCCACCAATCACATCAAGCCCCACAAAATATAAACCCTTTTTTAATAAAATCGGAGCGACTTCATTGGCAAGCTGTCTTTCTCGTTCGCTCAAAGGCATTGCCACACCTGTGCCGCCAGCCGCCAAATTGCCACGAGTTTCGCCCGTTGCTGGAATGCGAGCCAAACAGTAATCCACAGGCTTGCCACCGACAATCAAAATGCGTTTATCGCCGTCTTTAATTTGGGGGATAAATTTTTGAGCCATGATTGGCAAGGTCTCATTTTGGGTCAAAACCTCAAGCGTTGCCCCAATGTTTGGACTGTCCGCCGTTAAACGAAAAATCCCCATTCCGCCCATGCCGTCAAGCGGCTTGACAATCACATCGTCATGCGTTTTGATAAATTCACGGATATGTGATTGTTTTTGACTGACAACGGTTGGGGTCATTAAATGGGCAAATTGCGTGGCGAATAATTTTTCATTGCACTCTTTGACGCTCATTGGGTCATTCACCACCATGACGCCTGCTCGTTTGGCATAATCTAAAAGATATAGAGCATATAAAAACTTCATGTCAAAAGGTGGGTCTTTTCGCATTAAAATGACATCAAAATCAGTCGCTTTGACGGTATTTTTTTCGCCCAATTCATAAAATTTGTCAGGGTTTTTAAACACTGCTAAATTTTGACAATCAATCATCAGCTCGCCATTATTAAGCCACAAATCATTAATTTGACAATAGCTTAATGAATGATTTCTATCTTTAATCGCCCACGCCATCGCAAGGCTGGTGTCTTTTTTATAATTGATGCCAGCGATGTCGTCCATGACGATTAGAAAGTTAAGAGATTTCATTAAAATTTATACCCCATATTGCTCACGATACGCCTGCATTTTTGCCAAATGCTCCGTCTCGCCTTTTGCTTTCAAAAACTCAATAATATCATCAATGCTGACCAAGCCATGCACAGGCACACCAAAATCATCTTGAATCTGCTGCACTGCCGAACGCTCGTCCTGTCCTTTTTCTTTGCGATCAAGAGCGATGACGATGCCTGCAAGACTCGCCCCTGCATTTTGCAAAATCCCAACCACCTCACGCACCGCTGTGCCTGCGGTCATCACATCATCAATGACCCAAACCGATTTGCCTGCCAAGTCCGCACCGACCAAATTACCGCCTTCGCCGTGCGTTTTGGCTTCTTTGCGGTTATAACCCCAAGAGGCATCAATGCCATGAGCCTGCCACAAAGTCTGTGCCGTCGTCGCCACAAAAGGAATGCCTTTGTACGCCGCCCCAAAAATGGTCGGATTTGGCGTATTTGCGAGCACCCCTGCCAAAACTTCCGCATAGCCGTGCGACAGCATATCCAACGCCCGACCACTAGACAACAATCCTGCGTTAAAAAAATAAGGACTGATACGACCTGATTTTAGGGTAAATTCGCCAAACTTCAATACCTGATAGTCAAGCAACAACTGAATAAATTCGTTTTTATCAAATTTCATGATTCACTCCCAAGCAGATTCATACGATTGCACCCACCGAACCAATAAAATAATACAGCTTTTGTAGATTGGGGAGCTGAGCATAACCCAAAATTTTATTGAAAATCTTTGGATTTGTTGGGTTTGGCTTTACTCAACCTACGACATCACATAATGCTGTGATAATTTTACCATTCGGTAGCTATATAAAAACATCAAAATACTCTGATATTGTACTTCGTTTTTTAACTCATTACCTAACATTTTTTAAAAAAAATTTTGCATGGTGTTTGCAGCATTTTACACCAATAAGCCAGCAACAAAAAACGCACCAAAATTCGGTGCGTTTTTGATCATCTAAACAATGATTATGCCTTAGCAGCAGCTTGAGCAGCGGCAACTTCAGCAGCGAAGTCTTCTTGCTTTTTCTCAATGCCTTCGCCAACTTCTAGGCGTTTGAAACTTAGTACAGTTGCGTTTTCAGCTTTTAGTACATCACCAACTTTCTTCTCGTTGTCAATCACATAAGGCTGATTCACCAAAGTTACTTCGTTTAGGTATTTTTGAACACCACCAGTGATCATTTTTTCAATCACTGCTTCTGGCTTGCCAGATTCTTTGGCTTTAGCTTCAATGATGTCTTTTTCACGAGCTAGGATGTCAGCAGGTACTGAATCTTCATTTACTGCCAATGGGTTGAACGCTGCAACTTGCATGGCAACCGCTTTGCCAAGCTCATCAGAACCACCTTCCATTGATACCACAACACCGATACGGATGCCGTGACGGTATGCAGCCAAGTTAGCACCTTCGATGACTTCGGCGCGGCGGATTTGAATGTTTTCACCGATTTTTTGAACCAAAGCGATACGAGCTTCTTCTACGGTTTGACCGTCGCCATAAGGCAATGCAGAGATGGCTTCTACATCAGTGGTGTTGTTTGCCAAAGCAAGCTCAGCCGCTTTGTTTGCAAATGCGGTGAAGTTTTCGTCTTTAGCAACGAAGTCAGTTTGGCAGTTTACTTCTAGTAGCAATGCTTTGCCAGCAGTTTGAGCGATGATGATCGCACCGTCAGCAGCGATGTTGCCTGCTTTTTTAGCAGCTTTTGCTTGACCTGATTTACGCAGGTTGTCAATGGCAAGCTCGATGTCGCCACCAGCTTCTTCTAGTGCTTTTTTGCACTCCATCATGCCAAGACCAGTACGGTCACGAAGCTCTTTAACGGTTTTTGCAGATACTTGAGACATAATTACAGCCTTTTATTTTATCTTTGTAAAGCGACTCATCAGCTGCCCAACAAATGACAGCCAACGAGTCTGTGAGATTTTTGATTAGTAGTTATTAACCACTTGACCTGCTTGGTCGATTTTATCTTCTACTTCTGCCGTAGCGTTTTCACGGTTGGCAGCTTTGCTTTCTTCTAGCTCAGATTTGCCACCTTGAGTCTTGGCATACTCTTTACCAGCGATGATGGCGTCTGCCATTGCAGTTGCGTATAGGCTTACCGCGCGGATCGCATCGTCGTTTGCTGCGATGATATAGTCAACATTGTCAGGGTTAGAGTTTGTATCAACGATACCAATGACAGGAATGCCTAGGTTTTTCGCTTCTTTGATGGCGATCGCTTCGTGATCCACATCAATAACAAAAAGCGCATCTGGCAGACCGCCCATCTCCTTGATACCACCCAATGCACGCTCTAGCTTTTCCATGTCACGGGTACGCTCTAGGGCTTCACGCTTGGTTAGCTTAGCAAAAGTACCGTCTTCAGCTTGCTTTTCTAGCTCTTTTAGACGAGTGATAGACTGACGAATGGTTTTCCAGTTGGTCAAAGTACCGCCCAACCAACGGTGGTCGATGTATGGCATGCCAGCACGCTGCGCTTGCTCACGAATCACACCACTTGCAGCACGCTTAGTACCAACAAATAAGATTTTGTTGCGGTTTGCAGCTTGCTGGTTAGCAAAAGTCAATGCTTCGTTGAATTGCTTAACAGTGTGCTCTAGGTTGATGATGTGAATGCGGTTGCGGGCACCAAAGATATATTGGTTCATTTTTGGGTTCCAAAAACGAGTTTGGTGACCAAAGTGAGCACCTGCTTCTAGCAGATCACGCATTGAGATTTGAGTTGGGTTTTTGTCTGACATAAAAGTTCCTAAATTAAGTTTGGGTTACGCCTCCACAAAAGCAAAATACCGAATCCAAAGACACGCATCCATCATAATGATGAATTAATCAAGCCTTCAAACACCCCGTTATTTTTTGCTGACGCGACTTTTGTGTGTGTAGTGTTAATAAAAAAATACGCCTATAAAAAATAGACGCATTATTATATCAAATTATTATGGCTATAGCAATGATTTTATTGAGTTGTCATGGCGCCACACCCTTGGGTGCGCAAATCCTCATCAACATTCGTGGTACAAGTCCAAGTACCATTCTCATCACGGGTCCAAAGAATTCTATTACCATGTAAAGAGCGGGCCGAATCACCACCCAGTGTGGCTTCAATGGTTGAAGTATTACCCAAAGTAACCTCCAATCCCGACTGTCCAGTGGCAGGATTGTTTTCAGTAGCGGCAGGTGTCGTACCATTATCTTCTATCAGATTGCTCTTGGTCCAACCAAGCTGGCACTCTGCACCGCCATTGCCCTGCAACAAACAGATGTCAACCGCACTACGGATCTGGCTCGTCTCCATCGTCACACGGCTGACCTGAGCAACTGCGGTGCGATTTTGAAACTGAGGGATGGCAAACATCGCAAGCACGCCAATGATTACAATGACAATGAGCAACTCAATCAAGGTAAATCCTTTTTGACCAACCATAAAATCCTCGGGTATCTTGACAGAAAAATTTGGTAAAAATTATGACATCTTAGTGAAACCTTGTCAAGGGAGCAATCTTAAAAGAATCAGTTTATTTTCATCTCTCTTCCTTGCAACCAAAGTCCCGACAAACGATTTTGCCCAATCAGATAAGACAAATCGGCAGGTCGGTCAATGTCCCAAAGCACCAAATCCGCATCCATTCCAACTTTAATTTGCCCTTTAGAGTGTTCAAGCCCCAATGCCTTAGCGGAATTAACCGTAACGCCTGCCAAAGATTCTTCTGGCGTGAGTTTAAACAGCGTACACGCCATATTCATCGCCAAAAGTAGCGAAGTGGACGGCGAGGTCCCTGGGTTACAATCGGTAGAAACCGCCATTTTGACCTTATATTTTCGCATTAAGTCAATGGGCGGCACTTTGGTTTCTTTTAAAGTATAAAATGCCGTTGGCAATAAGACACCCACCACGCCTTTTTCACTCATTTTTTTAATATTTTCTTCGGACAAATATTCAATATGGTCAGCCGATAAACCATTAAACTCGGCCACAAGTCCCGCCCCATTCATATCGGAGAGTTGCTCTGCGTGCAGTTTGACAGGCAAGTTTAATTCTTTGGCGACACTAAATAATTTAGAAACCTGTTCACGATTAAAGGCAATGTTTTCACAAAAGGCGTCCACCGCATCAATTAAATTCTCAGCGTGTAATTGCCTTAACCATTCACAGGCTAATTCCACATAGTCGTCCGCCTTATCTTTATATTCAGGCGGTAGAGCGTGTAAAGCCAAATAAGTTTTTTGCACATTAACATTAAACTCTTCGCCCAATTTTTTAGCCACCATCAGCATTTTCTTTTCGGTTGTCAAATCAAGTCCATAGCCTGATTTTATTTCAATCGTACCCACGCCTTGATTGATAAAATCCTTTAAACGAATAGCACTCAATTCATAAAGCTCATCAAAACTTAATTCACGAGTGGCACGCACAGTAGATAAAATCCCACCGCCATTTTTGGCAATTTCGGTATAATCCACGCCATTAAGACGCATTTCAAATTCATTACTACGATTGCCACCATACACCAAATGGGTATGGCAATCCAATAAGGCAGGAGTCAGCCAGTGGTTTTTTAGTTCAATGACTTTATTGGCAGAGCATTCTCCCAAATTCTCTATTTGCCCAACAAAAGTAATTTTGCCGTCTTTTATGCCAACCGCACTATTGATAATCGTGCCATAGGGATTGTTATTGCCATAGCCAAATTCGGGGTTCATTGTGGCGATGTTGGCGTTGATGATTAGGGTGTCAAAGTTCATTGTTTTTCTCCAAATTATATTGTCCAGTAACAACATTTAAGGTGTTAGAAATTTTTTGCCAAACAACCGCATTATTTATTTTTTCGTATTTTTGATTGTTACGAAAAACACCTATAAAGCGATAAAAATCAAAGCCTAAAATATCTCTCTCACGATAAAATACCGCTCTTGTTTCTATTTTTTGAGAAAATAAATCAATATGAACTTTATTTTTCTCATCTTTACTGTGATACTCTATGATAATATCCTTTTCTCTACGATTTTGCCAAGCATCTTTTTTACCGCCGTCAGTAGGCCACCATATCACCAAATCAGTATTTACAGGGTGATGAATAGAGCCTTTTCTTAAAAACCCTCTTTTTGTTTTTTGAAAATCTGCATCAAACAATTCACAAATCTCTTCCACAGTACGAAACCAAACTTTATTGGTGCTACTAATCTCTTGTTTTTCTTGCCAATAACTTGGTTGACTAAATTTATCAAGTTGCCAAGCAACAAAAGTTCCGTTACGCTTCTGTGTGTCAATCATTTCTTTAATTTTTGATACAATATCATCAATTTGCTGATGAATATTTTCAATATCTTTTGTACAATCCACAACAAAAATATTTTTGCTATGGTTTTTAATATGTTGATTACGGACGGTATCAGCATTGATTTTTTCATCATATTGATAATGAAAAGGCTCATTGACTTCAATATGAATATCAATTTGTGGAAAATATATGTCAGTCAAAAAATGACAAGATTTTTTTTCATCAAGAACTGATTGCACATATTGCTGTGCTACCATCTCTATCTCAATATCATTTAGCGAGTGCCATATTCTTGAAACAGCATAATGCTCCAAACGTTTATGGCTAATTTTAGACAAGAGTGTAGCAATATAATCCAACCTAAGGTCTAATTGAAAATTATCGTTTTTCATTTTCTCATTCCTTTAATAAAACATTCTGCACCATTCCCGCCAATAGTCTAGCGGTAACTTTTGCTCCTCGTCCATCAATGTCATAATTTGGGTTAAATTCAGCAATGTCTATCACTTTTACTTTACCGCTTTTAATAATATGGGCAAGGGTATTTTCTACAAAATCTAGCGTTAAACCTTTGGCATTTACCGCACTGACCGCAGGCATAAATCCTGCTTGCAAACAATCCAAATCCAGCGTTAAATAAATGCAGTCCACCTTATTCATAAAGTCATCAATTTGATTTTGGATTTTATCAAAAGACAAATGACAACAATCACTTTCAGAAATAATGGTTACGCCCAAGTTTTCGGCTTTTTTAAAAAGAGAAGCGGTATTGCCAAAGTCACTGATACCAATGGTTAAATAATGAAAGGTTTCATTTTTTTCTTTTAAAAATTCAGCAATTTGACAAAAAGGCGTACCACTTGTCGCATATTTATCATTTCTTAAATCAAAATGAGCGTCAAGGTTAATAATGCCAATGTTTTTTTTATCAGATAAAGCATTATAGAGCCCCATAAACGAACCAAAAGCAATTTCGTGTCCACCACCAATTGCTATGGGTAAAGAATTATTTTGAATAATGGCGGTAATTTCTTTGGCATAATTGTCTTGGGTGGTTTCTAAAATACCTTCAATAATGGCATTATTATCATCACAAGTTACATTACCCTTATCGCCAATCAGCTTATCCAAATCTTGAAACGATTTTTGTAATTGCCAAGAAATCGGTAATTTACCAAAGGCGTTTTTAATCATATCGGGAGCATTTTTTGCCCCAATGCGTCCTTGATTGCGATTGACCCCTTGATCACAGGCAAAACCAATCAAACAAATGGGCTGATTGGCATAATGTTTAATGTGCTGATAATAATAATGTGCCAAGTCGTTTTCATAAGGTTCGGCACGCCCTTGATATAAATTTGAATTAAACGGAATTTTCATTATAATAAATCCAAAAAAAAAACACAAAAACCCAAACCATTTTTATTGATTTGGGTTTTGTCATTACTTATTCAAATACCATTCTTGACGAACGCTCTCCCAGCCTTTTGCTAATTCGCCTGACAATACCAAATTTTTAGCATTTTCAATATCAGGGGCAAAATAGCGGTCTTTGTCATAGTGGGCGACTTTTTCACGCAGTTTGGCGTGGATTTGCGATAGCGTGCTTGGCAATTGATACCCAAAATCCTCTGCCACAATGTCCACGCCCTGTGCCGCCGCCAGATACTCAATGCCCACGACAACGGCGGTATTTTCTGCCATTTCATAAAGTCGTCGCCCTGCATAAGTCGCCATTGACACATGGTCTTCTTGGTTTGCCGAAGTTGGAATGGAATCCACGCTGGCTGGGTGGGCGTGCGATTTGTTTTCGCTGGCAAGAGCGGCAGCCGTGACATGGGCAATCATAAAGCCCGAATTAACCCCTGCATTTCTGACCAAAAACGCTGGCAAGCCTGATAGACTTGCGTCAATAAGTAATGCCACACGGCGTTCACTCATTGAGCCAATCTCGCTAATGGCTAGGGCAAGTGTATCGGCAGCGAACGCCACAGGTTCGGCGTGGAAATTACCGCCAGAGACGGCAAAAGGCTCATCGCCATTTTTGAAAATCAACGGATTGTCGGTTACGGCATTGGCTTCAATTAGGAGTGTTTTGCCTGCTTGGTTAATCAAATCCAAAATCGCCCCCATCACCTGCGGTTGGCAACGCAGACAATACGGGTCTTGCACACGCAAAGGCGTGTTGCCGTGAATTTCACTTCTAAATCCGCTGTCCTTTAACAGCTCAAAATACGCCTTGCCAAGCGCCATTTGGCCGTGATGTCCACGCACTTCGTGAATGCGAGCGTCAAAGGGCGACAAATTGCCACGAGCCGCGTCCACGCTCAAAGCCCCCACCGCCACTGAGCTTTCAAGCAAATCTTGTGCCAAAAACAAGCCACGAATGGCAAGGGCAGTGCTTGCCTGCGTGCCGTTGATGAGTGCCAAGCCTTCTTTGGCGGCAAGCGTGATTGGGGACAATCCAGCACGCTCAAGGGCTTTTTTTGCCGAAATTTTTTCGCCTTTTACCAGCACATCGCCTTCGCCCAAAATCGCCAAAGTCATATGTGATAAGGGGGCTAAATCGCCACTTGCCCCCACCGAGCCTTTGGCAGGAATGGCAGGGATAATGTCGTTATTTATCAATGAGATAAGTGCATCTACCACTTCACGGCGAACACCCGACACGCCTTGCGATAGGCTAGAAATTTTCATTACAATAATAAGGCGGACAACATTGGCAGGTAAAAGCTCGCCTGTGCCAACCGAATGGCTTAGAATCAGATTTTTTTGCAAAAGTTCCAATTCATCGTCCGAAATGCGTTCTTTGGCAAGCAAACCAAAACCTGTGTTAATGCCATAGGCGGGCTTATCACGGGCGATGATGTCTTGCACGGCTTGGTGCGAGCGGTCAATCGCTTCATAAGCACTGTCGGCAAGCTTGATATTAACAGGCTCGTTGTAGATTTGGCGTAATTGTGCAAAGGTCAATTTACGTGGGGTCAGGGTTAGGGTGGGTTTCATTATAAATCCTTGATTTAACTATTAATTTTATGATTCACAAATTGCAAAATCCATTTTTAAAACCCATCAACGGAATGGTAGCAAGGTGCATATCTCGCACCATTATGCCCAAAACGGTGCATTTTACGTACCTTACGGACTGGCGGTTTTGGTTTTGCAATTTACAAAGAATTTGTATAGACAAATTTTGGAATAATTTAGCAAATTCTAGCACAAATTTCAAGCTTAATCTCAAGCAAGCCACCCCATCATCATCGCCAAATGCCCAAACCAACTTGCCAAAACAATGGACAATGCCACACGGATAAACCAAATCAGCACCATTTTGCCCACACTTAATGGGATTTTGGTTGCCAGCACGCACGGTATCATCGCCGAAAAGAAAATAATGCCCGACACCGACACCACCGCCGTCACATAACGGGTTAATAAATCGGCTTTGGCGAGCAATAAAGCGGGCAAAAACATCTCGGCAAGTCCTGACGACAAGCCTTTGGCAACCATCATTGGCTCAGACAATCCGCCAATCAAAGTAAATGGGTATAAGACAATGCCCAGAACATCAAAAACAGGTGTATGTTTTTCTAATAACAGTCCAATTAAGCCAATGGCAATGATAGACGGCACAATCGCACTTGCCATATTGACCCCATCAATAAAATTATCCCACAACAGTTTATATAAAGGCGGGGCATTTTTGGCGGTGTTAATGCCTGTATTTATAGCGACTTTTATTCTGGGTGCATTTAGTTTATCATTGTCAGGAATTGTTTTTTCATCACTAAAATTTTTAATGGGCGGTAATCTTGCGGTAATTGCCGTAACCACAAAAGTAATGATTAAACACGACCAAAAATAAAAACCCCAAATAGACATTAACTCCAATGTCTTGGCAATAATCACCATAAAGGCGGTAGAAACGGTAGAAAAGCCCGTGGCAATGATGACTGCTTCTTTGGCGGAATACGCCCCTTGTTGATAAACACGGTCAGTAATCAAAAGCCCCACCGAATAACTGCCCACAAAAGACGCTACCGCATCAATGGCGGATTTGCCAGAAGTTTTGAATATCGGTTTCATCACAGGTTGCATTAGTACGCCTACTGCTTCTAATAAGCCAAAACCCAATAAAAACGCCAGCATTACCGCCCCAATCGGCACAATCATTCCCACAGGTAGGGCTAATTTTTCAAACAAAAAAGGAAGCATATCTTTTTGCATTAAAAAATCGGGGGCGGTTTTGGTGATAAATAATATGGCTAAAATAAGCCCTAATATTTTCAAAACCGTTAAAATCCTATTGGTTAAATTGGCGTTAAATGATTTATTGATAAAAGGTTTAATCACCCCATAAATCATTAAGCCAAATAATAACACAATCGCCAAGTTTTTTTGTTCTTTGACCAAATAACTTGCCATATGGTCAAAGGCAATGGTGCTTTTGCCTGCAATCTCTATTGGCACAAAAAACAAAAAGATACCAAGTAAACTAAATCCAATTAACTTGATAAGTGCCAGTGTATTTGATTGATTGTTCATACATTGTCCTTAATAACGAGCATTCAATTTTAAAAACAAAATAAGCCATCAGCAAATGCCAATGACTTATTTTTAATTTTAATTGGGGGCGTGCCTACCTTTTATATTTGCAATTAAAAATGAGAAAAATCGCAGTATTTTCAAGGAAAAAGCTGCAGGCAATATCATAATACTGGCAAGGCTTTTAACTCAGAAAATGAAGATTTAGCCATTTTTAATGCAAAAATATCGCTAAATTATTTCCAATTTGTAAATAATATTATAAAGGTTCAGCACGCCCCAGCATTAAAACTTATTTTATCATCGGCAAATTTAAGCCAAATTCCTTAGCGGTTTTAATCGCCAATTCATAACCTGCATCAGCGTGCCGCATTACGCCACTTCCGCAGTCATTAACCAGCACATTGGCAAGGCGTTTGGCGGCTTCGTCCGTACCGTCTGCTACGATGACCATTCCAGAATGCTGACTGTAGCCCATTCCCACACCACCGCCGTGATGTAAGCTCACCCAAGTTGCCCCGCCTGCGACATTGAGCATACCGTTTAAAAGTGCCCAGTCGGATACTGCGTCCGTGCCATCTTTCATAGACTCGGTTTCACGGTTGGGGCTGGCAACAGAGCCTGTGTCCAAATGGTCTCGTCCGATGACAATCGGGGCTTTTAGCTCGCCATTTTTGACCATTTCATTAAAGGCAAGCCCCGCCAAATGGCGTTCGCCCAAGCCAAGCCAGCAGATACGAGCAGGCAACCCTTGAAAATGAATGCGTTCTTTTGCCATATCCAGCCAGTTATGCACGTGCTTATTATCAGGGAACAGCTCTTTGATTTTGGCGTCCGTCTTGGCAATGTCTTCTGGGTCGCCCGACAACGCCACCCAGCGGAAAGGCCCTTTGCCTTGACAAAATAGCGGACGAATGTAAGCAGGCACAAAGCCGGGGAAATCAAAGGCGTTTTTGACCCCTTCGTCAAACGCCACTTGGCGAATGTTGTTGCCATAATCGGTCGCAGGAATGCCCATTGCCACAAAGTCTAGGATTGCTTGTACATGGACGGCACACGATTTGGCGGCGGCGGCTTTTAATTCAGGATGACGGTCGTGGTCGGCGGCGGCTTTTTTCCACTCATCCACCGTCCAGCCCATTGGCAAATAGCCGTTGATTAGGTCGTGGGCGGAAGTTTGGTCGGTTACTAGGTCGGGTTTGATTTCTCCGTTCTTAGCACGCTTAACCATTTCGGGCAAAATCTCAGCTGCGTTACCCAAAAGGGCAATGGACACCGCTTCGCCTTTGGAAGTATGTTCTTTAATCAGTTTATAAGCGTGGTCAAGGTCGTTTGCTTGCTTATCCACATAGCCTGTGCGAAGACGAAAATCAATGCTAGACTGCTGACATTCAATGTTTAGGCTCACCGCTCCTGCAAAAGTCGCCGCCAAAGGCTGAGCCCCGCCCATTCCGCCAAGTCCTGCGGTCAAAATCCAACGCCCCTTCCAGTTGTCGGTAGATTTGTCCGTGCCGTTGCCATAGTGCTGAGCCCCTGCTTCGGCAAAAGTCTCATAAGTGCCTTGTACAATACCCTGTGTGCCAATATAAATCCAGCTCCCTGCGGTCATTTGTCCGTACATAAATAGGTCTTTTTTGTCAAGCTCGTTAAAATGCTCCCAAGTCGCCCATTTTGGCACAAGGTTGGAGTTGGCAATCAAAACTCTTGGAGCATTTTCGTGGGTGTTAAACACGCCCACAGGTTTGCCTGACTGGATTAAAAGCGTTTGGTTGGTTTCAAGGGTTTTTAGACTTTCCAAAATTTGGTCATAGCATTCCCAGTTTCTTGCCGCCCGTCCAATACCGCCATAGACCACAAGGCTTTGCGGATTTTCGGCAACATCGGGGTGCAGGTTGTTTTGAATCATACGGTAAGGGGCTTCGGTCAGCCAGCTTTTGCAAGTAAGCTTAGTGCCTGTGGGGGCAAGGATTGTACGGGTTGGGTCGGTGCGAGTTGCCATAATGATTCCTTTTTTTAGGTGAATTGAATGCGTAAATTTGCGGTCAAAATTTGTCTATACAAATTAATTTAGCAAAATTTGGCGGATAATGCAAGCGTTTTTTATTAAAAAAAACCACTTCAAAAACACTTATACCACACAAATTTACATAAATTTACCGACTTTTTTAGTGAGATTTGTTAGATTGTAATCGTGCTCTTTTAACCTGATTTTTTAATAAGGACTAAACAATGACCGAACAAATCAAACAAATTAACGAGCTTATCAAAGATGTCAAATTTGCCATGCTGACCACCATTACTAAAGACGGACATTTGCACGCCTGTCCAATGACCACAAGCGAGTTTGATCTTGACAAAAAAGAGATTTGGTTTATTGGAGATGCCACAACCGAGACGGTATCTGATATTAAAAACAACCCACAGATTAATCTTGCCTACACCGCCAACAGCAGTAAGGATTATTTGTCTATCAACGGCAAGGCAGAGCTTGTTAAAGACCGTCAAAAGCTAGAAGCACTTTGGTCGCCTATGTACAACGCATTTTTTGAAAATGGTATTGATGATGATAATGTACAACTTATCAAAATCATACCCAATGGAGCAGAATATTGGCTGAGCGGTAACAGCGTGGTCAATATGTTTAAAATGACCGCTGCTGCTGTTACAGGCGAAAAAATTGCTGACAGCTTAGGCGAGAATCATTCAGTTAAGTTTTAATTTTTAGCCAATCCAAACACGATGGCATTCATTAAAAAGAGCATTAAGAATGAGAGCGTTAAGCACGCTCTTTTTTGATATAAAAAATTCATCAAGAAATCTGACAATGAGCCTTTTCTTTATCCACTATTGACATCATAAAATCCAGTGCTTCTTGCTCGCTCATCGCATCCGTTTTGGCTTTCATTTTTACAAAAAATGGCTTTAATAGAGCTTTGGTGATTTCGGCTTTTTCGCTGTCGGTTGGCTCAACAAAAGGCGGTAAATTCTCCACACCCATTTGATTTAACATCATTTCGCTAAATTTACGCCCTGCATCACTGGCAAAAAATTCGTCCGCCTCTTTGATTTCATCATCGCTTAAAATCCCTTTAAAATAAGGTTCGAGTGTCGCAAGATAAGTAGGATTGCCCCCCAAACTTAATAGGCAGGCATTTTGTTCTGGAGTTAATTGAAATTCAGATTTAATGTCCGTCACCACCAACGCACGGTTGGCATTGACTTGAAAATCCATATAAGGACTTTGGATAATAAGTTTGTCAATTTCAGCAGGCATTGCCTCTGTGTCGGTTTTGGTCTCGGAAGCGGTCTCGGTTTTAGTTTCTGTGGCAGTTTCGATTTTGACTTCTTGTGTTGTCTCGCTAGGTTTATCGCCACCACAAGCGGTTAAAGTCAATAACATCGCCAAAGACAGGGCGGTTATATTTAATAATTTCATTACACATTCCCAAGTAAATTTAACACCTTGGCATAACATAAAAAAAGAAAAAAGCGATTTTTATAAAAAATCGTTCGTCTTTATGATAAAATCTTACCAAATTTTAAAAAATTCCCAATCTATGTCCAATAAATCAGCCCCCACCCCCGCCTACCAACGCATCAAAGACAGCATTTTAGCCAATATTCATTCAGGCATTTGGACAGCAGGCACGGCAATTCCCACCGAAATGGCGCTCACCGAAACCTTTGGCGTGTCTCGCATGACCGTCAATCGCGCCCTAAAAGAGCTGACGGACGAGCAAATATTGGAGCGCCGCCAAGGGTCAGGCACTTTTGTTGCCCAAAATAAATTCAATCAAACATTTATTACCGTACATAATGTTCGTCAAGATATTGAACAAATTGGCAAGCACTATCATGCCAACTGCATTTTTGCCAAACAGATTGCTTATGATAAACTACCAGACCTGGCAAAATCTTTGTTCTTACACTCACAAATTTTATATGAAGTGCACATCGTGCATTACGGAGATGGTGAGCCACTACAAGTCGAGCGCCGGATTGTCGATATTGGATTGGTACCCGACTTTTCCAGACAAAATTTTAACTTAATTAACACCAGTGATTTTCTGATTAAAAAAGTACCTCTTGTGCATGGAAAATATAAGATTATCGCCGCCAACTGCCCAGACGATATCGCACAATTACTAGGTGTAGGCAAAGACACGCCCGTCTTGTTGTTGCGGCGACATACTTATTCATCTGGCTTGGTAGTTACTTTGGTTGAAATGTGGCAGGCAGGTGATAGCTTTATGTTTGAGGGGGTACTCTAGTATATGTATGATTTTTTAGCACTATAAATTCTAGAGCTGTAGTAAATTAGATTCCACAATGTAATATACTACAGCTCCAAATTTTTTGTTGTTAAGGACATAGAACCGATACGCTAACAAAAAACCCCCTCCATCATCCGACAGAGGGGGCTAAATAAGGTGCTGACGATGACCTACTCTCACATGGGCGAACCACACTACCATCGGCGCTAAGACGTTTCACTTCTGAGTTCGGGAAGGGATCAGGTGGTTCCATCTTGCTATTGTCGTCAGCGTAAAAGGATTAACAACGCTGTTATGAGTCTGTTATTTTATTTTTATTCAAGATTGATTCAAGCTTGTTAGGTAAAATCTTTACACTTTCCATTAACACTGTCAGTGGTAAACCACTTGGGTGTTGTATGGTCAAGCCAAACGAGCAATTAGTATTGGTTAGCTACACATATCACTATGCTTCCACACCCAACCTATCAACGTCGTAGTCTACAACGGCTCTTTAGGGAAATCTTATCTTGAGGTCGGCTTCCCGCTTAGATGCTTTCAGCGGTTATCCGATCCGAACATAGCTACCCGGCGATGCTACTGGCGTAACAACCGGAACACCAGAGGTTCGTCCACTCTGGTCCTCTCGTACTAGGAGCAGATCCTCTCAAATTTCCAACGCCCACGGTAGATAGGGACCGAACTGTCTCACGACGTTCTAAACCCAGCTCGCGTACCTCTTTAAATGGCGAACAGCCATACCCTTGGGACCTGCTTCAGCCCCAGGATGAGATGAGCCGACATCGAGGTGCCAAACACCGCCGTCGATATGAACTCTTGGGCGGTATCAGCCTGTTATCCCCAGAGTACCTTTTATCCGTTGAGCGATGGCCCTTCCATACAGAACCACCGGATCACTAAGACCTACTTTCGTACCTGCTCGACTTGTGGGTCTCGCAGTTAAGCGCGCTTTTGCCTTTATACTCTATGGACGATTTCCGACCGTCCTGAGCGCACCTTCGTACTCCTCCGTTACTCTTTAGGAGGAGACCGCCCCAGTCAAACTACCCACCATACATTGTCCTTAGATCTGTTAATCTCAAGTTAGAACCCCAACATAACCAGGGTGGTATTTCAAGGATGGCTCCATAGGAACTGGCGTCCCTACTTCAAAGCCTCCCACCTATCCTACACAAGTTAGGTCAAAGTTCAATGTAAAGCTGTAGTAAAGGTTCACGGGGTCTTTCCGTCTAGCCGCGGGTACACAGCATCTTCACTGCGATTTCGATTTCACTGAGTCTCTGCTGGAGACAGCGCTGCCATCATTATGCCATTCGTGCAGGTCGGAACTTACCCGACAAGGAATTTCGCTACCTTAGGACCGTTATAGTTACGGCCGCCGTTTACTGGGGCTTCGATCAAGAGCTTCGCTTACGCTAACCCCATCAATTAACCTTCCAGCACCGGGCAGGCATCACACCCTATACGTCCACTTTCGTGTTTGCAGAGTGCTGTGTTTTTAATAAACAGTTGCAGCAGCCTGGTATCTGCGACTGCCAACAGCTCAAAGAGCAAGTCTTATCACCATCGGCAGCGTACCTTCTCCCGAAGTTACGGTACCATTTTGCCTAGTTCCTTCAGCAGAGTTCTCTCAAGCGCCTTGGTATTCTCTACCTGACCACCTGTGTCGGTTTCGGGTACGATTTCTTTATGACTATCGCTTAGAAGCTTTTCCTGGAAGCATGGTATTTGCCACTTCGCCAGTAAACTGGCTTGCTATCAGATCTCAGTAATAGTCTAGCGGATTTGCCTACTAAACCTACCTACATCCTTCCACCTGGACAACCAACGCCAGGCTGACATAACCTTCTCCGTCCCTCCATCGCATCATAAACAAGTATCGGAATATTAACCGATTTCCCATCGACTACGCCTTTCGGCCTCGCCTTAGGGGTCGACTCACCCAGCCCCGATTAACGTTGGACTGGAACCCTTGGTCTTCCGGCGAACGGGCTTTTCACCCGTTTTGTCGTTACTCACGTCAGCATTCGCTCTTGTGATACCTCCAGCATGCCTTACAGCACACCTTCACAGGCTTACACAACGCTCCCCTACCACTTAATTGAAACAATTAAATCCGCAGCTTCGGCTCCTAGTTTGAGCCCCGTTACATCTTCCGCGCAGGCCGACTCGACTAGTGAGCTATTACGCTTTCTTTAAAGGGTGGCTGCTTCTAAGCCAACCTCCTAGCTGTCTGTGCCTTCCCACATCGTTTCCCACTTAACTAGGAATTTGGGGCCTTAGCTGGCGGTCTGGGTTGTTTCCCTCTTGACGACGGACGTTAGCACCCGCCGTCTGTCTCCCGGATAGTACTCATCGGTATTCGGAGTTTGCATCGGTTTGGTAAGTCGGGATGACCCCCTAGCCGAAACAGTGCTCTACCCCCAATGGTATTCGTCCGAGGCGCTACCTAAATAGCTTTCGGGGAGAACCAGCTATCACCGAGTTTGATTAGCCTTTCACCCCTATCCACAAGTCATCCCCTGGCTTTTCAACGACAGTGGGTTCGGTCCTCCGGTGCCTGTTACGGCACTTTCAACCTGCTCATGGATAGATCACTCGGTTTCGGGTCTATACCCTGCAACTAAATCGCCCTATTAAGACTCGGTTTCCCTACGGCTCCCCTAAACGGTTAACCTTGCTACAGAATATAAGTCGCTGACCCATTATACAAAAGGTACGCCGTCACGGAATAAATCCGCTCCGACTGCTTGTATGCACACGGTTTCAGGTTCTATTTCACTCCCCTAACAGGGGTTCTTTTCGCCTTTCCCTCACGGTACTGGTTCACTATCGGTCAGTCAGGAGTATTTAGCCTTGGAGGATGGTCCCCCCATCTTCAGACAAGATTTCACGTGTCTCGCCCTACTTAATATGTCGCATTTGCAGTTTCGCATACAGGACTATCACCTACTATGGTTGGCTTTCCCACGCCATTTTGCTACTACAAGTTTGATCGGCTCCTCCCCGTTCGCTCGCCGCTACTTGGGGAATCTCTATTGATGTCTTTTCCTCGGGGTACTGAGATGTTTCACTTCTCCCGGTTTGCCTTCTATCCAAAGGATAGAATACCTATCTTATGATAAGTGGGTTTCCCCATTCAGAAATCGCCGGGTCACAGGATATTGCCACCTCACCGACGCTTATCGCAGGCTATCACGTCTTTCATCGCCTCTGACTGCCAAGGCATCCACCATGTGCACTTCATTACTTGACCATACAACCCCAAGTAGTCTTGGTGTCATAAGGGTAATGTGTAACGATTCACCTATGTTTACGCTTGATTCAGTTCTCTTTACTTTAGGTAAGTACATTTTGGGGTGTACTTACCATGGTAATTTATTTGTTGGAATAAATAAATTACCCAGACTCATAATCATGTTGTTAAATAATGATATAAACTTCGTCAGTTTATAAGATGTTCTACATTAAGTAGAAATAAGAAATCTAAACTTGGTTTTGATTGCTTAGTTCTAATTAATGATTGGTGGAGCCAAGGAGAGTCGAACTCCTGACCTCCTGCGTGCAAGGCAGGCGCTCTACCAACTGAGCTATGGCCCCAAAATGGTGGGTCTAATAAGACTTGAACTTATGACCCCCGCGTTATCAACACGGTGCTCTAACCAACTGAGCTATAGACCCGTTTTAAACATCTTCCTAAAGAACAACTTGTTGTGAATTCTTGCTAATCAGATAATTCATTAAGGAGGTGATCCAGCCGCAGGTTCCCCTACGGCTACCTTGTTACGACTTCACCCCAGTCATCGACCCCACCGTGGTGATCGCCCTCTTGCGTTAGGCTAACCACTTCTGGTGAGATCAACTCCCATGGTGTGACGGGCGGTGTGTACAAGGCCCGGGAACGTATTCACCGCAGCATTCTGATCTGCGATTACTAGCGATTCCGACTTCATGGAGTCGAGTTGCAGACTCCAATCCGGACTACGATTGGCTTTTTGAGATTAGCATCACATCGCTGTGTAGCAACCCTTTGTACCAACCATTGTAGCACGTGTGTAGCCCTGGTCGTAAGGGCCATGATGACTTGACGTCGTCCCCGCCTTCCTCCAGTTTGTCACTGGCAGTATCCTTAGAGTTCCCGACCGAGTCGCTGGTAACTAAGGAAAAGGGTTGCGCTCGTTGCGGGACTTAACCCAACATCTCACGACACGAGCTGACGACAGCCATGCAGCACCTGTATCTAAGTTCCCGAAGGCACTCTCGCATCTCTGCAAGATTCTTAGTATGTCAAGACCAGGTAAGGTTCTTCGCGTTGCATCGAATTAAACCACATGCTCCACCGCTTGTGCGGGCCCCCGTCAATTCATTTGAGTTTTAACCTTGCGGCCGTACTCCCCAGGCGGTCTACTTATTGCGTTAACTGCGTCACTAAGTCTTCAAGAGACCCAACGACTGGTAGACATCGTTTACGGCGTGGACTACCAGGGTATCTAATCCTGTTTGCTACCCACGCTTTCGCACCTCAGTGTCAGTATGATGCCAGGGAGCTGCCTTCGCCATCGGTATTCCTCCAGATCTCTACGCATTTCACCGCTACACCTGGAATTCTACTCCCCTCTCACCTACTCTAGCTTACCAGTATCAGATGCAGTTCCCAGGTTAAGCCCGGGGCTTTCACATCTGACTTAATAAGCCACCTACGCGCGCTTTACGCCCAGTAATTCCGATTAACGCTTGCACCCTCTGTATTACCGCGGCTGCTGGCACAGAGTTAGCCGGTGCTTATTCTGTGGGTAACGTCAGGGCTAATGGGTATTAACCATTAGCTTTTCCTCCCCACTTAAAGTGCTTTACAACCAAAAGGCCTTCTTCACACACGCGGCATGGCTGGATCAGGCTTTCGCCCATTGTCCAATATTCCCCACTGCTGCCTCCCGTAGGAGTCTGGGCCGTGTCTCAGTCCCAGTGTGGCTGATCATCCTCTCAGACCAGCTACAGATCGTCGCCTTGGTAGGCCTTTACCCCACCAACTAGCTAATCCGACTTAGGCTCATCTATTAGCGAGAGCTAAAAGCCCCCTTTCTCTCGTAAGACGTATGCGGTATTAGCTATCCTTTCGGATAGTTATCCCCCACTAATAGGCAGATTCCTAAGCATTACTCACCCGTTCGCCACTAATCATATCTAGCAAGCTAGATAATCATCGTTCGACTTGCATGTGTTAAGCCTGCCGCCAGCGTTCAATCTGAGCCATGATCAAACTCTTCAGTTTAATCTTTGTGTTGCCTAATTGATTATTTACTTAGAAAGTAAAATAAAAAGTTAGGACTTTTAATTTTGGCTCATTTATTACTAGCAAAATTTGCTCATCGTGTAAATGAATTAACTTTGAGTATTTTTGCTTGATAAATGATAATTTTTATATTATCTTGTATTAGCAAAAATCCACACAAGTTGTTCTTTAGTTTTGATTTTAAATAGTGTCTGATACATCGTCTGTATCATCAATCAAGGCTGACCATTTTATCACAGTATTTTGTGTTGTCAAGCTTTTTTTGAATTTTTTTTAAACCAACTTGCTTTGTTATTTTTTGTAACTAGGCTGCGTTGGAATGAGTGCGTATTATACAGATATTTTTTGGGGTGTCAAATGGTTTTTTGGGAAATTTTGAAAAAAATTGGGGAAAGTTTGTAAGTGGTTGATTTTTAATTGATTTATTGTGGCAAATTTTATTATAACTTTTGGAATGTGGTTATTTTTGCCTATGATTTGATGGTTTTAAGGCATTTTTATCGCTCGGATTGTTTATTAAAATTGTAATTCACCCAATAAAAAAGACTTTTTGAACATATTCAAAAAGTCTTTTTTATCAAAATAGCCGTTATGCTTGTTTAATTAAGCTTGCCAAATCCAGCACATCATCGCTCGTGGTATCAAAACTACACATCAGTCGCACCGTACCTTGGGTGTCCCAATCATAAAACGCATATTTTTGACGGGCGGCGTCGGCGGCCTGTTTGGACAATTTGACAAATACGCCATTAGACTGCACTTGATAGATCGGCTGAATGCCTAATTTATCAAGCTCGCCTGCCAATAAAGTCGCCATGTCGTTGGCTTGTTTGGCATTGTGCAAATATAAGTCGTTGCGAAGCAGCTCAATGAATTGGGCGGAAATAAAACGCATTTTTGAGGCGGTTTGCAGACCCACTTTTCTTAAAAACACCAAAGATTTGGCAAGCGTTTCATCAAAAACCACCAAGCATTCGCCCATCATCATGCCGTTCTTGGTACCGCCAAACGACACCATATCTACGCCTGTTTCGCAAATCATCTCTTTAAAGCTGATGCCCAAATATGCCGCAGCGTTTGACAATCTCGCCCCATCAACAAAGACTTTCATGCCGTATTCGTGGGCGGTTTGACAGATGGCTTTTAGTTCATCGGTGGTGTAGCAAGTGCCGTATTCTGTGGTCTGGCTGATATACACCACGCTTGGCTGAGCACGATGTTCGCTGCCAATGTTGTACAGTTGGGTTTTGATGAGTTCTGGGGTGAGCTTACCGTCATCGGTGGCGATTGCCAAAAGTTTGAGGCCACCGACCACTTGCGGGGCGGTGCTTTCGTCTTGATGAATGTGGGCGGATTCGGTGCAGATGACCGCACCCCAGCGCGGGTTGATGGCTTGCAAGCCCACGACATTCGCCCCTGTGCCATTAAAAACTGGCAGGGCATGAGCCTTGTCACCAAAATGCTGACGAATCACAGTCTGTAGCTCATCGGTAAATTCATCATAGCCATAAGCAGGTACATGACCGACATTGGCGGTGGCGAGTGCCTGCATGATGGCAGGATGTACGCCAGAATAATTGTCGGAGGCGAAATTTTTATGATTCATCATAGACCTTATCGTTAAATTAAAGGGCGGTTATTATAATGCAAAAAATCGATTTGAAAAGCATTGATGGTATTTTATGATGACATTCTTTTATGGGTCATGGCTAAAGATGGCAGATTTTTCCTGCAAAACTTAACAAATTCAGTAGTTTATCTCAAAATATTAGGTTTGGCATTCCCAGACCAACCATAAGAAAGTGGCAATACTTGCAATCAGTCTTGGTCGGCTGATGATGTGTTCTTTTTGCTGGATTGCTGAATTTTTGATACATCAACCGGAAATCTTGGATTTTCCTCATCCCAAGGCACTTGATATCCTGCAAAAATACGCTCCAAATGCTCGATAAACGGAACATTTATTTCATCGTTTTTAAAGTCCTTAAAATAACACTCAATCAGCGAGCGACCTTTAGGGGCTAAGCCCATTTGTGCATCTATCCACACGGCATAACTCCAATCATTTGGGTCAGTAATAGACAAGTGATAGCAAAAATCATCTAAACCATCAAAGGTGTTGTCAGGCAGTGATTCATTCTTGGTTAAAACATCAAAATTAAAATCAACCAAATCACAAAATTTAAGACGATAAGCAGCCTCTACTGCAAATTGCCAAGAATGAGGATGGTAGCCACCAGTTAAATAGACCGCCCCCATCTCCTCGCCAGTTAATACCAATAAAAACCGTTGTATTGACTTTGCACTGTAAATACTCATTGCTGATGTGTTCTTTTTGCTGGATTGCTGAAGTTTTGATACATCAACCGGAAACCTCGGATTTTCCTCATCCCAAGGCACTTGATGTTCTGCAAAAATACGCTCCAAATGCTCGATAAACGGAACATTGATTTGCTCGGTATCAAAATCCTTAAAATATAACTCAATCAGCGAGCGACCTTTGGGGGTTAAGCTGGCTTCAGACACATACCAAATATTATCCTCATATGGAATGGAGTTGGATAACTGCATGCAAAAATCATCAATATTTTCATAGGTTGTCTCATGACATCTGGGGTCTTTTATAAGTACATCTGGATCAAAAATGATTATATCGCACATAACCAATCTATAAATTGCTTCCACGCTAAACTGCCAAGGACTAGGGTTTCCGACAGTCAATAAAAATGCACAACACAACCCATCATCAATTAACACATTTAAAAACCATTGAATACGCTCAGCATTAAGAGTGCTCATTTTCATAAATTATTCCTTGGGGATTCATAATGATTGACTCAATATCGCTTTTTTAGACGTCCATCAAGTTTGACGACTTATGATAAATGCTGGACTGTGGCTTGCTCGGCGATATTTTTATCATCATGCTTTATCATGCTGATTTTTTATGAATCATGGCAAAATTTTTATTTGCCAATCGCTGCTTGACTTGCACAAAGCTCATCGCCAGCACAAATACCAAAGCCTGTAATAGCACGATGGTCGCCCCTGTCGCCGAATCCAAATGATAGCTGACAATCACACCAAAAAAACTGGTCAAACAAGAACTTGCCACCGCCACCAAGAGCATACTGGCAAAACGCCGACACAGCACAAAGGCGGTAATCCCTGGGCTAATCAACATCGCCACCACCAAAATCACACCCACCGCCTGCATGGCAACCACAATGGACGCAGACAACAGCACAAGCAAGCCATAATGCAGTAGCTTGGGCGACAGACCTGCCACTCGTGCATGACTGACATCAAAACAATACAACAAAAAATCCTTCACCTTCAAAAGCACGACAGCTAGCACCAAGGCACAAATCAGCACCGTCTGCCACAGCATCGCCTGATCAATGCCTAAAATATTGCCAAACAAAATGTGCTTTAAATGCTGATCGCCACCCATTTTACTAAATGTCAACAGCCCTGCGGCAAACATACCAGAAAACACCACGCCCATCAGCGTATCTTCTTTAATACGAGTATTGGATTTTAAAAACCCCACCGACACCGCACAAAACAGCCCTGCCAAAAACGCCCCAAGCAACATCGGCAAGCCCGTCCAAAACGCCAGCACCACCCCTGGAAAAACAGCGTGCGAGATGGCATCGCCCATCAAAGACCAGCCTTTTAATATCACAAAACAAGACAGCACCGCACACACCGCTCCCACTGCCACCGCACAGATTAGGGCGTGTTGCATAAAAACATGGGATAAAGGTTCGCTAAAATAATGGATAAATTGCATGAATATTCGTTCTTAAATGATTAAAGTGTGGGTTGTGGTGGTTTTGCGTGGTATTTTTGGCGAAATTTTTGGGTCAAAACACCAAACTTTGGTGAAAATAAAAAAGCCAAAATGAACAAAATCGTCTGCAAACAAACAATCACACCGCCAGTCGCCCCATCAAAAAAATAACTCAAATACACGCCAAGCCCACTCGTAACCACACCAATCACGCCTGCAATGACAATGAGCGGACGAAATTTATCGGTCAGCTGATACGCAGTCGCCCCTGGGATAATGACCATGGCAATGACCAAAATCGCCCCCACCGTCTGCAAGGCTGACACCACGCACGCCGACAATAAACTAAAAAACAAGATTTTATACACTTTGGGCGACAGTCCCACCGATTTGGCATGGATTTCATCAAAAAATACCAACAGCAAATCTTTCCAAAATATCAATAATAATAGCAATGCCAACGCCATGATGATGGCCACTTGCAAAGCATCGCCATCAGAAATACTCAAGATATTGCCAAAAATAATCTCTTGGACATTCACAGAAGTTGGATTGATAGAAATGATAAACAGACCCAAAGCAAAAAAGGCAGTAAAAATAAAGCCGATGACCGCATCTTCTTTGAGTCTGGTCAAGGACTTCACCCACAAAATAGACATCGCTGCCAATAGACCAGCAAAAAACGCCCCTGCCGCATAAGGCAAACCCAACGCATAAGCAATCGCCACCCCTGGTACGACAGCGTGCGACAAAGCATCCCCAATGAGCGACCAGCCTTTTAACATCAAATACGCCGACAAAAACGCACAAACACCGCCCACCACGGACGACAACGCCATCGCCTTTATCATGTACTCATAGGCGAACGGCTCTGCCAATAAACTTAGCCAGTCGCTCACAGCACTCTCCTGATGGTGTCATTTTTTGGGTCATAAGTCTGCACACCGCCGAATTTTTTTGGGGTGTTCATATTGACCTGACCTGTACGACTCGCCTGCTCTTCTTCGTGGCAATGCGTACTTTCTGGCGTGCCGTGTTGCACCCCATAGAACACCGCCGGCACTTCATCGTCCGCCAAAATCGTCAGCGAACGACTGTCATCATCATCGTGCAAATCCTTGCCAGACAGGCGAATTTGTCGCAGTACGCCACCAAAGACTTTTTGCAGATTTTCTTGGGTAAAAGTCTCTTTGGTCGCACCACTTGCCAACACGGTGCGGTTAATCATCACCACTTGATCGCAAAATTCTGGAATCGTCCCCAGATTGTGCGTAGAGATTAAAATCAAATGACCTTCTGCTCGCAAATCATCAAGCAATGCCATAATCGCCTTTTCGGTTTTGACATCCACGCCAGTAAATGGCTCGTCTAGCAAGATGATTTTACTTTCTTGTGCCAAAGCTCGTGCTAAAAATACTCGCTTTTTTTGTCCGCCAGACAGCTCGCTGATTTGGCGGTCTTTAAGATGAGCAATATCCACACGCATCATCGCATCCAGTACTTTTTGCTTGTCGTCTGCCTTTGGCATTCTCAAAAAATTCATGTGTCCGTAGCGACCCATCATCACCACATCTAGGACGGACACAGGAAATTGCCAATCCACTTCTTCGCTTTGTGGCACATAGGCGACCAGATTTTGCTTTAATGCCTGATGAATTGGCATATCGCACAGCAAAATTTGCCCTGTTTGTGGCTTGACCAGCCCCATGATGGACTTGAACAAGGTGGATTTGCCAGAGCCATTAACCCCCACCAAAGCACAAGTCGTACCGCCTGACAGCCTAAAATTGACATCATACAAAGCATGATGACCATTGGCGTAGCGGACGCTTAGGTTGGTAACGACAATGCCAGCGGTGTAATCAGATGTTTTTTTCATAAATCATTCAAACAATAAATCCAAAAAACATAAAAACCCATCCATTTTTATGTTTTTTAAATCAAAAATTTGACAAGGTGATGATGACATACCGCCTTGCCAAATTCATTTTAGCCAATTTTTAAAATTCATCACACTTTTTAGGGCGATTTTGCTTTTTGTAAACCCTGAACCAGAGTCGTGGTCGTTACTTCCAGCAAATCCAAATAGGTCGGCACTTTGCCATTGCCATCAGACAAGCTATCCACATACAGCACCCCACCATAATGCACCCCCGTCTCGGCGGCAACTTGCTTGATGGGCTTATCAGAAATCGTACTTTCGCTAAAAACCACAGGGATTTGATTGGCTCGCACCGTGTCAATGAGTGCCTTTACCTGCTTAGGCGTGCCTTGTTGCTCGGCATTAATGTCCCAAAGATAGGCTTCTTTTAGGTCGTAGTCCTGTGCCAGATAGCTAAACGCCCCTTCGCTTGTCACCAACCAGCGTTCATTTTCTGGAATATTTGCCAATTTAGCACGCAGCGGCTCGTCTAAGGCTTTGATTTTTTGGGCATAATTTTCGGCATTTTTGATATAAATGTCCTTGTTTTTTGGATCATGCTCAATCAAAGCGTTTTTGATATTTTCCACATAAATCAAGGCATTGCTCGGCGACATCCAAGCGTGCGGATTTGGCAAACCCTGATAAGCCCCCGCCTTAATCGGCAAAGGCGTAATGCCGTCTGTTACCACCACAGCAGGCACATCTACCCCTTGATAAAACCGCTCAAACCACCGCTCCAAATTCATGCCATTATGCAAAATCAAATCCGCATCTTTGACCTTGGCGATGTCTTTGGGGGTCGGCTCATAGTCATGAATCTCCGCCCCAGCTTTGGTGATGGACTGCACTTCTGCCACATCGCCAGCAACATTTTGGGCGATATCCGCAATGATGGTAAAAGTGGTCAAAACCATCAATTTATCAGACGGCTCTTTGGTGTCTTTGGTGGTCTCGCCACAGCCGAACAATGCCAAACTGACCACCGCACCCACCAGCCAACGCTTAAATGATTTCATGATTATCCTATCAATGTCAAATTCTTAAATGATAATAATACTCATTATTATAAATTATGTCAAGCCATTGTAATCAAAGCCCAGCCAAAGCCCCATGAGTATCATGGTTATCAAGCCATCATCATACAAAAAAGCGGTTACTTTGTAAATGTTTCATCAGATTAAACTATTCAAAAATCACATTGAATTTTTTCAATGATGATACAAAGCAGGCATGAAATGTGCTGTTTATTCAATAAAAATTTGCTATAATTAGCCTTTTTAATTGTCAAAATCCATTGGTCGCGGTTATATATTTACTCGTAGCAAATATCACTGCCAACACCACTTTTTAGGAGAACCTTATGGTCGCAATCACTTTACCTGATGGTAGCGTGCGTCAATTTGACGGCTCTACCACCGTTATGCAAATCGCTCAAGACATCGGTCCGGGTCTTGCCAAAGCCACCATCGCTGGTCGTGTCAATGGCAAATTGGTAGATGCGTGCGACCCAATCACCACCGACGCCAGCGTTTCTATCATCACCGCAAAAGATCACGAGGGCGTAGAAATCATTCGCCACAGCTGTGCCCACTTGCTTGGACACGCTGTCAAACAGCTTTATCCAGAAGTCAAAATGGTCATCGGTCCTGTGATTGAAGATGGCTTTTATTATGACATTTATAGCCCTCGCCCTTTCACGCCTGAAGACATGAAGGCGATTGAAGAGCGTATGAAAAAGCTCATCGACCAAGATTATGATGTCATCAAAAAAATGACCCCACGAGATGAAGTCATTGAAGTATTCAAATCTCGTGGCGAAGAGTACAAACTTCGCTTGATTGATGATATGCCAGACGAGACGCACATGGGCCTGTATTATCATCAAGAATACATCGATATGTGCCGTGGTCCGCATGTGCCGAACACTCGCTTTTTAAAAGCGTTTCAGCTGACGAAAATGAGCGGTGCGTACTGGCGAGGAGACGCCAAAAACGAACAGCTCCAACGCATTTATGGCACGGCGTGGGCGGACAAAAAAGAGCTGAAAGCCTACATTCAACGCATTGAAGAAGCTGAAAAACGCGACCACCGCAAAATCGGTAAGGCGCTAGGCTTATTCCACCTACAAGAACAAGCCCCTGGCATGGTGTTTTGGCACCCGAACGGCTGGACGATTTATCAAGTGCTTGAACAATATATGCGTAAAGTTCAGCAGGATAACGGCTACCTAGAAATCAAAACCCCACAAATCGTGGATAGAAGCCTGTGGGAAAAATCAGGACACTGGGAAAACTATGCCGAAAATATGTTTACCACCAGTTCGGAAAACCGTGATTATGCCATCAAGCCGATGAACTGCCCTTGCCATGTGCAAGTGTTCAACCAAGGTCTAAAATCATACCGTGATTTGCCACTTCGTCTGGCGGAATTTGGCTCATGCCACCGCAACGAACCATCAGGGGCATTGCACGGCATCATGCGTGTGCGTGGCTTCGTACAAGATGACGCACATATTTTCTGTACCCAATCACAAATCCGTGATGAAGCCCAAGCCTTTATTAAGCTGACCTTAGATGTTTATAAAGATTTTGGCTTTACTGACATCGTGATGAAGCTTTCTACTCGCCCAGAAAAACGAGTCGGTGCTGACCATCTTTGGGACGATGCCGAAAAAGCTCTGGCAGACGCACTAGACACCGCAGGACTGGCGTGGGAGCTACAAGAAGGCGAAGGGGCGTTCTATGGCCCGAAAATTGAGTTTAGCCTAAAAGACTGCTTAGGTCGCATGTGGCAATGTGGCACGCTACAGCTTGATTTTAACTTACCAGAACGCCTAGACGCTGATTTCATCAACGAAGCTGGCGAAAAAGAACGCCCTGTTATGCTCCACCGTGCGATTTTGGGTTCGTTTGAACGCTTTATCGGCATTTTGATTGAGCAATATGCAGGCTTGATGCCACCTTGGCTAGCACCAATCCAAGCGGTCGTGATGAACATCACCGACAAACAAGCGGACGCCTGTGATGAAGTCGTTGCCAAGATCAAAAACGCTGGTCTGCGTGCCGTGAGTGATTTGCGAAACGAAAAAATCGGCTTTAAAATCCGTGAACGCACCCTAGAACGCATTCCGTTCATGCTTGTCTTGGGCGACAAAGAAGTAGAAACTGGCACGGTCAATGTGCGTACTCGTGAAGGGGCGAACCTTGGCAGTATGCCTGTTGATGCGTTCATTACACTACTTAATGACGCCATCGCCGAAAAAGGCAACTATGTGGCAAAAGCGGCTGAATAATACCAAAAAACAAGCTCCAAATTTTGGGGCTTGTTTTTTAAACAAAACCAAAATGATCGGCTCATATCAAAAAAAATAAGCCCCAAACAAGGAGCTTATTTTTTTATTCATCAACACCCATCACTTGGCAGGTTTGACAAATTTTGGATTGGCGTTACCCCAGTTGGTATAGACATCAGCAAACAGCACATCCACCATCTCTTCAATCTCTGATTGGGTGATTTCTTCATCGCCTTGCTTACCAAAAATCACCACTTCATCGCCCGCCTTAATGTCAGGATAATCGGTAACATCCACCATCGTGGTATTCATAGAAATTTTGCCCACAGTTGGTACTTTATGTCCATTGATGATGACCTTACTCTTATTGGTAAAGGCACGGCGATAACCATCCGAATAGCCCATCGGCAAATTCGCCAAATAGCTGTCTCGCTCCAACACAACGGTGCGATCATAACCCACGCTTGATCCTTTTGGATAAAAATTCACGCTGGCAACTTTCGTCTTAAATGACATGATATAAGTGTATTCTGGTCGCTCATACACAGGCTCACCAAACAAAATCCCGCCTGGACGCACCATATCAAACCAACCCTCTGGCACATTTAAAGCAACAAATGAATTGGCGGTGTGCAAAGTTAATTTACTGCGGTCCAGTTTTGCCGTCTTAATTAACCAATCGCTGTCCTTTTTAAAGGCGGCAATGCCCTTTTTCACATCAGCCTCATCCTCCACAGGAAAATGCGTCATGATGCCCACGATTTGCAAATTACTCAGCTTGGTCAGGGCGACTGCTTGCTTTTTACCCTCTGCCGTTGTTACATCCAGACCATTTCGGTTCATGCCTGCTGAGTTTAGTGCAAGGTGGAATTTTAGCGTTTTGCCTGCTTGCTTGGCGATTTCGTTGGCTTGTTTGGCTTGTTCAAGATTGCCAAACAGCTCTTCAATGCCATATTGCAAGCCATCTTGAATCTCGCCAGCGGTCGCCGTACGCACACGAGCCACCACGCCTTGATAGCCGTGAGCTCTGGCAATGCGAGCCTCTTCGTTGCTGGCGATACCCACACATGGAATCTCATGCTTGATGATCGCAGGCATGAGCAAATCAATGCTGTTGCCATAAGCGTCCGCCTTTAAGATGGCACAGATTTTTGCCTTACCATTCAAATGCTTTTTCATCGCTTCAAGATTATCGCCATATGCCTTAACATCAATCTCAAGCCAAGCATTTGCGTTGTGCTGCCCCACCGTGCTGACATCTTGCAAGCCAAACGACAATGCAGGTGCGGCAGATGCAGGGCTGACCGCCAACGCCGCCATCAATGCCGCCGCCAATACCGATGATTTTACTGATAATGAATAAGCCATCAACTTCTCCTGTAAATGACAAAAATGAACCAAAAAGAAAGTTATCAATTATGCTAGAAAAATAACCATTTGTAAATAAATTTATCGATAATCTTATGATATTTAATCAACCACAGCATCTGATCGATTGGCATTTTAATCAAAAAAAACCAACCTCAAAAAATCAAGGTTGGTTTTGTACATCACAATAAAATTCACCCAATCACTTCAAGCCCGCCCATATAAGGCTGCAAGGCTTTTGGGATGGTGATTGTGCCGTCTGCGTTTTGATGGTTTTCAAGCACCGCCAGCAAGGTGCGTCCAACAGCAAGTCCGGAGCCATTTAGCGTATGAACAAGCTCGGTTTTCTTGCCGTCTTTGACACGAGCGGACATACGACGCGCCTGAAAATCACCGCAATTTGAACAGCTAGAAATCTCACGATAAGTCTGCTGAGAAGGCAGCCACACCTCGATGTCATAAGTCTTCAAGGCGCTAAACCCCATGTCCTTCGTGCAAAGTGTCAGCACACGATAAGGCAGCTCGAGCGCCTGCAAAATACTCTCCGCCTGCGCCGTCATCTCCTCCAAAGCGTCCATACTGGTGTCTGCCTTGACGATTTGCACCATTTCTACTTTTTCAAATTGGTGCTGACGAATCAGACCACGAGTGTCTCGCCCTGCGCTGCCCGCCTCACTCCTAAAACACGGAGTGTGCGCGGTGAGCTTGATGGGTAGATCAGCAGGGCTGACGATGCTGTCTTGTACGGTGTTGGTCAGCGGCACTTCTGAGGTCGGAATCAAATAATATTCTTTATCGCCACGCAGCTTGAACAAATCTTCTTCAAATTTTGGTAGCTGACCGGTGCCTTTAAGGCTGTTGCCATTCACCATATAAGGCACATACATCTCGGTGTAGCCACGGGCGATGTGCGTGTCAAGCATGAACTGCACCAACGCACGATTAAGCCTTGCAAGCTGCCCTTTTAGCACGCTAAATCGTGAGCCAGTGAGCTTGGCAGCCATCTCAAAGTCAAGCAATCCCAAGCCCTCGCCAAGATCGGTATGATCTTTAACTTCAAAATCAAACTCACGAGGCACACCCCAGCGGCGCACCTCGACATTGTCCGCCTCATCCTCGCCCACAGGCACACTGTCGTGCGGCAGATTTGGGATTTTTAGACTTTCGGTCTCAATGACACCCAAAAGCTCACGCAGCTTGACCTCAGCTGCCTTCATGCGCTCACTCACCTGCTCCATTTTAGCAAGCAGCTCATCAGCGTTTTCACCAGCACGCTTTAATTCGCCGATTTCCTTGGCACCAGCGTTCTTCTGGGCTTGCAGAGTCTCAGTTTCTACTTGTAATGCCTTGCGCTGATTTTCAAGGTTTTGCCAAAAAGCGATGTCAAGGTCGTAGCCACGAGTTGCCAACTTTTCTTTTAGCTCAGCCAAGTCGCCACGCAGTAATTTTGGATCTAGCATGTCTTACCTTCATTTAAATATGAATATAAAAATGCCTTATCATAGCAAAAAAGCTGCCAAATTTCAGCAAGTTTGATGATTTTTGGCGGAAATTTAACAAAAAAGCCCACTTTGACGATTTTTTATGGTTTTTTGGTTTATTTTTTTGCATAAAACCAGTAATATAGGCATTCTTTTAGCAATTTTTCACCACAGGAATCCATCGTGAGCAAGGCTCTTTATCCCTACACTCTAAAACCCGTCGCACTCAACATGACCGAAGATGAGTTTCGAGGCGCACAGCTTGCCTTATTTGAAAAAGGCGCAAGCAACTTTACGCTAAAATCTGTCCGCACCAAAGAATGGATCGTCATCGGACTGGTCGTGGCGGCAGCGATTGCAGGCTTGATGTTTGTGACGGGCTATTCGACCATCATTTTTTGGCTCATGTTGGTGCTGGTGGCGCTGTATTTAGTGGCTCGGACGCTTGGGCTAAAATGGTACATGCGCCGTGAATACGACAAGCAAGTCGGCGACACCAAAATGCCTGATGAAATGGCAAAAGTACAGCTTGGCGTACAGTCGCACGGCATCGTGATGAGCATGCCTACCCCAACAGGCATCATCAATAGCCCGCAGATGCGTGGCATGCAAATGCGCTCAGCGCCCATGCAGTCGGCGGTCATTCCGTGGAATGCGGTGAGCAGTTGGGACGAGACGGACGATTATGTCTTTGTCATGTTTGACATGAAGGGCCAAAAAGGCAGCCAAATCATTCCAAAGCGCCTAGAAAACAATGGACTGCCCATCAAGACCATCGTCAAGCACCTAAGCGACACCAAAGCAAAAGGGCTCGAATCACTGACCGCCGCGCCAAGATAAAGACTGTTTAATCTTTAAATTTCACAAAAAACAACAAGCGATTTTTTCTTGCTGTTTTTTATTTTAATTGGCGCTGCTCATCAAAAGCCAAAAGAGTTTCAAGGCATAATGAGATTCTGCCTGATGTTTTGATTAACAAAATTAAACGCTTTGGTTGTGATAATTAAATTGACCCAGCAAAAAGATGCGTTATAATATTCTCAAATGATTTTTAAAGCGCAATAAAGCACAATAGGACAGCTTTTAATGAGCAATTCTTATTACAGCCTTTGCTTTTGCGCCCAACTCTCACAACCATGAACAATAAAAGGTAATCATCATGACAAACACCACCAATCAAATCGGTCTTGAAAAAGCAGAATTAACGCCTGTCATCAAGGCATTAAACGCCCTTTTGTCAAGCTATCATTTGTTTTATATCAATGTGCGTGGCTACCACTGGAATGTCAAAGGCGAGCATTTTTTCACTTTGCACCCAAAATTTGAAGAGCTGTATACCGAGCTTCAACTACAAATTGACGAGATCGCTGAGCGTATCTTGACCTTAGGTGGTACGCCGTTGCACGCTTATAGCGATTTTAGCGAGCGTTCTAGCGTCAAAGAAGACAAAGGCGTATTTGATGGCAGAAGCTGTGTGGAAGGCGTGGTCAAGGGTCTGCAAATCCTCATCGAAGAGCAGCGTAAAGTTGCCGCTTTGGCAGAAGATGCCTCAGACCAAGGCACTTCCGACATCGTGACTGGCTATGTGCAAGCCCAAGAAAAAGAAATCTGGATGTATGGCGCCTTTCTTGGCTAACACCGACTAAACCAAAAAACACTCCAATCTTGGAGTGTTTTTTATTAGCACCAAAACTGATGACAAAATGATACAAATTGACAGCTAAAAACTGCCACCCTTGTAAATCTGTGTCAAGTCTGGCGGCTCAACTTTGGTGTCTCAATTCTGGTGATTTTGGCGCACTGATGATGACAAAGCATAATCATCAGTGCAATGTCAGAATCAGTATTTCAACTCGATGATCTCAATCCAGTAGCCATCTGGATCTTTGATGAAAGCGATGTCTTTCATGCTGCCATCTTCTGGGCGTTTTTGAAATTCCACGCCATTTTCATCAAACCACTGCACCGCCTCGCTCAGATTCGGTACACTAAAACAGATGTGACCAAAACCACGGGGCTCGCTGTTGCCGTTATGATAGCTAAAATCGGCGTCGTTTTCAGTGCCGTAGTTGTGCGTCAGCTCCAAAATAGAGCGTTGGCGTGACACATAAGCGGTCAAATCTTCGGTTTTTGGTAGGTTGTTGCGCTCATCTTCGGTCAGTTTCGCCAAAAAATACAAGTCAAACTCAGCATCTGGAAACTGGCTATGACGCAGCAAAGTCATGCCAAGCACGCCTGTATAAAATGCCAACGACTTGACAGGATCTTTGATACGCAGCATGGTGTGATTAAAAACATAGCCCTCAGATTGGCTTGGAATGTCTTTGACGCCAGTGGCATGCAGCGCTTGGGCTGGTTGAGAAATTGTGGTCATGATACACTCTTTTTAAAACAATGTGGAAAAGTAGATGTTCTATATTACTAGAATTTTAGATATAACAATATAAAACACCAATAAACTCATTATAGCAACAAACACCCCATAAATCCATCAAATTTTTGGCAAGGGGTGATGCTGATATTTTTTGAAAATCGGACTGCCCGCTGCTTATTCAAAGCTGCCTTACTCAAAAAAAGTCACCTTGCCCGTCGCCACATCATACTCAGCGCCTATGATGGTCAAGCGACCTGCACTCACCATATCCTCTAAGATGCGTGAGCCGTGTTTGAGCTGACTGACTGACATACGCACATTGGCACGCACCGCACGATCGATGAATTCATCCATGTCAATTTCGCCATCGCCTGCCGTGGCGATTTCGTGCAAGTTATAGACGCTTGGGCGAATGCGATCGACGATGGACTGTAGATTTGGCGAATAGTACTGCTCAGGATTGGTCAATGCCTCAACACATGCCGTCACCGCCCCACAATGACTGTGCCCAAGCACTACCACAAGCTCGGTGCCAAATTTCTCAGCGGCAAATTCGATCGAGCCGATCTGGCTGGGTGCAACGACATTGCCCGCCACACGAATGACAAACAGCTCGCCAAGCCCCTGATCAAAAATCAGCTCCACAGGCACACGAGCATCCGAGCAGCCCAAAATGATCGCGTTGGGGCGCTGTTCTTTGACCAAAGTCGGCGGCGGAATGCGCAAAGGCTCAGTGCTGGTAAGATTTGCCACATAGCGCTCATTGCCCTTTTTGAGCATCTCCAGCACAGTCTTGGCATCTAGGTTTTTCATGGCGCATCCTTTGGTTTGCTTACTGATTGTCGCTGCCCGGCACTTGGCTGGTATTGACATTTGGGGTGGCAGGCGCACTGACCGCAGGAGCAGCGTCGTTCGCCTGCTGTGGTGGTGTCTCCGCCTCTTTGGGCTTAGTTTCTTTTGGCGTGTCATTGGCAGGTCTTGGCTCAGACTCATTGCCAGCGGCTACATCAATCGCCGCATCGCCACTTTGCATCTGCGCCTCTCGCTCACGAGCCTGCTCACGACTTCTATTTGCCAGCGCCTCATCTGCCTCAGTCGCTGCCCGCACAGGAATCTCGGTACGAGTGGCTTGCAGTCTGACCTGTCTTGGCTGGCGACTGGACAGATCTCGCACCGCATCGCCTCGCTCGTAGTCGTCAATGATGTTCAAATAATCTCCCATTGACACCGCACTTGTACTCACACTTGCCGGTAGGTCAAAGCTTGTACTTTGCATGGCGACATTTGCCTGCTCCAAGCTGTCAAATTTACCATAAGTCAGAATGTAGCGTGGGTTTTGATTGGCATCAAGATAGCGAAAATAGGCAAATTTGTCACGGTCGTCTCGGGTATTAAGATAATTGACGATGACATCATTTTGAGCGACATCCATGACTTGAACGGTGAATTTTTTGGCATTGAAATAATTTTTGTCTTTAAATTCGGCAGGATAAGTGCGTAAATCAAGAATCAACGTCGAAAAATCAATGGGGGGCACGACACCATGCAGCTCGTTGAGCGACTCGATGTGGGTTGGCAGCTCAGCGGCTTGAGCCACCTCTTTATTTGCCTCGTCTTTTTTGGTGATGGCAGGCGTGCTGCTCGCCAACCACAAAATCGCCCAAGCAGCAAGAATCGCTGCCGCTAACACAAGCCAATACAAAGCCTGACGACGATAATACTTTTCTTTCATTGCAGCGCTGGTCGCCATAAAAATGCCTTTTTTGTTAAATTTTTGGGTATTGTATCAATTTTTGGTCGATTATTAAATACTTGTTAAATGCTTGATGGCAGACTAAACTTGTAGATACTCATCGATCGACAGCAGTGTCTCAATCAGCGCCTCATGCGCAAAATCTGCCGTCACAAAGCCCTTGCCGATGCCATCAAGCAAAATCAAGCGAAGTTTACCCGACTGCACCTTCTTATCATGCCCCATCAAATCAAGCGCCACATCCACCTCGATGGCAGGCGGCTTGATGGGTAGTCCAAATTTCACCAAAAGCTTTGCCACACGCATCACCTCATCACGCCCCACCAGTCCAAGCTTGTGCGACATCACCAAGGCTTGCATCATGCCTGCCGACACTGCCTCGCCATGCAGCCACACACCATAGCCCTGATGCGTCTCGATGACATGACCGAAAGTATGCCCAAAATTGAGCAGTGCTCTGATGCCAGACTCACGCTCGTCCGATGCCACGACATCCGCCTTAAACTGACAAGAGCGACGCACCATCTCGGTCAAGACAGCGCCATCTCTGGCGATGATGGCATCACTATTTGCCTCAAGCCAGCCCAAAAACGCCTCATCCAAAATCAAGGCATATTTCACCACCTCAGCCAGCCCTGCGGCAAACTCTCTGGCAGGCAGCGTATCAAAAGTCGTCATGTCCGCCAGCACCGCCACAGGCTGCCAAAACGCCCCGATCATGTTCTTACCACGGGGGTGATTGATGCCTGTCTTACCGCCCACTGATGAATCCACCTGCGCCAACAATGTCGTCGGCACTTGGATGAAGTTCACGCCACGCATGAAACTTGCCGCTGCAAAGCCCACCATATCACCAATCACGCCGCCGCCCAAAGCAATCAGCGTACAATCTCTGGCAAAATGATGTTCAAGCAAGGCATCATAAATGCGGTTGATGCTGTCTTGATTTTTGTGATGCTCGCCATCAGGCAGCACACACGCCTCTACGGCAAAATCTGCCTTTATCAAAGCGTCTTTTAGCGCTTGTAAATAAAATGGCGCCACCACCTCATTGGTCACGATAAGCACCTGATGACCCTTAATAAAAGGCAAAATTGGGCTTGCCAAATCCAGCTGACCGTCTGCATTTTTTTCACTGGCGACAATGTAAATTGGGTAATCGTGACTTTGAGTATGCACAATCAATTCGTGATTTTTCATGGTACGCTCGCAAGGTTGAGTGCGCTCATGCATCGCCTAAAACCGACACAAAAGGCACGATGAAGTCATTTTTCTTATACGCTTTTATCAATCATCAGCATCAATCATCAGCCGCTCATCGTCCAAAACACCAAATTCATCAAAACTCACCAAAAGGATCATAAACCCCCTGACAGCTCCTGTGATTTGGCGTATCTGGATAATACCTGCATGATGTCGCTGATCATCTGCTTGGGAAAAGCACGCCCAGTAGGGACGACGATGCTTGCCACTTCCTGATACAAAGGGTGGCGGATGTGATACAGTCTCTCCAACACTTCTTTGGGATTGTCGCTTTGTAGTAAGGGGCGGTTTTTGTCTTTTTTGGTGCGATGTAGCTGCGTCTCGACACTTGCCTCCAAATAGATCACCAGACCCTTTTTAAGCAGCGCTCGATTTTCATCACGCCCCACCGCACCGCCACCTGTCGCCATGACGATGTTTGGCTGCTCAGTCAGCTCCATCAAGGCACGGGTTTCACGCTCACGAAAACCCTCCTCGCCTTCTTTATCAAAAATCCAAGGAATGTCCGCACCCGTCTGTGCTACGATGTAATGATCACAATCAATAAACTCCCGCCCAAGCTGTTTGGCAAGCAGCTTACCAATCGTCGTCTTACCCGCACCCATCGGACCGACCAAAAAAATGGACGGCAGCATCTTGGCAAGTCCTTCGCCTGTTTTTTCAATCACCACATCCTCGACGATTGAATGCTCTTCTTCAAACATGACTGCTCTTTATTATTTGTAAACAGCTTATCATACAAGGTTTGGGCAAATCTTGCTACTGTTTTTCGTCAAATTTGCCACAATTTTTAAGCTTTGGGCGGATTTATCCATCTCTTTTTGGCAAATCCAACCATCCCCATCAAGGCATCGGCACAAGCTTTGGCGTCACAAAAATCAGCAGCTCTTCTTTATTATCGGTGCGATTTTCTTGGCGAAACAAGCGCCCAACGACTGGCAAATCCCCAAAAAACGGTACTTTGGTCACGCCTTTATTGTTGGTCTGTCGATAGATACCACCCAACACCACCGTCTGCCCATCATCGACGATGACATTAGTTTCAAGCGAGTCTTCTTGAATGGCAATCACGCCCAGATTGGTCACTGGCGTGCCATTTTTGACCGACAGTTTTAGGGTGATTTTGCCATCTGGGGTGATGGTTGGTGTCGCTTCAAGCACGAGCGCCGCCTCCTTGAACACCACATTAGTCGCACCGCTGGATGTCTCTTCTTGATAGGCGATCTGCATGCCTGATGAGATGCGGGCGGTTTGCTTGTCGGCGGTCAGCACTTTTGGGGTGGAAATCACCTCGCCTCGGCGGTCGGCTTGCATGGCAGACAGCTCCAAATCAAGCAGCACATCAGGCAGATTGATAAGACCAAAGGCGATGCGCCCTGCTGGATTTGCCGCCCCCAGATTGACTGATAAATTGTTGGGGCGTGTGATGGTATTGGCAAGATTGCCAGAGCGGCGCATGTCCCAAAGCGTCGTGTGCGAACCACCGATCTGCAAGTGTTCGCTGTTTGACAGCACGCCGAAGCTTACGCCAAGATCACGGCTAAATCCATCATTGGCACTGACGATGCGAGCCTCGATCATCACCTGCTGCACAGGCACATCCAGACGAGTGGTGAGCGCCATGATCTCATCAATGACTGGCTGAATGTCCTTGATGATGAGCGTGTTGGTGCGAGAATCAAGGCTGGCTGTACCACGCTCAGAAAGAATGCTGGCGGCACGCTCGCCATCGCCTTTGTGCGTGATGAGCGTCAAGATGTCTTTTGCCTCAGCATAATTGATGCGAAGGTATTTGGTCTGCAAAGGCAGATATTGTTCAGACTGACGGCGTGCCTGATCTTGGCGCAGGCTTAATTGTGCCAGTTCGTCAGCAGCTGAGATGGTGATGACGCCTTGATGCTCATGCTTGATCAGGCGCTTGGTGTCCACGACAATGTCCAGCGCCTGATCCCATGGAACATGATTTAGCCTAAGCGTGATATTGCCCGTCACGCCATCCGTTGCCACGATGTTGGCACCGCCTGCGTGCGCCAACACATCTAAAACCGTGCGCACAGGCATGTCTTGAAACGCCACCGAAATGCGCTCGCCTTGATAGCCTTTGGCGTCAGACTCAGCAACACCCTGCCTTGTCATAAATAACGCCAAAAACAACAGCACAACTTTCCATGTATTGATATTTTTCATAAGCCCGTCATCATCCAAATCATCATTTGGTTTGTTCAATCTTTGCCAAGTTAAAATTTATGCCAAATTAAAACAATAGACTAACTACTCATTGATCGATACTATTTTAAAATGAACCAAACTCATCTTAGCAGCCTTGTTGGTTGAATTATTGGTTGCATTCTTATCCATATTCACCCATCCATCATGCGCACCACTCATCATCAAGCGGTTTATTTGCCCGAAAACACAAGCTGTGTTTTGCGTTCATAATGCTGACCATCTGCCTGCAAGAGCGCCTCTGTGATGCGTATCTCATCACGACTGATATGCGTGATTTTACCATGATTCTCACCAAGGTAACGCCCAATTTGCACAGGGTGCGCCACCCCATCAGGACTCATCACCAGCGCCACAATCTCCCCATCTCGCTCCACTCGCCCTTGATAGCGAAGCGATGCCAAAGGATGCTGTTCTAGCGGCTCTTTATGACGATGCGGATTGATGGTGGTTTTTTTGCCAAAAAATACTGGTGCAGGCATATGCGATGGTAGGTTTGCCTCTTTTTGATCATCGAGGCGAGAGTCCGTCCGCTTAGCACCATCTGGCTTTGCATCATGCGCCGCATCATGAGCAGGGTCTTTTTGGCGGTGAAATGGCGAGACAAAGGGGTCGTTTTTTGCTTCGTAGTGCACTGGCATGACCGCCTCATCTGGGTGCTTGGCGATGGGTACAGGTACGGCAGCGGCGTGAATGTTGGCAAGCTGTTCGTCCACTTCTTGACTGACAGATTTTTGACAGCCTGTCAGCATGCTTGCCATCATCAGGGCAAAGAGCCAGCGATGGGTGTCAGCGACTGTCATGCACACCTCCTTGCTCTTGCTCCTTTTTACTTTTGGCTCGATAGGTTTTGGCTTGGAGCGTCAGACGAATGCGACTCTCTGCTTGTTGCCCTGTGACTTTTGTCATCTCAAAATCATGAAAGGTTAGCGGCACAGGCAGCGCTGACAGCTCAGCTAAAAGCCGCCCAAGCTTGTGATAATCACCCACAAACACCAGCGTCATTCCACGCTCAAAAAATAGCGTCGATTCACTCTGAGCGCCAGTCTTAATGTCTGCCACCTGCACGCCCGTGCGTAGCGCTAAGGCATGTATCTGCTCAATCAAAGAATTCATGTCAAAGGCATTGGGCAGCTGCTCGGTGATGCCAGACAGCGCCATCTCCAAGCTTTCGGTCTGCGACTCGATCGCCGTCAGTTGCCCTGCTTTGGCGTATTTTTGGGCATATTGCGCCACAAGATCGTGTGTCTGAGCGCTCATCATCTGGCGATCTAGCGTGACAGGTCTGATGAATATCATCCATGCAAATGCCAAAACAAACATCATCAAGCCCAAAAGCACAAGCCCTCTTAGCCACCAAGGCGCAAGAGCAATGTCATCTGCCGACAGCTGACTTAGACGCCCCCACGCCTGCTGCACACGCGCCGTATCCAAGCGCCCAGTATTACGCCTCATCGCTCACCCTCCAAAGCAGGCAGTGGCGCAGGCGCTGATGTCTCCACTGACGACTCGTCAGCCACCACATCAGTCGGACCCTCCTCTGTTTGCAAGGTCGAGCGTCCCAAATCCAGCCGTGCCGTCAGCACAAAGTCCATCCAAGCGCCTTCTGTCGATTGCTGCAAGCTTGTCACCAGCACATCTTGCACCATGCCGTCAGTCAGCGTCTCATCGCCCAGCTGCCCTGCAAAGCGGCTGATGGCAGCAGAATCCCGAGACACCCCTGCGATGGTGAGCATCTCGCCTGCATGATTGATGCGATTAAAATACACCAAGCCATCGCTAAGCGTCGCTAAACGCTGAAATACACGCACCATCGCCACACGATTTGCCGTCAAGTCATTGATACTACCTGCCTTATCCAGTAAAGCTTGCTGCTGCTTTTGTAGCACCGTGATGCGCACGATGTCGGCATCAAGTGTCGTCATCCGCTGTCTGATTTCATCATTGATCGCCTGCTGATGCCCAAGCTTATGCCGATGATACGCATAGATCATCACTGAGAGTAGCACAGACAGCACCAGTGTCATTTTTAGCGCACGGTGAAAGCGTGCTTGTTGCCGAGCCTGACTTAGGTGTCGCCACGGCAGAAGGTTGATGATGGGCGCACTCATAACACCCCCTTCATATCAGCTCGCATGGCAGCACCGCACGCCACCACGAGCGGCATCGACTGGCACAAATCCACCTCGCCCACCATGTCCGCAAACGGATCGGCAAGCAGTACTTTTTTGGCGGTAGCCTCTGCCAGCATGTCTACCATTGTCTCATCCACCGAGCCTGCCAACACCACCACATCCACAGACGACTTGGTATCATATTCATAAGCCGCCAACATTTTTTGAATGTCCGACACCACATCGGTCTGACCTACCGTTCGCTTTGATGCCTTATCCATGCCGTCAAGTGCGCCGTGTTTGTCATAGCCATGTTTATCATAGTCATGCTTATCATAGTCATCATGCGTATCGAGCCGTTCGTCATTCTCTTGACTTGACCCACCAAGCTCGTCAAAGTCGTCAAACTCATCAAAGCAAATCACATATTCTGCATTTTCTGCCTGCGGCGGTGCTACATTTGCCTGAATATGCTTGACAGCTGGCTCATGATTGAGCGCTGCATCATCACGACCCTCCGCCGTCAGCACTTGCTCTTGATCTGTCCTGAAAGACTTATTGGCTTGATTTAAATCTGTCTGCAAGTTTTGCGCCAAGCTTTGCTCTGCTGGCTGCTGATACATTGCCAAAAACTCATCAAAGCCCATACCCACCACTCCATCACTTCTTTCATGATTGTCGGCTTGGTTGTTAGAATTTGGCGCCACATTTGTCAGCTCGCCCAGCAAATCCTTTGTCAAATCAGCATCAAGTCCGTCAAGATTGGCAGTCAAAGCATTGTCCATCTTTTTATCATCGTCCGTGGACACGCTTGCCTGCTCCACCTCATCAGCACTTGAAAAATGACTCGCTCTGATACCAAGATACTCTTGGCGATGATCAAAGCCTGCAAACACCCCCGCCCGCTCAATACTGGCGGCATAGATGTGTGTCTTGACATCATCTTTATACACCACCAAGACACGACCGACAAGCCCATCAAGCAGCGGCGAGAGCGCATAAGACAGCGCAAACTCAGGCACATCGACCACATTGACATCAAGCCCACACGACGCCAACACCGACACGCACTCATCCACCGAGTCGGTGCGCATCATCACAAGCAGCACCTGCATCTGCTCGCCATCATCCGCCTGCACCACAAAATCAAAACTCACCTCATCCAAGGCGTGCGGAATGTATTTGTGTGCCTCCAAGCGGATATGAATGTCAATCTCATCATCGCTAAGCCCCGATGGCAGCGTGATGCTACGAGTCATCACAGGTGCAGACGACACCACCGCCACTACGCCATGACGAATGTCGTGCTTTGACAGCAAATCAGACAGCGCCGCCTCAGCGCCACCCTCCTCAAAAGCGCAAGCCTCGCACGCCTTGACATGAAACCTGCCACGATGTTGCGTCAGCACCACCATGCGCACCGACGCCACCCCAAGCTCAATGCCGATGAGCGTCTGCCGTGCTCGTCTCGGTGAAATGCGTGCAAAAATACGATCCATCAACGACATCACCATCATCCTTGCGATTTGGCTTATTCTGCCTTAATCGATGGCGACTGACGCTCAAAAAATGCCGTCCGATGCTCATCATTACAAAAAAACCGCTCCACGCCATCCTCGGTCTGCAAAATCCCCCGATAGGTCGCCAAAGAATGTCCACAATGGTCACAGGTTCGCACGCTCACATCATCGCCTTCTTTAGGAAAAAACGCCTTAGGCGGCTTTGGGTACATGAATTTAAAAAAGATTTTCATCACAATCAAAATGATGATGACATTAACAATAAAAGCAAACATAAATCACCCCAAAATAAAACCCTACTATACCACAAAACCTACGCAAAAATGCCAAAAACACAATAATTATGTTATACTAGTAGCCGCTTGCCTTTTGCTTTCAAAAGTTACGACAACATACAACATCATTTGACACAGGCTGGCAAAGACAAACATGAAGTTTGTCCAAACACGCCATTTACGGCACGATTTTTATGAACACATGCTAAGTGAATAGGATTATAAAAATGTCAAAAATCAAAACCAATAACAGCGAAATGTCGCTACAAAGCACCGATTCTCCGCTTGGCAAAATCACTTTTGCCATCATGCAGACCAACTTTTGGGTGGGCGACATCGCAGGCAATGTCAAAAAGATGACCGCACTCGCCCTAGATGCCAAAAACAAAGGTGCGGACATCGTCATTTTCCCAGAATTATCACTCATCGGCTATCCGCCAGAAGATCTGCTGCTGCGCCCCACTTTGTCTGAGCGTGTCAAATTCGCCATGGACGAGCTTGCCAAAGTTGAAGGCATTGTCATCATTTTGGGCTATCCACACATCGATCAGCACGGCACATTCAACTCTGCTGCCATCTTGCAAGGTGGTAGCCAAAAAGGTTTTTATCACAAACAATGCCTGCCAAACTACGGCATTTTTGACGAACGCCGTTATTTTAAAGAAGGTCGCAATCAAGTTTTGTTTGACTACAAAGGCGCCACCATTGGTCTGTTGATTTGCGAAGACATTTGGCATGACGCACCGATTCGCACGCTCAAACAAGAAGGGGCGGACTTGGTGGTGGTCATCAACGCCTCGCCATTTGAAGTCGGCAAACAACAAAAACGCAAAGAGCTACTGGCACACCAAAGCAAAACCTACGGATTGCCCATCATCTATGCCAACACAGTCGGTGCTCAAGATGACATCGTCTTTGATGGCGGCTCACTCATCGTGCAGGCGGATGGCACGGTTGCTCACGAAGGGGCAAGATTTTTAAATCAACTCATCATGGCAAACTTTGACCCAGCCCAAAAGACCTTTGATGAACAAGCCAAAGCACCATTAGTACTGTCCGAAGAATCTGAGATTTATCAGGCGTTGGTCGTAGGTCTGCGTGACTATGTCAATCGTTCAGGCTTTAAAGGCGTGATTGTCGGACTGTCTGGTGGTATTGACAGCGCCTTAACGCTTTGCCTTGCAGTAGATGCACTGGGTGCGGATAAAGTCTATGCCGTGATGATGCCTTATGAATTTACTTCCAGCATGAGCCTAGAAGATGCTGCCGCCCAAGCCGCTCGCCTCAATGTCTCTTATACCGTCTGCCCGATTCACGATGCGGTCGAAGGCATGCGTGCCACGCTCGCTCCACTGCTTGCCAACAGCACACCTGACAACACCGAAGAGAACCTACAAGCTCGTGCTCGTGGCAATATTTTAATGGCGCTGTCCAATAAATTTGGTCACATGGTCATCTCAACTGGCAACAAATCAGAAAATGCGGTCGGCTACGCCACTTTATATGGCGACATGGTGGGCGGCTTTGACATGCTCAAAGATGTCTATAAGACCGATGTCTATCGCCTTGCCAATTACCGCAACCGCTTAGAAGACAACCCCGTCATTCCAGAGCGTGTCATCACTCGTGCGCCATCTGCCGAGCTACGCCCAGACCAAACCGACCAAGACAGCTTGCCAGACTATGAAGTGCTGGACGCCATCTTACGCATGTACATTGACGAAGATTTGGGCTATAAGGCAATCTGTGCGGCAGGATTTGAGCCAGAATTGGTAGAAAAAGTTCTACGCATGGTGGATAATGCCGAACACAAACGCCGTCAAGGGGCGATCGGCACCAAAATCAGCAAAAAATCTTTCGGTCGTGAGCGTCGTTATCCGCTCGTCAATGGCTGGTCAATCACAGGTGCATTTTAATACACCCCATTTGACATCAAAAAAGCACCATCACTGGTGCTTTTTTATACCCCCACTCTTTTGCCGATGTCTTTTAACTCCGATAATTTCTCAATCAATCTTGGCATGTCATCAAGACTCATTGCAAAGCCCCATAAATAAGTCATCACCGCATAAATATGCCCCGCTTGGATATTTTTATTTGCCAAAATTGCCAAAGTCCCACCAAATAATATCGCCATTGTGATGCCAATCATCAAATAAGCCGTCGCTTCTCTGTTTGAAATGGCGATGCGTAATTTGGCTAATAAATTATAATGTTTGATTAAATGCTCTTGTTTGTTTAATTCAATCATATTCACTTCTTTTTCAAGGCGGTTATTAAGTTTAAAATAAAGTTTGTCATTTTGGCGAGAAAATTTGGGTAAAATTGCCATAAAAAATAATAAAATGGACAAGGCAATCACCCCAGACCAAAATTCAATGATTAACAGCATTACCACCGAGCCAAAGACAGTAAAACCTGCCGTGATTAACATAGGCAGTTGCCCTTCAAAAAATTCAATAAATTGTTTGGCCAAATTGGCGTGGGCGGTTGCTGATGAAGTGGTGCCTTTTTGTTTTTCAGAAATAATTGCCTTGACCGCAATCTGGGCATAAATCCGCACAAACACCCGAGTATCCACCGCCCGTCTTGCCGAGCCGACACTCCAAATAACAAGCACCAACAACGCATAAATCAAAGCGTGCCAAACTTGATGATTTAAAATGGCGTTAATCACAAAACTGCCAATTAAAGGATAAGTTAAAAATAACATATTTTCCAGCGCCACCAAAGCAAATGTCGCCATGAGTTTTTTAAAATGCGTTTGGCTGATGGATTTTAAGGTATTGATGGCGGTTGGTTGAATAATATGGCTCATTTAATACCCACCCATTTTTGATAATGTATTTAAAATGACCACGCCAATTAAAATAAACACAATGCCAATAATGCCCCAACTGTCCACTTTTTCATTAAAAATCATCACGCCAATAATGGCGGTTAAAATAATGCCAACCCCACTCCAAATCGCATACGCCATACCCAAAGAAATGTGCTTTAACACCAATGACAAACAATAAAAGGCAATACCAAAGCCAAGCACAAAGCCAATACTCGGCAAAGGTTTGGTAAATCCATTGGAGAGTTTTAGCATTGTTGAGCCAAACACTTCACTGACAATGGCGATGGCTAATAATAAAGACCAGTGCATTTTATTCTCCGATAGATTTTAAAAAGGTGGCATTAAAAGTTAATTGAAATTCTTGAAATTCGTTCACTAATTTTTGCATTCTTTCATCGCCAAAGTCTTTAACCGCTTGCTTTTCTATGTCAAGCAACGGCTCAATCATTGGTTTGGCGATTTCTTTACCTTTTTCGGTTAAAGTCAATACCTTTTCTCGTTTATCGCCTGTGTGTGGCACAATTTCAATTAAGCCTTGTGCGATAAAAGATTTGCATAAAGTGTTAATGGTTTGTTTGGGTAATAGCCATTCATTGCAAATTTGTTTTTGTGTGCATTGTCCAAACACATACAAACTATAAAAACAGGCAAGTTCATTATAATTAAAATCAAACCGCTTAATATAATCATCATACACATTGCCAAATAAAGTGGTGGTCGCCCAAAGGTTTAGAATGGGATTTTGTGAAGTCATAAAAATAGTCCTAAAAATTACTAAATTGGGCGTATTTTAGTAAATTTTAGGACTAATTACAAGGGATTTTCATTTGTTTTTTTTTGAGATTTGGTAAAATTGCTCAAAACAGCTAATTTTTCTGATGGAGCATATGATGAAAAGAAACATTTTAATTTTGCCGTTATTATTGGCATTGACTGCTTGCCAATCAACACCACAGCTAAACACACAAATCAATTCAGATTTTAGCCGAATCATGGAAGGAAAAACGCCTAATGAATTGGCGGATTTGCTGTATGCCCAAGCCACTGCCAAATATCACAATAAAATGATTGACCAGTGCACCAAAATGCAAATTAATAAATCAAATAATCAAGTTATTTTTGATAATTTGCTATTCGATGACCAATGCGGCGGCAAAGTAAGAAATAGTAGCGACAGTCAAATCAAGGCTCACCTTCAATCGGGCAAACAGTTTCGTATCAATGAAATCAAGAGAACGCCAACGGCACTGGCGATGATTAATAATGGTGTGGTGCAGGTTTATCGTTATTATTTAATGCCAGAACGAAAGTTGATTGGTGAATTTACTATTGGCAAAAATGATGTGAAATAATTTTTTACGCCAGAATGCACCCTAAAAAAAATCGCAAGGTACATTTCATACCTTGTGATTTTTAATCATGCCAATAAATCACTTCATCAACTTTTGCCATTGCCCAATCGTTTAATATCCACAAGGGGCGTACCACGCACCGCTACAACGGTTTAAAATTTTGGCATAAAAAACACCGCTTGTAGCGATGTTTTGAAAGATGGCATGACAGCTATACAGCATCTTTGTCTTGTGCCGCCCGCCAAGCAAGCAAATCGGTGACATCTTGGGCGATGCCCTGTTTTAGCGCATCAAGACTTTCGTACTTTTTCTCGCCATGCAAAAATGTACGAAACACCACTTTTAAAGTCAGTCCGTACAGATCGGCTGCATAGTTTGGCAAATGCACTTCCAAGCGGTGCTGGCTGCCGTTCACACTGGGTCTGGTGCCGACATTCACCGCACCAAACAGACTGCCTGACGCCACGCCTGCCACACCACCGCTTTGGCTTAGTATGGCAAGATCGATCGCTTTGCCATCTTTAAAGGCAAACACATCTGCCCCATACACCCCCTTGACGGCAGGCTTTGGGCGATTGAGCGCCACATTGGCAGTGGCAAAATCCAGCGTCCGCCCAATCTTATCGCCATGCTCCACCACCCCTGTGATGGCATAATCTCGCCCCAAAAGACGAGCAGCAAGCGCCAAATCCTGCTTGGCAAGTGCCTGTCTGATCAAGGTGGAGCTGATGCGTGCGTCATCTTTGACCACGGTGGCAAGATTTGCCACACTCAGACCCAAATCCACCAAAAATTGGGCATCGCCCAGACGGTCATGACCAAAACGAAAATCATCGCCAAGCACCAAATGCTGGACATTCAGCTTACCAAGCAGCTCTGCAAATGCGTCTGCCGACAGCGAGCGAAATTGATCATCAAAATTGGCGACAATCAGATAATCGACCCCCATTTTTGCCAAGATGTCCGCTTTTTCGTCCAAGCTACTGAGTCTGGGCGGCGGATCATCAGGACAAAAAAACTCCCTTGGCTGCGGTTCAAATACCATCACCGCCGTCAAAAGATGCTTGTCTTTGGCATCTTGAATCAAGACATCAAGCATCGCCTGATGTCCAAGATGCACGCCATCATAATTACCGATCGTCAAGGCGATCGGCGGCAGGCTGATAGGCTGAGTCAAAGAAAGGTGGATGCGTTTCATGTTACTGGCAAAATGTCTGGCAAAAGATGGCAAAACGGCTATTTTAGCACATTTGCCATCAAAATTGGGCTATTGTTTTTGCGCCATCGCATCAATGAACAGCGCTTCTTTCACGGTGTCTTTTTCGGCGGCGACTTCTTGGGCAGTCTTGGCAGTGACATCCAAGCCCTTGATGATGGGCAGACTCATGACATCCGTGCGCTTTCGCACCGCCAGACTCACTGGCACCATACGAGCAAACTCAAACAAATGCAGCCACATCTCCTCACCGCCTTCAAATTCCTCCTCATCGTCCAAGCGGATGGCGGCAATCTGCGACAAATCCTTAATGACCTCTCGCTCATCAGCCGTCAAAGTCACGCCTGCCACGCCAAGCCCTGTGATGTAGCCGCCCGCCCAGTCTTTGAGCGCCAAAACACGCTCGTATAGGTCATGCTCATCGTCAGGCACAAGCGGCTCGTAGGCGTAGGCATCGTCTTTGTCTTTTAGGGCAAAGCTGACATCCTCGCCGTATTCAGTCAGTAGCGCCAGCGCTTTTTCATTAGGCACTTCAAAGCTCAGCTCCTCCAAAAGCCTCGCCCAGCCCGCCTCGTCTGGCGCATTGCACGCCGTCATCACGCCTGTCATGATGCCGTGCAGCTCACTGATCGACACATCTGTCCAGTCAGCAAAAGCCTCCATCCAGTCATTAAAACCCGACAAAAAATCACTCATGACTCATCTCCTGTATTATTTTTCTGATAAAAACTGATAAAATTTTGCGCTTTAACTGTGGACTAGGACAATCTAAATGCCGACATTCTGTCAAATCACAAGACCTACGCCGCCAAATTCACCTAAAAACACCCAAATTGTCAAATCCGTGCATTATAGCATTTTTATGAGCTAGGCTTGTGCAAAATTTTGTACAAAATACCGTTTGACAGCGCACGCCCTGATGACGATAATAGAAAGACATTTTTATGATTTTTAAAGGAATCGTCATGCTAAGCCAACTTCAAGCCCTAGAACACACCATCTTAGAGATGAAAAAACAGTACAATGTGACCGCCACCGAGCTTGCCAACCTAAAACACAAGCTTGCCAATGACGACAGCCCTACGCTCATTCAAAATCTACAAGGCAGCCTTAATCAAACAGCGCAAAAACTCCAAGAGCAAAGCGAGCGTGCCGACGCACTAGAACAGTCTCGCAACGCACTACAAGCGCAAATCGAGACGCTGATCGAACAAAACCAAGCGCTAAGTGCGCACAATCAAGAGCTTAAAGACAAAAACGCTCTTGCCATCTCTCGTGCCGAAACCATCCAAGACTGGCTGACCAAAATTGACAATCCACACTGATTTTTTATTTAATAATTCTTAATAATTTTCAATAAAATAAGGACACATTATGAATCACAACGACCTAAATATCAAAGAAAACAACGAACTTAGACCCGTACACATCAGCATCGCTGGCACGCCACACCGCATCATCTGTCCCGCCGACCGTGTCAAATCGCTAGAAAGCAGTGCTGAAAAGCTGAACGAAAAAATCCGTGAAATTCGCCAAGCCACCAAAGGCAAGGTTTTGAATAATGAAGAGCTGCTTGTGTTGGCGTGCCTAGACCTGTACGATCAGGTGCAGGGCTTAAATACCACCATCAGCGCGCATGAGCAAGCACAAAACCAAGCTGCCGCCTTGATTGAAAAAATCAATAAAGACGCATTGTCAGTGTTGAGATAAATTAAGATCAGCGCTTGGATTGCCATCATTTCATGTCATTAAAACAGCAGTATTTTTAAGATTTACTACAGCTTTATTGCTGATATTTGTAAGATGTATTGACAAATTATTACAGATTGGTTAAATTGAGCAAGACGCTTTGCTATGCAGAGCGACTTGTTTTTAGTTTCATTTACCCAAGTCTTGATAAGGATACCTCTTATGACCATGAATCTTAAAACCCTAGCTTTATCCATCACTCTGGGCGCATCTGCGCTTGCTTTGAGCGCTTGCGGCGGCGATAAAAATACCAACGCCAGCAGTGCAGACACCACCACTCAAACCGCCGAGAGCGCCGATAAGCTTACCACCAAATTTGTCACTGTCGGTACAGGTGGTGCCTCAGGCCCATACAACATCATCGGCACAGCCTTGACCGACCACTATGCCAAGCTCTTTGGCGTCAATGCCAAAACCCAAACCACTGGCGCATCGGTCGAAAACTTAAACCTTCTGGCACAAAAAAAGCTTGAAATGGCATTCGTCATGAGCGATGCACTGAGCGATGCCGTCAATGGTCAAAACAGCTTTAACGCCAAAGTTGACAGCGTCTCACAAGTTGCAAGTCTATATCCTAACTATGTGCAAATCGTCGCCTCAGGTGCCTCAGGCATCAAATCCATCGAGGATCTCAGAGGCAAGCGTGTCGCTGTGGGCGCACAAGGCTCTGGCGTTGAGGTGGCGACCCGTGCGCTGCTTGAAGGCTTTGGTATCACTTATAATGACATCAAAGTCGATTATCTGGGCTATGCCGAGGCTGCCGACAGCTTAAAATCAGGCAAACTAGACGCAGCCTTCTTGACCAGCGGTCTGCCAAACTCATCTTTGATGGAGCTAGAACAAGGCTTCGACCTGCAAATCGTCAGCGTCCCATCCGACAAGCTTAGCGAAATCGCCAAAACCAAAACCTTCTTTATCCCGATGGACATTCCAGCTGGCACTTATAATAACGATGCCGCCGTACCGACCGCTGCCATCTTAAATGCACTGGTTGTGCGTTCTGACATGAGCGATGACGATGTGTATAAGCTGACCAAGGCATTCTTTGAAAATCTTGATTCGCTGAAAAACGCTCACCAAGCCGCCGCTGACATCAGCGTAGAAAACGCCCAAAACGGCTTGGTTGCGCCGCTACACCCTGGTGCAAAACGCTACTATGACGAAGTTGCCGCCAAATAATTTGGAGGCTTCATCAAAAAGAGCTGCCATACCCATCATGGCGGCTCTTGGTGTTATTGTGGCACTCATGACAGCAGCAGCGTTTTGGCTTATCGTGTTTTTTCTACCCATCAAAACTGCTGCGGTCGTGTTTAGCGACACCAGTACCTGCCAGCTGCCCAGTACATTCAGCCTTAAATGGCGACATTCCGTCGAAAAGCAGTATTGGCAAGAAGTGTATCAGGTCAAGTTTTCACAGCTCATTTTGACAAAAACCTATCTACAAACATTTGGCGCTGGCACCCCAAGTACAGGCACACCCACGCCTGCACCCCAAGGCTATCTTGGCGAGATGGTTAATCTGCCAATGAATGAGCTAAACTGGCTGGTCTCAAACAACATGCAAGGCGAAATTCTCATGGGTGATACGCTGACAAGCGCACATGACACCTTACCAATTTATCAACTGGTGAGCGATCACAGCGAAGTCATCATCAAACCCATGCAGCTGACGCTTTGGCAAAACTGGCACTTTCCCAGCTGCCAATCATTGACGAACCCCACCCATCAAGGATGATTTTTATCATGAGTATCATCGGATCAGCATTATGAGCAACACACCTGCAAATAACGCCCAAGAAATCTTGGAAAAATACGATCGAGAATCGGTCACAAGAAATGGGCTTGGCAAAGCTGTCAATTACATCATTGCGGCGATCGCCATTTTTTATTCTTTGTTTCATTTATACATCACCTTCAATCCCATGCCCGAACTTTTGCAGCGATCGATCCATGTCGCTGTGGGCGTGGCGTTGATTTTCTTGATCTACCCTGCCACCAAAAAATCCGCCCGCAACAAAATCTCAGTCTTTGACTGGCTGTGGGCAGCCCTGGCACTGTCAAGCGCAGGCTACTTATTGTGGCAATATCAAGACATCGTCAGCGTGCGTGGCGGTATGCCAAACGACTTGGACATCGTCTTTTCAGTCATCACCGTGTTGGTGGTGCTTGAAACGGCAAGGCGCATCACAGGCTGGATTTTGCCTGCATTTGCGCTGGTTTTTTTGGTGTATCCGTTCATCAGTCACATGGATTTCATGCCAGACAGACTCTTGACCAGACCTTATGATCTGGGCGATATTTTTGGGCAGCTGTACCTAAAAACCGAAGGCATTTTCTCCACCGCCATCGGTGCGTCTGTGACTTTTATTTTCTTATTCATTTTATTTGGGGCATTTTTGGCACGCTCTGGCATGGGTCAGCTGTTTAATGACTTAGCGCTTGCCCTAGCAGGACACAAGCAAGGTGGACCTGCCAAAGTGGCGGTGATTTCAAGTGGCTTTATGGGCTCAATCAACGGTGCTGCCGTCGCCAATGTTGTCGGCACTGGTGCATTTACCATTCCTTTGATGAAACGGGTCGGCTATGACAAAAACTTCGCAGGGGCGGTCGAAGCAAGTGCGTCTGTCGGCGGTCAGATTCTCCCACCCATCATGGGCGCAGCGGCATTCATCATGGCAGAGACCACAGGGGTCAAGTACAGCACCATCGCCTTGGCTGCCGTATTGCCCGCCCTGCTGTATTATCTGGGTGTGGTCGCCCAAGTGCATTTTCGAGCTGGTAAAAACAACCTAAAAGGCATTCCCAAAGCCGACCTGCCACGCGTCAAAGAAGTCTTAAAAGCTCGTGGACACATGCTGCTACCCATCGCCTTTTTGGTGTATCTTTTGGGTAAGGGCATGCCAGTTGGTTATGCGGCGGCATACACCATCGGCGTGACGGTCGTGGTCAGCTGGCTACGCCCTGAGACTCGCATGGGGTTTGCTGACATCATCGCAGCACTCATTGATGGCGCTAAGCAGTCCTTGTCTGTCATGGTCGCTTGTGCGGTGGTAGGCATTGTGATCGGCGTGGTGAACCTGACAAGCTTTGGTACGGTGATGACTTCGTCAATCGTCTCTTTGGGTGCAGGCTCGCTGTTCTTGACGCTACTTTTGACCATGCTTGCTTCGATGGTGCTGGGCATGGGCTTACCGTCCATTCCTGCCTATATCATCACAGCGACGATGGCAGCACCCGCCTTGGCAAACTTTGATGTGCCTGTGATTGTGGCTCACATGTTTGTGTTTTATTTTGGTATTTTTGCCAACATCACACCGCCTGTGGCATTGGCGGCCTTCGCTGGAGCAGGCATCTCTGGTGGCGATCCGATGAAAACTGGCTGGCAGTCATTAAAGCTTGCTCTGGCAGGTTTCATCGTGCCGTTCATGTTTGTGTACAATCCCAACATGATGATGATTGATGCCACAGACATCGCCGTCACCGCCAAAGAGTTTGCCATGCCCGCTTGGCACATCATCGCCAGCGTCACCGTCACCTCCGTCATTGGTGTATTAGCACTGTCTGCGGCGGTAGAAGGCTATTTCAAGACCGTGATGCCTTTATGGCAGCGGCTGATACTGGCGGCAGGGGCATTTTGTTTGATCGTACCTGAGACCATGACCGACATCGTCGGCATCGTCATCGTCGCAGTCATGATCCTTCTAAACATTCAGTCTGCCAAGCGTCAAAGCGCCCACGCCTGACTTAACCCAAAAACAAAAGCCAAGCACATCGCTTGGCTTTTTCATCGGTTTAATCAGCACTACATGCTACATTCATCTTTAATGTCTAGCAGCTTTTCGCCTGACAAAGTAATCAGCTGCTGTATGTCTAAAAGCATATCACAAAATCCTATCATATTTTTGTTCGGTCGGCTTAGGCATAAACTGTACCAAAAAACAACATCGCAAGTGGCGCAAGCAGTTTTTTCATCATTAACCCCCCAACCAAAACTTAACAAACCAAAGACATCACTCATTCATTATAAAAGTCGTTCGCCTTAAACAGCACCACCAAAAGCGACGCATAACAAAAGATACTAATGAGCGCCAAATACATCAAATTCACCGAGCTGCGATCAACGCTGACAAGCGTCGCCAAAGGATTGAAGGTCGCAGCACTGCCCCAAAACAGATAATTCACCAAAAGCTGTATCATCAGCCCCAAAAAGCACAGCCTACCAAGCAGCCGCTCGACACGCTGTGGGTGCTTTTTGACCACATAAAAGCCAGCAGCAAACACCGCCACATAAACAATCAGAGAAATCAGATAAATCATCTTAGCACCTTTTAACTTTTAACTCACCCTTTTGTCGCATTCACAAACCAAAGCCACGACAAAGCTTGCCAAAATTACCAAACACTTATCTTGCAATCGCTGCATGAAAAATCATAAGCTCGTTGATTGTCAGATGGGCTTGCAAATTTGGATCATTTGCCGTGCACCTTATCAATTTCATTATAAACGATTTTTTATCAGCGCACCACAAATCCTCCATCAAAAAAAGCGAACCAAATGGCTCGCTTTTTTAAATGGCATGATTTACATGGTACGATCAGCTAAATCTTAGCTTGTCAAAGACCAGCTGTCCGCCTTCCACGCCCACCGAGATGGTATCGCCTGCGACAAACTCGCCCGACAAGAGCTTTTGCGCCAATGGATTTTCGATCTCTTGCTGGATCGCACGCTTCAAAGGACGCGCGCCAAACACAGGATCATACCCCACGGACACCAGCTCGTTCATCGCCTCATCTGTCAGAACAAGCCCCAAATCACGCTCTTTTAGACGGCTTCTTAGACGGTCAAGCTGAATGTTTGCAATGCCTGCCATCTGCGCCTGTCCAAGCGGATGGAACACGACGATCTCATCGATGCGGTTGATAAACTCTGGGCGAAAATGCGCATTGACCGATGCCATCACCGCAGACTTAATCTCATCATAGCCCTCATCTGCCATTTCAAAGATTTTGTGACTGCCTAGGTTTGATGTCATGATGATGACGGTGTTTTTAAAATCCACCACACGACCTTGGGAGTCGGTCAGGCGACCATCATCCAGCACTTGTAGTAAGATATTAAACACATCAGGATGTGCCTTTTCTACTTCGTCAAACAAAACCACACTGTACGGCTTACGACGCACCGCCTCGGTCAAGACGCCACCTTCTTCATAGCCCACATAGCCTGGGGGCGCGCCCACCAGACGGCTGACGCTGTGCTTCTCCATAAATTCACTCATGTCAATGCGCACCATCGCCGTCTCATCATCAAACAAGAAGTTCGCCAAAGACTTCGTCAGCTCCGTCTTACCCACGCCTGTCGGACCTAAGAACAAGAACGAGCCACTTGGCTTATTCGGATCAGACAGACCCGCTCGGCTACGGCGCACAGCATTCGCCACCGAAGTCACCGCCTCGTCTTGACCGACCACTCGTTCGTGCAGCTTTTCTTCCATCGCCAGCATCTTCTCACGCTCGCCCTGCATCATCTTCGCCACAGGAATGCCCGTAGCAGCAGCGACGACCTCGGCGATCTCTTTGTCTGTGACCTTATCTCTAAGTAGCTTAGGCTCAGCACCCTCTGGCGTCTCGTCGTGTTCAAGCTGCTTTTGTAGCTCAGGAATCACACCATACTGCAAGCGACCTGCCTCGGTGTAGTCGCCTTCTCGCTGAGCTTTTTCAAGGGCAATGCGAGCCTGATCAAGCTTGATCTGCGCATCTTTGGTGCCTGCGACCAATGCTTTTTCGCTCTTCCACACTTCTTCTAAGTCGTTGTACTCTTTGGACAGCTGAGCGATTTGCCCTTCTAAATGCGCTGTTTCAGATTTGGCGCTTGGGCTGTCATCATTTTTGACAGTTTCAAGCTGCATTTTTAGCTGAATGATTCTACGATCAAGCTTATCCATGACCTCAGGCTTGCTGTCAAGCTCCATCTTAATGCGTGATGCCGCCTCGTCAATCAAATCGATCGCCTTGTCAGGCAGCTGACGGTCAGTGATGTAGCGGTGACTCATCTTGGCAGCGGCAATGATGGCATCATCAAGGATGCGCACGCCATGATGCAGCTCATAACGCTCTTTCAAACCACGCAAAATGGCGATGGTGTCTTCCACGCTTGGCTCATCAACCAAAACCTTTTGGAATCGACGTTCAAGCGCTGGGTCTTTTTCGATGTACTGGCGATATTCATCAAGCGTCGTCGCTCCCACACAGCGCAGCTCACCACGAGCCAAAGCAGGTTTTAGCATGTTGCCTGCATCCATCGCACCGCTCGTCTTGCCTGCGCCGACCATCGTGTGCAGTTCATCGATGAATAAGATGATGTTGCCGTCTTGTTTGGCAAGGTCATTAAGCACGCCTTTTAGACGCTCTTCGAACTCACCATGATACTTCGCACCTGCGATGAGCGCCCCCATGTCAAGCGACAGCACTTCTTTGTTTTTTAGGCTGTCGGGTACTTCAGCTTTGACGATGCGCTGCGCCAGACCTTCGACGATGGCAGTCTTACCCACGCCCGGCTCACCGATGAGTACGGGGTTGTTTTTAGTGCGTCTTGACAAGACTTGCACGGTGCGGCGAATCTCATCATCTCGTCCAATCACAGGGTCAAGCTTGCCCTCTCTGGCACGCTCGGTTAGGTTGATGGTGTATTTTTCTAAGGCTTGTCTGGTGTCTTCGGCATGTTGATTGTTCACAGTATCTCCCCCACGAATATGATTGATGATGGCTTGTAATTTTTGGGCTTGTACGCCTGATTTTTCTAGCACGCTCTTGGTGTTGGTGGTCTGCGCCATCGCAAAAAGCAGCCACTCACTTGCCACAAATTCATCGCCCGCTTGGTCGGCAAATTTCTGCGCAAGATTCATCACCTGCACCAAGTCGGGCGCAAGATTTGCCTGCCCTGTCGGCGCAGACAGCGTGGCAAGCGCATCAAGCTTTTTGCCAAGCTCGCTTTGCAGCACGCCTAAGTTTGCGCCCGCTTGGGCAAGCATTGATGAATTGCTCTCATCTTCTATCATCACAGACAGCAGATGCACAGCAAAGATGGCGGTATTATCACGAGCCACCGCAAGGCTTTGCGCAGCTTGCAGGGTCTTTTGTACCTTTTGGGTCAGTTTATCAAAATTCATATTTTTTCTCGCTATTTATTGACTTTGGAAAATTTTTTTTCCATTTGCCAAATATATGCTTGACAAATACAAATTTTTCAATAACTGTTTTTGAAATTTATATAAATTTTCTTATAACTTATTGATTTTTAATGAAAATTATAAATTTTAACCAGACCCTTGAAATTTGTCATTTTGTACTCAAAAGCCGTGATTTAAGCATGTAGTGCCTTGTAAATGGTGCTCGCCAGCACCTTGCCGATGCCCTTAACGCTGGCGATTTCAAGCTCAGACGCCCCCAAAAGCTGCTGTATGCCGCCAAAGTGATTGAGCAGGTCTCGTCGTCTTTTTTCGCCAAGCCCTGGAATGACTTCAAGCACGGACGAACCCCTTGCCTTATCACGCTTTTTGCGGTGATTGGTGATGGCAAAGCGGTGTGCCTCGTCACGGATGTGCATGATTAGGTGCAGCGCCTTGCTGTCCATCGGCAAATCAATCGGTTCGTGCTCAACGAAATGCAACACCTCAAGCCCTGCCTTTCGCCCCTCGCCCTTAGCGACGCTCACGAGCAAAGTGTCGTCCAGTTTGCCAAGCTCGCTTAGCACTTCTTTGGCGACATTGAGCTGACCCTTGCCACCATCGATGAGCAGCAGATCTGGCAGCTCATGCTTGCTATAACGGCGGTGTAGCACCTGACGCATCGCCGCATAGTCATCGCCTGCTGTGATGTCGTGGATGGCGTATTGGCGGTAGTCTCTCTTGCGTGCGCCGCCTGAGTCGAACACCACGCACGAGCCCACCGCCGCCTCGCCCATGGTATGACTGATGTCAAAGCATTCCACACGGTCGATGGCACGCTCCGAGACGGATTCAAGCACCGATTTTAAGGCGATGAATCTGGCTTTAAGCTCATAATAATCGCTCATCTTAGCGCTAAGGGCGTTGTTGGCATTAAGCTTGGCAAGGCTTAGCCACTCGGCACGGTGCTTTTGTACCCGGTGTTTGATTTGTGTTTTTTTAGCAAATTGCTCACCCAAAAGCTCGCTCATGCTCTCACTGTCCGCCAAAGGCTCGCTGACGATGACCTCCTCTGGCAAGTCATCACTGACCTGAAAATAAAACGACAAGATGAACGCCGCCAGACGCTCCGCATCACTTTCACCACCCACAGCAATCTCGTCAGGAAAATAATTCTTACCACCCAAGACCTTGCCACCACGCACCGTCAAGACATGAATGCAAGTCACGCCTGCTTTATGACTGATGGCAAAGACATCCGCCTCACCAGAGAGTCGAAAGACCGCCTGCCTTGCCTGCATCTCGCTGACCATCGTGATGCGATCACGGTAAAATGCCGCCTGCTCAAAGTTCAAATCCTCCGCCGCCTGCTCCATCTTAGCGACAAGCATCCGCTGTACCTCACCATTTTCCCCACCCAAAAACATCAAGGCGCTTTTGACATCGTCCATGTACTCATCATGGCTGACCATGCCGACACACGGGGCTTTGCAGCGCTTAATTTGATATTCTAGGCAGGGGCGCTTTCTGCTATTAAAATAGCTGTTGGTGCAGTTGCGAATCATGAAAAGCTTCTGCATAAGTAGCAGCGCCTCTTTGGCACCTGTCGCCGATGGGTACGGTCCAAAAAATCGCCCTTCGACATGGTTGCCCTTGCCACGACCAAAGCCCAAGCGGGGAAATTTGTCGGTGGACATGAACACATAAAGATAAGATTTGTCATCACGCAAGATGATGTTATAAGGCGGTTTGTGCGCTTTGATGAGATTTTGTTCGAGCAGCAAAGCCTCCGTTTCACCACGCACGATGATGATCTCGATGTCGTAGATGCGCTGCACGAGCGCCCGAGTTTTGGGGTGTTCAAGCGTCTTGGCAAAGTAGCTGGTGACACGGTTTTTTAAAGATTTTGCCTTTCCCACATACAAAATCTCGCCAGATTTGCCAAGCATTTTGTACACCCCCGGCAGATTTGGCAAGGATTTTAAGAGGGCGTTTAGGTGTGATTTTTTGTCAAATTCTTCATGCTGACTGGCAAATTGTTCGGTCATGGCTACTTCTATTTCATTTTAATCGTTTGCACTAATATGAGGCAAAATCCACCTTTTACAAGCCAATCATGCAACAAAAAACCCTGCCAAATGACAGGGTTTTTAAAATCAGGAAAAATCCGCTCAAATTAAGCGTCTTTTTTTGCGCCCAATTTTTCTTTAATACGCGCAGATTTACCAGAACGGTCACGCAAGTAGTAAAGTTTCGCACGGCGCACATCACCACGACGCTTCACGCTGATGCTGTCGATAAGTGGTGAGTGTAGTTGGAACGCACGCTCTACACCGATACCGCTTGAAATTTTACGCACGGTGAATGATGAGTTCAGACCACGGTTACGCTTAGCGATCACCACGCCTTCAAATGCTTGCAGACGCTCACGGTCGCCTTCACGAACTTTTACTTGTACCACAACAGTGTCGCCTGGTGCGAATGATGGGTGGTCTTTTAGCTGTGCATTTTCGATGTGTTGAACTAGGGGATGTTTATTGCTCATGGCAATCTCCAATCAGACGACATAGGCTAATTTCCCTTTTTTAAAAGTGGTTAAAAGGTCGCATATCGTGTCATTATCATGCAGCGCTTTATTCACTGCCTGCCCAAACCACATGGGCAAAATCTTTGTTATTTTACTAGGATTTGCGATGTTTTTCAAGTAATTTTTACACATCATCCAGCGATTTTAGCCATTTGGCTTGTTCTTTGGTGGGGGTAAATTTTTCCCACAAATCAGGACGGCGTGCTTGGGTGCGTTTGACCTGCTGCAAAAATCGCCATTTGGCAATGTTGGCATGATGTCCTGACAGTAGCACTTCGGGGACTTTTTGACCGTGAAATTCCAAAGGCTTGGTATAATGCGGACAGTCCAAAAGCCCATCAACAAAGCTGTCTTGAAGGGCAGAATGATCATCGCCCATCACAGACGGCAGACGGCGAATGACGCTATCCATGACAATCATCGCAGGTAACTCACCCCCTGTCAGCACATAGTCGCCCACCGAAATCTCGCCATCAACATAGCGCTCAAGCAGACGCTCATCAATGCCTTCATAACGCCCACAAAGCAAAATCATGCCGTCAAGCCCAGCCAATTCAACCACACTCGGCTCATCAAGCGTCTTGCCCTGTGGCGACAGATACAGTACAGGACAGGCGGGCGCAGAGATGTTTTTTTCATCAAAATGCACCTGTGCCAGTGTCTTTGCGTGCAAAATCGCCTTTTCCAGCGGTTCTGCCATCATCACCATGCCTGGCCCACCACCAAAGGTGCGTTCGTCAATGCGTTTGTAATTGTCTGTCGTAAAATCTCTTGGGTTGATGGTATGAATCGCCACCTGACCACGAGACACCGCACGCCCTGTGATGCCAAACTCACGCACCGCCGCAAACATCTGTGGCATGATACTAATTACCGCAAAAAACATCGTCCGCCCCTTATCACATCATCTGCTTTGGCAAATCAAGCCGTCATCAAGCTATCGTCAAGCCATCAATAATCGCTGCCCCACGCCACCAGCATGGTCTGATTCGCCAAATCCACCTTCAACACAATGTCTTTGTGCCACGGAATCAATCTGTCTTCGCCATCAATGCTGTCTTTGGTGGCTTTCACAGAAATGATCTCGTGAGCACCAGTCTCAAACATCTCTTTGATCACGCCCAAAAGCTCGCCTTGTTCATTGATGACGCTCAGCCCCACCAAATCCGACCAATAATATTCATCTTCTTCAAGTGCTGGCAAATTATCCTTATGCACCCAAACGCTCGTGCCATTCATGGTTTCGGCGACATTACGATCAGCGATTTCTACAAAACTTGCCACCAAGCCTGAACCTTGCTCACGCCAATCTTTGACGGTCAAAGGCTTAAAACCTGTCGCCGTCTTCATCCACCAAGGCGACATATCAAACACATCGGCACGGTTGTCCGTCTCACTAAACACCCACAGCCAGCCCTTAATGCCATAAGGTTTTTTTAGGGTGGCAATTTTAATCAGTTCATCAGCAGGTGGCACGCCCACCCCATCACGGCGTAGATTTGGCTTATTCATCATAGTGATTACCATCGTTGGTTGCATTAACCATTAAAGAACAATAAAAAGCGTGCAAAATTTGGCACGGCTTGATTACGATTTTCAATTTGGTTGTAAAAATACGGTTTTTAAAAATACAAAAATCGGTTTGCATTTTAAGTTCTACGAACCTTGCAAACCGATTTTTTAAATGCAAACTTTTGGCAAATGCCAAATATTAAGCAGCTTGCTTAGCTTTTACCAGCTGAGCAACACGATCAGAAGGCTGTGCACCTTTTGCGATCCACGCATTGTAAGCATCTAGGTCAATACGAAAAGTCTCTTCTTGACCACGAGCTAGTGGGTTGAAGAAACCGATTTTTTCGATGTGGCGACCGTCGCGTGCAGCACGCTTGTCAGCAACAACTACTTGATAAAAAGGACGCTTTTTTGCACCGCCACGGGCTAAACGAATCACTACCATGAGAAACTCTCTTTTTGAAAATAAGTAAAAAATTTGTTGCAAGAATTGGGGTAATCGCCTGTTTGTCGCTTTGAGGATGAGCCGATGACAAATCAAGCCATTACAAAGTCAGTAATTATAGCAAAAAATTTTGTGCCTTTCAAAGCAAAATCCAAAAAAATCTGCTGATTTTTGCAAAAAATTATGGCATTTGGTGGATAATTTTAGGATAATTTGACAAATGCCACCGCAAATGCCGTCAGCTGTGGTAGAATTTTAGGCAAATTTGCACCGCATTCACTTTGAGTCAGTCATGAATCATCACCCCAAAAGCCCGCTTGCCAAATTGAGCCACCGCCTGCATTCAAACACTTGGCAGACGATTTTGGTGGTATTTTTTATTGTATTTGTCAGTGTCATGCTGTCGTTGTGGCTATTTTGGCGCAGTCTTTATTTGCCAGAATTAAAGAGCCATGCCAGCTATTTGGCGAGCGAATTAAAGCTGTTTGATGAGGCACGCAGCAAGTGGGCGGACAATCCTGAAACGCTAGCTTGGCTTGAAAATCACAGCCACATTCAGCTCATCGACGACCCAAGTCAATTTCCCGATGTGACGGATAAATTTTTTGCAGGTCACATCACCGACATTCTCGCCCAAGAAGTACAAAATGAGCTGGGGCGTGAGGTGAAAGTGTATTTTAAATTCAAGCCCACGCCCAAGCTTTGGGTGCAAGACAGTAAACACCCTGATGTTTGGCTACGAGAGCCTGTGGCATATTATTCGCAGTACAGCACAGGGCTTTTGGTGGTATTTTTGCTGGGTTTGCCAGTTTTGACACTCTTGACGATTTTTGTGCTGGTGCGAGGGCTAAATCGACCACTAAAACGCCTTGAAAAAGCTGCCATCCATTACATTCAAGATGGACATGCCACCACGCTTGCCACCAACAAAGGTCCACGAGAAATCCGCAGAGTCAATACCGCCTTTAATCAGCTGTTCACCACCCTAAGCCAAGCCCAAAAAGAACGCACCATCATGCTCGCTGGCATCAGCCACGACCTGCGCACGCCCTTGACCAGAATGCGACTGACGGCAGAAATGCTGCCCGATGAGTTTTTCCGTGAGGGCTTGGTGTATGACATTGAGGACATGGACGCCATTTTGGAGCAGTTCATTTCATTCATGAAAGACGGCTCGGACGAGGCGGTGCGTCCCACCAATTTGAACACCATTTTTAAAGAAGTGATGGTGCAGTTTTCAGGCACTCGTTTCATTCTTGAAAGTCAAATTGACCAAGATGTGTCTGTGCGCCCTTTATCCATCAAACGCCTCATTATCAATCTGGTCAATAACGCCATACGCTATGGTCGAGAGCCAATCCATCTTGGCGCAAGCATCGCCGCCCCCGTCAGCGATGTCGATGACGAGTTCAGCCTTGATCAGCCACACGCCAAATACCCCATGCTCATCATTTATGTCAAGGACGAAGGCGATGGCGTGGCAGAGGATCAACTAGAACGCATCATGCAGCCATTTGAGCGAGGCGAGACGGCTCGCACCACTCAAGGCAGCGGTCTGGGGCTTGCCATCGTCAGTCGCATCGCACGCCTTCATCAAGGGACGGTTGAGGCGATGAATCATCCTGATGGCGGACTGTATGTCTGCGTTAAAATCCCACTCATCACCCAGATCGTCAATGATCACGAAGATGAGGAATGAGACAAACTGTCACAATCACGCCGCTCACCACATCAAGCTTACAGCAATGCAAGGCTTGTAAAGGTCGGATAAATCGCCATCAAGCCTAAGAATGCGGCGGCAAATTTTATGTCGATTTTCCGTTAAATTTGAAGTTTTTTGGGAAGTTGGCGGTGGCAAATTAAAAAACGGGCAAAAATGCCCATTTTATGTTCAGATTTTTGCGCAGATTTTGCTCAAGTTATCTACTTATCTTCGCCAATCACAACTTTATCTGCTTTGGCTTGGGTCATCTCATCAGCTGCGATGGTGACGCCCGCTTGTTTGGCTGGCCAATCCATGACAAATCGTGCGCCTTTTAGAGTGGGGCTTTCGTCCACTTTTAAATTGGCATTAAACCAAAAAGCAATGCGAGAGACGATGGATAAGCCCAAGCCATAGCCGCCAGAGGCACGGGTGCGACTGTCATCAAGACGAGCAAAAGGTACGAACACCTTTTCACGGTCTTCTTCTTTGATGCCGTGTCCATCATCTTCCACGCTGACAAAGGCTCGCCCTTTCACCACCCCTGCGCTGATTAAAATCGTACTTTCAGCATAGCGCATGGCATTGCCTGCCAGATTTTGTACCACACGGTGTAGATAGCGCCTATCTGCCATCGCCTGTGCTTTGGGGGATGACAGCTGAATCTGCACCCGAATGTCTTTGCCCAAGGCATTGGTCTCTCGCTCAATCTGCTCAACGAGTTCTTGCAAATTGACCATCTCCCAATCCATCTTCGGTGCGCCCTCTTCAAGCTTGGCATAAGTCAAAATCTCGTCAATCAGCTCGTTAAGCGCCTCGATGTCCTCATCAATGTACTGTTTTTGAAACTGTCTGGATTCATAATCATCATCATCGGCAAGCATATCCACGGCAAAACGGATGCGTGCCACTGGTGTGCGTAATTCATGCGACACCGCACGAGTCAGCTCTCGCTGCGCATCGATCAGCCGCTTGATGTGCTGAGTCATGGCATTGAATGTCGATGACAGGCGAGAAATGTCATCATGACCGACGACCTGCACTTTGGTGTTAAAATCACCTTGCGTCACTCGATTGACCCCAGCCTGTAAAAGCTGTAAGCGCCGCTCAAGCGGGAAAATCAGCCCGTACACGCCCAGACTGACGAGCAAAATACAAATCAAAACCATGCTAATGATGAGATTGAGCGGAAACCAATTAAACAGATCCACAGGTCCCACCACGATCGCCTCGCCTTCCACCTCGGTTGCCACCACCAGCGTGATGAGCGAATTTTGCACGCCATCGCCATCTTCGTATAAGATCACTGGCTCGTCTCGGCGCAGTCGTGCAATTTGGCTAGAATCAAGCCCAAGCGACGCCACAGGCTGAATTTGAATGGGATAGGTGAATTTTTGACTCAAAAACTCCAAGCGTTTTTCTTTGGCTTGTCTGGTGGGGTAATAAGACAAATCATCAAGCAAAAAAATCATCAAAGCGCGCACCTGACGCTCATTTACCTGAGAGATTTTTACGGTAATGAGATTGTTTTCATTGGGAATGCGGTGATAGATGGTTGATTCTTTGGTGGCAGGGTCGTAGCGAATGACCGTCTTGTCTTCATTGATGCGGCGAATTTCCTGACCACGAAAGTCCACCAAATGCATGGGAGTGACGCTGAAAGTCTCGCCAAACAAGCGACTGGCATCAGACAGCCAGTACTGGCGGCGATCTTCGTCCTGCTGATGCGCCACACCCTGACTCATCAGATAAAATACTCCTGTGGAGATTTTCTCACGATAGGATTGTAAGCGCTCTTGGTTGATCGCACCAACCAGCAAATAAGTAAAAAAAGCGACTGCCAAACAAACGAGCAAAAGACCCGCATAAATGCGAAAAAAAATACTACGCTCAGCCACAGAAGTCAATGCCATAACAAACTCTACCCCATAAAACAAAAGCCAGCGATCGCCAGCTTTTATTTTCAATCAACTCAGTTGCCTTCTTTGACGAACAAGTAGCCTTTACTACGCACTGTCTTGATGCGCTTTGGATTCTCAGGATCGTCGCCAATCTTTGGACGAATGCGAGAAATGCGCACATCAATCGAGCGATCTTGTCCGTCATATTCAATACCACGCAGACGCTCAAAGATGTCTTCACGAGACAGAATACGACCTGAATTTGAGGCAAGCAGCCAAAGCAAATCATACTCAGCACTGGTAAAGTCCACCAGCTCATCATTCAAAGTCACCGAACGACCGCCGTTATCAATCACCAAATCGCCAAATTCAAGACGCTGAGGCGAGTCCACAGACGGTGCAGTTTCTGAACGGCGAAGTAGCGCACGAATACGCGCCAAAAGCACTCGTGGCTGTGCAGGCTTAGGCACATAGTCATCAGCGCCCATTTCAAGTCCCAAAACCTGATCCATGTCTTCGGTGCGAGCCGTTAGCATCAAAATTGGGTTTTGATAATGTGGGCGCACCTCACGACAAACCGTCAAGCCGTCTGAACCCGGCAACATCACATCAAGCACCACCAAATCTGGCTGCTCACTGATGATGCGACGAATCGCACGAGTGCCATCCATCTCGATGGCGACATCCAAGCCATTACGGCGCAGATAGTCTTGCGTCAGCACAGCCAATCGCTCATCATCCTCGACAATAAGGATTTTTGGAATGTCTTCTTTTTCTAAATTTGGTGTCGTTGTTGTCATGAATCATCCTTAGGCATCAAAAGATGGCTTGGGAAATAGGCACTGATTAAGCACGATTTTTGTATTTTTGAATGGTTTGTAGCTGCGCCACAGATTCAGCCAACGCCGCCAAGGCTGCATTCGTCTGAACGGTGTTGCTTTGGTTGGCAAGCAGCTGCTCTGCGTTGCGACGAGCTTCGGCGATTTTTGCCTCATCCAGGTCGTGAGCACGCTCCGCAGAATCTGCCAATACAGTCACCAAATGTGGCTGCACCTCTAAGACACCACCAGAGACATAAATCACTTCATCCACACCCTCAGAATTTTTTAGGTGCAGCGTGCCCGGCTTTAATAAGGTAATCAATGGCGTGTGCCCTGCAAGAATACCTAGCTCGCCATCATGACCAGCCGCCACCAGCATGTTGATGTCGCCAGCGTACAACTCTTCACGAGCACTTACCACTCGGCATTTAAAAGTTGCCATTATACTCTCCTAAATTAAGCTTAACGATGACAACCGCCGCACTGGGCGATTGTCATGGATTGACTCAAACAATAGTGCTGAGCATCATTAAGCTTATGCTGCTTGTAGCTTCTCAGCTTTGGCAATCGCTTCGTCAATGCCGCCAACCATATAGAATGCTTGTTCTGGCAGGTGATCGTATTCACCTTCGATGATTGACTTAAAGCCTGCGATGGTGTCACGCAATGCCACATATTTACCAGGTGCGCCTGTAAATACTTCTGCCACATGGAATGGCTGTGACAAGAAACGCTGAATCTTACGAGCACGATAAACAACCATCTTATCTTCTTCCGACAGTTCGTCCATACCCAAGATGGCGATGATGTCTTTTAGCTCTTTGTAGCGTTGTAGTACTTCTTGTACACCACGAGCGACATTATAATGCTCTTCGCCGATGACTTGTGGGTCAAGCTGACGAGAGGTTGAGTCTAGTGGATCAACCGCAGGATAGATACCTTGAGATGCGATGTCACGGCTCAATACGACTGTTGCGTCCAAGTGAGCAAAGGTCGTTGCTGGTGATGGGTCGGTCAAGTCGTCCGCAGGTACATAAACTGCTTGTACCGAAGTAATAGAGCCAGACTGAGTAGAGGTAATACGCTCTTGCAAGATACCCATTTCTTCAGCTAGGGTTGGCTGATAGCCTACCGCAGACGGCATACGACCTAGAAGTGCTGATACCTCAGTACCCGCTAGGGTATAACGATAGATGTTGTCCACGAACAGTAGAACATCACGACCTTTGCCAGTGGCTTCGTCTTTTTCGTCACGGAAATATTCAGCCATGGTCAGACCAGTCAAAGCAACACGCAAACGGTTTCCTGGTGGCTCGTTCATCTGACCATATACCATCGCTACTTTCGACTTGGTAAAGTCTTCGGTATTAACAACGCCAGCTTCTTGCATTTCGTGGTAGAAGTCGTTACCTTCACGAGTACGCTCACCCACACCAGCGAATACAGAAAGACCAGAGTGTTTCAAGGCGATGTTATTGATGAGTTCCATCATGTTAACGGTCTTACCAACACCAGCACCACCGAACAGACCAACTTTACCACCCTTAGCAAATGGGCATAGCAAGTCAATCACTTTAATGCCAGTTTCTAGCAGTTCAGTTGAGTTAGATTGTTCGTCATAGCTTGGCGCATCACGGTGAATTGACCATTTTTCAGCGGCATTCACAGGACCAGCTTCATCGATTGGGCGACCAAGCACATCCATGATACGACCCAAAGTCGCTTGACCAACTGGCACAGAGATTGGTGAGCCAGTATTAGAAACCGACAAACCACGCTTTAAACCTTCGGTTGAACCCATGGCAATGGTACGCACCACGCCATCACCCAACTGCTGTTGTACTTCTAGAGTTGTTTCAGTGCCATCAACTTGTAATGCATCAAAAATCTGTGGCACTTGACCACGGCTAAACTCAACGTCAATTACCGCGCCAATAATCTGCACAATACGACCGCTCATTGCGTTCTCCTATAATTCATTGTTCGGCTAAGAAACAGCGGCAGCACCGCCAACGATTTCCGAAATCTCTCGGGTAATCGCCGCTTGACGCAGCTTGTTATAAACCAACTGTAAATCTTTAATTAAATTGCCAGCGTTATCCGTCGCAGCCTTCATTGCCACCATACGGGCTGATTGCTCAGAAGCGATGTTTTCGAGTACCGCTTGATAAACAATAGACTCAATATAGCGAACCATCAAGCTGTCAATCAAGGTCTTGGTGTCTGGCTCATAAATATAATCCCAGCTATGCGACGCATTCATGTCGTCATCAAATGTGCCTTCTGGCAGTGGCACCAGCTGAGTTACTGACGGTTTTTGCGTCATGGCATTGATGAACTGGTTATACACCAAGTAAATGCGATCTAGGCGACCTTCGCTATAATCATCCAACATGACTTGCACTGGGGTGCTAAGCTTCTCATAGCTTGGGCTGTCGCCATAATCTGTCAATACCGAACTTACTTTACCGCCAAAGTTCTTAAAGAAGCTCACGCCCTTAGAACCGATGGCTGCAAATTCAACTTCGACAGACTGGTCTTGATATTGCTTGACCGATTTTAGCAGATTTTTGAACAAGTTGATGTTCAAGCCACCCGCCAAGCCACGGTCTGATGTCACCACAATAAAGCCCACACGATTGACTGGACGGCTTACCATATACGGATGCTTATAATCCGATTGTGCTTGTACCAAATGCGTAATCACTCGGGACATACTTTCGGCATAAGGACGACCCATTTCCATGCGCTCTTGAGCTCGGCGCATTTTACTGGCAGCCACCATTTGCATTGCACGGGTAATCTTTTGAGTGCTTTTAATGCTGGTTACTTTTGCACGTATTTCTTTTAAGCTTGCCATAGTTGTTCCAATACTGGACTTATTCTAAATAAGGTTTGGTGTGCTAAATCTTAGCACACCGTTATTTCTTAGTAGCTGGCTGAGGCTTTAAATGACTCAATCGCTGCTTTTAGACGACCTTCGATGTCATCGTTGTAGTTTGCAGTGCGGTCAATCTCATCCATCAATGCACCTTGCTCTGCACGCAAGTGGCGTAGTAGCGCTTCTTCAAAAGCACCTACTTTCTCAACAGGTACATCAGCCAAGTAGCCTTCGTTTGATGCATAAATCACAGCCGCTTGGTCAGCGATAGACATAGGTGCATACTGCTTTTGTTTCATCAGCTCAGTCACACGCTCACCGTGTTCAAGCTGCTGCTTGGTTGCATCATCAAGGTCAGAAGCAAACTGAGCAAATGCTGCCAATTCACGATACTGAGCTAGAGCCGTACGGATACCGCCTGACAGCTTTTTGATGATCTTGGTTTGAGCTGCACCACCAACACGAGATACCGAGATACCAGCGTTCACCGCAGGACGGATACCTGAGTTGAATAGGTTGGATTCAAGGAAAATCTGACCGTCAGTAATAGAGATCACATTGGTAGGTACGAATGCTGATACGTCACCTGCTTGCGTTTCGATGATTGGCAAGGCAGTCAAAGAACCAGTTTTACCTTTTACTTCGCCGTTAGTAAATGCTTCTACATAGTCAGCATTCACACGAGAGGCACGCTCCAATAGGCGAGAATGTAGATAGAAAACATCGCCCGGATACGCTTCACGCCCTGGTGGACGGCGTAGTAGTAGCGAGATTTGACGATAAGCAACCGCTTGCTTAGACAGATCATCATAAACGATCAATGCATCTTCACCACGATCACGGAAGTATTCACCCATCGTACAGCCTGAGTAAGGTGCGATGTATTGAAGTGCCGCAGGCTCAGAAGCAGACGCCACAACAACAGTAGTATAAGCCAATGCGCCAGTCTCTTCTAGCTTACGCACCACATTAGCGATGGTAGAGCGTTTTTGACCGATGGCAACATACACACATTTGATGCCAGAATCTTTTTGAGCGATGATGGCGTCGATGGCGAGTGCTGTTTTACCAGTTTGACGGTCGCCAATGATAAGCTCACGCTGACCACGACCAATAGGAATCATGGTATCAACCGCTTTATAACCAGTCATTACAGGTTCATCAACTGATTGACGAGCGATAACGCCTGGGGCGATCTTCTCGACTTTGTCAGTCAGTTTGGCGTTGATTGGACCTTTGCCGTCAATTGGGTTGCCCAATGCATCAACGACACGACCCAGTAGCTCAGGACCTACTGGAACTTCCAAAATACGACCTGTGCAATATGCTTTTTGACCTTCTTGTAGGCTTAGGTAGTCGCCTAGGACAACCGCACCCACTGAATCTTGTTCAAGGTTCAATGCCATACCATAGACATTGCCTTCAAACTCAATCATCTCGCCATACATGGCTTCTTCTAAGCCATGAATCTGCACAATACCATCCGAGACACTGACGATTACGCCTTCAGTTTTTGCAGTTGCGCTGACGTCAAGGTCTTGAATACGCTGCTTAATCAGATTGCTGATTTCAGCTGGATTCAATTGTTGCATTGCCTTGTTTCCTTTAAAATGTCAAGCTGCCGCTCATGCGGTCAGTTGAGTCTTTAATTGTTGTAACTTACCACGCACCGAGCCATCGGTAAACTTGTCGCCCACTTTAATAGTTGCGCCGCCCAATAATGCTGGATCCACTGCTTCATGCAGAATGACGATCGAGCCTGTTGAGATGGCAAGGCGCTCTTGCAAGGTTTCACGCTGGGCTTCAGTTAGGGGATAGGCTGAAGTAACGTAAGCGTCAACCTGTTTTAGCTCTTGTGATTTTAGTTTGCTGTAATGAGTATGGATTTCAGGCAATAAAGCCAGTCTATCATGCTCTGATAACTGCTTGGTAAAATTCACCAATGCGTCAGAAGATTGAGCTGCCGTTTGTGAGCCATAGACATCATTCAAAACGGCAGTCTTTTGCTCTGCAGAAATGGCTGGATTGCTTAGTAATGAAGAAAAAGACTCATCACGCACAATACTGCTTGTAACCAATAGGAAATTTTCCCATTCATTGATCACATTATGCTCTTTAGCATAGTCGAACGCCGCTTTGGCATAAGGTCTTGCTAAGGTAGATAGTTCAGCCATGATTTCCTCTAATTACAGCTTAGCCGCAAGCTGGTTTAGCATGTCAGCATGTTCTTGTTCATTGACTTTGCTTTGCAAAATCTTTTCTGCACCAAGGACTGCTAAGTGAGCAACCTGAGAACGAAGTTGTTCACGAGTTTGAGCAGCTTCTTGCTCAACGGTTGCATGAGCCTGTGCAATGATGCGCTCGCCTTCTAAGCGAGCTTGCGCCTTCGCATCTTCGATCATTTGATTGGCAGTTTTATTCGCACGCTCAATGATAGAAGCAGCTTCAAACTTGGCAGCAGCAAACTCTTGCTCTACTTGCTGCTCGGCAGAAGCTAAGTCTGCTTTGGCTTTCTCGGCGGCGTTTAAGCCTTCCTCGATTTTTCTTTGGCGCTCATTGATGGCGCCGATCAGTGGCGGCCATACGAATTTCATGCAAAACAACACGAAAATCGCAAAGCTAATCAACTGACCGAGAAGTGTAGCATTAATATTCATCCAATCACCTCGTTGTTAGTGAAAGTCAGGTGATAGCCAATTCTAGGTCGCTTCATTGAAGATCAAATCTGCGACCAGAAATGGGCGTTAAACTGACGGTTTCAGCTTATGCGAATGGGTTGGCGAATAGAAGTAGCATGGCGATACCAACACCGATCATTGGTACAGCATCCAGAAGACCTGCCACGATGAACATTTTGGTTTGAAGTTGAGAACCTAGTTCTGGTTGGCGAGCGGTACTTTCTAGGAATTTACCACCTAGTAGAGCAAAACCGATACCGGTAGCTAGTGCGCCAAGACCGATTAGAATAGCCACTGCAAGTAGAGTGTACTGAGCGATTACTGGATCCATGATGTCTCCTTAGACCTATACAAAGGGTTAATTTAAAAAGGGTTTTTGAATTAATGTTCTGATGTTTGTGAGATGAGCGATAGATAAACAATCGTCAACATCATAAACACGAACGCCTGTAAAGTAATAACCAAAATATGGAAGATTGCCCACGGCACTGATAGCGCCCACTGAATCCAAAACGGCATCAAAGCAATCAGGATAAAGATGAGCTCGCCTGCATACATGTTACCGAATAAACGAAGACCGAGCGAGATTGGCTTTGCAAGCAAAGTGACAATTTCTAGCACTAAGTTCACTGGGATAAGCAATGCTTGTAGGATTGGGTTTTTTGCGCTAAATGGATGTAGCGTAAACTCTGCAATAAAACCACCAACGCCTTTATATTTAAGACCAAATCCGATGATTAGGATCAGTACGCCTAGCGCCATACCCAAAGTGATGTTCGGATCTGTTGTTGGGACGATTTTAAAATAGACATGATGTGGATCATGACCCATTGCTGCGCCGATTTTTTGCGCAAGCACTGGAATCCAGTCCACTGGAACCAAGTCCATCAAGTTCATCAAGAAAATCCAGACAAAAATCGTCAAGGATAGTGGTGCGATGAGTTTTGAAGGACCGTTATAAGATTCACGCACGCTATTGTCCACAAAGTCTACAATCATTTCAACGAAAGCTTGTAGCTTGCTTGGCACACCAGAAGTTGCCTTGCGTCCTACTGCCCAAAACAGCGCACAAAAAAAGATACCCAAGCCAATAGCCCATAGCATTGAGTCCAAATGAATGGCCTTAAAGCCCATTTCTGCGGCTTCAGCGGCATCATGAGCCACTTTCCAACCATGCTCTGGGTGATGACCAAAAGTCCAGTTGGTTAAGTGGTGAGCGATATAATCTGAAGATGTCTGTTCGGCTGCCATAATAAGCTTCTTATTTTAAGTCAAACAAAAAGATTCGGTGCTAAACACCTAATCAGAACGAAAATCCATGATAAACATCAAAGACAACTGAATGTCGCCGACTTAACACTTATCTGAATTTAAGACACCATTTACTCATTTTTCATCATTCAAGCTGATGAATGATGAAATCGCAATAAATCGTATCAAAAAATTACATTCATATCTAACTGACTATCTTACTTTACTCAAAGCTATATGTAAAGGGTAAATATGAATTTTCTTACTGAAATTTTACAATTTAAGGTAATTTTTGGTAAAAATCAGCTTAAATTATAAAAACGACATCATTCACAAGCCATCGCATTTTTGCGTAACCATTAAGAATTATCACCAAAAATAATAAATCAAGCGACGAATCTTATTGGCTTGCTTAAAAATTATCAGCTCTTTAAATCAGCGAACCTTCATCAAGCCGACCAAACAGCACAGCTGCATGACAAAATAAGCGGCGGCGACAAGAGCGGCATGGATGGGCTTAGCATAAATGAAAATCAGCGCAAAACCTGCCAAAGTAATGAGCCATTTTAGCATCTGACCCAGATACATATTCAGCATGACCTGCTGGCGTGCTTTTGCGCCTGTCGTCCGATAAGCCACCCAAGTAAATGTGCCGTGGGCAACAAAATTCAGCACTGCACCAAGTGCCACGCTTTTGGTGATGACCCAGCTGCCCGCCCCGCCACTCATCAGCATCTCTATGGCAGCCGCCAAAGCTGTCATGCCAAGCAGCCACCACACGGCGTGCTTTTGAGCTTGATAGACCTGCTGTTTTTGGCTGCGTCTTGCTGGCGCTGTCATCCGCTTACTCTTGTTTGATTTAAGCCAAGGCGGCAATGCCAAGCCACAAGCCAAAAATACACAAAAAACATATAAACAAAACGCACACCAACAGCCAAACTGTAAACTTATGTGTGCGTAAGCGACTGTATTATAAAAATTTTTAGTGATAATGGCAATAGCAAAAACGCTTTATTTTGCAAAAAATTATCATTATTTTCTAAATAAATGCCAGTCAAATGGGCATAGTCAAAGGCTAAGATGCGGGCTTGGTAGGCTCATGATGAACTCATGTCAATACGATGAACTGGCAGCTCGCCCAGTCACGACGCCCCAGCACAGCGCTGAATCTCGGTGGCAAGCCCAAGCCAGCTTTCGACAAAGTCATCATCATCACTCATGTCTTCTTGACGCACCACAGTTGAGACATTGCCCAGCTTATTGATGATGCCATCTGAGACCTTGCCCTGTGAAGCGATACACATGTGTGCCTTTGGTCTGGTCTTTGACAGGTGTAAAATTTGGCTTGCCTTGGGCGACAGATGATGGTCGGGCGTCAATGCACCAGCAAAGCTAAGCCCCACCGAGCCTTCAAGGTATTGAAAAGCGTCATGATAAGCCCAGTACGGCACGGTTTTGCCATTAAGCGAAATGGACGACACCGCATCGTCCATGCGTGTCTCGAAATCTTTGGCATTTTGGGCATAGAGGGCGGCTTGGTCTGGGTTGGCATGGCTATGAATGACCGCCAGCGCACGCACGATGGCTTTGGCATTTTCTGGATCAAGCCAAATGTGCGCATCAAAACTGTCTGGTTGAGCCGTGCCATCGATGTGACGCAAAGGCAGGCGATGAAACGCATTAAAATCAAACAAAGAAATCGCATTGGGCGCATCTTTGAGTGTATTGATTAGATTTTGTTCAAGCGCACCGCCAAACCACACCACATAATCACTGTCGCTCACCAGCTTCTTGGCACTTGGGCTCAGCTCGCCATGATGCCCCACATCGCCTGCCCCCAACAGTGGCTGCGCAGGATTGCTCTCGCCTGTGACGGCATTAGACAGCAGCAGCAGCGGATAATTACTCACGCTCACCATGCCTGCCTGAGCGGTCATGGCTGCTGTCAGTGCGCACGAGACGGCGACCTTGACAAGCTTTAAAAGGCGTGATGACTTAGGGTTGGTATGAATGTTTGACTGTGATTTCATGTTTAATACTCACTTTTATTTATTTGCTTTTATTTGCTTTAAATGGCTTTTAACCTTTTGACAGGCTTTAAAAAACGCTTTATTTTAAAAATCATCAAAGCGACTTGGAACTAAAATGACCTAAAAATGACGCAAAGTCGAGCTTTCAATTCAATATTTAAAGACCATTTAAAGACGCACTTTACAAAAATTGTTTTTTGGTAAATGGCAATTTTATCGCAAAAATTCTAAAAAAAAACATGCTACATTATAACTCAATTATTGATGATATTCATAGATGATAACTAATTTTTACTTTCATTATTGACAATTTTTAAACATAAAAATAAGTTTTAATCATGGGAAAAACACAATCCGTAAGGTATAATGTAGCTTTTGATGATTTTTCAAGATTCATCATTTTTAGTGCAAACTTCGACAGCAGCTCATCAAGCTCATCACATATCGTAAATTTTAGTCAATAAAGAATACAAACACCATGACAACATCACATCACGCCTGCGCTTGCGACCACCATCACAATGTCCATCATCACGATGTCAATGAACGCCTGCTTGAAGCCAAGGCGCATTGCGAGGCTCAAGGCGTGCGTTTTACACCACTGCGTGAAGAGGTGTATGCCTTGATTTTGGCATCGGATAAGCCTGTGGGTGCTTATGATCTCATCAGCGCCTTGCAGCTGTCACGCCAAGAAAGTGGCGCTACCAGTAAAAATATCGCCCCGCCGACCATCTACCGCTCGCTGGATTTTTTGTTGAATGAAGGCTTGATCCATCAGCTCAGCTCGCTCAACGCCTATGTGCCATGCTGTCATCCACGCTCCAAGCACGCAGCGGCATTTTTGATCTGCCAGTCTTGTCAAAAAGTGGAAGAATGCAGCAATCTGCCTGTTGATGGCATCATCAGCTTTGCCAAAGATGACGCAAGATTTGCCGTCGACCATACCGTCATTGAGCTAAAAGGCGTGTGCCGTGACTGCCAAGGGTGAAGTGCTATTAAGCCTAAAAAACATCAGCTACCAAGTGGCGGATGCAACCTTACTAAACGCAGTCTCGCTCGATTTGTACAAAGGCGAGATGGTCAGTCTCATTGGTCCAAATGGGGCGGGCAAATCCACCTTAGTAAAGCTGATCTTAGGCTTATTAAAACCAACCTCTGGACACATTCATCGCAGCAGCACCCACCTAAGCTATGTACCGCAGCGATTTGGCGTGCCTGAGATTTTGCCTTTACAGGTCAAAGATTTGCTTGCTCAAGCCCATAAAAAACGCTTGACTGGCGACCAAAAAGCTTTCATCTTGGACAAACTTGCCATCGCCCCACTCATCAATAAGCAAATGCACCATCTGTCAGGCGGCGAAACTCAGCGAGTGCTATTGGCTCGTGCGTTACTAGATAAGCCCGAGCTACTCATCTTGGACGAACCCATGCAGGGGCTAGATCCTGATACAGAAAACTGGCTGTATCATTTTATTGATGAGTTGCCAGAATTTTTGGCGTGTGCGATGCTGGTCGTGTCGCATGATTTACACTGGGTAATGAAAGGCTCACGCCGAGTGATTTGCCTAAATAAGCACATCTGCTGTCAAGGCGTGCCCAGTCAGATTGCCCTAGCCCCTGAATTTACTCGCTTGTTTGGGCATTATCAGCCATACATTCATCATCACGACCACTGCCAGCACACGGACGATTGCCACCATCATCATTCACATACACACAGCGCAGGTACATCATGACCGAATGGCTCCCCATCATCGCCCCTGCGTGGATTGCAGGCTCACTACTTGCCCTATTGTCCGCACCGCTTGGCTGTTTGGTGCTGTGGCGACGCATGGCGTTTTTTGCTGATACTTTGGCACACGGCGCGTTATTGGGCGTGGCGTTTGCCGCTTGGCTACACCTCCCTGCTGACTTTGGCATTGGCTTGGTCAGTCTGCTGGTGGTGGCGACTTTGGTATTTTTAAATGAACGCCGTCTACCAAGCGATGCTACTTTGTCGGTGATGGCAGCGACTTTACTGTGTCTAGGACTACTGACACTAACCCAGCTGACCCAGCAACAAGCTAATGTGCTTGGTTTTTTGTTTGGTAGCCTGCTTGATGTGGATTGGGCGGATTTGCCTCGCTTGGGTTTCTTGATTGTCTTAGGTGGGGGATTTTTGCTGTGGATTTGGGACGCTCAGGTGAAACTTGCCACTTCTGAAGCACTCGCTCGCATTGCAGGCATCAGCCCATTACAGCAGCAGGTTTTTTTCATGGGCTTGTTGGCAGGTTTTTGTGCCATCGCCCTACAAGCAGTCGGTAGCCTGCTCATCAGCGGGCTACTCATTTTACCTGCCCTGACCGCACGCCTGCTTGCCGTCTCGCCACGCCAAATGGTCATCATCGCCATGATTTTGGCACAAGTTGGCGTAACTGCTGGCGTCTGGGGCAGTGTTTGGCTTGATGTGCAGACAGGGCTTGCCATTGTTCTGACTTTGGCGATAGGGTTTTTCATTGTCTTTGGCACACAAAAACTTGCCAAAAAATCCGCCAAATAACCAAAATAACCATCAATCATGCAGCACATTTCATACAGCGACACATTGCACAGCGACAAAGACAGCTTTGCCATCGCTCAGATCAGCGATTTGCATTTGTCAGAACACAACCCCAAAAGTTTTGAGCAATTTTTGGCGGTGCTGGATTTGGCTTTGACGCACCAGCCTGATTTGCTACTTTTGACTGGCGATTTGGTCAATGATGGCGTGAGTGAAGTTTATGATTGGTTATTTGCCATTTTAAAAAATACAGGCATTCCCTTTTTGTGCTTGGCGGGCAATCACGATGTTACGCAGGAAATTGGGCATGATTTGCCTTTTGATGAGCGAACCTTTCGCCCCATCGCCAAAGACGAGCGATTGATTGACACTCATCGCCTTACCATAAAACTTCCCCACGCCACTTGGCAAATTTTGGTGGTCAATTCTGCCATCAATGGGCAGATTTATGGACGGCTTGACGATGAGAGTTTGGATTTTTTAAAAACAAATCTGTCGAACCATCTGCCTACCATCATCGCCATGCACCACCACCCCCACCCTGTCGGCTCGGCGTGGATTGATGAATATCGACTAAAAAATGCCGATGAATTCTGGCGGACGCTTGCCACTTTTGACAATGCCAAAGCCATACTGTGCGGACATGTACACCAAACGCACAGCCTGATGGTGCAGGGCGTAGCGCTTGACACCTGCCCTGCCACTTCTCGGCAGTTTGCACCGCACCGAGATGAATTTGCCATCGATGATATTGCCGCAGGCTTTCGTTTGATACAAATTTGCAACAAAAAAACGCTGGTAACTTGTGTCAAAAGAGTCCAAAATTAGGCGGTTTATTTTTTGCTTCATTTTTACTTACTCGCCCAAAGAGACACTGATTGGCAAAATCCAAACTCATCAAAGCCTTAAAAAACTTGCAAACACACTTAGCCTACACTGAGTTAAGTTTAGCCTTATGGGCATTTGGGACTCATCAGCATGTAGGGTTGATTTTTATTTTCGGCGATGCTGCTGCGCTTTTGTATCGCCATTCACCAAGCCACCAAAAAGGTGCATTTTGAAGGACAGACAGCGATGACCACCAAGACTTTCTCGCCGTACGAGCCAGCCAAAGACGAAGAATATATGTCAGATGCACAACTGGCACATTTCCAAGCGATGCTACTTGCATGGAAAGAAGAACTCATGTCAGAAGCCGAGCGCACCAAGGACTACATCAACGAAGAAACAGGCGCCATGGCAGACATCAACGACCGTGCCACCCAAGAAGAAGAATTTGCCCTAGCACTACGCACCCGAGACCGTGAGCGCAAACTGATTCGTAAAATCGACAAATCACTTGCCGAAATCCAAACTGGCGACTATGGCTACTGCGAAACTTGTGGCACAGAAATCGGTCTAAAACGCCTAGAAGCCCGCCCAACCGCCACGCAGTGCATCGACTGCAAGACGCTCTCTGAGATGAAAGAAAAGCAAAATCTGGGCTGATTGCGCATTAAATTGATAAATTAACTTCGTCGTTCATTGACAAATTTGTTAGACCAGATTCATGGTAAATTTACCAAATGCTCGTCCTGTCATTGGGCGTTTTGCCCCATCGCCGACAGGACATCTGCACTTAGGCTCGCTCACGACTGCTGTGGCGAGCTTTTGTCATATCAAATCACTTGGTGGTCGGTGGCTACTTCGCATAGAAGATGTGGATTTTGAGCGGTGCAAGGCAGAATACAGCGCATCCATCTTAGAAGATTTGCAAAATCTGGGCTTGCACTGGGACGGCGAGACGGTTTATCAGTCAAACCGCATGGCGATTTATGAAGAATACATTCACGCACTGCACGCCCAAACTTATGCGTGCCAATGCTCAAGAAAACAGCTGAGCGAGCATTTTCGTCAGCACCCCAAAGATGCCATCTCGCCTGTGATTTTTAGTGAAGTGCTGCGGCAGATGAACGCCACCGAAGGCTTAAACACACCACCCATCTATCCTAGATTGTGCTTACACAGTCATCACGATATTGGGCACCCAGACAGCAAAATCCGCCTATGCCTGCCAGACACGCTGACGGCATTTTTTGATGGCATTCAAGGGGTCGTTTGGGACAATCCTGCCAAGAGTCTTGGCGATGTGGTCATCAAACGCCAAAACGGCATGATTAACTACATCCTTGCTTGTGCCATTGACGATGGCTTACAAAACATCAGCCACATCATGCGGGGGCTCGACATCATGCCCATGACTGTCGCCCAGCTTGCCATCAATCATGCCGCACACCTGCCCACAGCGGATCATTTTTATCATCTGCCGCTACTGCACAATGCAGACGGACAAAAACTCTCCAAACAAAATCTTGCTCAGCCGATCAAGCACGCTCGACCAAGTGAGCTGCTCGTCCATGCTTTGACTTTGCTAAAACAGCCCATCGCAGATGACATGGCAGATGGCACGGTCGGTGAGATATTGCAATTTGCCATCAAGCACTGGGATACAGCGCCACTCATTCATCAAGGCAGTCTTGGTGTGGTGTAGTCGGCAGCTTGGGAAAGGGCTGGCTTGGTTTAGGCAATTTGGTTTAGATGATTTGGCATTTTCGCTCGTTTTTAGTAGCTTATTCTAGTAGCTCATTCTTAGTAATTGCGGCTTTGCCCCATGCGCTCGATGTGGGCGCTTTCTTTATCAACTTTCAAAATCAGCCCAATCATCATCATACTCACCAACAGCGCCGAGCCACCATAGCTATAAAACGGCAGCGTCAGACCCTTGGTGGGTAGCATACCCATGTTCATGCCTGCATTGATGAAAACCTGCCCAAACAGCACCGCCGCAAAGCCCATCACCATGTAGCTAAGACGCAGCTGACGGCGTTTGAGCGCCGCATAGCTGATGACAAGCACAGACAGCACCACCAGCGCTTCAAGCAGCAGCACAAACGCCACGCCAAAAAAACCCAGCTCCTCACCTGTAATCGCCAAGATAAAGTCGGTGTGCGCCTCAGGCAAGTGCGACAGTTTTTGGACGCTGTCGCCATAGCCCACCCCCGTCAGCTGCCCTCGCCCAAAAGCAATCAGACTGCGAGACAGCTGAAAGTCGGTGTCTTGAATGTCATCAAACGGATCCCAAAAAGACAGCAGTCGCTCACGGCGATAGCCTGCAAACCAAATGCCAAGCACCCCAATGGTCAAAGCGATGGTAAAAATCACTGCGTAATCTTTTAGTGGTGAGCCACCAACCCAAGCAATGACCAGCAAAGTCGCCACAATCACGGCGCTCGACCCATAGTCAGGCTGAAAAATCAAAAACATCAATATCGGCAAATACCACGCAAACAGTCGCCACCCTGTAAAGATACTGCCACGCATGTCCGCAGAACGCCGCACGACATATTCTGCCGCCACCATCACCATCACCATCTTGGCAAACTCCGCCGCCTGCAAACTAAATCCAGCGACACTCAGCCAGCGCCTTGAACCATTGATGGGCACAGCAAATATCGCCGTCAGCGCCAATAAGACCATCACCCCAAGCCACAGCACCAAGATATTGCTTAATTTGCAATAAATCTTCAACGGCAGCTGATACACCACAAATGCCGCCACAAGCCCGATACCAATATAAAACAGCTGCGACCAAAAAAATCGCATGGGATACAGCCCCTTATTTAAGGCAAAAGGAATGGACGCTGATGCAATCATGAGCAAACTCAATGACAGCAAAAGTCCTAAGCAGACGATGAGCGTCGTGCGTGCCGATGGCAGATTTAAAGTGGATAGCTTTTGAAAAAATGCGGGCATGAGTGATACTTTGAAATGATGAATAAAAATGTATTTAAACACTCTATTATAAACGACTTTTTGGCAAATCGCAGACATTTTCTTATGAAAATTTCACTCGCTGTGCCAACGAGCGTGCCAGCCACTTCATTTATAAAAAGTCTGTCGTCTGATCTGCAAGCTTTGACAATTCAAAACGGACACTTACTTTTAAGCCTTGTGCAAATTTTTGGGCATCTGACAGCACGATTTTGCCGCCATATCTGTCAGCTATCGACTTGGCAATCGATAGCCCAAGCCCTGTGCCATGCACCTCGCTGCCCAAGACTCGATAAAAAGGATCAAACACCCGCACCTTTTGTGCATCATCAATACCAATCCCGCTATCCTCAACAAAAAAGGTCAAAACGCCATCTGCCACCTTGGCACTCACATCAATCTGACCGCCTGACGGTGTGTGGTTGATGGCATTATCCACAAAAACCTTCACCAAAGTAAACAAAGACATCTCATCTGCCTTGATCTTTGTCGAGCATTCACCAACCAATCCCAGATCAATGGACTTATCCTGCGCCAAAGGATATACCGACTCGATCACCGATGACAAGAGCTGCTGCACCGTAAAAGTCGTGTGCCTCACCCCGCCTTCTGCCTGCGCCCTCGCCAGACTCAACAGCTGCTCCAACAGGTGGCGATTGCGACGAATGACCGCCAAGACCTCATCAGCCTCCGCACGATCATCAGTGCTTTTTAGCCGACTGGCGAGCCGCTCCATCTGCAAAGACAGCGCCGTCATCGGGCTACGCAGCTCATGTGCGGCATCGGCGATGAATCGCTGCTGCTGACGCATGGCATCATCCACACGCACAAGCAGCCCATTCATCGCCACCACAAAGCCAACAAACTCGCTCGGCACGCCTTTGGTGTCTAGGGCGGATAGGTCTTTTGGGGCACGATTTTCAAGGCTCCCAGACAGCTTTTTGATAGGGCTTAGATTTTTGCGGATGATGACAAAAGTCAGCAAAGACAACAGCGGAAACAGCCAAAGCAATAGCGGCACAAGGCTACTTGCGACCGCTCGCATGGCAAGCTCAATGCGATATTCACTTTCTTGCATGACCGCCACCCTGCCATCATGCTTATCAAGCACAAAAATTCGGTAACCATCATCGACGCTGCCCAGCGTAGAAAACCCAGAAGGCAGCCGCTCAATGTCTTTAAGCACCTCGTGCGAAGGCTTGCCTACTTTGGTCTGCACATAGATGTGCGCATCATTATTGTCATCATCCATCAAGACGGCAGGCTTGGTCGGGTCGATGTGTACAGCGATCTGCGAGAGCGTCTGGTCTTGTAGGCGATGGCTTTGTTGATAATTATCATAAAACACCACGAGCGCCACCACAAGCGCACTGAACAAAAAAGCCAAGACAAATGCCACGCCCAGACGCACTTGCAGCGAATGAAACAGATGGCGCAGAACACCGATGGGAGAAAATGCTTTCATATTTATCATCCATCAAAAAGTTGCAAGACAAAGCACGACCGCTTAGCCACACATCACACAGCCTCTTTGTCTACAAGCCAGCCGACGCCACGCACATTTTTAACATACTCTTTGCCAACTTTCTTACGCAAGGCATGAATCATATAGTCAAGCGCATTACTCTCGATCTCATCCTCCCAGCCATACAGCTTATCTTCTAGCTGGCTGCGTGATAAAATCGACCCTGGACGCATCATCAGGGCTTGTAAAATGGCAAATTCTTTATTGCTCAGCAGCACCGATTCGCCCGTCGCTACGATTTTGACCTCAAAAGTGGCAGGATTTAGTGTCAATTTGCCATTGCTCAGCATGGGCTGTGCCGTGCCACCATGCCGCCGAACGAGCGCACGAATCCTCGCCAAAAGCTCTTGCATGTCAAAAGGCTTGACCACATAATCATCAGCACCGCCATCAAGCCCACCGATGCGGCTTTTGATGTCGTCTCGTGCCGTCACGATCAAGATTGGCAAATCCACCTTAGCCGCACGAATCTGCGCCAGCACATCCAGACCGTCCATTTTTGGCAAACCCAAATCCAAAATCAGCAAATCATAAGGCTGTGCCAGCACCGCAGACAAAACCTGAGCGCCATCGCCAAGCGCATCGACCGTCAAGCCATGATCTTTAAGCGCAGCCACCATCGCCCGCCGAATCATCGCATCATCTTCTACCAATAAAATTCGCATACGCCTCACCATTCATTATTAAGCGACTCATGATAACCGCTCAAACTTAGCCGTTAATTAGCCCACAACCAGCCGACAGTTAGCCAGCCTGATTCACCAAATCAATCCTCACTCCAAAAAATAAAGCCACCCTGAAAGTGGCTTTTAATGGGTTTAAATTTCTGCCAACTGATTGACCATCGCCACAAATTTATCGCCTCGATCGCCATAGCTGGCAAACTGATCAAAGCTTGCGCACGCAGGCGACAGTAGTACCGCTTTTGCCGTACTTTGGCTGGCAGCATCAATGGCAGCCTGCATGGTGCCAACATGGTGCAGGCGCAAGACCAAAGAAGGCTTGGTGGCAAGTCCCTGCTCAATGGCAGCGGCATCAGCACCGATGAGATACACGCCATCAGCATAGGTATCAACAGCCTCGGCAAGCTCACTAAAATCCTGCCCTTTACCCAAACCACCCAAGATGAGTGCCAAAGATCGCTTGCCATAGACCGCACCCAGACCATCGATTGCCGCCAAAGTCGAGCCGATGTTCGTGCCTTTTGAGTCATTAAAATACGCTCGATTTGCCACATCTTTGACATATTCACAGCGGTGCGGCAAACCCTTAAAGGCTTTAAGTGCATCAAGCATACTAGGCATATCAAGCCCCACCGCCTGCCCAAGCGCCAATGCTGACAGTGCATTGAGCAGATTGTGCTTGCCTTTGATGAATAATTCGTCAGCAGACAGCAGATGCTCGCCTTGATGACACAGCCAAATCTTATCAAGGCTTGTCACCAGACAAAAATCAGCACGGCAGTCGGTATCAATCGTGCCGCAAGTCGTGATGACTTTGGCATCCGGCATACCTTGATCGCTCAGCACACTTTGGCAAACACTTTGTAAGTCAGCATCGTCCGTGCAAACGACCGCCGCCCAAGCATCGTCAAAAATCCGCAGTTTTTGCGCCAAATACCCCTTCATGTCGCCATGGCGATCCAAATGATCTGGCGAGATGTTCAATATGGTGGCGACCGCCGCACCCAGATGGCTGATGTGTTCTAGCTGAAAACTGGACAATTCAAGCACCGCCAAATCCATGCCTTCAATGGCAAGTAGTTCAAGCGCTGGCGTGCCGATATTACCACCCACACCGACAATCTTGCCTGCCTTTTTTGCCATCTCGCCCACCAGCGTGGTGACGGTGGATTTGGCGTTTGAGCCTGTGATGGCGACGATGGATGTCGTTTTGCCTGTGGCGGCATCACGCTCACGCAGCGCATCCACAAAAAGCTGCACATCACTGACCACCGATATGCCTGCTGCCTTTGCCGCTACGATGGCAGCATGGCGTGGATCCACACCAGGGCTGATGATGATTTTTTGTGCTGACAGCAGCACCTGCTCATCGATACCGCCAAATGAAGTCTGCACACCCTGTGGCAGCTTGGGGGCAAGGCTTGGGGCGGGCTGCTCATCGACCACCGTCACACGATGCCCGCAAGACAGCAGAAAATTCACCGCCGACAGCCCAGAGCCGCCAAGCCCAATCACCACATGACCGACATCCAAAAAGTTCGCCTGCGTCATCACATCACTCGCTTTTGTTGTTAAAATCATGGCTTATTGTAGCAGAATTTCGCAGAATGAACATTGAATTTTTAGGCGAATTGACGGTATAATGCACAGAGACATCGAGCCAAGCCAAGGACACTTTCATGAAATTAGTTTCAGCAGTCATTAAGCCATTCAAACTAGACGATGTGCGTGAGACGCTCTCAGAGATCGGCATCACCGGCATTACCATCACCGAAGTCAAAGGCTTTGGTCGCCAAAAAGGTCACACCGAGATGTATCGTGGCGCAGAATATGTGGTCGATTTTTTGCCAAAAATCAAAATCGAAATCGCCTGCACGGACGAGATGGTCGATTCGATCATTGAAGCCATCATCAAAGCCGCCAATACAGGAAAAATTGGCGATGGTAAGATTTTTGTCACGCCACTTGAAAGCGTCATTCGCATTCGCACTGGCGAGATGGATCAGCAGGCGCTGTGATGATCGACGCTTGATATGACAAAAAACACCTTAGACAAATACTAAGGTGTTTTTTATTTTGATTTTAAATCATTAAGTCAAGATGAAAAGCATCTTGAAATATCCACCCATCAAATCACTGTCTTACGCCAGTCTGCGTGCCTGCACGGCTGCTGATGGTAAGGTTGTTGCCATTTAGGCTGATGTTGGCGGTGCCAGAGATTGGCAATGTTGGGTGCTTGCCCTTGCCAGCGTACTTGCCGCCACCTTGCGCTTTGATGTCTCTGATGACAGTTGCGCCTTCACGCTTTTTGGCTTTTTCAGTCAAGCCTTTGGTCATGACTGCTTGGTAGCCATCGCCTGACTTGCTGATTTTGATGATGGCTTTTGCCTCGCCTTTTTCGCTCATTTTCCAAGTGCCGACGATGGCGTCATTATTTGCCAAAGCGGCTGTTGAGATCGCCACGCCCAGACCGATGGCGGCAAATTGTGCTAATTTTTTCATAACTACTCCCTATGTTTTTTTAACCAGATGTGCAATTCACAGCCTACAACTGTGAACTGTCAAATCATTATAACCAAGCCAAAAATCAAATGCAAACATTAAATTTGTCAGCCATCGCCCTTTTTGTAAGGCTCTATGCAAGATGTGTATGCTTTTTGTTATCCACAATTAAGCAAATTAAGCAAATTAAGCAAATTAAGCAAATTAAGCAAAAGGATTGTCAATGCTGTCGTTTACAGTGTCCAACTCAGTCTCCACGCTCGCCTGCGTCTGCGCCGCAACCAACGACTTGGCAAAATCAAGCAAAGCCTGCGCCTGCGCACGACCTGTTTCATCCATGCCAATCTCCACCTCGCCGTGGATGATGACTTTGTCTTGCTGATTTTCAAAGCTTAAATTGCCAATATTTAGCACTTCGTGATCGTTTTGAAAAATTTGCATGAGCACTCCTTATCGCTCACCTGTTGATGACATTGATGAAGTATTTAAAAATTTCAAGCAAAACAAGCAGCAAGCCCTGCATACTGCCCATGTTATTTAAGTCGATTTTATCCAGATCGACACCAAGCTCATCGGTCATGAGTGTGCCGTCTGCGGCAGGTCTTGGCAGCTTATAGGCGGTATTTTGCACAGGGGTGGGCAAAGTTGGCATGACGGCGATGCCCGTGCGCTGCTTAAACTCGCTCAGGCTGATGATCTCATAGCTGGGATTTTCGATATTTGGCGAATAGTACACACCTGCTTGATTCAGGCTTGGCACATACACCGCCTTAAAAAAATGGCTCGGCACCAGCACCCGTCCGCCGATGCGAGAGACGCTCTTGCCATCAAACACCACGCCCGTTACAACATAAACCTCACCATACTTTTCGGTCAATTTGCGCGTGGCAGATTCAATGTATCGCCAAACATTGCGATTATGCGTACCATTTTGTGGGGCGATGTTAGCAAGGCTAAAACTTTCGTACTGAGTGTTGGCATCGGCCATGTCGCCATTAGGCGCAAGATGCCCACGGTCGAAGCCTGAGCGGCTGTAATCAGACAGCTGTGCTCGGTGGTCATGCGGCAGTCTGGTCTCCACACGAAAGCTGTCTTGACGCACCAAACGCCTCGCCTGCTCAATGCGTGAACGAGTCAAATGCTCTGCCGACCAAAGTGGCGTGCGAGACACGCCAGAGTGCAGCACCGCAAAGCCATCAAAGCACAGCGCATCGACTTTTTGGTTCAGTTTTTTGCCCTTTGTGCCGACAAGCATTGGCGCATTGCCCTCATAAAAATGCTGGCGACACTCAGCAAAGCTGTCATTAAAGCCCTGCACAAAGCCATCCGCCCTAGCCGTCGCACTGGCAGCATAAGCCTGGGGCTGACACAGCACCCAGCCAATCAAAACCGTCAATAAAGCAAATGATTTCATGCCGCCATTATAGCAAAATCCACCACAAAAGGCAGGTCCATCTTTTTGAATATGCAAGATTTTTTGATAAATTTTTTGATAATTTTTTATAAAATTACTCATCGATGATGAAAATTCTGCCCACGCCCCCATAAAGCTTATTTATCAAATCACCCTTAAAAGCCATTAATCAAAACTCATCCATGAACCACACTACCCCAAACCACGCAAATAATCACGCCACTTTCGCCCCACGCCTTTTGACTTGGTTTGCCACGCACGGTCGCCACGATTTGCCTTGGCAATATCATCATGCCGACACATCTGACATTTATGCCGTGTGGCTGTCTGAAATCATGCTACAACAGACACAGGTCGCCACCGTGCTGGGCTACTTTGAAAAATTCATCAAAAAATTCCCCACCGTGCAAGATTTGGCAAATGCCAACTGGGACGAAGTGGCGAGCCTTTGGGCAGGGCTTGGCTACTATGCACGAGCCAGAAATCTGCACGCAGGGGCAAAGCAAGTGGCTGATTTTATTGAAAAAAATGGCGAATTTCCGCAGAGTGTTGATGATTGGCAAGCCATCAAAGGCGTGGGGCGTTCCACCGCAGGGGCGATTGTGGCGATGGGCGTGCGTTCTTATGGCGTGATTTGTGATGGCAATGTCAAGCGAGTGCTGACACGCTGGGCGGGCATTGATGGCGACATCACAAAGTCCGCCACCGACAAAGTCCTGTGGGCGCTTGCCGACACGCTCACACCCACCGATGAGAGCGGAAAATTTGCCCAAGCGATGATGGATTTGGGGGCGACACTTTGCACTCGCACCCGCCCAGACTGCCAAGCCTGCCCACTGTCTGCCGACTGCACTGCTCACCGACAAGGCAACCCCACCGCCTACCCTGTCAAAGCCAAAAAGACCGCCAAACCCCACCGTCATTCACTGGTGTTTGCCGTGCGACATGGCGAGCGATTGCTGTGGATAAAAAGACAAAGCGATGGGGGTATTTGGGACGGTTTGTACGCCTTACCCATGCTGATGATTGCCGATGAATCAGGCGATATGGCACGCCTGCCCCATGATTTGACGCACGCCAAAACCGCCCACGAACGCACCAAAAAACCCCAAAGTCCCAGCCTTGCCGAACGCCAAGTGCTTGATATTTTGCCAAATCTGCCTTTAAAAGCAAGCAAAACCATCAAACACACGCTCACGCATTTTCATTGGCATTTGTCGCTTGTTGAGCTTGATATTGACGATGATTTATATCGGCAAATCAGCCACGCCCTCACCGCTGTCCATGCCGAATTTTATTGGCAAAAAGACGCTCAAGATTTGGGCATACCGAAGGCGATGATAAAATTAGGCATTTAGACTTTTAGATTATCAAGATTATCATATCAACAGTCAAATCGACAAAAGACCAAATTGTCAAAAGACCAAACCATCAAAAAAAAACACCCCAAAGCTCTGGGGTGTTTGCATTTAAGCTTTGGCTCTTTTTAGCCAAGTCATCGTGCATCAGTTCACGCTTTGTGGTGCGATGATGGTGATTTCTACACGGCGGTTTGGCTCATAAGCTGCGCCAAATTTAGAAGTAGCGCCGTGACCGATGGCACTGATACGAGAGCCAGCAACGCTTTGGTTCACTAGGTAGCGAGCAACAGCGTTAGCACGGTTTTGTGACAATGTTTGGTTGAATGCAGCGCTGCCTTCAACTGACGCATAGCCATTAACAACAACCTGAGTTTGGTTGTATTCGTTCAAGGTTCTTGCCACTTGGTTCAAGGCATTGTATGAGCTTGATTTGATGGCGTATTGACCTTTGTCAAAAGTGATCGCCTCTGGAATGGCAAGGTTGATGTTGTTTGTCACAGGGTCACGAGTCACCTCGATGCCAGTACCAGCAGTTTGCTGTTTTAGCTTAGCTTCTTGCTTGCTCATGTATGCACCAACACCTGCGCCCAATACCGCACCGATGGCAGCATCACGACCAGTCTGCTCACCGCCAGTCGCCTTAGAGATGGCAGCACCACCCAAAGCGCCTGCCAATGCGCCCAGACCTGCTTTCTTAGTGGTGTCATTTACCTGTACGCCACCAGTGCTTGCGCAACCTGTGATGACCATGCTTGATGCCAATGCTGATGCGGCAAGTAGTTTCATTTTGCTCATGATAGACTCCTTTTTTAAGTCGTGTGTGTTTTGATTTTTTTGGCAAATCAAAACAAAAATGTATTTTTAAAAATCTCCCTAAAAGCCTGCCGTGCCAAAAATCATTTTGAACACAAACAATGCTTGGTTGAGTACATTATGAACCAAAAAACTTTCTTGTCTGTTGTAAGTCTGTATCTCATCCGTTGAGTTTTCATTATGATTATTTATGCAATACTCGCCAAGCGATGCCCAAAAACACTCACAAATGGCATCATTTTTCTTGATAAATCACGCATAAAACGGTGTTTTGCAAAATCACTCATCACCCGCTTTTATTCGCCACGGCTTTTGATGGATGCTTGATGATTATTGAGCATTTGACAAAAATATTGTATCAAAATTTTTCAAAAAATCGCTTTTTATGGAACAAGTGATGAAAATTTACCGATTTTTGGGAAAAATTTGCTAAAATAGACCACAGTTTTTATTTGTGCACTGATTTTTAATATCTTGTTACATTATCAGTAACATTCATGCGATACACCAAAGCAAAAGCAAATCAAAATCAGTGCCAATCAATCTCAATGACGCAGATTCATGCACACATTTAGGATTTAGGACAACATCATGACCAAGCCCAAGCGCAGCACCTTGCCCTTTTTTCAAAAGCTGCACGAAAAATCGCCCAAACTTGCCCAAAAGCTCTCTTTTGCCGTCAGCACAGGTAGCATCGCCGCCAACAGTCTGGGCTTGTCCATGCCGATTTATGCAGCAGGTCTTGCCAAGATTTTTGGCAAATCCAAAGTCGCTGACGACGCCATCATCAGCATGACTGACTATTGGATTCGCTCGAATAATTTCATGATTGACAAGGTCTTGCCCGCCAAAGACTGGCGCATCAGCCTGCCTGACGGCTTAAACCCAAATGGCAAATACCTGCTCATCTGCAACCATCAGTCATGGGTGGACACCAGCATCATTCAATATGTCAGCGAAGGCATCTTGCCAATCACACGCTTTTTTGCCAAACATGAGCTTTTGTACATTCCTGTTGTCGGTCAAACCTTTTATTTTCTAGACTTTCCGATGATGAAACGCCACAGCAAAGAGCAGATTGCCAAAAATCCTGCGCTTGCCAACCGAGACATCAATGAAGCTCGCCGTGCCTGCCAGCTACTCGCCGACAAGCCCTTTGTACTGCTAAACTACCTAGAAGGCACACGCTTTACGCCTGCCAAACACGCCAAGCAAAACTCGCCCTATCGACATCTATTAAAGCCCAAAGCAGGGGGGCTTGCGCTTGCCATCAGCAGTCTTGGCGAGCAGATCGATGGCATTTTGGACATGACTTTGGTCTATCCTGACGGCGCCCCTGAGTATGGCGATCTGTGGCAAGGCAAACTGACAAGGCTTGGCGTGGACATTCGCCACATCGAGCTTGAGCCTAAGCTATTTGACGCCCTAAAAAATGGCGAGTACGATCATAACGAGCAAGTAAAAGCCGAGCTGTTCGCTTGGCTCGATGAAGTCTGGCAAGCCAAAGATGAGCGCATTGATGCGATGCTGTCAGGCTTTGGCAATGTGACCACAGCTAAGACACCCCAATCTTAATTTTAAACACTCACTTTTTTAAAGACAAAAAAGACCGACACCCATGCGACAAACCCCCGATCTTGACGACCTAAGCATTCCCCAAACGCACGAAATCCCTGCCGATGTCGTGCCGCTGTATGGTGGTGAGCACGACGACAGACCCAGCCGCCTAAAAATCGCCTACGACATCTTAATGCTTGGCTTGTTGGTGGTGGATTTGCTGCTGATGCTGATCGATGGTATTTTGATGAGCGTGCTTGCTGAATACGCCGCCAGATGGCTGGGGCTTGGCGATGCCTTGGCGGTCTATCACACGCAGCATCACACTTCGGTGGCGACTGTTAGCGGTGCATTTACGCTGTTTTGGGTGGTGGAGCTTGGTGTGCGCTGGGTGCTTGCCATCGTCAATCACACCTATCATCGCTGGTTTTTCTTTTCATTTGTGCATTGGTACGAGACTTTGGCGTGTTTTCCTGCCTTGCGTGCGCTTAGACTGTTGCGTGCTGGCATCATCATCAAGCGCCTGCATAAAGTGGGCATCAAAATCATTCCAGAGCGCTGGATTACTTCGGGCAAATTTTATTATGGCGTGCTATTAGAAGAGCTGTCCGACCGAGTCATCTTGACAGCGACGGACAATCTGCGTGCGCAAATCCGACGCTCAAAGACGCACGACAAACTCATCCAAGACACGCTCAATAAAAATCGCCCCGCCATCGAGCAGGCAGTCTTAGAGCTACTAAAAACTGAGCTAACCCCACGGCTACAAGGCGCATTTGAACATGAAGTCGGCGAGCAACTGTCGAGCGACATCGGGCTTGCGGTGGAGCGGGCGCTCATTGACACGCCAGAATTTAGCAAATACCTAAAACTCATTCCTGTGGCAGGCTCGCTGATCGAAAATCAAATCACCACCATCGGCAAGCGCATTGGCAAGAATGTTACCACCTCCGTCAATGCTCACTTATTTGATGAAAAGACGCTGGATGCACTCATGGCACAGATCGCTCATGGCATTGCACACATTGACATCAATCGCCCCGCCCTACAAAAGCTGGTGGCAGACATCACCGAAGATGCGCTTAGCGCCTTTGAAGCGCAAATCAAGGCTCAACAGTGGCGACACACCGAGCAGATCAAGGCGGTAGTGTCAGAGCATCATTAAAAAAGCAAAAGGCAAAAGGCAAAAATTTCGATGATTACTGGTTTTGCTGTTTTTTCATGAATAAAAAAATGCTACAATCTTAACTTTTACTTTTAAGGATGTTGGACAAGCAAAGGCGAGTAAAAATTGTGGTTGGAGCAAGAATGCCTGACGGATGTAAAATTTTGCATCGACACTTTGCATTGAAACCTTGCGTTAAAACTTTGCATCGGCACAGGACGATTTTAACCTTCGCCTGCCACTACAAATCTTGGGTGGTTGGCATTTGGCATAACGGATGCTGATTTAGCATGGCAGCGACGCATAGAAAGTTCGATACGCCCTACATTTTTATTTTTTATTTTTTGTGATGGTTGATGATTATGAGTAAAGCCGTTCAGTTATTTGGCAAAATGCTGGCATTTAGCCGAATTAAAATTAGTACAGACAATCTTGGCGACATTCAGACAGAATTGACCCAGCTGATCGGTAGCAATCCAGAGACAACTGGCATTCCTGCGATCATCGACAGTGAAGTGATGCTTGATTTGTCAGCATTGGTTGAGCTTTTGTGGTCGATGGGCGTACAGCCAATCGGTGTGGCAGAGGGTGTGCTTGATGCGCAGGCACAAGATTTGCGTTTGGCAATCTTGCCTGCCGACGGCAAGAGAATCGGTCGCTTGGAAGTCAAAACAGCGCCAGAAACCCAAGCAGAACCCAAGCAAACCCCGCCCGAGACACAGTCATCAAAGGATGTGACCACGCCCACTGGCACTTCTGGCACGCACACGCAGATGGTGCGCTCAGGGCAGAGCATTCATCATTTCGGTGGCGATCTGACCATCATCGGCGGTGTCAATCAGGGCGCAGAAGTCATCACAGATCACAGCCTACACATCTATGGACACGGCTTGGGTCGCTTGGTGGCAGGCGCAACGGGCGATAAGAATGCTCGCATTTTTTGTCAAAAATTCAACCCAACCTTAGTATCGGTGGCAGGCACTTACTGCCTAAGCGAAGACATTCCCAGTCAGATGATCGATCAAGCCGTGCAAGTCAGCTTTGATGAAAACAAAGGGCTTATTTTTTCTTTGATTAAGACTTGATGGTGCGAGCGGCTGACGGCTTATTGATGCCACCAAGCCCCAAAAGTCCAGCCCTGTGATGTTTTTGTGAGAAATTCTAACAAACTATTACAGATTTTTGCATCATCATTGATGACAATCAATGATACAATGTGCATAAATCAATAAATTTTAACGATTTTTTTTCAAATTCAGCCGATTTGGCTGATCGATTATTTTTTAGATGTTAAGGAGTGCCATTGTGGCGAAAATCATCGTAGTAACCTCAGGTAAAGGTGGCGTTGGCAAAACCACCACCAGTGCATCATTTGGCGCAGGTCTTGCCAAGCGTGGCTTTAAAACTGTCATCATCGACTTTGATGTGGGCCTGCGCAACCTAGACCTCATCATGGGCTGTGAAAACCGCATCGTCTATGACTTTGTCGATGTCATCAGTGGCAACGCCAAGCTGACACAAGCACTGGTCAAAGACAAACAATTGGAAAACCTGTACATCTTACCTGCGTCACAAACTCGTGATAAAGACGCTCTGACTGACGAAGGTGTGGCTGCCGTCATGAAAGAGCTGTCAGAGGACTTGGGCTTTGATTACATTGTCTGTGACAGCCCAGCAGGTATTGAGCGTGGCGCTCAGCTTGCCATGTATCATGCTGACGAGGCGCTGATCGTGACCAACCCAGAAGTCTCATCAGTACGAGACTCAGACCGCATCATCGGCATCTTGCAGTCTCGCACCAAGCGTGTCGAGGAAGGTGGCAGCGTCAAAGAGCATCTCATCATCACTCGTTACAACCCAGAGCGTGCCGCCCAAGGCGAGATGATGGACATCGATACCATCGCCAATGAGATCTTGCGTGTGCCTTTGATTGGCGTGATTCCAGAAAGCAACGCCGTGCTTGAAGCCTCAAACCATGGTCAGCCTGTCATTCATTACCCAGAATCTGCCGCAGGTCAATGCTATGAGGACATCGTCGCACGCTTCTTGGGTGAAGAACGACCACTTCGCCACCTAGAAGTGAAGAAGAAAGGCTTCTTTGCAAAACTTTTTGGAGGCTGATATGAAGAAAGGATTTTGGGCATCATTATTTGGTGGTAATGACACGCCAAGCAGCGCCGACATCGCCAAGGATCGCTTAAAAGTCATCGTGGCAAGCTCCGATCGTCTAAACACACGCCTGACTGCCGATCGCATCGAGCAGATGAAACGAGAGATTTTGCAAGTGGTCAATAAATATGTCAATGGCGTACAAATCAGCGATGTGAACATCAATCACCATCACGAAGACAACATTGATATGTTAGAGATGAGCATCAGCCTGCCTGATCGCAAATGATGCTTTTAACGCATTGATACCAGTAAGAACGCTCAAATTTTTTGGGCGTTTTTATTGTTTTATGAATCCCAAAAAAACAGCCATCAGATTGACGGCTGTTTTTTAGATTTCTAATCGTTAACAGATTAGAATTTTAGGTGAGCGCCCACGCCCCACATAGAAGCGTCTGCATTTAGGTAGTTATAGCCTGCTTCGATGCCGAAGTTTGGCGTAGCGTTAAAGCCTACTGCCACACCGCCTGCTAGGCTGGTTTTGTCAGATGATGAAGTGTAGTTCACATTCACACCTTTATCTTCCACTTCGGTTTTTGCGATACCCAGTTTGCCTTTGGCATAGACTGGTGTGTTGTTGAAGTGGTAGCGGTAAGTACCGTATGCGCCATAGGTCTTAGCATCGTATTCGTAATTTGCCAAACCTTCGCTATAACCCTTAGTTTCAGAACCAACATACTCCACTTCTGCACCGAAGTTTTGGTCGAAGTTGTAGCCACCATACACACCGTATGCAGTTGCTTTGCTTGGCAAGCCATCCACATCGATTTGACCGACTTTTACGCCCACATAAGGCTGACCTGCCGCTGCTGAGCCATAAGTGATGGCTGCGTTTGCGCTCATGGCTAGGATTGATGATGCGCCTAGTGCTAGGATTGCTTTGTTTAGAGTTTTCATGTGTTTCTCCTAAAATGCGGTTAAGCACCGCTTGCTTTGTTTGTTGTTTTAACCAAAGAGTATTTTGTACTGCTCTTTGCGTTGGAATCATAGTAACAAAATATTTCTTAATGACTGTGCGTGTTTGTAGGGTGAAATGTAAAGTTTTGCAAACATTTGCACCGACTTGACAACATTCGCCCATTTTTTGCAATTTTTCGTTATCATTTTCAACAAAATCCGCTTTTTTTATCTCAAAAGACCAATTTTGCAACATTTTTGGGGCAAATTTGCCAAAAATTTGTTCAATCATCTCATGAAAATTTATAAAAATTACGCACCAACATCACATTTTGCCAAAAATACCGCCATCATTCGCCAAAAATCCACCCAAAAGTCATGATTTGTTACAATTTTTGAAAATCATTGGCGAAAAAAGATTTTATGTTACAATGCCAAAAACGGCTATCTTTATCATTTTTTGGCAAATTTAGATAAATTTTGGACAAACTTGGGACAAATTTGGGGGAAAATATGACCAAAACAACCAATTCATCAACCCATTCATCAAAAAAATCGCTCATCATTTTTGATTTGGACGGCACACTCATTGACAGCGTGCCTGATTTGGCGGCGGCGGTAGATGCGACTTTGACAGCGCTAAATGCACCGACAGCAGGCGTTGATCATGTACGCACTTGGGTGGGTAATGGGTCGTTAAAGCTGGTGGAGCGTGCGTTGGTGTGGGCAGGACTGCCTTTGACCGAACTTGAAACCGCTCATAAGATTTTTTTGCAAAAATACGCACATTGTCATGACAAAACGGTAGAATACGCTGGCGTCAGCGAAGGATTGGAGCGACTTGCCAAGCAAGGATTTAGGCTTGCCATCTGCACCAATAAACCTGTGCAATTTTTGCCAGAGATTCTAAAAAATATGGGCTGGACGGACACATTCGCCTGCGTCATCGGTGGCGACAGCCTAAGCGTCAAAAAGCCAGACCCTGCCCCACTGCACCACATTTGCCAGACACTTGGCGTGGAAAATACGCACGCCGTCATGGTGGGCGACTCAGAAAATGACATCTTGGCAGGCAAAAATGCTGGCATGACCACGCTGGCACTCAGCTACGGCTACAACTACGACAAACCCATCAGCGACAGCCGTCCTGATGCGGTGTTTGATGAATTTGGGGCGTTGGTGGATTTTATTTTAGGTCATTTCGCCTAAGATGACATCCATCAAACTGATAAGGTAATACACCTTTTGTAGGTTGGGTTGAGCAAAGCCAAACCCAACATTTGTAATGTAACTTATTGAATCTGTTGGGTTTTCGCAAGCTCAACCTAACCTAAGACTCAGGCGAGTTTTTTTATCATGAACTATTGATGACAAAATTCGTATTGCGGGTTTTTCTTGTGATAATAGCACTGATAAGGGTCAATTTCTTTGCCCTTAGCGTCTTTTAATGTGCCGTTGTACCACTTTTGTTCATCTGCTGTGGTAAATACCTTAAAAGTCTTAGGGAAGCGATAACGACTGATGGCAGGCTTGTTATTTAAATCAAGCCACTCTTTATCAATGACGCTATTACCCTCATGATCGGTGACAATATTGCCCCTGCTATCCTCTTTTAATGAAACACCACCTTCCACACTAATCGCTCCATAGCCTTTGATGGGCTTAAAATCCCAACCAAAACCACCGCCATAGCCAGCCGCAGCGTGTTCATAGCCATCCGCCGTGCAAGCTTGCTGTTTGACGACCTTGCCATTTTTGATGATGACGCAGTGCTTTTTGACATTGATGTATTCTTGGGCAGCGGCATGGGCAATGCCGACAGACAAAATGGATACACCGATAAAGGTAAGCAATTTAACACTTTTCATAAAATCTCCTACACGACCCATAAGTCATGATAAATTCAACCACATCATAAAAACGCCCATCGTCAGCCACGATAACTTAACGCCTCTGCCACATGAGCCGTACCAACTTCGTCCGCACCTGCCAAATCTGCAATCGTACGAGCGACTTTTAAAATGCGATGATAACTACGAGCTGATAGATTTAGGCGAGCTTGGGCGGTCTTGATGAGATTTTTTTCGTTATCGCCAAGTTTGATGAATTGGTCAATTTCGCTGGGCGTCAGCTCATTATTGGCTTTGCCTTGACGAGCTAGGGCAAGCTGACGAGCGTTTGCCACACGAATACGCACGAGAGCAGACGACTCGCCTTGTGGGGCATTTTGTAGATCATCCAAGGGCAGTGCAGGCACATGAATGTGCAAGTCAATGCGATCCATCAGCGGCCCTGAAATGCGGTCTTGATAACGGCGAACCTGATCGCTCTTACAATGGCAACGATTCGTACCATCGCCATGGTAGCCACACGGACACGGATTCATGGCGGCGATGAGCTGAAAATCAGCAGGAAATGCCACTTGGCTGCTCGCACGGCTGATGACGATTTCTTTGGATTCAATGGGCTGTCTGAGCACTTCAAGGACTTTTTTGTCAAATTCTGGCAATTCGTCCAAAAACAGCACGCCTTTATGTGCTAGCGAAATCTCCCCCGGTTTTGGGCGAGAACCGCCACCCACCAACGCCACGCCAGACACCGTATGATGCACCTGACGAAATGGTCTCACGCCATAATCACACGCCACACCTGCCACCGAATAGACGCTTGCCACTTCTAATGCCTCTTCATCGCTCAAAGACGGCAAAATACTCGGCAAACGAGACGACATGAGTGTCTTACCAGAACCCGGTGGACCTTTAAACAGCAGCGAATGCCCGCCTGCCGCCGCAATCTCTAAGGCACGGCGAGCGTGGTGTTGCCCTTTAATGTCAGACAAATCCAAAGGATACGCCACTTCTGCTTGGGCGGTGGCACTCACGGTAGGCGTGAGCAAATCGGCTTGATTTTGGCTGATGCCACTCACCACATCTAAATGGCGACATACTGCCTGCAAATCATCTGCCCCAAGCACGGTAACGCCTACAACCCTTGCCGCCTCGTCCGCATTGGCTTTTGGTACAATCAGCGTTCGCTTTTGTGGGGCATTTTTCATCGCCAACGCCACGGACAACGCCCCAGAGATGGGACGAAGTTCACCATTTAGGGCAAGCTCGCCCACAAACTCAAAGCCATCAAGCACACGCTCATCTACTTGACCACTCGCCGCCAAAATACCCATTGCAATCGGCAAATCAAGGCGGGAGCCATCTTTGGGCAAATCCGCTGGGGCAAGATTGATGGTAAGCCTACGACTTGGGAAGTCAAAATCGCTGTTAATGAGTGCTGAACGCACACGGTCTTTACTCTCTCGCACCGCCGCCTCTGCCAGCCCCACGATGGTCAAAGCAGGCATGCCTTGCGACAAATGCACCTCCACCGTTACGGCTGGAGCGTGTAGCCCCACCACCGAGCGAGTCAAAACCTGAGCAAACGACATGACAATTCCTTAACAGTTCCTTGTAAATTTTAACGCCAATCGGCAGGCATTTTCGTTTAAATGATAATAAGGCGACAATTCTTGCAAATCCACCGCATACTGCACATTAGTGTGAGCTTGACCGATGACGGCTTGCAAGCTACTTAACACCGTCTCAACCAAAGCATGCTTGGTCGCATCATCTCGCCCCGCCATGATGAGCAATCGTGCCGACACGAACAACTCGCCATCGTCCGCCCCAAGCCCAATCAAGCTGGCATGGGTGCGATGAATGCGACTTTTGATGTCTTTAGCCTCTTTAAATTGCCCTGTGGCAAACAAAGCATGATTAGCGGCAGACAACAGCTCGTTTTCGTCAATTTGTACACCTTGGCTGACTTCTAAAATCAAATGTGGCACGGCAACTTCCTTTTGATCATGTTAAAATAAAACGGCAAAATCAACCCACCATCAAGACGGCTTAACACACACCAGCACACGAATGCTGTCAGGTACCAGCGATAAATTCGCCAACGCCTCCACGCCCTGAGCGAGCATTTTTTCAAGCTCAATGATTTCGCCATCTCGCACATTTGGGTTGATGGCCTGTAGGCGTTTTAGACGGCTGATTTCCTTATTTAAATACTCACTGTACTGGGCGGTGGCATCACGGCTGATTTGAGCCAGCTGATCATAAGCCAGCTCTTTGGCACGGCTCGCCTGCGTCTCAATCACAGACGCACGAGCTTTGATGACTTGTCTGGCTCGTGATTTGTCAAGGCGTTCAATGAGCGGTAGGATTTTTTCGCTGGTGGCAACTTTGCTCAAATCATCGCCTCGCTCGGTCAAAAATACTCGTAGCACCTGCTGTGGCAAATAAGCGGTCAGGTTGAAATGTTTTGGGGCAATCGCCTCAATGCGAAAATGATTTTCAACCAGTAGCATACCTTGTGGCATGGCGGCAGATTTGAGCATGGCGACCTGCGTATTACCAAACGCCCCTGATGTTACCATCTCAAGAATGCTGGTAATCAGCGGATGCTCATAAGTCATATAATCCATGTCTTCACGAGCCAATGCCTGCTTACGATCAAAAGTCAAAGTCATGCCATCTTCACCAAACGGCAGGGACTCAATCCCCTCAATATCTACCTCTTGGGCATCAATCGGATGAACGATCCACGAATTATCACGCTGAATGCTATAATCAATATTCACCGCCTCAAAATAGCGATCCAAGAACATCGGCAGCAGCTTGTCATTGTCCAGCTCCATCATCGCCTGAGCAATGCGACCTGCCACATTTGGACGACAAGAATTATACTCAAGCAATCTGTCTCGCCCCGCTTGCAGCTCTGCTTCTAGCTCCGCTCTTAGCATTGATCCTTGGGCAATCAGATGAGCCAATGCCTCACGATTGTCTTCGCTATCTTCACCTTCAAGCAAAGGTTTTAGCTCAGCAATGAAATGCTCTTGGACAGATTGGGCGGTTGGACTGATTTGGTTAAAAATATTAAGCGCCCCATCATACCAGTTATACAGGCGTTCTTGGGCTGTCCCCACCACAAACGGCACATGCAAATTGATCTTAGCAATCTGTCCAATACGATCAAGACGACCAATACGCTGTTCTAGGGTGTCTGGGTTGGCAGGCAAATCAAACAACACCAAATCCTGTGCAAACTGAAAATTACGCCCCTCTGAGCCAATCTCACTGCACAGCAAAATCCGCGCTCCATTCACATCAGCAAAATACGCCGCCGCCTGATCTCGCTCAAGCAGACTCATCTGCTCGGTAAAGATTGCCGTGCGAATGCCCGCGTGCAGTCTTAGCACTGCTTCAAGACTCTCGGCAGTCGCCCCACTTCTGGCAATGAGCAAAACTTTTTTATGACGCAGTGGCTCTTTTAAAAGGTTAATCAGCCAATTCACACGCGGATCAGATTCTAGCCACGAACCATCTGGATAATTTTCCTCACCCCACAGCTGTTCACGCAATTTACCATTGGTATAGTGCGTGCCTTGCCAGGCGGTCGGTAACGGCAGTGGATATGGAATGCTGGTACGCCCATAAAAACCCTGCACGCTATCACGAGTATTACGAAACAGCACACGCCCTGTACCATGACGGTCAAGCAGCTCGTTGATGATGTGCGTACGCAGTTTGTCGTTGTCGTTAATGTCTGCCACCTGCTCCACACCAAAGCCAAGTAGCCCTGCCACTGCCGTGATTTGCTTATCAGATAACGCCTTACCCTCAATCAGCAATGTCGCCACCATCGCCACATCGCCGAACGCCTCTTGACTGGCAATAAAATCGTCCAAATCATCAAAACGATGCGGATCAAGCAATCTTAATCTGGCAAAATGACTCTCCACGCCAAGCTGTTCTGGCGTGGCGGTCAAAAGTAGCACGCCTGCGGTATGCGCCGCAAAGTCCGCCACAAGGTCGTATTTGTCATTACCGCCTTGCTCAGTATCCCATTGCAAATGATGTGCTTCATCAACAACCAATAAATCAAACCCAGCAGCGAATGCCTGCTCATACAAATCATGATGGTCTAATAATAAATCAATGCCTGCAATGATGTACTGCTCGGTGGCAAAGACATTTTGGTCAGGGTTGTGTTCTTTGATGGACGCCGTTCGCACCAAATCAAAAATAGAAAAATCCAAATTAAAACGGCGTTTTAGCTCAATCATCCATTGATATTGAAGGCTATCTGGCACCAAAATCAGTACCCGATTTGCCTTACCCGTGATGATTTGCTGATGAATGATGAGTCCTGCCTCGATGGTCTTACCCAGCCCCACTTCGTCCGCCAACAGCACACGGGGAGACAGACGCTTACCGACCTCATGAGCGATGTACAGCTGATGGCGAATGACATCCACCCTCGCCCCCATCAAGCCTCGCAAAGGATGGCGAGACAGCATGGCTTGTAGTTTTAGGGCATCTTGGCGTAAGTCGTACCATTCATTATTCTCAATGCGACCTGCCAATAGGCGTTCAAGTGGCTTGGCAAGCGTGATGTTCGCTGCCAAACGAGTCTCCATGAGCGATTTACCACAAGTCAAATGATAACGCATGACGCCAGCAACATCTTCACAGCGAGCCACGATGTGCTGATTGCCCTCTTGGTCTGTCACCGTATCGCCCTCAAAGAACACCACACGAGACAGCAGTGCAGACGCTTTGGCATACACACGAGTCTCCTCAGACTGCGGAAACAGCACCGACACACAGCGCTCATCAACATCGATGACCACCCCAAGCCCAAGATTGCTTTCAGAATCTGACAGATAACGCTGACCAATGGCAAATTGACTCATAAAATACTCTTCATTTATCTACAACAGATGTTGTCATGATTTATTATTCAAAACCCCTTATTTTACTAAAAAAAGCAAAATTTATCATCAGTTTTCGCATTTTTACACCGCCCTAATACACTCAATGACAAAAATACAAACATTTATTCATAAATGTGGTATATTGCCAAATCATTTGTTATTTAATTTGCCAAATTTATTTCAGGATTGCCTTATGAAAGCCGTATTTTTAGACACCAGTACTTTTTCTGCCCAAACCGACTTATCCTTGCCTGACATCATCACTGATTACACCAAATACGACAGCACGCCAAACGACACCGACATCATCATCGAGCGTTGTCAGGATGCTGACATCATCATCACCAACAAAGTCGAGCTGACCGCCGATGTCATCGCACATTTACCTAAATTAAAACTGATTCATGTAACTGCCACGGGCATCAACAACATCGACACCAATGCCTGCCAAACGCACGGCGTGGCATGGCAAAATGTCGCAGGCTATTCTACCGTCAGCGTCCCAGAACATACTTTTATGCTCATGCTCAATGTCATGCGAGCAGGTCTTTTTTATCATCGTCAGGCGACCGATGGCACTTGGCAAGATGATGGGCGTTTTTGTTTGGTTGGTGAGCCAATTTTTGATTTGTCAGGCAAGACCCTAGGCATCATCGGCACAGGCAATATTGGTCGCAGTGTCGGTCGCATTGCACAAGCCTTTGGCACGACCGTGCTGTATGCTGAGCATCGTGGCAAAGCCCCACGAGATGACAGCTACACCGCCTTTGATGAAGTGCTGGCACGCTCTGATGTCATCAGCCTACATTGTCCTTTGACTGATGACACCGCTCACCTAATCAACGATGAAACCATCAGTCAAATGCAAAAAAAACCTACCATCATCAATGTCGCTCGTGGCGGTGTGGTTGATGGCTCTGCGGTGGTGCGTGGTATTTTAGATGGGCGACTTTTGGGCTATGGTTCAGATGTGTTTGAAGCTGAGCCGTTTGCCGATGACGACCCATTATTGACATTAAAAGACCATCCACGCGTGTTTTTTACCCCGCACAACGCTTGGGGCAGTCTGCACGCCCAAGCACGCCTATGGCAAATCTTATGCTCGCAGGTAAGTGCGTTTGTTCAGAATTATCAAGCGGATTGATTGGCGTTTGAGATTTAAAAATTATCCACCCAAAAACTGTGCTATACTATGCGGTTTGCACAGTTTTTTTATTTTTATAACCATGACAACACCCATGATACAGCTGCACCAAGTCAGCAAAGTATTTCACACTCAAAAAGACGGCAAAACTGTCGCTTTTACTGCTGTTGAACCAACTGACCTTACCGTCAATCAAGGCGAGATTTTTGGTATCATTGGCTCATCAGGCGCAGGCAAATCCACGCTCATTCGCTGCGTGAATTTATTAGAGCGACCCACCACAGGCACGGTGACGGTTGATGGGCTAGAATTGACCAGCCTATCTCAAAACGAGCTGATTAAAGCTCGCCGAGCCATTGGCATGATTTTTCAGCATTTTAATTTGCTACATTCTCGCACAGTGTTTGATAACATCGCCCTACCGCTTGAATTGTCAGGCACGCCAAAAGCCGTCATCAAACAAAAAGTGAGCGAGCTGACCCATCTTGTGGGGCTAGACGACAAGCACGATGTCTATCCTGCCAATTTGTCTGGCGGTCAAAAACAGCGAGTCGCCATCGCCCGAGCTTTGGCATCAGACCCCAAAGTCTTGCTGTGCGATGAAGCCACTTCCGCCCTAGACCCTGCCACGACGCAGGCGATTTTGGCATTATTAAAACAAATCAACAAAACACTTGGCATCACCATTTTGCTCATCACGCACGAGATGGATGTGGTCAAACGCATCTGCGATAAGGTGGCAGTCATTGACAAGGGGGTACTGATTGAGCAAGGCATCGTGAGCGACATTTTTGCCAATCCGCAGACCAACATGGCAAAAGCCTTCATCAATTCCACCTTTGACATCGGTCTGCCTGATGAATTTTTGGCAAAATTAACCCCAAGTGCCACGCACGCACACGCCTATCCCGTGGTCAAATACGAATTTACGGGCAATTCGGTGGATTTGCCGCTGTTTTCACAAGCAAGCAAACAGTTTGGCGTGGAGTTTAGCATTCTAACTTCACAAATGGACTATGTGGGCGGTGTCAAATTTGGCTTTACCATCGCCGAAGTGATGGGCGATCGCACCGCCATCATGCAGGCGAACGAATTTTTGGCAAATCACGGCGTAACTTTGGAGGTTTTGGGCCATGTGGGATAAAATTTATACCGACTTTATGACCGAGCTACACCCAAAAATGTGGCAAATGGTCGCTCAATCCACCTACGAGACCATCTATATGGGGCTGGCAGCCACTGCCATTGCCGTATTGGTGGGCGTGCCGTTTGGCTTTGTGGCGTTTTTGACAGGCAAGGGGCGAATCTTAGAAAACACTACCTTATTTAAAATCCTTGATGCCATCATCAACATCGGTCGCTCCGTGCCTTTTATCATCTTGCTCATCGTCTTAATGCCCGTTACTCGCATTTTGGTGGGGACGACACTTGGCACGACAGCCGCCATCGTACCCCTAAGCGCTGCCGCCATTCCTTTTGTGGCGCGCCTGACCGCCAACGCCTTGATGGAAATCCCAGCAGGACTCACCGAAGCGGCTCAGTCCATGGGGGCGACCAACTGGCAAGTCGTCAGCAAATACTATTTCCCAGAAAGCTTGCCGATGATCATCAACGCCATCACTTTGACGCTGGTCACGCTCATTGGTTATTCGGCGATGGCAGGCGTGGTCGGTGGCGGCGGTCTGGGCAATCTTGCCATCAGCTATGGCGAACATCGTGGCATGGTCTATGTAAAATGGATCGCCACCATCATCATCGTGGCGATTGTGATGATTTGCCAAAAGGTTGGCGACATCCTTGCTGCACGAGCCGATCATCGCTAAGCATGATTTAATATTCCTATTTGGCATATATAATTTCACAAAATCACGCCTTTAAGATATTGAATTCAACAAGGCTTTATGGTTTAATATACAAAAATGTTACTATCTTGCAACATTTTGTATTTACTGGTTAATTTTTTGTCAATTAACCCGCCATTTTGGTTTGATTAAAAGAGCATTTGTTATGAAACTGAATAAATTTTTTGGTCTGTGCGTCCTAGCATCTAGCATCGCTTTGGCTGGCTGTGGCGCAGACAAAAAAACCGAGCAAACCGCCGCCCCTGCTGACACCGACAAGATCGCCCAAACCATCAAAGTAGGCGTGATGAGCGGTCCTGAGCACGCTGTGGCAGAAGTGGCAGCCCAAGTTGCCAAAGAAAAATATGGCTTGACGGTAGAGTATGTCGAATTCAACGACTACGCCTTGCCAAACGAAGCGGTCTCTAAGGGCGACCTAGACGCTAATGCCATGCAGCACAAGCCTTACCTAGATGAAGACAGCGCCAAAAAAGGTCTGGACAATCTGGTCGTCGTGGGCAACACTTTCGTCTATCCATTGGCTGGCTACTCAAAGAAAATCAAGTCACTTGACGAGCTAAAAGACGGCGCAACCATCGCCGTGCCAAACGATCCATCAAACTTGGCTCGTGCATTGATTTTGCTTGAAAATCAAGGTCTGATCAAGCTAAAAGACAACAAAAATCTACTTTCAACTTCACTAGACATCGTGGAAAACCCAAAAAATCTAGTCATCAAAGAAGTGGATACTTCTGTGGCGGCTCGTGCGCTGGATGATGTGGATCTGGCAGTGGTAAACAACAACTACGCAGGTCAAGCAGGTCTGACTGCACAAGATGGCGTGTTTGTTGAATCCAAAGAGTCACCTTATGTAAACATCATCGTGGCTCGCAGCGACAATAAAGACTCAGAAGCCATCCAAAACTTCGTCAAAGCCTATCAGACTGACGAAGTAGAAGCCGAAGCGAAAAAACAATTCAAAGACGGCGTTGTGAAAGGCTGGTAATCCGCTCTCACAAAAAATCCCTTTGGCAACAAAGGGATTTTTATTTTGGCTATAAGTTTTGGGCGTAAGTTTTGGGTTGGTATTTTGGTTGATCATTTTAAATCAATGATTTTGGACAGGCGCATTGTGCAGCGATGCTGCCCCAAATGACATCTTAAAACGACTATTTGCGATAAGCATGATTTAGGGCGTGCGTCACCATGTCTAGCACCTCAGGCTCAGCAGTCTGGGCGGTGTGGCGGATGAGTTTGGAAGGTGCGTGCGTCAGCGTCTGCGTCAATGCTCGGGCAAGCTCTGTGACGACTTTGCTCGCCTCATCACCCTCAGCCAGACGATGCAAAGCGTCATTCAGCAGACGATCTCTGTGCGCATGGGCGGTGTGGCGATACTGAGCGATCTGCGTACGAGCCGTCTGCACCTGCATCTGATGCTCAATGTCTAGCACAAGCTGGCTGACCAACAGCTCCGCCTCCACCGCAGCTTGCTTACGCTCTTCTAGATTGCCTGCGATGACATGTTGCAAATCATCCACCGAGTACAGATACACATCATCAAACTCACCCACCGAAGGCTCGATGTCTCTTGGCACTGCCAGATCCACCATCAAGATTGGGCGGTGACGGCGTGTTTTTAGGGCAGATTTGACCATGTCGTGTGTGATGAGCGCATTCATGCTGCCGCTACAACTACTCACCACATCCGCTTGCGGCAGATATTCTGCCAGCATATGTAGAGGCACAAGATCGATCTGCACCATGCGATTGGCATTGTTTGCCATCTCATGCAGCTCAGATGCCAAAGCCTCGGCACGCTCACGGCTACGATTGGCGATGATGATGCGCTCCATGCCAAGCGCCGCCACATTATGCGCCACCAAGCGATTCATCTCGCCTGCCGCCACCAGCATGAAGGTCAGACGGCTCGGCTCAGCAAAGATCTGCGTCACAAGCTTGGCAGCAGCAAAGCCCAAAGTCACCGCCTGAGCGCCCACCTTGGTGTCTCGTCGCACCGTTCTGGCAGCGGCAAACACTTGCTGTGTCAGCCAGTCAAAGCCTCGCCCCATGCCGCCATGCTCACGAGACAGCGCCACCGCCTGACGAATCTGCCCCAAGATCTGCGGCTCGCCTAAGATCATCGAGTCAAGCCCTGCCGCCACACGCAGCCAATGGTTGAGCGCATGATCGTCTTCGTAAATGTACAAAAACGGCGCAATTTCATCCAGCCCAAAGCCTTTAAAAGACGCAAACCAAGCCTGAATCTTCTGCACAGGCTCGCTCACCTCCTCAACATCCTCTTTGGGTACCGCCTCTTCATCGGGCAGCTTGACATAAATCTCGCTACGGTTACAGGTGGAGACGATCACCGAACCATCGGTCAGCGCTTTTAGCTCATCGATGGCACGAGGCAAATCCGCCCCAAACGACAGCTTCTCACGAAGCTCGACGGGGGCGGTTTTGTGATTGACTCCAACGACGGCTAATTTCATCTTATCAACTTAACTTACAACACTGACAACTTAAACGGCAGCAAAAAGACATCAAAAAATGACAATAAATTGGCTATTATAACAGTTTTTGGGACATTTGTGACAAAACTGGCGCCAAAAACATCAACTTGGCAAAAATCCACCGATATGACGCACAAATCCTTGCACTTATCAAAAATCCTTTTATAATAGGGAGTTAAATCAAATGATTAGGCTCACTTGCCCAAATCTGATGCACCAAGCAAGCGCTCATCGGAGCAGCCAGAACGGTCGGGCGATTTTGACCATGTTTTTGATCATGTTGAGGACTGGTCGCATTTGAGTCAAGCTGCGCACCTTTTTTGCCGCTTGCCGATGAGACGGCATATTTTTACTAATGACTGAAATTTCATGAAATTAACCATTTGGCAGCGCTCACGCCCCACCACAAAAGACGCGCTTTTCTCGTCTGGCTCATTTGCCAAAAAATCCGCCTTGGCGATGCTGTGCTTGGCGATGCTGCTGCCTCAGACTCATGCGCATGCTGGCGTGTTTGACCCTTTGCTCAAAATTTTATTGCCGTTTTATAAAAAAGACAGCGACGAGCCACAAGTCCCTGCTCAGCTTGATGATGAATCAGAGCATGAGCCCATCAGACTTGAACTGCCAAACGACTTATTAGATGACACTTTGCTGGCAGAGGACAGCACGCCGATGCTTGATGCGCCTGATTTGTATGCGCTGCTTTTGGCGGAGTTTTCTGCTGATCGTGGTAACATCGATGAGGCGCTGACCATCTATAAGGCTGAGTCTTTTAAGGACAATGCCACCGCCATCTTTGAGCGTGCGTTGGCGCTGTCCATCGAGTATGAAACCCCCAAAGAGTCACTGTCTTTTGCCACCGCTTGGCAAGCCAAATATCCAGACCACATTCCTGCTTGGTTTTATGTGACGCATTTGGCACTTCGAGCGCATGATTATAATCAAGCCTCGCAGATGCTGGCGATGATTTTGGCTTATGATCCCAACGCTGATCTTTCGCAGATTTTTGACAGCATTTTTCCCACCGACCCAAAAGATCAAGAAACACTCTTGGAGGCGCTGCGTGAGATTGACAGCAAAAACACCTCAGTGGCGGCGCTGCGAGCGGGTCTGCTCATGCGTCTTGGTGATTATGAGTCATCGCTGGTGCACATCAATAGCGCCCTACAAGCCGAGCCTGCCAACCTCGCCTTCATCAATCTAAAACTTGATATTTTAAGCCAAGCTCAGCATGAAGATGAACTGTGGCATTTTTTGCACACCAAGCGTGCCGCCCTGCCACACGAGACTTCGCTGTACTTGTATGAGATTCGCCATTTTATCAATCAAGGCGATCTTCAAAACGCATGGCAGCTGCTTTTGCGCGCCAATCAAAACACTCACAACGCCGATGTACTACTCTTAGCGGGGCTTGTTGGGCTTGACATCGGTGAGTACAGACAGTCGATAGAGCTGCTCACACCACTGGTGAAAAACCCAGAATTTGCCAGTCAGGCGCATTATTATCTGGGCATTGGCTATGAGCGCTTGGGCGATGCGCTGCACGCCAGAACGCACTACGAAAAGGTGAAAGACGGCGAAAATGTGCTAGACGCGCGCACTAAGGTGGTGGGATTTTATCTGCTGGATAATAATGTTGAGGCCGCCATGAGCACGCTGGTGAGACTCAGAGATGAATACGAAATCTACGCCGCCGACAGCTATATCTTGCAGGCGGAGATTCGCCTGCGTCAGGGCAACATTGAGGCTGCCAAAGACATTCTAAGCACCGCCAATCGCCAATATCCCGATGACGATCGCCTGCTATTTGCCAGCTATCAGCTGCTTGAAAATGAGCTTGGCGACAGCGAAAAACAAGACATCATCGGCAGGCTGATTGGCATAGATGCACACAACCCAAGCTATCAGCTGGCACAAGCCAAACTTGATTTACAGCAAAATCCAAACAACCAAGACGCACAAGAGGTCGCCAAAGCCATCAGCCAGATTCCCTCTGACGACCCTTTGTACGATACGCAGCTGCACTTAGATGCGCTCATTTTGCTGGGCGGCAATGCCTTAGAGCGGTCTGACTATGAGGCTGTCATCGCATATTTGCAAGCACCTTATGAGGTCTCGCTTGATTTGAATGCAGGGATTTTGCTACTTCGGGCATATCAAGGTCTGGGTGATGACGACATGGTGCAGCAGATCTTAGCACAGCTGCAAGCCAAATACGGCTTTGACCAACCGACCACGCCAGACAGCAATGTCACACAGCTTTACTGACGCCCCACACCACAAAACCCCATAGGAAAATATCATGAAATTTACCCTCCGCCATTCTTGTCTGTCTTTGTGCGTCGGTGCGCTGTTTTTGACAGGCTGCCAAACCCTACCTCACGCCACACCAACCCCAGTCAGCCACACTGTTAATGCGCCTATCGAATTCAACATCAGCGGCAAAATTGGCATAACGAGCGTGTCGACAGACGGCAGCCAGTCTGGTACGGCATTTTATACATGGGCGCAAGAAGGTGACAGATTCGCCATCGATCTGACAGGCGCACTTGGCATCGGCGCCACCGCCATCAGCTTTGACGGACAGACCGCCATGCTAAGCAGCGAACGCACAGGCACGATCAGCGCCACCACGCCAGAGGCGCTCTTACTACAAGCGACAGGCTGGCAAGCACCCATCAGTCAGCTGCCACACTGGATCGTCGGACGCAGTGCGCCAAGCGACACACAGCAAGGCTACGACCAACAAGGCAAGCTCATCCACGCTGTCAATGGCGACTGGACAGCCAGCTTTGAATACAAATCCACACTGCCAAATCGCCTGCGCATCACCCATACCGACGGTCATCGTGTCGTCATGACCATCGTGCATGGCAAATGATGAGGGCATGATGCATACACTTCGCCTGTTTTCCCCTGCCAAGATCAATCTGTTTTTGCACATCACCGCCCAGCGCCTTGATGGCTATCACGACTTACAAAGCGTGTTTCGAGCGCTTGATTTTGGTGATTGGTTGGCGTTTCGTCTGTATGATGACATGGACAGTGCTGGCTTAGGCGGTGGCGACACGGAAAATGGCATACCGCCGATCAGCCTGACAGGGGCAAGTCATCTCACCAAAAACCTGGATGACAATCTGATCATCAAAGCCGCGCACGCCCTTGCCAAGCACTCCCCCAAGCAAGTACAAGGCGTGCATATCCATCTGGACAAGCACATTCCCACAGGGGCAGGACTTGGTGGTGGCTCATCCAACTGCGCCACCACGCTCATCGCCCTAAATCAGCTTTGGGGTTTAAATCTTGACACTCAGGCGCTCATTGACATCGCTGCCACGCTTGGGGCAGATGTGCCGTTTTTTATCTTTGCCCACGCCCACCAGTGCGATGCCGTCGCCACAGGCATTGGCGAGATCTTAACGCCCATTCACCTACCTAAGCGAGCCTATCTGCTACTCATGCCAGATGCGCACCTTGCGACCGCTCACTTTTTCAAGCACCCAGATCTTAACAAAAAGTCATTATTTATCAATGATTTATCATCATATGCTACTTGGTTTGACTTGACGCTCACCCCACCATTTCACAACTGCTTTGAGACCATCGCAAGCCAAGACAGTCCTGCCGTCAAAGATGCACTGGCTTATCTGCACGCACTTCCCTGCCACGCCACGCCACGCATGACGGGCACGGGCAGCTGTGTTTTTCTGCCGTTAGAAGCTGAGATGATAGATCAGGCGGCAGCTTGGCGAGACGCTGCGCCTTGTCGTGCGGTGATTTGTCACAGCTTGAATGGCTTGTAAGTTATTGATAAATAAAATGTTTTTTTAATTTAGCTTAAATTTAGCAATTTTTTTTAAAAATTTTATAAAAAATGCTTGCATAATCAAAAAATTTCGGTATAATTAGGCGCCTATATAGGGGCGTCGCCAAGTTGGTAAGGCATCAGGTTTTGATCCTGACATTCGTTGGTTCGAGTCCAGCCGCCTCTGCCATTTTTGAAAGTTTTTTAAAAACTTTTCTAGGGGTATCGCCAAGTTGGTAAGGCATCAGGTTTTGATCCTGACATTCGTTGGTTCGAGTCCAGCTACCTCTGCCATATTCAAGCATGACTTGAGCAATTAAGCCAGTTCTTCGGAATTGGCTTTTTTGTTTTTCCCATCAGATGATGCGTGACAAACCTGTAAACTCACGGTGCGCAATGACAGACACACTGCCGACAAGCCAGATTTTAAAGATTGTACTTACTGTTACAAGAAAATTTGCCAAAGAGTGCAAATTATGTATAAAATTTTGTATAAAAATGGTAAAATAAACGCTGATTTTTCTTTTAGCCTTTTTATAGGATCCTCATATGTCATACATGGCCATCTTCTCGGGCAGCGCCAATCCTGAGCTTGCCCAGACCGTCGCTGACCATCTTCACATTCCTTTAAGCAAAGCTGACATCACTCGCTTTTCTGATGGTGAAATTGCCATCGAAATCAAAGAAAATGTGCGTGGTAAAGATGTATTCATCCTACAACCGACCTGCGTGCCAACCAATGACAACTTGATGGAAGTCGTCCTTTTGGCAGACGCTCTGCGCCGTTCGAGTGCCGGTCGTATCACGGCAGTGATTCCATATTTTGGCTATGCACGCCAAGACCGCAGACCACGCTCGGCGCGTGTGCCAATCTCTGCCAAAGTCGTGGCGGACATGCTGTCAATCTCAGGCATTGACCGTGTGATGGTCGTGGATCTGCATGCCGACCAAATCCAAGGTTTCTTTGATGTGCCAGTGGACAATCTGTATGGCACGCCAGTCTTACTAAGTGACCTAAAACAACAAAACTACGATAACCTCATGGTCGTCTCTCCCGATGTGGGTGGTGTGGTGCGTGCGCGTGCGATGGCAAAACTTCTGGGCGATGCCGACCTTGCCATCATCGATAAGCGCCGCCAAAAAGCCAATGAATCACAAGTCATGCACATCATCGGCGATGTCGATGGTCGTGATTGCGTCATCATTGACGACATCGTGGATACCGCAGGTACGCTGTGTAAAGCCGCCCAAGCCCTAAAAGACAATGGCGCTCGCCGTGTGGTCGGCTACATCACCCACCCTGTGCTGTCAGGCAAGGCAATCGACAACATCAGCGGATCTGCCCTAGATGAGATCGTCGTCACTGACACCATTCCGCTGTCAGACGCCGCCAAATCTTGCGCCAAGATTCGCCAAGTGAGCATCGCCTCACTACTGGCAGAAAGTCTACGCCGTATCAATAACGAAGAATCCATCAGCGCTTTGTTTGAATACAGCATCTAAATTGCATCACAAAAAAAGCCCTGTCAAATCATTTGGCGGGGCTTTTTTTTGCGCCATCAAGCCCATCAGCCATACCAAGTAGTCGCAGGTTGAGCCAAGTGAGAAAAACCTCAACAAATTTAAAGACTTATACCAAAAATGGTGAGTATAGCCCACCCTACATGACCGCCCAATTTTGTAACAATATTGCCATTGGGCTATCAAACATTCAAAAAAAAACACCCCAAACCATACGGCTTGGAGTGTTAATCAGACTTATTGGCAGATTATTTTAGCATTTTTTCCATTTGTTCAAAACGCTCGACGATGAAGTCTTTTGGTGGCGCTGTCATCAGGCTCACCACGATGGTGGTGATAAAGCTTGCCGCAAAACCTGGCAAGATAGAATAAATCGCATCATTGGCAGGCTGACCGCCAATGGTAATGCCGCCATACACCCACACGATGACGGTCAGAGCGCCGACGATCATGCCAGCCAAAGCACCGTTGCGGTTCATGCGTTTCCACATGAGACTTAGGATGACCAGCGGACCAAATGCCGCACCAAAGCCTGCCCAAGCGTGTGAGACCAGTTTTAGCACCGAGCTGTTGCTGTCGCCAGCTAGGATGATGGCAACCACCGCCACAATGATGACCGAGATACGACCCACAAGTACTTGGCGAGACTCTGATGCCTCACGGTCAAGGAACAGCTTGTACACATCACGGGTCAGCGAGCTTGATACCACCAAGAGCTGACTTGAAATGGTACTCATGATCGCCGCCAAAATCGCCGCCAACAAAAAACCAGAAATCAATGGATGGAATAATACTTGTGAGAATACCAAGAAAATGGTCTCAGGATCGTCCAAAGTCGTGCCAGTGCGTGCAATATAAGCGATGCCCGCCAAGCCCACCATGAGCGCACCGATGAGACTTAGAATCATCCAGCCCATGCCGATGGCGGTTGCCACTGGCACATCTTTGACCGAGCGGATCGCCATAAAGCGCACGATGATGTGCGGCTGACCAAAATAACCAAAGCCCCACGCCATCAACGAGATGATGCCTGCCAAAGTTACGCCATTGGTCCAGTTGAATACTTCTGGATTGACAAGCTCTGCCGCCGCCAAGCCTTCGCTCACACCGCCGATCTCAGTAAAGGCAACGATTGGCACGAGTAGCATGGCGATGAGCATAATGACACCTTGAACAAAGTCGGTCAATGACACCGCCAAAAAGCCACCAAACAGTGTATACGCCACAACCACGCCTGCCGTCACCCACAGACCCATCGAGTACGACAGCCCTAGTGAGCTTTCAAACAATTTACCGCCTGCAACCAAACTTGCCGCAGTATAAACCGTGAAAAACAGGATGATCACCACTGCCGACATGATGCGCAAAAGGTGTGAGGTGTCATGAAAACGGTTGGCAAAATAGTCGGGCAAGGTAATCGCATTGTCCGCCACCTCGGTAAAGACACGAAGGCGTGGCGCAACGATCAGATAATTGGCAAATGCACCAATGGTCAAACCAAGCGCAATCCAAATACTCACCACGCCTGACGCATACATATAGCCCGGCAAGCCCAAAAGCAGCCAACCGGACATGTCAGATGCCCCCGCTGACAGTGCCGTCACCGCAGGACCGAGATTGCGACCGCCAAGCATATAGCCTTCGACATCGTTTTTTTGTTTAAAATACGCATACACACCGATGGCGATCATCAACAGAAAATAAACCGCCAGCGAGATCCATACGCCAGATGCCACATTCATAGCATTCTCCTTCATGGTATTTTTAAAAAGACTTACAAATCAAACATTCAACACCAAAAAATTTTCTATTCAGCTTACAAACTTCATTCACGGCGTGATGTTTTTGTAACAAACCTGTCCATTATATAACAAATTGGCAAAAATTACACCGCACAGATGAGACTTTTTCTCAATCACTGCCCAAATTTCGTCTAAAATTGGCGATTCTCACCGTCTTGGCGGCGTATTTGCATTATTTTTGACAAACGCTCACAAAACCTTTGCCAATACAGGAACTTTTTTGTATAATAGTCGGCTAATTTTCCAGAAAAACCAGCAGGCTTTGGCTTGGCTGTGATACTGGGGAGTTTGTCAGACTGGTCGCAAGTCTGAATCCATTCATTTCCCATTTAAGGAATCATCATGAGCTATACTCTAAATGCCGTAGCGCGCGCTACCGAGCAGCAGGGCAAAGGTGCGAGCCGCCGCCTGCGTAAAGAAAACCTAATCCCAGCCATCATCTATGGCGGCGAAGGCGAACCAGTTTCTATCTGCGTTAAGACCAACGAATTGGTAAAAGCCATCTCAGAAGACGCATTTTTCTCTAGCATCATCAGCATTGAGCTAGACGGTGCTAAGCACGAAGTCGTCATCAAGGCACTACAACGCCACCCATCAAAAGGCTTCCCGCTGCATGTGGACTTCCAGCGCATCGTTCGTGGTCAAGAAATGAACTTCAATGTGCCCGTGCGTGTTGCAAATGAAGATGCATCAGCTGGTAAAAAAGCTGGTGGTGTATTGACTCAGCTTGTCAATGACATCCAAGTAACCTGCCTACCACGCAACCTACCTGAATTCATCGAAGTCGATGTGACCAAACTTGCTGTGGGTGACAACATCCGCCTAGGCGATGTAAAACTACCAGAAGGCTTGACTTTGGTACTTCAAGACGACAGCGAGCTTGACAACGCCATCGTCAGCATGCAAGCACCGACCGTAGAAAAAGTCGAAGAAGAGACTGCTACTGACGCTGCTGAAGTCGAAGCACCTGCTACCGACAGCGAAGAAGAATGATCCATCATCATTGATCATCATTCAAAAAGCCAGTATGATTTACTGGCTTTTTTGTTTTCAGGACCGACCAAAAACGATAAGCCATGTAAATTTTGTGGCGATTTTTGAGTTTAATGCGTATAATAAGCGCTGTTTATTGACAAATATTGACATAACCATCAACATCACAACTATGACCATCAAACTCATCGTCGGACTGGGCAACCCCGGCAACGAATACAAACACACTCGCCACAATGCCGGCTTTTGGTTCATTGACAAAATCGCCGAGCAGTTTGGCATCACTTTAAGCCATGACAAAAAATTTCATGGCGATGTCGGTCGTGGCACGATTTTTGGGCAAGAAGTACGCCTATTAAAACCCGACACTTTCATGAACCGCTCTGGGCTTGCGGTGGTGCCATTGGCAAAGTTTTATAACATCCAGCCAAGCGAAATCTTGATCGCCCATGACGAGCTGGACATCCCTGCCGGCGCCATCCGCCTAAAAACAGGCGGCGGACACGGCGGACATAATGGGCTAAGAGACATCGTGCCACACATCGGCGCCGATTTTCATCGCTTGCGCATCGGCATCGGGCACCCTGGACACGCCAGTAAAGTCAGCGGCTGGGTACTCTCAAAGCCTTCTGCCGATGATGCTGCCAGTATCGACAAAGCCATCGACTGTGTTGGCGAGCATCTCAAACTCATCATGGCAGGCAACCTTGATAGAGCCAGAAACGGCATCAATGGCTTTAAATTGAGCTGATGGATGCTGATTGATAAAGCGGTTGACAACTGGCTGACAATGGACCAGTTAAGATTTTAAGACCCAAGTCATCGAACGCTTACAAGGCATTGGCACAGTATTATATGCCTTGACGATGAGCTTGATGGCTTGACTCACTATTTCAAATTTAGGAATTTATATGTTAATCTCACTGTTGGCGGTGGCGGTCGGACTTGCGCTGTTGGTATTTAGCGCCGATCAATTCATCGATGGCGCAGTCGCCATTGCCACCAAATACCACATGCCAAAAATGCTCATCGGCGCACTGATCATCGGTATCGGCACCTCAGCCCCAGAGATGCTGGTCTCGGCATTATCTGCGCTTGCAGGCAGCCCCGGCATCGCACTGGGCAACGCCTATGGCTCAAACATCGTCAATATCTTGCTGGTGCTGGGTGTGACAGCCGTCATCGCCCCCATCGCCATCCAAAAAGACGCCTTAAAACTTGACTTTCCTTGGCTACTAGGCGCCACCGCCTTGACTGTCGTGCTGCTCATTGATGGCGAGGTCAGCCGCATCGATGCTGGCATTTTGATTCTGGTTTTGATAGCCAACATCATAGGTCAAATCTACATCGCCAAGACGCATGCCAAAGCCGCCAAAGAGAGCGCCGTCATCGCCGCTTATGAGGAAGCAGAAGAAGAGGCGGAAGAAGACCACGAACTGCCAAACCCTGATGAAGTGAATGTCGGTAAATCGCTATTTCGTCTGATCGTAGGCTTGTTTGTGATGATCATGAGCTCACGACTCATCGTCTGGGGTGCGGTGGAGCTGGCGCAGATCTGGGGGCTGTCCGACCTTATTATCGGTCTTACCATCGTCGCGATCGGCACCAGCTTGCCTGAGCTGGTCTCATCCATCATCGCCGCTCGTCGTGGTGAATTCGATCTGGCACTGGGCAATGTACTTGGCTCGAATGTCTTTAATACGCTCGCTGTGGTCGGCATCGCAGGACTGATACAGCCGATGGCAGTCGCTCCAGAGATCCTAAGCCGTGATGTGCTGGTGATGTGTGCTGTGACCATTGCTTTATTTGTGCTGTCGGCTGGTGCCTTAAAGATGGGCGGCAAGCTTGGGCGTGGCGTGGGCATCACTTTCATCGCTTGGTTTGTGGCGTACAGCGCATGGCTTGCCATGAGTGCGATCGCCTAAGCCCTGGTCTTCACTCAGCCCCATTGCAGTTCTTGTAATGGGGTTTTGTTTTGGCTCATATCAATTCAATACCATAGGGCAAATGTTTTGCTCTTAGAATAATGCCATAGGTTAATTTTATTTCGTGGCTTTAAAAACAGATGAATACTCATCACCAACAACAACCGTACAGTTGCCAGCCTAATACTCGAATACAAGGCAGGTTTATGATGAGTGTGAACAATCCAAACAAAAAAGAGAGGTCGCCCTCTCTTTTAGATGATTGTGTTGTACATTATTTGGATATTTAAAGCAGCATCATCGCTCACCAAGTCCTTGAGATAGGGTTTTGGTGATGGGTTTGGTCAGATATGACAACACACTTCGCTCCATCGCCTTGATGTCCACGCTTGCGGTCATGCCTGGGCGAATGACGATGTCATCTGCTCTGCCTGCAAACTCCGCCCCAGAGATGCGGATTTGTACACGGTAATAAGGCTCTTTGCCACGCTGCGTCTCTTCCATCAGGGTGTCTGGACTGATGTAAGTTACCTCGCCTCTCATCGCACCAAAGATAGAAAAATCATAAGCATCTAGCTTGACGCTCGCCTCTTGACCTTCATGCACATAAGCGATGTCGGCTGGGCGTACCTTCGCCTCCACCACCAAGTCGCCATCGGTCGGCAAAAGCTCCATGATCACATCGCCTGAGCGCACCACGCCGCCGATGGTCGTCACTCGGATATTGTTTACCTTGCCATCGGTTGGCGCTTCTAGGCGTTTTTCGGTCAGTACCTGACTGCGATCACGCAGCTGCTCGCTTTCTGATTGTAGCTCCTCTTGGGCTCGAGTCAGCTCACTTTGCGCCTCTTCAAAATACTTATTGCGCTTATTGGTGATTTGCGCCTGAATGTCCGCCACTTGACGACGCAGCTTGATCACATCCGCCTGACTGACATCGCCATATTCTAGCAAAGGCTCATTCATGGCAAGCTCCTCACTTGCCAAAGTAAGCATTTTTTCAAGCGATGAGACATCTTGCTGAATCGCTTGACGGCGACGATTATAAAGCTCGGTTTGGTTGTGAATGTACTCTGGGTAGCGCTGCACCGACTCAGGAAAACTGAGTGGTTTATTGAAAATTTCAGCTTCCAAACGACTCACCTTGGCTTGTAAAGCAGCGACCTTGGCGGCCGAATTATCCACCGCTGCCTGCGCACGCTCCTCTTCTAAAATGATGAGCAGCTGACCTTTTTTGACATCATCACCTTCACGCACGAGCAGCTGAGAGACCACACCGCCCTCTGACGCCTGAATCTCTTGCGTTCGGCTACTGGCAATGACGGTGGCGGTGGCACGAGTGACTTGGTCAATCTTAGCAAAATACGCCCAAGTCAAAAGCACGATGATGGTCAGCAAAGCCACCCAAATACTGATTCTCGCCCGACTGGTGTTGGGCTTGTGCGGTTGGTATTGATAATTATTGGTCATTTTGTTTCCTGAGAATTAGATTCTGATCGCTTTACGATGTGATAAGTCAGCTCGTCAGACTTATCATCACCGCCCGCCTGCTGTATTTGGGTCGACTCTGATGTATCGCTGGTCTTATCCTGCTTATCTTGATCATGCGTGGCTTGGTCTGTCGGCGCAGCTTTTGCCTTAGACTGCTTGGCGATCTGCTCAGCTCGTGCTTTTTGTGCCGCCTCTTCACGCTCACGCAAGGTGTTTAGTACTGCTTGTTTTGGTCCGTCCATGACGATGCGACCATTTTCCATGATGATGATGCGATTGACCAAAGCCAGCAGACCAAGCTTATGCGTCGAGACAATCAAAGTTTTTCTAGGGTCTTGTAGCTCTTGTGCCAGTACTTGTAGACACTGCTGCTCTTGGCTATTATCCATCGACGCTGTTGGCTCATCAAGCAGCCATACAGATGGGCGAGTCAGCACCAGGCGGGTGAATGCCACCAGCTGCTTTTGACCACCAGACAAGCCCTTGCCACCCTCTGAAATCATCAAATCAAGCCCTGAGCTGTGATTTGACACCAGACGCATCAGACCCGTGCGATGCAAGGCGCTCGCCAGCACATCATCATTTGGTGTCGGCATACCGATGAGCAGATTGTCACGCAAAGTGCCTTGAAACAGGCGATGATCCTGCTGTAAATAGCCCAGCTGATCCGACAGACTTTCACGGCTGACATGCGTGATGTCCAGCCCATCGACCAAGATATGACCTTGGGTCGGCGCATACAGCCCAGATAGAAGTTTTAGCAGTGTCGATTTGCCCGAGCCAATCGAACCCAAAATCGCCACACGCTCGCCTGCTCTGATGTTCAGATTTGGTACTTGCAGGGCAGGTCTTTCGTTATCAAGATAGTTAAAGCTGACATTGCTCAACTGATAATTACCATGAATGAGACTTGGTGACAGCGGATACTGCACGCCATCATTGTCTGATTTAAGTTTATAAAGATTTTCAATGTTGCCAACAGCAGCTTTGGCGTGCGAGTACTGCACCAGCATGTTTGGCACATTCATGATTGGCGCCAAAATACGACCACCCAAGATGGTACTGGCAATCAGACCACCCATGGTCATGTCACCATTCATCACGATGAACGCACCGACGATGACGATGCCAACATAGCTGACTTGTTGCAGCATTTGCACGCTGTAGTTTAGATTGTCATTGGCATGACGCATATTTAAGTCGTTGGTGGTGGTCGTGTTCAGCACATTCAGCCAGCGAGATAAGAATTTCCAGTTGCCCGAGCCTGCCTTGATGGTCTCCATGCCCTCGACCGCCTCGACCAAGATGCCTGTTTTTTGGTAGCCTGCCGCCGCACCTTCTTTGGCGATGGCGTCGATTTTTTTGCGGTTTGTCCAACCCAAAATGATGCCAATGATCGCTGCGACAATCGGTACCAAAGAAATCCAAAACGAGCCAATCACCCCAATCACAATGATGAACAAAATACTCATCGGAATGTCCACCAGCGTAAACAGCGTACTGGCGGTAAAAAAGCTACGCACCTGCTCATAGCCACGCAGCTGAGCTGCCAACGACCCCACCGAACCAGGCATCTGATCGACACGCACTTTGAGCAGGCGCTCAAACACGGAGCGGGACAGGTCTTGGTCCATGCCAACCACCATTCTATCCATCACCTTGGAGCGGGCAAATTTCATGAACGCCTCAAACAAAATCACCAAACCCACGCCACTTGCCAAAATGATCAGCGTATGCTCACTACGGGTCGGGATCACTCTGTCATAAACCTGCATTGAAAACAAAGACACCGCAAGCGCCAACAAACTGATCAAAAATGACGCAATCACCGCCTCAAAAACGACCGACTTGTGCTTTAAGACGCTCTCTTTGAGCAGTTGGGCAAATGCGGTATGCTTGGTTTTGCCAGAAGTGTCCAGCGCCATCTTAGCCACCATCGTCAGATCCGCCGCCTCAATGCGATGACTGCCAGACGACTGCATGAACAACCACTGATTTTGTTGTGGCTGCTGCACGATACGCCCAAAGCCCAGACGCTTATGCTCGGCGATGAGCGGCATGTAGGCGGCATCAGGGGCGTCAAGCTTTTTGGGTGGATCATTGATGCCTAAGATTTGCAGCATGACCGACAGTCGAGAAAAGCCATCTTCAATCTTAGATGACTGACTTTGGCTACTTTCTAGGCGGTTTTTATCGACAGGATAACCTTGCTCTTTGAGCAGTGCGGCAAGCGCAAAGCCAAGCTCATGCGACTTATCCGCTTGTGTTAAGTTGTGTTCTGATTGCTCTGACATGAATCATTTTTCCTTCTGGTCGGGCGTACCCGTGACCCATTGGCGATTTGGTATGAATACTCACCCAGCCGCTTGTGATGCAAATGACAACCGATGCAAATTTACACAAAAATACATCACTGCTATACATCCATACTTTGGGTATAAAACTAAAAAGAATCAGCGCCCTTCACTTTATCAACCATATAAAATAATCAATGTTAAGTGCTAAAACGCTTTTAAATTAACACCAACAAACCCAAAGTACTATCTTTGAGAGCTGCCGACTGGCAGATGGCTTTTTGGTCGTGTTTCTTGGTGAGCGCTGTCATCATGCCAAATGTCGTCTTGGCTGATATTTTGCTCACCTTGGTCGTGCTGCGTCTCTTGTGTGGCGACAGTTTCAAAAACCTCTGGCATCGCTTGTGCTGTCGGCTCAGGTAAGATCTCTGGAAATTGGTCGTACGGATCTAAGCTTGGCAGTGGCAGTGCTTGGTCTGATGGTGGCACTTCGTCTGATACGCCATCATTGGCAAAGTCTGAATCAGTGTCGTCAGGCATGGCGATCACTGGCTCATCACCATCATACTGCCACACTGCCACACCCGTGCCGACATCGCTGATCATCGCCCCTTCACTGGCGATGGTGCTTATGGATTCTTGCGGCTGGTTTAGGCGATTTTGCCAATAGGTCTGCTGCTCGCCAACCCACTCACGAGCCGTGCGTACTGGGCTAAAATCAACGCTTGGTTCAAGCAGGGCTTGCGATGGCATCTGCTGCCACGGCATCACCCCAAAATCCACCTGCAATTTATAATAACTGGCGACCATCTGCGCTTGCGTCTGTCTCAGCTGCTGCTCGTATTGCGACTGATCACGCACGGCGTTTAGCACTTCAAGCCAGCTTTTTCGCCCAGCGATGAACTGACGGCGATAAGAATCTAGTACAATCTGCGCCCCTGACACCGCCGCCGCCAAAGACAGCTCTTGATCACGAGCCGAGACGAACTGCTGATATTGGGTCTGGATATTTTCCATCACCGTACGCCGAGATGCCTCTTGGCTGTGCGTAAGGCTTTGTACTCGTGCCTCAGACGCTCGTGCCAATGCCAAATTTGAAAAACCTGCACCTGGGTCATAGCTTAGCCCAAACATCACATCATCGGCATGGCGGCGACTTTTGTGATAATAGTCATTTTCAAATTGTACAAACACCGTCGGATAACGACTCGCTCGCTGCGCCTTAACCTCATGCTTGGCAGACTCGACCGTATAATGCTGACGAATCACGCTTGGATGTGTCTGGCTGACGCTACCAAAAGCCAAAGTCGCAAAATCCGCCGAACCTTCTTTGGCAAGTCGTACCAAATCGCCAAGCTGCAAAGTCTCCACACGAGCAGCGATGGGCTGACCGATGAGCTGCTCTAAGCGTGCTTCGGCGATTTTTTGTTGCTCGATTGCGCCTTGTAGGGCATTTTGGTCTTGTAAGATGCGGTTGGTCACCAAATCCAGCTCGATTCTTGCTGAGATGCCTTGCGCCACTCGGCGATTCATCATTTCCTCAAATTCGCCAAGCTGCCTGATGTTGCCTTGATACAAATCCTGCAAAGACAGCGCATAAATATAATCTCGCCAGATGTCGATGGTGTTTTTGGCGACCTCGTTTTGGCGTTCAAGCACATAAGCCGCCGCCGCTTTGTCGTCATTGATGGCTTGATTGACGCTGGCTGTCAGACGACCACCCGTCCATAAAGGCTGACGAATGACAATGCTCGTCACCTGCCCGTCATCACTGTCGTGTGTCGATTGGACGGTAGGCGTTGGCAAAAAACCAAGCTTAGCAGCCGTCACGCCCTCTGCGGCAGCTTCTTTATCCGCCACCGCCGATGACACCAAAGGATGTGTTTGCACCGCATGAGTGATGAGCTCATTGACCTGCAAGGGATTGATGTTTGCCCAGACACCTGCCGAAAGACACAGGCACAGCGCCACAGGCAGTCGCTTTAAAGATGCTTTTATCATCTTGATTATCTTATGTTGTTTTTATGTGATTTGTATGATTAACCATGATTAAACACTGAACAAAAAAATCGCCCAAAAAGACGACCAATCTACTCAAGCCCATAAAAATAGTGGCACGCTTGGCGGCTGGATTGGCGTGTCAGATGAGACGGTTTTTGTTCAGCCATATCGTTCCATTATACCACATAAATCAATAAGCCAAATAAGATAAATGTAACAGCATGCCAAGCCGCCACAGACGCAGCACATGAAATACAATAAATAAAAATAAGACTGGTTATTTTGATATTAAAAACTCAGCCAAGCCATCACACCAACAGCCCCACTTCAAAGCCTTCTTTAATCGCACGCTTGGCGTCCAGACGCTCTGATTTCTTGGCGCCGCCGATGATGTGATACTGAGCACTCGGTGCGTCGCCGACATTTGGCATGAGATGATTGACCGACTCTTGACCGATGCACAGCACGACTGTATCCACACGCAAAAGCTGCGGCTGTCCATTCACCGTAACCCAAAGTCCTTCATCGGTGATTTTGTCGTAGCTTGCCCCAGAGATTTGTTTGACGCCCATCTGCTTTAAAGTCGCCTTATGCACCCAACCTGTGGTTTTATTCAGCGTTTTTCCCAGTCTGCCTTCTGAACGCTGAATCAGATAAATCTGGCGATGCGCCTTGGCAGGCTTTGGTTTAGCGAGAGCGCCTTTGGTGGTATACAAGGCATCAGTGTCAATGCCCCATTGCTCAAAAAACGCCTCGCTCGTCTGGGCAGTCGGGCGAAAATCAGGCGAATTGACCTTATCAGACACAGCCCCTCCGTGCGCCAAAAACTCCGCCACATCAAAGCCAATGCCGCCAGCGCCAAGCACCGCCACACGCTCGCCTGCCACACGCTCACCCGACAAAAGCTCAGCGTAGCTCATCACGCTAGGCAGTCCCACACCCTCGATGGCAAGCGCTCTTGGCACGACACCTGTCGCCACGATGATGTCATCAAACGCCATCGAATCAAGCATTTGCTTAGTCACCTGCACGCCTGTATGCACCGTCACTTGATACAAAGACAGCTGCTCACGAAAATAGCGAATCGTCTCAAAAAACTCTTCCTTGCCAGGGATGACTTTGGCAAAATTAAACTGACCACCGATGAAAGGTCTTGCCTCATAAATGCTCACCTGATGCCCACGCGCTGCTGCGGTGATCGCTGCCGAAAGCCCCGCCACGCCTGCTCCGATGACGGCGATTTTTTTGGGTTTTTTGGTAGGCTTGATGGCATATTCGCTCTCATGGCACGCCAAAGGGTTAACCAAACAGCTGGCACGCTGATTTTCAAAAATATGATCAAGGCACGCCTGATTACAGCCGATGCAGGTGTTGATCAGGTTGGCTTGATTGCTCTTGGCTTTATTGACCCAATCGCTGTCCGCTAAAAACGGACGAGCCATCTGCACCAAATCCGCCTGACCACTTGCCAAAATCCACTCGGCTGTATCAGGCATATTGATGCGGTTGGCGGCGATGACAGGAATGGCGACGGCACTTTTGACCGCCTCGGTATATCGCACAAAGCTGGCTCGTGGCACGCCAGTGACGATGGTCGGCACACGAGCCTCATGCCAGCCAATACCTGTATTTAATAAAGTGACGCCAGCATTTTCAAGCAGTTTTGCCAAAGCGATCACCTCACTCATCACCGCCCCATCTTCCACCAGCTCAAGCATAGACAAGCGAAAACTGATGATGAACTGCTCGCCCACTTTTTCACGGATATTTTGGACGATTTGTAGGGCAAATTTGGCACGATTTTCTAGACTGCCACCATAGTCGTCCGTGCGTTTGTTGGTGCGAGCGGACAAAAACTGGTTAATCAAATACCCTTCCGACCCCATAATCTCCACGCCATCATAGCCTGCTTTTTTGGCAAGCTCAGCCGTATGGACAAAGTCAGCAATCGTCGCATGAATGTTACGCACGCTCATCTGGCGTGGCTTAAACGGCGAAATCGGCGACTTGATTGCACTGGGTGCGACCACAAACGGATGATAGCCATAACGCCCAGAATGCAAAATCTGCAATAAAATTTTCGCACCGTGCTTTTGTACTGCACGAGTCACACGACGATGGTGCAAGACATCAGCACTGCGGTTCAGCGTACCACCAAGCGGAGTCAGCCAACCTTCACGATTTGGCGAAATACCCCCTGTAACAATCAGCCCCACACCGCCTTTGGCTCGTGCCTCAAAATATGCCGCCAATTTGCCATAATGATAAAATCTGTCCTCAAGCCCTGTGTGCATTGACCCCATCACAATGCGATTTTTTAGGGTGGTAAAACCCAAATCCAATGGCTCAAAAATATGCGGATACTGGCTCGGCTCGCTTGGCTGATTGACCGGCGTGGTCGTTGGAATGATTTTGGCAGAAAGCTGTTCGCCAAAGACTTTGGCGGTATTAAGCGTTGATTTAAAAAAAGTTTTCATGACAATCCTTTTGGCTGGCATAGGCTGGCTGGGTAATTTTATCACAAACCATCAATCAAAATGACAGATTTTTTATTTTCTGACCTAACAGTCATACTTTCCCATCGCAAGAAGCATTTGCCAAAATCAGCAAAACAAGGTAAGCTAGGAACAGTTTTTATCCATATTTCATTAAGGAATTTTTATGACTGACCTAGCCCCAGAATTTCGCATCACCATCTCAGGTCAAATCACGCCTGCCGATGTCGCCGAACTTGCCAAGCAAGGCGTAAAAACCATCGTCAATAACCGTCCAGATGGCGAAGAAATCGGACAGCCAACTTCTGATGAAATCAAAAACGCCTGCACCGAACACGGCATCATCTACAAGCAAATCGCCTTTGCTGGCGGTATGCTGGACATGAATCATGTGCAAGAATTCGCTGATTTTTTCAACGCCACCGAACGCCCATTGCACATTTTTTGTCGTTCTGGCAACCGCTCAAGCATCATTTTGCAGGCAGCTCGTGAGCGTGATTTGCTGGATGAAGAGTAATTTTCATAGAAAATTTGAGCAAAAAATAGTAAAATGGGCGTCATATTCGCCCATTTTTATTGACTAATTTCTACACCATACATTAGGTTTCTCATGAGCAAAAACATTCCCATCTTGAATAACGACGAAATTGAAAAAATGAAAGTCGCTGGTCGCTTGGCGGCAGAAGTACTACAAATGCTAGACCCCCATGTCAAAGCAGGTGTCAGCACAGGATTTTTGGACGATTTGGCATACAAACACATCACCGAAGTACAAAACGCCATTCCTGCCTGCCTAAATTATCAAGGCTATCCATTCACGCTTTGCACTTCGATCAACCATGTCGTCTGCCACGGTATGCCGGACCATGAGCGCATCTTAAAAGACGGCGACATCATCAATATTGATGTTACCGTCATCAAAGATGGCTACTATGGCGACACTTCGGCAATGTGGATCATCGGCGAAGGCTCGGTGATGGCAAAACGCATCTGCGATACCGCTCAGCGTGCCCTTTATGCTGGCATGAAAGTGGTCAAAGACGGTGCGTTTTTGGGCGACATTGGGGCAGCAATTCAAGAAGTCGTTGAACCAGAACGCTTCTCCATCGTGCGTGAGTTTTGCGGACATGGCATTGGCAAAACTTTCCATGCCGAACCACAAGTGCTACACTACGGCAAAAAAGGCACCGGCGTACAATTAAAAACAGGCATGGCAATCACCATTGAGCCGATGATCAATCAAGGCGTATGGCAAACCAAAATCATGAAAGACGGCTGGACAGCAATCACCAAAGACCGCAAGCTGTCCGCCCAATGGGAGCATACGCTGATCGTTACCGATAATGGCTGTATCGTAACGACCGCTCGCCCTGATGAAGATTTGAGTTTTTTAACTCAATAATTCTCAAAACCAGCTTAAAGCATAGCAAAAAACGCCTATCGTACGGTAGGCGTTTTTTAACACTCCACCGTGCAATCTGTGGTATTTTTCATTATAATACATCATTATAATGCACCAACCGAACCTAAATTTTACCGCAATCAAGTAGGACGAATTGCGATTTATCTCTACGAGCAAGGTTTAATTTGTGGTCATTTTAAAGTTCGCTCAACACAAACCCACCCATCTTACAAAGCTCATCGCCATGAATGCACCATCAGCCCTGCCACCGCTAACATCTCTACCACCCCTGCCAAAAATGGTTAAAGGCACGGACACCAAGCCCTTTGACGGCACACCCATCAAGGCATGGCTTAATGAGCTAAATCATCAGATTGATAAGCATTTATTGACGCTAAACAATCCTGAAAAACACATTAAATCATCGTTACGCCTTCGCACGCAGGCGATGGATAAGTTATTGAGCGAGCTTTTTTGTCAGTATTTGCCTGATGAACTGGCGTTATTTGCCATCGGTGGCTATGGTCGGTGCGAGCTTTTTCCGCAGTCTGACATTGACATTTTAATCCTAGGCGAGACGGTGCAGACGCACAGTCTGGCGATTGAGCGCTTTGTGGCGATGCTGTGGGACATTGGCATCACGCCCGCCATTAGCGTGCGCACACCCAATGACATGACCTTTGCCGCCACCGACCACACCGTCGCCACCGCCCTACTGGAAGCCAGACACATCACTGGCAACACCGCTTTGCAAAATCTGCCCCTGCTCGCCGCAAAAAACGCATGGAGCGCGCAGACCTTTTTTGTAGCCAAGATTGAAGCATCAAAAACACGCTATCTATCTCACAACGCCACCGAATACAACCTAGAACCCAACATCAAAACCGCCCCTGGTGGACTTAGAGATTTGCACATTTTGGTGTGGCTGGGCAGGTTTTATTTTGAAACGGCACGCACCTTATCAGACCTGAGCGAAGCTGGCTTTATCAGCCAAGATGAACTTGATGACCTACAAAATGCACAAACATTCTTATGGCTCATTCGCCATCACCTGCACATGCTGTCTGGTCGCTGTGATGATCGGCTGCTGTTTGAACAACAAAAAAATCTCGCCAAACGCCTAAATCTTGCGCCACAAGACGCTGACGGCAAGACACTCACGCACGCCCTTGAAAACATGATGCGTCAGTATTATCAGCACGCCATGCAAGTCGCTGCTCTTTCAGAGATGCTCTGCGCCTACTACCAAGAGCGCTACCTGTCGCCCAAGCATGAGCGTTTGAGCATTGATCATGATTTTTATCAGCTGAGCGATCATGGCAAACAGCGTGGCGAATCTGTCGTCCAGATCCTCGCCAAAGACGACGATATTTTTATCAAAAAACCAGAAAACATCTTAAAAATATTTCTCATCATGGGGCAGCGAAGCATCAAAAAAGTCGCCGCCAGCACGCTCAAAGCCCTACGCTTGGCAAGCACGCACATCGATGACGCTTATCGCCAAAACCCCACGCACCGTGCGCTGTTTTTGGCAAATTTGCAAGAAAATAACCTGCTGTTTCATCGTCTTAGAATCATGAAGCGCTACGGCATTTTGGGGCGCTATTTGCCTGCATTTGGCAAAATCATGGGTCTCATGCAGTACGATTTGTTTCATCGATACACGGTCGATGCGCACACACTGCTACTTGTGCGGATTTTACACCGTTTTGGCGACACGAATAATGAAGAATATCAGCAGAAATTCGACCTTGTCAGTCAGGTTTATCAAAAAATCAACCGCAAAGACCTGCTGGTCATCGCCGCCATTTTTCACGACATCGCCAAGGGTCGTGGTGGCGATCACAGCGAGCTTGGGGCGGTAGATGTCTATGAATTTGCACAGGCACATGGCATGAATGACGAGGATGCAGACTTTGTGGCGTGGCTGGTGCGCGAGCATTTGACCATGTCTTTGACCGCCCAAAAACAAGACATCTCCGACCCCGATGTCATCAAAAATTTTGCCAGATTCACAGGTACGGTTGCGCACCTAAACCACCTGTATGTGCTGACCGTTGCCGACATGAACGCCACCAACTCACAGCTTTGGAACTCATGGCGAGCATCACTGCTCAAACAGCTGTACATCAGCACGCACCGAGTGCTAAGCCTTGGCGAAGAAGTCACCGACAAAGACGCCGTCATCGCCAATCGGCAAAACAAAGCCCGTGCGCTCACGACACATCCAGCGACTGCCATTGATGCGCTGTGGGCGGATTTTGGCGAGGAATTTTTCTTAAAACAAAAACACCCAGACATCGCTTGGCAAACTGACGAAATACTCACACATCAAGACAGGCTGGCAAACGGTAAGCCCATCATCGTGCTGCGAGCGCATTCGGACTTGGCATTAAACGCTGTGCAACTGTTCATCTGCACCCACGACCAAGACGACCTATTTGCTGCGACGGTGGGCGTACTCGACCAGATGGGTCTGTCCGTGCTGGATGCGACGATTTTGACCGCCGTCATCGATGGCACGCCTGCCGCCTTAGACTGCTATGTACTCATCGACCGCTACGCTATCGGCAAGGGCGACGACAGAGACGACATCCTAACCAACGACATTCGCAAAGAAACTCTCATCGACAGTCTCATCAAAGCGCTCAAAGATGGCAAAGATGGCAAAAATGACTTTACGCCCCGTCATTTTGGGCTAGACGGCAGACTCAAACACTTCACCGTGCCCACCCAAGTTCAGTTTGGCGAGGCGACGGCGCACGCGCATCTGGGTCAGCACATGATGTCCTTGACCACCAAAGACCGCCCCGCCCTTTTGGCAAAGCTCGGTCGGGTGTTTAGCCTGCTTGACATCAAGGTGCATGGCGCACGCATCACCACCTTAGGCGAGCGTGCCGAAGATGTATTTTATCTGAGCGATGCCGATGGCAAAACTTTAAACAAAGAGCAGCTGTCCGCCTTGAAAGTCGCCATCATCGATGCTTTAATCTGATGTGTCTGACATGGCGCAATCATGGCATAATCTTGGTATGGTCATGGCGCAATCGTGGTATGGTCATGGCGCAATCGTGGTATAATAAATGCCATCAAATCAAATAAAAACACAATCATGAACCAAAAACACACCACTTTATCCAAACTACTCCCTGTACTGGTGCTTGTTCCAGCCTTGGCGCACGCCGAGCCATCATCGCCTGACTCACCAGATCATGCGCTGGCGTGTGAAAGCCAGATTACCCTGCCTGCTGGGCATCATTTCGTGCACCAGACAGAGGATTGTCAATACAACGAAAACCTTGCCGTCATCAAAAAAGGCAGTCTGTACGGCTATGCCAATGCCGAGGGTAAGGTCGTCATTGAGCCGCAGTTTGACTTTGCTGACAGCTTTGATGATGGTCTGGCACTCATCAAACAAGACGGCAAATACGGCTTCATCAACCCCAAAGGCACGCTTGTCATCAAGCCCAAATTTGACGATGCGTGGGGCTTTTGGGAGGGTCGTGCCAAGATCAAACAAGACGGCAAATACGGTTTCATCGACAAAAAAGGCAAAGTCGTCATCGCCGCCCGCTACCCAAACACAGGAGACTGGTTTGAAAATGGCTTGGTGCGTGTGCAAATTGATGGCAAATGGGGCTATCTTAACAAAGACGGAAAAACCATCGTTGCACCCACCTTTGACACCGCAGAGGATTTTTCTGAGGGCTTAGCGTCCATTGGCATCAAAGGAAGTGACGGCTACAAATACGGTCACATCAATCCCAAAGGCGAGCTGATTATCCCAGCCATCTATGACGCACCCGCCAACTTCATCGACGGTCTTGCCTTTGTCATCAAAGACAGCCGAGCATACTACATCGACAAGACAGGCAAAGAAACCACTCTTAAACATTAAGCATACAAAATAAAACATGGCCGGCATTGCCACCAAGCCTTTTATTTGTTACAATGCTCACATATTGGGGATGTTCTGGCTTCGACGCTGGTAATGAAACTCAATAGTGCATGTCAAGAGTGGTAATCTCTTGTAAATACAGTACCACTTAAAATAGTCGCAAACGACGAAACTTACGCACTAGCAGCCTAAGGGCTGCTTGGGTCGGCACAGATTGCCTTTGGTCTGGTTGCTCACCCCGATGCGAACGCACAAAGGATAGCATCTGTTAGCGTTGCGATGACAGGTGCGAACTCTTAGCAAATCGTCCAATCCATCCTGACTGTCGGATCGGTGCGGATTAAAGCCAAAGACAGATTCTAAGCATGTAGAGCTATGGGCGTAGTGCTGGCGGACGCGGGTTCAACTCCCGCCATCTCCACCAAGTTTATTTTTTACATAAAATCAATCACTTAGCGTGGTTGATTTTTTATTTAAGTCTAAAATATGGATACGATCAGCCAGTGGGTGCTTGCCATCATGGACAAATTGGGTCTGCTTGGCGTTGGCTTGATGATGTTTTTGGAAAATGTGTTTCCACCCATCCCTAGCGAACTCATCATGCCTGCCGCAGGTTTTGCCGCCGCCATGGGTCAGATGAACATCATCGCCGTCATCATTGCAGGCACGCTAGGCTCGGTGCTTGGGGCGTTGCCTTTGTATTATTTTGGCACCGTGCTTGACGAAAAACGCCTATACAGTCTGGCTGAAAAATACGGCAAATATGTCCTAGTCAAGCCATCAGACATCACCAATGCCCAAGCATGGTTTCACAAATACGGCAAATCGGTCGTGTTTTTTGGACGCATGATTCCTGCCATTCGCTCGCTCATCTCCATTCCTGCTGGCATGGCTCGTATGCCAATGTTGCCGTTTTTGACCTTGACTGCCATCGGTTCGGCAATCTGGACAACCCTACTGGCGTATGCAGGTTATGTACTTGGAGCAAACTACGAGATGGTGGAGAGTTTCATCTCGCCCATCAGCAAAATCGTGGTTGTCGTCGTGCTTGTCGTCGCTGCCATCATCGCCATCACCCGCATCAAAAGCGTATTTTTTGACAAAGCAAATAATCATTAAAATCGCAAGACAAAGCCAAAAAATTTTGCTATAATAGACAGATTGGAGACGTGGCTGAGTGGTCGAAAGCGCACGCCTGGAAAGTGTGTATACGTTAATAGCGTATCGAGGGTTCGAATCCCTCCGTCTCCGCCAAACTACATTTTTTACGGTAGAATCCCCTTTTGATACACTCATCAAAAGGGGATTTTTCATGATAAAGCAAGTGCAATTACTTAGCCAAACACCTTATCAGCCGCCGCCTTAAAGCGTGCAATCGTCGCCTCAACATCGGTCAGCTTGTCCAGACCAAACAGCCCAATGCGAAAGCTCTGATAGCCAGCAGGCTCGCCAACTTGCAGCGGCGTACCAGCAGCGATTTGCAGTCCTTGCTCAGCAAATGCCACGCCCTTATGCACCGCCTCACTGGGTGCATGGCAAACCACCACGCCTCTTGCCTGATAGTCTGGGTGTGCCACGCTTTGAATGCCTTTGTCGTTTAGCACTGCCAAAATACCCTCGCCAAGTTTGATTTGGGCGGTTTTTAGGGCATCATAGCCAATTTGTTTTGCCTCAAACAGTGCATCTCTTAGCTGTCTTAGTCCGTCCGTTGGCATGGTCGCATAATACGCATGACCGCCATTTTCATAAGCCGTCATGATGTTTAGCCATGATTTTAAGTCCAGTGAAAAACTACTTGGTACGCTTGACAGCACCACTTCACGAGCCTTTTCATTCATCATCACAAGACCTGCACACGGCGTGCTTGACAGTCCCTTTTGCGGTGCAGAAATCAGCACATCAACGCCAAGCGCTTTCATGTCCAGCCATATGCAGCCAGACGCAATGCAATCAATCACAAGCAGTCCGCCCACCTCATGTACCGCCTCGCCCAATGCCTTGATGTACGCATCGGTAAGCATCATGCCAGACGCCGTCTCCACATGGGGAGCGAACACCACCTGAGGTTTTTTATCACGAATGAACGCCACCACTTCATCAATCTTTGCTGGGGCGAACACCGCCTTGTCATCGCCTGTATGGCTGGCACAAAAAACCTCACTGGATTTTGCCACGCCTGTAACTTCCAAAATCTGCGTCCAACGGTAGCTAAACCAACCATTTCTGATGATGACACAGTCTTTGTCATAAGCAAAAGCACGAGCCACCGCCTCCATGCCTGCCGTACCTGAACCTGGCACGATGGCGACCGCATCCGCTTGGTACAAAGATTTTAATTCGCCAGACAAATCACGCATGACCTGCTGAAAAACTTGCGACATATGATTCAACGCACGGTCTGTATAAACCACCGAATATTCAAGCAATCCATCAGGATCAATGTCATTTCTTAATGCAGGCACAATTTTCTCCTTAAATTATCCATTTGCCTGCCTTGCAATTTACCAATCTTACCAACAAAAATCAACCATCAAATCAAGCAAATGCTCAATTTGCCTTATTTTTTATCAATTTTGCAAAAAAAAATCTGTATGACTACAATCATTAAAAACTCCACTTAAGTCATTTAAAAAGCCATCCAGTCATTTAAGCCATCAAAACCGCTCGCATTCAAAACAAAAAGACGAGCCAACGCTCGCCTTTATGGCATACTAAAAAAAACCAAAATTAAGCATATAAGAGCAAAATCTACATCACTGCGCCTGCTTTGCCTCACGCTCATCGATTTCACTCATCGGCACGGCAGGTGTAAATTGCTCACCACTGACATCGGTACCACGAGCGGCGTGTTCTTGCTTTAAAGATTTGGCAACCTCTGGCGGCATATAGTTTTCATCATGCTTTGCCAGCACCTCAGACGCCACAAACACACCATCTTGCAGCTCGCCTGTCGCCACGATGCCAGAGTTTTCAGCGAACAAGTCAGGCAATACGCCACGATAAGTCACAGGCACCACCGCTTTATAATCAGTGATTTGGAACTGCACATTCAGCTGATCGCTTGGGTCTCGCTTGACCGAGCCTGCCACCACCATACCGCCTGCACGAATGCGCTTGGATTCTGGTGCCTGCCCCTGAGAGATGGCGGTCGGATCAAAATAATAATCCGTCTGCTGACGAATGGCGTATAAAATCAGCCCGACCGCAATCACTGCCCCCACCAGCATGGCGATGACCCACATGAGCTTTTTTTGTCTGACATTATTCATGGTTAATTCTGCTATCAGTTTGGTATTATTAGGTAGATTGTAAGATGTGGGTGATGATTAAAATTTCAACCATCTTTGCCAGTTAAGCCGTTATCGGCACCCAGTGCTTGTCTTTGCTTATTGGTCAAGCGAGTGGGCTGAGCGCCCGCCTGACGACGCAGCCGATCGATCGTGGCTTTACGCTCTTTTTTTGCATAAACGATGAGCGCCAATAAAGCAAAAAAACTGATGCCATAGCACGCCCACACGAACGCCCCATGCCCCTGCATCTGCACGAAATCTTGAAAACTTGAAAAATATGGCGTCATCGCTTGCTGCCCTTATGGTTTGGGTTGGCTGGCTGATTGAGTAATTTTTGTACCCAAGATTTATTATGATCACGAGCCAAAATCAAAGAATTGGTGCGATAGATGGCAAGTGCCGCCACCAAAAAATACATACCAAGCAGCATCACAAGTAGTGGCAGCCACATACTGGCGGACATTTTTGGTGCATTGGTGACCGTAAAAGTCGCCCCTTGGTGCAGCGTATTCCACCACTCCACCGAATATTTGATGATGGGTAAATTGACCACGCCGACGATGGATAAAATCGCTGCTGCCTTGCCGCGGTTTTGGCTGTGTTCAAAGGCGGCAAACAGCGCCATCACCCCCACATACAAAAACGCCAAAATCAGCATACTCGTCAGGCGAGCATCCCACACCCAATAAGTGCCCCAAGTCGGTCTTGCCCAAATCGACCCTGTGATCAAACTCAGCACACAAAAAATAAAACCAATCGGTGCGATGGCTTGGGCGACGATGTTGGCGGTTTTGATTTTCCATACCAAGAAAATCACCCCAAGCACCGCCAAGGCAAAATAAATGCTCATGGCAAGGCTGGCAGCTGGCACATGGATAAAGATGATGCGATAGCTGTTGCCTTGCAAATAATCAGGCGGCGCAAAACCCAGGCCCCACACCGTGCCAAGCGTCAATAATACCGCCGAGATGGCAGCAAGCCACTTCACCCACGGGGAGAAAATATGGAAAAATCGCTCCGTACCAACCGTCGTCAAGAAACCCTGCCAAAGACGGTCAAAAAAACCTGCTTGCTTGGTTGAAGGGGAAATTTTATCAGGCATGGTCATGATCGCATCAAAAAATTATTGGCAAAATACAAAAATACTGGCTCATACATCGGCTAAATTATAGCATGACTTCATGATTTGGGAAACACATAGACGCAAAACAAAGCACACTTATCACAAAAAAACCTTGTAAAATCACTCATTTAACCGCATAATAATCTAAAAACCCTTTTTATTATTCATCTTCGTTTTAAAGGCAAAAATCATGACCATCTTTAAAAACACCAAAAAACCACTGTCTTTGGCACTACTTGGGCTTGGCACACTTGGACTGTCCGCCTGCTCGCCTGCACCAACACAGCCCCAGACAGCCCCACAGACCGCCGAACAAAGCTTGGCGGATGCTGAGCGTGAGCTTGCTGAGGCTCAGGCTCGCTTGGCTGCCGCCCAAGCCAAAGCTGAGGCTGCTACCATCAATGACACCGCCGCACAGCTTGAAGCTCAGGCGACAGAAGTAATCCCTGAGGGTCAAGAAGCCCTGCCAGCTGATGGCGCACAAGCGGATGACGGCATGGGTGTCGGTGGCGCACTCTTGGCAGGTGCGGCAGCGGGTGCGGCAGCAGGCTACCTTGCCAATAAAGCAGGCAATGCCCGAGTGGCAGATGCATCCAAGACCGCACAAGCCCCTGCCACCACGCAGCAGCCAGCAGCGAACAATAATGCCGCCCAATCAGTACAAAGCGGACAGGCAGCAGGACAGCGTCAAAGCGCCGCCCAAAGCACCCAAAACTACCAAAGCAGCCAAGCCCAAAACGCTCAGCAAGCCACGCCACGCAGAGGCTTTGGCAGCACTGGCAAGCGCTCAGGTGGCGGTCGTTCGTGAGACGAGAACATTTCATTTCAAGCCATGACTGGCAAAGTGATCTTGCACGCCTAGGCTTTGATTATCAGGGCATTGATCCTAAGTTTTGGCAGACGCATTGGCAAAATGACGCCTACTACGCCTTTGATGAGCGTCAGATTGACACGCTGGCGGAGGCGACCAAAGAGCTGCACCAGATGTATTTTGCCGCCGCACGCCATGTCATCAAAACAGGCGATTATACTCGCCTTGGCATTGATGATGCGTCCGCACATCTGATTGAGAGCAGTTTTCACCCTGACACGCCCACACTCTACGGTCGTTTTGATCTTTGGTATGATGGCAAAGATGCGCCCAAGCTGTATGAATACAACGCCGACACACCCACGCTCATCTTAGAAAGCGGTGCGGCACAGCGGCAATGGCTACGCACACAAAACCTGAACGCCAAACAATTTAATAGCATTCATGAGCGGCTTTTGCTTGAATTTAAAGCCCTAAAATCACCCCACCCCTTGTACTTTACCGCCATGAGCGATGAAAGCGAGGATGTCATCGCCACACGCCATCTGCAAGACATCGCCAAGCAAGCAGGTCTTAGCACCCACTTCATTGACATTAGTGACATCGGTCATCATGACGCACAAGGGGTGTTTGTGGATTTGTATGACGAGCCGATCGAGCAGCTGTTCAAACTCTACCCTTGGGAGTGGCTCGTCCAAGACGACTTTGGGCAGTATCTTGCCAGTAGTCGCACGACTTTCATTGAGCCTGCCTATAAGCTTTTGTTTGGCAATAAAGCCATGCTGTGCATGCTGTGGGAGCTGTTTCCCAACCACCCCAATCTTTTGCCCGCCCATTTTTCACCTGACACGCTGGGCGACCACTTTGTCAAAAAGCCTTTTTTCTCCCGCCAAGGCTTAAACATCACCTTGCACACGCCACAAGGCGAGACGCAGACCGCTGGTGGCTATGGACATGAAGGCTTTGTGTATCAACAAGCCAAGCTCGCCCCAAGCTTTACAGACGCACAAGGCGAGCGTGTGTATGCCGTCCTCAGCAGCTGGATCATCGGGCATGGCACGGCTGGTATTGGCATTCGTGAAAGTCATGGCGCCATCACAGGTGATGATGGCGTTTTTGTGCCGCATGTTTTTTATTAAAACCAAAAACCCATCGTCATTTGGCGAGCTGTTTTTTGAGCTTCATGGCAAGCCAAATCAGCACAAGCAGCCCAATCACCACCACGACTGCCGCCGCCACAGGCGCAAAGATTGACAGCACTGACAGCCCAATCGCTGTGCCAGTCTCCGCCAATCCGATGGCGGGGTTTGCCGTACCTGCGGTGGTGGCGGTCGAGACAGCACGAGTGGCAGCAGAAGTGGTCTTGACAGCAGTTGCCGCACCACCACCTGCCACGATGGCAAGCGCCCAAGTCATCGCGGGACTTAGCTCTGTAAGGCTTGATGCCATGACAATCGTGCCTGCAAGCCCCGCCAAAGGTACAGCAATGGCGTCCAAAAAGTTATCCACGATCGGTACCAAATAGCTGACCGACTCCACCAAGCTTGCCACACCCAAAATCACAAGCGCCGTCGTGCTGCCCAGCCACTGCCAATTCTCACCAAGCGGCAACACACCAAAATGCGCCGCCAAAGACATGGCAAACAGCGGAACAAACACACGAAAGCCCGTACTTGCCGCCAAGCCCACGCCCAAGCAGATGCCCAATAAAATCTCAAAATTCATTCAAACCTCTTTTGTTAAAGCCAAAGCCATATTTATCTAAAAACACAGTCGCCATCGTTTCTTGTTCTTGGATGGCTGTTTGTCAGTTTTTGCATTGATGGGTGTATTATAAACTCATTTCCAAATCTTTTCTTGATATGTCAAATAAAAAAACAGCCCAAACATTGAGCTGTTTTTAGTGATTGCCTTAAAGGTAGAGCATTCAATAAAAGCTTAGAAAGGCTTAAATTAAAAAGGAATGTCATCATCCGCCACTGCCGATGACGCTGGCTTAGCGGCGGGCGGTGCATCTGACTTGGCGGCAGGCGGTGCACCAAAGGCGTTGGTGTTATTCTGTGGCATGTTGTTTTGAGCTGGGCTTGATGGTGCAGATGATGCTTGATTTTGCCCTGCAAAGCCGTTTTGGAATTGGGCGTTTGGATTGCCTTGATTAAAACCGCCTTGGTTGCCAAAATTCTGATTGGCTTGACCTTGATTGAAACCACCTTGATTATAATCATTGTTATAATTTTGGTTAAAATTACGGTTTTGATTATTGCCCCATTGCTGGTTATTTTGGTTTTGATAACCACCATTGCCACCAAAACCACCGCCATTATTATAGCCTTGATTACCACCAAAGCCGCCTTGCTCATTATTAGAGCTCAGCATACGCATTTCTGACGCACGAATCTCAGTGCTATAACGCTCCACGCCCTGCTGGTCGGTGTATTTACGAGTTTGCAGACTGCCTTCGATGTACACCATGCTGCCCTTGCGCAGATATTGAGCGGCGATCTCGCCCAAACGATTAAACAGGCTGATGCGGTGCCATTCGGTTTGCTCCTTGCGCTCGCCTGTGTTTTTGTCCGTCCAGCGTTCTGAGGTCGCCACAGAAATGTTGGTCACGCCGCCACCATTTTGAAAAGAACGCACTTCAGGGTCATTACCCAGACGACCCACGATGATCACTTTATTCACACTACTCATAAGATACTCGTCATTTTTCCAAAATTATTTTCACTCTAACACAGACCACTCTTGTTATCACACTAAGCCTGTATGCTTACTTTAACGAAAAATCATAAAAAATGCCAGACTTTTTTGCAAATTTCACACCAAAAAGGCAGATTTCTCAAAACAACTGCCGCCCACCCCCACCCCCATCATTGATAAAATCGCCACTAACAAGGTATAATAACCCTAGTATACCTAAGTATAATAACCCAAACTAAGCCATCAAAAGGTTTGTCATGAATCCCTATGCCAATCATCAGCCACTGCATTTTAGTGGCGTCCGCTTTGACGAAACACTCATCAAAAAATACAACCAGCAAGCCCCACGCTACACTTCCTACCCCACCGCCCTTGAATTTATGCCCATCAAAGACGGTGCTGAGCGACAAATCTTAAACGAACAAGACCCAAACACACCCCTTTCACTGTATTTTCATGTGCCATTTTGCCGTCATCTGTGCTACTACTGTGGCTGCAATAAAATCATTACCAAGAAAAACAGCGATGCAGGCGACTATCTTGAATACCTTATCCAAGAAGTTCGCCACAAAAAATCACTCATCAAAGGCGACCGCTTGGTCAAACAGCTACATCTGGGCGGTGGCACACCCACTTTTTTTAGCGATGATGAGCTGACAAGGCTGTGGCAATTTTTACAAAGCGAGTTTGAATTTGCCAAAGATGGCGATTATTCCATAGAAATTGACCCCAGAGAACTTAGGGAAAATACGCTGGATGTGCTTAGACAGCTGGGGTTTAACCGCCTAAGTTTTGGCGTGCAGGATTTGGCAGAAAAAGTGCAAATCGCCGTCAATCGCATTCAGCCAGAACAGCTGATCCGCCAAGTGATGATGAAGGCTCGGCAACTTGGTTTTGAGTCCATCAATATTGACCTTATTTATGGACTGCCCCATCAGACGGTGGCGAGCATGGCGGACACGGTGGCACGCATCATTGACATAAGTCCTGATCGCCTGTCTATTTTTAATTATGCACATCTGCCAGAGCGATTCGCTGCCCAAAGACGCATTCGTGATGAAGACTTGCCAAGCCCCGCTGACAAACTCACCATGTTTGGTAATACCATCAACGCCCTAGCGGACGCAGGCTATCAATACATTGGCATTGACCATTTTGCTCGCCCTGATGATGCCATGGCGATCGCCCAAAGACAAGGCAAACTACACCGCAACTTTCAAGGCTACGCAACGCTTGGCGAGTGCGATCTGCTTGGTTTTGGCGTATCCTCCATCAGCCAAATCAATCGCCACATTCTACAAAATCACACAGACCTAAACGCATACAAACAGCACATTCAAAGCGAACAACTGCCCGCCGTCAAGCACATCACCGCCCACCCCAAAGATGAGATTCGCCGTCATGTGATTATGAATCTTTTATGCCATGACCGCCTTGATTTTCATGAAGTCAGTCAACGCTTTGGCATTGACGCAAACAGTTATTTTCAAAACGAGTTGGCACGCCTTCATGAGATGGCAGCAGACGGACTGGTGTCAATCAGCGACACAGGCGTAGAGATTTTACCAAAGGGGAGAATCTTGGGTCGTAGTGTGGCGATGGTATTTGACGAGTATCTCACCCAAAAACACGCAGGCAGATTTTCCAAAGTGATTTAAGTTAGGCGATTTAAGTTAAGGTAAGTTAAGACAATTTAGGTCTTGTACGGGCGAAACATTTTTCGCCCCTACCATTATGGCAAATTTTGTAAATTTTTAAATAATGGACATACACCCAATACCAAAAAAAAGCTCATGAATCACATCATGAGCTTTTTATCATCTTGCCATCAGGTTATTTTTTCGCCCTTCTTTTTAATGACGCAAAAATCCCTTCATGCTCAAATTTTGGCACTTTTAAGGTCATGGTATTGGACAAAATGTCATGTGCCGCCAAGCCCCGACGATTGAACCAACAAAACACATAATTAAACACCAACCCAAAAAACGCACTCATCAGCACCGCCAAGCGTGAGCCATTCACAAACGCCCCCACCAATGCACACAAAAGTGGCAACAGACACGCACTGATGATGCGCTTAAAGCTATCGCCCCATGTCAAAAGATGCCCCGTGCTCGTCACCGTCTTAAGCCGCCAAGTCTGCATACCCAAAGTCTGCCCAGACTTTCGCCAAAACACGCCATAAAAACCCACCAAAGTCAGCACAAAGGCAGGGGTCATCACGCCATTTTGATACCATGCAGGCAGCTCTTTGGCGTCCGCCACATCCGTCCCCACATCGATAAACATCAGCGTCCCCACGACCGACAATACCGCTCCCATCAAAAACAACATCGCCAAAATCAGCATGCCATCATACAGCATGGTCATCAAGCGAGTGATGGGACTGGCGATGACGATGGTATCATCACTGACGGTAGCCTTAGACGGGCGTGGTGCTGGGCGGTGTTTGGCAGATTTGGTCATGATTGATTTGGTCATGGTTGATTTGATTGTGGTTGGTATTGGCTAAAAATTTGACCTATTTTAGCATGAAATGGCAAATTTGGCATGAAATCGCTGAAAATTCGCCATCATCTCAAAAATCGTTTTGGCAATGGTGTTGAAAATCAAACTTAGAGTGAACGGTAAATTTTAAATAAAAAAAATCATCAAAACCGCTTGGATTTTGATGACTTTTTGAAATATGGCGCACCCGGAGAGATTCGAACTCCCGACCCCTTAGTTCGTAGCCAAGTGCTCTATCCAACTGAGCTACGGGTGCGGATTTTATCAAGTTTTTAGCGATGCTTGCTGCTGTCTTGATGGTGGGCTATTATACTAGAAAATTTCAGTATGTCAAGCACTTTTTTTATTTATTTTTAAAATTTTCTTTAAAAATAAATGGCGGTGACGGAGGGATTCGAACCCTCGATACAGTTTCCCGTATGCATCCTTAGCAGGGATGTGGTTTCAGCCACTCACCCACGTCACCGTTTTACAAACGCTGTGATAAATCACATCATGTTGTGGGCGACAATTATAGCAAAGTTTTTATCTTTTGCAAGTCATTTTTTTAAAAAAGCGAAAATTTTTGGGAAATTTATGCAAAGCTTGGCAAGATTTGTTATGATAATCAAAAATTTTCACCCTTTTTATCATCGATTTTCATCAAGCATCATAAGGATTTTGACAATGACAAACCCCACCATGCGCCCGACCGTGCTTTGCTTTTCAGGGCTTGACCCCTCAGGCGGGGCAGGCTTGCAGGCAGACATCGAGTCCATCGGGGCGGCAGGTGCGCACGCTGCGGTGGCGTGTACTGCCATCACGGTGCAAGACTCTCAGCAGGTGTTTGGCTTTGAGCCAGTATCAAGTGAGCTTTTAAGAGCACAGGGCTTAGCCGTGCTGAATGATTTGCCTGTCAAAGCCATCAAATCTGGTATGCTTGGCACGGTTGAAAACATCGCCATGATGAGCGAGCTGTTTGACGATGGCAGCATCGCACACGGCACGCCCTTTGTGCTGGACCCTGTCTTGGTGGCAAACTCTGGCGGCAGTCTTGGCGACAAAGACACGCTGGTAAAAGCCTTTGCACGGCTTTTGCCTCACGCCACACTCATCACGCCAAACACGCACGAACTTCGAGCATTGGCAGGGCTTGATGACTTGCACGACTGCGCCAAAGCCTTGAATGACAAAGGCGTCAAGGCGGTATTGGTCAAGACCTCGCATGACTTTACCACAGGCGACATTGAGCAGTTTTTGTATGTCGATGGGCAAATCGTGCATACCAGTATCATTGAGCGGCTAGATGGCGAGTTTCACGGCTCTGGCTGCTCGCTTGCCAGTCATATCGCTGGGCGACTGGCACTGGGCGATGACTTGGTGAGCGCCATCAAGCACGCAGACGAGTGGATCATGCGCACCCTAAAAAATGCCGATGTACCACACCCGGACAAGCCCACAGCACAGCTGATCCCTAAGCGCTTTTTATAAATATAAAAAAGGGCTGATCGACATCAGCCCTTCATCTCATCAAAATTTAGACTTGAGAATTGACAATAGCAAAACGCCTTTGTCATTCATAAGCATCAGGCGTCACTGCTGTGAACTTCTGGACGATACGCCACTTCCAGCAAGCGAATGAACCGCCCTTCCACATCCACCACCGTGATGTGCCAGTCGCCAATCTGCACCGTCTCACCCTCCAAGTGACTGACCGCACCCAACGCCTGCATGACCAGCCCGCCCATCGTATCGACATCTGCGTCATCAAACTCAGAGCCGATGGTCTCGTTGCAGTCACTGATGAGCGTCGCCGCTTGAATGAGCCACACACCGTCTTTATTGGGGTGAGCGATGATGTGATTGATGGTGCTATCTTCATCGATGTCGTCATGCTCATCGACGATGTCACCGACGATCTCTTCAAGCAAATCTTCCATCGTCACAATGCCAGACACCGAACCAAATTCGTCCAATACCACCGCCATATGCACTTGGGCTTTTTGTAGCAGCCTTAGCAGCGTGTCCGAGCGTGCAGATTCATTGATGTACAGCGGTTTTCGGACGATGTCTTTTAGGACAAATGGCGCATCCACACCCTCTGCATGCTTAGCAAAAATCGGAATCAAATCTTTGGCAAGCAAAATACCGATGATGGCATTGTCATCATGACTGTCAAACACAGGATAACGAGAATGCTCCGTTTCTAGCAGTACGGACAAAATGTCCGCAATACCATCATCACTGCTGATGGCGGCAAGCTGTGGGCGTGGTGTCATGATCTCACGCACCTGCGTGGCAGGCAAATCCAGCACGCCTTCGAGCATATCCACCGTGTCAGGCTCTAAAAATTGGCGAGATTCTTGCACCAATTTTAACAAATCATCTCGTGTTTCAGGGGCGGTAGAAAGCCAGCGTTTTAGACCTCGCCTCCAACTCCCCGACGAACTGTCATCAGACATCACAAAAATCCTCAGTATTGACTTGTGTTGATAAAAATTTTGAAAATATTGGTTTAATTTAGCGGATTTGTGCAGATTATTCAAGCGTTATTTTGCCAAAATTCCCCAAAGCATCAAATCTTCACCCAACGAATGATTCGCTCTTCAATGTCATCGTCATCAAAACCGCTCTCAGACACACAGCGACCACGCACGCCTACTTTTGCCATCTGTGCATCGTGCCGATTTTGCCCTGCAAGCAAATAATGCCAATGTGGCAAACCTTGCCCCAAATGTAGGCGTTTATAGGCACAGTGGCGTGGCAACCACATCATGTCCGCCACCATATCCGCCGTCAGACGAATGCAGTCTGGCACATATTGCTTGCGATTGGTATAGTTTGAACAATGTCCTGTGGCACAGTCCAAAAGTTTGCACGCCACATCGGTGTATTCGGTAAATTTTGGATCGTCATCGTCCAAGAATTTCACCAAACAGCACACGCCACAGCCATCACAAAGCGCTTCCCATTCTGTGTCATTAAGCTGATTTAGCGGATATTTTTCCCAAAAACGCTCACGCAGCGCATCCAAGCGGTCGTCCTGCATTACCATCAGCTTGGTGTCTTTACTGGCGCATTTGCCAAAATCTGTGTCAATACTTGCCAGTAAGTCTCCACACTGCCAATATGCACCATCTCATCAGGTGAGTGGGCATTTTTGATGGTAGGGCCGATGGAGACGATGTCCATGTCTGGGTGGCTTTGCTTGATCAGACCGCATTCTAGACCTGCATGAATGACTTTGATGGCAGGCTCATGCCCCAAAACTTGGGCGTATAATTGACGAGTCAAAGGCGTGATTATAGAATTTTCATCAGGATTCCAGCCCACATAGCTGCCTGTAAATTCTGCTCTCGCCCCTGACAATGCCGCTAGGCTGTCAATCTGCTCACACACCGCCTCTTTGCCAGACTCCACCAGCGAGCGAATCAATAGATTGGCATGCAAGCCATCCTCTTTTAAAGTCACCACACCAAAAGACAGCGAAGTCTCAACCGTATCTGCCGCCACATCGCTGTAACGCACCACACCACTTGGCAAGGCATTTAACAGATGAATGATGCGCACAGTATCGCCATCGCTCAATGCGTGTTCGGCTTTGGTGGCGGGCGTGATGATGCAGTGCAGTTTTGGCTCGGCTTTATTGATTTCCTGCTGCACGATGTCAAAGGCAGATTGCAGTGCAGTCGCAAGCTCATCTTGCACCGCCACATCGCACGCCAAAGCCACGACCGCCTCTCTGGGAATGGCATTTCGTAAAGTGCCTGCCGTCAAATCGACGATGGCAAATTTGCCTTGAAATTTGGGTAAAATATGCGTCAAAATGCGTGCAAGGATTTTGATGGCATTGCCACGATTTTTATGAATGTCCAAGCCAGAATGACCGCCTTTTAAACCCTTGACGGTCAAAGTCAAGCCGCCATCAAAGGCTGTCTTGGACATCTGACAAGGCAAGTACACATTGGCATCAATACCGCCTGCACAGCCGACATACACCTCGCCAATCTCTTCGGTGTCGGTGTTGATCATCAGCCGAGAAGTCAGCTCGCCTGCCTGCAAGCCAAACACCCCCACCATGCCCGTCTCTTCGGTCATGGTCAGTAGCACTTCAAGCTCTGGGTGCGCCAAATCCTCAGATTCTAACACCGCAAGACAGCTTGCCATGCCAATGCCATTATCCGCCCCCAAAGTCGTGCCAGTCGCCATCAGCCAGTCGCTATCGTTAGGATTTAAACGCAAAACAAGCGGATCTGTCGCAAAATCATGCACCGTCTCGGCATTTGCCTGCGGTACCATGTCCAAATGCGCCTGCAAAGCAATCGGCTCACGACTCTCCATGCCTTTGGTGGCAGGCTTTTTGATGATGACATTACCCACCGCATCACGGCGAGCGGACAGGCCTTGCCCCACCGCCCACGCCACAATGTCAGTCGCCAAAGTCTCTTCATGATGGCTGGGGTGTGGCGTACTGGCAATCTTGGCAAACCATCGCCACAACAGGCTTGGCCTACAATGCTGTACAACGGTCAGATTATTCTGATAAGCGCTTTCATTATTCATCTTAATTCTCCATTTCGTTCTCAGGCTGTGATGAGCCATTTTATCACATTTAAGCACAAATCTCATTGTCCAAGTCCGCAAAGCCGCCCAAATGCCAAAATTTTTGTGATACAATCACACATCGCTTTTATGAGACTTGTCATGACCACGCCCACCCTACCTAAAATCATCTTTTTTGACATTGACGACACGCTGTACATCAAATTTGAAAATCGCATCCCAGACAGCACCAAGCTCGCCCTACACCAACTCAAAGCCAAAGGCATCATCGTTGCCATCGCCACAGGTCGTGGCATTTGTGTGTTTCCGCCGTGCGTGCGTGAGCTTGTGGCAGAAGTTGGTATTGATGTTTTTGTTACCATCAACGGACAATACAACGAATACCGTGGCTCGCCTTTGGTGGATTTTCCGCTCACGCCTGCCCAAATTCGCCACACCACTGATTATCTCACCAAAGAAAACATCGCTTATGGCTACATGACCCGAGACGAAATCATCGGCTTTCATGAAACACCACCGATGACGCACGCCCTAAACAGCCTGCACATTCCTTATCGCATTGCTGATGAATTTGACATGAATACGCCTGTGTACCAGATTTTGGCGTTTTATGAAAACAACAAAACCGCCAATTTGGAGCTTGGCGAAAACCTAAAAACCGTTCGCTGGCACATCTCTGGCGTGGATATTTTGGACAAAGACGGCTCAAAAGCTCGTGGCATTCGTGCGGTGCTGGACAAATTGGGCTTGACGATGGCGGACGCATGGGCGTTTGGCGATGGGCTAAATGACATTGAAATGCTCTCATCGGTGGGCTTTGGCGTGGCGATGGGCAATGCTCACGATGACCTAAAAGCGGTGGCGGATTATGTTTGTCCTAGCCATAAAGATGATGGGATATTCAGGGGCTTGCAGATGCTTGGAGTGATTTAAAATTGCCCTCACTCACGACCATGTTCACCACAAGGTGCGTATTACACACCCTTTTACGCACCCTTTGCTATTAAAATTTTCAATACAATATCATTAGCACTAAACAATTATTTTTTGATAAATAATTAAAAATGTTTTAAATAATTGCAAGCAGTTTCTGATTTGTTTTCACACGCTTTTTGATACCAGTATTTTCCCTGTTTGTCACTTTGAGTAACACCTTGCCCCTTTAAATAACGATTACCTAAATATAATTGAGCGGTTGGGTTATTTTGTTCGGCAGATTTTTGATACCAATATACTGCTTTTTCATAATCCACAGGTACACCATCACCTTGATAATAAATAACACCCAAATTAAGTTGAGCATAATCATAACCTTGATTGGCGGATTGTTCAAGCCAATAACGAGACTTTTCAAAATCTCGCTCCACGCCATTGCCTTGATGATAAAATTCACCCATTAAATATTGAGATTTAGCAATGCCTTGTTCAGCAGATTTTTCACACCAATAAATTCTGGCTTCACTCATATCGTGATGTTTTTGCATTTGATGAGTTATGTCGCATAAAAAGGCTTGGGCATCTTTATCGCCTTGTTCGGCTTTAATTTGTATTTCGTGGTCGCTCCCATCGCCATAGCCCATTACTTTATAAGCTGGATTAGCAAATGAAATACAGCCATATAAACTTGCAAACATAAATACCGTTATTTTTGCCAATAAACGACTTTTAATTTGATTAAACATTGTATTTTTCCTTATTAAAATAGGAATAATCTTTTAAAATTATTCCTATTATAAAAATTATCTCATCGTAACAAACTCTTCAGAGCCTGTTGGGTGAATGGCAACGGTATTATCAAAATCACGCTTTGTCGCCCCCATTTTTATCGCCACCGCAAAGCCCTGAATCATCTCATCAACCCCAAAGCCCACACCATGCAGACCCACGACTTTTTCGTCATCGCCCACGCAGACAAGTTTCATGCGACATGGCTCACGATGAGCGGTGATTGCCGAATACATCGGCGTAAAGTTGGATTTATAAACTTTAACCGCCTCCGCTCCATATTCGTCAGTCGCCTCTTGCTCGGTCAGTCCCACCGTGCCAATCGGCGGATGACTGAACACCACCGTAGCGACATTACTATAATCCAAATGCTCGTCCGTCTTGCCATTAAACAGGCGCTCAGAGAGCCTGCGACCTGCCGCCACCGCCACAGGGGTCAGCTCAATACCGTTTTCAATGATGTCGCCCACCGCATAAATGCCTGCCACATTGGTGTTTTGGAATTTATCAACGATGATTTGCCCTTTGCTGTTGGTCGCCACGCCTGCCTTGTCTAGGTTAATGACATCAGTCGCTGGCACTCGCCCTGTCGCCCAAATCAAGCACTCCACACTCAAAGTCTCGCCATTATCCAAATGCACCGTCAAGCCATTGCCCACTTTTTCAATCTTGGTGGGATTTACGCCTTTATGAAAATGCACGCCATCATTAACCATGACATCAGCGAGCGTCTCGACAATGTCTTTATCAAAACTCTTTAAAATACCGCTTCGTGCGCACAAATGCGTCTCGACCCCAAAGGCGTTCATCACGCCTGCAATCTCAACACCAATATACCCCCCGCCGATGATGACGACCGATTTTGGTAATTTGGTCAGCTCAAAAAATCCGTCCGAATCAATGCCAAGCTCCGCCCCTTCAATGCTCGGACGCTGTGGGCGACCGCCTGTGGCGATGAGAATGTGGTCGGCGGTAATGGTTTCTTTATCACCATTTTCATAGCTCACTTCCACCGAATTTTTATCCAAAAATTTGGCAAAGCCGTTGATGAGCGTGACGCCATTTTTTTCAAAGGTGTTTTTATAAGATTGATGAATGCGTCCGATGTAGGCTTGGCGATTTTCCACCAGTTTGGCAAAATCAAACGCCTTCACATCAAGCTCATAGCCATAATCAGGGGCATAATGATGAATGGCGGTCGCCATGTTCGCCCCATACCACAGCACTTTTTTTGGCACACAGCCGACATTGACACAAGTGCCGCCCACTTGCTTGGCTTCAATGACGGCGACTTTTTTGCCGTACATGGCGGCACGGTTTGCCGATGCGATACCGCCTGAACCACCGCCGATGGTGATGTAATCAAAGTGTTTGGCCATGGTAAATTCCTTAGTTTTAACTTAATTGCAAAACAAAACCAACCGAATGAAAGTTATCACCAATGATGTGATGTCGTGGTCATGTGGGGTGGGCAAAACCTGCCATTTTATGTGCAAGACATTGAATTTTTTGGGTTTCACCTTGCGCAACCCAACCTTGTATCTCACCACCAAGACTAGCTATCTTGGTGATGGCATGGTAGATTATACCATCACCCTAAGTTACTTGGTAGTTTCTACCCAACCTGAGTACTTTGATGCTGTCTCGTAGATTAAACCCAAGTAGCTTTCTTATCATCGTACAATCTGAATGGTATCCAAGCGCTTGATTGATTTTCAATCATGACGCTGAATGAACAAGGCTAGATGACAATGACTTATTATGTTGGTATTGATGTTAGCAAGCACAAGCTGGATGTGGCTTGGCTTAAAGAGTTAAGTACAATGAAAGTCAAAACCAAAGTCTTTAATAATCACTTTGATGACTTTGAACACATCATTCATTGGCTTAAAACCAATCTTGGTGCAAGTGTCAGCTTTAACGACATTCATCTTATTATGGAAGCCACAGGGGTATATCACGAACCTTTGGCGTATTATTTACACGATTTAGGCTTTAAAGTCTCTATCATCAATCCTGCCTTTGTCAAACACTATGCGGACAGTTTAGGCGTAAGACAAAAGACAGATAAAAAAGACAGTATTGTCCTTGCCAGATATGGCAGAGCCACCCACCCTGATGCTTGGATTGCCCCAAGTATTGAAGCTCGTCATTTAAAGTCTTTGCTTTCTCGTCTTGATGCTCTAAATGAAGACTTACAGCGAGAAGAAAACCGCAAAGAAAAAGCAGAAGTGGCAGACACAACCCCCATTGTTAAACAATCCATTGACGAGATGATTGTGGCATTAAAATTGGCAATCAGCAAATTAAACGATGACATTGACACTCATATCAACAACCACCCCAAACTTAAAGAAGAGCAAACACTCTTACAAAGCATCAAAGGAGTGGGACAGGTGGTGTCAAGACAAATGCTTAGTTTGTTTAATACCAAACAATTTAACAATGCCAAACAAGTCTCTGCTTTTTTAGGGTTGATTCCCAAACAACAAGAATCAGGATTGTTTAAAGGCAGATCAAGACTTGCCAAAACAGGCAATGCTCAATTAAGAGCTAAGCTGTATATGGCAGCAGTCGTTGCCACCAAGTACAATCCAGACATTAAAGACCAATACGAACGCTTACAACAAAATGGCAAATGCAAAATGCAAGCTTTATGTGCTTGTATGCGTAAATTGGTGCAAATCTGCTTTGGTGTGATCAAACACCAAACTCCCTACACCCCACAAGTTAGGATAGATAATATGGCTTGACAAGGGGTGGGGAGAGATGGTATCTACAAATCCACACAATCGCACGATTTTACGATAACTTAACCGCTCATTTGGGATATTTTGTGATATGGCTATCATTGTACCATAAAAACAAAACCGCCTTGCAAACAAAGCGGTTTTGTTTTGTTAAATCCTGTTTTTATCAAAACAGTACACGCACACGGATGGTCTCAGGCACGGCACGCAGACGAGCCATCGCCTTGTCAGAATCATTGTCATCGACATCCATCACCAGATAGCCGACATCGCCTTTGGTCATGAGCGACTGTGCGGCAATGTTAATGCCAGCGTCGGCAAAAGATGCGTTGATTTGCGACAGCACGCCCGGGACATTTTTGTGAATGTGTAGCAGGCGGTGTGTGCCTTCGGTGAATGGGATTGAGACATTCGGGAAATTGACCGCACTTGTCGTGTCGCCTTGGTCAGAATAACGCACGAATTTTTCGGCAACTTCTAAGCCGATATTTGCCTGTGCTTCTTGTGTTGAGCCACCCACATGCGGGGTCAAGATGACATTGTCAAAGGCACGAAGCGGCGAGATGAATTCTTCGTCGGCTGATTTTGGCTCTTTTGGGAACACATCAATCGCCGCACCCAGCAATTTACCGCTTTCAAGCGCCGCTGCCAATGCGTCAATATCCACACAGCCACCACGAGCGGCATTGATAAAGAACGCACCATCTTTCATTTTGTCAAATTCGTTCTTAGTCATCATATTGCGAGTGCTTGGCAAATCAGGCACATGCAGCGTTACGACATCAGCTTTGGCAAGCAGCTCATCAAGGCTGCCCACTTGCACCGCATTACCCAGCGGCAGCTTGGTGATGGCATCATGATAAATGACCTTCATGCCCAAGCTCTCGGCCAGCACCGACAGCTGTGAGCCGATAGAGCCATAGCCTACGATACCCAGCGTCTTGCCACGCACTTCATAGCTGTCTTTGGCAGATTTGTTCCAGCCGCCACGATGCACGACTGCATTTTTCTCAGGCACACCACGCATCAGCATGATGGTCTCAGCCAACACCAATTCTGCCACCGAGCGAGTGTTTGAATATGGTGCATTAAATACAGGAATACCCAGTTCAAGTGCAGCGTCCAGATCCACTTGGTTAGTACCGATGCAAAAACAACCGATAGCAATCAACTTTTCGGCAGATTCAAGCACTTTGCGAGTCAGCTGTGTGCGTGAGCGAATGCCGATAAAATGAGCGTCTTTAATCTTCTCGATGAGCTCATCTTCATCAAGTGCAGTCTTGATGTACTCAATGTTGGTATAGCCCGCTTCGTTCAATACTTTTAGGGCGTTATCATGCACACCTTCTAAAAGCAGAAAGCGAATCTTGTCTTTTTTGAGCGATAAAGTCATAAAAAATTCTCACATAATAAAGGGCAAAGCAAAAATATAGTTATACACCGATTGCACAGATTTTGCAACACATCGGACACAAAAATTTAGCCAAAACTTCTCTATTTGCAGCAAAACCTAGCAGAAAAAAAGCCCACCAATCATGATGAGCTTTTTTGTTTGATCAGCTGTCTTGACCCAATTCGTCAGCAAACGCCTTGGCAAAGCTGTCTTCGGTTGGCAAATTGTCGCTTGGTGCAAGCAAATCATCCACCAAATTGATCTCATCGCTCACGCTGGCTTCTTCAGCCATTTGTGCTTTACGCTTGCGATTTTGATGATATGCCAAGCCAGTACCTGCTGGAATCAAGCGACCAACCACGACATTCTCTTTTAGACCAGTCAAGTCATCCACTTTGCCCATCGTTGCTGCTGCTGTCAAGACACGAGTGGTCTCTTGGAACGATGCTGCCGAGATGAAACTTTCGGTCGCCAAAGATGCCTTGGTGATACCTAATAGCTGACGCTCAAACTGCACTGGGAACTTATTGTTCGCCACCAGCTCTTCGTTCAACGCACGAATCTTGGTGTACTCCGCTTGGTCGCCTTTAAAGTAGTTAGAATCACCACCATCAATGATTTCTACTTTGCGTAGCATTTGACGCACGATGACCTCAATGTGCTTATCGTTAATCTTAACGCCTTGCAAGCGATAAACCTCTTGTACTTCGTTTACGATGTAGTTGGCAAGTGCGGTTTCGCCTTTGAGACGCAAGATGTCGTGTGGGTTTTGTGGGCCGTCAGACACCACCTCGCCACGCTCAACCGTTTCGCCTTCAAACACGTTGATTTGACGCCATTTTGGAATCAGCTCTTCGTGGACATTGCCATCTTCATCAGTGATGATAAAGCGGTTTTTGCCTTTGGTTTCTTTACCAAAGCTCACCACACCGCTCATCTCCGCCATGATGGCATGATCTTTTGGACGGCGAGCTTCGAACAGGTCAGCAACTCGTGGCAGACCACCGGTAATATCTTTGGTACCAGAAGTGGCTTGTGGCACACGACCCAGCACCGAACCTGCAGTTACCTGCTCGCCTTCTGATACACGGATCACTGTCTCAGCAGGTAGGAAGTACACCACTTCTTTGCCATCTGTGGTATCCAAGATGATCGCAGGACGCAAGTCTTTGGCGATGCTTGGACGGTCTTTACTTGCCAAGATTTCAAACGAGCTAACACCTGTGGTCTCGTCCATTTTCATGGTCGCTGTCATACCATCGGTGATGTCGCTAAAACGAGCGGTACCCGCAAATTCAGTGATGATTGGGTGGGTGTGCGGATCCCACTTGGCAATGACATCGCCAGCATTCACTTCTGCACCATCACGCAACAGGACATTCGAACCATAAGGCACTTTATAACGCTCACGCTCACGACCTTGGCTATCCGCCACGCCAATCTCTGCCGAACGAGATACCACCACCAGATGACCATCGGCGTGTTCTACGGTTTTCATGTTGTGGAAACGAACCGTACCGTTGCTACCCACAGACACGCTATTATCTACCGCTGCTGCACTTGCCGCACCACCCACGTGGAAAGTACGCATCGTCAGCTGAGTACCTGGCTCACCGATTGACTGTGCCGCCATAACGCCCACAGATTCGCCGATATTAACCAGATGACCACGAGCCAAATCACGACCATAGCACTTAGCACACACGCCATGACCTGATTCACAAGTAATGACCGAACGCACATACACTTCGTCAATCGCATTAGCATCTAGTTTTTCCACCAAACGCTCATCAATCAGCGTGCCAGCAGGTGCAATCATCTCACCATCAGCCGTTACCACATCTTTGGCGGTAACACGACCAAGCACACGGTCGCCTAGGCGTTCTACAATTTCGCCACCATCAATCACAGGCGTCATACGCTGACCTGCTTCGGTGCCACAATCGTCCATCGTGATGACCAAATCTTGTGCCACATCGACCAGACGACGAGTCAAGTAACCAGAGTTCGCGGTTTTCAAGGCGGTATCGGCAAGACCCTTACGAGCACCGTGCGTTGAAATAAAGTACTGCAAAACGGTCAGACCTTCACGGAAGTTCGCCTTAATTGGTGTTTCAATGATCGAGCCGTCTGGTTTTGCCATCAGACCACGCATACCTGCAAGCTGACGAATCTGAGTAGCGCTACCACGAGCACCAGAGTCTGCCATCATATAGATGGAGTTGAATGATTTTTCACGCTCAACTTCGCCATCAGCATTGACCACTTCGTCAGTAGACAAGTTTTCCATCATTGCATTGGCGATTTTGTCGGAAGTACGAGACCAAATATCAACAACTTTGTTATAACGCTCACCGGCGGTTACAAAGCCTTGCTCAAATTGTTGCTCAATCTCACGCACTTCTGAATCGGCTGCGTCCATGATTTCTTTTTTGGTTGGTGGAATCACCATGTCTTCCATACCAATTGAAATGCCCGACAAAGTCGCTTGGGCAAAACCTAGATACATCAAGTGGTCAGCGAACAATACCGATTCTTTCACGCCAAGTTTGCGATAGCATGAGTTTAACAGACCAGAGATGTTCTTTTTGGTCATCTCTTTGTTACACTCGCTAAACGCCATACCTTCAGGCATGATATTCCAAATCAATAGACGACCTGCGACAGTTTCTTTGATTTCGGTTTTGGTGGTTTTTTCGCCAGTTTTTTCATCAATGATGGTTTCGGTAACACGCACTTTGATTTTGGCATTGACGCTCAAATCGTCCGAGCCAATCGCACGCAAGGCTTCGTTGACGGTACTAAATACCATGTTCTCGCCTTTGGCATTGACATGGCTACGGCTGATGTAGTACAAGCCCAAAACAACGTCTTGCGATGGTACGATGATCGGCTCGCCGTTCGCTGGCGACAAGATGTTGTTGGTAGACATCATCAAAGCACGAGCTTCTAGCTGAGCTTCCAAGGTCAATGGCACATGCACCGCCATTTGGTCACCGTCAAAGTCAGCGTTAAATGCCGCACAGACCAGCGGGTGTAGCTGAATCGCTTTACCTTCAATCAATACAGGTTCAAATGCTTGCAGACCCAAACGGTGCAAAGTTGGCGCACGGTTTAGTAGCACAGGGTGTTCACGAATGACGCTTGCCAACATATCCCAAACGGCTGGCTCTTCACGCTCTACCATTTTCTTGGCGGCTTTAATCGTCTGAGCGATGTTGTTTTGTAGTAGCTTGGCATAAGTAAATGGCTTGAACAGCTCAAGTGCCATTTTCTTAGGCAGACCGCACTGATGCAGACGCAAAGTCGGACCTACCACGATCACCGAACGACCAGAGTAATCGACACGCTTACCCAAAAGGTTTTGACGGAAACGACCTTGCTTACCTTTAATCATGTCAGCCAAAGATTTTAGCGGACGCTTGTTCGAGCCTGTGATTGCACGACCACGGCGACCGTTGTCTAACAGAGCATCTACCGCTTCTTGCAGCATACGCTTTTCGTTACGCACGATGATGTCAGGAGCGTTCAATTCCAGCAAACGCTTTAGACGGTTGTTACGGTTGATGACACGGCGGTACAAATCGTTTAGGTCAGAAGTCGCAAAACGACCACCTTCTAGCGGTACCAGCGGACGCAAATCTGGTGGCAATACTGGCAATACCGTCATCACCATCCATTCAGGCTTGTTGCCAGAATCACGGAACGACTCAAGCAGCTGCAAGCGTTTTGCCATCTTTTTTAGCTTGGTTTCTGAGCTGGTTTGTGGAATTGACGCACGCAATTCATCAATCTCACCATCAACATCGATGTCTTTTAATAGGTCTTGAACCGCTTCTGCACCCATTTTGGCAACAAATTCATCGCCATACTGTTCAAGAGCAGTAAAGTACTCTTCATCATCAAGCAATTGGTATTTTTCAAGACCAGTCATGCCAGGGTCGGTTACGATGTAGCTTTCAAAATACAGCACGCGTTCGATGTCACGCAAAGTGATGTCAAGCAAAAGACCGATGCGGCTTGGCAGTGATTTTAAGAACCAAATGTGAGCCACAGGGCTGGCAAGCTCAATATGACCCATACGATCACGGCGAACTTTGGCAGCAGTTACTTCTACGCCACATTTTTCACAGATGATGCCTTGGAACTTGCGGCGTTTGTATTTACCACACAGACACTCAAAGTCTTTGACAGGGCCAAAGATTTTGGCACAAAACAGACCATCACGCTCAGGCTTAAAGGTGCGGTAGTTGATGGTTTCTGGTTTTTTAACTTCGCCGTGCGACCATGATTTGATGGTGTCAGGGCTTGCCAAAGAAATCTGAATGCTGTCAAATTCTTTGATGCCGTTATCGGCAGGGCCTTTCATGATGTCTAATAAATCTTTCAAAAGGATTCTCCGTTATCTTCGTCAATTCGGTCATCTGGGCGAGCGTATCGCCCAGATTGGTATTTGGTGGTTGGGTTTTGACTTATTTTTTCTTTTCTTTTAAGTCAATGTTAATACCCAACGAGCGAATCTCTTTGGTCAATACATTGAACGATTCAGGCATACCTGGGTTCATGTATTGTTCGCCATCAACGATGTTCTTATACATGCGGGTACGACCTTCCACATCGTCCGACTTGACGGTGAGCATTTCTTGTAGGGTGTAAGTTGCACCATACGCTTCCAATGCCCAGACTTCCATCTCACCGAAACGCTGACCACCGAACTGAGCTTTACCGCCAAGTGGTTGCTGAGTAACAAGACTGTACGAACCAGTCGAACGGGCGTGCATCTTGTCATCAACCAAGTGGTTCAACTTAAGCATATACATATAGCCCACGGTTACAGGACGGTCAAACTTCTTGCCCGTGCGTCCATCATACAGCGTTTGCTGACCTGACTTGTCAAGACCAGCAAGCTCTAAAAGCTCTTTGATTTGTGTTTCTTTGGCACCATCAAAGACCGCCGTACCCATTGGCACGCCCTTACGCAAGTTTTCTGACATTGCCAAGATGTCGTCATCTGACAAGCTGTCCAGATCCACTTGCTCACCGCCAACCTTGTTATAAATCTTATCCAAGAATTCACGCAACTCGCTGACTGCCGCTTGAGCACGCATCATTTCGTTAATCTTGTCGCCCAGACCACGAGCCGCCATACCAAGGTGCGTCTCTAGTACCTGACCGATATTCATACGAGATGGTACGCCCAGCGGGTTTAGTACGATATCAACAGGGTTGCCGTTTTCGTCATAAGGCATGTCTTCTACAGGCATGATGCGAGAGACGACACCCTTGTTACCGTGACGACCTGCCATCTTATCACCTGGCTGGATACGGCGTTTGACCGCAAGATACACCTTAACGATTTTTTGTACGCCGTGCGCCAAGTCATCCCCTTGGGTCAGTTTGCGTTTTTTCTCGGCAAATTTATTGTCAATTTCTTTTTGCTTATCGCTTAGATATTCAGCGATTTGACTTAGACGCTCAGACACTTCTTCTTGGGCAGGCTGAATGTCAAGCAAGCTCTCTAGTGGCAAGCTCTCCATATCAGCAGTGCTTAGCACTGTACCTGCCTTAAAGCCAGCACCACCGCTGATGGTCTTGCCATCCAGCAAATGCACAATACGGCTACGAGCAGCTGCTTCAAAGATGTTTAGCTCTTCTTTTAAGTCTTTGCGATAGCTGTCTAGCATCGCTTTTTCAATCGCCTTGGCACGGCTGTCTTTTTCTAGACCATCACGGGTAAAGACTTGTACATCAATGACCGTACCCTTAGTAGATGATGGCACACGAAGTGAAGTATCTTTCACATCGGCAGCTTTTTCACCAAAAATCGCACGCAGAAGTTTTTCTTCTGGGGTCAGCTGACTTTCGCCTTTTGGCGTAACTTTACCCACCAAAATATCGCCTGCATCTACTTCGGCACCGATATATACGATACCTGCTTCGTCAAGGTTTGCAAGGGCTGCTTCACCGACATTTGGAATATCGCCTGTGATTTCCTCAGGACCAAGCTTAGTATCACGAGCCACACAAGTCAGCTCTTGAATGTGAATGGTGGTAAAGCGGTCTTCTTGTACCACTCGTTCAGACAGCAAAATCGAGTCTTCGAAGTTATAGCCATTCCACGGCATGAAAGCCACACGCATATTTTGACCCAGAGCAAGCTCGCCAAGGTCAGTGGATGGACCGTCCGCCAAAATGTCGCCACGAGCGATCACATCGCCTTCATTGACAATGATACGCTGGTTGATACAAGTGTTTTGGTTTGAGCGGGTGTATTTGATCAAGTTATAAATATCAATACCTGCTTCGCCTGCGGTCATTTCATCTTCATTGACACGCACGATCACACGGCTGGCATCCACTTCTTCAATGACGCCGCCACGCTTGGCAACCACACACACGCCACTGTCACGAGCCACATGGCGCTCCATACCTGTACCCACAAGCGGTTTATCAGAACGCAAGGTAGGTACTGCTTGGCGTTGCATGTTCGCACCCATCAAGGCACGGTTGGCGTCGTCGTGTTCTAGGAATGGGATGAGCGATGCCGCCACTGAGACAACTTGGCGTGGCGATACATCCATATGGGTAACTTTATCCACACCCATACGCACCGATTCGCCTTGATAACGCACCATGACCATCTCTTCGGTCAGCTCGCCATTTTCATTCATTGGCGAATCCGCCTGTGCAATCACCGAACCCACTTCCTCAATGGCACTCATGTACTCAATGTCGTCAGTTACTTTACCATCAATGACACGGCGATAAGGCGTCTCCAAGAAACCAAAGTTGTTGGTCTTGGCAAATACCGCCAAATAGTTGATCAAACCAATGTTTGGACCTTCAGGCGTTTCAATCGGACACACACGGCCGTAGTGCGTATTATGTACATCTCGCACTTCAAAGCCTGCACGCTCACGAGTCAGACCACCTGGACCAAGTGCCGAAACACGGCGTTTGTGCGTGATTTCTGACAATGGGTTGTTTTGGTCCATGAACTGCGAAAGCTGTGATGAACCGAAAAATTCTTTAATCGCTGCCGCTACAGGTTTTGAGTTAATCAAATCTTGTGGCGATAGGCTGTCAGATTCAGCCACAGTCAGACGCTCTTTGACCGCACGCTCCACACGAGCCAGACCAATACGGAATTGGTTTTCGGTCATCTCGCCCACCGAACGAATACGGCGGTTACCCAAGTGGTCAATGTCATCCACTTCGCCACGACCGTTACGAATCTCAATCAGCTCTTTTAGCACATCCACGATGTCTTGATTTGACAATACGCCCTGCTCACGCTGTACATCAATGTCGTCCGTCTCAATGAATTCACGACCCAAACGGCGGTTGAACTTCATACGACCAACATTGGACAAATCATAACGCTCTTGGCTAAAGAACATTTGCTCAAAGAGTTTTTCAGCAGTCTCTAAGGTTGGTGGCTCACCTGGACGCATGACTTTATAAATTTCAATCAACGCTTCTTCACGAGTCATCACAGTGTCTGCACGCAAAGTATCGGCAATGTACGCACCGTGATCAATGTCGTTGGTGAATAGAATCTTAAAGCCTTTGATGTTTTTATCGGCAATTTTTACCAAAAGATCATGGTCAATCAGCGTGTTGGCACGAGCGATCACTTCATCATGATAAACGATGTCTTCGGCCAAAATACGCTCATACAGATATTCATCAGGCACTGCAAGTTTGGTCATGCCAGACGCCACGATTTCTTTGATACGGCGCGCATTGATACGCTTGCCCTGCTCAACGATGACCTTGCCTTCTGGCGATACGATGTCAAACTGTGCCATCTCGCCTTGCAGACGCTCAGCCACCAACGCCACTTCAAACGACTCATCGCCTTTATACACTTCAATGGTTTCAAAGAAAGTATTCAAAATGTCGGCAGTATCCATGCCGATGGCACGCAAAATGATGGTCGCAAGCAATTTACGGCGGCGGTCAATACGGGCATACACTAGGTCTTTGACATCAAATTCAAAGTCCAGCCACGAACCACGGTAAGGAATGATGCGAGCATTATAAAGCACCTTACCGCTTGAATGCGATTTGCCCTTGTCATGGTCAAAGAACACACCCGGCGAACGGTGCAACTGCGATACGATCACACGCTCTGTACCGTTGATGATGAAAGTACCGTTTTCGGTCATCAGTGGAATTTCGCCCATGAACACGCTTTGTTCACGGATGTCTTTGATGGCAGCCTTGCTGTCCTTATCTTTGCTATCTTTGTCTTTTAGCACCAGACGGATTTTTACACGAAGTGGCGCTGCAAAGGTGGAGCCACGCATGATGCACTCACGCTCATCAAACTCAGGCTCGCCCAAATAATATTCAACAAACTGCAACTCAGCGTTGCCAGAATGACTGATGATTGGGAAAATTGATGAAAAAGCCGCTTGCAAACCAATGTTCGCACGCTCTTTTGGTTTTTTATGCTCTTGCAAAAACTGCTCGTAAGAATCCACTTGGATCGCCAGCAAATACGGCACATCCATGACGTCTGGAAGTCTAGAAAAACTTTTACGAATGCGTTTCTTTTCGGTATAAGAATAAGCCATTAAGATTCCTTACGTTAATTTGGAAAAGCCCATTGCATAAACAAGAGCCAACCTTCAAAAATAAAAACTGCCAAATTTAGTCTTGGGTCTGGGCGGCTGTCAAACGCCCAAAAACCTACTCAAAAACAACACACCACAAAGATACGCCCCTATTGCATATCAAACACACAAACACGACAAAACGCCAAATACCAAGTCGGCATTTAGCTACATCTTTGGTTAATGATCAATAATGTCGTTTTGCATAGGGTGTGTTTGTCCTTTTTCGGTAGTGATCAACCAATTGACAAGGTTGGATAATCACAAAAGGTCAAATACTGAATTATAATAAAAAAAAGCCAATAATGCAAGAGAAAATTGTCTTTTTAGTGTGATTTTATGGTAAATTCGATTCAAAGCCAAACAAATTTTTTCCGCTCAAAGTGAGCTTGTCGAACCATGACGGAAAATCGTTACCCGCAGGCATAGCTCAGGGCGAACGGTTTTGTGTACAGTCTTGATGCGAATTAAGTATAATAAAATAGGCAATAAAAAGCCAACATTGCAAAGGCAACATTGGCTTTTGAACATAATTTTAGCAAATCATCAGGCAGCTAGTGCCATCTGATGTGTTAAATTATTTAAGTTCAACGGTAGCGCCAGCTTCTTCAAGCTTCTTCTTAAGCTCTTCAGCTTCAGCTTTAGATGCGCCTTCTTTAACAGTTTGTGGAGCGCCTTCAACCAGGTCTTTAGCTTCTTTTAGACCTAGACCAGTTACTTCACGAACTACTTTAATAACAGCTACTTTCTTGTCGCCGCCGTTAGTTAGTACAACATTGAAGTCGTCTTTTTCTTCAGCTGCTGCTGCTTCGCCGCCAGCTGCTGGAGCTGCTGCTAGTGCTGCAGCAGATACGCCGAATTTTTCTTCCATCGCAGAGATAAGCTCAACGATTTCCATGACTGATTTTTCTGCGATTGCGTCTAGGATTTGTTCATTAGTTAGTGACATAGCAATTATTCCTATGAAATAAAATGGTAAATTGAATAAAACGGATAATTTTTATAAAATGTGAAAAAATTAAGCCGCTTCTGCTTGCAATTTGTCGCGAAGTGCAGCCAAAGTACGCGCAAGTTTGCCCGCTGCTGCTTCTTTCATCGTACCCATCAAGCGAGCGATCGCTTCTTCGTAAGTAGGTAGTGTTGCAAGTTTATCGATTGATTTAGCGTCAATAAATTCGCCTTCAAAAGCTGCGCCTTTGATCTCGAACTTGTCGTTGCCCTTGGCAAATTCTTTGAACAAGCGTGCTGCTGCACCTGGGTGTTCATTTGAAAATGCAATCAAAGTAGGACCAACGAATACATCGTTCATGCAAGCAAAATTTGTGTCTTCTAGGGCACGGCGTAATAGAGTATTACGCACGATACGCATATCAACACCTGCTGCACGAGCCGCTTTACGAAGTTCGGTCATCTGTGCTACTGTTACGCCACGAGAGTCGGCAACAACAGCAGAGAGCGCACCTTTGGCAGCTTCATTTACTTCAGCAACAATTGCTTGTTTGTCTTGAAGGTTTAGTGCCATGGGTTGTCTCCATATTTATTATTTGCAAGGCAAATAATAAGCAAGTTTCACAAATCCGACTGGATTTGCACCAAAATACGGCGACTTATCGTCTTTCCGTCTGCGTAGGCTTATGATTTTATTCATAATTTAGGTGATTGCTTGAGAACAATCAATCACACCTACGGTCTTAGACAGCACAACCCGCTGTGCTGAACTAAAAATTTTTATATCACACCAGTCAATCACGGGAGACTGGCACAATAATCGAACTATTATAAGCGAAAAACCATAAAAATCAAGCATTATCTTGTTTTTAGGTTTTTCGCCATTGGCTAATAGTGAAAATTATTTGTTCGCACGGTGCGGAACTGGATCGATAGTGATGCCAGGACCCATGGTGCTAGACAGTGTAATTTTCTTGATGTAGATGCCTTTAGAAGTCGCAGGCTTAGCACGCTTCAAATCGTTCAATAGCGCAGTTGCGTTTTGCTCGATTTGCTCGCCAGTAAAACCAACTTGACCGATTGATGCGTGGATGATACCTGCTTTATCAACACGGTATTGAGCCTGACCAGCTTTGGTGTTTTTAACAGCAGTCGCAACATCAGCAGTTACTGTGCCAACTTTTGGGTTTGGCATAAGACCGCGTGGACCTAGGATAGTACCTAGCTGACCTACGATACGCATGGCGTCTGGTGATGCGATCACCACATCAAAATCCATGTTGCCAGCTTTGATGCTCTCTGCTAGGTCTTCAAAACCTACAACATCTGCACCAGCTTCTTTGGCAGCGTCAGCAGCCGCACCTTGAGCAAATACCGCAACACGCTTAGTTTTGCCAGTACCCGCAGGTAGGTTGGTAGCACCACGAACCACTTGGTCAGATTTACGCGGATCAACGCCTAGGTTGATGGCGATGTCGATAGACTCTTTGAATTTTGCCGCTGGCAAGTCATTCAAAATCGCAACCGCTTCTTCGATGGTGTATAGCTTGTCGCCATCTACACGATCTTTAATAAGCTTTTGACGCTTAGTTAGCTTAGCCATTACACACCCTCCACATTTAGACCCATTGAACGAGCGGTACCTGCGATGGTACGGATGCCCGCTTCAAGTTCAGCAGCGGTTAGGTCTGCTTCTTTGGTTTTTACGATTTCTTCAAGTTGCGCACGAGTCACAGTACCTACTTTATCTTTGTTAGGTACGCTAGAACCTTTGGCGATGCCAGCTGCTTTACGCAGTAGGACTGCCGCAGGTGGCGACTTCATGATGAAAGTGAAAGATTTGTCATTAAATACGGTGATGACAACTGGAATCGGCAGACCTGGTTCAAAGTTTGCAGATGCAGCGTTGAACTCTTTACAGAACGCCATGATGTTCACACCTTTTTGACCCAATGCAGGACCAATCGGTGGTGATGGGTTTGCCTTACCAGCAGGCACTTGTAGCTTGATGTAGCCATCAATCTTCTTTGCCATGAGAATGTCTCCAATGGTGGGTAATAACGCTAAAAATTAGCTCCCCAAGGTTAAGAATTAAATCAAATATTTAATTCAACGAAAAGCCCCAAGCAAGGCTTAGAGCTAAAAAATCTATTATATCAAAATCAGCTGAGCTTTTCAACTTTTGTAAATTCAAGCTCAACTTCGGTTGGGCGGTTAAAGACACTGACTGTCAAATGCAGCTTAGACTTGTCATAATCCACTTTTTTCACCAAGCCTTTGAAGTCAGTGAATGGTCCATCGATGACCAATACTTCTTCACCTGGCTCAAACATGGTCTTCGGACGAGGTGTGTCGCCACCTTTTTGAATACGGTTCAAAATACGATCTGCCTCAGCCTTGGTAATCGGCGCAGGATTTTCTGGCGTACCACCAATAAAACCTGTGATGTTTGGGCAGCTGCGAACGATGTGCCAAGTATCCTCAGTCATCTCCATGTTGATCAACACATAGCCAGGAAACAACTTATGCTCAACCGTGCGCTTTTTGCCTTCACGCATCTCAATCACTTCTTCGGTAGGCACAAGGACATCACCGAAAGAATCGGCAAATTCGCTACGCTTGATACGCTCAATCAAAGAGCGCTGAACTTGTTTTTCATAACCAGAAAATGCTTGGATAATATACCAGCGCATCGCATCACCTTCAAATTAATTAAGAACAAAGCCAATAATTTTATTAAAAATATTATCCAATAGCCAAATCACCACACCAAAGATGATCATCATCAAAATGGTTTGCCATGTATAGCGGATGGTCTCATCTTTGCTGGGCCAAGTCACTCGGCGCAGCTCAATGCCAGCATCTTTTAGCAAGGTCTTAAAAGCACGACCTTGGTTGGTCAATGCCAAACATATGATGGCAAAAATCACCAAGCCTATGGTGGTGGCAAGCTGCACCCACACATCATTTGCTGTCGCCCAGTATCTTGGCAAGTACTGAGGCACCAAGGTGGCGGCAATCAGTGCAGCGATGGCAAGCAGCCAGAGCAGATAATCTTTAGCAGAGCGAGTCTTGGCAACTTCGACCACATTTTCTTTAGAAACAGTAACCGATTTTTTTTGCCGAGCTGAGCCATTTGACGCCACAGTTTCAGCTTGTGAATCAAAATTATCTTTATTAGCGCTCATGCAGAAATTTGCCTTGGAGTGACCAATTTTTTATAAAATTAAAAGAATGGTGTGGAAAATATAAGATGGCAGGCGATGAGGGACTCGAACCCCCAACCCTCGGTTTTGGAGACCGATGCTCTACCAATTGAGCCAATCGCCTAAGGTGTTAAGGACTGCTATTATAACAGGTTTTTTTCAAAACACAACCCCCAACCCCTTATTTTTTCAACTCAACCAAACAAAAACCCCACAAGCTTTCACTTGCAGGGTTTTGTTTGGCAGTTTGCCTTGTTTTGGGCTAGGGATTAGCCTTTAACATTAGCAACAACACCAGCACCTACGGTACGGCCACCTTCACGGATAGCGAAGCGTAGACCTTTGTCCATAGCGATTGGGTGGATCAGCTCAACACTCATCTCAACGTTGTCGCCTGGCATAACCATTTCAGTACCTTCTTGTAGAGTGATGGCACCAGTTACGTCAGTGGTACGGAAGTAGAACTGTGGACGATAGCCGTTTAGGAATGGCGTGTGACGACCACCTTCTTCTTTTGACAGTACATATACTTCTGCGTCAAATTGAGTGTGTGGGGTGATTGAACCTGGCTTAGCAAGTACTTGACCACGCTGAACTTCTTCACGCTTAGTACCACGAAGTAGAACACCACAGTTCTCGCCAGCACGACCTTCGTCTAGTAGCTTACGGAACATTTCAACACCAGTACAGGTGGTTTTTGCGGTGTCTTTGATACCAACGATTTCAACTTCGTCACCAACTTTGATGATACCTGATTCAACACGACCAGTTACAACAGTACCACGACCAGAGATTGAGAATACATCTTCGATTGGCATTAGGAATGGACGATCGATGTCGCGCTCTGGCTCTGGGATGTAGCTGTCTAGAGTGTCTAGTAGTTCTAGGATGGCAGGCTCACCGTATTGACCTGCGTCACCGTTTAGACCTAGAAGGGCTGAACCTTTGATGATTGGGGTGTCGTCGCCTGGGAAGTCGTAGTCAGATAGAAGTTCACGAACTTCCATTTCAACAAGCTCTAGTAGCTCTTCGTCGTCAACAAGGTCGCACTTGTTCATGAATACCATGATGTAAGGTACGCCTACTTGGCGAGATAGAAGGATGTGCTCACGAGTTTGTGGCATTGGGCCGTCAGTTGCAGCAACAACTAGGATAGCGCCGTCCATCTGTGCAGCACCAGTGATCATGTTTTTAACATAGTCAGCGTGACCTGGGCAGTCAACGTGTGCATAGTGACGGTTAGCAGTGTCATACTCGATGTGAGAAGTGTTAATGGTAATACCACGCGCTTTTTCTTCAGGAGCTGAGTCAATAGCAGCGTAGTCTTTTGCTTCACCGCCGTGGTGCTTAGCAGCAACGGTAGCGATCGCAGCAGTTAGAGTGGTTTTACCGTGGTCAACGTGACCGATGGTACCCACGTTTACGTGTGGTTTATTACGTTCGAACTTGGCTTTGGCCATGGGTATGTCCTCTTGTTGTGAAGCCCAAACCCTAATGGGTAGGCTAGTTATTGTCAAAATGACTCATGGAAAACGACTAATTTTCCATATCTTGCTAATTATAACACAAAATTTAACCATTTAAATAGCCCCATTAAATAGTTTTTTCTCAATCTTATGAAAAATAGGCTATTTTTTATGGTTTTTTAAAACATTTTATGCGTTAAAAACCCTCACAACACAAGTTGTAAGGGCTAAAATATGGAGCTCTTGGCGGGAATTGAACCCGCGACCTCTTCCTTACCAAGGAAGTGCTCTACCCCTGAGCTACAAGAGCGAATAAGTTCTCTAAAATAATGGAGCGGGTGGCGGGAATCGAACCCGCACCATCAGCTTGGAAGGCTGAGGTTCTACCACTAAACTACACCCGCAGGGTAGTAAATATAAGGCAGGAATAATGGTGGTGGGGGAAGGATTCGAACCTTCGAAGCTTTCGCGACAGAGTTACAGTCTGTTGGGTTTGACCGCTCCCCAACCCCACCAAGTGGTACAGGCATGTCTTTTAATGGTTTTTTAAAAGATTAAGCCCATCTACTTGGGCTTGACCTGAAAGGTTTCTTAGGAGTGGTGCCGGCTGCCGGAATCGAACTGGCGACCTACTGATTACAAGTCAGTTGCTCTACCAACTGAGCTAAGCCGGCGGTGTTTCCTAAGTGGTGCGTATAATAGCACAGTTCTGACATTATGCAAGCGTTTTTTATCAAAAAAATTCAATTATTTTGCAAGTTATTGATTTTTATATATTTTTATTATTACCTTAATCAAGATCAGCCCATCGCAGAAAAAAATTTCTCTTGGGTAAGCAAAATGGACACAACCTGTCCATTTTATCATTTACAATTTATTTAACTGGCTTTGTGCGAATGCGATAAGATAAGCTCAAATCCCAACTTTGGGTCAATTTCAAGTGCTTGGCAATACCACACAAACTCAACCACATCAAGTCTGCGATCGCCCTCCTCCACTCTTTGTACATAAGAATGCGGACGAGACAATCGCTCGGCAAGCGAACGCATGGTGAGATTCTTTTGTTTGCGTTGATGTCTAAGCCAGTGGCGTAGCTCAACCATCTCTTTTGAGTAAATACTTTTTGTCATGCACTATTTCTACAATAGATTGACTAAATTACTCAAAATGAGTACAATGATTTGGCTCTTAAAATTACCGATGAGCAAAGATGGCAAATAATAAACATGAAAGACTGGCGGACAGGTTTGCGGACATTTTTATCCGCTTAAATAGCAATGAACGCCTAAGTATCAAGGGATTATCTGAAGAATACGGCGTTTGCACCAAGACAATTCGCCGTGATTTGGCTCGCATGGAATGTTATCTGCCACTTTTGCGTGAGCGTGGCGTTATTTATTTGGACAATCATCGCAAGTTTGATTTGACAGACAAGGAATTTGGCGAATTCATTCAGCTTATCGGCATTCATCATCTCATGCCAAATTTTGACATTAGTCTTTCAAGAGAACTATTAAAGCAAAAATCTGACGGTCTTTTGCACATCAAAGGCTATGAATACGAAAATAGCACCACTTTGCATGATGCCATCAAACTGCTCAAACACGCCATCAAACATCAACAAATCGTGATTTTTGAATACAAAAACAGTATTCGCACTGTCATGTCTTATAAGCTGATCAATCATCGTGGCTGTTGGTATGTGATTGGACTACAAAGCAATAAAGGCAAGGAAATTAAAACCTACCGACTCAGCAAAATCACCCATTTAACGCTGGGCGGACAGCGGTTTGACATTGATGATGACATTAAACAGCAAATTGATGCCAGTGATGGCATTTGGTTTGGCGAGCATCTTACCCCAGTAATCATTCAGGCAGATAATTATGCTAGCGGATATTTTATCCAAAAGCAGATTTTACCTCATCAAAAAATTGTCCAATCGCTCGATGATGGCGGACTGCTGATTCAAAGTAGCGTTTATCAACAAGCACAAATTTTTCCCATGATACGCTCATGGATTCCACACCTAACCATCATAGAGCCAAAAGATTGGCAGGATGAGCTAAATAACCAACTTAAGACATATTTGAACAACCCTCCTACAATATAAAGTCAGCAAACAAAAGAGGGCACTATGCCAATCAATCCAAACAGCTTTCTAGAAAAATTAAATAAAAATGAAAATGCAATCCATGCAGATAAAACAGATAAGACAAATAAAGCAACAAAAATTGAATTTGAACTTAGTAATGCTTTATACCAAATGCACGATTTAATTTTGCCGGCTAAGACCAAATCTGACTTACAGAAAGCGATTGGCTTACGTCAGCATCAAAAAGAAGTTTTTGATGACTGGGGCTTTTCTCAGACACACAAATTTGATAATAAAATGATTATCAATCTTTATGGCGAGCCTGGCACAGGTAAAACCATGTCTGCCCATGCCATTGCTCACGCACTTGGTAGAAAACTAATCTTGGTCAATTATGGCGATATTGAATCCAAATATGTTGGGGAAACCCCAAAAAATATTCAGGCGGCTTTTGAATTTGCCAAAGCCAATAATGCCATCTTATTCTTTGATGAAGCAGATGCAATTTTAAGCCGTCGTGTTACCAACATGACAAGTGCTACCGATACAAGCGTCAATCAAACTCGTTCGGTCATGCTAACTCTGCTCAATGATTATAATGATACAGTTATTTTTGCAACCAACTTCATCAGTAATTACGACCCTGCTTTTATGCGTCGCATCTTAATACACATTGAGTATACACTACCTGATGAGCAGACCAGAGAACATCTGTTTTATAAATACATTCCCAAAGCACTGCCTCACAATATCAATCTATCAGAAATCGTCAAAATCTCCGAGGGGTTAAGTGGCTCGGACATTGCCAATGCCATCTTGCTATCAGCATTTGCTGCAAAGACAGATGGTGCAGACCTAGTAACTCACGACAACCTAAAAGAAAAAATACAATCCATTCAAAATAGCAAGCGTAAAAATACAGGTGTAAAAACAACGGTTAGCACCAAAATCGTCTCAGAAGAATATGTTCAATCTCAATTAAACCAAGGAGAAACTTTATGATTCCTTTTTTGATAGCTGGTGCACTGATTGCAGGTGCTGTCGTTGTATCAGCATTTTGGAAAGAAATTAAATCTTTTATCCAAGCTAGCATTGAACGCATCAAAACGCATTTAATACCGAGTATGATTGTCGGTTTTAAAACTTATCTTGATACAGGAAATGCAACTTACGCAACTGCCAAAGCTTTGCAAAAATTCTTCTCAAAGAACGAACGCGGTAATTGGCAGGAAACCATCGTAACAAGAGAAATTCCCGCAAGCGAAATTCCAGAGGATATTCGCAGAAAAGCGGATAGATCTAACTCATCAGTCATTGATATTACTGATGAAGTTCAAACAGAATTGCATTTGGAGGTGTAGGATGATTAACGAACCAAATAACACAAATCAAGACCCTAACGAATTAGAACAGTTCGCCAAAAAACTAATTTCAAATCATATTTTACCCAGTTTTATCAAAAAGAATCAAAGCTCCATTGCAGATTTTATTTCGTCATTCTCTAAAGGTACTGACAAATTTATTCTACAAGCCGAAAGTGATGAACATATAAATTTTGTTGCAGGTCATGCGATATTGACTTATATTCAAGGTAACGCAATGCAAATTTCTTTTGATTTTTATTTTCAAAATTCGCAAGGCGCTTGGATTAACAAAAAGAGTCAATCAGAGATTTTTAATATTGATGAGTATTTAAACGCTCAAGCACAATCAACTCTGCTAGAACATAAAACACTTAAATTTGATATCGACAAACCTATGAGCTAGCTATGGAAGTTATTATTTTTCTTATTCTGGGATTATTTGTCCTTGCTATTGCATGGGCAATCCTGAAAAACACTTGGTCTTTTATCCTGGTTATTGCTGTCATCTGGGGGATCTCCTGGGTGATACAATACGGACTAAGCTTACTTGGTCTTGATATGCCATTATGGGCAATAGGTATTTTTATATTCTTTACACTGGGCTTTATTGGTCTCAATAAGGAGAAAAAAGTACATAAAGCTGTCATTGAGTATTTTGACACCCATCAAATGGGCGAACTAAATGATATTCGCACCTTTCTTGATAAAAAGTCCATTGAATGTGATGATAAACTTCTCAATGAAATCATGGTAAAATTATTAACAACCAATGAAATCAAAGAGGAGCTACCTAATAAATTATGGTCTTCAACAAAAAAAGAGGGGTTTGCATTTCCAGTTGAAACAGTTCATATTGAAATATAAAATAACTTTTTTTGGAGAGCCAAACAGACCCACTCCCCAAAAAACACCCGTTACCAACCCCTAAACCATAAGCCCACCACACGCCATCTCCACCGCCTTGACGATGGCAAGGGCTTTTTTGTTGGTTTCATCCCATTCTGCCACAGGGTCGGAGTCTGCCACCACGCCTGCCCCTGCTTGGATATGGACTTGCCCGTCTTTGAGTACGGCAGTACGAATGGCAATGGCAGTGTCCATGTTGCCCGCCCAGCCCAGATAGCCCACCGCCCCACCGAACACACTACGGCGAACAGGCTCAACTTCATCAATGATTTGCATGGCTCGGATTTTGGGAGCCCCTGAGAGCGTGCCTGCTGGGAAAGTTGCACAAAAGACATCAAGAGCGTCCTTGTCATCTCGCACCACGCCTTCAACATTACTGGCGATGTGCATGACTTGCGAGTAGCGTTCAATAAACATTTTGTCCGTAACCTTGACCGTGCCAATGTCGCACACTTTGCCAATGTCATTACGCCCCAAATCAATCAGCATCAGATGTTCGGCGATTTCTTTTTGGTCGGACAAAAGCTCTTCTTCCAGTGCCAAATCTTCCGCCAAATCCACGCCCCTTCTGCGAGTGCCTGCCAGTGGTCGCACCGTGACTTTGCGTTCATCGCCCACCGTTTCAATACGAGACAAAATCTCAGGCGACGCCCCAACAATGTGAAACGGCTCATCATCAGCCAGCTCGCCTTGAATCAAAAACAAATACGGCGATGGATTTAAATATCTTAAAGCACGATACACCGCCAATGGATCGCCATCAAATTCGCCCGTCAAGCGCTGAGCAGGCACAACTTGCATGACATCGCCTGCCTTAATATAGTCCTTAATGCGATTGACATCGGTGCAGTATTTGTTTTGCCCTGTGTGCGACACAAAATGTGGCAGGGGCTGTTTTTTGACGCTCAAATCAGGCTTGTGCGAGAGCAGATTTTCAATGATGGTCAAACTTTTTAGGGCTTTTTTGTAGCCGTCTTTGGCATGAGCATCGGCATAAACCACGATGGAGAGCGTGTGTTCCAAATTGTCAAACACCACCACTTGATTGGACAGCGTCAGCCACATATCAGGCAAATTTAAGGGATTGGGGGAATTTGATGTGCCAACAGACGGCTCAATGACTCGTATCATGTCATAGCCAAAATACCCCACCAAACCACCGCTAAACGCTGGCAAATCAGGCAATGTGTCCTGCGTGGGCGTTTTATAATTTGCCATAAATTGACGGATAAATTCAAAAGGATTTTGGTGGTGCGTGGTGATGGTGTCGGTGCGTTTGTCCTTTAAAACCACTTCGCCATCATGGTATTCAATGACAATGTCCGAACCCAACCCAATCATGGAGTATCTCGCCCAGCGTTCGCCCCCCACCACCGATTCAAACAAATACGCAGACGCAAAAAACTGACGCAAATTGGCAAAGACCGATACAGGCGTGGCATCGTCCATTAGGCGTTTTTTGATGAGGGGAATGTGGGTGTAGCCTTGTTCGGCAAGCGTGGTAAATTCGTGTTGTGTGATCATTTTTCCAAATCCATTAAAACAATATCAAATAACAAGCATTCTATCATAAGTCAATCGGTATGAAAAATCCAAGAAAACTCAAAATCAATGAGCCTCGTCCCAATTTTCGCCCACGCCAATCTCCACCAAGAGTGGCACGGCAAAATCCACCGTCCAACCAAGCTCACGGGCGGTGTCGGTTAGCACATTTTGCATTGCCGTTTTGATAAGCTCGCCAATCTCGTCCACCTTGTCGGCATCCACTTCAAACACAAGCTCATCGTGGACTTGGAGCAAAAGTTTGGCGTGGTCTTTGGGCAAAACCTTATCCACGGCAATCATCGCAAGTTTGATAATCTCCGCCGCCGAGCCTTGTAGCGGAGCGTTAATACTGGCTCGCTCCGCTCCTTGTCTTATCATCACATTTGATGAATTGATGTCAGGGGCATAGAGCTTTCGCCCCAAAATGGTGGTAACATAGCCCAGCTCTTTGGCGTGCGTTTTGGTGTTTTCCATATAATCATTGATTAAAGGATAGCGGGCAAAGTAGCGTTTGATGTAGTCTTTGGCGACATCGTTGCCCACGCCAAGCTGTTTGGCAAGCCCAAACACGCCCATACCATAGAGCAGTCCAAAATTCACCGCCTTAGCCGAGCGTCTCTCGTTTGGTGTTACTTCATCAAGCGATTTGCCCATAATCTCGCTGGCGGTGGCGGTGTGAATGTCTAGGTTGTTGTTAAAGGCATGAATCAAACTCTCATCGCCACTAAAATGAGCCATCAGCCGTAGCTCAATTTGCGAATAGTCCGCCGCCAATATCACTCGCCCTTTGGGAGCGACAAACGCCTGACGAATCAGCCGTCCTGTGTCGGTGCGAATCGGAATGTTTTGCAGGTTGGGGTCAGATGACGACAATCGCCCCGTACTCGTCAAAGCCTGATGATAGCTGGTGTGCACCCGCCCGCCCTTGTCGGCAGCCTTGATGAGTGCGTCCGTGTAGGTGCTTTTGAGCTTGGAGAGACTGCGGTGTTCTAGCACCACTTCCACAAGCGGGTGGTCAATCTTGGCAAGGGTCGCCTCCGATGTGGAATATTGCCCTGTTTTGGTTTTTTTACCGCCAGAAATGCCCAATTTGCCAAACAAAATCTCGCCAAGCTGTTTGGGGCTTGCCACATTAAAATTCTCGCCCGCCAATTCAAAGGCTTTTTGTTCCAACTCATAAATTTGATTGTCAAAGACTGCCGACAATTTACCCAAAAATTCAGGCTTAATCAAAATCCCATCATATTCCATTTGAGCCAAAATTTGGGCGGTGGGGATTTCTAATTTGGTCAGTAAGTTTTTGGCATTTGGGTCTTGATTTAAATACTCATCAAACACACTAAACAGCCTAAAGGTGATGTCCGCATCTTCACAAGCATATTGGCTCGCTTTTTCAAGTTCTACTTTGTCAAAGGAAATTTGCTTTGCCCCTTTGCCCGCCACTTCTTCAAACGAGGTGGTCGTTACGCCCAAATAATGGCTTGCCAAATCGTCCATATTATGCCGTGTCGCCACGCTATTTATCACATAGCTTGCCAGCATGGTGTCCATTTGCCAATTAACCAGTTCAATGCCATATTTTTTAAAAATATGACTGTCGTATTTGATGTGCTGACCGATTTTGCCAATGCTCTGATTTTCCAAAATGGGCTTTAATTCATTTAACACAAAATCAAGCTCTAATTGATTGTCTATCAATAAATTAAAATCGCCCGTATGCCCCACAGGAATGTAGTAGCCATTATAATTATCAAGAGAAATGCTAATACCGACCAATTCTGCTTTTTGCCAATTGATGTCGGTGGTCTCGGTATCAATGGCAAAATGGGGGCTGTTTTTTAACTGAGTGATTAAATTTAAAAAGTCGGTTTCATTATCAATGTTGTGATAATGGGTCGGCTTAATCGGTAAAGGTTTAACGCTTAATTCGCCATTTGATAAGTCGTTATTTGATAAATCATTATTTAATGGATTATGTGTTAATTCATCATTGGCAAATAAATCATCGGTAATTGGCATATCGGCTAATTTTAAGAGTGCCGATTGTTCCGCCATTTCTTTTTTAAATTCTAATTCATTAAATAATTGATATAACGCTTTGGCTCGCCCAATGGTTGCAGTTTGGCTGTTGTCCAATTTTAATTCATCAAAAGAAATGGGCAAAGCCAAATTGGTAACAATGGTGGCAAGGGTGCGATTTAGGGGGATTTCGCCTTGATGTTCGGCAATGTTTTTACCCACCACGCCTTTGATGTTGGCAAGATTTGCCAAAATGCCGTCAATGTCGCCATAGTCGGTGAGTAATTTACTGGCGGTTTTTGCCCCCACTTTGGGAATGCCAGCGATGCCGTCAGAGGCATCACCCATGAGAGTGAGATAATCGGCGATTTGGGTGTTGTGTACGCCAAATTTTTCAAATACACCATCTGCATCGGTGATTTTGTCCTTAAAACTGTCTTCTAATATCACACAATCATTGACAAGCTGTGCCATATCCTTGTCGCCTGTGGAAATGACGACAGGGTAGCCATTTTGGCACGCGGTGTGGGCAAGCGTGCCGATGATGTCGTCCGCTTCAAAGCCGTCAATGGTGATAAGTGGTATGCCAAGGCTCTCAATCATCTTATGAATGTAGGGAATCTGCACCCGCAAATCATCGTCCATCGGTGGGCGGTGGGCTTTGTAAGCGTCCGACAGCTCGTGGCGAAAGGTCGGGGCTTTGGTGTCAAAGGCAACCGCCATATGGGTGGGGTTGTATTTTTTGATGAGTTTGTTTAGGGCATTTAGTACGCCACGGGTGGCATTGGTCGGCAAGCCGTCTTTGTTGGAAAGCGGCGGCAAGCCATGAAAACAGCGAAACAGATAATATGAGCCGTCCACCAAAATCACAGGTGGGCGGTTTTTGCCAATGCTTGTGGTGTCAAAGGTGGCAAGGCTTGGAATGTGGGTATAATCGGTTAGGTCGGTCATGGTCATCACAAAAGGTAAAATTTTACCTATTATAACCAAAAAATACTCATCATGGGAAAATCATTCGCCCAAGTTCAAAAACTTTATGCAAATAACGCCATAGTCCACAAAATTGCCACCAAGATAAGCGCAAGCCACTGAGCCGATGAGCCGACATCTTTGGCGATTTTGGCGAGCGGATGAATCTCCATGGAAGTGTGATCCACGGCGGCTTCTAAGGCGGTATTAAAAAATTCCACAATGAGCGACAAAAATGAGCCAACAATCAATATCATCTTAACCGCCACCGCAAAATCTAGCCACAACGCTGCCGCCATCAACGGCAAATGCAGACAAATCAACTGAAAAATGGCAGGCTCTTTGATGGCAACTTTAAAGCCATCTTTAGAGTACGATAGGGTTTTGATGATGCGTTTTAAGCCTTTGGCTTGGTTGAATGCGGACATGGTTTTTCCTGTAGGGTGATTAATTCATTATAGCACCCATTCTTTATTTTTCAATTACTGGTAAATCTGCTAAAATAAACCACTTTTTTAAACATTGATGACTGTATTATGAACCTAATTTCCCAAATCAACCGCCGCCGTACCTTCGCCATCATCAGCCACCCTGACGCAGGTAAGACCACGATGACCGAAAAACTGCTACTTTGGGGGCAGGTGATCCAAAAAGCAGGCGAGGTCAAATCTCGCAAAACCGACAAACACGCCACATCAGACTGGATGAGTATGGAACAGGAACGGGGCATTTCTATTACGACTTCGGTGATGCAGTTTCCTTATGCTGATTGTATGGTGAATTTGCTTGACACCCCTGGACACGCTGACTTCTCGGAAGATACTTACCGCACTTTGACCGCTGTGGACTCTGCACTTATGGTGATTGACGGGGCAAAAGGCGTGGAAGAGCGGACGATTAAGCTGATGGAAGTGTGCCGTATGCGTGATACGCCAATCATCAGTTTTGTCAATAAACTTGACCGTGAAATCAAAAATCCGCTCGAGCTACTGGACGAGATTGAAAGTGTCCTAAAAATCAAATGCATTCCGTTTGCTTACCCCATTGGTATGGGGCAGGATTTTGTGGGGGTGTATCATCTGCTTGAGGATAAGACTTATTTTTATAAAAAAGGCTTTGGCTCGGAGATTGCCGACATTGAAACTCGTGATGGCTACGATCATGCCGACATCAAAGAACGCCTAGGCGAGCTGATGTGGAATGATTTTATTGAAGGTCTTGAACTTGCTCAGATGAGTTTTGAGGATTGGGACGAAGCAGAATTTTTGGCAGGTCGCCAAACGCCTGTGCTGTTTGGTACGGCTTTGGGCAACTTTGGCGTGAATATGATTTTGGACATTTTAACTCGCCACGCCCCAGCACCAAAAGACCACACGGCGGTGGAGCGAGTGGTCCGTGCAGATGAGCCAAATTTCACAGGTTTTGTCTTTAAAATCCAAGCCAATATGGACCCCAAACACCGAGACCGTGTCGCCTTTATGCGAATTTGCTCTGGCAAGTACGAGCGAGGCATGAAAATGAATCATGTGCGTATCGGCAAAGAAGTGCGAGTGTCGGACGCACTGATGTTCCTAGCAGGCGACCGTGAGACGCTAGAAGAGGCGTACGCAGGCGACATCATCGGCTTGCACAATCACGGCACGATTCAGATTGGCGACAGTTTCACCAGTGGCGAAACCTTGAATTTTACAGGCATTCCGCACTTTGCCCCAGAATTATTCCGCCGTGTGGTGCTAAAAGACCCTTTAAAATCCAAGCAACTGCAAAAAGGCTTGCAACAGCTTAGTGAGGAAGGAGCAACGCAAGTCTTTATGCCCCAAATCAATAATGATTTGATTTTGGGAGCGGTGGGCGTGCTACAATTTGAAGTGGTGGCACATCGTTTGCTTGAAGAATATAAAGTGCAATGTAGCTTTGAGCCGATTTCTATCGCTACCGTGCGGTGGGTGCACTCGGATGACAAAGTGGCGTTTGAAAAATTTAAGAAAAAAGCCCACGACCAGCTGTCGGTGGACGGCGGTGGTTATCTGACCTACCTTGCCCCAAGCCGTGTTAATTTGCAATTAATGCAGGAGCGTTATCCTGAGGTGGAGTTCCGTAGCACTCGTGAGCATTGATTTTAGATTAATGTGAAATTATAATGAAAGTTGTCTTGGATACCAATATTTTGGTGGGGGCGTGTTTGGGGTCTTATCACGCCAACCGCCTAATTAAAGCCTGCTTAAAAGGCGAATTTATACCGATTATTGGTGTGGCATTATTGGCAGAATATGAAGATGTTTTGGCTCGTGATGATATTTTTGTCAAAAGCAAATTATCATTGGCTGAACGCAATGAAATTTTAAATGCGCTGTTATCTGTGTGCGAATGGGTGCGTATTTTTTATTTGTGGCGACCCAATTTAAAAGATGAAGGCGACAATCATTTGATAGAATTGGCGGTTGCAGGTAATGCCAATATTATTGTCAGTCATAATCAAAAAGATTTTCGCCAAAATGAATTAAATTTTGGCATTCAAATTTTGACACCAGAACAATTATTGCAATTAAGGAGTCATAATGACGACATTAACACTTCAAGTCAGCAATGACAAACACGAACGCCTAAGTGCTATAGCCAATGAGCAAGGATTGAGTGTTGCTCGTTTAATAGATGAAACAATGTCCAATATGCTTGCCGAATATGAAGCAAAAAAACGCTTTGAAAACAGAGCTAAACAAGGCGATATTAAAAAGGCAATGGCTTTGCTTGATAAGGCGTTATGATTTATTTGTCAATTTTCCCCAAGCCGTGTTAATTTGCAATTAATGCAAGAGCGTTATCCTGAGGTGGAGTTTAGGGCGACTCGTGAACACTAATTTTTAAGGTGGGTAGTATGAAAAGTATGATTCGTGGTATTTTTACCGCAGCTATCTTGGCTTTTATGCTACCCATGATGATTTATTTTTGGGTGGATGTATTCAAAAACCCCAAATATCACGCCCCAATCACATTGGATTATGATAAAAAGCAAGCCGAATTGCAACAAATCTTGAATACCATTACAATCGGCTTGCCCCCATTTGATGAACGAGATGACCATAAACGCACCGACGCTCAATCCATTAGTATTACTTACAAATATCACAATTTGTCTTATATCGACACCAAGATTTTGTTAGAAAATATTCAAAAAATTGCCGACACAGAATTACCCGCCTACGATACCAGTAGCCATTCTTTTAAAAGGCAGTTTTGTGTGGGAGAAAACGAAATATCGGTGGGTGATTATAATTTTGATAATTTATATCAAGTGCATTTGTATGTCAAATTTTATAAATATGGCGATTGTCGGCGTTGGGTTTATGAAAATAGCCGTTAAATGGACATTTTGCACTTATGGTGCAAATTTTTAATCACACTTTTTGACTTTGATCAATTCAACCACACCCACCTGCCCCATCCGCCACAGCAACCCAAATCCACAGAGCAAATCCTAAATACTCGCCCCCACACTGCGTGCCAAGGCGATGCCGTCCTCGATGCTCATGTAGGTTTTTTTGCTTGGCGTGTCTTGGAACACCACCGCACCGTCTTTGAACACCAAGCATTCGTCCACGGCGATTTGTTGCCATTTTTCATTGGTGGTGAGCGGTATGGTGACGATCACCGTCACTTTGTCCTTGGCGGTGGTGACATCATTAAAGTTCACGCTCATCTCGCCATCCGACAGCTTTGCCTCACCAAATGGCGCTTGGCGAGTCAGATAAAACAGCAAACTGCCTGCATAAGCCAGCTGCCAATCGCCGTTAGAAATCAAGCAGTTGAACAATCCATTGGCGGACAGATAGCGGCACTGCGCTGTCAAAAACGCAAACAAAGCCTCATCAGACGGGCGAGTCTTGAAAGTGGCTTTTAAGCGGTTTAACAGATAGCAAAACGCAAGCTCGCTGTCAGTCGTCCCCACGGGGGCATAGTGCTCGGCATTGCCATTGGCAGAAAGCCTCTGGGTACGGCGCATAAAGCTGTCGGTCATCTGCCCATTGTGCGCAAATGCCCACTGCTCGCCCCAGACCTCACGCACAAAGGGGTGGATATTGGCAAGGTTGTTTTTCTCGCCAGTGGTGGCTCGTCTGATGTGAGCGATGACATTCATGGCTTTGATGGGGTATTGGTTAATCAAATCTGCCACAGGGGATAGGTGACTGGGCTGGTTGTCATGAAACTGACGCAGCCCCATTCGCCCCGAGTCGCTTTTTTCAAAAAAAGCAATGCCAAAGCCGTCCTCGTGGTGGTCAGTCGCCCCACCCCGCTGACGAAAGCCCGTAAAACTAAACCCAATGTCGGTGGGTGTGTTGCAGTTCATTCCTAATAGCTGGCACATTTTTTTACTCTTTTTATTGACAAGACAAATCACGCTTGCTATACTAAAACTAATACGCCCCCAGACCCTGCCTTGTTCTTTTGGACAACGGTAATCTGGGGCTTTCTTTTTTACCAACCATATTTCTTAAAGGCTGACAAATAACCAAAATCTTGCAGACTGACCGCACTGTTTCTGGGTACTGGAAAATGGTTCAAATGTTGAATTAACCGAACTTTCCAATCTGACTGCGGACTGATAATTTCAACCAAATGAGCCATCAAATAAAAGTAAGCAAAAGGTTTTTGGTTGTCCAATTGTCGCACCGAAGTATTAGGAAAGCTGGCGGATATATTGCTACGGTCAATCATATTGACATTCCAGAGCCTACCATGATGAGCAACGATATTCCTAATAAAATTCAGGCTTCTTAGCCATTGTGATAACAGGTCGGGTGTTGTTTTGTATTTTTTGGCAATACTTTGGCGATCTTGATATTTCAATCCGCCATACAGTCGTGATAATGCCCCAAAATCCAAAATCTCACACGCCACCCAAATTGGTAAGCAACCATAAGTGTCAAGATTATGCTTAACAAACGCCTGTTTTTTGGCACGATTAACCAAGCTGTCATACTTATCCAGCCAAGCATGATGGTCAGATTTCTGGCTATACAAATCTTTCTTGCCCTGCCTCTTACCAAAACGATTGCAAAAGCCAGCATCCAAACATTCGCTTTTCTCATGAGCATTGACATGTCGTTTGCCAAGCGTATAAGCAATATCAGTACGAATTGCCATTTCAATTTGCTCTATAGCTTCAAAAGCAAGCAATCTCAATCGCTTGTCAAATTGATAAAGCTGAATAATATCATCAAAATGACTGCCTTGAATAAAAGTATCTCTGCGTTTTGGTGGTGTGTTATTAGGGATGATTTGGCGAAACGAATAAGCATAACCCGCCAAACGATAATAGCCAATGCGTTGCAAATGATGAATGGCAGTTAGTTCATCACCGACCACCAATCCACGCTGTTTTAATAAATCCAGCTGATCTTGAAAATCAAGCCAAGTCTTTGACACCTGAAAAGTCACACCCTCCCCCAATGCAAACTCGCCAGTCGTTTCATCAAATCAGGGTTTTTCACCATAATGTCATCGCCTGTGCGACCTTGCTCACGGTTATAATGAATAACATTAAGACGCAGTAGCCAAAAAATGGTCGCACTATACGCCAACATGACTGGCAAAGCGTTTTTTTCATCAAGCGTTAAGGGGCGGATACTTTCATAACCTTTGATAAAGGCATTCATTTTATCAGTATTAAAATTCACGCTCTCGCCATCGCTGGCGTTACCCCAAGTAGTACAAAAGTCATTGATGGTAATGGCAATGTCCATCACATAATGCTCCACCGACACTTCGGTAAAGTCAAGTAGCCCCGTCAGGCGTGGCATATCGCCTGAAAAATCCCAAAGCGTGTTGTCGGTAAACATGTCCAAATGACACAGCCCCTTTGGCAAATCGGTCGGCAATTTGGCATAAGCGTCCCAAATGTCGTTCATAAGCTTTGCTTCGTCAGCAGGCATAAAGCCCGTCTCACGCTCTTTGACCCTTGCCCAGTCATACAGTGGCACGCCGTATTCTTCGGCAGGCTGTAAGGTTTGCAAAGTTTGGTGCAAAATCGCCAATGCACACCCCATCTCAAAACACATCGGCTCATCGGTGGCACTTGGGTGCGAGCCTGCCAGCTTTGGTACGACTAGGATTGCTTTGTTTTCATAACGCATGACACAATCTTCGCCGATATTTTGCCCTTTGGCGGTTTTTTTGATGAGTGGCGAGGCGATGGGGAGCTTGTCTTTTAGGGCGTGCATGACGGTTGCCATCTTGATAATGTCGGCAGGCACACGCTCCTCATACAGCGTAAATACATAGCTAAAATCATCGTCCGCATCACTGTCTGTGCTGATAAACCAGTTGGAATTTTTGATGCCTTGCGTGATGGGCGTGGCTTTTTTGAAGGGTACGCCATAAAGACCACAAAACGCAAAAAATTCATCATCAGATAAGTGAGTATAGACGGACATGATTTTTCCAATAAAATAATAAAAGATGAGCTAAGATGACTGAGCGTGTTGAACATTGGTAGTCTTATTCATAACTTAGACATGCTCAACACGCTCTATTGTAAAACTTTTTGGATGATTTTACCACAAAAAACCGCCCAAATTTAGGCGGTTTGATGCTATTAAAAACATCAGTGATTGAGAATTTTTGATAAAAAAGATTGCGCTCTATCACTTCTTGCACCACCAAAAAACTCATCACGGCTACAATTTTCTACGATGTTGCCCTCATCCATAAAGATGATGCGATTTGCCACTTGGCGTGCAAAGCCCATCTCATGCGTCACGCACATCATGGTCATGCCATCACGAGCAAGGCTCACCATGACATCCAAGACCTCTTGAATCATCTCAGGGTCGAGCGCTGATGTCGGCTCATCAAACAACATGGCGACAGGATCCATCGATAAAGCACGAGCGATCGCCACTCGTTGTTGTTGCCCACCCGACAGCTCGGCGGGGTATTTATTGGCGTGAGCAGACAGCCCCACACGGTCAAGATACGCCAAGCCTTTGGCGGTCGCCTCACTTTCTGAGCGCCCCAATACCTTCACCTGAGCGATGGTAAGATTGTCCTTGATGGACAAATGCGGAAACAGCTCAAAATGCTGAAACACCATGCCCACGCGACTTCTGAGCTTGGCAAGGTTAGTGGACTTGTCGCCCACCGAAGTGTCGCCTACGGTGATCGTGCCTTTTTGGAATGGTTCAAGCCCATTGACCGTCTTAATCAAGGTCGATTTGCCTGAGCCTGACGGTCCGCAGACCACCACCACATCACCCTTGTGAATGTGGGCAGTGCAGTCGGTCAATACTTGAAAATTGCCATACCATTTTGACACATCACGAATCTTAATCATGATCTCGTCGCTGGCGTGACCTTCGTTTGACACCAGACCGCCAAACTCATTAATCCATGTCGTGTCGTTGATTTGTTGTACGATTGCCATAAATTTTCCTTTAAAATCTTAGTCGCTTTTTAAGCATGTTCACGCCAGTGGACGCTGTCAAACTGATCACAAAATACACCGCACCTGCGCCCAAAATATAAGGCGTAAGATAGCCCATCAGATCGCCTCGCACATAGCTGGCACGAAAAAAGTCCACCAGACCAATGGCAAAGACAAGCGTCGTGTCTTGGAATAAGATGATACATTGTTGCAATACAAGTGGCAGCATCTTGCGAAAGGCTTGCGGCAAGATGATGAGCTGCATGGTCTGCTTATAAGTCATGCCCAGCGCATAGGCTGCCGAGACCTGTCCACGCCCAATCGACTGAATGCCCGCTCGCACGATTTCTGAAAAATAGGCTGCCTCAAACACCATGAACGCCACCACACAAGAAGTGAAGGCGGTGTCGAGCGTGAAAAATTTGCCCGTGATCCAGTTGTACATCATCGGCACAGCAAAATAAAACCACAAAAGCACCAAAAGCAGCGGCACCGAGCGAAAATAATTGACATACAATGCCGCTGGCACAGACAGCCACTTTTTACCTGACAGCCTCATCAGCGCCAGCACCGTACCGATGGCAAGACCACCGATGATGGCAAGCACCAGCACCTTTAAGGTCACCCAAAACCCCGCCATCAAGGCAGGCATGGCAAGCTGTAATTCATTCATACCGCACCTCCAATCTGCCCTTTAATGCGCACTTTCTTTTCAAGCCAAGTCATGCCAAAGATGAGCGTCATATTAAAGATGAGATAAATGATGGTGGCGAAGGTATAGACCTCAAAGTTGTTTTGCGTGTATTCGCTGATGGTCTTGGTCTGGCTGATCAGCTCCGCCACACCCACCAGTGAAGCGACAGACGCATTTTTAAAGCAGTTGGTCAGCTCAGATGACATGGGCGGCAAGATCACTCGAAACGCCTGTGGCAATAGCACATGACGGTATACCTGAGCGGTGCTAAACCCAAGCGCATAGCCTGCGTTCGCCTGCCCTTTTGGCAAAGATTCGATGCCTGTGCGCACCTGCTCGATGATGCGTGCGGCGGTAAACAGCCCCAAACCGATGCTGGCTGAGATGACCGCCGAAGTGTTGAATGACAACGAAGTGAACCACCAGTTGCGCAGCGACTCGGTCAATAAGGTCGGCGCCACATAAAACCAAAAAAACAGCTGCACCAAGAGTGGCACATTTCTAAAAAAGCCCACATACATGGTGGCGATGGTGCGTGCGGCTTTGTTGGGCAGGGTTTTCATCACACCAAGCACACTGCCAATGACCAAGGCGATGATCCATGCTGTCGAGCCAATGACCAAAAGCCAGCCAAACCCTTTCAACAGCCAATGCCAATACAGCTCATTGCCAATCCCTGTGGACTGAAACAACACGCCCCAATTCCAATTATAATTCATGGAAAATTCCTATTTACTCTAAAAAACCACCCAAAACATTTTGAGTGGTTTTGCAAAAATGCCTTTGATTACTTATCAAAGTTATTGTGGGTCGGCTTGGTCATGCGGACTTGCCAATAGCTTTTTCAAGTTGTCAGACATGGCGAAGTCCATATTGACATTTTTTGGCGGGATTGGCTGCGTGAACCACTTGTCATAGATGCCGTTGATCTCGCCTGAGGCGTAGGTCGCTTTTAGGGTGTCATCGACGACTTTCTTAAAGTCGGCATCGCCCTTACGCACCATACAGCCATAGATTTCAAAAGACTGCGGTGTGCCGACGATGTGCCACTTGGCTGGGTCTTTTGACTTGGCACGCTCACCTGCCAACAAGACATCATCCATCATGAAAGCGTCAGCACGACCGCTTTCTAACATCAAGAAACTCTCGCCATGGTCTTTGGCAGAGACGATGTTAATGCCTGCTTTTTTCTCGTCATTGTACTGCTTGATGTAGCGCTCTGATGTCGTGCCTGCGGTGGTGACAAGCGTCTTGCCGTTTAGGTCGGCAAAGTCATTGATGCCTGAGTCCGTGGCGGTCAATAGACGAGTGCCGATCTCAAAGAAACCGACCGAGAAATCAACCTGCTGCTGACGCTCGGTGTTGTTGGTGGTGGAGCCACATTCAAGGTCCACTGTACCGTTTTGGATGAGCGGAATGCGAGTTTGGGAAGTGACCAGATTATAACGCACTTTCAGCTCAGGCATGTTCAGCTGCTGTTTGAGCGCCTCGACGACTTTTAGCTGCAAGTCGTGTGCGTAGCCGACTGGCTGGTTTGGATTGTCAGCGATGTAAGAAAACGGAATGGATGAATCACGATGAGCCAGTACAATCGTGCCTGACTGTTTGATTTTATCAAGGGTGCCTTGGGTCGTGGCTGCGGCAGGCTGTTGTGCGCCAGCGTCCGTACCTTGCGTGGCTGCTGGCTTGTCGCCGCCACAAGCTGCCAATAGTGATGCTGATAGTGCCATGACGGCAAATTTTGGTAGATGTTTCATAAAAGTCCTCTTTTTATGCAAATGAAAACAGCCAAATCTACTATGGCTGTGTGCAATCTGAAAGAATCGCATGATTCAATCATAAAAGAATTTCAACCCGAGTGCAACAATTATTTAACATTTATGATAATTTTGTATCAATCATTCATTCGTCAGCATTTTTATCAGTACAATTATTAAAATTATTAGAATTTTTAATAAATATATTTACAAATTGGCAGGCAAAAAGAAAGGGCGAAAAATGTTTCACCCCTACCTATCGCATGAAATTTAGGGTTTTACCCGTAGGGGCTAATTGCAATTAGCCCCTACAAACGGACTTGCATGTAGGGTTTGACCGTAGGGGCGAATAACATTCGCCCTTAACATTCGCCCTTAAAAACACACCCCCACAATCGCTCGGCAGTTTTTAAAAACATTACCAACCGTCCACAGGGCGAAAAATGTTTCGCCCCTACAAATCACATGACATTTGGATTTTAATCGTAGGGGCTAATTGCAATTAGCGCCCACAAACCGTGCCGCTTTTGGGCTTGCTTGATATGAATTGCCCACCCACGCACACGACTACAATAACATCCCTTCATCAAACGCACGCACTGGCGGATTTCGCAGCACGCTTGGGTCGGCTTTGTAGTACGGAGCGTTTGATTTTGGCAGTTTTTGTCCTTTAATGGCGTCAGCGATTTTCTCGCCGATCATGATCGTGGTGGCGTTTAGGTTGCCTGTGATGATGAGCGGCATAATCGACGCATCCACGACACGCAGTCCTTGAACGCCATGCACACGCCCCTCGCTATCGACCACCGCCATGTCGTCATAGCCCATCTTACAGCTGCACGATGGGTGGTAGGCGGTCTCGGCGTGATTGCGCACAAATTCATCCAGCTCAGCATCGGTTTGGGCGATCTTGCCTGGGCTGATCTCTCGCCCACGATACGGGTCGAGCGCTGGCTGGTGCATGATCTCACGAGTGATGCGAATGCCATCACGAAACTCCTGCCAGTCTTGTTCGTGCGACATATAATTGAACAAAATGCTTGGGTGGTCGTGCGGATTTAGGGATTTTAGGCGAATGCGACCACGAGACGGCGAACGCATCGAGCCGACATGCGCCTGAAAGCCATGCTCCTCCACGGCGTTGGTGCCGTTATAATTGATCGCCACAGGCAGGAAGTGATACTGGATATTTGGCCATTCAAACTCAGGGCGAGTACGGATAAAGCCACCAGCCTCAAACTGGTTGCTCGCGCCGATGCCCTTCCCCAAAAACAGCCACTGGGCACCGATCGCAGGCTGATTGTACCATTTTAGGGCAGGATAGAGCGAGACAGGCTTTTTGCATTCATATTGCAAATACATCTCCAAATGATCTTGCAAGTTTTCACCCACACCCGGTAGGTCGTGCACCACGGGGATGTTAAATTCATCAAGCAAAGCCTTCGACCCCACGCCCGAGCGCTGCAAAATCTGCGGCGATGCGATCGCCCCTGCTGAGACGATGACTTCACGGTTTGCATGAACTACCGTAGGATTTGTGTCAGAGCCTTGCAAATATTGCACACCAATGGCTTTTTTGCCCGAAAACAGCACTTTGTCGGTGACGGCATGGGTCTTGATGGTGAGATTTGGGCGAGATTTTGCCATGTCCAGATAGCCACGCGCGGTGGATGAGCGGCGACCATTTGGCGTGACGGTACGATCCATCGGACCAAAGCCCTCTTGCTGATAGCCATTCAAATCATCGGTGCGTGGATAGCCTGCCTGCACGCCTGCCTCGACCATCGCATTAAACAGCACATTGTTGCCAATGTCCTGCCCACGCTGCGATGTGGTGACGCTCACAGGACCTGAGCCGCCGTGATAGTCGTTTTCGCCGACATCACGGGTTTCGGACTTTTTATAATACGGCAAGCAGTCGGCATAGCTCCAATTTTCCAAGCCAGGAAGTTTCGCCCAGCCGTCCAAGTCCATCGCATTGCCACGGATATAGCACATACCGTTGATGAGCGATGAACCACCCAAGCCCTTGCCACGACCGCACTCCATACGGCGGTTATTCATGTGCGGCTCAGGGTCGGTCAGATATGCCCAGTTATAACGGCGGCCTTGCAAAGGATAGGCGAGCGCCGCTGGCATTTGCGTGCGAAAATCCAGACGATAATCAGGTCCGCCCGCCTCCAAAAGCAGCACCGAGACATCAGGGTCTTCGGTCAGGCGAGTGGCAAGCACATTCCCCGCTGAGCCTGCACCGATAATAATATAATCATAAGCTTGTGTCATGTTGTGTCCTTATTTTTATACTCAATTCATGTCAAAATTATACAAAAACCGTTCGCCTGAGCTGTGTCTTCGGGCGGAACGGTTTTCCGTCATGGTTCGACAAGCTCACCACGAACGAAAAAACCTTTGTTTGGTTTTGAATAGAATTTACTATATTTACTGCTATTACTCGCTAAACACCGAAGCAAACTGTCCCATCTCCACCTGCACCGACTTGATCTGGGTGTAGTGTTCTAGCGTGCTGATGCCGTTTTCACGACCAATGCCTGACTGCTTATAGCCGCCCACAGGCATTTTGGCGTCCGACTCGCCCCATGTGTTGATCCAGCAGATGCCCGCCTCCAAGCGATGCACCACACGATGAGCGGTGCTTAGATCTTTTGTCACCACGCCGCCTGCCAGTCCAAAGGTGGTGGCATTGGCACGCTCTATCACCTCATCAAGCTCATCATAAGCCAAGATGCTCATCACAGGTCCAAAGATCTCATCGGTGACGATGCTCATCTCATCAGTGCAGTCGGTGAACACAGTCGGTGCGACAAACGCCCCTTTACCGCAGTCAAAGCCGCCCACCGTCTGAGTAAAGCGCTCGCCGCCTGCCAAGACTCTCGCTCCTGCCTTTTTGCCTTGCTCGATGTAATCTAGGACTTTATCCATGTGGGCAAAGCTTGCCAAAGGTCCCATGTTGGTGGCAGGGTCGGTGGGGTCGCCCAGTCTCACAAACTGTAAGCGGTGGACGATCGCCTGTTCAAACTTGTCTTTTAATGTCTTTGGTACAAAGACCCGTGTGCCGTTGGTGCAGACTTGACCTGTGCTATAAAAATTTGCCATCATCGCAATGTCCGCCGCCAAGTCGATGTCGGCATCGTCACAGATGATGAGCGGAGATTTGCCGCCAAGCTCCATCGTCACTTCTTTAAGCGATGAACTGGCTGCCGTTGCCATCACTTTTTTGCCAGTCGGCACGCTGCCAGTAAAAGAAATCTTGGCAATCTCTGGATGCTCGCTCAGATAAGCACCGACCTCGCCGCCGCCTTGCACGACATTGAACACGCCATCAGGCACACCAGCCTCGGTGTAGATCTCGGCAAGTTTCGAAGCGGTCAAAGGCGTGATTTCGCTTGGCTTAAAGATCATCGCATTGCCCGCTGCCAAAGCAGGGGCAGACTTCCAAAGGGCGATCTGAATGGGATAATTCCACGCACCGATGCCCACCACCACGCCAAGCGGTTCACGGCGTGTATAAACAAAACTGGTCTCACGAAGTGGCACTTGAATGCCTTCGATGCTGGTAGCAAGCCCTGCATAGTATTCCAACACATCAGCACCTGTGACGATGTCCACCGCCTGAGTCTCAGAGTACGCCTTGCCTGTGTCAGCGGTTTCAAGCTTGGCAAGCTCGTCATTGCGCTCACGCAAAATCGCCACCGCTTTCAACAGAATGCGGCTACGCTCCACCGCAGTCATCGCCGCCCAGACTTTTTGTCCTTCTTTGGCGCTCGCCACCGCCTTGTCGATGTCAGCAAGGCTAGCACTTTGTACGCTTGATAACACCTCGCCTGTGGCAGGGTTGATGGTGTCAAAGGTCTCATTGCTGGTGGCATCGACATAGCCACCGTGAATGTATAATTTTTCCAAATTTTTCAAAACTGTCACTCCGATGTTGCTTACAATACAAAACTAGGCTATGATAACAAACTTTTAATAATTTCACAAATCCTTGATTTTTAATATAAATTTAATCACATTACCCAAAACCACCGAGAGTACACATGGAAACCAATCCAATCATCCGATTGAATAAAATGGTGTTTTTCACCTCATCGGCAATCATTTTATTTTTTAGTTTGTACACGATGCTGTTTAACGACTCAGCATCGACCATCTTGGACATCACTCTAAACTGGGTCAGCCATACCTTTGGCTGGTATTATTTTTTCACCGCCAGTGTGTGCATCATTTTTGTGCTGTTTTTGGCGTTTTCTCGCTATGGCGACATCAAGCTTGGACCCAAGCACTCGCAGCCAGAATACAGCCTTTTGAGCTGGTCGGCGATGCTGTTTGCCGCAGGAATCGGCATCGATCTCATGTTCTTTTCGGTGGCAGAGCCCATCATGCAGTACATGAATCCACCACTCATCGAGGGTCAAAGCGTGCAAGCGGCACGAGAGGCGCTGATGTGGACAATCTTTCACTATGGCATCACTGGCTGGTCGATGTACGCACTCATCGGCATTGCGCTAGGCTACTTCGCCTATCGCTATAATCTGCCCTTATCAATCCGCTCGGCACTTTATCCGATGATCGGCAAAAAGATCAACGGCGCCGCTGGCAATGCGGTGGATGTGGCGGCGATCTTGGGTGCGGTCTTTGGCATCGCCACCACCTGCGGTATCGGCGTGGTGCAGCTCAACTACGGACTACACATCATCTTGGGTGTGCCAGAAGGTTTGGTGTGGCAGACGCTGCTCATCGTCTTGGCGGTGATATTGACCATCATCTCTGCCACCACAGGCATCTCAAAAGGCATCAAAATCCTGTCAGAATTGAACATTTATTTTGCCATCGGACTGATGCTGTTTGTGCTGTTTTTGGGCAATATGGAATTTTTGTTAAACGCCATCGTGCTCAATGTCGGCGACTACCTAAGCCGTTTTCCTTCTTTGACCTTAGACACCTTTGCTTATCATCAGTCACCTGAGCAGCAGCAATGGGTGCAAGACTGGACGCTGTTTTTCTGGGCATGGTGGATCGCATGGTCGCCATTTGTTGGGCTGTTTTTGGCGCAGATTTCTAAGGGTCGCACCATTCGTCAGTTTGTGGTGGGTGCTTTGTCCATTCCGTTCATGTTTACGCTGGTGTGGCTGTCAATCATGGGCAACAGTGCACTGGATCTGGTGTTTGCGGGCAATCTGGACTTTGCACAGAAGGTCACCGAGCGTCCTGAGATTGGTTTTATGGAGCTGCTGTCGTTTTACCCTTGGTTTGGGGTGACGGCAGTGGTGGCGTTCATCTCAGGATTTTTGTTTTATGTGACTTCGGCAGACTCAGGGGCGCTGGTGCTCAGTAGTTTTAGCTACAAAAGCCAAGACAACAGCGCCCTACCACCGACTTGGAACCGAGTGTTTTGGGCAGTTGCGCTCGGCTGCCTGACCATCGCCATGCTGATGACAGACGGCATCACGGCACTGCAAAAAGCCACCATCATCATGGGTTTGCCGTTCAGCTTTGTGATGTTTTTTGTGATGGCAGGTTTGTTCAAATCCTTGCGCCTAGAAGACTTTCGTGAGGCATCAACTCAGATACACGCCGCTCCTGTGGCAGGCAATGTGGACATCCACAATTGGCAAGCGCGCCTTGACCGCATCACCGCCTACCCTGACCGCCAGACGACAGCTCAGACACTAGACAGCGTCTGCCTGCCTGCCTTACAAGCGGTGGCGGATGAGCTGGCGAATAAGGGTCTGTCCATGCAGCTCACCCAGACACCAGACGCCATATCAGGACTGTATCAGATCCAGCTTGAAATCGCTTATGAAAAAGAGCACAACTTCATCTACGGCATTCACCCCATCGCCTACCCTGTGCCGATGCGCCCCATCGTGCCAGAGGCACAGGACGAATACTATCGGCTAGAAACCATGCTGTTTGATGGCTTGCAGGGCAATGATCTGTCAGGCTACACCAAAGAACAGGTCATCAATGACATCTTGGACAAATACGAGCGTCACCGTGCCTTCTTGCACATCAACCGTGAAACACCAGGCAACCGTCCGATTTTTGATGAATAATCTGTAAGCTCATCGCCGTAGGGGCGGAAAATCTTTCACCCCTACATATCACATGATATTTGGGATTTTAATCGTAGGGGCGAATAATATTCGCCCTAATTGCAATTAGCCCCTACAAACGAACTTGCATTTAAGGTTTTACCCGTAGGGGCGAATAATATTCGCCCTTAATATTTGCCCTTAAAAACACACCCCCACAATCGTTCAACTGTTTTTAAAAACATTACCAACCGTCCACAGGGCGAAAAATTTTTGCCACTATCTGCAATCAGACCGCCGCCAATCTGTGAATATTTTTCAAATTTTTAATGTGCGTTATTCAAGATAACGCCCAACACCATTCAATATAATATTTTATTCATCTTATTTCCATCTATTTGATATTTAATATATTTTTTATATTTTTTTCACTTATAAATTTTTGTTTTTCAAGATAATGATTTGCACCGTTCAAGATAACAATCATCACCACATGAGATAATTCACTGTCTTATTTCATGCATTTGCTTTATAATTGATTTTTTGGTAAGTATGCAAATTTCCAATCAAACCGCCATATGTTGTGCTGGCGGCATCTACCTACAACCAACAACCAAGCTCAAAAATTATTTTTATGGCAGATAAAGATGGCAGCGTTTCAACATTTTACACTCAAACTTTTAAACCCATGCTTTGACAGTGATTTGATAGATGTTTTGACAGAGCTGGAAAAATTACGCAATCTGCAATTACAAACAGATGTCAACCCTTCGATATTTTTGCAACTTAAAAATATTTTTCATATGCTAGAGAGTCTAGGTTCGGCTAGGATTGAAGGCAATCATACGACTTTGGCGGATTATGTCGAAAGCCATCTGACCGATGAGGATCAAAATTCTGAGCACATTGATGAAATCAAAAACATCGAACAAGCCATGCACTTTATTGACGACAGCTTGCAAGATGGCGATGATATTTCAGAGGCGTTTATCCGCAAACTGCATCAATTGACCGTTGATGGCTTAGTTAGAGAAGGTGATCGAACCCCAGGGCAATACCGCACCGGTCATGTCAGAATCGCACAATCAGATCACCTACCACCCAATCCGATAGATGTGCCTATGTATATGCAAGAATTGGTAGATTTTATTAATAATAAAGACAAACCCAAATACGATCTGATGAAAATTGCCTTGGTGCATCATCGATTTGGCTGGATACATCCATTTTCAAACGGCAATGGGAGAACCGTGCGGCTGCTGACTTATGCATTGCTTGTAAAATATGGGTTTAATGTGCAAACTGGCGGTCGAGTGCTAAACCCCACAACGGTCTTTTGCACAGATAGAAATAAATATTATGAAATGCTGTCCTGTGCAGATAAGGGAGATGATGGCAGCCTTGAGACTTGGTGCACTTATGTATTGTCTGGCATTTCATCAGAGCTAAAAAAAGTTGATAAGCTGACCGCCAAAGAATTTTTGAACAAAAATATCCTACTTCCCGCCATTGAATACTCTGTTCGCCGAGCGCACATCACAGCAGACGAAGCCAAAATCCTTCGCCTAGCGACTGAAAGCGATGGCTTAAAGTCAGGCGACATTCAGAGACTCTTCCCCAATTTAAACGCCAATCAACGAACTTATAAGATCAGACAACTGTTAAATAATAAGTTTTTACAGCCCATCGAGCCAAATGCAAGGGTGTACATTCCCAATTTTGGTCAATCTTACCTGATACGGGGCATCATTGAATCATTGAGAAATCATGGCTTTATCGGTGGTTTGGAATAGCAAGACTGCACACAGGGGCGAAAAAATGTTTTACTCTTAAAGCAGGTTGATGGTCGTAGGGGCGAAAAATGTTTCGTCCCTACCTATCGCATGACATTTGGGATTTTAATTGTAGGGGCTAATTGCAATTAGCCCCTACAAACGAACTTGCATTTAAGGTTTGATCGTAGGGGCGAATAATATTCGCCCCTATACAACACATTCGCCCCATACGCAATCACCCCCATCAATTCAGCACCGCCACAATGATTTGACATACACACAAAACAAACCCATCAAAAAAAACCACCCCCGAACTCGGGGGTGGTTTTGTGTTGCTTGATTTGTAAAGTCAGCTAAAATTAGATGACTTGAACGCCTTGTTGGATATATACCCATTCGTTCGTTTGGGTGATGGTGTAGGCTTCATAAGTAATGCCATCAACCACTTTATTTTCCGCCGCAACAGGTGCCCAAACTACACGCCCAGTGCCAGTCAAGCTGTCGTTTAGGTTGTTGTTAGCAGTACCCAGCTTAACGATATCCTCGGCATCACCTTTGATGAATAGCTCAGTATTACCATCCATTTCAAGCAGATGATTGATCTCAACGCGTAGGGTTTGTTGCCCGTTGCCAGTCATATCCACTGTCTCAAAGTTCTTGATGGTACGCATTGAGTACTCTTCAGCACCTGCGATTAGGTTGATGGTGTCATTACCCTCGCCGCCATTGAATTGTAGCTGATTTGGGTTAGAGTCTAGATACACTTTACCAATGGTCAGGGTATCATCACCTTCACCCAAGTCGATCAAGCCACGATATGACTGACCAACGATGGTTACATCATCATTGCCCGCACCAGTTGAGATACTGTTGGTGTTGGTAGTTGCACCTAGGTTACCGCCGTATGCTAAGCCACCTTTGATCAATACAATATCATCACCAGCACCGCTGATCACGGTAGCAGTACGCTGATCGCCCCCTACTTCATAGTAGTTATTACCATCGCCTAGGTTGATGGTGGTTTGGACATTATCCACATTAGAGCTGACAGTCATCACATCATTGCCAGCACCGAAAGTAATGCTACTTGATTGCAAGTTGCCACCATTAGCTAGATAACCACCGATCTGTAAGGTATTATTACCCTCACCAAAGTCCACAGTCTTACGACCATTGAAGTTTGAACCAATGATGAATAAGTCATCACCATCACCAAATGTCACATTACTGTTCATCGTCAATGCAACAAAGCCTTTAAGGTGAATGATGTTGTCACCATTACCCATATCAACTCTAAACTGCGGATTTGCAATATAAGCAACCAAGTTATCATCGACTTGTAGCTTGTCGTTACCCTCGCCCATTAGGACTTGAGATGTTTTACGCTCCAAGCCTTGGAAAGCACCACGCAGATGGATAAAGTCATCGCCAGCACCAGTATCTACCAGCAATGTGCGTGGATTTACCATACCGCCTTCATCAGCCAAAGAGCCATTTAACGCACCGAATCCACCGAACTGCTCAAGACCAACAATCAGAGTGTCGTTGCCGTCAGTGGCTTTGATTGCTGTCTCATCTGCGGCTGAGGTTTGCTGTCTTGGTAACAAGCGGTTCGCATCATCAAAGGTGTTCGCTGTCGTATCTGGACCTTGCTCTAGATTGTAATCACTGAACAAGTTGCGGATAAAGTTCACTTTTTGCGTGGTAATGTTACCCGCTGCATCGACGATGGTCAGCTCAATACCAGCTGGATCTTTACGGTTAAAGCCTTGTAGATCAAGCGTGTAGTTACCCGTGCCATCATCAGTAGCAATTACCTCTTGCTCACGACCACCAGCGGTGTACTTAGCAGTAACAGTACCGCCTACTTCCGAGTTTTCACGAGCAGTGAAGACAACGGTGGCTGCGCCTGTATTATCATTAAAGGTTGCATTAGTAACCTGCATCGGCTCAACCATCGTATCTAGACGAACTTTATGCGACTGCTCATTTAGAATGTCATCACCTTCTTTAAGCTGAATGACATACTCATAGTCTGTGCCATAAGTTTGCTCTAGATTGTCGGTAAAGGTAAAGTTTTTGTTATCTGTAGAGGTCGCTGTAATTGATTCAGCAATGGCTCGTGTGCCATTAACAACGACATAGCGAACCACTTCCACGCTTTGACCATCAGCCAAAGGATTGTCTAATGAGAAAGACAGCTCAGGTGTCGTATCGTTCGTCAGACCTGTATCCAAGCTAAGTGCAGTATTGTAGTCATCACCTGCTACGCTGGCAATTTCACCTACATAAGGTGTCTCATCTTCGTTTGGATAGAAAGACACAGCATCTGGTGTCTCGTCGGTCAAGTTATCAGCCATTTTCACTGAATTCGGTAGGATTTGGGTAGCTGGTTCAACTACTAAATCCGTAACCGAAGTGTCTTGACCTTCAGTTGAGCTGTTGCCTTCTGCATCAGTGACTACCGCAGTAACAACAGTGTCTTCACCTTCTGCTGCTGGGGTTACTGCAACAGTGATGCCGTTGTCAAGGTCTTCTTGAGTTAATGGACGCTCAAGAACAGTGTTACCGTCTTGGTCTGTGATCTTAACGGTATCGCCTACTGAGTAGCCTGAGTCAGCTGGGAAAGTAACTGTTGCATTAACTTTACCATCTTCATCAACATCAGCAGGGTTGATGTTGCCATCATCGCCGTCAGCAATCACAACTTGTGGCTTACCAGCATCGTCAGCAACGCCGTCGCCGTCTGAGTCGCCAGGGACTTTGGTGTCGGTATCCGCTGTAGCTTCAGCAGGTTGAGATGGATTATTGGCTTTATCGGTTACGATTGCAGTAACTTTAGTTTCTTCACCTTCAGGCGCTGGGGTGATTTTCACTTCCACAGGATCTGGTGTACCGTCGCCGTCCTTGTCTTCTAGAGGTACGGTTACAGTTTGACCGTTAGGACCTGTTACAGTGACAGTATCGCCCACTTCTGCGTCTGCAGGCGGTGTAACTTTAACAGTTACTTTACCGTCTGCATCCAAATCGACAGGGTTGATCTTGCGATCTTCTTTTGCACCTACGATTTCTACTGTTGGTGCTGATGGTGGCGTAGTGTCAGCTGGAGTTTGTGCAGTTACTGCTTCTGCTTCATTTTGATTGCCTGCTGGATCTTTGGCAACTGCAGTGACTTGCTCGCCATCTTTAACTTTGTCAGCTGGGATAACAGCTGTGTCTTGACCTACTGGGATGTTTGGTACAACATCAGGATTGTCTGAAGTCCAAGAACCATCTGGTTGTTTGGTTAAAGTAACAGTAGCGGTTGTACCATCGTCTTGTGGGACAGTTACAACAACGGTGTCATTTGGATTGGCATCAGCAGGTACTTTAACTGATACGGTACCATCTGGGTTAGCTGTTAGTACAGGTGCGCTTGGAGCGGTAGTGTCAGCTGGAGTTTGTGCAGTTACTGCTTCTGCTTCATTTTGATTGCCTGCTGGATCTTTGGCAACTGCAGTGACTTGCTCGCCATCTTTAACTTTGTCAGCTGGGATAACAGCTGTGTCTTGACCTACTGGGATGTTTGGTACAACATCAGGATTGTCTGAAGTCCAAGAACCATCTGGTTGTTTGGTTAAAGTAACAGTAGCGGTTGTACCATCGTCTTGTGGGACAGTTACAACAACGGTGTCATTTGGATTGGCATCAGCAGGTACTTTAACTGATACGGTACCATCTGGGTTAGCTGTTAGTACAGGTGCGCTTGGAGCGGTAGTGTCAGCTGGAGTTTGTGCAGTTACTGCTTCTGCTTCATTTTGATTGCCTGCTGGATCTTTGGCAACTGCAGTGACTTGCTCGCCATCTTTAACTTTGTCAGCTGGGATAACAGCTGTGTCTTGACCTACTGGGATGTTTGGTACAACATCAGGATTGTCTGAAGTCCAAGAACCATCTGGTTGTTTGGTTAAAGTAACAGTAGCGGTTGTACCATCGTCTTGTGGGACAGTTACAACAACGGTGTCATTTGGATTGGCATCAGCAGGTACTTTAACTGATACGGTACCATCTGGGTTAGCTGTTAGTACAGGTGCGCTTGGAGCGGTAGTGTCAGCTGGAGTTTGTGCAGTTACTGCTTCTGCTTCATTTTGATTGCCTGCTGGATCTTTGGCAACTGCAGTGACTTGCTCGCCATCTTTAACTTTGTCAGCTGGGATAACAGCTGTGTCTTGACCTACTGGGATGTTTGGTACAACATCAGGATTGTCTGAAGTCCAAGAACCATCTGGTTGTTTGGTTAAAGTAACAGTAGCGGTTGTACCATCGTCTTGTGGGACAGTTACAACAACGGTGTCATTTGGATTGGCATCAGCAGGTACTTTAACTGATACGGTACCATCTGGGTTAGCTGTTAGTACAGGTGCGCTTGGAGCGGTAGTGTCAGCTGGAGTTTGTGCAGTTACTGCTTCTGCTTCATTTTGATTGCCTGCTGGATCTTTGGCAACTGCAGTGACTTGCTCGCCATCTTTAACTTTGTCAGCTGGGATAACAGCTGTGTCTTGACCTACTGGGATGTTTGGTACAACATCAGGATTGTCTGAAGTCCAAGAACCATCTGGTTGTTTGGTTAAAGTAACAGTAGCGGTTGTACCATCGTCTTGTGGGACAGTTACAACAACGGTGTCATTTGGATTGGCATCAGCAGGTACTTTAACTGATACGGTACCATCTGGGTTAGCTGTTAGTACAGGTGCGCTTGGAGCGGTAGTGTCAGCTGGAGTTTGTGCAGTTACTGCTTCTGCTTCATTTTGATTGCCTGCTGGATCTTTGGCAACTGCAGTGACTTGCTCGCCATCTTTAACTTTGTCAGCTGGGATAACAGCTGTGTCTTGACCTACTGGGATGTTTGGTACAACATCAGGATTGTCTGAAGTCCAAGAACCATCTGGTTGTTTGGTTAAAGTAACAGTAGCGGTTGTACCATCGTCTTGTGGGACAGTTACAACAACGGTGTCATTTGGATTGGCATCAGCAGGTACTTTAACTGATACGGTACCATCTGGGTTAGCTGTTAGTACAGGTGCGCTTGGAGCGGTAGTGTCAGCTGGAGTTTGTGCAGTTACTGCTTCTGCTTCATTTTGATTGCCTGCTGGATCTTTGGCAACTGCAGTGACTTGCTCGCCATCTTTAACTTTGTCAGCTGGGATAACAGCTGTGTCTTGACCTACTGGGATGTTTGGTACAACATCAGGATTGTCTGAAGTCCAAGAACCATCTGGTTGTTTGGTTAAAGTAACAGTAGCGGTTGTACCATCGTCTTGTGGGACAGTTACAACAACGGTGTCATTTGGATTGGCATCAGCAGGTACTTTAACTGATACGGTACCATCTGGGTTAGCTGTTAGTACAGGTGCGCTTGGAGCGGTAGTGTCAGCTGGAGTTTGTGCAGTTACTGCTTCTGCTTCATTTTGATTGCCTGCTGGATCTTTGGCAACTGCAGTGACTTGCTCGCCATCTTTAACTTTGTCAGCTGGGATAACAGCTGTGTCTTGACCTACTGGGATGTTTGGTACAACATCAGGATTGTCTGAAGTCCAAGAACCATCTGGTTGTTTGGTTAAAGTAACAGTAGCGGTTGTACCATCGTCTTGTGGGACAGTTACAACAACGGTGTCATTTGGATTGGCATCAGCAGGTACTTTAACTGATACGGTACCATCTGGGTTAGCTGTTAGTACAGGTGCGCTTGGAGCGGTAGTGTCAGCTGGAGTTTGTGCAGTTACTGCTTCTGCTTCATTTTGATTGCCTGCTGGATCTTTGGCAACTGCAGTGACTTGCTCGCCATCTTTAACTTTGTCAGCTGGGATAACAGCTGTGTCTTGACCTACTGGGATGTTTGGTACAACATCAGGATTGTCTGAAGTCCAAGAACCATCTGGTTGTTTGGTTAAAGTAACAGTAGCGGTTGTACCATCGTCTTGTGGGACAGTTACAACAACGGTGTCATTTGGATTGGCATCAGCAGGTACTTTAACTGATACGGTACCATCTGGGTTAGCTGTTAGTACAGGTGCGCTTGGAGCGGTAGTGTCAGCTGGAGTTTGTGCAGTTACTGCTTCTGCTTCATTTTGATTGCCTGCTGGATCTTTGGCAACTGCAGTGACTTGCTCGCCATCTTTAACTTTGTCAGCTGGGATAACAGCTGTGTCTTGACCTACTGGGATGTTTGGTACAACATCAGGATTGTCTGAAGTCCAAGAACCATCTGGTTGTTTGGTTAAAGTAACAGTAGCGGTTGTACCATCGTCTTGTGGGACAGTTACAACAACGGTGTCATTTGGATTGGCATCAGCAGGTACTTTAACTGATACGGTACCATCTGGGTTAGCTGTTAGTACAGGTGCGCTTGGAGCGGTAGTGTCAGCTGGAGTTTGTGCAGTTACTGCTTCTGCTTCATTTTGATTGCCTGCTGGATCTTTGGCAACTGCAGTGACTTGCTCGCCATCTTTAACTTTGTCAGCTGGGATAACAGCTGTGTCTTGACCTACTGGGATGTTTGGTACAACATCAGGATTGTCTGAAGTCCAAGAACCATCTGGTTGTTTGGTTAAAGTAACAGTAGCGGTTGTACCATCGTCTTGTGGGACAGTTACAACAACGGTGTCATTTGGATTGGCATCAGCAGGTACTTTAACTGATACGGTACCATCTGGGTTAGCTGTTAGTACAGGTGCGCTTGGAGCGGTAGTGTCAGCTGGAGTTTGTGCAGTTACTGCTTCTGCTTCATTTTGATTGCCTGCTGGATCTTTGGCAACTGCAGTGACTTGCTCGCCATCTTTAACTTTGTCAGCTGGGATAACAGCTGTGTCTTGACCTACTGGGATGTTTGGTACAACATCAGGATTGTCTGAAGTCCAAGAACCATCTGGTTGTTTGGTTAAAGTAACAGTAGCGGTTGTACCATCGTCTTGTGGGACAGTTACAACAACGGTGTCATTTGGATTGGCATCAGCAGGTACTTTAACTGATACGGTACCATCTGGGTTAGCTGTTAGTACAGGTGCGCTTGGAGCGGTAGTGTCAGCTGGAGTTTGTGCAGTTACTGCTTCTGCTTCATTTTGATTGCCTGCTGGATCTTTGGCAACTGCAGTGACTTGCTCGCCATCTTTAACTTTGTCAGCTGGGATAACAGCTGTGTCTTGACCTACTGGGATGTTTGGTACAACATCAGGATTGTCTGAAGTCCAAGAACCATCTGGTTGTTTGGTTAAAGTAACAGTAGCGGTTGTACCATCGTCTTGTGGGACAGTTACAACAACGGTGTCATTTGGATTGGCATCAGCAGGTACTTTAACTGATACGGTACCATCTGGGTTAGCTGTTAGTACAGGTGCGCTTGGAGCGGTAGTGTCAGCTGGAGTTTGTGCAGTTACTGCTTCTGCTTCATTTTGATTGCCTGCTGGATCTTTGGCAACTGCAGTGACTTGCTCGCCATCTTTAACTTTGTCAGCTGGGATAACAGCTGTGTCTTGACCTACTGGGATGTTTGGTACAACATCAGGATTGTCTGAAGTCCAAGAACCATCTGGTTGTTTGGTTAAAGTAACAGTAGCGGTTGTACCATCGTCTTGTGGGACAGTTACAACAACGGTGTCATTTGGATTGGCATCAGCAGGTACTTTAACTGATACGGTACCATCTGGGTTAGCTGTTAGTACAGGTGCGCTTGGAGCGGTAGTGTCAGCTGGAGTTTGTGCAGTTACTGCTTCTGCTTCATTTTGATTGCCTGCTGGATCTTTGGCAACTGCAGTGACTTGCTCGCCATCTTTAACTTTGTCAGCTGGGATAACAGCTGTGTCTTGACCTACTGGGATGTTTGGTACAACATCAGGATTGTCTGAAGTCCAAGAACCATCTGGTTGTTTGGTTAAAGTAACAGTAGCGGTTGTACCATCGTCTTGTGGGACAGTTACAACAACGGTGTCATTTGGATTGGCATCAGCAGGTACTTTAACTGATACGGTACCATCTGGGTTAGCTGTTAGTACAGGTGCGCTTGGAGCGGTAGTGTCAGCTGGAGTTTGTGCAGTTACTGCTTCTGCTTCATTTTGATTGCCTGCTGGATCTTTGGCAACTGCAGTGACTTGCTCGCCATCTTTAACTTTGTCAGCTGGGATAACAGCTGTGTCTTGACCTACTGGGATGTTTGGTACAACATCAGGATTGTCTGAAGTCCAAGAACCATCTGGTTGTTTGGTTAAAGTAACAGTAGCGGTTGTACCATCGTCTTGTGGGACAGTTACAACAACGGTGTCATTTGGATTGGCATCAGCAGGTACTTTAACTGATACGGTACCATCTGGGTTAGCTGTTAGTACAGGTGCGCTTGGAGCGGTAGTGTCAGCTGGAGTTTGTGCAGTTACTGCTTCTGCTTCATTTTGATTGCCTGCTGGATCTTTGGCAACTGCAGTGACTTGCTCGCCATCTTTAACTTTGTCAGCTGGGATAACAGCTGTGTCTTGACCTACTGGGATGTTTGGTACAACATCAGGATTGTCTGAAGTCCAAGAACCATCTGGTTGTTTGGTTAAAGTAACAGTAGCGGTTGTACCATCGTCTTGTGGGACAGTTACAACAACGGTGTCATTTGGATTGGCATCAGCAGGTACTTTAACTGATACGGTACCATCTGGGTTAGCTGTTAGTACAGGTGCGCTTGGAGCGGTAGTGTCAGCTGGAGTTTGTGCAGTTACTGCTTCTGCTTCATTTTGATTGCCTGCTGGATCTTTGGCAACTGCAGTGACTTGCTCGCCATCTTTAACTTTGTCAGCTGGGATAACAGCTGTGTCTTGACCTACTGGGATGTTTGGTACAACATCAGGATTGTCTGAAGTCCAAGAACCATCTGGTTGTTTGGTTAAAGTAACAGTAGCGGTTGTACCATCGTCTTGTGGGACAGTTACAACAACGGTGTCATTTGGATTGGCATCAGCAGGTACTTTAACTGATACGGTACCATCTGGGTTAGCTGTTAGTACAGGTGCGCTTGGAGCGGTAGTGTCAGCTGGAGTTTGTGCAGTTACTGCTTCTGCTTCATTTTGATTGCCTGCTGGATCTTTGGCAACTGCAGTGACTTGCTCGCCATCTTTAACTTTGTCAGCTGGGATAACAGCTGTGTCTTGACCTACTGGGATGTTTGGTACAACATCAGGATTGTCTGAAGTCCAAGAACCATCTGGTTGTTTGGTTAAAGTAACAGTAGCGGTTGTACCATCGTCTTGTGGGACAGTTACAACAACGGTGTCATTTGGATTGGCATCAGCAGGTACTTTAACTGATACGGTACCATCTGGGTTAGCTGTTAGTACAGGTGCGCTTGGAGCGGTAGTGTCAGCTGGAGTTTGTGCAGTTACTGCTTCTGCTTCATTTTGATTGCCTGCTGGATCTTTGGCAACTGCAGTGACTTGCTCGCCATCTTTAACTTTGTCAGCTGGGATAACAGCTGTGTCTTGACCTACTGGGATGTTTGGTACAACATCAGGATTGTCTGAAGTCCAAGAACCATCTGGTTGTTTGGTTAAAGTAACAGTAGCGGTTGTACCATCGTCTTGTGGGACAGTTACAACAACGGTGTCATTTGGATTGGCATCAGCAGGTACTTTAACTGATACGGTACCATCTGGGTTAGCTGTTAGTACAGGTGCGCTTGGAGCGGTAGTGTCAGCTGGAGTTTGTGCAGTTACTGCTTCTGCTTCATTTTGATTGCCTGCTGGATCTTTGGCAACTGCAGTGACTTGCTCGCCATCTTTAACTTTGTCAGCTGGGATAACAGCTGTGTCTTGACCTACTGGGATGTTTGGTACAACATCAGGATTGTCTGAAGTCCAAGAACCATCTGGTTGTTTGGTTAAAGTAACAGTAGCGGTTGTACCATCGTCTTGTGGGACAGTTACAACAACGGTGTCATTTGGATTGGCATCAGCAGGTACTTTAACTGATACGGTACCATCTGGGTTAGCTGTTAGTACAGGTGCGCTTGGAGCGGTAGTGTCAGCTGGAGTTTGTGCAGTTACTGCTTCTGCTTCATTTTGATTGCCTGCTGGATCTTTGGCAACTGCAGTGACTTGCTCGCCATCTTTAACTTTGTCAGCTGGGATAACAGCTGTGTCTTGACCTACTGGGATGTTTGGTACAACATCAGGATTGTCTGAAGTCCAAGAACCATCTGGTTGTTTGGTTAAAGTAACAGTAGCGGTTGTACCATCGTCTTGTGGGACAGTTACAACAACGGTGTCATTTGGATTGGCATCAGCAGGTACTTTAACTGATACGGTACCATCTGGGTTAGCTGTTAGTACAGGTGCGCTTGGAGCGGTAGTGTCAGCTGGAGTTTGTGCAGTTACTGCTTCTGCTTCATTTTGATTGCCTGCTGGATCTTTGGCAACTGCAGTGACTTGCTCGCCATCTTTAACTTTGTCAGCTGGGATAACAGCTGTGTCTTGACCTACTGGGATGTTTGGTACAACATCAGGATTGTCTGAAGTCCAAGAACCATCTGGTTGTTTGGTTAAAGTAACAGTAGCGGTTGTACCATCGTCTTGTGGGACAGTTACAACAACGGTGTCATTTGGATTGGCATCAGCAGGTACTTTAACTGATACGGTACCATCTGGGTTAGCTGTTAGTACAGGTGCGCTTGGAGCGGTAGTGTCAGCTGGAGTTTGTGCAGTTACTGCTTCTGCTTCATTTTGATTGCCTGCTGGATCTTTGGCAACTGCAGTGACTTGCTCGCCATCTTTAACTTTGTCAGCTGGGATAACAGCTGTGTCTTGACCTACTGGGATGTTTGGTACAACATCAGGATTGTCTGAAGTCCAAGAACCATCTGGTTGTTTGGTTAAAGTAACAGTAGCGGTTGTACCATCGTCTTGTGGGACAGTTACAACAACGGTGTCATTTGGATTGGCATCAGCAGGTACTTTAACTGATACGGTACCATCTGGGTTAGCTGTTAGTACAGGTGCGCTTGGAGCGGTAGTGTCAGCTGGAGTTTGTGCAGTTACTGCTTCTGCTTCATTTTGATTGCCTGCTGGATCTTTGGCAACTGCAGTGACTTGCTCGCCATCTTTAACTTTGTCAGCTGGGATAACAGCTGTGTCTTGACCTACTGGGATGTTTGGTACAACATCAGGATTGTCTGAAGTCCAAGAACCATCTGGTTGTTTGGTTAAAGTAACAGTAGCGGTTGTACCATCGTCTTGTGGGACAGTTACAACAACGGTGTCATTTGGATTGGCATCAGCAGGTACTTTAACTGATACGGTACCATCTGGGTTAGCTGTTAGTACAGGTGCGCTTGGAGCGGTAGTGTCAGCTGGAGTTTGTGCAGTTACTGCTTCTGCTTCATTTTGATTGCCTGCTGGATCTTTGGCAACTGCAGTGACTTGCTCGCCATCTTTAACTTTGTCAGCTGGGATAACAGCTGTGTCTTGACCTACTGGGATGTTTGGTACAACATCAGGATTGTCTGAAGTCCAAGAACCATCTGGTTGTTTGGTTAAAGTAACAGTAGCGGTTGTACCATCGTCTTGTGGGACAGTTACAACAACGGTGTCATTTGGATTGGCATCAGCAGGTACTTTAACTGATACGGTACCATCTGGGTTAGCTGTTAGTACAGGTGCGCTTGGAGCGGTAGTGTCAGCTGGAGTTTGTGCAGTTACTGCTTCTGCTTCATTTTGATTGCCTGCTGGATCTTTGGCAACTGCAGTGACTTGCTCGCCATCTTTAACTTTGTCAGCTGGGATAACAGCTGTGTCTTGACCTACTGGGATGTTTGGTACAACATCAGGATTGTCTGAAGTCCAAGAACCATCTGGTTGTTTGGTTAAAGTAACAGTAGCGGTTGTACCATCGTCTTGTGGGACAGTTACAACAACGGTGTCATTTGGATTGGCATCAGCAGGTACTTTAACTGATACGGTACCATCTGGGTTAGCTGTTAGTACAGGTGCGCTTGGAGCGGTAGTGTCAGCTGGAGTTTGTGCAGTTACTGCTTCTGCTTCATTTTGATTGCCTGCTGGATCTTTGGCAACTGCAGTGACTTGCTCGCCATCTTTAACTTTGTCAGCTGGGATAACAGCTGTGTCTTGACCTACTGGGATGTTTGGTACAACATCAGGATTGTCTGAAGTCCAAGAACCATCTGGTTGTTTGGTTAAAGTAACAGTAGCGGTTGTACCATCGTCTTGTGGGACAGTTACAACAACGGTGTCATTTGGATTGGCATCAGCAGGTACTTTAACTGATACGGTACCATCTGGGTTAGCTGTTAGTACAGGTGCGCTTGGAGCGGTAGTGTCAGCTGGAGTTTGTGCAGTTACTGCTTCTGCTTCATTTTGATTGCCTGCTGGATCTTTGGCAACTGCAGTGACTTGCTCGCCATCTTTAACTTTGTCAGCTGGGATAACAGCTGTGTCTTGACCTACTGGGATGTTTGGTACAACATCAGGATTGTCTGAAGTCCAAGAACCATCTGGTTGTTTGGTTAAAGTAACAGTAGCGGTTGTACCATCGTCTTGTGGGACAGTTACAACAACGGTGTCATTTGGATTGGCATCAGCAGGTACTTTAACTGATACGGTACCATCTGGGTTAGCTGTTAGTACAGGTGCGCTTGGAGCGGTAGTGTCAGCTGGAGTTTGTGCAGTTACTGCTTCTGCTTCATTTTGATTGCCTGCTGGATCTTTGGCAACTGCAGTGACTTGCTCGCCATCTTTAACTTTGTCAGCTGGGATAACAGCTGTGTCTTGACCTACTGGGATGTTTGGTACAACATCAGGATTGTCTGAAGTCCAAGAACCATCTGGTTGTTTGGTTAAAGTAACAGTAGCGGTTGTACCATCGTCTTGTGGGACAGTTACAACAACGGTGTCATTTGGATTGGCATCAGCAGGTACTTTAACTGATACGGTACCATCTGGGTTAGCTGTTAGTACAGGTGCGCTTGGAGCGGTAGTGTCAGCTGGAGTTTGTGCAGTTACTGCTTCTGCTTCATTTTGATTGCCTGCTGGATCTTTGGCAACTGCAGTGACTTGCTCGCCATCTTTAACTTTGTCAGCTGGGATAACAGCTGTGTCTTGACCTACTGGGATGTTTGGTACAACATCAGGATTGTCTGAAGTCCAAGAACCATCTGGTTGTTTGGTTAAAGTAACAGTAGCGGTTGTACCATCGTCTTGTGGGACAGTTACAACAACGGTGTCATTTGGATTGGCATCAGCAGGTACTTTAACTGATACGGTACCATCTGGGTTAGCTGTTAGTACAGGTGCGCTTGGAGCGGTAGTGTCAGCTGGAGTTTGTGCAGTTACTGCTTCTGCTTCATTTTGATTGCCTGCTGGATCTTTGGCAACTGCAGTGACTTGCTCGCCATCTTTAACTTTGTCAGCTGGGATAACAGCTGTGTCTTGACCTACTGGGATGTTTGGTACAACATCAGGATTGTCTGAAGTCCAAGAACCATCTGGTTGTTTGGTTAAAGTAACAGTAGCGGTTGTACCATCGTCTTGTGGGACAGTTACAACAACGGTGTCATTTGGATTGGCATCAGCAGGTACTTTAACTGATACGGTACCATCTGGGTTAGCTGTTAGTACAGGTGCGCTTGGAGCGGTAGTGTCAGCTGGTGCTGACTTGTCATCATCACTACCGCTTGCCAACGCAGCCAAGCCACCAACAGCAGCAAGACCTACTAGCCAAGGCAAGATGCCTGCTTTGGCTTCTGTTGCGCCCATCCACCAAGGAGCGATGTAAGATTGACCGCCCAGCGCCTGACCTTCGATGTCGCCATTGGCAAGCTGAGTAACATAGTCAGCCACTTCACCAGTGTCTGGGATGTAGTAGTAGTATTGACCGTCTTCAGCCAGACCGATTAGAGCAGCGTCGGCGTTGTCATAGTAGCCTTCGATGATGATGTCATCATTCCTGCCTTCTTTGTCTAGGTTGATGTGTAGGTCTTGACCCACACGCTTGGTGATGATGTGGTCAGGTGCACGACCTGTTTCGGTGTTTAGTAGCTCGTAGTTAACTTGTCTTTGTGCTTTAACTTTGGTTACAGCACCTTGTGTAACAGCCACTTCACCCAAAGTTTGGGTGGCTGAGTGGGCTTTTAATACGATGTTTGACATGGTTTTACCTTTGTTAAGTGTTACTTGTACTTAGCTTATACTTAGCTTTTAATGATTATTCGTTCGGAATCACAACCATCACACGGCGGTTTTGAGCACGACCTTCGGCGTTGTCATTAGAGGCAACAGGGCGAGACTCACCAAAGCCTTGTGCGCTTAGGCGGCTTGGGTTTACGCCATGTTGGTTGATCAGTGCTTGTACCACAGAGGCAGCACGGCGCTCTGACAGTGCTTGGTTATAAGCGTCTGAACCACGAGAGTCGGTGTGACCTTCGATGATGGCATTGGCTTCTGGGTATTGTTTTAGGAAGTTGGCAGCCTTAGTCACTTCACTTTGGTATTGTGGCTTGATGTTTGACTTGTCGGTGTCAAATAGGATGTTTAGACGCACATTTGGGCGAGTCTCAACATAGTACTCAGAAGCAGGTTGTGGTACAGGAGCAACTGGTGCTGGTGCTACAACAACTGGTGCTGGGCAGTCTTTGGCTTGTACACGGCTGATTTGATGACCTTGACGATAAGTGCCGTTTAGGGCATTGTTGATGTCATTGCCATACAGTGGAGTTAGGGTTGGGGTGTTGTTGGCGTCTGTGGTGACGGCAAATACTTGGGTTTGACCTGCATCAAGTTTGATGGTGGCAGCGCCGTAAGATAGGTCATTGATCTTAGCAGAAGTTGGTACGGCTGATAGCGCCACATTGCCAGCACATACGATGGCTTGGCTGTAATGGTTGTCTTGAACACTCACCAAGAAACGGTCATCTAGAGCGATGTTGGTGCTGGTGTCTGGGTTATTTTGATTATTTGCTGCTGGGCGCACGAAGATAAGGTTGGCTGTGCGGTCTGACAGCTGTGGGTTTAATAGGTTGGCATCTGGTGAGGCAGATTTAGACCAAGTTGGGGCAGCGGCTGGCAGCTGTGCGGTAGTTTGGCAAGCAGTCAGCAGCATGGTTGAGGCTATGGTGGTAGCCAGTAGCGTAGTTTTGTTCAACATTTGTCTTTTCCTTAATAACCATAAAACTCAGCACTCATTGAGTGAATGTCGAGCTTGGGTGGTATTGCTTTTTTTAATAGAGTCATGCAGATGGCTCAAAGGCGATGCGCCTAAACACACCACCTCCTACAACCTCATGCGCACAACTTTCCTAGACCACTTGGAATGTTGCGCAACTCTGACGATATTATAACAAATGTTCTCTGTACCGTGTAATGACATTTTTGTAAATTTTGTAAACTTTTTTTAAAGCAATAGCACAAGATTTCTGTCTTGTACTGACAGTCTTAATGATTGATTTTTATGATTTTTCCCCATCAATGGAGGGGGTTATTGATTTTTGCTAAATAAAAGGTAAGTATATTTATTTCTGTATTGTTTCTAATGGATTTTATTCATTCGGGTGGGAAATTTTCAATCCTGCAATTTCATTCAATTTTTGGGGTTAAATTGGGTTTATACTCGTAGGGGCGAATTGCAATCCGCCCCTACTTACATTTAGGATTTATACTCGTAGGGGCGAATAACATTCGCCCTTAACATTCGCCCTAAAAATACACCACCCCTACAATCGTTCGGTGATTTTTTAACATTACCAACCGTCCACAAGGCGAAAAATATTTCAACTTTAAAGCAAGGGCGAAAAATATTTCGCCCCTACAAATCGTGTTGCATTTGTCGTATCACATCTAGGATTTTACCCATAGGGGTGAATAACATTCACCCCCATCCATCAAGAGCGCCGCCGCCTCATAAAGCCAGCTCGCCAACATCCGCCACGCTCAAAAACAGCTCACGCACTTGCTTTAAAAGTGCCAGACGGTTGTTTTTAAGTGCCGCATCGTCGCTATTTACCATCACGCCATCAAAGAACGCTGTCAAAGGCGCATCTAAGCTGGTAAGATTTGTTAGAATACCTTGATAATCAGCAGCATCAAGCAAAGGCTTGGTGGCGTTTTGGGCAGCCACAAGGGCAGCGAATAGTGACTTTTCAGCCGACTCGGTGAGCAAGCTTTCATCGATGTTAGCATTGATGTCGCTTTCGGCTTTGGCAAGAATGTTCGCCACTCGCTTGTTATTTTGAGCCAAAGTTTTGGCGACAGGCTCGCTACGGAATTTCTCCACAGCACGGATACGATTGTCAAAATCCAGCGGTTTTTGAGTGCCGACGCTCTGCACCGCCAAAATCGTATCCACATTCACGCCTTGATCCTCGTACATCGCACGATAGCGAGCATTGATAAATTCCATCACATCGGTGAAAGTCTTGTCTGCATTGGCGATTTTTTCGCCATAATTGCTGATGGCTTGCTGAATCAAGCTTGGCAAGTCAAGCGGCAATTTTTTCTCAATCAAAATACGCAAAACGCCAATGCTAGCACGGCGAAGGCTAAACGGGTCTTTTGAGCCAGTCGGGATTTCATTGATCGCAAAAATCCCCACCAAAGTGTCCAAACGGTCGGCAAGCGCCAAGCACACGCCGATGTCGGTCGCTGGCAGATTATCGCCTGCAAATTTTGGCAAATATTGCTCAGCAATCGCTTCTGCCACATCACTTGGTTCGTTGTTTAAGCGAGCATAATAAGTCCCTGCCACGCCTTGCAATTCTGGGAACTCGCCCACGAGCGTACTGGCAAGGTCGCATTTTGACAACAAGCCTGCACGAGTGGCGTGCGTGTCGTCTACACCGATTTGCTTGGCGATAAAACTTGCCAATGCAGCAATGCGTTCAGATTTTTCCCAAATCGTGCCAAGTTTTTCTTGGAATACTCGGTTTTTTAGGTTTTCGGACAGGGCAAATAGCGGCTGCTTTTGGTCTTGTTCAAAGAAAAACTCAGCGTCTGACAGGCGTGGGCGCACGACTTTTTCGTTACCCAAAATCACAGCTTGCTTGTCTTTGCTGTCAATATTGCTGATAAAAATAAAGTACGGCAAAAGTTTGCCAGATGCGTCCGTCAAGCAAAAATATTTTTGGTCGGCTTGCATGGTGCTGATGAGCGCCTCTTGCGGCACCGCCAAGAATCGCTCTTCAAAGCTTGCTCTGAGCGCCACAGGCAAATCCACAAGAGCGGTCACTTCATCAAGCAAATCATCTGGCACGATGGCGACCGCACCGACTTCGCTTGATAGCTTGGCGACTTGCTCTTTGATGGACGCTTGGCGTTTGTCAAAGTCTGCTACCACGCTGGCATTATTTAGCAATTCTTCATAATTATCAGCGTGATTGATGGCAAAAAACTCAGGGGCGTGGAAACGATGACCACGAGTTTGATTGCCCGTTTGATGACCTTGAATACTCGCCGAAATCACCGCCTCATCACGCATCAAGACCACCCACTGCACAGGACGCACAAACTCGGTACGCTCTGCACCGCTTCTCATTCGCTTGGCGATGGGCAGACTGTCCAGAGCTTTTTGGAAAATCGCTGGCAACAAATCATCGACTTTTTCGCCCTTAATAGTAAGCTCATAGCCGATGTACTCGCCTTTTTTGTCGGACACGGTGATTAAATCGTCTTTGGTTAGACTTAGACCACCCGCATTCAAGCCTTGCAAAAAGCCCTGACCTGCACGGGTCAGATTGCCATCAGCGTCAAAACTTGCCTTCACATTTGGACCTTTTTTGGTCTCGCTGCGGTCAGGGGTCAGCGTAGCAGCGCCCAAGATCTGCACCGCCAAACGGCGTGGTGCGGCATAAGATTTGATGCCGTCAAAGGCGATGTTTTGCTCTGCCAGCGACTTTTTGACGCTGTCTTCTAGGGCGTTTTTTAAAGTCTTTAATGACTTTGGTGGCAACTCTTCGGTGCCAAGTTCAAATAAGATTGTGTTCATTGTTTGACCCTTTTTAATGATGTCTAAATAAATTCAATTTTTTGTGAGTTATTCATCAAAGACAAAATCTTTACCATTCACCTTTCGTTTAACTGTAACATATGTACCACAAGTTTAATCAAAGTTTCTTTATTGTCAGGATTGGATTCGGCAATCAACAATGCCAAAGCTGTAAGCCCTGTGTCGTTAATAATCGGCTCGCCTTGTTTGCTAAGCAGTCGCCCATTTTTATATAAAAAATCTACAAATAAAAATGCCCCACTTCGTTTATTGCCATCGGCAAATGGGTGATTTTTAATGACAAAATACAATAAATGAGCCGCTTTTTCTTCAATGCTTGGATAAGCAGGTTCGCCAAAAACTGTTTGTTCTAAATTACCCAAAATTGCCGATAAGCCATCGCCCCGCTCTTTGGCGAATAACTCGGTCGCTTCGCCTTTGGCAATTAAATCGACTTTTAAAGTGGCAAGCGAATTTCTGGCATCATCAAGCGTTGGCAAAACACCGCCAATTTCGCCTTTTGGCTCTGATAATAAGCCTTCATCGTATTGCTGTAACCACAAAAAAGTTTGGGTATAGCGACTGACAATATCAATCAGCCCCCGACCACTTTCTAAGGTCAAAGCGGTTGATTGGGCGGTTTTTTGAATTAAGGCTAAGGCTTGCTCCAATTCAAACGCATTTTCTGCCAAGCGTTTTTGATTAATGGCATAGCCTTTTAATAAATAGTCTTTTAAACGAGCGGTTGCCCAACGGCGAAATGCCGTACCCGCTTTGGAATTCACACGATAGCCGACAGAAATAATGACATCAAGATTAAAATATTCAATCTCACGCACCACTTCACGCTGACCTTCAATTTGAACTGTTGCATTTTTTGCAACAGTTGAATTTTTATCCAGCTCTTCTTCATCAAAGACTTTTTTGATATGGCGTGAAATTACCGATTTATCACGCCCAAAAATATCCGCCATTTGTTGCAAAGATAGCCAAACGGTTTCATTATCAAAGCGGACTTCCACTTCTGTTTCGCCTGTGGGCGATTGGTAGATTTCTATGGGGTTGGTCATTTATTTATTGCTCCGATTTTTTTTGAAAACCGCATTATTTATCACTCAAACGCTTTTGTAAAATTTCCAAAAACTCATCAACACTTAGCTGTTCTTTTTTTGGGCGATTTGATTTTTATAGGTTTGGCATTTTCCAAATCATATAAAAATTACTCAATCGCCTTTTCATCACGCACAATAAATTGTTTATCAAACGATGCGGTGCTCATTTTCAACCCTTATTAATCAATCATCATCTTTGTCATTGTCATCGCCACGACCATCATTCTCACGGTCATCGTCATTATCACGGCGGTCATTATCATTGTCATCGCCACGATTGTCGTTCTCACGCTCATCGTTGTCATCATCACCGTCTTGACGGCTATCATTACCACGATTGTCATTGTCGTTATCACGCTCTTGGCGGTCGGACTGTTCGGTGCGTTCGTTTTCACGCTCGTTATTGTCGTTATTGCCAACCATACCACAAGCGGTTAAAAGAACCAACAAAACCGCCACCGACAAAGATTTTGCTAATTGAATGCTCATTGCTTATTCCTAGTTTTGTTCGTTTTCTTTTGGCAACCACTTCTCAAGCGCTTCTTTTTTATGGGCTTCATCAGCAAGCGGAAAACCCAATTTGGCACGAGCAATGGTATAATTCTCCGCCACTTTTCGTGCCAATGTCCGCACACGCAAAATAAATCTTTGGCGTTCGGTAACAGAGATTGCCCCACGAGCGTCAAGCAGGTTAAAACTGTGGCTTGCTTTTAACACCATTTCATAAGCAGGCAACGGTAAATTCACCCCCACAAGGCGGTCGGCTTCTTTTTCATAAAAATCAAACAAATCAAACAGTTTTTCGACATCGGCATATTCAAAGTTATAGGTCGATTGCTCCACTTCGTTTTGATGGAACACATCGCCATAGGTTACTTTGCCAAATTCGCCATCTGTCCACACAAGGTCATAAACGCTATCCACGCCTTGAATGTACATCGCCAGACGCTCCAAACCATAAGTAATCTCGCCCGTTACAGGGAAACACTCAATGCCGCCCACTTGCTGAAAATAGGTAAACTGCGTCACTTCCATACCATTTAGCCAGACTTCCCAGCCAAGCCCCCACGCCCCCAAAGTTGGCGACTCCCAGTTATCCTCCACAAAACGCACATCGTGGGTGAGCGTGTCAATGCCAAGTGCTTGCAGTGAACCCAAATACAGCTCTTGGATATTGGCAGGGTTTGGTTTTAGCACGACTTGGAATTGATAGTAATGTTGCAAACGGTTAGGGTTTTCGCCATATCGTCCATCGGTCGGACGGCGAGACGGCTGCACATAGGCGGCGTTCCATTTTTCGGGGGTTAAGGCTCTTAAAAAAGTCGCCGTATGAAAAGTCCCCGCCCCCATTTCCATATCATAAGGCTGTAAAATCACGCAGCCACGCTCTGCCCAGTAGTTTTGTAGGGTTAGGATAATTTCTTGGAAAGTTAAAGTCTTGCTCATGATTCATCACTCAATATTTGGGTAAATTTTGGTATTTTAGCATAAATTGCACGATAAAAAACAAAAACCACCTGTTTTAGGTGGTTTTTTGTCGTGGTGCGCTAAATTACGCCAATATCACACAGCCATCACACAGGGTGATCAATGGCATAAGACGCCGCCGTCGCCTCTGGCATGACCAGCCACATGACAAAGTATGCCAACGCCGCCATCGGCAGTGTGATGCCTGCACTTAAAATGATGATGGCAAAAAACAGCACACGCACTGTGGTGGGCGACCAGCCCAAATATTCAGCGATGCCGCCAAGCACGCCACCAAAAACACGATGCTGTACCGAACGATGTAGTTTTATCATTTTTTTCATGATGCTCTCTCCCTTATATCTTAAATCTTGATAAATACAATCCGCTGTCTGTCATTACTGCTATATTCATAACTATAATGACGATGGCTTATGTGATTAATTTATGGCTAAATTTGATAAATTTCAATGAAAATTTGTCTTTGGTTACCAAAGTACGACAGTTGCTTTGGGGTGATGGGATTATGTCAAGTTTTGTAAAGATTTGGTGTTTTATATGTTATAAAGGTGCATTTGGCTGTTTATCAATCAGACTCATGTAATGACTCATAGCACCTAAGATGCAGGAAATTTTAATTTTTAGGGTTTTGTTGGCGTCATTTTGTTATAATGACTGCCACACAAACACTTCTAGCCACTTTTATAGCCACTTTTTCAGATTCATCGGACGGCACATGACAGCGAGCATCGGACTACTCATCGGGCATTTTGAACCCTTGCACCTAGGACACCTAAGAGACATCAACACCGCAGCTGGGCTGTGTGGCACGCTGCACATCATCATCACACCCAGCACCAAAGCAAACGCACGCTTTACTCCTACCCTACAAGACAAGGCACGCTGGGTGCAGGTGGCGTGCCAAGATTTTGACTTCATCAAAGTACATACTACCGAAAGCCTCGATGTCACCTTGACGGGTGACTATGGCAAATGCGTCGAACTGAGTGAGAGTGCATTTGCCAAATTGGGCATCGGTCAGCACGAGTCTGTGAAGGTTTTTGTTAAAGATGGCAGCATGGCACATAGCCAAGCGAGCACTCAAACCAGCAACCAAACCGTCAAACTACCAAGCCACAGCTATGACGATGAAGAAATTTATGACAATCCCATCGCTCATTTTTATGACATCGCCCCTTCTGCCAGACCCAGCTATGTGCAGACGGTGTGTATCGTCGGTGGTGAAAGCTCTGGCAAGACCACTTTGGTGCATAAGCTGGCGGCTCATTATGGCGCAAGCGTCGCCCTTGAAATGGGTCGACTGTATGCCCATAGCGACCTAGGTGGTACTGAGACCGCTTTGCAGTACAGCGACTACACGCCCATCGCCATCAACCATGCGCGCGCCATTTATGATGCCAAAAAAAACGCCACCGCACCGATTGTGATGGTGGACACCGACTTTGCCACGACGCAGGCGTTTTGCGAGGAGTATGAGGGACGCAGCAATCCTGTGGTCGCCGCCCTCGCTGACGAACTGCGCATGGATTTTACCATCTATCTTGACAATAATGTCGAATGGGTGGCAGATGGCATCAGACGGCTTGGCAGTCAGTCACAGCGTACACGCTTTGCCAGTCGCATCTTGCAGATATTAGCTCGCCACGACATCACGCCCCACATCATCGATGATGCCGATTATCACACACGCTACGAGCAGGCGGTGCGTTTTATTGATACACATGTCTTGCATAAAGCGTGATTTTGTAGTTTAATGACATCACAATCTATAAAAAGACAAGGCACGATGCGCATGAAAGTGGCATTTTTGGATAACATCACAGGCAATGGAGAGCAAGACTGGTCATTACACTGGATCTTGACTTGGTTTGTCTTGGGTGCAAGCGCACTGTTCATCGGCTTTTGGCAAACCACCGAACATGCGCCGCTGGACTGGTTTTATCTTGGCGTGTCGATCGTCGGTCTTTTGTGCGTGGTTGGGCTGTCGTTTCGCAAAAATCTGCTTGGCAACGGTCTAGGTCTGCTTGCCACCGCAGGCGAAGTGGTCGTACAAGGCACTTCGGGTGCGGTCGGTCTGATGTTGGCGCCAATCTTTAACTTCTTTGCCCATCTGTATGGGATGGTCCAATGGCGTGAGCATACCGACGCAGACGGCAACATGATTCCAAAATCGGCAAGCAAATACCTCTGGGGCGTGACGCTGATTTTCATCGCCATTGGTTTGGCGCTGTTTCCCCATCTCAACGACTGGCTCATCGCCCAAGGCTATGGCGTGATTGAGGACGACGGCAGCAAATTTCTTGGCATCATTAGTTTTTTTTGGATCAATGTCATCGCCTTTGTGCTTTCCATCACCGCCCAAGTGACGATGATTCTGCGCTATTCGTTCAACTGGTGGCTGTGGATTTTGGTAAATGTGGTGTGGCTCGTTGTCAATCTCATGTCAGGCAACATCATCTTTGCCATTCAAACGATGATCTATCAGATCAACGCCATCGTAGGTCTGTACGGTTGGCAGCGCAGCGAACAGCGGCAAGCATAATCGCACGCAAAGCATTCACCAAAGCCAAGAAAGGCTTTTGGTGAATGTGAATTAAACTTCATATTTGGCAAGAAAAGGAGTATTTTATGTCATTATTTGTCAGCAAAAAATCGCTAAATACTTGGCTTACAGAGTATGCTGTCAGCCATCAAAATCACACCAACAAAAGCATTCATAACATCTGTGTGCCTGTGATTTTCCTAACCATCGTCGCTCTTATCATGGCAATCAGTCCGATCTTGATGGCAGTGATTGCCGCTGGCGTGCTGTTTTTTTATTTACGACTGTCCGTGCCGTTGTTCCTTGCGATGGCGGCATTCATCGCTTTGTGCGCAGGCTTTGTGTATGCAACAAACTGGCATTGGGGGGTGTGGGTCGGCATCTTTGTGCTGGCTTGGATTGGGCAGTTTGTCGGTCACAAAATCGAAGGGGCTAAGCCGTCTTTTTTTGAGGATTTGCAGTTTTTGCTCATCGGTCCTGCTTGGGTGGCGATGAATTTTATTAAAAAATAATCGGTGTTGGTTGTATTTTTGACAAATGTAAGGGTGGTGTTTGAGCTTGTAAATGATGGCTTTACCTTAACCACCCTAACCACCCTTAATTGTCATTTTTTACATGTGGCTTACAGCACAAAGCTCGCCCCACTCTTGGTGTTTTGTATTTAATTTAGCAGCATTTGCATTGTACATTTAAGGCTGCTTTAAGTACGGCCAAGCCGCTTTTAGATAAATCATCATCGACCACAGCGTCAAAATCACCGCAATCACCATCAGCACATAGCCAATCGTTTCAAGGCTTTGCCAATTCAATAGCAGCACCGAGATGGCGATCATCTGAAACGCCGTCTTTAACTTACCCACATAAGACACCGCCACGCTCGTGCGTGCGCCCAGCTCCGCCATCCACTCACGCAGCGCCGATACCGCAATCTCTCGTGAGATGATGACGATGGCACACACCGCCATGATGATGTTGGCGTGCCACTGCACCAAAATCACCAAAGCCGCCGCCACCATGAGCTTGTCCGCCACAGGATCCAAAAAACGCCCAAAAGCTGAGGTGATGTTTAGCCTGCGTGCCAGATAGCCATCTAGCCAGTCGGTGATTGCTGCCAAGATGAATAAAAAAGTCAATAAAAAATGCCTAAGCATGCTGTCGCTGTATTCTAGCATACCCAGCCTTGCGATGGCATTATTGGTGATGGCAGGCACACCAATCCCCAGCGCAGGTGGCCAGTAGGCAATGGCGATGAATAAAGGAATCATCACGATGCGAGCGATGGTGAGGTTATTGGGCAGATTAAAAATCGTATGTTTGGCGTGGCTTGACTGGGTCATGACAACTTATTTTTTAATGTTTAATGGATGTCTGGTAAAACTTTGCACATTTGCATGAATTTGATGATGCCATCGGTCGATGCACCAAAACTTGGCGATTCACGGCGCTTTATGATACCTTATTTTTAGAATTTTAGCGATGGATTTTGGCTAATTTTGCAAAAAAGCTTGGTGTGTTTTTAAGCATTTTGAAGGATTTGATGAAAAAACCGACAAAAATCATAAAATTTTTGATTTTTTTAAAAAAAGTTATTGACAGCGCACAAAAAATCTATATAATACGCACCCATGCAATGATGTATGTCATCTTAAATGATGAAAATTGCGGGAATAGCTCAGTTGGTAGAGCACAACCTTGCCAAGGTTGGGGTCGCGAGTTCGAATCTCGTTTCCCGCTCCAAATCTTACATCACACATTGCGGGAATAGCTCAGTTGGTAGAGCACAACCTTGCCAAGGTTGGGGTCGCGAGTTCGAATCTCGTTTCCCGCTCCAAATTTTTAAGCCCAATTCGAAAGAGTTGGGTTTTTTGTTGCTTGGATGATTGTATTCTTATGGCAAATTTTCACACCCACCTTGGTGTCGCTGCCACCGCAAGCACTGCCCTTGCCGCAGCTGGCGTCTATGCCAAAGTCTTTGGACTAACCACCGCCATACTTTGCGCCATCGTCGGTACGATTGGCGGGCTACTGCCTGACATCGATCTTGATCACTCAGCGCCCACCAAGCGTGGATTTTTCTTGGGCAGTCTCATCGCCTCCACGCTCATCGTCGTCCTCTACGCCAACGCCTACTATGGCAGCAGACTCATCTTGGACGCCCTCATGCTGTGGGCGGGGAGCTTCGTCATCATTCGCTATGTACTGCTTGATACTTTTAGCCGCCTGACTGTGCATCGTGGCGTGGTGCATTCGGTGCCATACATGGCGGTGTTTGCGCTATTATTGGTGCATGGGCTGTATTTTGGCATGAAGCTCACCGCATTCACCAGCTGGATGCTTGGGCTGTTTTTGTTGTTTGGCAGTCTTGTGCATCTGATGCTTGATGAGATTTATAGCGTCAATGCCTTTGGTCTGCGCCTAAAAAAATCCTTCGGCACAGCGTTTAAATTCATCGAATTTGACAAGCCCTTGCAGTATCTTGTACTGTACGTCATCGTCGCTGTGTTATTTTTTAAGGCGCCGCCCTATCAGGAGGTCTGGCGGATACTCAGCAGACTGACGCATTGATCTTAAAAACAACAGATGACAATCCAAACACTCAAAAAGACAGAGTGCTATTTTGACCTGATCGTCATCAAATCAAGCTTGATCCATGTGTCATGCAAGCACATAATACAGCCATGTTATCATTTATTTTTACATTTTTTGTACATATCTAATAAAATTTTTTTTATTATTTGCCTGAAAAAATGTTAATATATCCTCACAGTGGGTGGATTATATCCATCCATCACTAAAATCACCGATCACCTTCCCCTCCCCTTATATTGTATATTGGTTTAGATATCAGATACAAAAAAAAAGGGGGGGGGGGGAGGTTTTTGTTTTGTTTTTTTCTTAATTATTGAGTGATTATATGAACAGTATTTATAAGGTCATTTATAACCAAGCAACAGGTGCTTATCAAGCGGTGAGCGAGCTTGGTCGTGGTCGCAAAAAGACCAAATCAGTCAAATTCGCCCTAGTCGCAGCCAGCGTCATGATGGCAGGCACAGCGTCGGCGGATACTTATTTCCATGTAAACACTGGCGCTGCCGATCAGCCTGCTGGCAATCCTGACACCAATGAAGGCACGGTCGATGCTAAGGGTGGTGCTGTTGGTCAATATGCAGTCGCAGCAGGTATCGATGCTCAGGCGAAAGGATCTGCTGCCATTGCCATCGGTTTAAATGCAGGTAAGGACTCAGAAGGCACCCTTACTCGAAATACAATCATGATCGGTAATCATGCTGGAAATCTCTCATCATTAGAACAGGGTGTCTTGCTAGGTATTGGTGTTGGCACCAACCGAACAGGTGCTAATGTCATTGCTATTGGTGAGCATGCCGGCTCTTATCGCCCACCACAACTAGATGTGTTCAATCCACCAGAACCAGATGATCAAGTTCATTGGCAAGATCTTGGCTATACGACCAACGAAGTACTTAGTAATTCAACTGTGATAGGTCGTTTTGCCGGGCTTAATGCAACGGGATTTTCTAACGACTATTTAGGTTGGAATGCAGGCGAACTTAGACATGGCGATGCCAATATTGCGATGGGTCATCTGGCGGGTGCGGCAGCTGGAGGCTATCTTGACCATACTGGCTCAAGAGTGGGTGTCATTGGCAGTTACAATGTTGCATTAGGCGCTGCTTCTGGGCAAGGCATAAACGGTTACAATAATATTGCCATTGGCATTAACTCCAATCATAGCATTAATTTCTCAGAAGATAACAAAACCCCAACCAAATTAAACCCCGATGTAAAAGTCCCATATGTCAATGACGTCATCGCCATCGGTCAAGACACCACCGCCCAAAAAGACACCGCCATCGCCATCGGTAAAAATGCCAAGGCAGCAGTCGCTGAGGGTGATGTGGCACTGGGTGCAGACTCAGAGACTACCCAAGTAACACCAACTGCCAATGCAGCGGTCAATGGCATCACTTACAGCAACTTTGCAGGTAGTGCGCCGACCAGCGCAGTATCAATCGGCGCTGCTGGCAGCGAGCGTCAGCTTCAGAATGTCGCCGCAGGTCGTATCACAGCAGACAGCACCGACGCCATCAATGGCAGCCAGCTGTATGCCGTGGCGGATAAATTGGCTACCGTTGATGCCGCAGCAAACCGCACCAATTATTTCCATGTGAACACTGGCGCTGCCGATCAGCCTGCTGGCAATGCCACCACCAACGAAGGCCCTGTCGATGCCAAAGGTGGGGCGACGGCAACTGGTGCAATTGCAGCGGGTGTGAACGCTAAGGCAGTGAATTCACATGATGTCGCCATTGGTCAAAATGCCACAGCCCAATCAACTGCGGTTGGTGCGATCAGCATAGGCTTTGAAGCTAATGCGACAGCCAAAGAAAACGGAAGAGCTGCATATAGCCCAATTGCTATTGGAGCCAGATCAAGTGCAAAAGGTACACAGACTGTAGCCATTGGCTGGATGTCGCAGGCAACTAATGAGCATGCCACAGCTGTGGGCGGTGGTGCGACTGCATCGGGCTATAACTCATCTGTTGTCGGTAATTATGCACGAGCCACTCAGGAAAATGCTGCTGCTTTTGGCGGCAATGCTAAAGCACTTGGCCAAAATGCCACAGCTATCGGCACTTACTCCGAAGCTACTGCTACCGGTGCCATAGCTATCGGCACTTACTCCAAAGTTACTGCTACCGATGCCACAGCATTGGGCCCTGGTTCAAACGCCGCTCATTCAAGGTCGGTGGCATTGGGTGCAGACTCTCAAACGGCAAGAGCTGTTCGCACATCACAAGCAACCGTGAATGATATCACCTACTCAGGTTTTGCGGGTGCAAACCCAATCGCCACTGTCTCGGTGGGTTCTGCATTTGACAAACGCACCATCACCAATGTCGCCGCAGGTCGTATCACAGCAGACAGCACCGATGCCATCAATGGCAGCCAGCTGTACTTGGTGACCAAAGGCACGCTAGATCAGATGCCTATCATCTATACCGACACAGACGGCAATAAGCTTGTTAGATACCCAGATGGCAACTTCTATCCAGCAGACATCAATATATCTCCAAGCTTTAAATGGGATGAGGATCTGCAAGATTTCGTTCCTATCTACGCTGACCAAGATGGTAACGAAGTTCAACCTGTAACCAATGTCGTCGCCAGCATGAATGATGGTGATAATGTAGCAAACACTCCACGAGTGCTGCAAAATTTAACCAGCAACCTAAAAAATGACGCTCCACAAGGTTTGCTCAATCTAAACAACCCTGGTGTCAAAAACAGCACCGCAGCCACTGTGGGCGATCTGCGTAACATGGGCTGGATCGTCTCAGCTTCTGGCAACAGCTATACAGACACTGTCAAAAATGCCAACGAAGTGAAATTCATCGGTGCAAATGGCATCATTGTAAATGGCGAAACCAAAGACAATGTGCGTGAGATTACCGTCAAAGGTACGCTATTTGAGACCAAAGAAGTCGATAATGGCTATAAGATCATCATCACACAGCCTAATGGCGACAAACAAGAGATGACCGTGCTAAACGGCAAAGATGGTCAGGACGGTAAAGACGGCACTTCTGTCATTGCCACCGCACAGGATGATGGTAGCATCAAGGTTGAGAAAGTCGATGCCGATGGCAACAAAACCGAAGTTGGCACACTAACTCAAGGTCCTAAAGGGGATAAAGGCGAGACTGGCGCTCAAGGTCCTCAGGGTGAAGTAGGTCCACAAGGTTCACAAGGTCCACAAGGTGAAACTGGTGCAACTGGTCCGCAAGGTCCGCAAGGCGAAACTGGCGCTACTGGTCCGCAAGGTCCGCAAGGCGAGACTGGTCCACAAGGCGATAAAGGCGACACTGGCGCTCAAGGTCCGCAGGGTGAAGTAGGTCCACAAGGTGAGACTGGTGCAACTGGTCCGCAAGGCGAAACTGGTGCAACTGGTCCGCAAGGTCCACAAGGCGAGACTGGTCCACAAGGCGATAAAGGCGACACTGGCGCTCAAGGTCCTCAGGGTGAAGTAGGTCCACAAGGTCCACAAGGTCCTAAAGGCGAGACTGGCGCTGCTGGTCGTGATGGTGTAGACGGTCGTGATGGTGTAGACGGTCGTGATGGTGTAGACGGTCGTGATGGTGCGAACGCTGTCGCCTCTGTGACTAATAATAATGACGGCACGCACACCATCTCCATCACCGATGGCAATGGTCAGACAACGACCACCACCGTAAAAGATGGTGCCAATGGCTCAGGTGCAACTGTCCAAGTCAAAGGTGGTAATAATGTCACAGTTAATGAAGCTACTGCCAATGGCGAGACAACATATACCATTTCAGCTAAAGATACTTCAGCATCGGTATCGGAAGGCTCAACTGCTGTGACAGTCAAGCCAGGTGCAACGACAAAAGTCGGTACAACTGATGTTACAGGTTATGTTGTAGATCTGTCAACTGGCACCAAAAATGACATCAAAAAAGGTGTGGACGCATACGATACAGTAACAAACCAAGGTCTAACCTTTGCTGGCGACAGCGGTAGCACCAATGTGCAAAAACTAGGTAGCACAGTGAGTATTACAGGTGATAACAACATCACCACGAAAGCAGCTGGCGACGCCATCACTGTATCGCTGAATGACAGCATCACTGTCAAGAATGTCACCGCAACCGAGCAGCTAACTGTGGGTACGGGTAGTAATCAAGTAGTGCTAGATAATCGTGGTGTTAATGTCGGTAACAAAACCTACATCAGCAACAACGGCATCAATGCAAACAACCAAAACATCAGCAATGTCGCTGATGCCACACTGGACCACCACGCTGTGAACCTAGGTCAGCTAAAAGGTATGGCACAAAATATCTATACCGACATTGACCATCTGCACAACCGCATCGGTGATGTAGACCGCGCTGCCAAAGCAGGCATCGCCTCAGCGATGGCATTTGAGGAAGCACCGTTTGTGCCGGGCAAGTGGACCTACGCAGCAGGCGCCGCTCATTATAGCGGTGAGCAAGCCGTCGCTGTAACGCTCAAAAAGACCGCCGATAATGGTCGCTGGGCGTTTACAGGCGGCATGTCAAGAGCCACCGAAGGCGGCACTGGCGTACGCATCGGCGTAAGCGGCGTGATCGACTGATCATTGACAAAACACCTTGTGCTTGGCGGTCATGAGATCGTCAAGCACACTGACTTAATTTTTCAAAGAGACTGTTATGACATTTATCAAATCTTTCATCGCTGCGTCAGTATTTGCAGCAGCTGCGGCAAACGCAGCCTACATCACGCCTGCGCCTGATGACATTCGCTTTCCTGACTTTGAGAAAGCAAGCTATCTAAAACAAGTGCCACGCTACGAAGTGGCGGATGTGGCACGCCTTGATGTGGGCTTAACCAAAGATCACATTCGTCAAATTCTTGGCAATCCGCAATTCAATGAAGGCGTATTTGTCAATAATCAATGGAACTATGTCCTAGACATCCGTGTGCCAAACACCCAAGACTATGTGCGCTGTCAGCTGCGTGTCGATTATGACAAAAAAGTCGCTCAGGCGTTGTATTGGCGTGGCGAGAATGGCTGCTTTGAGCTACAAGAAAGTGCGCCTGTTGCTGCTACGCCTGCGCCTGTTGTCATTCCTGCGCCTATCATCACACCTGCCACTCCAATCATCAATGAAAAGATCAATTTGGGCGCTGATGCACTCTTTGCCTTTGACAAGTTCAGCCGTAGCGACATGCTACCAGCAGGACGCGCTTCACTTGATGAACTGGCGGCCAAACTGATCGCTTGGGAGCAGCGTGGCGACAGTCGTGTTACCATCACCGGTCATACCGACCGCTTAGGCGATGACACCTACAATCTTAATCTATCACAGCTGCGTGCTAATACCGTGCGTGCCTACTTGGTTGAGCGTGGCGTCAACCCTGCCACTTTGATTACGGCAGGTGCAGGCGAGTCAAGCCCTGTTGTACAGTGTGCTGACAACCTACCTCGCCGTCAGCTGATCGACTGCTTGCAGCCGAACCGCCGTGTCGAGGTGCATGTGGCCGTGTACGCTGTCGCCCCACAGCAAAACTGATCCTTTTGCGCACAAAAATAGGTTTAATGGACTCATTAAACCTATTTTTTTAACCTCTAATAACCCACATCTTATATTCACATCATCGGGCAAGCTTCTGACCTATTTTTTGCCCAAGCATCTACCCTCGCCTGCCCTTTCTAAATACCGCATCATCTTGATAAAAGGACACATCGCCATTGTCCCAAAAATACGGCACGCCCAAAATCGGCAAAGGCGATAAATCTCTTGGCGTCGCCCCATCAATGAGCCATTCGTCTAGCATCTTGGTGAGTATGTCATCCAAATCAGTCAGCTTGTCCGCCTGACTTTTGCCAAAAAACTCATCGGACACTTTGACAATCCAAGTGTGGCTACACAGTGGCTTTCTAGGCGTAATCAACTGTTCAAGCAGAGCATGACCAAAAATAAAGACCTGAGCCTTATCGCTGTCTTTTGGCGTGGTAGGATTGCACCAGCTTTGTCGTGGGGCGATGAGTGCATTTTGCCAATCAAAGTGCTTTAATGCCTGACCGACTTGCTCATCACTCACCACCAAAATCGCCCCATTTTCATCAAATATCGTGATGGCATCACGCACACGATTTCGCCCATGAGCGTTGGTGCCTTTTGCCATTTCACGAATGTGGGCTTGATTGAGCAGTGCTTTTGATTTTGGAAATACCGACCACACACACGCCCCAAACCAATCGTGTAGATTGTTTCTGGTGGGAATGTTGGCGGTATGAAAAATGTGCTGTTCGTACGCTGTGCCATGGGGCAGATCGTCCTGATTGACGAAGGTCAATGGCATCTGTGTTCCGTGTAACATCGGCATGATTTTTTGCTGCTCAAAATACACATTGAGCCAATCGGCAAGCTCGCCTGCCCATCTGTCTTTGGCAAATGTGCGATGAATATCCGCATAGGGCTTGAGCCAAATGGCGGTGCGGTCAATGGTGTCAAATTGTGTCAAAAAATCATTCATCATCTTGAATCATCAAATCAAAAAAGCGATTTATTGTATAATTTTTTCACGCCTTTGGCAGGATTTTTTATGATGGCAACGCATGGCTTAGATTTTTGGCATTAAAATAGGGACGAAAAATTTTTCGCCCCTACAAAAGCTACAAAAATGGCTTATTTTAATAGCAATTTATTAATGCGTTTTAGATAGCCTGCTGGATCATCAAGCTGTCCGCCGTCTGACAGCACTGCTTGATCAAAGATGACTTGGGCAAGATCATCAAAGTCTGTACTATTTTCAAGGCGAGTAATCAATGGGTGCGTTGGGTTGATTTCAAGGGTTGGCTTAACATCAGGTACGCTCTGACCCATCGCCTTTAACATCTGCACCATCTGCGGAGTCAGCTCGCCCTCGCCCACCACAAGACAGGCAGGAGAATCCACCAGACGGCTTGACACTCGCACATCTTTGGTGCGCTCGCCAAGCACGCCTTTTAGACGCTCCACCACAGGTTTTAGGCTCTCTTCGGCTTGCTTGACTTCCTCTTTTTCAGCTTCATCGGTCAAATCGCCCAAATCCACCGCCCCTTTGGCAATGTTTTGCAGTGGCGTGCCATCAAATTCTGTCAGAAAGTTCATCGCCCATTCATCGACACGAGCGGTCATCAAAATGACCTCAATGCCTTTTTTGTTGAATAATTCTAGCTGTGGGCTGTTTTTGGCAGCGGTCAAATTATCAGCGGTCAGATAATAAATCGCCTTTTGCCCCTCTTTCATGCGTGCCTTATAATCAGCAAAGCCTGTCGCAAGCTGGCTATTTTGGCTCGTGGCATAACGAAGCAACTTAGCAATGCGTTCTTGATTTGGCATATCTTCGCCCAAGCCTTCTTTTAGCACATCACCAAACTCAGCATAGAACGCCTTAAATTTATCTTGCTTTTCGCTCTCTTCTGAATTGGCAAGACTGGCAAGCAAAGTCAGCACACGGCGGGCATTACCATCACGGATCGCCTTGACATCTTTGCTTTCTTGCAAAATCTCACGGCTGACATTAAGCGGCAAATCCTGACTGTCAATCACACCTTTGACAAAGCGCAAATACATCGGCAGCAGTTGTTCAGCGTCATCCATGATAAAGACGCGTTTGACATACAGTTTAAGCCCTCGCTGCTGCTCTCGTGCGTACAAATCCATCGGTGCTTTTGATGGAATGTACAACAACTGAGTATATTGCACACGCCCTTCTACTCGGTTGTGCGTCCAAGTCAATGGGTCAGCAAAGTCATAGCTGAGCGTCTTATAAAACTCATTGTACTCATCGGTCGTAATGTCATTTGCCGAACGAGTCCATAGGGCAGATGCCTTGTTGATGGTTTCGTACTCATCAGTAGTAACATATTGCCCTTTGCCAGCGATGGGGTTGCCCTCATCATCCAGCTCTTCTTGCCACTCTTGTTTACGCATACAAATAGGCAGGCTAATATGATCAGAATATTTATTGATGAGTGAAGTGATTTTGTAGCGATCAAGATAATTTTGCTCGCCTGTGGTGTACTCATCTTTTAAGTGCAAGGTGATGGTCGTGCCACGATTTGGCTTGTCAATGCTTTGGGTGGTAAATTGTCCTGTGCCATTAGACTCCCAGCGCACACCCTGATCTGACGACTCGCCTGCCTTACGGCTCTCAACGACAATTTTATCCGCCACAATAAAGCCAGAATAAAAGCCCACGCCAAACTGTCCGATCAGCGCACCGTCTTTTTTATCCGCTTCTGACAGCTTATCCAAAAATGCCTTTGTGCCTGATTTGGCAATCGTGCCTAGGTTTTCAATGGCATCCGCCTCATTCATGCCGATGCCATTATCGCTGATGGTCAAGGTTTTGGCGGCAGGATCGATGTCAATGGTTACTTTTAATTCGCCATCATTTTCATACAGGCTGCCGTCCGAAGTCGCCAAAAAACGCAGTTTATCGCAAGCATCGGACGCATTTGACACCAGCTCACGGATGAAAATGTCCGCATTAGAATACAAAGAATGCGTTACCAAATGCAACAGCTGAGTAACTTCGGTTTCAAAATGATGGGAGGTCGGATTTGACATAAGATACTCCTATTTTTAATGCAATGTTTAATCAATGCCATAAAAATAAGGATGGTTTGGCGTTTTTCAAGTCAGAACATGGGCAATCAAAACAACTGTGGCACTAACACCTCTCATCCGCCTGACAGCTTTGATAAATCATCGCAAGCCCATGCACAAGCGATGGATAGGCGTTCATGCCGTGATTGAAATTTGGATGAAAACTAAAATCCACCTGCGCGCCTGTCAAACAGTGTGCCAAAAACTGAGCCATCTGATGAGCCAGACTGTCTGTTACGCCAAAGGCATTTAGGCTTGGGTCTTTGTGTGTAGCACTAAGCTCATGCTCGCCTAAGGTAATGAGTATATGGCGGATATTGGGTGTGGCAATGAGGGCATCTTTGTAAGCCAAAATACTTTTGTCGTTCCACCAAATCGAAGGGCTGGCAATGACATAATGATTAAAACTTTGCCCATGTTTCATCAGCACATACAGCCCAAACAGTCCGCCAAAAGAATGCCCCACCAAGCTGCGATGGTTTGGGTTGATGCCAAATTTATCATCAAGCATGGGGGTCAGTTCTTGCTCAATAAACTCATAAAACCGCTCCGCCCCACCAAAGGCGGTCTGCTCGCCTTTGGGCTTAGGATAGCTGTCAGCAGGGGGTGTATAATCGTGCGCACGATTGGCAATATCAAACTGTTTGTCTGTAGGGTAGCCGATACCGACTATCATGAGTGATTTTGGCTGTGTTTGGGCAGGTCTGCCATGCAGCATCTGGGCGATGGACACACTGGGGGCAAAAAACGCATTGCCATCAAGCACATAAACCACAGGGTAGCCATTGGCAGGACGCTCACCGATGGTGGCGACCTGTATGAGATAATCTTTATTGGTGATGGCAGAGCGCATGAGCCTTTGACTGGCTTGGGGTATGATGACGGCTTGCCAGTCTGTATCGTCTGTCTGCATGGGGTATCCCTTATCGGTGGCTGCTGCGTGACCTGCCGTCATGACAGTCATCATGGCAAAAAGCACACCGCTTAGCGATCGCTTGTTATTGTAAAAAAGACCCTTAAAACTCATATTTTAAACTGGCAAAATACGCACGCCCTGTCTCATTATAGGTTTGGTTAATGCTGTTATCACGCAGCAGCTGCTTGTCAAATAAGTTATTCACCCCAATACGACCTTGTAGATTGCCATTAAAGCGATAGCCTGCATTGACAGAGACGGTATTATAACTGCGTACATCAGGTCCGTTTAGCTGACCGACTTCGATGACATTTTGAGCATTGCGGCGTACCTTTTGTCGCCCATACTGCGTAAACACCACATTCATGTCCCAATCATCATTAAAATCATAGCCAAAGACAGAGTTCCATGTATAATTTGGCACCAATGATAACGGGTCGCCTGTCTGTTTGTCCACCGACTTCATCATATAAGTGATGTTATTGGTCCAGCGTGCTTGATCCTTTGTCCATGTGATGCTGCCCTCCAAGCCTGATATGGTCGCCTGTGGGGCGTTTTCCCATTTTAGCAGACGATAAGTGTCCGCCCCAATGACTGTTGTGTCATGCACCGCACTGCCTGCCACAATTTTATCTTTATAATCATTATGAAAATAAGTTAAGCTAGCATTAATATTGTCTTGTTTGTATTGTACGCCAAGCTCGGTGTTGAGTGAGGTTTCTGGTTTTAGGTCATCATTGCCCTGCAAGATACAGCGAAATCTATTGCCCAGATAGACAGGACACCCCTGACCACGAGTGTAGAGCAGATAGCCGCTTGAATTTTGATACAAATTGGGCGCTTTATACGCACGAGCCACGCCTGCTTTTACCGTCCAAGCGTCATTGAACTTGTGGGTGAGGTTTAATGCTGGGCTAAAATTACTGCCTGATTTATTGTGGTGGTCGTAACGAGCCGATAGCACCAAATTGGTGTCATCTGAAAGTTGCAAATTATCCTCTGCATAGACAGAGGCAATGCGTGAGGTCATCTTGCTTCTGTCGCCAGAGGTGTAATAGTCGGCAAATATCGCTCGTCTGTCCGTGCCTGTGGCTGTACCCTCATCGGTGTTGGCGGTGTCTATGAGCTTATCATGCACATATTCTGCCCCCAATGTGAGCTTCTGTGGCACGCGCACCATCAAAGGCAAAGTCAGCTCACCGTGCAGTCTTTTGGTGTCAAGTTTGGTGTTTTCAAATGCCAAACTGGTAATCACCCCCTCAGGACCGCCTGCCAAACCTTCGTTTAGACGAGTGTTTTTGGTTTTATCATATTGAGCAGTCAAGCTGACATCACCCCAATCAAATTCGCCATCATAGCTTAGTGCGTAGCCATCACGACGCATGATGTTGGTCTGACTGCCCAAAAGAGAGTTTAGCAGTGCGTTACTGGTATTTTGGGCAGAAGTTGGGTCTGTCAAAGTCGCATCACGGTTGGAGTGCTGTGTGTCTCCTGCATATTCATTGCCCTGACGACCATAAGTGGCATCAAAATTAAGCGTGTGCTTAGGGCTTATCTCATAGCTTAGGCGTATGCCTGCATCTTTATTTTCTACGCCCTCACGCCCTGCCGCTCGTGCCATATAATAAGTGCCATTGGCATTATAATAACGCACCAAAGGATTGATATTAGGGTCATCCATCTTTGTTTTGTTAAAATTACCATAAAGACGCACGCCCAGTTTATCGGTCAATGAGCCACCAAGATTGGCACTGATACGCCGACTGTCGCCCTCTTGACTGTCATCTGGCTGATTGGTGTACAGCTCAACAGAGCCATGCAAACCCTCGGTGGTTTTTTTGGTGATGATGTTCACCACCCCGCCCATCGCCCCACTGCCATAGCGAGCAGCGGCAGGACCTCTGATGACCTCGATGCTTTGGATTGCCGCCGCTGGCACCCACTGCGAGTCGCCACGAGTATCACGCTCGCCACGCCAGCCATAACGCACGCTATTGCGTGATGTAATCGGCTTGCCATCGACCAAGATGAGCGTATTTTCAGGACCCATGCCTCGAATATCAATCTGCCGCTGGTTGCCACGCTGACCTGTTGCCGAGTTACCTGTTAGATTGACACCTGGCATTTTTCGTACGATTTCTGAGATGTCGCTGGCAACAGGCGTGCGTTCAAGGTCGCCCTCGCTGATGTTTGACACGCCAAGCGACTGCTTCACCTGTCTTTGGGCGGTAATGACCATGGGTTCTAGCTCAACACTTGGAAGATCGTCATCGCTGACGGCTTGGGTCTGTGCCATTGCTGCCATACTCATGAATGATAGCAGGCAGACGGATAATGCTTTTGGGCGAAAATGTGGCATGGTTTATCCTCATTTGGTTAATACAGAGTGAAACAATTATACTGATACTTTATGATAATGTAAATAATAAATATTCTTATTATTAATACATTAAAAAATTTTGAATAAACATTCTTTTTATACATCTATCACATTTTGAAAAAATAATTTATTCTAGTTCTAGATGGCATGATGGTTTAAACTCAAAAACCATCACAACCATTCACCCCCCAAGCCTATCAAAGGATGGCTATTTTTGTTCAAGTTTGACAAGCTCAGGGTGAGAGGAAATCCTAGTTTTATTTTAAGTTTAATTGCTTACAATTAAAAAAAGCAGATCAACACAATCCTAACAATGCGGTCAATATAAATAGATTGGCTTATTGCCATAAAGACGATCTCATCACCACATCACAGCAGACAGGGCTGCGTTCTCTAAACAGCCATTTCAGCAACAATCTACTACTATTTTTGCTACCATAGCCTCTCTTGCAATCGTTTTATATCTCAAAGACTTGTATAAAACCCCCTTTATTGTCATAATAAGCCCAAACTTTTTACCGCAACAGTTTTAGGGAAAAATCATGTTAGCAAAACGCCTTATCCCCTGCCTTGATGTTGAAAATGGTCGTGTCGTCAAAGGGGTAAATTTTGTTGATATTAAAGACGCAGGCGACCCTGTGCAAGTCGCCACTCGCTACAACGATGATGGTGCCGATGAGATCACCTTTCTTGACATCACCGCCACCAGTGATGGGCGAGACACCACTTATCAGATGGTTGAACAAATCGCCAAAAACATTTTCATTCCACTCACTGTTGGCGGTGGCGTGCGTAAGATTGACGACATCAGAAATCTACTAAACGCTGGAGCGGACAAAGTCGGCATCAACTCTGCTGCCATCACCAATCCTGATTTGGTGAATGATGCTGCCGCTCGCTTTGGCTCTCAGTGCGTGGTCGTCTCCATTGATGCCAAGCGAGTCATCAAAGCGGACGGCACGATTGGCTTTGAAATATTCACGCATGGCGGTCGCCGTGCAACAGGCATTGATGCGATACAATGGGCGGTTGAGATGACTAAGCGAGGGGCAGGCGAGCTACTGGTTACCAGCATGGACGGCGACGGCACACGAGCAGGCTATGATTTGCTACTGACACGCACCATCAGCGACCTTGTCAATATTCCTGTCATCGCATCTGGCGGTGTGGGCAACTTACAGCACCTAGCCGATGGCGTACTCAAAGGCGGTGCCGATGCGGTGCTGGCGGCGAGCATTTTTCACTTTGGCGATCACACCATCGGCGAGGCCAAAGCGTTCATGGCAAGTCAGGGCATTCCAGTCAGACTGATTGGGCAAAATTTGTAAATAACGCCAACCAAAATGTAGGGTGGGCTGCCATTTTTGGCGTAACTATTTGAATTTGTTGGGTTTCGTGCCTCAACCCAACCTACGACATCACATCATTCTGTGGCAATTTTATCATTCGGCTGGTATAAACCATCGCCCATCAACCAAAATACCAACGACAGCCCAATGAGCCAATCATCTGGGCAAAATGGCGTTTTATCCACCAAAAAACGCCCTATTTTTGTCAAAATATGCTATCATAAGCAGTAATTTTTTAAACAATTTCACAACGAGTTCATCATGAATTACACAGCCCAAAAATCTGCCGTCAGCCACATTGACGGTGCCTTAGACCAAAGCCAAAACCTGAAAATCGCCATTGCGGTCGGTCGTTTTAACGGCTTTTTGGTAGAAAGTTTGGTAGAAGGTGCGTTAGATGCCCTACTTCGCCACGGCGTACAAGGCGAGAACATCACCGTCGTGCGAGTACCGGGGGCGTTTGAGCTGCCTTTGACCGCCAAAAAACTGGCGACTTCTGGCAAATTTGATGCCATCGTGGTGTTGGGTGCGATCATTCGTGGGGCGACACCGCACTTTGACATCGTGGCAAGCGAGAGTGCCAAAGGTCTGTCAAAAGTCGCTCTAGATCACGACATTCCTGTGATTAACGGCATCCTTACCACCGAAAACATCGAACAGACCATTGAGCGCGCTGGCACCAAAGCAGGCAACAAAGGCTTTGAAGCAGCGATGACCGCCATCGAAATGGCAAGCGTATTAAAAGCGATTTAAGTCAAATCGTTGATGTGGGGCTTTAGGGTGAATGATATTCGCCCAATGCCACGCATCGCAATTTTTATTTCCCATTGGGTGACGACCCCAGTGTAGCACTATTTTTAAGGCATTTTATGAACACCACTTCCCAAAACGACCAATTTGACATCAGCGAATCAGGCTACAAAACCACGCACACCGCCGTGCGTAAGGCTCGCCGTTTTGCCCTGCAAGGTCTGTACGAATGGCTTTTGACCGACTATCGTTTTGCCAGTGAGCAACGAGATTTGTTGGGCGGTAACGAACCGCACGCCATCGCCGCTCGCACCAGAGCCGACAACGCCATGCACACCGTGCATTTGGGCTATTATCACGAGCTGATGCGTCAGATTCCTGAGCAAGCAGGCGAGCTGATTATGGAAATCTCTCGTTATCTTGATCGCAGTTTCGATCGCCTTGATGTGATTGAGCGTGCGGTACTGCTTATCGGTGCGTACGAACTCAAATACAGCCTGCACATTCCTTATAAAGTGGTGCTGGATGAAGCCATGCAACTCAACACCTATTTTGGGGCGACAGACGCACACAAACTCATCAATGCCGTGCTTGACCGCTATGCCAAAGAAGTGCGTACTGATGAAAAAAATGGCAAAAAGCCACAGCCAAGCGACAATCTGCCAAATCTCGGCTGACCTACAAAATGCGTCATTGAAAAATGGCGTATTTTTTTATACAAAAAAGGGAAATTAAATGGCACAAAAACATCATGTTAATTATCATCAGCAATATGATGACAATATCTTTTTAATCAAAAGAAATGGCAAGTTTGGATTGGTTGATAAGAATAACAATCCAATAACATCGGTCATATACGATGATATTTTACCGTCTGAAAATGGCTTATTTCGTGCTGTTTTGAATGATGAATGGTATATATTAAACCAACAGGGCAAAGTAATCAGCCCTGCCTATCATTATATTGGCTACATTGAAGAAAATTGTACCAAAGTTAAATTGTTTGATAAATTTGCCCTGCTTCATATTGATGATGGCCTATTGACGGATTTTGTATTTGATTATATCTATGATTTTCTAGAAGGCTTTGCACGCATTCGTCAAGGCAACAAGAATGGCTATCTTGATAAAAACGGAAAAATTGTCATTGATTGCCAATATGACGATGTGGGTTATTTTTCACAAGGGTTGAGTTACGCTCTAAAAGATGGCAAATACGGCTATATCAATACCCAAAATCAAACAGTCATTGATTTTATTTATGACGATGCTGGTACATTTAGTGAAGACTTGGCACGAGTGGTTAAAGATGACAAAACTGCCTTTATTGATAAGACTGGCAAAGTGATTATCGACTGGATGGACTATGAAGCCAAATATTTTTTGCGTGGTGTTGCTCAAATCATCATTGATGAAAAAATTGGCTTTATAGATAAAACGGGCAATATTATTATTGAACCGCAGTTTGAATATGCCAGCTATTTTGATGAAAAAACCGACTTAGCAAATGCAGAAAAAGATGGCAAAGAATTTAAAATCAACCGTCAAGGAAAGCAAGTAGGCAAAGCAAAAAAAGCTGTGTATTGGACTGAAGATTTTTTACTTGAAGATGATCAATGAGCGAATTCTCTCTAATCTACCGCCATTTTAAAAACGCCACCGCCAAGCACCAAAATACCACTTTGGGCATTGGCGATGATTGTGCAGTGAGTAGTATTCCACCAAATTGTGAGCTGGTGAGCTGTGTGGATACGCTGGTTGCTGGGCGACATTTTCCCCACGATACCAGTCCGTATGCGATTGGCTGGAAGTCGGTGGCGGTCAATTTATCCGACATTGCCAGTATGGGGGCGATGCCGTATGCGATTTTGCTTGGATTGTCTTTGCCAAATCATGATGAAAACTGGCTTGCTGAATTTACAAAAGGCGTGAGCGATATTTGCAGTCAGCACAATGTAGAACTCATCGGTGGCGACACGACCAAATCCGAGATTTTGACCATTTCGGTCACGGCTTTGGGCTTTATTGAGCAAGGTAAAGCCATTAAGCGAAATGGTGCAAAAATTGGCGATGTGATTTGCGTGAGCGGTCATATTGGTTTGGCAAGTTTGGCATTATCACATATTTTAAATGGACAAAATACTGATTTACAAAACGCCTTAGATTTGCCCATGCCACAAGTGGATTTGGGGCAAAAACTGGTAGGTTATGCCAACAGTATGATTGACATTTCGGACGGCTTGGGGCAAGATTTGGGGCATATTTTGACCGCAAGTGGCGTTGGGGCAAGGCTGTATTTGGAAAATATTCCTTGCGTTGATGAATTAAATCGTTTGCCTTTTGTACAAAAATATCAGCACATTTTAAACGGTGGCGATGATTATCAATTATGCTTTACCCTACCAAAAAATAAATTTGATGAATTTAACGCCCTTTATCCAAATACGATTTTTAAAATCGGTGATATTGTAGAAACACAAGGTTTGCAGTTGTTGTTTAACAATCAAAAAGTGGATTTTGGGATCAAGGGCTGGAGTCATTTTTAGTTGTTTTTAATTAATTTCTATGCTGTAATAATAAGAAAAAATAATGGAGAAGGCGAATGTCTCAAAAAAACAATTTCAAAAATTCTCAATTCACCAACAGCCAAATTAATAATATAGATTTAAGCACTACAAATAATTTTTATGAAAACAAAGTTTCATCTTCTGAAGCTGCAACCTACAATATCAGACCCATGTGGAGAAATCCCATAACTATGGCGATTCTGACTTGGCTAAGCGTTCCGTCATCAATTCTTGCCATAGCCTCTCTCATTACTATGATTATACAGCTATTTCGGAATATATTTTCCATTGAACATACTGCATCAATATCCTATATGCAACTTTCTTTTTCTGTGATAATGCTTTGTATTTCTATGTTTTTACTTTGGTTGCGTGGTATTACAAAAAAACAGATTCGCATTCCGATTTCACTACTTTTTTTCCAAAATTATGCCCTAAACGGATATAACAACCAATTAATGCTAGAAAAAATCACCCCAAATCCTTGCCCGATATGTGGTGGACAAATGGTCTACTATAACAAGCCTATTGAGTATCGTGAAATTTACAATAATAGAGCGATAAAGATAGTGCCTATAAAGTTTAGCCCAGCCCTTGAGTGTAAAAGAAATACTGAACATTACTTTTATGTAGACCCAGCAGAAGATAGTATAGAATAATCAAATACAGGTATCAAAATGCACAAACCCGACATTCGTAAATCCAACCCTTGCCCGCCTTGCCCAAAGTCCGCCACCGCCTTTGAAAAATGTATTTATTGGCTCGGCATTGGCTTGGGTTCTGGTTTACCCAAAAAAGCCCCTGGAACTTGGGGAACGATGGGTGGATTGATTGTTGCTTTGCCGATGCTATGTTTGGGATTTTGGGGGTTTTTGATTATTGCCATTATTGGCTGTTTGGTGGGCAGTTATATTTGTGGCAAGACTTCGGATTTAATGAATGTCCACGATGACCCGCACATTGTCTTTGATGAATGGGTGGGAATGTGGATTGCGTTATTGCCAAGCGTTTGGCTATTGACCCATACGCCAAACAGCGACAAAGCAGGATTGGCATATTTGCACCCAAGTTTGCTGCTGCTGATTGTCGTGCCGTTTGTGCTATTTCGCTTTTTTGACATCATTAAGCCATTTCCAATTAAATGGGTAGATAATAATGTCTCGGGCGGATTTGGTATTTTGATTGATGATGTGCTGGCAGGCATTATGGCGGCGGCGGTGGGCTGTTTGTTGTTTTATTCTTGGTAAAAATAATCCCCACCACCGCAAAATACAGCAGCGTTAGGACAAGTAAGAGTCCTTGGAAGACCGTAAGCATCGCTTTGGGATCATCACCGTACAAAAGCGCACTGCTCATCAGCATGGACACCAAAATCAAAATGAGCCATTTTTTATGCATCAAAGGGCGGCTCATTCTTGTCTGCACGGCTTTCGTATCACACCCATAGGACAGCTCGTACAGCGCCTCTCTTGGCGCCTGTCGTAGCACAGCCGCCTCACGATACGCACAAAGCGCATACACAAAAACGCACGCCACCCACACAGGAACGAACACAAAAAACAAATGCACACCCAAAAACAATAAGACAGCTGCCAAAGACAAGCCCACTGCCCAAGTGATGATGGCGCTCGTGTTATCGCTGCCGCCCTGCCTATCCTGTCGCCAAAAAGGGCGCACGCCCCATCTAGGCAAAACAAAATGCTCAGCGGCAATCATCGCTCCCATCGGCGCAACGACGATATTAAAATACGCCATCAAATCAAGCCATTTAAGAAAAATCAGCGGAAAACAAGCGATGATGGTCGTCATCACACCAAGCACCGCTGTCATCTTGACAAATCCCACCTGCCACAGCGCATCAAATGCCAAGGCGGCACGGTACAAGCTTGGCACTGCCGTGGTGATGGATGCCAGCACCGCCGCCAAGACGCCTGCCACCCCAAGCGTCGGCATCACCACACCACCCACATCCAACGCACCGATGGGGAGACCTAGGAGCATCGCACTACTGGCGCCAAGCATACCTGCGCCCACCCAAGCCACAAAATGCCCGCCATAAGTCGCCCATACCGAGTGGTAGCCGTACTGCCATTTTTTGGCAAATCTTAGCGTGCTCATGTCGCCCATGCCCAAATGCAAAGGCAAATTTAGCCCCCATGCAAAAGCGGCAATGTGCCAGATGCTAAATGGCTCGCTGCCATCGGGTGTGTTGCCCGTCCAGACATAAGCGGCGAATATCTGCCAAAAATCAAGCCCTTCTGCCCGCCCCGCCTGCCAAAGTAGCGGCACGCTCACAAGCCCGCACAGCACAAATGTCGTCATCAAATAAGGCGAAAAATAGCGAGAAGCCTTAGTCAGCCGATGAAAGCCCAGCATGCTCACCAAGACCACCACCGCCCCAAGCAGCATGACAAGCAGCACAAATGTCGGACTGTCAGAATGCCATTTTATCTGAGGCGGCAAGCCCATCGCACCGTGTATCGCCTGCGCTGAGATGGTCATCATACCACCTGCGATGACCGCAAAAATGATGCCATTGATGAGATTAAAGACCCAAACGATGCGCCTGCCCGCCATGCGTGACAAGTATTCGTACAGCGTCAGGCGCGCACTCACCGCCACAGGGCTGCACAGCCACGCCCAGCTCAGCACCGCCAAAAGATTGCCAATCAAAAGACCCAAAAACACCGCCAGAGGCGATGCACCCCAAGCCGCAAACGCCGCACCCACCACAAACTCGCCGCCCGCCACATGCTCGGCAGCATATCCTGAGGCAAAGTGCCGCCCACCCAAAAGCTGATCGCTTGGGACACGAGTGGTCTGATATTCGTCTGTATGTGTGTGCTTGATGGTCATGATTTTTGCCGGTCAAAGACAGCCATTGTATCACAGCCCCACGCATAAAAGCGATTAGCTGATGAACAAAACCCCAAGATTTGGCAAGTAAAATTTGCCAAAAAGCACAATGCAACACAAAGCCAACACAGCCGATGAGCAAATTTGACCAAAAAATGTGCTAAAATAAGGACATATCCCATATTCATCATCAAGGAAAAATCATGTCTTTAAATGTCATCATCATGGCAGCGGGCAAAGGCACTCGCATGAAATCCGCCAAGCCAAAAGTACTACAACCTTTGGCAGGTAAGTCATTATTAGCCCATGTTTTAACCACCGCCAAAAAATTAGGCAGTCAAAAAAACATCATCATTTATGGCTTTGAAGGGCAACAGGTCAAAGACGCATTCGCCCACGAGAAAATTGACTGGGTAGAACAAGCCGAACAACTCGGCACGGGGCACGCGGTGATGATGACTTTGCCAGTGCTACCAACGGACGGTAAAAGTCTGATTTTATCGGGTGATGTGCCGCTTATTGGGGCGGAGACTTTGGCGAAACTGGCAAGTAGCGACAGCCCATTTGCCATGCTGACGATGAACACGCCAACGCCCTTTGGCTTGGGGCGGATTATTCGCAAAGACGGCAAAGTGATTGCCATTGTCGAAGAAAAAGACGCCACCGATGCTCAAAAACAAATTACAGAAATCAATAGCGGTGTCTATTGCGTTGCCAATGAAATTTTGCATAAGTATTTGAAAAATCTCAATAATAACAACGCACAAGGCGAATATTATTTGACTGATATTGTGAAAATGGCGGTTGATGATGGCATTACGATTGATACTGTTTCGCCACAATATCAATTTGAAATTGAAGGCGTGAATGACCGCATTCAGCTTGCCAATTTGGAACGCACTTGGCAGGCTCATCAAGCCGAAAACTTAATGAAACAAGGCGTGCATATCATGGATCCCGCCCGTTTTGATTTGCGTGGCGAATTAACCGTTGGCAAGGATGTGCAAATTGACATTAATGTAATCTTTGAAGGCGAGTGTGAAATTGGCAATAATGTCAAAATTGGCGCAGGTTGTGTGATTAAAAATACCAAGATTGCCAGTGGCACGGTGATTGCACCGTATAGCATTTTTGAAAATGCCATTGTCGGTGAAAATAATCAAATCGGACCTTTTGCAAGACTTCGTCCAAATGCGGTAACGGCTGATGAAGTACATATTGGTAACTTTGTCGAGCTAAAAAACACGCAAATGGCAAGCGGTGCAAAAGCCAATCATTTAGCGTATTTGGGCGATAGTACGGTGGGCAGCCGAACCAATGTGGGGGCTGGCACGATTACCGCCAATTATGATGGCGTAAATAAATTTAAAACCACCATTGGGGCGGATGTGCGTATCGGCTCAAATGCGGTGCTGGTCGCACCTGTAACGATTGGCAATAAAGCCACCATCGGCGCAGGGTCAGTGATTACCAAAGATTGTGCAGAAAATAAGCTCGTGGTCGCTCGTGGCAAGCAAGTTACCATTGACGGCTGGATAAGACCTGAAAAAGACAAAAGCTAAGCTTGCGACTCATTCATCGGTGCAGGCTGACATCGAGTGGCTACACAAAAAGTGACGCCCTGCTTTTTGTGTGGTCGACAGCCTTAAAATTTGCTTAAAAATTTTTCATCAGCCCATGCTTGGCAAGCTCAGACCGATGGGTGTGTAGCCTTTGGTAAAAATACATTGATATTTCCAAAAAAATAGATATAATACGCCACCATGACGAATTTAATTGACACTTTCAAGGCACTCGCCAACGAACACCGCCTACAAATGCTCGTTTGGCTCAACCGCCCTGCCGAGCATTTTCCCGATTTTGTCGCCGAATATGCTGAAATGCAAACAGGCGGCTGGATTTGCGTGGGCAAAATTGCCGAAAAAGCAGGGCTGGCTCAGTCGGTGGTGTCGGGCTATCTGAACACGCTCAAATCGGTGGATTTGGTCGAGTCGCAGCGCATGGGCAAATGGACTTATTACCGCATTTCGCCCCAAGCTCGCGCACGCTTGAACGAACAAATCAGCGAGCTTTTTGCGTAAATTTGCCAATGCAACAACACAGAAACGCTGACATTTTCCAGCGTTTTTTAAAGTCAAAACATTTCTATTTTTTTAGATATTAAGATAATCGTAATTATAACCAAAGCAATTATGACTAAGACAGCTATGACCAAAACCCCCAAACTCTCCGCCCTAAACCTTGCGCCAATGCGCCAAGGGCAAAATGCCAAAGATGCCATAGACGCAATGGTGCGCTTGGCTCAGCATTTAGAAAGCCTTGACTTTACAAGGTTTTGGATTGCTGAGCATCACAATATGCCGCATTTGGCAAGCTCTGCCACGCAAATTTTGATTGCCCATACGCTGTCGCAAACACAAAAAATCCGTGTCGGTAGCGGCGGCGTGATGCTGCCTAATCATAGCCCGTTGCAGGTTGCCGAGCAGTATGGCACATTAGAAACACTTTATCCCAATCGGGTGGATTTGGGGCTTGGTCGAGCCCCTGGCACTGACCCAATCACAGCAATGGCTCTGCGGCGTGGGCGTGCCGACATTTCTGATCAATTCCCAAGCGATATTGCTGATTTGCAAAGATATTTTGGTGATGAGAGCGTACAAGGACGCGTCAAAGCCTATCCTGCGCTTGGGTTAAGTGTGCCGCTGTATATTTTAGGTTCTAGCACAGAGAGTGCCTATCTGGCTGGTCGTTTGGGCTTGCCTTATGCCTTTGCCGCTCATTTCGCCCCACGAATGCTCGACATGGCGGTGGACATTTATCGCAATGAATTTAAGCCGTCTGATGCGCTGCATGCGCCTTATATGATGATTTGCAACAATATTTTGGTGGCGGACAGCGAGACGGAAGCCAAGTTTTTGGCGACCACGCAACAGCAGCTATTTTGGGATCTCGTGCGAGGCGTGTCTCGTGGCATGTGTCCGCCTGTGCCTGATATGGACGCCCTGTGGTCGCCCCAAGAGAAAATGGCGGCGCAGTCGATGATGAGTACTTCTATCATTGGCGATAAAGACAGCGTGAAACAGCAACTACTTGATTTTCAACAAAAATATCAAGCCGATGAATTGATTGCGATTAATTATGTTTTTGATGAACAAAAACAGCACCATTCTTATTCATTGCTCAAACAAATTATTGAAACCATTTAAAAAAGGTAAATTTATGACCGATTTATTCACCCCCTTTACGCTGAACAACGGCGTGGAAATCAAAAACCGCCTTGTGGTCGCCCCGATGACCCATTTTGGCTCCAACGCTGACGGCACGATTTCAGACGCAGAACGCACTTTTATCGGCAACCGCGCCACCGATTTTGGCTTATTTATCACCGCCGCAAGCCTTGTCAAACAAGGGGGTAAATCCTTTGCAGGCGAGCCAGAAGTGACAAGCCAAGCACTGCTTGATAGCCTGCGTGATACCGCCCAGCTTATCAAAAATCAAGGGGCAAAAGCCATTTTGCAACTGCATCACGGTGGTAAAAAGTGGAATGCCGACATCAATCAAGGCTTTGACGCCATTGCCCCAAGCGATTACATCAAGCACGAAACCGAGCAATCGGACAACCACTCAGCCCGTGCGATGACGGAGGCAGAAGTGGACGAGATGATAGCAGCGTTTGCTCGTTCGGCAGAATTGGCTCTCTTGGCGGGCTTTGACGGCGTGGAAATTCACGGGGCGAATGGCTATTTGATTCAGCAGTTTGTTTCTGGCGCAAGCAACACCCGCACCGACAAATGGGGTGGCGACATTCACGCTCGTACGGCGTTTCCATTGGCGGTCATTCAAGCGGTGAATGAAGTGAAAGCCAAACATAATCGCCCTGATTTTATTGTCGGCTACCGTTTTTCGCCCGAAGAACCCGAAGAAAATGGGCTGACGATGGCGGATACTTTTGTTTTGCTGGATAAATTGGTGGAACAACCCCTGCAATATCTGCACATCTCTTTGTGGGATTTTTATAACAAGGCTCGCCGTGGGGCGGATACAAGTAAATCTCGCATTGAGCAAATTCACGCCCATATTGGCGGAAAGTTGCCGCTCGTTGGCGTGGGTAATTTGCTGTCAGGCAGTCAAATTCGTGGGGCGTTTGATACAGGGTTTGCCGAATTTATTGCGGTGGGTAAGGCGGTGCTGATGAATCCGAATTTGGCGACTTTGCTTAAAAATGGACAAGATGAACAAATCCAAACCCGCCTAGATTTAAGCCAGCCTGAAAAATATGGCTATCCGCCTGTGCTGTGGCACATCCAACAAAGCAAACCTGCATTTTTACCGCCAGTTAAGGGCGATGAGAATTGGCAGGCTGTCAATATTTAATTTGATTTTGAACACCGTCTGAATGAAAGTTTAGGCGGTGTTTTTATAATACTAAAATTCCAATCTCCCGCCAAAACTCATAAGTTCCATCATAAAATCGGCTAGGACGAGTATGGTCATTTTCATTGCCTTCTGGCACCCAAATCACCATACCTTGCCGTGCACGGGTCAATAAAACCCGATGCGCATTTTGAATAAATTGCTGCTCTTCTGCTTGTCGGACATTTTGCCATTTAGTGCCCTTAAAATTTTGATAATGCCAGCCCTTGTCATAATAAAAATTACCGTCCCACGCCACACACGCAAAATCCAATTCCAATCCCTGCACATCAAATTCACTGGCCACATCTTCCAAAAAATACGATGAACGCACGTCATTTTTATCATTTAAAAACCATTTTTCCACTTCAATTTCATTTTTGACATTAACACCAAGCGCCTTTAAACGCCGTGCGCCCGATGAGGCAATCAAACCAAAACGCTCGCTACCACGCGCTTGTTCGTGTAACCATTGTTTTGCTGTGTTTAAATCTCTGGTTAAAACAATGGGATAATTGTCTTTGATTTCTTGATATAAAGTTTTGGCAAGTGATAAATTATTATCCAAAACTGCATGAATAAATGCCGATACCTTTGCCGAGCGAAATGAACGCACCGACGTCGCCAAATGCAAATGTGGCTCAGCAACACCTTGATTTTTTATAAACTTACAAAGTTCTGGCGCGTCCAAATAATGCGCTTCATTGACAATCAAAGGCGAATAATGCACACGCCAATCCGCATAATGCGTTTTAAGCGCGTGCACCCATTCAGACAGTCCAGCTTCGCCCGTATTGATTTCTTGCCCGCCGCCAATTAGTGCAATAATCACGCACCAATTTTGATGACGATTCATCACCTCAATCAAAAAATCAGGTTCCGACTGACAAAAATCCTCACGCCCGCGTTTTCGTTTCATAAATGAGCTGGTTTGAGCCTCGTTCCACGCACGCTGAGCTTCATCAAAAATCACCACTTTTTCGGTAGGCGGCGCAGTGTTTTGCAAATATTCATCACGAAAATGGTGAATGTTTTGAATAAAGGTTTTGGCGTGGCTGGTTGCTTCTTTTTTGCTGACAGCCTTGCTATTGCGTGCCAATGCTTCTTGTAAAACCGCCACAAGCGGACCATTGCCCGACAAAAACACAGCGTGTTCATCATCAGCAGTTTGTAAGCGTTGATTGGCAATGTTTAAGCCTGCGAGCGTCTTGCCCGCACCCGGCACACCAGTAATAAAGCAAATGGTTTTTTGATGATTTTTCTTAGCATTGTCAATAATTTGACTGATACAATTTGCCGTTAATGACAGATTTTGGGCACCCGCATCTGAACGAGTAATTTCACGCACATCGTGTTTTTGATACGAGGCTTGTGCTGCTTCCACAATGGTTGGCGTAGGTTTGTAAGCGGATTGCTCCCAATGGGCAATATCAAATGAATTTTGTGAGGAAAATTGACGTAAAAAACTGCCCAAATTAGTTGCATTTAAACGTATGGCAGCCTGAAAATTCATCGCTTGTTGAATGTGATTTTGCGTTTGAATGTCTGGTGCATTTTCGGCAATTAACACAGGCATCAATCTTGCTTGATGACTGCCTTCGTGAAAATTGCGCATATCCAAAGCATAATCAATCACTTGGTCTAAATCATGAGAACGATATTGTGTTTCGCCAATTTTAAATTCTAATAGGAAAATTGTGCTGCCAATAATAATGATATTATCAACGCGCTTGCCCATACGTGGAATGCTAAATTCAAAATAAAGATGTCCGTCAATGCCTTGTAATTGATTTTTGAGAATGGCGATTTGTTTTTGCCAAGCATTGCGCTGTAAATCATCTAATTTTTGATGCGTGTGTTTGGCGAGCAATTCACCAAGAATTTGGCTGTTGTCAGTGTTTAAAAATTGTGAGATGGTTTGATGATAGTATGCACGAGCCATTTTAAATTACTCCCAATTAGCATATGACGTTATAAATATATTAACTTTTAGATCCTTACTCACAAATAAGCCCCTTAACTAATTCTCTCACCCAAGCGTGGGCGATGTCGTGGTGCGTGCGTTCGTGCCAGCTCATTAGCATGGTAAAGCCGTCTATTTCAATGGGCGGTGTTTGTAGATGAACATTGGATAAAGTTTTGGCAAGGCGCTCTGGCAATACCGCCACCAAATCCGATTCTTGCAATAATGATGGCAATAATAAAATGTTATTTAAAGACACCATTACTTTTCTTTTTAAGCCCAATTTTTGTAAGGCGATGTCGGTTGCCCCACTAAATTCTCCGCCATTATAAGAAAACATCGCAAAGGGCAATTCACAAAAAGTCTCTGTGGTTAATTTTTTATTTGCCATCGGGTGCGCCTTGCTCATCGCACAAATATAGCGTTCGTCAAACAGTTTTTGTTGGTGCATATCGGGCGTTAGATTGTTTTGGCTCACTAGCGCCAAATCAATTTTGTTTTGTTCAAACAGTGTTTTGATGTTTTGCCCTTGTACAGGCAATAATGCCACTTGTACATTGGGCGCAAGCCGTCTTAATTTTAAAATCAGCTGCACAGCGATGATGGCTTGCACATAATCGGTCGCTCCAATGCGTAGCGTCATCGCCAAATTTTCAGGTTCTAAAATGGGCGGTTGGAGCATTGAATTGATGTCGGTCAAAATCTGCCGTGCAATTTTGCCAAGCTCAATCGCCCTATCGGTCGGTTGCATTCCGTGTTGCACTCGGACAAATAAGGGGTCGTTAAAACTTTCTCGCAAGCGATTTAAAATGCCACTCATCGCAGGCTGAGTGATGGATAAGCGGTGGGCGGCACGACTGACATTGCATTCGTCCAATAATACGACAAAGGCTTTTAATAAATTTAGGTCAAGTTTGCGAAGGTTGGTCATTGCGTTTTTCCATTTTAGATGCTTTATTATTATATCATGCCAAATGATACCTACTCATCAAAATAATCAATTTCCCCCAATATCCCAAACAAGTTATAATAGCCAAAATTTCATCACTTAGGACTATCCCAATGGCAAAAATCCGTAAGCTTCTTACCCCCTTTTCCATTAAAAACCTTGAACTTAAAAACCGCGTAGTGATGCCGCCAATGTGCCAATATTCCGCCGTTGATGGCGTGCCAAACGACTGGCATTTGGTACATTACACCAGCCGAGCCATTGGCGGCGTGGGCCTCATTATCGTGGAGATGACCAATGTCGCCCCCAACGGTCGCATTAGCCCAAATTGCTTGGGACTTTGGAATGACGAACAAAAAGACGCATTCAAAAAAATCGTGGACAGCGTACACGCACACGGGGCGAAAATTGCCGTACAAATCGCCCACGCAGGTCGTAAAGCCCAAGATGAGCCCAATGCCGTCGCCCCGTCTGCCATTCATTATGGCGAGCTGGATTATGCGGGGCAAAATTTGATTACGCCACGAGAATTGACCACGCAGGAAGTCAAAGACTTGGTGCAAGCCTTTGCCGATAGCGTAAAAAGAGCGGTGGAGGCAGGCTTTGATGCGATTGAATTGCACGGGGCACACGGTTATTTGATTCATCAATTTTATTCGCCCAAATCCAATGGGCGTACCGATGAATACGGTCAAGATAAAGCCTTGTTTGGCGTGGAAATCATTCAGGCTGCCAAAAAAGTGATGCCTGCCGATATGCCTTTAATCGTACGCATTTCCGCCCAAGAATACGGCAAAGACGGCTTTGACAGCGAGTATGGCGTACAAATTGCCAAACGATTTTCAGACGCAGGGGCGGATGTGTTTGATGTCAGCGGTGGTGGCGACGGTGTACTTGTCAGGGGCAATCACCCTGAATTTTATGCAGGCTATCAAGTGGATTTGGCTCGCAAAGTCAAACACGCCACAGGCAAGCCTGTGATTGCGGTCGGTATGCTGGACAATGTGGCGGTGGCTGACCATATTTTGGGCGTGGGCGATGCCGATTTGGTGGCGGTCGGTCGTGGGCTTTTGCGAGACCCGTATTGGGTATTAAACGCCCAATATCAGCAAAATGGCTCGGACAGTAGCGAAATGCAGTTTGTGCCAAGACAATATGTGCGTGGGTTTGCTTAAATCTATGAACCGCTTTTAATCATAAAACCGTTGTCAAATTGACTTTGGACAACGGTTTTTATTATTTAAACAAGGTAAATCAATGCAACTTATTTTAATTTTGCTCACTGTCATCGCAGGAATGGGCTTGTCGGTGGAAGCAGGCTTGCTTGGACCGCTTGGGCAGCAAGTCGGGCATTTGTGGGCGACATTTTCCATTTTTGGCGTGGGTGCAGGACTGACATTTTTGCTGATGTTGTTTTTTGCCCCAAGAAACGCCCCGTCTTTTTTTGCCCAGCCGTCTTGGCAACTGATGGGCGGGATTTTGGGCGTGGGCTATGTGGTGTTTTTGACGATGGCGGTGCCTGTGATTGGCATTACCCCTGCGATGATTGCCATTCTTGCAGGGCAAATCAGCAAAAGTTTACTTATTGACCATTTTGGTTGGCTTGGTATGCCTGCTAAAAAAATGGACAAAAACCGTGTCATCGCCTTGATTTTTATCGTCATCGCCCTTGTGTTGGTGGCGATGGACAAAGTGGCATAAGGGGGAAAAATGATTGCGTTAATGGTACTGCTATCTTTTATCGGTGGGGCATTGCTCGCCATTCAGTCGGCGATTAACGGCAAACTGGGAGCAAGCGTTGGCGTGTTCAAAAGTGCCTTTTTGACTTTTTCAATTGGGGCGTTATTGACCGCTTTGCTGATTTTCTTTTTTGAGCCACGCCACGACACTACGCTGTTAGATGTCCCAAAATGGCAACTTTTGGGGGCGTTGATGGGCGTGCCATACATCATCATTATGGTGCTGGCGGTGCAAAAAATCGGCACGGCAACGGCAACCATTGCGGTGATTTTTGGGCAACTTTTGATGGGAATGCTGATTGACAGTTTTGGCTGTTTTGGCAATGCTCAAATCTCATTTTCCTATTATCGCTTGGGAGCAGTAGCGTGTTTGGGCGTGGCTTTGTATTTTATTTATCAAAGTAGCAAACCGAAACAGGCATAGAAAATGATAGACACCGTTTAATTTTAAAATTAGACGGTGCTTTTTACTAAAAATAAACTTTCAGGCTGCCTGAAAAATCATTTATCACTTCAAATAATACCTACCTATCAAAACCATCAATTATCCATAATAAATAAAATCTTTTATAATACACCCTAATTTTCAAATTTCCATTTTTGGAGCAATTTATGACCATTTTTAGTAAAGACGACCTGATTAGTGCCTTTCATCGCCGTGCGTCCACGCGTTCGTATGACGGCAATAAGAAAATCCCTGCCGATGATTTTAATGCCATTTTGGAAATGGGACGTTTGTCCCCAAGCTCTGTGGGGTCTGAGCCTTGGCAATTTTTGGTATTGCAAAATGCCGACTTACGCCAAAAATTAAAACCTTTTTGCTGGGGCATTCCGACAATGGAAACCGCCAGCCACATTGTCGCCATTCTTGCCAAGAAAAACGCCCGTTATGACACGCCTTATTTTGGTGAAATTATGGACAGACGGGGCTTGCAGGGCGAAGCTCGTGAAAAGGCATTGGCTATTTATCAAAAATTCCAAACCGAAGACATCGCCATTTTGGAGTCCGACCGCAGTTTATTTGACTGGGCGAGCAAACAAACCTACATCGCCCTTGCCAATATGATGACGGGGGCGGCAATGCTTGGCATTGACAGTTGCCCGATTGAAGGCTTTGATTATCAAGAAGTCAATCGCATTTTGGCAGAAGAAGGTTTATTTGACCCTGCCGAATGGGGCGTGTCGGTAATGGTAACTTTTGGGTTTAGGGATAAAGAAATCCGCCAAAAAGCCCGTAAAACTTTTGATGAAGTGGTGAAATTTGTAGAATAAGTTTTAAACAACCATTTATTTGCTTTTATCGCAGTTTGAAATGATGAATAAACACCGTTTTTTTAATAAAAGCGGTATTTTTATTTTAAAATATAGTCAAAGAATTAAAAAATTACCACAAAATTGGTTTTGGAAGTAAGGTGCGTAACACGACCAACAAAGGCCTTAGACAACAACAGTGCGTTGTACGCACCTACGACTTGTAGTAATTTTTAAGTTCGTTAGGTATAACTTTCAGCCAACCTAAAACCTTATTTATCATTTTAACTAATATCTACCTATCAAAATTATCAATTAGCAAAAATATCTATAATGCCTTATAATATTTGCCATTTCAAACAATTAGGTATCTCAAAAATGTACACCATTAAATCCCGTGCGGCGGTGGCATTCGCCCCTAACGAACCTTTAAAAATCGTAGAAATTGATGTGGAACGCCCCAAAAAAGGCGAAGTCTTGGTCAAAATCACCCACACAGGCGTGTGCCATACAGACGCCTTTACCCTATCAGGGGCTGACCCCGAAGGGCTATTCCCTGTGGTGCTTGGACACGAAGGAGCGGGCGTGGTCGTAGAAGTAGGCGAAGGCGTAACTTCTGTTGCGGTGGGCGACAGCGTGATTCCACTTTACACCGCAGAATGTGGCGAGTGCGAATTTTGCCAATCTAACAAAAGCAATCTGTGCGTATCGGTGCGAGCCACACAAGGGCAAGGCGTAATGCCAGACGGCACGAGCCGTTTTTCGTATGAAGGTAAGCCGATCTATCACTATATGGGCTGTTCCACATTCAGCGAATACACGGTGGTGGCAGAAGTGTCGCTCGCCAAAATCAACCCCGAAGCCAACCCAGAGGAAGTCTGCTTGCTTGGCTGTGGCGTAACCACAGGCATTGGGGCGGTGCATAATACCGCCAAAGTGCAGGCAGGCGACTCGGTGGCGGTGTTTGGCTTGGGTGGCATTGGTTTGGCGGTGATTCAAGGGGCAAAACAAGCGAACGCAGGGCGAATTTTTGCCATTGACACCAACCCTGATAAATTTGCCCTTGCCAAAGAATTTGGGGCGACTGATTGCTTAAATCCCAATGATTTTGACAAACCAATCCAGCAAGTACTGATTGAAATGACCAAATGGGGCGTCGACCACACCTTTGAATGTATTGGCAATGTGGAAGTGATGCGACAGGCTCTCGAGTCGGCACATCGTGGCTGGGGGCAGTCGGTGATTATTGGCGTGGCGGGGGCAGGTCAAGAAATTAGCACTCGTCCGTTCCAATTGGTGACGGGCAGAACTTGGAAAGGCACGGCATTTGGCGGTGTCAAAGGGCGTAGCCAATTACCACAAATGGTGGAAGATGCAATGGCGGGCAAAATTCGCCTGTCGCCTTTTGTCACGCACACAATGCCCCTTGATGACATTAATCACGCATTTGAGTTAATGCACGAAGGCAAGTCTATTCGTAGTGTGATTCATTACTAATCGAACCTTTATATTCAGCAAGGCGGCAATGTTCCGCCTTGTTGCCTTTGTAAATTTCAGCACCTTTTTTACCGCTTGTAAGGAAAACCATGCAACACCTAGAAACCTACCGCATTTTTAACGGCGAACAACAAATCTGGCAACATTTTTCAGACTGCTTAAATTGCGAAATGACTTTTGCCATTTATTTACCGAATTGTGCCGAAAGTAGCACCGCCAAAACCGAGCGTTTGCCCGTGTTGTATTGGCTGTCTGGCTTGACTTGCACCGAGCAAAATTTTATTACCAAATCAGGTTTTCAGCGTTATGCCGATGAGCATAATGTGATTGTCGTTGCCCCCGACACTTCGCCACGCGGTGAAAATGTGGCGGACGATGACGCTTATGATTTGGGGCAAGGGGCTTCCTTTTATGTCAATGCCGCCGAGCAGCCTTGGGCAAAACATTATCAAATGTATGATTATATTGTCAAAGAATTGTCTGCGTTGATTAACGAGCATTTCCCCACGAGTGGCAAACAATCCATTTTTGGGCATTCTATGGGCGGACATGGGGCATTGACGATTGCCTTTAAAAATCCTGATGTTTATCAAAGTGTTTCGGCATTTTCGCCCATAACTGCACCCAGCCAAGTGCCGTGGGGACAAAAGGCATTTTCCGCCTATTTGGGCGATGATAAACAGGTGTGGGCGGATTATGACAGCGTGGCGTTATTGGAAAAATACCGTCCTAATTTGCCTATTTTGATTGAACAAGGCGATAAAGATAAATTTTTAACTGAGCAATTAAAACCTGAATTATTTTGCCAACAAGCAGATAAATTAGGTGTGGCGTATCAATTTAATTTGCGGGCAGGGTATGACCACAGTTATTATTTTATTTCTAGTTTTATTGGCGAGCATATTGCTTTTCACGCTAAATATTTAAAATAAGCTGTTTAAAATAAAACCAAAACACACAATGGAGGGGCGAAAGCAACCCCCATTTTTTTGTCTTAATCAAACTTAGTTGTATGATTTACTTGTATTTTCCGCTAAAATATGCTCTATTTGACCATCGCTGTACCCAAGCGTAAGCATTTTTAAGGAAACCCCCAATGAACAAACAACAACTCGCCACCAAACTTTGGGCATCAGCCAACGACTTGCGTGGCAAAATGGACGCCAGCGAATACAAAAACTACATTTTGGGCTTTTTGTTTTACAAATTTTTGTCAGAATACGAAGTTGGCTACCTTGCCAAAGAATACGAAATGACCCTTGACGACTTGGACGATGAAAACATTGACACCCTAAAATCCGACTTAGGCTACTACATCGCCAAAGACGATTTGTACAGCACTTGGATTGCCAATATCAAGGGTGGGAATTGGCGAATCAGCAATGTAACAGACGCCCTTTCCCATTTTCGTCAAAACCTAGACCCACACCAAAAAGAAGATTTTGAAGGGATTTTTGACGATGTCAATTTAACTTCCGAAAAACTTGGCTCAAACGCCAGCGAAAAAGAATCCGCCGTGCGTAAACTCTTGGTTTTGCTTGATGATATTAACATTTCTAGCAACACCGATTACGATACTTTTGGCTTTATTTATGAATACCTGATTGCCCAATTTGCGATGAGTTCGGGCAAAAAAGCAGGCGAGTTCTACACCCCACACCAAGTTTCGCAAATTATGGCAAGCATTGTCGCCAATGAAATTCGTGGCAAAGACAAACCCACTGTTTACGACCCGACCGCAGGTTCAGGCTCTTTGCTTTTGACTTTGGGTTCGGCAATCTCGCCCAAACAACGCAACCAAATCAAATATTACGGTCAAGAAAACAACTCCACCACCTACAACATTGCCCGAATGAACCTTTTGATGCGTGGCGTAAGCCCTGCCAATATGGTTTTGCGTAATGCCGACACGCTCAAAGAAGACTGGCCAAATGGCATTATCAGTGGCAAAGACGACCCCTTATTTGTGGACGCAGTCGTTGCCAATCCGCCTTATTCTGCCAAATGGGAAGCGTCCGAAAATCAGCTCAAAGACCCACGCTACCGTGATTATGGCGTTGCCCCTGCCACCAAAGCCGATTATGCCTTTTTGCTCCATTCCTTGTACCACTTAAAACCTGACGGGGTAATGGCGATTGTTTTGCCACACGGCGTGTTATTTCGGGGCAATGAAGAAGAAAAAATCCGCACCAAATTGTTACAGCGTGGGCAAATTGATGCGGTCATCGGACTGCCTGCGGGGATTTTTACCAACACGGGCATTCCGACCATTATTGTGATTTTGCGTAAACAAAGCAAACACAACAATGTGCTGTTTATTGATGCGTCAAACGGCTATCGCAAAGAGAAAAACACCAATGTTTTGCGTGAACAAGACATCAAAAAAATCCTAGACACCTACATCGCACGGCAAAATGTGGACGGTTTTGCCAAAGTTGCCGAGCTTGATGAAATCATCGCCAACGGCTTTAATCTCAATATTCCACGCTATGTTACGCCTGTTGGCAACGATGACAGCCAGTCCATTGAAGCCCATTTAAAAGGCGGTATTCCGCTTGAAGATATGGCTCGCTTTGCCCCATTTTGGCAAAAATTCCCCAACATTTCGCCCAAATTATGGCAAGAAATTCGCCCAAATTTTGTCAAATTAAGCGTCAAAACAGACCAGATTTTTGACATCATCAACCAAGACAGTGATTATGCAAATTACATCAATGACTTGCAAAATAAAATTACCGCTTGGCAACACGATTTTGCCCACGCTTTGACAGCGGACAAACCGCTTGGCGAAGACGAATTTACCACCACTTTTGAAAATGCCGAAAACCGCCTGTTTGAACTTTTTAGACTGTCTGAATTTAGCGACCCTTATCACGCTTATCAGTCGCTGATTGATGTCTGGCAAAGCACGATTTTGCCTGATTTGTTGATTTTATCGGACGAAATTGGGGCGGACGATAACGAATGTGTCCGTGAAAATGGCTTTTATAAAGCCAGACGACTTGTTCCCAATATGGTGATGAAAGGCAAAAACGAAGTGCAAGACGGTGTCAAAGGCGAACTTTTGTCCAAACAAATGATTGGTTATGAATTTTTTGCCGATGAAATTGGCGAGATTGACCGCCTAAAACAAAGCCTTGATGAAATTGAAGAACGCCAAGCCGAACGCCTTGCCAATATTGCCGATACCGCATTGGCGGAGTATGTCAATGACAAGGAAAAATTGGACGAAAAATCTTATAAAGCCATAGAAAAAGATTTAAAAACAATGAGTATGGACGATGAAAATTTTGAGCCGTTGTCCGAAAGTTTGGCGGATTTTTTGGCTGCTAAAACCCTAAAAGCCGAACTTAAAACCAAAGAACCCGCCTTAAACAGCAAAATTGAACAGCAATATCAACAGCTTGATTTGGGAGCGATTAAACGCTTACTGATTCAAAAATGGTTTGGCGATTTGTCGGGCAATTTAAGCGATGTGGGGCAAAGCTACGCCAAAACGGTCGCCAATCAGCTTAAAGTGCTGGACGAACGCTATGCCGACACGCTAGAAGACATTCGCCGTCAAAGGCAGCAGGCGGAAAATGCGTTTTGGGCAATGGCAAATCAGCTGGTTGGGGGTGTGTGATGAGCGAGCGTAAAGTGCCTAAATTGCGATTTGCTGGATTTACGGATGATTGGAAACAGCGAAAGTTGGGGGAAGTTGTTTTTCAAATTAAGTCTTATTCATTATCAAGAAATGTTGAGACAAATAAAGATACAGGATTTAAATACGTCCATTATGGCGATATTCATAGGAATATTGCAAAATTAATATCATCTGAAAATAATTTACCTAGCATTCAAAAAGGTAATTATGAATTTTTACAAAAGGGAGATTTAGTTATTGCCGATGCGTCAGAAGACTATGAAGGTATCGGAAATGCTTGTCTAATTGATTGTTTTTTATCAAGAAATATTGTAGCGGGTTTGCATACAATTGCTTTAAGACCAACAGAAGTTAATTCGCTGTTTTTATATTATCTTTTGCATACGGATATTTTTTCAAAATACGGAAAAGTTATCGCCACAGGTACAAAAGTTTTTGGAATTACCGCAAAAAACTTATTAAATTTTGAATTTAATTTACCAAGTGAAACCGAACAACAAGCCATTGGCGAGTTTTTTAAACAACTAGACGACACCATCGCTTTTCATCAGCGTGAGTGGGAAAAGTACAAAAATTTAAAAATTTCGTACTTGGAAAAGATGTTTCCCCAAGAAAATGAGAATAAACCGCAATTACGCTTTCCTAATTTTACTGACGCTTGGAAACAGCGAAAGCTAAAAGATATATCTCAAAAAGTTTTAGAGAAAAATCTCAATATGGAATTTTTGGAAACTTTTACCAATTCTGCCGAATTAGGAATTATCAGCCAAAGAGATTTTTTTGATAAAGATATTGCCAATGTAAATAATTTATCAGGTTACTACATAGTTAGAAATAACGATTTTGTTTACAACCCTAGAATTTCAAATTTTGCCCCTGTCGGACCGATAAAACGCAATAAACTTGGGCGTTCTGGGGCTATGTCGCCTTTGTACTATGTATTTAGAGTTTGTGATGAGATTGATTTTGCTTTCTTGGAAACTTACTTTTCTAGCACAAAATGGCACAGTTTTATGAAAGAAAATGGCGATACAGGGGCAAGGGCTGACCGTTTATCCATTAAGGACAATGTCTTTATTGAAATGCCTATTTATTTCCCAACCCTGCCCGAACAACAAGCCATTGGCGAGTTTTTTAAACAGCTAGACGACACCATCGCTTTTCATCAGCGTGAGTTAGAAAAGTATAAAAACCTTAAAAATGGCTATCTAAAACAGATGTTTGTATAAAAATTGTTAAGAAATGGTATATTTTATTACGCAAATTAACAATAATTAACTCATTGGCAAGAATTACTTTTTGTCAATGAGTTGTTGTATTTCTACATTAAAATTAAATGATTGATTATAAAGATATTTTTATTTTTAGTATAAATTGCAAATTTCCATATTTACGCTTGGAAACAGCGAAAGTTGGGGGATTGTTTTTCTGAAAGAGCGGAAAGGCCTGATAAAGGCGAACTGATTTCAGTAACAATTAACTCTGGTGTCATTAAATCTAGCGATTTGGACAGAAAGGACAATTCAAGCAAAGACAAAAGCAATTACAAAAAAGTTGAAATTAACGACATTGCTTATAACTCTATGAGAATGTGGCAAGGTGCAAGTGGCGTATCCGCTTATTCAGGCATTTTAAGCCCTGCGTACACGGTTTTGATACCAAACGAAGGTGTTTCGCCATTGTTCTTTTCCTATCAATTTAAGTTAGAGAAAATGCTTGATTTGTTTAGAGTAAATTCACAAGGTTTAACATCGGATACTTGGAATTTAAAATACCCCTTGATAAAAAACATTGAAGTTTTCATCCCAACCCTAGCCGAACAACAAGCCATTGGCGAGTTTTTTAAACAACTAGACGACACCATCGCTTTTCATCAGCGTGAGTTAGAAAAATACCAGCAATTAAAGCAAGTTTTGCTTGACCAACTTTTTGTGTAAAAATATGTAAATTTTACCAAAATATGTTATGATTTTACGCGTTATTGCCCAAACGGAGCAAAAAAATGACCCAAAAAACCACCCAAACCGAAACCGAACTTGAATTAGAAATCATTGACCGCCTATCCAAATACGGCTGGACACCCCGTCCCGATTTGTATTACAAAACCGAAAGCGAATTATTAGCCAACTGGCGAGCCATTTTAAACGCTCAAAACAAAGACCGCTTGCAAGGCGTGGAATTGACCGACAACGAATTTAGACAATTGACCGCACAAATTTTTGCCGTCAAAAGCCCAATAGAAGCAGGCAAAATGCTTGCCAACGGGCAATTACAAATCGTACGAGACGCCAAAGGTTTGGAAAATACACCGTTATTTTTGGAGTTTTTTTGGCGACACGATGTCGGTGGAGGTCGCAACAGCTATGAAATCGTCCGCCAAATTACCCGCCCTGCCAGCAAAGAACACCGAAAAGACCGCCGTTTTGACATTACCTTATTGATTTCTGGCATTCCTGTGATTCATTTGGAACTTAAAAAAGACGGCATTAAAACCGATGAAGCCTTTTATCAAATCAAACGATACAGCGAAGAATTAAGTTTTTCAGGATTTTATTCGCTGATTCAAATTTTTGTGATATTAAATCCTGATGAATGCCGTTATTTTGCCAATTTTGGGCATTATGATAAATTTAATTTTAAATTTGCCTTTAATTGGAAAGATTTTGACAATCAAAATGTATTTGGCACCAGTCAATTTATTGAAAAAGTTTTATCCGTACCAATGGGGCATAAATTGGTGTCGCTTTATACCATTTTTGATAATGAACGAAACGCCTTAAAGGTATTGCGGTCATATCAAATTTATGCGGTGGAAGCAATATTAGAACGATTAAATGGAGCGGAGTTTGGCATAAATCACGAATCTAAATTGGGTGGTTATGTTTGGCATACCACAGGTTCAGGCAAAACAATGACTTCGTTTAAAACAGCCGAATTGGTCAGCACTTTGCCCAATGTGGATAAAGTCGTGTTTTTGGCGGACAGAAATGAACTGGTTAAACAAACCATTGACGAATATCAATCTTTTGGCGAAGAAGACAGCATTACCACCACTCGTAATTCTTATGCTTTATTAAAAGCCATCAATCATAAAACCAAAGACAAACTTATTGTTACCAGCATTCAAAAAGCCAATAAAGTCGCAGGCTTAGACCAAGATAAAATCAAAGATAAAAACATTGTATTTATTGTTGATGAAGCTCATCGCTCTACCGCAGGCGAAATGCTCATTCAAATTCGGCAAATGTTCGGTCGCTCTATTTGGTTTGGTTTTACGGGTACGCCCTTATTGGACGACAATCAAAAATCGGTTACCACTGCCGAACTTTTTGGTAATCCTTTGCATATTTATTCGGTGGCGGACGGTATTGCCGATAATAATGTACTTGCCTTTGATGTTCGCCAAAATTTTACTTATGACGCTTATGAATTACGCCAAAAAATTGCTGAACATAAAGACCCGTCAAAAGGCGATGTTTATCAAAAATGGCTGTCTGAAAAAGATGATTTAGCCATAGAAAAAGAATTGCCCGAAGACAATTATGGCGAAAATCATATTGATATGGTGATTAAAGACATTTTAAGAAAATGGGACAATAATTCGTCCAATCGTTTATTTTCGGCAATGCTCACGGTGAAAGACATTAAAACCGCCAATTTGTATTTTGAGAAATTAAAAAACAATGATAAAAATATCAGCGTGGCGGTCATTTATGATGACAGCGACCGAAATCAAGAAAATGATTTGGAAAACAGTCTAAAATTAGAACAAGCCATTATTCATTACAATCAAAGATTTAATACTGATTTTGGTATTGATAATGTGCCAGCGTATAAAACCGATTTAATGGACAGATTGGCTCGCCGTTATCAATACCAAGAAGTTGATGACCACACTCGCCTTGATTTGGTGATTGTGGTGCAGCAGCTTTTGACAGGGTTTGACGCCCCCTATTTAAATACGCTTTATGTGGATAAATTATTGGATTATGCCAATTTAATTCAAGCCTTTTCACGCACCAATCGCATTACCGACAGCCGAAAACCTTATGGTATTATTGAATATTATCGCCGTCCTTTGCAAATGAAACTGCAAATTGACAAGGCTTTTGAATTATACGCCAATAAAAAAGCGGGTGGCAGTTTGATGAATGCCCCAAAATTAGAAGAAACTTTGGCGGTTATTCGTGATATTTATCAAGACATTGCCACGCTTTTTCCCAAAAATGATAATGGGCAACCTGATTTTTCGGCTTTGCCTGATGATTTGCCGACACAAAAACAATTTGTACGCTGGGCAAATGAATTGGAAAAAAATATGATTAAAATCCGCCAACAAGGATTTGATATGGCAAATGGCGAAGATATGGCAAAATTGCCGTTTGACATTGAAGATTATGGGCGATTGCAAGCCCGTTATCTTGATGTGCAAAATGAACATTCGGGTGAAACAGGTGGCGATGATTCTGGCATTTTATTGATTGATAACACGCTGATTAGTGGCGAACGCATTAAAATTGACAACGACTATATCAGTCAATTATTAAAAAACATCAATCAATCGCAAAACAATGCCGATATTGCACGCTTTAATGAATTGTCCACGCAATACCGCAAAACCGACCAAGAATTATTAAAACAAATTTTGGCGGACGCGATAGAAGGTAAATTACCCGATGACATTTCTTTAAATTTATTGCTCGACAAATACCGTGAAAGCCGTGAAAAAAGCACGATTTTTGAATTGGTGAATTTGTTTGATTTGGATAAATCTTTATTTGAAAAATTATTACATCATCACGTTTTTGGCAAAGAAGATTGGCACGAGTTTAATTTATTAAAAGATTTGGCAAAAACCGCCGATATGGAAAAAGTCGCCAGTTTATATGAAAAAGAAAACGGCAAATCTGGCAATAAAATGACTTTAAAAAAATATGTGGAAGACAAAATCAAATTCCATATTGAAAAAATATTAAGTGAACGATAAAGCAATCAGCCAATTCTCTATGTTGGAAAATTGGCTGATTTTTTTCAGACAGCCTGAAAAAATTAAACTACACCATTAACACAATGACGCCAAATGTCGCATCACAATATCGGTATCTTTGTTTTCAAGTTCTTGAATGATATGCAAATAAGTTTGCTGAGTGGTGGTCATACTAGAATGCCCAAGCCGTCTTGCCACGCTGGCAATGGAAACACCTGCAAACAAAAGTAATGACGCGTGCGTATGGCGTAAACCGTGTACGGTAATCACCGATACGCCTGCTTTTTTACAATGGCGGGCAATGCGGTAATTGACGGTGGAATTATAAACCTTATCGCCTGTTTTCATTAGGCTGATAAAAATGGGTGTTTCAGATTCGCTGTTTAAGTTTTTGATTAAGCCTGAAAACTGCATTACCGTTTGCCAATCTAATTGAATTTTGCGAATTGATGAGCGGTTTTTGGTGGGTAAAAATCCGCCATTGTTTTTATAATCCCAAGTTTTGCTGACGCTTAAAGTTTGGTGAGCAAAGTCAAAATCGCCTGCGGTAATGGCAAGGGCTTCGGAAAACCGCATTCCTGTTTTGGCAATCAATAAAATAAACCAATCCCAATTTAATTGCTGGCTTAAATTGAGTTGCTTTAATACCAATTGCAATTCGTTTTGATGTAAAAATTTGATTTTTTTATTGGCGGGGGTTTTGCCTTTGATGATGGCTTTGCGAGTGGGGTCATTATCAATCAAGCCTTCATCAACCGCATCCAAAATCGCCCCTTTGATCTGATGATGAAAGTCCATTGTGGTTTGGCGTTCGTGGAATTCAGCATAATCGTTGAGCAATTTTTGATAACGAGAACGCGACAATTCGCCAACCTGCAATTCTGGAGCAAGTTTTTTGAGCCAATACAGGCTGGACTGGTATTTTTTCATCGTAACAGGACGCACCGCGCCTTCTTTGTAGGTTTTGACCCATTCGGCAAAATAGTCGGAAAATAAAGTTTGTTTCATAAAATAAATACTCTTGGTAAATAAAGGAGTGTTTATTTTAGGATTTTTGGAATTTTATGGGTAATGCTTTCAGCCAGCCCAAAAACCATTTTTCGTTTCAAATAATAGCCAACCATCAAAATTACCAATTATTTTTTAATCTAAAAATTCCTAATAATAGCTCTACTTTTAACCATTTTGAGCATAACTTATCGCCCCACCTCCCAGCCCACAATACCCCTCATTTTCCCAAAACAACCCCCGATCTGCTATAATAATGCACTTGCAACCCCAACCAAAACCATAGGACAGCCAGATCCTAATGGTTTGATTTATTTGATGTATGATGAAACCCATTTTTAAAAAACTCCTTAAATTCACCCTAGCCACTTTGGGCATACTCGCCCTGATTGTGGCGATTTTGGGCGTGATGTTGTACCGCAATTTGGGCGATTTGCCTGACGAGAGCCGTTTTGCCCATTTGCCCTATTATAAAAACGGGCAATTTGTGAACCTTTATACCGATGATTTGCCTTATTATCCCGACAAAGCGACTGGCAAAGGCGGCTTTATTCGCCATGACGGTTATACACCGAATGGTCGTTTACCCATGATTTTATTGGATAAAACCCATTTTGGGCAGCCTGAAAACTTCGCCTATTATTGGCTTGGACACGCCACCGCCATTTTGGAATTGGACGGACAACGCTTTTTGATCGACCCCGTGTTTGACAACGCCAACCCCTTGAATTTGCCCCTGATTGCCCCACGCTTTCAGGAAGCCCCTATTAGCCGTCAAAACCTGCCCGACATTGATGTGGTGCTGATTAGCCACGACCATTACGACCATTTGGAAGCGACCACCATTCGCCATTTGGCGGACAAAGCAAAACGCTTTATCGCACCGCTTGGCGTGGGGGCAAGATTAGAGTCGTGGGGCGTTTCGCCTGATAAAATCACCGAACTCGGTTGGGGCGACTCCACGATGGTTGGCACGGTCAAACTCACCGCCGAGCCGTCCCAACATTACACTTCTCGCTGGACAAACGACCGCAACAAAACTTTGTGGGCATCTTTTGTACTGGAAGGGAGCAAACGGCTGTATTGGAGTGGCGACACGGGTTACGCCCAGCATTTTAGCGACATCGGCAAAAAATATGGCGGATTTGACATCGCCTTTATGGAAATTGACGCGGCGAATGCAGGCTGGCCCAAAACGCATATGTTTGCCCACCAATCGGTGCAAGCAAGCCTAGATTTAAACGCCAAAAAAATCGTGCCAATGCACTGGGGCGTGTTTAGTCTTGGTAGAAATCCGTGGTATGAATCCATTGATAATGCGGTAAAAAGTGCCAAAGAACAGGGTTTGCCGATTGATGTGCCGAAAATGGGCGAGAAATATGCGGACGGTTTTGTGGGGGAAAATTGGTGGACACAACCAGAATTGCGTAGGATAATAAAGACAACACAGCAAAAAGAGCCATAGGAACATACATGACAAAAATAACGACACACCTGCGCCGCCAAAACATCACTCTGTCATGGCGGCGCTATGGCATTGATGCTTTGAACGGCATGGCGATGGGGCTGTTTGGTTCGCTGATTGTCGGCTTGATTTTAAAAAACATCGGCACTTGGGCGAACATCTCGGCACTTATCACGGCAGGCACGCACGCACAAATGGCGGTGGGCGGTGCGATTGGTGTGGGCGTGGCTTTTGGCTTAAAAGCGCCGCCCTTGGTGCTGTTCTCGGCGGTGGCGACAGGGCTTGCAGGGGCAGAGCTTGGCGGTGTTGTCGGTGCATTGATCGCAAGCATCATCGGCACAGAATGCGGAAAACTCATCCACAAAACCACGCCCATCGACATCATCATCACGCCTGCCGTCGCTCTGCTAGCTGGCATTGGCACGGCTTATGCCATCGCACCCAGCATTGCCGCCTTGATGATGGCGCTTGGTTCGTTCATCGTGTGGGCGATGGCATTGTCGCCGATTTTGACCAGCATCATCATCGCCATCACGATGGGGCTGCTTTTAACCCTGCCCATTTCCAGTGCCGCCATCGCCATCAGCCTTGATTTGTCAGGCGTGGCAGCAGGGGCAGCGACGGTCGGCTGTGCCGCTCAAATGGTTGGCTTTGCACTGATGAGCTACCGTGACAACCAAGCGCACCTACCCAATGGCGGTCTGCACGGCATCATCGCACAAGGCTTAGGTACGAGCATGCTACAAATGCCCAACATCATCAAAAATCCCAAAATCTGGCTACCGCCCACGCTCACTGGGGCGATTTTGGCACCGTTTGCGACCGCTGTTTTTGGTATGACGAACATCGCCATCGGTGCAGGCATGGGCACATCAGGCTTGGTTGGGCAAATCGGCACGCTGGATGCGATGGGATTTAGCGTCCGCACGGTGGTTTTGATTGTCTTATTTCATCTGATTTTGCCTGCAATTTTGACGCTCATCTTTGCCAAAATCATGCACAAAAAAGGCTGGATCAAAGACGGCGACCTAACCCTACCAGACCTTAAAATCAATAACCAATAGTACAGCATCTGGCGCCACACCCAAAAACTTATCACAGCACACGCAAAACCTATCAAATTTGGGCAAGATTTGGTATCATAAGCAAGATTGTGCGTTCGCAATTACGGACAAAACAAATCCATCTTTTTTGACTATTTTTAAAATCAAAACGAGCATAAAATGACCGACCTAAATATCCACATCGTAGATCACCCTTTGGTTCGCCACAAGCTGTCCTTGATGCGTGAAAAAGACAGCAGCACCTACAAATTTCGCACGCTGACCAAAGAGCTGGGTCGCTTGATGGCGTACGAAGCGAGCCGTGATTATGAGATTGAACAATTTACAATGCAAGGCTGGTGCGGCGAAATCACTGGCGAGCAAATCAAAGGCAAAACCGTAACCTTAGTGCCGATTTTGCGTGCTGGCATCGGCATGCTTGATGGCGTGCTAGACCTACTGCCTACCGCAAAGATCTCGGTGGTCGGCTTGCAACGAGACGAAGAGACGCTTGAGCCTGTGCCATTTTTTGAAAAATTTGTCAAAGACATTGACAAGCGCCCTGCTCTCATCTTAGACCCAATGCTTGCCACAGGTGGTAGTATGGTCGCCACCATTGACATGCTAAAAAAACACGGCTGCACCAACATCAAAGCCCTAGTGCTGGTTGCCGCTCCAGAAGGCGTGCGTCTGGTCAATGAAGCCCACCCAGATGTGAAAATCTACACCGCCGCCCTAGACAGTCACCTAAACGAAAACGGCTACATCATTCCAGGTCTGGGCGATGCTGGCGACAAGATTTTTGGCACCAAAGAGCTGTAAGTCTTATTGTATCCATAAAAATATCCGCCACATTGCGGATATTTTTATGCTGATCAGATCAGGCATTATCATGCAAAACCCAATGCATTCAATGGTTTAAACATAAATCATGTAGGGCGGGTTTTACCCACCATTTTTATTGCGACCATTTGAATTTTTTAGGTTTTCGCTTTGCTCAGCCTACGCCCCTACTCCACCTTTTAAGCTTGGCGTATGGCTTAAGCATCGGGCAATTTTGCCATCCAAACCGCCACCGCCACGCACAGCACACTGACCATCACCGCAAGCCACAGCATGTCGTCAGGCAGCTGATAAAACATAATGGCGCACGACACCGTCATCATGCCCCACGCCAGATATTTGGCAAAGCGTGGCATGGCACGGCGCTCTTCCCAGTCTCGTAGCATTTTGCCAAAAATTTTATGCCCAAGCAGATAGCCATAAAATCGCCGAGAACTTTTCGCCCAACAATAGCCCGCAAGCAAAATAAACACCGTCGTCGGCAATCCGGGCAAAACCACTCCCAAAATCCCCAATCCCAAAAACACAAACCCCAGCAAAAAAAACGCCCAGCGCACCATGCGATTGGCATGGAGTCGCTCTTTGTCATCAAGCGGTCCGCTCGGTTTTTTGGGCGATTGGGACATAAAAAATAAACCAAAATGTCGATAATTTTACTTGCAAATCATAGCGATTAGAATATAATGATAAGCAATAGCATTATCAATAATGCCTGCTTTGCCTTGAAATCCGGACATTTCAAGCAATCCATATCATAACACAAGCCAGCGATTTATCAAAAATGATTATTGTTATTTTTTTCAATGAGATGAATTGCTTTTTTAAATTCATAGGTGATTTATGAACAAGCTTACTCTATCAGAAGCCCTAAAAGAACACTCACGCACCACGCACGATGCGGTGGATCATCTGGTCATGAGTATGCAACCCTTTGCCAATCATGACAATTATCGCAAATTTCTACAAACACAATTTGAATTTCACAGCACCGTCAATCCCATCTACCACAACGAAAAACTTGCTGCCCAATTTGAAGGCTTGGCAGAATTAAGTCGACTAGAACGAGTCAAATCCGACATGAAAGATTTGCAAGTGACCGCCTATGGCAAAGATGTGGAAGTGCCAAGCTACACCGATGACGAAGCGATCGGCTGGCTATACTGCGTAGAAGGCTCGAATGTTGGTGCGGCGATTTTGTACAAAGAAGCAGGCAAAATTGACCTAAATGACGACTTTGGGGCGGCGCATCTGGCGGCTCACCCAGACGGTCGTATGCCACACTGGCGTTCGGTCAAGGCCAAAATTGATGCCCTGCCCATCAACGATGAGCAAAGACAAGCTGCCATGAAAGGGGCGGACGATGCGTTTGCTTATTTTAAACGAGTGGTGCGTAAAGTGTATGGCGTGGCAGAATAACCGCCAGATTTGCATCATCACACCCACCAAATGACAAAAGCATAGGGGCGAAAAATATTTCGCCCCAGCTTGATTATGACAACTTTTTCACCACAAAGCCAAGCTGCTTGACGGATTCTTCTTGTTCAAGCGGTGCAAGCGTGGCTTTGGCGTAGGGCTTGTCTTTAAGATATTTTTTGGCAACTCGTTTTAAATCATCCATCGTTACCGCCAAAATCTTCGCCCGAAGTGCCTGCTGATACGCTTTATCTCGCCCATGTAGCGTCGAAAAACACGACTTGACCGCCTCGCCTGCTGGCGAACCAGGCTTATCCATGCCAGCGATGATACCGATGATTGCTTCTTCTAGTTGAGCCTCGTCATGCTCACTGTCAATGAGCCAATCAATACTTGCTAAGAAATGATTAAAAGTCTCTTGACAATGTGGATCTCGGTAGCTATAAAACTTAAACGCCGCCGCATTGCTATCAAAGCTCGCCCCACCGCCATAAGCACCACCCTTTTCACGAATGGCAGAATGCAGATAGCCATTACGCAAGAACGGTGCAAGCACCATCAATGCAGGCGTATCCGCATCATCAGATGTGGTCGCAGCGTAGGCGGCGGCGTTATGATACACATTGGTTGAGATGAGCCAAGCGGTGTCTTGCTCGCTGTTATTATTTAAAATTTCTAACAAATCATCAAACGGCAAAGGCTCTGCTTGCACCGCCACAGAGCGAGACTTAGTATGCAGCGTTTGGGTGATTTTGTCGGTCAAGGCTGGTGCCATCTCACGCTCACACACCACGATGACATCTTTTGGTAGGCTTACGATACTTGCGTGCAGTGCCGACAGACGCTCGGACAGCACACGCCATTTGTCATCGCCCTCTTGTGCCAAAAACGCCTTCAACGCCACCAACGCAGGCAAGCCTGAGAACGCATATTCAATCTTGGCAAGACGGCTCATGTTTTGGCTGGCGGTCTGCATGGCGTAGGCGTGTCCTGCACCAGTCAGACGAGATTGCCAACCGCTTTGTTTTTGCTGCAAAAGCTCACGAATGCGGTCAGTTTCGCTAAAGATGGTCTCATCCAGCACTTCGCTGACCAATTCCACCGCCTCTAATTTGCGGTTCAAGGCACGAGTTGCCACCACAAAATAACTGCTCATCTTATCCTTATCTGCCGTGTCAGTACGCTGACTGATGCGAGCCGTCACACCTGACGAACACGCCGCCTGCACCGCCTGAAAAGTGCGTGCCTCGTGCTGTGTCGTACCCACTTCTGACAACAAAGTCAGATAAATCGGCAACAAAGGATTGTTCAAAATCTCGTCCGCCTGCTTGCCAAGCTCAATCACCACTTGATAATAATACAGACCATTCGTCCCTGCGTGATATTCATACAAAGTGCGTGTCTCATCGCCCAGCATGATGGTTTTTTGATTGGCGTGCGTAAAGCTGACCTCACTTGGAATGTCAGCAAGCCCCACTTTTGGCAACAGATTCACATCATCTACCATCGCTTGACGAGCTTGCAAATCGCTCATTTTTTGGCGAATGACGGCACGATCATCATCGCTCATTGCCTGATCCAGTGTATCTAGTGTCGCTTGCTCGTCTGCGATGAGCCGCTCGGCTTTGCCTTTGTCTGGCGAGACGGTCAAACGCACACGGTGCGGATTGTCCAATAAGTGCTTTTTAATGAGTGATGGCACAAAATTCGGATCACTCGCCTGCTGTCTTAGCCACGCCAAATGCTCGTCAATCTGCCACACATCCAAAGGATCGCCCCCATGCAACACCGTGCTAAACGCCTCAAGCATCAGCGTCAAACCATAAGGCATACTGTCGCCACCGATGTGTCTTTGGTCAAGCTCTATCTGATGTAGCACCGTCTCAATCGTCTGGGCATCCACGCCTTGCTGTACCACTTGTGCCAACAAGCCCAAAATCCCCTGCTCCACCTCATCGGCGTACTCAACATCGCTGCCACGCACGCCTGCATAAAACACCATTTCATAATGGCTGTCATCTAGCCCAAGTAGCGGACTGGGTGCGGTCGCATGAGCATAGCTCTCCAAATACGCACGCAGCGGCGAACCTGAATGCTCGGCAAGCACCCCTTCCATCAAGCGAAGTGACAGACGCTCTTTTGGGTTGCTGATGGTCGGTAGTAGCCAAGACAGCACATGATGGGTCATTTGCTTGCCATCATCATCGGCGGTATAAGTATCAAACACCTGCACTGGCTGGCTTAGCCTTTGTTCGGTAACAGATGCAAATTTTTTACCCACTTTTGGACGCTCAATGTCATCAAAACGGCTTAGCACCTGCTCTTGTAGATGTGCCTGAATGTCTGTCGCCTCAATATTACCAAAACTCATGACGATGGCATTGGACGGATGATAGTGCGTCTGATGAAACTTGACCAAATCCTCATGAGTCAGATTGACGATGTGCTTTGGATCGCCACCAGAATTATAGTGGTAAGTGGTCGTTGGGAATAAGTGCGGTGTCAGTGCATAATACAGCTGCTCAATCTCGCCACTCATCGCCCCTTTCATTTCATTAAAAACAATGCCGTGATATTCAGGCTTGCCATGCTCATCAAGCTCAATGCGAATGCCCTCTTGGGCAAAATCCAGCTCGTGAATGTTCGGAAAAAAACACGCATCGGCATACACGGACAATAGATTAAAAAAGTCGTTTCTGTTTTGGGTAGCAAAAGGATACATCGTCCAGTCTGCCGCCGTCATTGCATTCATAAAGGTCTGCAAAGAACGCTTAATCATGCTAAAAAAAGGGTCTCGCACAGGGTATTTTTCGCTACCGCACAGCACCACATGCTCCAAAATGTGTGCCTCGCCTCGTGAAGTCATCGGCTGTGTCGCAAAGCCAATCATCAAGGCATTCTCATCATTATCACACGCCAAGTGATAATGAATCAGCCCTGTGTCTTTATGGCGATAATGCGTTACATCAATGTTTAATGCGTCAATCTTGGTGGTGCTAATTTGCTCAAAAGATGCGTGAGTTGTCATAATTTTTCCCAACTGTTGGTTATTTTATACCTACCAAACTGATAAAGTAATACAACTTTTGTAGGTTGGGTTAGCGACAGCATAACCCAACATATTATTGTAACTCATTGAACTCGTTGGGTTTCGTTTCACTCAACCCAACCTACGACATCATATCATTCTGTGGTAATTTTACCATTCGGTAGCTATAAATGATAATTATAGGCAATAAACCTGCTAGTGTAGCATAATTTACCATCAAAAAAGCGAAAATCTTGCAAGCTTTTAAATTTGATAAAACTCATTGATTTATCAAAACGCAGCAAAATCAGCCCCAGTATTTAAAACAGCGCTCAAAACAGCCCACTTAAAACAACAAAAAACCGTAAGTCAGACTTACGGTTTTGTGAACTTTTGAATGCTCAGTAGGCTGGCATCAGTCGTCGATTTTGCTTTTTAGCACTTTGCCAGTCTTGGCATCGACAGACACATCATACTCCACGCCTTGTGCGGTGATGACATCAACATCAAAATGCGCACCAAGGCGGCGGCTGTGGTCAAATTCGACTTTCTTGACGACGCTGCCATTGACATGAGACTTGGCGATTTCGCCTGCTTTGTCATGAGTGATGTACTGCGCTTTGTTGCGCTCATAGATGCGTGCGTCGTCGTCTGCCATGGCAGGCGCAGCAGTAATAGCAGTGGCAGCTAGGGTCAGTGCGGTAAGAAGTTTTTTCATGGAATGTCTCCGTTTGGGTTTGGGTTGTTGTTTTGATGTGCTTATGGTAACAAGGCAGATTTAGGCTAATATTAGGTGTTTGCAATTTTTTGTAAAATTAAAGACGCATCTTGTAAGTACATCAAGCATACTGTCATCGCACCGACTCAAACCTTGTGAACAATATCCGTTTAAGATCGGTGTCGCTCTGATGGCTAAGCTGTGCGCGTCTGACAACATAAAAAAGAACGCCAAGCACCGTCCACGCCACAAGCGCATAGCGAGATGGCAGGCTCAATGCGCCAACCGAATTTGGCAGCAGCAACAACAGCAAGAACCCCACCGAGATCACCATGCCCAAAATACCCAGCACACGCTGACGGCTGTTTTTGTCTTGGACAGTCATGCCAAACACTGCCCCATCACGCCCCATCTTATAAGTGCAAGCGCAAGTATAAAAGAAGGTTACAGCGATGCCGACACTCGCCATGTCCACAATCCACAAAAGCGCCGCCCGCCCAAACCAAGGGCTAATCAGGCACACCGCCATCACCGCATAAAATGCCACCGTAGGCGTGCCATGCACAGGGTGCAATCTACCAAAAACAGACGGCAGCATCTGGCTGCGGCTAAGCGTCAAAATCACTCGGCTTGCCGCCACATAAAAGCCATTTAACCCTGTCAATACACCCATGCTGACTGCCACCACCATCAGCACCAAGCCAAATTTACCCATCACCGATGAAATCGCCGCCCCTGTCGCCCATGAGCTGTCTGCAAAGGCTGCCATGTTTTGCCCAAAGGCAAACGCCGCCGCCAAAATCACTGCAATGTATAAAAAACTGGCGCTCAGCACACTGGCGATGAGCAGCTTCATGATTTTTTTGGGTGAAAATTGAAACTCGCCTGCCAGCTGCGGCACGCCATCAAAGCCGACATACGCCCACGGTGCAAACGCCACAATCGCCGCCACCGCCGCCCAAAAGCCCACGCCATCAGGTGGCATCAGTGGCAAAGGCGTGCTGTGCGTGACGAAATGCGCACCCGTCCCAAGCAGTACAGTCGCCACGCCAACGAGCATCAGAACCACCGCCAAAAACTGCACTCGTCCCGAGACGGCAGTATTATTGGCATTCAAATACGCAAACCCTACCAAAAACAGCGACGACACCGCCACCTCTGGCGCATAAATCGTCCAACCAGAAATCTCATACAGCGCCCCTTGCATCATCACCTCAGGAATGATAAGCCTTAGCACCAGCGTCACCGCCGACGCATTGAGCGAGATGATACTGGCATAGCCAAGCATGAGCGCCCAGCCTGCGATGAACCCATGCGTACGCCCAAAAGCCGCCAGCGCAAAGGCAATGCCACCGCCAGTCACAGGCAAAGATCTGGTCGCATAGCCATAGTTGATGGCGATGACACCGATGAGTAGCGTGCCGATGACAAAGCCTGTGATGACCGCCAAAAGTCCCGATGACGACAGCCAGTCAAAGGGCAGTACAAACGCACCCCAGCCCACCGCCGAGCCCACCGCCATCGCATAGACCCAGCTTGCTTTAAAACCCTGTTTTGCTGGCGTGGTCTGATTTGCCTGATTCATTCTTGTTTTCCTTGTTAGATTTTAGGTTTGCCATCATTCATTTAAGCATAAGGGCGAACAAACTCGCCCTTAATTACAAATTGCATGACAATCATGATTGTTTTTTTAAACCCACCGAATAGCAAAATTACCACAAAATTATGTGATGCCGTAGGTTGGGTTGAGGTACGAAACCCAACAAATTCAATGAGTTATAACAATAAGTTGAGTTACCATACCGACCAGTATCAATTGGGCCTAGCCCACCCTACGCGGCGTAATAAGGCTCATCGCCATTAACGGTGGCTCGGTGCATGATGCGGTGCGCATCACCATAATCAAACAACGCCTTGTGCTGCGTGGCACGGTTGTCCCAAATCGCCACATCGCCTTCTTGCCACGCCCAGCGCAGATGAAATTCTTCTTTCACAGCGTGCTGAGTTAGAAAATCAAGCAGCTCTTTACCTTCATCTTCTGGCAATTCGTTAATCTTAGCAGTAAAGCCTTCGCTGACAAACAAAATCGGCTTGCCTGTGTCAGGGTGCGTGCGTACCACAGGGTGCGTGACGGGCGGATTTTTGCGATAAATCTCTTCTAGACGAGCCTGCTCTTCTTCGCTTACCCCACCAAAACGCTCTTGTGGGAAAGACAGACGAATGTCATGCAGTGCTGTTAAGCCTTTGATTTGATTTTGAATGTCGCTTGGCAACGCCTCAAACGCTGCCGTACCGCTCGCCCACAGCGTATCGCCACCTGATGGCGGAATTTTGACCGCACGCAGAACACAGCCCAAAGGTGGCGTTTTGCTAAAAGTCACATCGGTATGCCAAAGCTCATTGTCTCTTAGGTCGGTCTCGTGGCTGTCCAGCACGATGACTTCTGGCACATTTGGTACGGTTGGGAAAACTGGGTGAATGTGCAGACTGCCAAATGACTTAGCAAGATTGACCTGCGATGCGGTCTGCAAATCCTGATTTCTAAAAAAAATCACCTGATGTTTCAGCAAAGCATCTTTAATCTGAGACAGCGTTTCGTCATTTAAGTGATTCAAATCAACACCGCTGACGATGGCGCCGATGGTGTCTTTGATGGGTGTGATGGTCAGTTGTGTTGTCATGATAAAGCCCTTTTTGTTGAATCATAAATCTTGAAAATAGTCATATAGTAATGACAATGCACGCAAATTTAAAACAACAAAAAAGAATTAACTAATACATATTTTGCATAATCCCAAAACACGAAAAACAGGCTGACGGATACGGTAATTTTTGTTATACTAGAACCAAAATGAGCAAAGCGCTCGGTCAGCAATCAGCAAAAGGAGAATGTGATGTATCAACATGTGTTATTAGTTACGGATTTACGAGACGACACCGACCTGGTCGCCGCCAAAGCCAAGTGGATTTTGGACGCATCGCCAAGTGCCGAGCTGTCGGTGCTGCACATCGTTGAAGAGACCATGCTTGGCTTTGGCTATGAGCTGATCCCTGCCGCTGCCTTGCACGAGAGCATCGATGACGAACGCTGTCAAGAAGCCCGCTCTCGTCTGGCGCAAGTGCTTGCCAGAAATGACCTGCACGCCCATAGTGTCAATATCAAAACCGCCATCTCTGGACGAAAAGGCATCGTGGATTATTGTGACAAGCACACCATCGATCTGGTGGTCATCGGTCGCCACAAGCGCACAGGTCTAAACGCATGGCTGACTGGCGCAACAGCGGACAGCATTTTGCCTGACATTGACAGCGACTTGCTCGTGGTGCAGCTGGCGGCGGAGTGAGCGGACAGCTAAGCCATCAAATAACTGGCTTTTTGGGCGTACCTTTACGCCCTTTTTTTAGCCATGATTTTTAAACACTGCTTTTTAATTTCAAATTGTTTTAACAACCTTTATCACTAGGAAAACCATGTACGACATCATCGCCATCGGCAACGCCCTTGTAGATACCGAATTTAAAATCACCGACGACACGCTTTCTGCCACAGGGCTGACTCGTGGCAACATGACACTTGCCGAGCTTGATACCCAAAACGCCCTATTTGCCACGCTTGCCCAAGCAGGCAACAGCCCTGCCAAACAAGCAGGTGGTGGCTCGGCGGCTAACAGCGTGGTGGCGTTTTCAGCATTGGGCGGTCGTGCGTTTTATAATTGCCGAGTGGGCGGCGATGACATGGGCGACTTTTACCTTGCCGACCTAGAAAAATCAGGCGTAACCACAGATGCAAGCGTCGCCATCGACCCTGATGGCACGACAGGCTCATGTGTGGTGCTGGTGACGGCAGATGGCGAACGCACCATGCAGACGCATCTTGGCACAAGCAGTCAAATCAACGAAAACAACATCAACTTTGACGCCCTATCAGGGGCAAAATGGCTCTACCTAGAAGGCTATCTGGCGATGTCGCCGTCCATCACGACAGGGCTTGCCAAACTACGCCAAAATGCAAAAGATCAAGGCGTAAAAGTCGCTGTCAGCTTTGCCGACCCTGCGGTGGTCAAGTTTGCCAGAGCAGGGCTTGATGACATGCTGGCAGGCGGTGTGGATGCGATTTTTTGCAATCTTGATGAAGCCATGCTCTACACAGGCGCAGACAGCCACGAGCGTGCGGTGCAGGCATTGGGGCAATATGCCACGCTGGTGGTCGTAACAAATGGCGACAAGCCCACGCTCATCGCTCATCATGGCGACATCATCAGTGTGCCATCGCTTGCTGTCCGTCAAGTGCTAGACACCAATGGCGCAGGTGACAACTACGCTGGGGCGTTTCTTTATGCGCTCACGCAAGGTCATCCTTTGGCGCAGTGCGGGCGTCTTGCCGCCCATGTCTCAGCTCGCATTGTCTCACAGTTTGGTCCTCGTCTAAGCCACGCCGATTATCAAGCAATCAAGAGCGAAGTTTTGGGCTGACCTTAAAATAATCAACCCAAAAACCTTCAAAAATACAAAGGCCTTCATCTTTGCCATCATGCAAAGGATGTAAAGATAAAAAAGGCGCAAGGCATGATCATCCATCGCTCAATCATTTGGGCGATTTTTAATGTCTTGGCTAATGATGGCAAGATTGTCAAAGGCTTGTCACGAGCCACAATCAAAAAAAAACCACCTTTGCCAATCGACAAAGGTGGTTTGGATTTCAAGTAAGATTAATTACTGCTCAATGCCTTTCATGGTCAGTTTGATACGACCACGGTTGTCAATGTCTTGAACTTGCACTTTGACGCTTTGACCTTCTTTTAGGTAGTCGCTGACATTTTCCACACGCTCATCGGCGATTTGGCTGATATGCACCAGACCGTCTGTACCTGGTAGAATGGTCACAAACGCACCAAACTCCACGATACGAGCCACGGTACCTTCATAAACAGTACCCACTTCCACTTCGGCAGTGATGGCCTCGATTTGGGCGATGGCAGCACGAGTAGATGCTTTGTCCGCACCAAAGATACGGATCGTACCATTGTCATCGATGTCGATGGTCGCACCAGTCTCTTCGGTCAGCTGACGAATGGTCGCACCGCCTTTACCAATCACATCACGGATTTTCTCAGGGTTGATGTTGATGGTGGCGTAGTTTGGTGCGTAGGCGTTAATCTCGGTGCGAGAAGTTGCAATCACTTCATTCATCGCATTTAGAATGTGGATACGACCTGCATGGGCTTGTTTTAGGGCTTGCTCCATGATGTCGGCGGTGATGCCTTCAATCTTGATGTCCATTTGTAGGGCAGTGATGCCATTGACCGAACCTGCCACTTTAAAGTCCATGTCGCCCAAGTGGTCTTCGTCGCCCAAAATGTCCGAAAGCACGGCAAAACGCTCGCCTTCTTTGACCAGACCCATGGCGATACCTGCCACAGGTGCTTTTAGGGGTACGCCTGCGTCCATCAAAGACAATGACGCACCGCACACCGATGCCATTGAGCTTGAGCCGTTAGATTCGGTGATGTCCGACACCACACGAATGGTGTATGGGAAACGGTCGGCAGCTGGTAGCATGGCTTGTACGCCACGGCGAGCCAAGCGACCATGACCGATTTCACGGCGTTTTGGACCGCCTTCACGACCTGTCTCGCCCACTGAATAATGTGGGAAATTGTAATGGAGCATGAAGTGGTCTTGCTTGGTGCCTGCCAGCGTATCCACAAGGTTCACATCACGGCTCGTGCCTAGTGTGGTGGTGACAAGAGCCTGCGTCTCGCCACGAGTAAATAGTGCCGAACCATGCGTATGTGGCAACACGCCCACTTGAATGTCAAGCGCACGCACCGTTTCTAGGTCTCGACCATCGATACGAGGTTTGCCTGATAGGATATTATCACGGACGGTGCGGTATTTTAAGGTCTCGAACAATTCTTTGATTTCTTTGGCTTTTTCGGCATAATCATCAGCTGTTTCATCGCCTGCCAATGCCAACGCTTCTTTGGCAAGCTCATCTAGGCGAGCGTAGCGGTCTTGTTTAACCGTGATGGTATAAGCCTCACTCACTTTGGCGGTGAATTGTTCTTTAAGCTGATTGTTCAACGCTTCGTTGATGGCAGGGGCGACAAATTCAGCTTTGGCATTACCCACCGCCTCGGCAAAGGCATTGATGTTGTCAATCACGACCTGCTGCTGTGCGTGTCCGTATAGCACCGCACCCAGCATTTGGTCTTCTGACAGCTCGTCTGCTTCGGATTCCACCATCAATACGGCAGATTTTGTACCTGCCACGACCAAATCAAGCTGACTGTCTTTCATCTGGGCAAGGTTTGGATTTAGCACATATTCATTGCCAATAAAGCCCACACGAGCCGCACCGATTGGACCATTAAATGGGGCTGGAGAAATCGCCAATGCCGCAGACGCACCAATCATCGCTGCAATGTCAGCATCTTGGGTCTTACCAGATGAAATTACTGTCGCTGTGATTTGGATTTCGTTATAATAGCCTTCTGGGAACAGTGGGCGGATTGGACGGTCAATCAGACGAGAAGTCAAAGTCTCAAATTCTGACGCACGACCTTCACGCTTGCCATAGCCCCCTGGAATTTTACCCGATGCGTACATTTTTTCTTGGTAGTTTACGGTCAATGGGAAAAAGTCTTGACCCGCTACCGCTTCTGGACGGACAACGACCGCCACCAGTACAGACACATCGCCCATATGCACAAGCACCGAATTGGCTTGACGAGCGACACGACCAGTTTCTAGAACAACTTGTTGGTTGCCATATTGAAATTCTTGACGAACGATATTAAACATAGTTTTTCCTATATATTTTGGGATAAGGGTTAAAGCCCTAAGAGATGTTTTTGTGGCAATAAATTTAATAATGACATAAAGTTCAACATTGAACCGTAGGGGCGAATTGCAATTCGCCGCTACAAAGCGGTATTAAATTTCTGACGGTAGCATTTTACCAAAAAAACATTTCTTAGAGTTCTAATCCCATTATCCAAGAAATTAAAACAACAAAAACGGCACGCAAACGCACACCGTTTTTGACAAAATTAGACAGCCTAATTTTAAATTAACGGCGTAGGCCAAGCTCACCGATCAGTGCGGTGTAGCGGTCCAGATCTTTACCTTTTAGGTAGTCTAGTAGCTTACGGCGTTGGTTAACCATACGGATCAAACCACGACGGCTGTGATGGTCAGCTTTGTGTGCTTTGAAGTGGTCTTGTAGGTCGTTGATACGAGCAGTTAGAAGTGCAACTTGTACTTCTGGGCTACCAGTGTCGTTTTCGCCACGCTTGAATTTGGCGATGATCTCTTCACGGTCTTTGTTAGTTAGCATAACTAATCCTTAACATGATGCAATGCAAATAAATACAGGCAAGCGTTGCATTGCCAAAGCCTGCCTAAGCCCCAAAGGGCACGAAATATCCGCCAATTATAGCACACGATTTTAAAAAAGTCATGGCAAATTGGAAAATTTGCCACAAAATCAAAATCCCCTTGCGTGGAGTACAAAGGGATTTTGCCAATCGGTCACAGACGGATTAGAAGTTGTAGCGCAGACCTAATTTTGCACCGTATTGATTTACTTTAACATCTTCGAGTTTACCAAGATAGTTATACTCAACACCAGCATCTACAGCAAGTTGTGGGCTAACGGCATATTGTACACCTGCAAGCACACCTGCGCCAACTTTTGTCTTTTTATCTGAGTAATTTGCAGAAAATACCGTATAAGCGCCATTCAAAATTGTTGAATATCTCACATTCTCTTCAAATTTCAGCTGATTCACGCCAACACGCACGCCTGCATAAGGGGTAAAGCCTGACACAGTTTGGAAATCATAGATAGCAGACACGCCCAATGATTGAGCTTTTAGAGCCGACTCCCACTCGTCATAGCCAGCAACGCCAGGAACACCATCCGATCCACTTTCTTCGATTTTGCCAAAGTTGGTGTAATCGGCTTGATAACGCACCGCACCTGTATCTTTGCCCACAGCGATGGTATAGCCTGTGTTGTTGTCTTTGAGTTTTTCGCCATCTACTTTGGCTTCTAGTTTTGATACACCAACATTACCCTGTACATACAGACCGTCAGTACCGATTTGAGCCATTGCCAATGTTGAAGTGCTTGCCAATAGGGTAGCTAAAAGTAGCTTTTTCATAATACATCCTTAAACTTAAAACTGTCTTGTGAGTTTGTAGAAACACGCTTTTAACAAAGCAAAGATATTCTACCCCTCTCCGCAACACTTTGACAAGTAAAAAAGTGTAAAGTTACAAAAGATTTGGGGAATTGCCGAATAGAAAAAGTAGGGGCAAAAAATCTTTCGCCCCTACACCAGCTTGATTTGATCAAAATTCAAAAACCCATCTGCTAGGAATGGTATAAAAATCCCATCAAGGCATTAGCGCTGCACCACTCGCACAGGCTGTAAGCGTCCATTGTTCCAAACCTGTCCAAGCCCCACAAACTCATCATCACGATACAGACGAACTTGGCAAATCTCATCGGCAAAATTAAGCCTCTGCACGCGGTCTTTGATGTTCAGCCGTTGCCCCATTTTAATGCGAGCGGTTTCATCATCGCTCAAACACACCTTCGGCAAATGGGTCAAAAGTGCGTCAATGGGTAATAATCTGGTAAATCGCTCATCAAAAGACAAATCGCCAAGCTCATCAATCCCCACCGCGTCCACCACATCAAATCCGCCCGTACTGGTGCGGTGCAAGGCGGTCAAATGCCCCACCGTGCCAAGACGCTCGGCGACCGTCTCGCCCAGTACTCGCACATAAGTGCCTTTGGAGCAGACCACCGACAAGGCGATTTCATCAGGGCTGATTTTCTTTAAGGTCAGATGATGGATGACAATGGGGCGAGCTTGTCTTTCCACTTCCACCCCCTCTCGGGCGTATTCGTAGAGTTTTTTGCCGTCTTTTTTGAGTGCCGAATACATGGGGGGCGTTTGCAGTTGCTCGCCTGTCAAAGCACAGGCGACGTCGTCAAGCTCATTTTGACCAAAGGCAGGTACTGGCAAAGTACGGACAACCTGCCCCTCTTTGTCGCCTGTGTCGGTCTGATTGCCCAGCTTGATGACGGCGGCATAACCCTTGTCAGCGTCCAGCCCAAATGAGCTAAATTTGGTCGCATCCCCCAAACAAATTGGCAAAAGCCCTGTCGCCATCGGGTCTAGCGTGCCTGTATGCCCTGCTTTTTTACTGTCAAATTCTGCCGACATGAGCAGGCGTTTGGCACGGGCTAAGGCGGTGTGCGAGCTGATGCCACTTGGCTTGTTTAATAGCAAAACGCCAGAGACGATTTGTTTTGCCATCATTCGCCGTCCAATTCTTGGCTCTCACCCGTCTTTTTCATGGCTTCATTGACAAGGTTTGTCATATAGTTGCCATGAGCGGTCACTTCGTCATAATGAAAACGAAGGCGTGGCGTGGTGCGAGTTTTCATGGTGTGCGACAACTCGGTGCGTAAAAAGCCTGCCGCATTTTTCAATACTTGCAAGCTCTCACGGTGAGCGTCCGCACTCATGCCACCGTCATTGGACGGCTCCAAAATCGTCACATAAATGTCGGCATAACCCAAATCAGGGCTGACTTTGACAGATGAAATCGTCACAAAACCTGTCAAGCGTGGGTCATTAATCTCATCACGAATCAGCACAGAAAGCGTACGCTGGATTTGATCGGAGAGTCGTTGTAGTCGTTGGTTCATATTGCCTCTTTTAATCGGTTAAAATCAGTTGGAAATTGGTGAAATGATTAAATCATTATAATATAAATGGTTTAAATCTCAATTACAGTTCTTAATTAGACAACCGTGGCGCAGTTTATTGAATTTACCATTAACTGTTAATTTAATCTTAAATCACGCCAGTTGCGACATAGTATAGCTCATTTATGCCATGAAACCAAATTTATGCCAACAACGCACACCAAAGACCAAGCCTTCCGCACATTTAAAATCCATCAATCGCTAAATTGGTTTTTAAATTTGTCATGAAATTAGCAAAGTTAAGCTAAAATCTGGCTAAAAAATTCCCAAACTGCTTCGCTGACCGATAAAAATCCGTTAAAAAAGCACCCACAAATAACAGCTTGATTACACAACTACCCAAACCCATACAGAATTTACGCAAGTTTACATTGATTTACCTTGGGTCGTAAAATGCCAAAAAAACTGCCCTATTTTTTGACAAAAAACGCCTATTATTAAATTTTAAATCGCCTATACTAGGACACATGGAAACGCAGGGTACGACAATAGAAGTTGTCCTACAGTGACCTAATGGAGAAATATGATTTCTTAACTTTGTTGATTACTTGGAATCATATAAAAAGGCATCAAATCAACGATTAAGACCGATGCCCAAAACGCAAATCATTGATGAATTGCAACAGCAATTTGAAAATTAAATTTTGAATTTGAATAAGGAACACATTATGAGCAAGCTAGTTCGTTTACATGACATTGAAACCACCAACCGTGAAGTTTTGGGTGAAGGCTATTACAATCCTATCGGCAAGACCGCATATGGCATCGGACAAGAAAAAATCGGTAAAGTAGAAGATGTATTGGTAGAAGTTGATACTGGTAAAGTTCGCTATTTGGTTGTGGACGCTGGCGGTTGGTTCTTCTCAAAAGAAGTGTTGGTACCAGCAGGTCTGTCTCGCATCGTAGGCGATGAAGTATATTTCGACAGCCTAACCAAAGACCAAGTCGAAGCGATGGAAGCTTATGACCGTGACTATGTGTACAGCTACGAAGAGCAATACAACAAAGACCGTGCATTCTATGCTGCCGACACACTACCAGCTGAAAGCCGCCTTGACTTGAACGAGACACACTACACAGCGCCAAACACGCTAGAGCTGCTTGAAGAGCGTCTGACTGTCAATAAAGACCGCATCGTCGCTGGCATCGTAAGCGTAGGCAAGCATGTCGTGACCGAAGAGCGTCGTGTGGAAGTTAACCTAGAAGAAGAGCATGCACACATCGAGCGTGTACCGGTAGATCGCCCAACAGACCGTCGCATCGGTGATGATCTAGGCGCAGACACCATCAGCGTTGAGCTAGAAGCTGAGCGTGCTAATGTCAGCAAGCAAACTTATGTGACCGAAGAGATCACCCTAGGCAAGACCACTGACACTCGCACTGAGACCATCCTAGAAACCATCCAGCGTGAAGAGCTGAATGTCGATGACCTAGGTAATGTGGTGGACAGACACGGCAATGTCGTGAACTACGAAGGCATCACTGCTGACGAAGTACGCCACGCTCGTGGTCTGTGATTGACTGATGAGTTTGGCATCATGCCAAAGACACGAAAGTAATCAAAAAGCCAGAGTTATCGCTCTGGCTTTTTTAGATGAAAATCATCGTTTGATCATCGTTTATTATTTGGTTAATTATTTACCAGCGACCAACATCACAATTTACCAACAGCAGATCAATTTTAAATTTAAGGAAAAATCACATGACAAAAGACATCAACGACAACACGCTCACCGACCCACAAGTGCTCGAACTCTTAGAAGAGCGTGCCCACATTCACAAAGACAGAGTCAGCACAGGCAAAGTGGTGCTGTCAAAGCAGACCCGCTCTCGCACGGTGAATCTACCCATCACTTTGACCGAAGAATACCTTGTCATCACTTATAAAGAAGACAACTCACCGCTCAATCATCATGAACCTGTGAGCGATGATGCTTTGATCGACATCATCGACAACACCGCCAACACGCACGCCCAAATCAGCATCAATGGCAAAATGCAAAGTTTGGCACTCGATGGCTCTGTTGAGATTTTGCTGTCTCGTGAGACTGCCACCGTCACCAAAAGCACACACGCCATCGAAGATGTCAGCCTTGACACCAAGACCATCAGCAAAGAACACATCTTTACCACCGAGCTGAAAAAAGAAGTGCTGGATGTCAAAGGCGACAAAACGCTCATCGCCAATGATGTGCTGATTGATGGTAAGTGACTTTTTTTGGCAAGATGGTGAGGTTTTAGTCTTTGAAATCTGGGGTAAAAGAATTTTACCCCAGATGTGACGATATGGACCTTATGGTTTACCAAGCTCAAAATGCGCCATATCGAATTTTCTCCACTCAAAGCAAGCCTACCAATTTGGCATAAATTCAGTTTTGGCAAAGAAGTTTTTATCATCGAGACTATCTTTCTATCAACTCTGTTAATCCAACAGATCTCAGCGCTTGTTCAACTTCTTTTTTAAATTGCAGGTCATTAAATTGTTGTTCGCTGCTGAATCCGATTTTGATAGCCTGATTCACCAGAACATTAAATTCCTGTTCATCAATTTCTTCAATTTCGCGGTCCGGATCAAGTTCAAATCTATCACAAGCCGAGTACAACACCCATTGAGCAATATCTGTTTGCTCATTTACAGATCTTAGGTTTATATTATTCTCTTTTGATAATTTTGAGCGCAAAGCAATATATCCCCAAGAAAAATCCATGGCTGACATTTTGCCCTGCTGGTATTCTAGCGCATAATCAAGTAACGGCGTCAAAGCAGCACTCCATTTTTTCATACGATTGTCATATCAGTTGCCATTAACATGCCAAATTTACTAAAACTACAAACTTTCTATATGTCGACACATAGATGTGTACGGCTGTTTAGAACAGCAAGTTTGCAGATAAAATTTAGTACTCATTTTAGGGCTGGCTATAAATCCCACCAATAATTAGCCCAACATCACACACCCACCATCTCAAACACTTCATAAGCAGGCATTTCATACGGATGTGCCTGCTTATACGCCTCAATCACCGCAGCCAATCTTGCATCAGGCACGACCGTTTCTACTCGCCACTCAGACACATACTCAACCTTATCAATCTCGCCGATGGCAGGATTTGCCCCTTTGAGTGGTTTGAATTGCCCAAGCCCAAGCACCTGCCAGCTACAATGACTATAATCGCCAATCTGCCCTGCACCTGCATCAAATAGGGCAGTTTTGACGGTTTCTACGGCAGATTCTGGAATGTAGCCGATGAATTTATACAGTTTGTCGCTTGGCATGATTCCCCCATCGCTTTCCTTGTTGCTTTTAATGTCAATTTAATACCAATAAAAAAACCCAAGACATCGCTTGGGTTTTTGAGTCTTAGCCTTCTAATGGCACGCCGATACGCAAGGCAACTTCTTCATAGCCTTCAACGACATCGCCCAAGCCTTGACGGAAACGGTCTTTGTCCAGTTTTTTCTTGGTTTCTTTGTCCCATAGACGGCAACCATCTGGTGAGAACTCATCGCCAAGCACGATACGACCGTGGAACAGACCAAATTCTAGCTTAAAATCAACCAGCATCAGACCAGCATCATCAAAGATTTTACTCAGCACTTCATTGACTTTATAGGTCAAAGCTTTCATCTGTTCAAGCTCATCGGCGGTGGCGTAGCCTAGGGCGATGGCGGTGGATTCTGAGAGCATTGGGTCGCCCAGAGCGTCATCTTTGTAGAATAATTCAAAGGTCGGTGGCAGCAGCGGCAAACCTTCTGCCAAGCCCAGACGCTTCATCAGACCACCAGCGGCATAGTTACGCACCACGCACTCGACAGGGATCATTTTTAGGCGTTTTACCAGCACTTCGTCATCAGACAGTTGGCGTTCAAAATGCGTCTCAATGCCAGCTTCGGCAAGTTTTTGCATGATGAAGGCATTAAAGCGGTTATTGACTTTGCCTTTGCGGTCAAGCTGAGCGATTTTCTCGCCATTGAATGCCGATGCGTCATTGCGAAAATGCAGCACCAGATAGTCTTCATGCTCGGTCTCATAGACAGATTTGGCTTTGCCAGTATAAAGTAGGGCTTGTTTTTCCATGTTAATTCTCTTGGGTTTAAATCTCTTAATTTAAAAATGCAGTTAAAACTCGCTGAATCTTATCGCACGCTTGGCGGCTTTGGCAGTGCATACTGCTTGCCTGATTCATTGGTGAGATTGGTATCCACACGAGCGACATTTGGCGTAGGATACAGCGGAACAAATTCAGCAGCAGGTTGGTTGGCAGGCAGCTGAATTGGCGGTAGCTTTTTGCTTGATTGATAATCAAGGCTGCCATTGTCACGCTTAGCCAACCAGCTTTTGGTGGTGCTGCACCCAGTCAGCGCTACGATGGCAGCCAGCGCTAAGGTGCTGATTTTTAGTGTCGTATTCATAATGATCCTTAATTGGGTGTTGCCTGTGCTTTATAGCAGGTTGGCTTTGGCAAGTGCCGCATCGATGATCGGCTGACTGTCTAATGACAGCCAAACAAGCGGCAGGCGAATGCCCTTGTCAATCATACCCATCTTATAAAGCGCATATTTGGCAGGCTGTGGGCTAGATTCGCAGAACAAGTCTTTGTGCAGATGTTTGACGGTGTCATGAATCTGTGCTGCTTGCTCAAAGTCGCCAGCCAATGCCAGCTCAAAGACTTGGCTCATCGCTTTGGGGGCGATGTTAGAAGTGACGGAAATATTGCCTTTGGCGCCATGCTTGATGAGTTCTAGTGCCGTAGGGTCGTCGCCAGAGAGCACCACCAGATGCTCACCCACCGCCTTGATGAGCGCTACACCACGCTCGACACTACCTGTCGCATCCTTGATGGCGATGATGTTTGGCAATACCATCAGACGCTCCACTGTCTCTTGACTGATGTCCACAACGGTACGCCCCGGCACATTGTACAGCATCTGCGGCATATCCACCGCTTCGCTGATGGCTTTATAATGCTGATAAATGCCTTCTTGAGTCGGCTTATTATAATAAGGCGCAACCAACAACGCACAGTCAGCGCCTGCGTCCTTGGCGGCGGCGGTCAGCTCAATCGCTTCTAGCGTGTTGTTTGCACCCGTACCTGCGATGACTGGCACACGCCCACCCACATGCTTGACAAAAAAGCGAATCACCTCGACATGCTCCTCCATAGAAAGCGTCGCTGACTCGCCCGTCGTACCTACCGCCACCAGTGCGTGCGTACCTTCGGCAATTTGCCAATCAATCAGTTTGGCAAGTGCATCATAATCCACCGCACCGTCTGCCTTCATGGGTGTGACCAAGGCGGTGATCGAACCTTGTAATTTTGACTTAATGTCTTGATATGCGTCTGTCATGAGAATGCCATTTTTAAAAACTGTAAAAGAAATAAAAAAGCCGTTAAAACTACCCCTAGTTTATCATAATTGACTTGGCTTTTGATGGATTTTTTTGGATTTATTTTACAAATTTTCGCTACTCAACACGCATACCGACGATGGCAGGTGTGCCTTGACGAATCAGCTGTACTGGCACAACGCCTTTTGATGGCAAACTCTGTACCGCAGTCGCCATCTCCTGAACGCTGCGTGTGGGGCGATGGTTCATGCCGACAATCACATCGCCTGCCTGTATTCCTGAGCGTGCTGCCAGCCCCACAGGATTCACCGAAGTGATCATCACACCGCCTTGCACACCCAAATTTGCAAGCAAACCTGCCTCAGCTGGCGAGAGTTCTTTTAGACGCAGACCCAGTCTCACACCGCCGACGCTCTGACGCTCACCGCCTGCCGACACATCGCTGGGCACCTCAGCAAATCGACCTTGGGTCACATATTTTTGGCGACCTCGCTGATAAGTCAGGTGGAAGGTCTCGTTCGGCTGCGTGCGATTGAGCAGATTCAACAGCTCAGCCGCCTGCGTGATGGGCGCGCCATTGAAATTGAGCACCAAATCGCCCACTTTTAGCCCTGCCAGATCCGCAGGCGACCCCGCCCCCACTCGGGTCAAAAGCGCCCCTTGTGGTCTGGGCAGTCCGTACGCTTCCGCCAGATTGCGATCAACATCCTGCACGATGATGCCCAGCGCCGAACGCCGCACCTTGCCATTCGCCTTGATTTGCTCATAAATGTGCAAAGCGGCGTCTATGGGAATGGAAAATGACAGCCCCATGTAGCCGCCCGTTTCGCTAAAAATGTGTGAATTGACCCCGACGACCTCGCCTTGCTGATTAAACAGCGGACCGCCTGAATTACCAGGATTTAAGGCGACATCGGTCTGGATGAATGGCACGGCGGCGTCAGGCGTCATGTTGCGAGACTTGGCAGAGACAATGCCTGCCGATGCCGAGTAATCAAAGCCAAACGGCGAACCGATGGCAAGCACAGGCTCGCCCACACGCAGCTGTCGGCGAGACGTCGTCAGCGCAGGGAATTGCTCGCCTTTGACTTTGAGCACCGCAATGTCCGACGCCTCATCCGAACCCACCAACACCGCATCCATCTCCGTACGGTCGTGTAGCGTCACCGTGATCGTCTGCGCCCCTTCGACGACATGATGATTGGTCAAAATGTAGCCATCTTTGGTGATAAAAAATCCTGTGCCAAAGCCATGCTCGATGGTCGGTACATTTGCCTGCTCACCTAGATACTGCCTAAGCATCTGCGCCTGCGCACGGGTCATCTCAGAGTCTTTGATGGGCTTGGTGGTGGAAATGCGCACCACACCAGAAGACGCCTGCGCCACCAAATCGGCAAAATCAACCTGCACCGCCGCCTGAGCGGGCGATAAGACAGGCGTGTTTACTAATACTGCCGACAGGCTCAATGCCACTGCCAGCATGGTCGGTTTCATAAAATGACGCATGCTTTTTCCTTAAAATTTCCAAATCATCTGATAAAATTTGATAAAAACAAACGCTCGCCAGTATCCTAAAAATTTACCAACAAATCAAGTGAGAATTTTTATCAAAAACTTACCAGATGCTGAAGAAAGTTACGCAAGCTGATGGCTGTATCGTGATTTAACTTCAAAATCCAACAAGCCCTTCTTAAAACTTTTGGTGGGTATGCGGTGTTTTTGAGTCAATGAGCAATAAAAGGCGAGAAACATGGGCAGGCTACACGCCCACCGCCTGACGAATGCGCACCGCCACTTCCTCTACGCTGCCAGACGCATCAACACGGCGAATGCGGTTGGGGTGCTTGGCAAATTGATGCGCCAAACCTTGATATACCTGATCAAAAAACCGTGTGTCCAACGACTCAAAACGGTCCGCCTGACTGCGACTTTTGGCACGCATCATGCCTGTCGCCACATCCAAATCCAACCACAGCGTCACATCGGGCAGGCACGGCACAAACTGCTCAATCAACAGCTCAATACGAGCCAGTGCTTGCTTGTCGCCGCCAAACCGCCCAAAGCCCTGATACGCCACCGTGCTGTCAATGAATCGGTCACACACCACCCATTTGCCTGCATCGAGCGCTGGCAAAATCGTCTTGTGCAGATGGTCGGCACGGGCAGCGAACATGAGCAAAAGCTCGGTGTCGTCATGCAGTACACTGTCTTTACTAAGTAGCATTTGGCGAATCACCTCTGCCACATCTGCGCCGCCCGGCTCACGAGTGCGCACATAAGCAATGCCCAAATCCTCCAAATGGCGACAAAAGCCATCGATGGCGGTGGTCTTGCCCACGCCTTCGGTGCCTTCAAAAGTGATGAATCGTGCTTTGGTCATGATTTTTGCTGTTTATTGTTGGTTTTATTGTTGGTTTTTTTGTGCCATGACGGCTCGGTACTCAGCGACCGCTTGATTGTGCTCTGCCAAAGTACGGCTAAACTTATGTCCGCCATTACCCGTCGCCACAAAATACAGCCAATCGCTGTCGGCTGGGTGCATGGCAGCCTCGATGGATGCCTTAGAAGGCAGAGCGATCGGCGTTGGCGGCAGACCATCGATCTGATAGGTGTTATAATCAGTCTTTTCGTTGATGTTTGAGCGGTAAATTTTACCGTCATAGCGATCAAACAGCCCGTAGATGATGGTCGGATCGGTTTGCAGGCGCATATTCTGGCGCAGACGATTGACAAATACTGACGACACCTGCCATCTTTCATCAGCGATGCCAGTTTCTTTTTCGATGATGCTTGCCATGATGAGCGCCTCGTATTTGTCTTTGTAAGGCAATCCTTGGTCACGGCTTGCCCACGCCTCGTCTAGGACTTGCTTTTGGGTGTCGTAGAGCTTTTGTAGGATTTTTTTGTCGCTGGTGCCATGCTCAAAAAAGTAAGTGTTTGGGGCAAATTGACCTTCTAAATTGCCATGCACCAAAGGCACGCCAAGCGCCGCCGCCACCTGCTCATTGTCTCGCATTGCATCTGCCCACGAGTAGCCATCAGCACGCGGTGTCAAGACTTCAAGCACCACGCCGTCGGTATTTTTGATGGTCTGATACAGATCCTTGATGGTCTTGCCCTCGATGATTTGCACCTTGACAAGCTGCACTTCGGCACCTTGGGATAAGATGTCCACGACCTGTCGCAAGCTGGCATTGGCAGGAATCTGATAAGTCCCCTCTTGTAGCGGCGTGCGAGCGCGCAGTTTTAGGTACAGGCGGGTCGCTGTGCTTGATGACAGCGCCGATGTTTGCCAACGATCTTTGACCAGCAGACCATGATAAGTATCGCCTTTTTTGACGCTCAAAGTCTGCGCCCCCCGGTCAGTCTTGGCAAAAATGGTGTTATACAAAATCACGCCCCACAGCACCAAAAGTGCCAACAGCACAAGACCGATGACTTTTGGGGTGGTGGATTTTTTGTGCTTTTTTAGCGGGGTTTTTTTGATGGGTTTTTTGGTGGTTTTTGCCATGACTTGTGCTTGATATGAATGAAAATGATGGCTATTGTATCATGATTGGGGGGCATTTTTCATGACAAATCATGGCAAATCATGCTAAAAATCATGGCAAATTGCACTCTTATGCCTCATGCGCTCTCAACAACTCGCCAAAATCCCGCCTCAAAGCACACGCCTTATCTGCCATGATAAGCGTATGCACAGGCATCACGCCACGCACCGCATTACAAAACATCAAGCCGTCAATGCTGGATAATTCTCTGCGTTGTAGCGTGCGCTCTTTGATGGCAAATTTTGCCATGAGTGCCTGACGCATCACGCCATCAACGCCACAAGTCTGCACAGGCGGTGTGTGCCACGCCCCATTTAAATGATAAAAAACATTGCTCATCGCACCGCTGACCACCTCGTCTTGGGCTGTCATCACCAAGCCCTCAACGATGGCAGGATTGGTGTGTTGATAGCAAAGTAGCTCACGATGGACAAACACCTGCTCATGACTGCTGATGAGCTTTAACCCTGCAAATCTGGGCGTACGCAAGGACAGTCTTTCGTCTAGCAGCACCGCCACACCTGATGACTGGCAAGGGATGCCATCATAAAAACGCACGCCTTGATAAATGTCGGACGGCATGGTTTTGATCAATACACACGCCCTGCCATCATCATAGCCATAGCCACGCACGCTTTGGGCAGCTCGTGTGATGATGACTTTTATTATGCCTTGCTCGGTCTGCTCTGCCAGCCGTATCAGCTCGCTCATCACGCCATCCACATCGATGTCCAGCACCAGCCGCTGTGCCGAACGAGTGAGACGATTTTTATGACCATCTGCCCATAAAATTTGCCCATCATACACGCCCATGGTACTAAAAAAACCATCGCCATAAGACAGACCACGCTGCTCCATGATGTCGTGATGCTTGGCAAGCTTGCCATTTTCAAGGATAAAATACGCCATTTTACCGCCGCTTTATTTTTGTAGGACGATGCGGCAGTGATAATCCATGCAGTCTGCCGCAATGACACCAAGGCTAGGCTTGGCAAAGCTTTGGCTTGGCGTGTGTAGCATATTTTCCACCAAGCGTTCACCATCCTCGCCCAAGTAAGCACCCATCATCGCATGTGCTTTTTTGGCGTAGGCGATGCTGGCATCTTTTTGGCGCTCATCATCTTTGGGTGCGGCATAATACCACGCCACTTCGAACACCTCGTCAGACTCGATGAGATAAAATGGCGGCTCTGTTTTATTTGAAAAACGGTATCTGTCGGCATGATTGCCATAAAAATCAAGCGCCGTCTCGGTGGTGGCGGTCGTGCCGAGCATGGCTTTTAGCACCTCAAAATCAACGGTCTGCTTGGGCGTACTGCCCCAGTTTTGCGTGTCGTATGTGACAGGATCATAGACCTTCGCCTCGCCATCATCTTGCACGACTTCCTCAGCAGGCGTGACAGGTCTGAACATCAAAAATGCAAGTACCCCCAAAGCAATCAAAAAAGCAACAATCCAAAAAGGCGGTCTGGATTTTTTGGCACGGGGTGTGTGGGCGGTGTCGGTCATGGCGGTCGGTCACGAAAATAAATAAGAAAATATCACAATCATTGAAAATCAACAACAAGCCGTATTGTACCTAAAATTTAAAAAACTTGCCATTTTTTCAAAAATGCAGTAAAAAATAGCAAAACTCAACACGGAGCGATGCTCATCATGCAACATTTCATTCAACATTTTATCGTCATCGGCAATCCCATCAGCCACTCCAAAAGCCCTGCCATTCATCAGGCATTTGCACAAAGTGTTGGGCTAGACATTCGTTATCATCGTCAATTTTGTCCAGATGATGCAGACAGCTTTCGTGCGGTGGTGGAAGCCTTTTTTCATGGTGGCGGTGTGGGGGCGAATGTCACTTTGCCTTTTAAAGAAATCGCCTTTGAGCTGTGCGACACGCTCAGCGACTACGCCAAGACTGCCAAAGCCGTCAATACACTGTGCCTGCGTGATGGCAAGCTCTATGGCGATAATACGGACGGTCGGGGCTTGGTGGCAGATTTACTGAGCAACGGCGTGGATTTGCAAGGTAAAAAAATCGCCCTCATTGGCGCAGGCGGTGCAACTCGTGGTGTGATTTTGCCACTCATGGAGCAGGGAGCGACTTTGAGTATTTTTAATCGCACACTGTCTAAGGCGCAGGCTTTAAAAGACGACTTTGCTGTATTTGGCGAGATGGCTGTTTATGGCTTGGATGATTTGGCGACTGGCGATTTTACCTTTGATGTCATCATCAATGCCACCAGTGCCACCACCACAGACCAGACGCTCACACTATCGCCGACGCTACACGCCACGGTCGCCTACGACATGATGTACGGCAAGCCATCGCCATTTTTGGCACATTTTGCCGCCCAACAGAGCAAAACCTTAGACGGCTACGGCATGCTCATCAACCAAGCCAAGCTCGCCTTTGAGCTATGGACAGGGGTGAATATTGAGCTAAATCGTGTTCAGTTGCCTAAGTAATGATAATTTTAATTTATCAAGACATAATTTTAATATGAAAATAAGTTATAAATTGCAAAAATTCACATAACTTTGGCAAATTTTCATGTATAGTGAAGGTGTGGCGATGAACCACGCCTTTTTCGTATTTTTACACCAACTGACAAGCAAGGATAGAACTATGCTGACTTATAAAGCCCCTTTAAGAGACATTAAGTTTTTGATGAATGAAGTGTTCGATTACCAATCTCATTATCAAGCCCTGCCAAATGGGGCAGGTGCCGATGCTGAGACGGTTGAGATGATTTTGCAGGGTTTTGCCGACTTCGCCCAAGATGTGCTTGCACCCATCTATCAAGACGCTGACGAGGAAGGTTGTCATTTTAGAGATGGCGAAGTTACCACGCCAAAAGGCTTTAAAGAAGCCTATCAGCAGTTCGTGGAAGGCGGCTGGCAAGGCATTTCTTATCCAGAAAAATTCGGCGGCATGAACTTGCCCATGTCTTTAAACCTCATCAAAGGAGAGATGATGGGTACGGCAAACTGGCCTTGGGCGATGTACCCAGGCTTATCCACAGGGGCGGTCAATACCATCTTACAATACGGCAATGACGCTCAAAAAGACACCTACCTGCCCAAGCTCATCTCAGGCGAATGGTCTGGGACGATGTGCCTGACCGAAGCTCAAGCTGGCACCGACCTAAACCAAATGAAAACCCGTGCCGTGCCAAACGATGACGGCTCGTATGCCATCACAGGCACCAAGATTTTCATCAGTGCCGGTGAGCATGACCTGACCGAGAACATCGTGCATATTGTGCTGGCTCGCTTGCCTGATGCACCAGAAGGCACAAAGGGCATATCTTTGTTCATCGTGCCGAAATTTTTGGTGAATGACAATGGTGAAATTGGCGAGCGAAATGCGGTGGTGTGTGGCTCTATTGAACACAAGATGGGCATTTCATCATCAGCCACCTGCGTGCTAAATTTTGATGGGGCGACAGGTTATCTGATTGGCGAGCCGAACAAGGGCTTAAAAGCGATGTTTACCTACATGAACACCGCTCGTATCGGCACAGGCATTCAGGGCTTGGCACACATGGAGCTGGCTTTCCAAAACGCCCTACCTTATGCCAAAGAACGCCGCTCCATGCGAGCCTTATCAGGCACCAAAGAGCCAGAGCAAGCAGGCGACGCCATCATTCACCATGCCGATGTCCGCCGTATGCTACTGATCCAAAAAGCATTCAGCGAAGGGGCTCGCTCAATGATTTATCATTCGGCACGCTATGCTGACCACCTGTCAAATGCGGTGGTTGCAGGCGACGAAGATGAGATCAAAAAATGGGACGACAAATTGGGCTTTTATACGCCAGTGCTTAAAGGCTTTTTGACCGAGCTTGGTATTGAATGTGCCAAGCACGGACAACAAATCTACGGCGGACATGGCTACATCAAAGAAACAGGCATGGAGCTCATCGCCCGTGATGCTCGCATTTCTACGCTGTACGAAGGCACCACTGGCGTGCAGGCGCTAGATCTTTTGGGTCGTAAAGTGCTGCTGCACGGTGGTGGCAAAGTGGTGCGCGACTACACCGCAGGCATCATGAAATGGTGTGGCGAATACGCCTTAGACAAAGACATGCGTCAATATGTCTGGGCATTGACCAAGCTGTGCGCCGAGTGGAACATGCTGACCGCACGCCTGCTGCTTGCCGCTCGTAAAGACCGTGACATCGTCTCGGCAGCGTCTGATGACTATCTGATGTACTCAGGCTATGTGATGATGGCATATCACTGGGCAAGAATGGCGGCGGTCGCCTTTGACAAGATGAAAAACGGCGGCGAACAGCCTTATGAATTTTATCTTGCCAAGACGCAAACCGCTGAGTTTTATTTTGAAAAAATCCTACCAAGAAGCGATGCCCACGCCAGCGCCATGACCACGCCAAGCGATGTCATGACCAAGATGGACATTGAGCATTTTTCGTTTTTGGATTGATTGACTTCACAGCACCAAAAAAGGACGGAGGTTTACCGTCCTTTTTTGTTGCCAAAGACAGCCAAATCCGATATCATTTCTATACAAACTTTCTTGGAGAATCTCATGAAAACACCTGCCCTATCCGCCCTACTGCTGGCACTGAGCCTAGGTGTGGCAACGCCTGCGATGGCGAATGACTTTGACACCGCCATGTCTTATGTAAGTACTAAAAATTACAGCCAAGCCTTCCCCATCTTTAAACGCTTAGCCGAACAAGGAGATGTGATGGCTCAATCTGGTTTGGGCTGGATGTATGACAATGGATACGGCGTGAAGCAAGACTACGCACAGGCGGTAGCTTGGTATAGAAAGGCGGCCGAGCAGGGGAATGCAGAGGCTCAATATAATTTGGGCGTGATGTATGAGAATGGACACGGCGTGAAACAGGACGATGCTCAGGCGGTAGCTTGGTATAGAAAGGCGGCTGAACAGGGGGATGCAGGGGCTCAAAATAATTTGGGCGGTATGTATTATCATGGATACGGCGTACGCCAAAGCTATGCCGAAGCCATCGCACGGTATCAAAAAGCCTATGCCCAAGGTCAGGCACAAGCCGCCTACAACATCGGGGTAAGATATGGTAATGGCGAGGGCGTACGCCAAAGCCTGAGCACCGCCAAAGAATGGTATGGCAGAGCCTGTGATTTGGGAGAGCAAAAAGGCTGTGATGCCTACAAAGAATTAAACCAACGAGGCTACTGACGCACCAAACCGTCTGTTTGCCAGTATTGCCAAAGACAGCCAAATCCCCTATCATGTCTGCACAGACTTTCTTGGAGAATCTCATGAAAACACCTGCCCTATCCGCCCTGCTACTGGCACTGAGCCTAAGCGTGGCAACGCCTGCGATGGCGGATGATTTTGACATTGCTGTGTCTTACTATGATTCACAAAATTACAGTCAAGCCTTCCCCATCTTTAAACGCCTAGCCGAACGAGGAGATGTAGTCGCTCAACACAATTTGGGCTGGATGTATGATAATGGATACGGCGTGAAGCAGGGCTATGTACAGGCGGTGGCTTGGTATCGCAGGGCGGCTGAGCAGGGGTATGCAAAGTCTCAATACAATTTGGGCGTGATGTATGAGAATGGATACGGCGTTAAGCAAGATTATGCACAGGCAGCAGCTTGGTATAGAAAGGCGGCTGAGCAGGGGCATGCAGGGGCTCAATATAATTTGGGCAATATGTATAGCGGTGGACACGGTGTTAAGCAAGATTATGCTCAGGCAGTATCTTGGTATAGAAAGGCGGCTGAACAGGGGGTTGCAAGGGCTCAAAATAATTTGGGCAATATGTATAGCGATGGACGAGGTGTACGCCAAAGTTATGCCGAAGCCTTAGCATGGTATCAAAAAGCCTATGCCCAAGGTCATGCATCAGCCGCCTATAATATTGGCGTACGCTATCATAATGGCGAGGGCGTACGCCAAAGCTTAAATACTGCCAAAGAATGGTATGGCAGAGCCTGTGATTTGGGAGAGCAAGAAGGCTGTGATGAGTACAGACGCTTAAACCAACGAGGCTATTGACCATCCGTCATACCCAAAAAAAAGCGTGTCATACACGCTTTTTTGTTTTGAGCTACTGACCGATTAAGGGCGAATCTCCCCATGCCCAAATACCACCCATTTTTGAGAGGTCAGTCCATGCAGCCCCACAGGACCTCGGGCGTGGATTTTGTCCGTTGAGATGCCAATCTCTGCCCCCAAGCCATATTCAAAGCCATCGGCAAAGCGACTGGACGCATTGACCATCACGCTGGACGAATCCACTTCTCGGATGAATTGTTGGCTGTGGTTATAGTTGGTCGTGATGATGACATCGGTATGATGACTGCCATAGTGATTGATGTGGCTGATGGCGTCATCTATACTTGGGACGATTTTTACCGCCAATTTTGGTGCTAGATACTCAGCATACCAGTCGTCCTCGCTTGCCAAGGATACATTGAGCGACTGACCTGCCAAAATTTCTGCCGACTTTTGACAAACAAAAAACTCCATCGCCGAATCCACCTTGTGCATGGCGTTTAAAATCTTTGGCAGCACCTCGCCTGCCACCGCCTCATGCACCAGCAGGCTCTCCATCGCATTGCACGGCGAATAACGAGAAGTCTTGGCATTGACGCAGACTTTCACCGCCAGATCCACATCGCACTCAGCATCGACATAGGTGTGGCAGTTGCCATCTAGGTGCTTAATTACAGGCACTCTGGCTCCCTTGGCGATACGCTCAATCAAGCCCTTGCCACCACGGGGAATCACCACATCAACAAACTGCGTCATCGTAATCAAGCTATCCACCGCCGCACGGTCGGTGGTTTCAAGCACTTGCACCGCCTCACTGGGCAGTCCTGCCGCCACCAGACCTTCTTTGACACAAGCGGCGATGGCTTGATTAGAATAAAAAGCCTCCGAACCGCCACGCAGAATGATGGCATTGCCTGATTTGATGGCAAGGCTTGCCGCCTCCACCGTCACATTTGGGCGGCTTTCATAAATCATGCCAATCACGCCCAAAGGCACACGCATCTTACCCAGCTGAATGCCACTGGGACGATAAGTAAAATCACTCATCTCGCCAATCGGGTCAGACAGACCAATCACATCATCTAAAGACGCCATCATACCCTCAAAACGATCCTCATTGATCACCAAACGATCCAGCAACGCCTCGTCCAGCCCGTTTTCTTTGCCGTTTTGCACATCTTTGGCGTTTTCTGCCAAGATGGTGTCTTTTTGGGCGAGCATCGCTGTTTTGATTGCCGATAAAGCGGTATTCTTAGTCTGCGTGTCCGCCGCCGCCAATGCTCGGCTTGCTACCCTTGTCTGACTGCCGACCTGATTCATGTACGCATCAATATTCATGCCATTTCTCCATTTTGCTATTTATATACCCATAAAACGGTAAAGTTACCACAAAATTAGGCGGTCGTGTAGGGTAGGTCAAGCCTGCCGTTTTAGGCATAAGCTATTGATTTTGTTGGGTTTCGCAAGCAGAGCCCAACCTACGACATCACATCATTCCGTGGTAATTTTGCCATTCGGTAGGTATGGTCAATACCTTTGGCTAAGATTTTTGCTAAAAATTGCCCTATCATAGCAATCAGCCAACATTTTTTCCATGAAAATTCGCAAAAAATTTCAACAAAACGCCAATCTTACCCACAGATTGTGAAAAATTCTTGAAAACCAACAAAAAACATTTGCCTTTTTGTGCAGTTTTGGCGAAAATAACCCATTATTCTTTTGATATTTTAAAGCAACATTCTTATGACCGACACTCGCTCCATCGCCTTAGATTTACAAGACATTCACAAAAATTACGGCTCGCTAGAAGTCCTAAAAGGCGTTTCTTTGACCGCCCACGATGGCGATGTCATCAGCATTCTAGGCTCGTCAGGCTCTGGTAAATCCACCCTACTTCGCTGCATTAACTTGCTAGAAAATCCCAGCAAAGGCAAGATTTTCATCGGTGATGAAGAGCTGATTTTGACCGACAAAAAGGGCGAATTGGTCGCCAAAAACGCCAAACAACTTGAAAACTTGCGCTCAACCATCGGCTTTGTGTTCCAAAATTTCAACCTTTGGCCACACAAAACCATCTTGGATAATATCATCGAAGGTCCAACCCAAGTGCTAAAACAGCCCAAAGCAGACGCCATCGCCGAAGCCGAACGCCTACTGGACAAAGTCGGTCTTTTGGACAAAAAGAACGCCTATCCAGACAATCTGTCAGGCGGTCAGCGTCAGCGTGTGGCGATTGCTCGTGCTTTGGCGATGAAACCTAAGGTTTTGCTGTTTGATGAGCCGACTTCTGCCCTAGACCCTGAGCTGGTCAATGAGGTGCTTGCGGTCATGCGTGAGCTGGCTTCTGAGGGTCGCACCATGCTGATTGTTACCCACGAGATGCGTTTTGCTCGTGAAGTGTCGGACAAAATCGTCTTTTTACATCAAGGTCGCATTGAAGAGATTGGCACGCCTGATGAAGTATTTGACAATCCAAAATCGCCTCGTGTGCGTGAATTTATGGCATCGCACCGCTCATAAGCGTTATCTTTTTAATTTTTCTTTCATTTTATTAAGGATTTTTTATGAAAATCAGCAAAATCGGTAGCATCGCTGCCATCGCCTTGGCACTTAGTGCCTGTGGTCAGGACAAGCCAGCCGAAACCAAAGCAGACGCAGCTGCGACTACAGGCGAAGCGCGTGAACTAAAAATCGCCACCGAAGCCGCCTACCCTCCATTTAACGACACTGCCGCAGATGGTAAAATCGTAGGCTTTGATGTCGATGTCATCAATGCGGTGTGTGCCGAGATTAACGCCAAGTGCGACATCGTTGCCCAAGATTGGGACGGTCTGATCCCAGGTCTAAATGCCAACAAATACGATGCCATCATCGCAGGTATGTCTATCACGCCAGAACGCTTAGAGCAGGTGGATTTTACCGATTCTTATTTTTCTAATACCATCGTTTGGCTGTCAAAAACAGATGGTAGCTTTGATCCAAATAACATCAAAAACACCATCTTGGGCGGTCAGCGCTCCACCACAGGTGCTGCCTACATCACCGAAAAATATGACGGCAAAGACGGCAACACCGTACAGCTATACGACACCTACCTAAACGCCTACCTAGACCTAAAAGCAGGTCGTAACGCCGCTGTGATGGCAGAGAAAGCCTCAGCCGCTGAATGGCTAAAAAGTGGCGACACCGCAGGCTTTGGCTTGGTTGGCGAAGAGATTGACAACAACGACAATCTAGGCATTGCTGTTCGTAAGGGCGACGCTTTAAAAGACGAATTTAACAAAGCCCTTGCCAAGCTTAAAGAGACTGGCAAATTGGCTGAAATTGAAGCGGCAAACTTTAAATAATCCCACACAGCCCAACTGGCAAGCCCCCACCATAAGGAATTTTTTATGAAACTAAAACTACTCAGCGCTTTGGCATTGACCGCCCTAGTCAGTGCCTGCGGTCAGGACAAACCAGCCGAAACGACTGCCGCCACCACCGAGCCTGCTGGCGAAAAACAAATCCGCATTGCTACTGAATCTAGCTTTAAGCCATTTAGCTACCTAGATGCCAGCGGTAATTTGGTTGGTTTTGAAATTGACCTAGCCAATGCCCTGTGCGAAGAGATGAAAGCCAAATGTGACATCCAAAGCCAAGATTGGGAAGGTCTGATTCCTGGCTTAAACGCTGGCAAATACGATGCCATCATGGCAGGTATGTCAGCGACCGAAGAGCGTGCCAAAGTGGTTGATTTTAGTGATTCATACTTCAACAACACCCTAGTATTGCTTGGCAAAAAAGGCGTAGAATTGTCTGCTGCTGCCCTAGACGGCAAAAACATCGCCGTTCAGCAAGCCACCGTCTCTGCCGACCACCTAGCGGCAAATCACCCAACAGCTGTGGTCAAAGCCTACGACAAGCAAGACAACGCCTATCTTGACCTATCTGCTGGTCGTGTTGATGGCATGATGTCAGACATCGTCCCTGCCCTAGACTGGCTAAAAACCGAAACAGGCGCAGACTTTGAAGTCAAAGGCGAGCCGATCGACATCAACGACACTGTTGCCATCGCCCTGCGTAAAGATGACGCCCTTAAAGGCGAATTTAACGCCGCCCTTGCCAAACTAAAAGAAAATGGCAAATATGACGAACTGGTTGGCAAATATTTTGACCAAAACATCGTCAAATAATCCTAAGGGGCGTACCAATGTAGGTACGCCTTTTTTAAGCCAATCAGTCCGCTTTTTAAAATGGAGCAGTCATGAAACTAAAAACCACCCTACTTGCCACCGTTGTCGGTCTTGGTCTTGCCTTGACAGGTTGTGGCAATGACAACGCAAAAACTGACACCGCCGCACCAAACACCATTCGCATCGCCACCGAAGGTGCGTACGCCCCGTTTAACTACACCAACAATGACGGCACACTTGGTGGTTTTGATGTGGACATTGCCAACGCCCTATGTGCAAAAATGGCGACAGAATGCACCATCGGTGCTCAAGACTGGGACGGCATCATTCCTGCCCTAAAAGCAGGCAAATTTGACGCCATTGTCTCGTCCATGTCGGTTACGCCAGAACGCTTAGAGCAGGTGGATTTTACCGAGTCATACTTTGCCAATACGCTGGTTTTTTTGGCAAACAAAGACAAAGCTTTTGACCCAACCAATGCCAGCGATATTGAAAACGCCAAAATCACCGCCCAAGGCTCAACCATCTCTAGCCAATGGCTTGCCGCCACGCACCCAAGCGTAACGCCACAGCTACACGGCACGCTGGACAGTGCGTTTTTGGATCTGGGTAATGGTCGTGCCGATGTGATGATTGCTGACAAACTGCCTGCCTTAACTTGGCTAAAAAGCGATTTGGGCAAAAACTTTGAAATCAAAGGCGGCGACATCGACATCAATGACAAATTCGCCATCGCCGTCAATAAAGGCAACAGCGAGCTTAGCGATAAATTCAATAAAGCCCTAGCCGAAATCAAAGCAGACGGTACTTATGATAAGATTGTCGTTCAGCATTTTGGCGAAGAAATGCTAAACAAATAATGGATGACAAAATTCAAGTCATGCAAGTTAAGATTTAAAAATCTTATAAATTCAATCACTTATGTCTAAAATGGTAGGGAAAACCCGTCCTGCACTTTTAAAGAGAATGGGTCTGTTTGCTCCATTGATTTGGCATAAAACATGAGCTGTTGAAAATAAGCATTTCATGATGATTAAAATTTTGTTAAAATAGACGGTTTGGGCGTGATGCTTTTATCATTTGCCCAGACCGTTTTTGTTTTGTGGTACATTTTTCTTTTTATCTTTTTTGACTTTCGTTCGTCTTTTTTATTAAGGCATTTTTGTGTTTGACCTACAAGGCTACGGCCCAATTTTACTCAAAGGCACTTGGCTGACCATTCAGCTAGGCATTGTCAGCCTGCTTGTCGGGCTGGTGCTTGGCTTATTAGGTGCTGCCGCCAAGCTGTCTGGCGTTTGGATTTTACAAAGAATCGCTGACATCTACACCACAGTCGTGCGTGGCGTGCCTGAATTGCTCATGGTGTTTTTTATCTATTTTGGTGGCGATGCACTTTTGCAATTCATCGCCAGTCAAATCGGCTATGCTGGTCGCACCGACATGAGCAGATTTTGGGCGGGTGTGGCGGCATTATCCATCATGTTTGGGGCGTATGCCACCGAAGTGTTTCGCATGGCGGTTGAAGACATTCCAAAAGGTCAATGGGAAGCGGCACAAAGTCTGGGCATGCGTCCGATTCAGACCATCAGACGCATCATTTTACCACAGATGTGGCTGGTCGCCCTACCCGGTCTTGGCAATTTGACCTTGGTGCTGTTAAAAGACACCGCCCTTGTGTCGCTCATCGGCTTACAAGATCTGATGTACTACGCTGGTCGTGCTGCCCAAAGCACCCAAAAGCCTTTTACTTTCTACATCGTGGCAGCACTTGTCTATCTGGCATTGACGACTGTCGTTACGCTACTGATGACGCATTTTGAATGGCGTGCCAATCCAGCAGCTCGCTACGCCAAAGCACTGGCGAAAAGCAAAGGGGGTCAGGCATGAATCTTAATTGGCAAGCGGTCATTGATCAGCTCCCCACCATGCTAAAAGCGTCCGTCATCACCATTGAGCTGGTGGTGGCATCGTGCGTGTTGGGGCTGATTTTGGGCGTGATTTTAGGGCTTTTGCGTTCGTCTCGTCACTGGTGGATTAAGGCGCTGCCCTTTGCGTACATTTTTTTCTTTCGTGGTACGCCACTACTGATTCAGATTTTCTTGATTTATCAGGGTTTAGGGCAGTTTGAATTCATCAAACAAAGCGTTCTATGGGAGCCAGTTTTCAAGCAAGCCTACTGGTGTGCCATCATCGCCTTTACCCTAAATACCGCCGCCTACATCGCCGAGATCGTGCGTGGGGCAATCGCCGCCATTCCAAAGGGTGAGCTGGAAGCGGCAGACGCCATCGGTATGTCAAAATCCCAAAAAATCCGCCGTATCATGCTCCCCAGAGCCTTTGGCATCATGATTCCTGCTTATAGCAACGAAGTCATCTTTATCCTAAAAGGCAGTGCTTTGGCAGCGTCCATGACTCTAGCAGAGCTGACCTATACCGCCAAGAATCTGGGCGCCAAAAACTACCTGCACATTGAGATGTATGTCGCAGCTGGCGTGATTTATCTGATTTTGGCGTGGATTATTATGATTGGTTTTAGACTTTTTGAAAACCACATCAATAAGCACAAACGCTATGTACCGCCAACCACCTAAATCCAAGCATAAAAAAGAGCACTCAAAACGCTCTTTTTATTTTTACCAATTTAACTTACAATCCAAAGCGTAGGGGCAAAAAATCTTTCGCCCCCATTTTAAGATCACACAAACAACTCATTGATCTTGCGTTCATCAAATTGATAAGACTCTCCGCAAAACCCACAATCAAGAGCAAGCACGCCACCGTGTGCATCTAGAGCGTTGAGTGCCTCTTCGTGTCCTAATTGTAAAATCGCCCCTTCGCTTTTTTCTGCCGAGCAAGTACAACCAAACGCAAGCTCGCTCGCCTCTGGGATCGCCACTTCTTCTTCGTGATACAGTCGGTATAAAATCTCGTCGGCATGAAGTTCGGTCAGCTCATCTGCCTTGATCGTGCCAGTCAAAGCACTCATACGCTCCCACAGGTCTGGGTCGTTTTCACGATCCTCGTCCGTCTGTGGTAATAATTGCACCAAAATACCGCCAGCCACTTCATCGCTGGTGGCAAGTTTGAGTAGCGTTGGAATCTGTGCAGATTGCTTTTGATAATGCGCCAAACACTCCGCCAAATCATCGCTCACACGCTCCACGATGCCCTGATACGCCTCGCCTCGCTCTGGGTGGATACTGATGAACAGCACGCCCTGACCAAGTTTGGCGAACGCCTGACGGCTGGTGGTCGCAGTTTGCCAGTCATCGGTATGTTTAAAGCCTGCCAACGCACGCACTTGCCCTGTATGGTCACACTCTGCCATCGCCCACGACAAAGGGGAATCTTCGTCCGATGATTGTAATTGCACCGACAATCTGCCATTGATTTTTAAAGTGCCGATGAGCAGACTTGCCGCCACCAACATTTCGCCAAGCAGGGCTTTGATGGCGGTCGGATACTCTTTTTTGGCGATGACGGTCTGATAAGCATCCGTCAGGCGTACCACATCGCCACGCACAGGCGAATTTTCAATAAAAAAACGCTGGCGATATTGTTCTGGGTGCTGAAAATTGGTCATGTCGGTCATGATGATACTTCTTTTGTTGGATAAGTTGTTGGCTAAATGGGGGCGGTTTGGCAAATTGCAAACTGTAAAAGCAAATTTTCAGGGTAGCGCTGCCCACCATCAAACCGCCAAACAATGCACGACCAAACCACCCCATGAGTGTACATTTGTGCTATAATAAACCATTGACAATGACAAACCAAAAGGATCACTCATGACAGCGACAGACGGGCATACAGCATGGCAAAAATTCATCTGCCAAGCTTGCGGACACATCTATGATGAGGCGATGGGCGATGGCACTTTGCCTGTTGGCACTCGCCTTGATGACATCGATGAAGGCTGGGGCTGCCCTGTGTGTGGCGCCAGTAAAGACGGCTTTGAGCTGTGCGAGCAGACGACCCATGCCAAGGGCGACCATACCAATAAAGCAGGCATTGTCGTCATTGGCGCAGGCTTGGCAGGTTGGAGTGTGGTGGATGCGCTGCGCGCCATTGATAAAGACATCGCCATCACGCTCATCACCGCCGATGATGCCGACCGCTACCACAAGCCCATGCTGTCGGTCGCCATCAGCGGACAAAAGACGCCTGATGATCTGATACGCAGCACAGGCAGGGACGCTGCGCACGCCGCCAATATCCGCCTACTTGCCGATACTTGGGTTCGGGATATCGATGCGGTGGCAAAGCAGGTGCATACCACGCATGGCGACATCCCTTATGATGATTTGGTGCTTGCCATCGGTGCCAATCCCATCTATCCGCCCAGCATTGACCGTGCGATGGCATGGCACATCAACCACTTACAGCCCTTTGCTAAGCTACAAGCCCGCCTAAACGACAGCAAAAAACACCTTGCCATCATCGGTGCTGGCATGGTCGGCACAGAGTTTGCTGAGGACTTGATCCGTGCAGGACACAAGGTGAGCCTGATTGATGCCAACACACGCCCTTTAAGTGCGCTTTTGCCAAAGGTGGCAAGCGATCGCATTTTGGCTGCCATCACGGCTTTGGGTGTGGATTTTATTGGCAATGCGCTGGTGCAGTCGGTTGAGCGTACCGCTGATGGATACAGCATACAAATGCAAGACGGCACAAGCAAGCAAATGCACACGCTCATGGTCGATGACATCGTCATGGCAACTGGTCTTATGGTCGATGAGCATCTGCCTGCCAGTGCTGGCATAGACTTTGACAGACGCACAGGCATCGCTGTCCATCCAACCACTCTCCAAACCAGCGCACCACACATCTACGCCATCGGCGACTGTATCAGCATCGAGGGCGTGCCTTGTCGCTATGTCGCCCCGCATCGAGCCCAAGCTGCCGCCATCGCAGGTCACATTTTGCAAGGCGTGGGCGATTATGAACACAAAGCACCCATGATTCGCCTAAAAAATAAATGCATCACTGTAACCGCCAATGGTCTGCCACACGCCGAAGGTGACTGGCGCATCGACAAAGACGACCCAGAAGAGCTGTCTTTATCCATGTACCAAGATGGGCAAGTCATCGCCAAAGCCTTACTAAAAACACCGTCCAAGCAGGCAACTTGATCGCTTGGTGGGATTTTTGTAATTTTTTGGGCTTGGCAATTCATCTTGGCGCAAAATTTGACTATAATAAACCATTCGCCTAACGATTTGGGGCGGATTTATACCAAACGAATGGTAAAGTTGCTACAAACTGGGTGGTTATGTAGGGTGGGTAAAGCCTGCCATTTTTAGCATAAGCCATTGAATTTGTTGGGTTTTTCTTTGCTCAACCCAACCTACCAAAATCACATAGGTAATTTTATCATTCACTTGGCATGTCTTTAACTTGTTAAATTTTTTGATACTAAGGAACTCATCATGTGCGGTATCGTCGGTGGCATTCGTAAGCATGCCAATATTGTAGATTTTTTGACAGACGGTCTAAAACGCTTAGAATATCGTGGCTATGACTCATCTGGCATCGCTGTATATAGCGAAGAAGAAAACAAAATCAAGCGAGTGCGCCGTGTTGGTCGTGTCGCCAACATGGAAGAGGCCGCCAAAGCCAAAGGTCTGACGGGACACATCGGCATCGGTCACACTCGCTGGGCGACACATGGCGGCGTCACCGAGCCGAACGCTCATCCGCACATTTCAGGCGGTACGATTGCCGTGGTGCATAACGGCATCATCGAAAACTTTGAAGCAGAGCGCACTCGCTTGCAGGGCTTGGGTTTTGAATTTGAATCACAAACCGACACCGAGGTCATCGCCCACAGCATCCACCATGAATACAGCCAAAACGGTAACCATCTATACCGTGCTGTGCAGACCGCCTGCTCTCGCTTTCATGGTGCTTATGCCATCGCCGTCATCACCCCTGAGGACCCTACGCAGATGGTGGTGGCTCGCATGGGCTGCCCGCTACTCATCGGCTTTGGCGAAGACGAAGTATTCATCGCCTCTGATGTGTCGGCGGTGGTGTCATTCACCCGTCAAGTTACCTATCTAGAAGATGGCGACATCGCTGTGTTGACCGCAGAGGGCATCGACACCTTGATCGACAAAGACGGCAACACCCCACAGCGTCAAGTCAAGACCTCTCAGCTGTCGCTTGCCAGCCTTGAACTTGGTCCGTACAGCCATTTCATGCAAAAAGAAATCAACGAGCAGCCTCGTGCGGTCGCTGATACGGCAGAGATTTTCTTGGACGGTGGCTTTGTGCCAGAAAACTTTGGCGAAGACGCCCCTGAGATTTTCAAAAAAATCAACAGCATCAAAATCCTAGCTTGCGGCACTTCTTATTATGCCGCTTTGACAGGCAAATATTGGCTAGAATCCATCGCTAAAATCCGCTGTGATGTGGAAATTGCCAGCGAATACCGCTACCGTGATGTCATCGCCGACGAAAACGAGCTGATCATCACCATCAGCCAATCAGGCGAAACGCTGGACACGATGGAGGCATTAAAATTTTCCCAAGAGCAAGGACACAAGTACAGCCTGTCCATCTGTAATGTGATGGAGTCTGCCCTACCCAGAAACAGCACGCTTGCCATCTACACCCGTGCTGGGGCAGAGATTGGCGTGGCAAGCACCAAGGCTTTCACCACGCAGCTTGTGATTTTGTTTGGCTTGGCGGTCACTTTGGGTGCATCTCGTGGTTTTGTTGATGAAGCGGCGCTTGAAAATTATGGCGAAGATTTGCGTCAGCTGCCGGGTAGCATCCAGCACGCCCTAAACTTAGAGCCGCAAATCGCCACATGGGCGCAGAAATTTGCCACCAAGCCGTCAGCGCTGTTCTTGGGTCGTGGCATCCACTACCCGATCGCCCTAGAAGGTGCCTTAAAATTAAAAGAGCTGACCTACATTCACGCCGAAGCTTATCCTGCGGGCGAGCTTAAACACGGTCCTTTGGCGCTGGTCGATGAAAATATGCCCGTAGTCGTCATTGCACCTAACGACAAGCTGCTTGATAAGGTCAAAGCCAACATGCAAGAAGTCGGCGCGCGTGGCGGCGAGCTGTTCGTGCTGACCGACCTTGACAGCGACTATGCCGAGACCGAAGGTGTGCATGTGATTCGTACGCCGCGCCATGTCGGGGTGTTGTCTCCCATCGTGCATACCATCGCCGTGCAAATTTTGTCCTACCATGTCGCCTTGGTGCGTGGCACGGATGTGGATAAGCCTAGAAACTTGGCAAAATCTGTCACGGTGGAATAATTTCCCCCAACCAAAAAAAGGACGAGCGATGCGTTCGTCCTTTTTTATTACGCCTGTTATGATCGGCAAGTCCGTAGGTTGGGTTGAGTGAAACGAAACCCAACAAATTCAATGAGTTATGATATAAATGTGGGGTTTCACATTTGCTCATCCCCACCTGCCGTGCTTTTTGGGTTGGGTGTGTTAACGGATTGGGTGTTGAAGGATGTCATGCACAATATTAGCCAAGGTTATATCCTAAAGCCAGTTTTCGGCAATCACTATCATACTGCCAATATGCACTCACAAAAAGCATAGAACCCTCCGCTGTTTTTTCATTAGTTATGGCTAAAGTATACTCTTGGTAGCAAAACTCTTTTTTATATAAGATGTTATTGCCATCCGCAGGCTCGGACTGATGATTGGGCGTCCAAAATCCCTGATTTTCAACTTCTTTTAAAATATCCTGTAATGTTCTTTCTGATGGATTTTTATATTTATGTGTTGCACTTGCACTAGATCCGTATTTACGAAACAGGTCTTGTTGATCGATGGGTTGGATGGTTGTCTGTGTAATAGGTTTAAGTAAAAGTGCCATCTCTTCAGCCTGTGGCGTGCTTTGACGAGCGAGTTGTTCATTATAAATTTTAGGATATTTATCTTCCAGTGCTTTTTGTTGAGGGTAGTTGTAGTATTGCAACACAGCAAAAATTAGTACACATATAATAACCAACCCCTCACGCAGATGACCAAAAAACAGGCTGGCTGACTTTTTATTCGTCCCGTCCATTTCTTAATTTCCTTTTTAGTGTATGGCTTGGGCTCTGGTTGCGAAACCCAACAATTTCAATGCATTATACTAAAGATGGCAGGCTTTGCCCACCCTACACGACTGTTTTATGATTCATACCAGCCAAATGACAAAACCACAAAATCATAGGATTTAATCAGCCATGCTCACCACCGCACTGATCGGCAGATGGTCGGACAGATTTGCCCACGGCGTGCCTGTATGGACAGTGGCGTGATGAACTTTTAGATTGCGCACATAAATGCGATCAAGGCTCAAAACAGGCAGTTTGGCAGGATAGGTGGCAGGATACACGCCGTGCAGGTGATGAAACACCTCTGTCATGCCAAGCGCCTCCAAAATCTTGGTGGATTTTTTGGTCCAGTCATTAAAATCGCCCGCCAAAATCAAAGGCGCATCTTGATCGATCGTGCCGTCGATGTAGTCGATGATGGCTTGATATTGCTTGACTCTGTCCATGTGTAGCAAATTAAGATGGGCGCACAAGACCACCACAGGACAGCCCCACCCTTCAGGATAAATCTCGCAGTGCAGCACGCCTCGCTGTTCTAGACGATTGACCGTGATATTAACATTATGCTTAGGGTCAAGCGGGTGGCGAGACAGCACCGCATTGCCATGATGCCCGTACTCATACTGGGCGTTTTTGCCATAGGTGTCGGCATAAGCCAAATACTCGCCAAACCACTCATGCTGCGACTGCTCGGGATATTCATTGAAAGCGACAGCTCGTTTGAGATTTTGCCCTTGCACTTCTTGTAGGCACAGCACATCAGGGTTGATGGCTTTGAGCGCCTCTGCCATGCCGCCCAATTTGACCGCACGGTTTAGGGGCGACATGCCTTTATGGATGTTGTAGGTGGTGATGGTGATGGGATTCATGAAATTTTGTCGTGTTGCAAATTGCGTCATTGTAGCATGATTTTTGGCACTTGGCATGGCAAAAATCCTGCCATCTCATTGCAAAATCCCACGCTCGCCCTTATAATTTTTAGCAGCTTCATTCATTTTGCATTTTAGACAGGATAACAACATGAGCATTGATTTTTATAGCCCAGACTTTGACGAGCGTTTACGCTTGGTGGATTTTGGCAAAACCACGCCACAGACACTCACCCAACAAACCCAAGCCGCCCTAGACACCGCCCATGCTTTTTTAGATGACATTGAAAATGGCAAAGCAGACGGCACCGCCCTACACATCATTGATGAATTTGACCGCCTAAGCCACGCCATTCATCGTCCTTTTGGGGTGTTGTCGCACCTAAACAGCGTGATGAATAGCGATGAGATTCGCCACGCCCATCACGAAATTTTGCCAAAATTAAGCGAGTTTGGCGTGCGTGTCGGTCAATCCAAAGCCCTATACGAGCTGTACAAATCACTCGAACACACGCTAGACAGCACAGACATCGCTCGCATTCGTGCGGTCAAATTGGCACTACAAAGTTTTGATTTGTCAGGGGTGGGTTTGCCTGACGATAAGAAAAAAGCCTTTGCCGACATTCAAAGCGAGCTGTCCCTACTGTCCGCCAAATTCTCAGATAATGTACTGGATGCAACGGGAGCATTTGCCCTGCCACTGACCGAAGCACAGCTGGACGGCATTACCCCAAGCGGTCTTGCCCTATTAAAAGCAGCAGGCGACAATTACAAAGCCAAACACCCAAACGCCACGCTCCCCACCGACTATGTGGCGACCCTAGACATTCCGATGTATCTGGCGGTCATGCAATACGCCACCGACCGCACCTTGCGTGAGACACTCTACCACGCCTACAACACTCGTGCGTCTGGCGAGATGACCTTCACTGGCGAAAAAGACGGACAGCCCAGCCGTTTTGACAACAGCGACACCATGGCACGCATTTTAAAACTACGCACCGACAAGGCGAAACTCTTAGGCTTTGACGACTACACCCAAGTGTCGCTCGCCACCAAAATGGCGGATAGCCATGACGAGATTGAGAAATTTTTATTAAATCTTGCGGACAAAGCTCGCCCATTTGCCAAAGCAGACTTGGCAGAAGTTGAACAATTTGCCAAAACGCTCGGTATCGATGAAGTCAAGCCGTGGGACATTCCTTTCATCAGCGAAAAACTACAAAACGAAAAATACAGCCTAGACAGCGAAGCGATTCGCGCTTATTTTCCTGTGCCTGTGGTGTTAGATGGCCTATTTGACATCATTGATACGCTGTTTGGCGTGCGTTTTGTCGCAAAAGACGCTCCCGTTTGGCACAAAGACGCCCAATTTTATGAAGTGCATGGTAAAGACGGCTTGATTGGCGGGGCATATATTGACCTGTATGCCCGCTCTGGCAAATCTGGCGGTGCGTGGCTGTCGGATTTTCAAGGCAAACATACCAGCCTAAACGGACAAGAGACTCTGCCTGTGTGCTTTGTGGTGGGCAATTTCTCGCCTGCGGTTGATGGCAAGCCAAGCCTGCTGACGCATGATGAAGTGCTGACTTTATTCCATGAGTTTGGTCATGCCCTGCACCATCTTTTGACCAAAGTTACCATCAGCGATGTCTCTGGCATCAATGGCGTGGAGTGGGACGCAGTGGAGCTGCCCAGTCAGTTCATGGAAAATTTTGCTTGGGACAAGGCAGGCATTGCCAAAATCAGCCGTCATGTCGAGACAGGCGATGCCCTACCTGATGATAAATTGACCGCCATGCTGAGTGCAAAAAATTTCCAATCGGGATTACAAGCCCTACGCCAGATTGAATTTGGCGTGTTTGATTTACGCATTCATGCGGGCAATTTTGAGCGTTACGAAGAGATTTTGGACACCCAAAACCAAGTCCGCCAAGCGGTCGCCGTCATCACACCGCCTGCCAACAACCGCTTTGCCAACAGCTTTTCGCACATTTTTGCTGGCGGTTATGCGTCAGGTTATTATTCTTATAAATGGGCAGAGCTGTTGTCGGCGGACGCATTTGGCGTATTTGAAGAGCATGCCGATGGCGTGGGTGTGCTAAACCCTGCCATCGGACAAAGATTTTATGACAATATCCTAGCGATGGGTGGCTCTCGTACCGCCAAAGAAAACTTCATCGCCTTTGCTGGGCGTGAAGCAAAAATTGACGCTCTGCTCCGCCACAGCGGTTTTGGAGATGCTTGATGCGTTATCAATCCAATCGCCCAAAACGCCAATTTCTGGCAGGGGTTGCTTGCCCAAAATGCAAAAAAATGGACGCCGTCGTGCAGATTCAGGTGTTTGAGCCTGCCTTTGATGAGTGGATTGAATGCACCGCCTGCGACCACAGCGAACGCCGCCCCACCATGGATGAGACCGCCATCATGCGTCAAACGGACGGCTACGGCGATGGTGGCGTGGGCGTGGTAAAATTTAAATAAGCGAGTAAAATCATGAACTTACACGACATAAGAGAAGATTATAGCAAGCAAGAATTAGACAGCTTGCACTGCCATGACAATCCCCTTGAACAGTTTAAGATTTGGCTAAACGACGCAATGACCGCCAAAGTCAATGAACCAACCGCCATGAACATCGCCACCGTTGATGCCAATGGTCGCCCCAGTAGCCGTATGGTGCTATTAAAAGAAGTCAATGACGATGGCTTTGTGTTTTTTAGCAATTATGACAGCCGCAAAGGGCAGGCACTGGCGGTCAATCCCTACATCAGCATCACATTTTTTTGGGCGGAATTAGAACGGCAAGTGCGGATTGAAGGCGTGGTAGAAAAATTAGACGAACGCTCATCGGACGAATACTTTGACAGCCGCCCTTACACCAGCCGTATCGGCGCATGGGCAAGCGAACAAAGCCAAGTCATCGCCGACAAATCGGTCATCGTCAAGCGAGCCGCCATGTTCGGCATCAAGCACCCTTTGCATGTACCACGCCCACCGCACTGGGGTGGCTATCTGGTGCGAGCGGATAAGGTGGAGTTTTGGCAAGGTCGCCCATCTCGTCTACACGACCGCATTCGCTATCGCTTAGATGGCGATGAGTGGGTGGTAGAGCGCTTGGCTCCTTGATGTCAATAAAAACCAGATAAACCAGTTTTTCTAGTTTTTGTGTTTTGAAAATATCATCAACTTGGTTGCTGATATTTTGCCAACCAAGCCCAAATATTTAATACAGTAGGGGCGAAAAATATTTCGCCCCTACGGTCTGTGCCGATTTTGTAAATTCTACAAATACATGCTTGATTGAACTGACTGTATTGTCAATCCACTCAAAAAATAAAAAGAGCGAAATCACTTCCGCCCTTTTTATTTAGCCCAGTCATCGTTTAGACTTACCAAATTTACGCTTGGCGCTCATCTGCTCGATCGCCGTCTCGATGTCACCCTCATCCAGACTTGCCGTATGACGCAAAAGCTGCATCATGTCAGGCGTGAGTACAAATTTGGCGTTTTGGGCGATGTTATCAATGCGTTCATCAAAAATCAGCGCACCCGTCTCTTCTTCGACCTGCACATAATCTAGGCGTTTTAGCGTCTCAATAAAACTTGTGAATAACGCCTTGTCAAACATGTCTGGCAAATCATCGGCATACAGCACAGAGACCCTCTGACCCAGCACATGGCAAAGATTCACCACCTGCTCGGCGGTCAGACGGCGACTGCCCTGCTCGGACAAGAGTGCCAACGCCATAAAATATCGCTCCAAGCTCTGCTGAGCGGCACTGGCAAGCACCAGCAGCTGCTGATAGCTGTCCGAATTGGTCTCAGGTGCACCCAGCACGCCATCGCCCAGATCGACGACCACGCCCTCATCGATGAGCACGCCCAGCGTCTTATCGATGAGCTTATCGACATTTCTAAGCGCAATGTTCAAAAACAGCTCCGCTTGCAAAAACGGATACATGAGCATCGTGATGGCATCGAGCGTGGCACGGTTAATGCGTCCATTTCGCTGCACCAAAGACGACAAAAAGCTTGCCATGATAAACACATGCAAAATGTTATTTTTAAAATAGCTGAGCATCGGTGCTTGCTTGTCCGCCACACGAATCATGTCACCCAAGATGTGCGGTGTGCGCTCGATGAGTTTTAGCTGCTCGCCGTACGCCAAGATGTCCTTTGGTGGCAGGTCGGTGATGTGCGTGTCGGCATCATAAGGCAGCGCTCGTGCGATGCGCTGATACAAAGCAATCTGCTCTAAGCACTGCGCCTCATCCAAGGCTGCCTTTGGCGTGGAGAGTAGCACCAGTGCCAAGAGCGACACAGGATTGACCACAGCGGTCTTGTTGATGTTTTGTAGGACTTTGACGCCCAAGTTTTGCACCATGGCGTGCGTGTTGTTGATGTTGGTGGCGCTGTTGTCTTTGGGATTGACGGCAAATTTTGCCATAAAATCGTCCAAATACAAAGGCTCACCAAACGACAAATGCACCGTACCAAAAATCCTTTCAATCTTGCGAGCGGTCTTTAAAATACCGAGCCAGTTTTCCGACTCTTTTGGCTTACCTTTTAGCTCACCCACATAAGTCGCCCCCTCCATGATACGCTCGTAGCTGATGTAGGTCGGGATAAAGACCACAGGCTTGGCAGGCTCACGCAGATGGCTATTGACCGTCATCGCCAGCATTCCTAGCTTGGGTGGCAATAATCTCCCCGAACGAGAGCGACCGCCTTCGATGAAGTACTCCATCGGAGCCGCCCTTTGCATGAGATTGTGCACATATTCTTTAAATACTGTGGCGTACAGCGCATTGCCCTTAAAGCTGCGGCGCATGAAAAATGCCCCGCCATTTCTCAAAAGCTCGCCAAGCACAGGAATGTTCAGATTATCGCCAGCGGCGATGTGCGGAATGCGCAAGCCTCGCTTATAAATCACATAAGACAGCAGCAGATAATCCATGTGGCTGCGATGGCACGGCACATAGACAATCTGATAATCAGGGGCAAGCGCACGCACTCGCTCAAAGTTGCGCACCTCAACACCGTCATACAGACGAGTCCACAGCCAAGTCAAGAAATGATCAAAAAATCTTAACACCGAATGCGAATAATCACTCACAATCTCACCCACATAGCCTGCCGCCTCTTTTTTGACAACATTGATTGGCTTGCCAGTCTCTCTGGACTCTTTTTCGATGGCGGCTTGTACCACAGGCGATGATAAAATCTTGCCTGCCTCATTGCGGCGATCGGACAAATCAGGACCGACGATGCTGGTGCGCTGCTTATCCAAGAAGCCTTTGAGACGCAGATGAATGGTGCGTGACAGACGCTCATCAACACCGACTTTGGCATCTTTGATGAGCGCCTGCAAAGACTTCACCTCAGAAAATCTCAAAAAGGTATCTCGCCCCATCACACCGATATTAAACAGCTGCTTGGGAATGCTTGGCGAGCGCCACTCGTCCGCCATCAAAAGACGCAGCATCGATTCTTCTTTGTCAGGGGCACGCCCCCAAAGAATCGTTACAGGGATGAGATTGACATCCATGTCTGGATTGTCCAAGCACGCCTGTACGAGGCGTTCTAGGCGTGGAGAGACGCTCACCTCTCGCTCTTTGTTGCGTCCTTTTAAAAAAATCATCGCCGATGACTCATCAAGCCCATGCGTCTCAATCTTGGCTAGGGCGGACGGCAAGTCCAGCTCATCGGTCATCATACCCACAAGCAAGCTGTTTGAGCGAGAATAATCACGAATCACATAGAAAGTCGGATGTTCGTTGTCGATCGATGGCGCATCGCCAATGATGGTCGGCTTGACCGCCAGTGACAAGCCCTTAGCAGACATGCGGCGATATGTGCTAAGCTCCGCCGTCTGCTGCAAATTCCCCACTTTATCTGCCGCCTTGTCAGCAGGGCTTTGGGTGTCATTGCTTGATAATACAGCCTCCGAGCGAGCGGGTTTTTTATTTAAGCCCAGAAAGCCGGTCAGTTTTGAAGTGGGAAGTTTGATCATGGCGCGCTTTAAATAGTCCAAAAATTGTCTCATTTTATCATCTTTTTAGGTTTTAGCCACCAAAAATACAGTTAAGCTGAATGATTTGTGCCATTTAATGTCTTTTTGGGCTAATTTTGCCACCAAGGCAAAGCAAATCGTACACTTTATCCCCAATTCGCCCATCAAATATTGACAATCTAAAAATACGGTTAGATAATAACCAGCATTCACACCAACCAATCAGCACAATCATGACTCATATTTTTGCCAAAAGCGACGACCCAAGAGACCTAACCGCCGACCTACTGCACACACTAACCTTAGAGCAGACCGCCCCTGATGTGTTTTGTGGTCCCAGCTTTGATTATGTCGGACCCCGCATCTTTGGCGGGCAAGTGTTGGCGCAGGCGCTGATGGCAGGGGCAAAGACTTTGGAGCATGACAAACCGTGTCATTCTTTGCATGGCTATTTTTTGCGTGGCGGCGACATTCGCTACCCTGTGTACTATCAAGTGCGCCGCCTGCGTGATGGTCGCAGCCTGTCGGCACGAGAAGTGACTGCGGTGCAGTATGTGCCAGATGAGACAGGCAAGACGAGCGAGCAGGTGATTTTTTCGATGATTGCGTCATTTTCGCCGATGGAAGGCGGTCTTGATTATCAAGAGACGATGCCTGATTATCCAGCGCCAGAGACGCTCAAAAATGAGCAAGAACTCAAAACCGAGCAAGTCATGCAAGTGCCAGACGCACTTAAAGCCCGTTTCATGCGCAAGCGTCATGTAGAAATCAAGCCCATCGCACCACGAGACCCCATCACGCCCAAGCCCATGTCGCCACGCCAAGCCAACTGGCTGCGCATCGAGACGCTTGGCGAGCAGCCTGTCGCCATTCATCAAGCGCTCTTGGCGTTTGCGTCTGATTTTTATTTGGTGGGTACAGGACTCATGAGTCACGGGCTAAGCTACCTAAGTCGTGGGCTACAAGTCGCCAGCATCGACCATTCCATGCACTTTCATCGCCCCTTTGACATCGGCGAGTGGCTGCTGTATGACATGTGGAGCGACACCACCAGCCACGCCAAAGGCTTAAATCATGGACAGTTTTGGCAAGATGGCAAGCTTGTCGCCACCACCCAACAAGAAGGCTTGATGCGCCTGTCCGCCAAAGCCTAATGCTCACCATTGGCTGATTATTATGTTAAAGCGCACCGTTTTCATCCTGCTGACTGCCCTGCTTGCCGCCTGCGACATCACCAAAGATGAGCAAGACGCCGCTCTAAGCAATAAGCAAATCGCCAAGCTATTGCCAAGCCATGTCGCCAATAAAGACTCGTGGGCAGCCGACATGGCGCAAATCTTTGATCAGCTTAAACTGCCAAAAACCACCCAAAACATCTGCACCGCTGTCGCCGTCATCGACCAAGAGTCCAATTTTCATGCCGACCCTGCCGTGCCAAATCTGGGGACAGCATCTTTAAAAGCCATCGATGAAAAGCTTGAAGAAAAATTTGGCAAAACACTCGCCAAGACTTTCCGAAACATGCTTGAAACCAAGCCCACCAAGGACAACAGCTTTATCAAGCAAATCAAAAAAGTCAAGACCGAGCGAGAGCTTGACGAGCTGTACCAAGAGATATTTGATTATTTTACCAGCACCTACAAGGTTTCAGGGCTTGCACACATCACCAAGCTGACAGGCGCAGGCATTGATGAGCGGGTCAATCCCATCACCACCCTAGGCTCGATGCAGGTACACATCGACTACGCACGGGCGCACCGCCGAACCAACATGAGCGATCGTGCGCTGCGTGCCGATCTGTACAGCCAGTACGGCGGGCTTTATTATGGCATTCACAGGCTCATGATGTACAAGGCAGACTACGACAAGCCTTTGTATCGCTTTGCTGATTATAATTCGGGCATGTATTCAAGCCGAAATGCCGCCTTCCAGCAGCGAGTGAGCAGCCTGACTGGCGAAAAACTTGCCATCGACGGCGACCTACTTTTGTACAATGACGGCAGCCCATTGACCAAAAAAAGCCGAAGCGAATCTGCCTTGATTAAGCTGCTTGCCACCGCCCCTACGCCTGTGAGCGAGCGACAAATTCGAGCCGACCTAAAAAAAGAAAAAAGCCGAGACTTTGAAGCCACGCAGACTTATCGTGCCGTCAGCGAGCTGTTTAAGAAAAAATACAAAAAAGACCCCGCTTATGCCATCATGCCACAAGTGGTCATCTCAGGACCTAAGCTGAGCCGTGATTATGACACCAACTGGTTTGCCACTCGTGTCGATAAACGCTACCAAACCTGCATGGCAACCGCCAAAAAACGCAAGATTAAATAGGGCATGAGACTACGCATCACTTGTGTCCATAAAACGTTCTGCCCAGCGTCTTAATACTTTTGATGAATTGTGTGATAAAATGACCCAAAAAGGAAAAAGGAGATGATGATGCGATTTCTTGACACCCTAAAATTCAACGACGACGGACTGATTCCTGCCATCGCCCAAGACCGAGACACAGGGCAAATTTTGATGATGGCATGGCAAAATAAAGAAGCTCTTGAACTGACCGTAAAAACTGGCACAGGCGTATATTTTAGTCGCTCTCGTGGCAAATTATGGCACAAAGGCGAAACCAGCGGACACACCCAAATCGTCCATGACATCTACACCGACTGCGATGCCGATGTCATCACGCTCATCATCACTCAAATCGGCGGTATCGCTTGCCACACAGGACGCAAAAGCTGTTTTTATCAAAAGCTTAATATGGCAAATCTGACTTGGGAGCCGTCCGAAGATGTCATCAAAAATCCCGAAGACATTTACGGTAGTCAAAACCATAAAGACAAAAGCCACGCCGCACACTCGCCATCAAGCACAGCAAAAGCCACGCCAAACCAAGTGCTGACTGAGCTTGATGCCATCTTAAACGAACGCAAAAATGCCGACAAAGACAACTCTTATGTGGCAAGTCTTTATCACAAAGGTCTGAACAAAATCCTAGAAAAAGTAGGCGAAGAGACGACCGAAGCCATCATCGCCGCCAAAGAATTACAGCTGGTGCGAAGTCTTAACCAAGACGACAGCGACGCCAAAGCCGACCTTGTGTATGAAGTGGCAGATGTGTGGTTTCACAGCCTTGTGGCGTTGTCGCATTTGGGGCTATCTAGCGAAGAGGTGCTTGGCGAGCTGGCACGACGGTTTGGCTTGTCGGGCATTGATGAGAAAAACGCTCGCCCACACTAAAAGCTGGGGCAAGACGAGCAAAGTTGTGTTAAAATAGACGAATGTATCAAGCAGTTAAGTATTAGGGGTGAAATATGGGCAGTTTTTCAATCACGCATTGGTTGATTTTATTGGTGGTGGTGGTCGTCATTTTTGGCACTTCTAAGCTCAAAAATGCAGGCAAAGACTTAGGCTCTGCGGTCAAAGGCTTTAAAGATGCCGTCAAAGAAGACGACAAGCCTGTCAAAGTCATCGGCGAAAACGCAGAAGGCAAAACCGTCGTCGCCGAAGTCAAAGAAATCAAAAACGACAAAGCCGACGCTTGATTTGACGATATTGAATCATCTTAATGTCGCCATGTCTGGCAAAGTCATAACACAACGCCATGCTTAATCTTGGTTTTTTTGAATTGACATTGTTTGGGATCATCGCACTCATCGTGCTAGGTCCTGACAAATTACCCGTCGCTGCTCGCACCCTAGGCAAGTGGTACGGCAACATTCGCCGTATGTCTGCACGCCTACAAAGCGAGTTCGTCAGCGAGTTACAGCTGGCAGAAGTGACAGACGAGCTTAAAAGCGAGCTTGCCAAAATGCGTGAATCAGAAGCCAAAATGAAAGCGCAAATGAGCGAGTTACAGCGTGCGCTAGATAAAACAGAGCGCACCGCCCATGCCAATCGCCGACGCATCGCAGACTGGGTCAATACAGCTGACACGACCACGCCTGACACGGACGGCTCAGCCAAGCCCACTCAAAGCAACAACCCAAGCGATGTCGCCTTGACTGCACATAACTTGACTGCGCATCATATGCCCATGGTCAATCGCTGGTTTTTGCTTGGCGATTATGATAAAAAACGCCGCCTGCCAAGCGCACCATTTTTGCCAAATCATCAAGCCGACCCTTTGCTATACATTCATCACACAAACCCACAAGACCACTCATGAAATCTGCCGATTATGATGCCGACATGCCTTTGATGGCACATTTTGCTGAGCTACGCACTCGGCTGATTCGTGTGCTGGTGGCTGTGCTGGTGGTGTTTTTGGCACTGGTGGGCTTTAGTCGTGAATTGTACGATTTTATTTCCAATCCTTTGGTTGCTCTACTGCCCAAAGAAGCCAGTCTCATCGCCACAGATGTTGCATCTGGATTTTTAGCGCCGATTAAGCTGACCTTTTTTGTGTCGCTGTTTTTGACCGTACCTTTTATCATCGCTCAGATTTGGGGCTTTGTCTCGCCTGCACTATACAAACACGAAAAACGAGCCGCCCTACCACTTCTACTGTCCGCCATCGTGCTGTTTTATGTGGGGGTGGCGTTTGCTTATTTTGTGGTTTTGGTGCCTGCTTTGAAATTTTTCGTCATGTTTGCTCCTGACAATGTCCTGCCGATGACCGACATTCAAAGCTATCTGGATTTTGTGATTGAGCTGTTTGCTGTGTTTGGCGTGATGTTTGAGATTCCTGTGGCAACCTTGCTTTTGGTGCTGATGCGAATCGTTACCCCACAATCTTTGGCGGACAAACGCCGCTACATCATCGTAGGCTGTTTTTTCATCGCTGCCATCGTAACACCGCCTGATGGGGCAAGTATGCTGATGCTTGCCATACCCATGTGTCTTTTGTTTGAGTTTGGCTTAATGATGGCAAAATTACTCGTCAAAGACACCGCCGCCGAAAGCTGACGGCTTGTAAGTCTTGCAGCCGCCGACGAAATTTAAGTACATTACAAATGCCATGATGCGTAGGGGCGAAACATTTTTCGCCCCATCATCCATAGTAAAAATTCCATTTGACTGCTATAATTAGCCGTTTTTATCGCCCACATTATCCATGAATCAGACCAAGCACACGCCCACCGATGAACAGCTTGCCGCCCTACAAATGGCGACCACAGGTCAGTCATTTAAAATTGTCGCCTATGCTGGGGCGGGCAAGACCAGCACCCTAAAACTCATCAGTGAAAATATGCGTGGGCGTGGGCTGTATTTGGCATTCAATAAAGCCATCGCCTTAGAGGCGCAGGGTAAATTTCCACCCAATGTACGCTGCCAAACTTTTCATTCACTCGCCTTTCGTCATGTCAATCGTGATGTGACCGCCAAAGTCAGTCTGCCACGCCTGACACCCACCAAATTGGCAAACGAGCTGGGGCTGTCTGCCATTGAAGTAGAACGCAAGATTGACGGCATCAAAAAATCAGTCGTCCTAACCCCTGCAAAACTTGCCAACATCATCTCTGAAGGCTTGAGCAATTTTTGTAAAACTTCCAGCGCCTACCCCGCCCCACGCCACATCACGCCACCGTCTTGGCTTGGCGAGTCAGATGGCGAACGCTTACAAGAAATGCTCTACCCTGCCTTAGAACAACGCTGGCTACAGTCCATTGACCCACGCCATCAGTCGGGCATTGGGCATGACATTTATTTAAAACTTTGGACACTGTCCAATCCCGTCATTCCTGCCGATTTTATCTTGTTTGATGAAGCTCAGGACGCAGACCCTTTGATGATGGGAGCGTTGATCCGCCAAGACAAACAGACCATCTATGTGGGCGATGCTCATCAGCAGATTTATGAATGGCGTGGGGCATTGAACGCCATGAAACGCCTGCCTTATCCGCAGACTCTGCTGACGCAATCGTTTCGTTTTGGCGAAGAGATTGCCAAAGTCGCCAATGTTTTTTTGACCGCCCTACAAGAACAAATCCCCCTAAAAGGCAATCCTGCCACGCCAAGTCGCCTTGCCAAACTGCTTGCCAATGGCGACAAGGACGCCATCTTGTGTCGCACCAACGCCACCGCCATGAGCCATTTATTATCTGGCTTAAAAAGAGGGCATAAAGTCGCCTTACAAGCCGACAGCGACCGTATTTTACGATTTTGTCACGCCGCCGAGAGCCTAAAAACAGGCAAATCAGCCTATGGCGTGCCAGAGCTTGCGTTTTTTAAACACTGGGGCGAAGTGCAGGAATTTAGCGAAACTGGCGAAGGCTCCGACCTAAAAACATGGGTCAAACTCATTGAAGAACACGGCACGCAGACCATCTCGCACGCCATCAAAAGCCTAAGCACCCAAAGTCACGCCGACTATGTTGTCTCCACCGCCCACAAAGCCAAAGGGCTAGAATGGGGACGAGTGCAAATCAGCGATGATTTTTTGTACGACATTAACCGCCAAAGCGTCAAAATCAGCCCCGAAGAGTTGCGACTGCTCTATGTCGCCTGCACACGAGCCAAAACAATTCTTGATGTGCATCATATTGTTGATTTACTCAGCGCCTTAAAACTTGGTGATAAAAAATTGATTTATAAATAGATTTATGACAGATTTTAGCCACTTTTTCCCCCACCCCGTCCGCCTGCTCGCCCCAATGGAAGGTTTGACCGACCCGTTAATGCGAAAGATTTTAACGCAAATCGCCTTTGATTTGGGGCGACCCTACGACTGGGCGGTGAGCGAGTTTATCCGAGTTACCCATTATCCCTTGCCTGCCCACGCCTTTTTAAAGTCCGTGCCAGAGCTATTAACGGACGGTAAGACCACAAGTGGTACGCCTGTTCACATTCAGCTACTTGGCAATAACCCACAGACGATGGCAGAATCTGCACTCGTGGCGGTAGAGCTTGGGGCAAAAGCGATTGATTTAAACTTTGGTTGCCCTGCCAAAACGGTCAATAATCATAAAGGCGGTTCGGTGCTACTTGACGAGCCAGAGATTTTGTACGCCATCATAAGTGCGGTGCGAAAGGCTGTCCCTGCCCACATTCCTGTGTCGGCAAAAATCCGCCTAGGCTATACCGACACCTCCAAAATGAGCGAAATCGGGCAAGCGGTCAAACAGGCAAACGCAAGCTGGCTGACCATTCACGCCCGCACCAAAATAGATGGCTACAAACCGCCCGCCTATTGGGAAAAAATAGAGCCATTTACCCATCTTGGCTTGCCCATCATTGCCAATGGCGAGATTTGGAATGCCGACCACGCCAAACGCTGTACAGAGCAATCCGCCACACCGCATTTGATGCTTGGGCGTGGGGCGGTAACTCGTCCTGATTTGATTGCCAATATTCATCATGGAGCAACGCTTGATTGGCAAGGACTTGTGCCGTATCAATTAGACTTTTTAAATGACGACACGGACAATCAAGGCGGACTCGTTGGGCGGTACAAACAATGGCTTGGCATGCTGACCAAAGGCTATATAGAAGCGGACGAGCTTTGGCAGGACATTAAAAGACTCAAAACCAAAGGCGACATCATTCATGCGCTAATGCAGTCTTGCCCATCTCTTAGGCATTGATGAGACAAAATTTTTATCAAGAATAATTTTCACTTGCATGATGGGAAAATTGGGCGTATAATTAGCAAAAGTAATATTATAACATTAAACTTCCCCAACAATTTCCCACAAGGAGACGCTCATGCAAGTCTTATCTTCTCTAAAATCTGCCAAAAACCGCCACGAAGATTGTCAAATCGTCCGTCGTCGTGGTCGCACTTTTGTGATTTGCAAATCCAATCCACGCTTTAAAGCCGTACAAGGTGGCAAAAAGAAAAAATAACGCCCACAAAAAATCCCGCACTCAGGCGGGATTTTCGTAGCGGTCTTGTCAGTCTTCGTGGCGCTCTTCATAAGCCTCATGCTCGGCTTGGTACAGCGTACCTAGTCGTTTTTGCGTGTCGACATCGAGCAGCTTTCTTGCCTCTTTGAAAAATTCATTTTCCTCTTCTTCTAGATGGTGCAGCGTCTCATCAATGAGTGCCTGCGCCGTCTCAAAAAATCGCTCATCGCCTGTGCGTCCATCGCCAAGCGTCGCCATCATCTCGTCCATCTCATGATGCTCAGCGATGGCATGACGAGACAGCTCCAAGCCCTCATCAAATGCCATCACAGGCACATACAGATGACGCTCTTCGGCGGCGGCATGAGCTTTAAGCTCAGCTTCTAGCTCATCAAAAGCCGCACGAGCCTTGGTGCGATCCTTGGCATCGATGTACTTTTGAAAATCCTTGCACATCTTGCGCTGAATGTCGTGCTTGGCAGTAAGCGCGGTGAAAATGTCTTCGTTGGTGTTAATATTCGTCATGATGTCCTTACTCTTTTGCAGTCGTGGTAAATAAATCCAATGACCGAACCCATCAGCGCATCACGCATGAAGGCTCAAAGCAGCCAAATCAAAGCCGCACCGATGTCGGTCCAGTCATTATAACAAAGTCAGCAAAGCATGAATGCACAATTATGTGGCATTATGTAGCCAATGCGAACGCTTATAGTTTACGATAGACATCAGAAAATGGCACACGAAAACGCTCGCCCCACACGCCCTTGTCGCTGCGAATGCCGCACGAGACCACCATGTTAATCTCGGCAGTCTCAGGCAAATCCAACGCCTCTTTGACCATCTTGGCATCAAAGCCCTCCATCGGACAGGTATCCAGCCCTTTTTCACTCATCGCCAGCATGAAAGTCTGCGCCACCAGTCCACAGCTTTTGTGCATGACCACACGCACATCATCAAACGACACATCACGCTGAATGGGACGAAATTGCCCAATCGTCCGTGCCAGCGCCGAGCGAGCCATCGGCACTAAGGCAGTCTGGCTGTACAAAAGTGGCATTAAGCGGTTGTAATAGCTGTCAAATCGCTTGGTACGACTGGCGACTTTGTGGGCAGGGCTGTAAGTTTTGATGTTGTGCTTTTCAAAGTCAAACACCGCCTTGGCGCGCGCTCGGTGCAAATCAGGACGAATCACAAACACCACCATCTGCGCTGCTGTCGTCGCCGCACCTTGCGACAGACAGGCTTTGGCAAGCTTGGCAAGCACCTTTTTGTCGGTCACATGATAAAATTCGTAAAGCTGCATGTTTGAGCTGGTCGGTGCCAAAGTGGCAAGCTCCAAGCTGTGCTTGACCAGCGTCTCATCAATCGGTGTCGGCAGATAATCTCGCACCGAACGGCGATGGCTTAAAATGTCATAAAGACTCATGGCTTTCTCCAAATCCAGATGATGCTCGCCCACCAAGTCCCATCGCCATTTAAAAACCATGGCGGAGGCATCTGCGCTGAGCGGGATAAATTTTTCATTTTATCTCAATTTGCCAAGTCTTACAATCATATTTTATGATAAACTATGCTCGCACTTGCCGTGCGATTTGTCATTTGCTAAGGACTTGCCATGTCAAACACCCCACCCAACAGACCCACTTCCCTTAACACCCAGCTCAGCCGTGAAGCCAAATGGTCTTTGTATCTGACCTTTTTCTATCTGGCAGGCTGGGTTATTTTTGCCTATTTTATGCCAAATGGTACAGGCGTATTTGGCTTTCCGCTGTGGTTTGAATTAAGCTGTGTGTTTTTGCCGATTTTATTTATCGTCATCACCTTGGCGGTATTAAAGGCTGTGTATCAAGACCTTGATTTGGACGCCACTGGAGACAATCATGACGCTTAATGTGCAAATTTTAATCCCATTGGTGCTGTATTTGGCGTTCGTGTTTGGCGTGGCGTGGCATGCCTACCAACAGCGAAGTCAGGGCGGATTTTTAAATGAATACTATGTCGGTGGTCGCTCTATGGGCGGTTTTGTGCTGGCGATGACCACAGTGGCGACTTATGTGTCGGCAAGCTCGTTCATCGGTGGACCGGGGGCAGCTTATAAGTATGGCTTGGGCTGGGTGCTGTTGTCCATGATTCAAGTGCCAGCCATTTGGCTCACGCTTGGCACGCTTGGCAAAAAGTTTGCCATCTACGCTCGCCAAACAGGCAGCATCACCATCAACGACCTACTTTTTGCTCGTTATCAAAACAAAATCGTGGTGTATTTGGCGTGCATCTCCCTACTTCTTGCGTTTTTTGGCATGATGGTGGTGCAGTTTATTGGGGCAGGTCGCCTGCTTGAAACCACGCTTGGCTTGCCCTACGAATGGTCGATTGCCCTATTTGCGGTGGTGATTGGGCTTTATACTTTTATTGGCGGCTTTCGTGCGGTGGTTTTGACCGACACGGTGCAAGGGCTGGTCATGCTCATCGGTACGGTGCTACTTTTGGGTGGTACGGTGGTGGCGACAGGCGGCATTGACAACGCCATGACAACCCTGCAAGCCATTGACCCACGCCTGCTTACACCCACAGGCGTTGATGACAAATTGTCGGCAACCTTTATGCTTTCGTTTTGGGTTTTGGTATGCTTTGGTTTGATTGGCTTGCCCCATACGGCAATCCGTGCAATGGCATATAAGGACAGTCGCTCGCTGCATCGTGGGATTTTGGTGGGGACAGCCGTGATGACGGTACTGGTGCTGGGTATGCACTTGGCAGGGGTACTGGCTCGTGCGGTCGTGCCTGAGCTTGATGTGCCTGACAAAGTCATTCCCACGCTCATGATGACGGTGCTACCGCCTTTTGTGGCAGGGATATTTTTGGCAGCACCGATGGCGGCGATTATGTCGTCCATTGACTCGATGCTGATACAGTCATCAAGCACGCTGATTAAAGATTTGTATTTATCCGCCAAGCCAGATGCCATCAAAAATGAGACCAAAATCAAACGCTACTCCACTGGCTTTACGCTCATTTTTACCATGATTTTGGCAATCGTTGCCATGCTCAATCCGCCTGATATGCTGATTTGGCTAAACTTACTGTCCTTTGGCGGACTAGAAGCGACATTTTTATGGGTGCTGTTGTTTGGTTTATATTACAAAAAAGCCAATGCCACAGGGGCGATATGGTCTATGGTGGCAGGTCTGACGAGCTATGTCATCATCGCTTATTTTAAAATCACTCTTTGGGATTTGCACGCTGTGGTGCCTGCGTTGGTGATTGGCTTGGTGGCGTTTTTGGTGGGGAATAAAATCGGCGAGCGTCGGACAATTTAACTCAAAAACTTAAAAATAAAAGGACGAGATTTCGTCCTTTTTTATTCATCACACCACATCAACAATGATCGGCTTGCCCTTATGCATCAGCACCGTAACATCAACCCCATACAGCGTTTTCATGTTCTCGGCAGTCAGCACATCGACAGGACGACCCACCGACACCACTTCGCCCCCTTTCATCATCACCACCGTATCGGCAAACTGCGACGCTTGGTTGATGTCATGTAGCACGATGACCACCGTTTTGCCGCCATTTGCCAGTACTTTCATCTGACGCATGAGTCGCCCTGCGTGGTACATATCTAGGTTGTTGAGCGGTTCATCAAGCAAGATATACGGGGTGTCTTGGCACACCACCATGGCAATCAGCACCCTTTGACGCTGACCGCCCGACAAGTCGGACAAAAACCGCTCGGCAAGTGGCTCAAGCTCAAAAGTCGCTATCATCTCTTCGACCTTATCCTTATCCGTCTGCGTGGGTCGCCCTTGATGATAAGGGTACCGCCCAAACATGAGCAGTTCACGCACACGCAGTCGCCCCTGAATGTGGTTTTCTTGGGCAAGCATGGCGACCACCTTTGCCATGTCGGTGTCGCTCGTGGTGTTGATGTCGTTGCCATCAAAGCTGATTTGCCCACCCTGCAAAGGATTCATGCGAGCCATCAGACTAAACAGCGTGGATTTGCCCGCCCCATTTGCCCCAATCAAAGCGACGATTTGCCCTGCGGGTAGCTCAAAACCGACATTTTTTAAAATCGCCAAATTGCCGATGTTGTGGCTGACATTTTGAACTTTTATCATCATCAATTCCAGTCATTCTAATAAATATAAAGGCAATCCCAAACCAAATAAATCAAAAAATGAATGTGCCAAAGTAAATGGCAACAATTCATCACTTTTATAGCGTAATAACAAAAACACAATCCCCAAAGTGGTAATGGTTAATGCCCCTGCCAACCCTTGATAGGTATGAAAGGCAAATCGCACAAACAAAGTAAACACAATGGCAAGGGGCAAATGTTTTTTTGTGGTCAATGCCACCAATCCAATAAAAAATACTTCCTCATAAAAGCCATTTAGCAGAGCAAATAAAATAAAGGAAACAGACCACATACTAAAATGCTCGCTTGCCCCATAATGTGCCTCTGTGGTTGGATAAAGCTCGGGAAAAGCCCAGTACTGCAAATACTCATAAAGCGATGCCACCGTTCCTGCAATGAGAATGTACAGCACCACTTTTGGCAATGTCCAGCGATTGACACTAAAATTTAATTGTTTAAAATCAAATTTACGATAGGTCAAATAACCAAACGCCGCCAATAATGCCGCAATTTCACTCAAAATCCCCGACCAATTACTTGAACTGTTGAATTCCAAAGTCTTGGGGGCAACCTGCTCACGACTTATCAATTCAAAAAACTGCATGTTGGAACTATAAATGGCAAAGCCAAAAAAGATAATCGCCAAAATAACCACATCAAACAAATGCAATGATTTTAGTTTATTTTGCATTCAACAACCTAAATTTATAGATTAAATTTTATGTATTAAGAATTATTGCATTGTGCGTTGTTTGCCATATTGTGTAAAAATCAGTAGCAAAAACGCCACGCCGCCAAACAGCTCAATGATGACTTCGAGCACGCCTGCCACCTTAAAGACATGCTCAAACACCGCCTGCCCCACGATGAGCGTACTGCTTGCCACCAAGCTGACCAAAATCAGCCTCTCGCCATGCGCCATTTTGGTACAAAAGCGGTTGGTCAAAGCGCACACAAGCAGCCCAAAAAACGTAATCGGACCCACAAGCGCCGTCGCCATCGACACCAAAAGAGCAATGGTCATCAAAATGCCTAGCGACAATGTGCGATATGGCACGCCCAAGCTGATGGCGCAGTTTCTGCCAAGCATCAGCACATCTAGGGCAAATCTGTGCCGCCAAATGTATACAAAACTTAAAGCCGACAGCACCATGCTTGTGATGAGTAGATTGACATTGACGGCGGTAAAGCTGGCATAGCTGTGCGCCTGCACCGTCACAAAATCATCAGGGCTTATCATGCGTGCGACCATGTAGGACAGGCTTCTAAACAATATCCCAAAAATCACACCCACCAAGATGAGCCGTGTCAAATCCTGATTATGCTTTGTAAGCAAAAAGCGAAACATGGCAACACTCATCGCCATCATCACCATCACTTCAAAAGCAAATTTGCCCACCGCAGGCATCGTGGTGTAGCTCACCATTCCCAAAAAGAACAGCATAAGGCTCTGTATCAAGACATATAAGGCATCAAAACCCAAGAGACTTGGCGTTAAAATGGGGTTATGCGTGAGCGTTTGGAACAGTAGCGTGGACACCCCCACCGCATAGCCCACCACCAAAAAAGCAACGAGCTTACGGGTGCGTAGCGGCAGGGCAAAATCCCAGCTCACCACATTCAAAGTCAGATACAGCCCACAGCCGATGACAAGGATGATAAAGGCGATGAGTATTGGGTTGTTTTTTAAAAAAGCCATGACACTCCCCTACTTCGCCCTTGATAATAACCACAAAAACAGTGCCGACCCCAGCACCCCGAACACCACATAGACAGGAATCTCAAAAGGATAGCGAATCACTCGCCCGATGATGTCACAAAACAGCACGCACGACGAGCCTAAGATTGCCACCGCAGGGAGCGACACTCTTAGGCGGTCGCCCACCAGACGGCTCACGATATTTGGCACGACCAAGCCCACAAAGCTGATCGCCCCCACCGTCACCACCACCACCGAGCTTATCATCGCCACCATGCCGATGGCAAGCCACATCACCGCTTCTTTGTTTACGCCCAAGTTTTTGGCAATGCCGTCTCCAAGACCGATGATGGTCAAACGGTCCGCCATGATGTACGCAAGCGCCGACAGCCCACCGACCAGCCACAGCGTCTCATAACGACCTGCCAAGACACTTGAAAAATCGCCAAACCGCCACACCGACAGCATCTGCACCATCTCTGTCTGATAAGCGATGAACAAAGTCGCCGAGTCGATGATACCCCCAAAGACAATCCCCACCAAAGGAATGATGAGAAAATCGGTGGCAGGCAGACGCTTGATGAGCTGCATAAAAACTGCCATGCCCAAAAATGCCATGACAGTCGCCACGCCCATTTTGCCAAGCAAAGGTAGCGTCGGTAGGTACAAGCTGGTGAGCAAAATCCCCAAAACCGCCGACTGTGTCGCCCCCACCATCGATGGCTCGACAAAACGGTTTTTTAGCACCACCTGCATCATCATGCCAGCGATTGCCATACTCGCCCCTGTGAGCATCAGCGCCAGCGTGCGGGGCAAGCGGCTGGTCAAAAGCAGCTGCAAACTGCCATCTGCATCATCAAGCAGTCTCGCCCACGAAAAATTCGCCACGCCCACCGAAATGCTGACAGCAATCAGCACAAGCAAAATCAGCATGGCGCCAATATTGACCACCATGGGCAAACGCCAAAAAACAGTCTGTGCGGTAGAAGTGCTCATAATTTTGAATGATTGGGTAAAATAACTGTCAAAAAACTTTAAAACATGGCACAAATTTGCACACGCTGCCAGACTTACCCATCAGGCGGTGCAAGCTTTCTACCAGTTTTTAAATTTGGTAGGCATAAAAAATGATACTTTTTTATGCCAATGTCTTAAAATTTAGCCGCCAAGCAAGCTCATCTTGGCTTGGGCTGGCTAAGCCACAATCTAAGGCACGATCTAAGGCACGATCTAAGGCACGATCTAAGGCACGATCTAAGGCACGATGATCGCAAAGATATACGCCGCCAAGTTCACCAAAAGCACCACGCCATACAGCATATTGGTGTACCGCCGACAAACACTGCCAATCAAAAAAACCGCCAGCAAGCAGCTATAACCACGCACTGCTTTTAATATCTACAAAATAAAACAACCACGCCAACTGGCAGCGCCAAAGACCAAAGAGACAAGGCAGGATATTTAAATTTTTTGCATTCAGCTAATTATAATTACTTATCATTTATTGACAATTCCACAAACTCAATTCACCAAAAACTCAGTTCGTCAAGATTTAAAAAGCGCCAAAAAGTCGCATGGGCGAATCATGTTCGCCCTGCTTTTTGATTTAAATGCTCAAAAGAGCGCACTTTGGACAGCCTGATGCGCCCCATCCGCTTTGTCAAACTTATTGCGCTGCTTTGGCGTCAAATGCGTCTTTGACGATCTTAGCGTCTTTTAGCCATTGATAATAGCCACCAAAGGCAAGATAAGAGTCTGGGCTAACATAGACAATCTGCTGATTTTTCCAAGCTTTGGTGTTGTGCATCAAAGGATTGTCAAGGATTTGCTGAGCGGCCACACCTTCTTCGCCGATCGCCGCTGTACGGTCTAGCACAAACAGCCAGTCAGGATCGACTTTTTGGATGTATTCAAAGCTGATCGGCTGACCATGATCCGCCACCTCAATGTGCTCATCTGCCAATGGCACACCAAAAGCCGTGTGCAGATAGCCGTAGCGAGAGTTTTTACCATAGGCGCTCATTTTATTGCCATTGATCAAGATTGCCAAGCCATTGCCCTTGCCTTGCACAGAAGCCTTAGTGTCAGCGATCGCTTTATCGATGTCGGCGATGAGCTTTTGAGCATCGTCTTGTTTATTAAAGACATTGCCAAAGTCGGTCAGCTGCTGCTTGGTGGCGGCATAGACATCACTGGTGTCGATGGTAAGATTATAAGTCGGAGCGATTTTGCCAAGCTCTTCGGCATGCTTTGCCATGCGAGAACCAACAAAGACCGCTTGTGGTTTTAGACCATGCAAAGCCTCCAAATTTGGCTCAAACAGTGTGCCAATCTGCGTGGTCGCTGGGGCGTTTTCAGGCTTTAAATTCAGCATCAAAGCACGGTCATCTTTGATGTCAGGAAAACCCTGCACTGGCACGCCAAGCGCCGTCAAATTCTGTAAAGCGGTCATGTCGTACACCGCCACAGGATTTGGATTGGTGCTGATGGTCTGCTCGCCAGTAGCAGTCTTGATGCTGACCTCGCCAGTGGCGGCATTGCTGTCAGCTTGCGCTGTGGTGTCGGTGGTGGCTGGGTTGGCGGCAGGCTTGTCATTACCACAAGCAACGAGTGTCAGACCACACGCCATCATCACGCCCAAAGTCGCAGGGCGAATCAAGGTAGAAACATTCATCATTCACTCCAAATCTTTAAAATCTTTAAAATCATGCCAAACCATCGTCACGACATGGCATTAAATACTTTGCTTATGATATATAATTTATCAAAAAATATCAATGATAATGAGAATGTTTTTTGTTACAAGCACTTATTTTCTTGCCGTCTTTTACTGGCGATACTTAGCAAACACGCCCATTAAAACAACAAAAAAGCCAAACCCAAAAGGCTTGGCTTTTTTGTCTTGGCGATCGTTAGTTGATGCGCACACGATATTTGACGACAGCGGTAGCGCCGATGCCCACATCTTCCACCGTCCAACGCAGCGCCTTGTAGTAGCTTAGTGGCAGCTCTTGCGCTTGTCCATTGACACTGGTGCGAATCGGCATATTCACAAAGCGGCTGCCATCGATGCTGGCCCTAACGATCGTAGGCTCAACCGAGCCGACCAACTCCGTACCCTCAGGAATGCCAAGCGTGACGGTCATTTTGCGCACACGGTTGGTGTCATAATTGGTATAAAGCCCTTGATACTCAACCACATCGCCACGGCTGACGCCATCGGTGATGGTCAGTGGACGCAAGGTTTCATTGCCCGATGCATCACGCACCACCAAAAAAGCGTTGATTTTTTCATCGACTTTGGGGGCGGCTTGGGTGGTCGCTTGCGCCTGCTCAGCCTCTGCTGTTGGTAGCATGGCATAAGCAGAGATGGCACTTGTTGCCAAAGCGGCGGTCAAAAAAAGCTGACGAAATTTCATAATCGTTCCTTAAATTTCAAAAATTTTCACCAATCAAACAATTTTGTCAAAAGACAGAGTTTGCCAAAAGACAGGTTTGACTCAGTGAGACGACAAATAAAAGACAAATAAAACTGCAAAACTTACCAAACCCCAACAACAGCCCATCCATGTTAATCACAAATTTCAGTGACAATCATTCAGAAAATCACCACTTGCCCGCACATCCGCTTGTACATTTTGCCTGCATTGTTTGAGTTTGACTTTGCTTTATCATACCATGAAAAACCATCAAAAGTACCAAAAAATTACCACAAATTGTGTCATAAATGACACGCCTGTGTATGATTTTATCATCCATCACTTGTATTAAGGCGTTCCACCAAGTGCAAATCGAGCATTTATTGACCGATGATTAAGCATTAAAATGACCGCAAATGACAGAGGTCAAATGACTTAAAGCACTCAAACAAATCGCCATAAAAATAAAAAGCCACTCATCAAGAATGGCTTTTTAGCGATTTAGCGATCAATCACTCATCATTCATCACACACGCTCAATGATGGTGGCGATGCCCTGACCCAGACCGATACACATGGTCGCAAGTCCAAGCTGGGTATCTTGTTGCTCCATGACATTAAGTAGCGTGGTCGTGATACGAGCGCCCGAGCAGCCCAGCGGATGACCCAAAGCGATCGCACCGCCATTGTGATTGACGATGTCTTGCTTGTCGTACAGATCCAAGCCCTTTAAGACCGAAAGACCTTGAGCGGCAAAGGCCTCGTTAAGCTCCACCGTCTGAATGTCAGACAGATTCACGCCTGCACGCTTTAATGCCTTTTGGGTGGCTGGCACAGGTCCATAGCCCATAATCGCTGCATCACAGCCTGCCACTGCCATGCCACGAATGCGCGCACGGGGTTTTAGACCCAGCTCTTTTGCCTTCGCCGCCGACATGATCAGCATCGCCGATGCACCGTCAGACAATGCCGATGAAGTACCTGCCGTTACCGTACCATTGGCAGGGTCAAAGACAGGTTTGAGCTTTTGTAGGCTTTCTAAATTGGCATCAAAACGAATCACTTCGTCTGTGGTGCAAAGCTGTAAATTGCCTGCCTCATCATGACCTTCCACGCCGACAATCTCATTGGCAAAGCGACCTTCAGCGGTGGCTTTGGCGGCTTTTAGGTGTGAATTTAGGGCAAATTGATCCTGCTCGTCACGGGTGATGCCGTTTAATCTGCCAAGCATTTCGGCAGTCAGACCCATCATGTTGGATGCTTTGGCGATGGATTTTGATGCACTTGGGTTTAGGTCTACGCCGTGCATCATCGCCACGTGCCCCATGTGCTCCACACCACCGATGATGAATACCTCACCTTGATTGGTCATGATTTGGGCGGCGGCGGTATGCAAGGCTTGCATGGATGAGCCACACAGGCGGTTTACCGTTTGAGCTGCCACATGCTTTGGAATGCCAGCCAACAAACTGGCATGACGACCAATGTTCCAGCCTTGCTCCAAGGTCTGATTGACACAGCCCCAGACCACATCTTCAATCAAATTGGCGTCCAAGTCATTACGAGCAATCAGCGCACGCATCAGTTCAGCCGATAGCGTCTCGGCACGCACATGACGAAACATGCCGTTTTTTGATTTGCCCATTGCGGTACGCACGCCATCAACGATGACGACATCTTTTGGAGATAATACTGTCATAATTTTTCCTTAAATATTGCATCTTTTTTATTCAGTTAGGCATAAAACTTCTCGCCACGCTCTGCCATGTCACGCAGCAGCTGTGGAGCTTCGTACGCTTTGCCCAGATGTGCGTATTTGTCGCACAGTGCCACAAAGTTCGCCACGCCCACTTGGTCAATATAACGGCAAGGACCGCCACGGAACGGTGGGAAACCTAGCCCCATCAGCATTGCCATGTCTGCCTCGGCAGGCGACGCCACGATGCCATCTTCAAGGCAGCGCACCGTTTCATTACAAAACGCCACCATCAAACGGTCAATGATTTCTTGATCATCAAACTCTTTTTGCGTGTCTTGCACACCTTTTAATAGCTCATAAGTGGTTGCATCTTGCGATTTTTTTGGCTTGCCTTTTTTGTCAATTTCGTACTTATAAAAGCCCACGCCATTTTTTTGACCCAAGCGATTGTTCTCAAACATCACATCGGTGGCGGTCTTATAATCAGGCTTCATGCGATCAGGGAAACCTGCCGCCATCACAGCGCTGGCATGAACGCCTGTATCAATGCCGACCACATCCAGCAGATACGCAGGACCCATCGGCCAGCCAAATCTCTCCATCACCTTGTCAATTTGGACGAAATCAGCACCGTGCTTGACCAACAAATCAAACGCCCCAAAATACGGGAACAGCACACGATTCACCAAGAAGCCCGGGCAGTCATTGACCACGATTGGCGTTTTGCCCATTTTTTGAGCCAACGCAACGGTGGTCGCCACTGCCTCATCGGAAGTTTTTTCGCCACGAATGACCTCAACCAATGGCATACGATGCACAGGGTTGAAAAAGTGCATACCCACGAAGTTCTCTGGGCGTTTTAGGGCAGTGGCAAGCTCTGTGATGCTGATGGTTGATGTGTTTGACGCCAAAATCGCCGTCTCTTTGATTAGGCTTTCGGTCTCGGCCAGCACCGATTTTTTGATTTTTTCGTTTTCAACGACCGCCTCGATGACGATGTCAGGCGTGCCAAAGTCGCCATAGTTTAGCGTTGGGCGAATCTTGGAAAGCGTCTCGCCCATCTTAGCAGGCGTTGATTTGCCACGCTCTACTTCTTTGGACAAAAGTTTGCTCGCCTCGCTCATGCCAAGATCAAGCTGCTCTGACTTGATGTCTTTCATGATGATCGGCAGGCCCTTTTTCGCTGCCTGATAAGCGATGCCGCCACCCATGATGCCTGCGCCCAATACCGCCATTTCATTGATGTCGTGGGCGTTTTTACTGTGGTCTTTGGCGGCTTTTTTGACCGCTTGGTCGTTCAAGAATACACCGACCAAGGCTTGAGCTTGTGGCGTTTTTGCCGCCTTGACAAAGCCCTCTGCCTCAACCTTGATGGCATCATCACGGTTTAGATTGGCGTGTTTTTCAATGCTTTGCACCGCCAGAGCGATCGCAGGATACTGCTTTGGATTTGCCTTGGCAAAGATGACGCCCTTGGCAGAGTTAAACGCCATCGCTTGCTCAAGCTGGCTTAGGCGCACAGGTACAAGCTTTTCTTGACGCTTAGCTTGCCAATCCAGCTCGCCTGCGATGCACTTTTTGACCAAATCGATCGCCGACTGCTCCACCGCCTCATCAGCGACCACCGCATCCACCAAGCCCATTTTCAAGGCAGCGTCAGGGCGAATGTTATTGCCCGTAGCGATGATTTCTAGGGCATTGTCCACACCCACCACACGGGGGGCACGCACCGAGCCACCAAAGCCTGGGAAAATGCCAAGCTTGGTCTCAGGAAAACCCACTTGTCCTGATGTGCCGATCACACGATATTCACAAACCAAGCTCATCTCAAAACCGCCGCCCAAAGCCGCACCATTGATGGCGGCGACTTTTGGAAATGGCAAATCTTCAAAGCGGTTGAAGGTGTCATTAATGGCAAGCAGCCATGATCTTAGCTCATCTTCTGAGCGCTCAAAATGACCGACAAACTCGGTGATGTCCGCCCCTGCGATGAATACTTTTTTGCCAGAAGTAACAATCAGACCCTCAATGTCGTCTCGCCCTTCTAGCACAGACACTACTTCGGCAAATTCGGCATTGGTCGCCGTGTCAAATTTATTCACGCTCTCAGATTGATTGTCAAAACGCAAATTGGCGATACCGTCCGCCAAACTAACAGATAGGCTATTGCCATTATAAAGCTCAGTCATTGCCATTTCCTTTTGTGATAAAAAATTTAATGCTAACAGTCATCACTTAGCCAATTTAATATAACAAAATTTTCATGGCTTGGGTTAAGATTTTTTGAAAATTGACTGATGGGTCATACAAAAAACCCCCAAAGCCACTATGGACTTTGGGGTAGGTAGTCACAGCCATCAAGTCAATGTCGCTGTCGAAGGGGTGAGGCTAATTTCTCCCTACATACTGGCGGCAATGTCGATGCTTATCACAAGATATCATGGTAGCAAAACGCAGCGCATTAAGCCATCTTGGGTGATTCGCCCTCTTCGATCACTTCACGAGTCACCGTCACCTCTTTGACATCCTCCCTACTTGGCAGCTCGTACATGGTGTCAAGCAGAGCGTTTTCGATGATTGAGCGAAGCCCCCTTGCGCCCGTCTTGCGCTTCATGGCTTGCTTGGCGATGGCAGTCAAGGCATCTTGTTCAAAAGTCAGTTTCGCCCCTTCCATCTCAAACAGGTATTGATACTGCTTAGTCAGGGCATTTTTCGGCTCAGTCAAGATCTGCACCAACGCTGCCTCGTCCAGCTCATCAAGCGTAGCGATGACTGGCAGACGACCGATGAACTCTGGAATGATACCAAATTTTACCAAATCCTCAGGCTCAACTTCACGGAACAGCTCGCTGATTTTTGCCTCTGATTGCGCCTTGACCGTGGCGTTAAAGCCCATGCCTGTGGTCTCGGTACGCTGCTGAATGATGCGATCCAGCCCTGCAAACGCACCACCGACGATGATTAGGATATTACTGGTGTCCACCTGAATCATCTCTTGGCGTGGGTGCTTGCGTCCGCCTTGTGGTGGAATATTCGCCACCGTGCCTTCGATGATTTTGAGTAGTGCCTGCTGTACGCCCTCGCCAGAGACATCACGGGTGATGGACGGATTTTCAGATTTGCGGGTGATTTTGTCAATCTCATCGATAAAAATGATGCCTTTTTGGGTGCGTTCAATGTCATAGTCGGCGGCTTGCAAGAGCTTTTGGACGATATTTTCCACATCTTCACCCACATAGCCTGCCTCGGTCAAAGTGGTCGCATCCGCCATCGCAAACGGCACATCCAGTAGGCGTGCCAAAGTCTGCGCCAGCAAAGTCTTACCAGAGCCAGTCGGACCGATCAGCATGATGTTACTCTTGGCAAGCTCGACTTGATCGCTCGCTTGCGCATCTTTTGGCTCAGATTTTAGGCGTTTGTAGTGGTTATAGACCGCCACCGACAAGGCTTTTTTGGCGGCATCTTGACCGATGACATATTCATCCAGATGGGCTCTGAGCTCTTTTGGCGTTGGTAATTTGGCATCTTTCCATGCCTCAGTTTTGGCGTCCGCCGCTTCTGCCTTGGCATCATCAATGCCTGCGCCAGACAGCATGTCACCACAAGCAACGATACACTCATTGCAAATACTGGCTTCGTCGCCTGCGATGAGTTTTTTTACTTCGGCTTTTTTCTTGCCACAAAACGAGCAGGTATTTAGGTCAGTCATGCGCACTCCTTACAGATTCGATGGGCGTTTGTCCAGCACCACATCGACCAGACCGTATTCTTTGGCTTGCTCGGCGCTCATGAAATTATCACGATCAGTGTCTTTCTCCAAACGCTCGACAGGCTGTCCTGTGTGATCAGCCAGCAGCTGATTGAGCTTGGCTTTTAGTTGCAAGATTTCTTTGGCATGGATTTCAATGTCCGATGCCTGACCACGAAACCCGCCCAATGGCTGATGGATCATGACACGGCTATTGGCAAGGGCGTAGCGTTTGCCCTTCTCGCCTGCTGACAATAAAAACGAACCCATGCTCGCCGCCTGACCCATGCAGATGGTAGACACATCAGGCTTGATGAAGTTCATCGTATCATAAATCGCCATGCCAGCCGTTACCACGCCACCGGGCGAGTTGATGTACAGATGAATGTCTTTTTCAGGATTGTCCGCTTCTAAGAATAACAGCTGAGCGACGATCAGATTCGCCATGTTGTCCTCAACCTGACCTGTCAAGAAAATCACTCGCTCACGCAAAAGGCGAGAAAAAATATCAAACGAACGCTCGCCACGACCCGACTGCTCAATAACCATCGGCACAAGGGCGTTTTGGGGCGCATGATAACTGTCCATCAGTTGATCATAAAAAGGATTGTATTTCATGTTCATGGAATTTTCCAAAAATGTTAAAAACTCTGCCTATTCTACCATCAAATAAACAATACCCCAAACACTGTTCGGGGTATTTTTATGGCTTTATTGTAAGCAAGCCAAATTACAGCTGTGCTTGTTGTGCTGCTGCCAATAGGTCTTGGTATTTTACTTCTTTGTCAGTAACTTTACCTTGTGATAGCAGATAATCCACCACTTGATCTTCCAGCACAACCGCCTCAATGCCAGCACGCTGCTGCTTGTCGTTGGTGTAGTACTCGATGACCTCAGCTGGATCTTCGTAGTTTTCAGCGGCATCGCTAATGAACGCTGTCACACGCTCTTGATCCACTTCAATGTTTTGTTTTTCGATGATTTGGCTAACCAATACGCCCAAACGCACCGCACGAAGTGCTTGGTCTTCAAACAGCTCATTTGGCAGCATGTCTGCACCAAAGGTGTTTGGATTTGCACCAAACTGCTGTGCAAAGCGTTGTAGCATTTGCTCACGCTGACGGTTGATTTCTTGCTCTAGCATGGCTTTTGGCACATCAAATTCGTTCTTTTCAAGCAGAGCATCAAACGCCGCTTGTTTTACTTGATTGCGACCAGCGTTTTTGATTTCACGCTCCATGTTCTTACGAACATCGGCTTTTAGCTTGTCAAGACCGCCTTCTTTTACGCCAAACAATTCAAAGAATTCTTCGTTCAATTCTGGCAATTTGGCCTCTTTAACTTCTTTGACATTGATTTTAAAGTCAGCTTCTTTGCCTTGTAGGTTTTCTGCTTGATAATCTGCTGGGAAAGTTACCTTGATGGTTTTTTCTTCGCCAGCTTTCATGCCTTTCATGCCGTCTTCAAAGCCTGGAATCATGCGACCTGAACCGATGATCAGACGATAGTTTTCAGCTGTGCCGCCTTCAAACTTCTCGCCGTCGATTGAGCCTTCAAAGTCAAAAGTCGCTTCGTCGCCATCAGCAAGCTCGCCGTCTTTGGTTTCAAAAGTTTGGCGTTGTTTTTGTAGATTTTCAATCATCACATCGACATCTTCGTCAGACACAGTGGCGGTTTGACGCTCAACTTCAATGTCAGACAAGCCTTTGACTTCCACTTCTGGGAAAGTTTCAACAGTCGCTTGATATACCAAAAAGTCGTTTTCAAGCTTGACATCGTCAATGTTTGGCACGCCCACGGCACGCACTTTTTTCTCATTCATCGCTTCAAAGACGGTATCACGAATCACATCGTTGATGACTTCTTGTTGAATGCCTGCACCGTACTGAGCACGAATGTGGCTTACTGGCACTTTGCCTTTGCGAAAACCGTCAATTTTAGCGGTCTTAGCTAGGCTACGAATGCGACCTTCCACTTTGCTTTGGATTGTACCTACTGGCACTTTTACGGTCAGTTGGGTTTCTTTGTCAGACAGTACATTGACTGCGATGTCTAGATTGCTCATGATGATTACCTTTTAAAAATATCAATTATAAACCAGCCCGATGTCCATCAAGCATAAAATTTGGGTGTATCATAACACGATTTAGGCAAATAAACACCTAAAAACACCACAGTATAACGCCAAGCGATGAAAATTACAACAAAAACCACCAAATTGACGCATTTTTGATTAAAATCTCATCAAAAAACAGCGTAAGACCTGCGGATTTATGCCGTTTTTAGTGCGTCAATGAGCCGTGCCAATGCTTGCCCACGATGGCTGATGGCGTTTTTTTCGCTCTTGTCAAGCTCGGCAGACGATTTGCCAAGCTCTGGCAACCAAAACAGCGGATCATAACCAAAGCCCTGCTCGCCCACAGGACTGTTCAAAATCTCGCCCAGCCATTCACCTTGCACCACGATGGGCAATGGGTCATCAGCGTGGCGAACCATCGCCAATACGCAGATAAATTTGCCCACCACAGGCTCATCCGTGCGGTATGATTCAAGCTTGGACAGCAATTTGGCGTTGTTGGCGGCATCATTGCCATGCTCGCCTGCAAAGCGTGCCGAATAAATCCCTGGCAGATTGCCAAGCACAGGCACGCACAGACCGCTGTCATCACTGATGGCAGGCAGTCCGCTCATTTTGCTGGCGTGACGGGCTTTGATGATGGCATTTTCAATGAATGACAAGCCATCTTCCACCGCATCATCTATGCCAAGCTCGCCTTGGGGAATGATGTCAATGCCCAGATTCGCCCCATCAAATAATGCTTGAAATTCTGCCAATTTGCCTTTGTTATTACTTGCCAAAACAATCTTTTGCCAGCTCATCGCACACCTTTTTTATCAAAATATTTATCAAAACTTCATCAAAAAATCCCATTGTAGCACAAAATATAAATCCAGATGCAAGCCAAATTCAAGGTTTCTTTTTTAAAAATTTATTGGTAAAATATCATTTAATAATCATTTGCAATTAGGAATTATCATGACGGATACTGTTTTTGATCAACACCCACCCCACCCACCGACCACAAGCCCATTTGCTAACGAATCCAGCCACACCCCACCCACCCCACCGCCTTTACCACCCAGCACGCACCGCTTTGCTTTTTTGGGTAATGGCATGGATTATTTTAAAATTTGGATTGTTAATTTGGTTTTGACCATCATTACCATCGGTTTTTATTCGCCGTGGGCAAAGGTACGCCGTTTGCGTTATTTTTATGGCAACACCCAAATCAACCAGCGAAGTTTTGATTTCACCGCCAATCCAAAACGCATTTTGATCGGACGGCTCATCGCCATCACTTTGTATCTTATCATCAGCGTTACCAGCAATTTATCGGTAGAGATTGCCCTGATTGGCTCGGCATTGTTATTTTTGGCGGTGCCTTGGCTGATTCGCTCGTCCATGCGTTTTATGGCAAGAAACAGCCAATACAACAATGTCCGCTTTGGCTTTAACGGCAAACTTGGCACTTTATATCTGCTGTTCATCGCCATGGCAATTTTAGGTACGCTCAGTTTTGGCTTGCTCATGCCACTGTTTTGGCGAGCGTTTAAGCGTTATCAGTTTGACAATACTTATTTTGGACAATTAAAATTCAACTTTGGGGCAAGTGTTGGCGATTTTTATAAGGCGACACTGCTGCCGATGATGCTATTCATCTTTATGGTGGCTGCGCTTTTTGGCATCGGATTTAGTGGCTATATGGACACCACTGCCGACATGGACAATCCTGCGATAGACACAGTATTTTTGGTGATGATCGGTGTGTTTTATTTGGGTATGCTGCTCATCATACCACTGGCAAAAGGCTTGCTGCACAAAGCCATTTGGAGCAAAATGAGCCTAGGTAACAACCGCTTTAAACTTGTGAATTTTAGCGTGTTAAAATTTGCACTCATCAATCTGACCAACTACATCGCCATCATTTTAAGTCTGGGACTACTGTATCCGTGGGCGGCGGTGCGACTACATCGCTACAAGACCGAAACGCTATCACTGGTGGCGGTTGATGACTTTGAGACACTGACCACGCCAAGCACGGACAACATCTCGCCAGTCGCCGAAGAGATCAGCGATGTATTTGACATTGATGTGTCTTGGTAATCCCCACCAACATTGATAGGAACGCCATGAACGCACGCACCGACATTCGCTATTTTGATGGCAAAATCAGCACCGCACACAAGGCAAGCATTCGCCCGATTGACGGTCAAGGACTGCCTGATGGCTTTATCGTCACTTGGCAAGACAAAGCAGGCACCGAGCATGAAAAACGCTACTTTGTCAAAGACTGCGACTATCTGCCTGCCGTGGCAAATGCGCCGCACGCCATCATGCTTGGCGATGGGGCAAGGGTGGAATTTATCGGCGAAGTACCAGCTTGGCTGACGCTTGCCAATCAGCGACTCTTTGGTCGGATCGCCATCATGGAGCGACGCTGGGCGTGGATCGGTGCAAGTGTCATCATCATGTGCGTGTTCGTCTTTGGCGTGCTAAAACTTGGCATACCGATGGCATCTCATCACATCGCCCAGCAGCTGCCTGCCGACACACTTGTCAAACTTGGCGATCAGGCAGAAAGCTATGTGATGGAGCTGACACAGCCTAGTCAATTACCCCAAGCTCGCCAAGACGAAATCATCGCCCTATACGAGAAACTGGACGGCGACCCAAAAGCCACCGTCATCGTGCGTGGCGGTGGCGACATCGGTGCCAACGCCCTTGCCATACCCAACAACACCATCATCATCACGGACGAGCTTATCAAACTTAGCGATGATGACAACGAAATCCTTGCCGTGCTGGCTCACGAACAAGGACATCTGGTGCATCGCCATAGCCTAGAACAGGCGATCAGTAGTATCGGCGTGGGCGTGCTGATTGTCGTCATCACAGGCGATACTTCAGATTTACTGCTTGCTCTGCCGACACTACTTGCCACCGCTCAATACTCCCAAGATGCCGAACTTGAAGCAGACCAGTTTGCCATCGATGAGCTAAAACGCCTTGGCATCTCGCCTGCACATTTGGCAAGTTTTTTTGAAAAAATGAAAAAAGAACATGGCGAAGGTCAAGGACATTGGTCAATGCTATCCACCCACCCCAAGACGGATGAGCGTATCAAGCAAGTCGAACAACAATAATAACCCCATGAAAAAAGCCACTCGTCAATGAATGGCTTTTTTGATTTTTTTTACGCCCACCACATTGATAAAGTCGTGTAGGTGCGTTTTTCCCACCATTTTGGGTGTAAATCTTTGAATTTGTTGGGTTTTTCTTTAATCAATCCAACCCATAGCTCAAGACAACTTAGCTCTTATAGCCATTCGGATTATGAGATTGCCACCGCCAAGTGTCCACGCACGCACGCTTGATGTCAAACTCCGCCGTCCAGTTCAGCACTGTTTTCGCCTTATCGCACGACGCATAACAGCTGGCAACATCGCCTGCTCGTCTGCCTGTCATCACATAAGGCACAGCCTGCCCTGTCGCACCGATAAAGGCATTGACCAGCTCCAGCACGCTCGTGCCATTGCCTGTGCCCAGATTAACAGGATCAAAGCCGACTTTCTCGCCGTCTTTTGTCACCAAATATTCTAACGCCTTGACATGACCTTTGGACAAATCCACCACATGAATATAATCTCGTACGCCTGTGCCATCAACGGTGTCATAATCATCGCCAAAAACAGACAATTTTTCCAATTTGCCCACCGCCACTTGACTAATATAAGGCATTAAATTATTAGGAATGTCGTTCGGATCTTCGCCAATCGTGCCAGTTTCATACGCCCCAATCGGATTAAAATAGCGTAGGCTAATGGCATTAAATTGGCTAGATTTGCACAAATCTTCCAAAATATATTCTACCGTCAGCTTGGTTTGCCCATAAGGATTGGTACAGCTTCTTTTTGCTGTTTCGGTAATTGGCAAAGTTTCTGGGTTGCCATAGACGGTCGCCGATGAGGAGAAAATGATGTTTTGGCAAGCAAATTCTTGCATCACATTTAATAAATTAATCGTGCCTGTTACATTATTTTCATAATATTTTAAAGGCTTAGAAACGCTTTCGCCCACCGCTTTTAAGCCTGCAAAATGAATCACGGCAAAAAAGTTATGCTCTTTAAAGGTTTGTTTAAGTAGTTCAACATCCAAAATATCGCCTTTGATAAAGCTGATTTGTTGACCGACAATCTTTTCCACTCGCTCAATGGCAATCGGGCTAGAATTGGACAAATTATCATAAACCACAGGCTCAAAACCTGCCTTGATAAGCTCAATCAAAGTATGCGAGCCGATGTAGCCAGCTCCGCCCGTAACTAGGATTTTTTTCATAGATTTCTCACTTTCTGATATTTTTTGAATTTATCAATGATCGCATGGTGCGTGGTACACATCTTACGCTTAAAATCAAGACTTGCCAATCCCACAATAAAACCCTTGATACGCCAAAATCTCTGGATCGCCAAGTAGATTTTTCGCATCAAAAATCGGCAACGCCACTTCGTTCAGTCGCCCCATCTCAATTTTTTCGTGATTCGCCCAGTTGATGACGAACAAGGCATTGGCGATGGCAAGTTTATTATAAGGATTATCAATCAGCTCAAACAACGGCTCGTCGCCGTATTGTTCATTCAGCTCATAAGAAGTATGCACGGTATAAACAAAAGTCTTGATGCCGTAATTCCAAAACAGCTTTAACAGCGAATGAATGGCGCTGCCTGTGGTGCGAGAAGTCCCCGTGCGATAGCCCGCCCCCCAGATGACCACCGTTTTGTTTTCAATGTCGCCATTAAAATGTTGCCAAAATTTGCGGAAAATCAGCTCTTTTTGGTCGTCATTGATGTCTTTGACCGCTTGCAAAAGGTGCATATCTACTTGATTTTGTTCAAATTTTTTCATCAAAAAATCAAGCTCGCTCGGCAAAGACTTACCGCCAAAGCCCCAGCCTGCTTTTAGATAATGCCCACTGATACGGCTGTCCTTGCCCATAATGCCCTGCACTTCGTCAATATTGACCGTCTCGCTGTCGGCAAGGCGTGCCATCTCGTTGATGAACGACAGGCGAGTGGCGAGCATCGCAATGATACTGGCACGAGTAAATTCCACTGTTTTGATGGTGTTGATGGCGTGGTTTTTGCTGTTTTTGATAAGCGTTCCCAAAATCTCGTGGCGATTGGCACTGCCTGCCATCTTTTCGCCAAGCATCAACAGTTCAATGTTAAAAAAGGCATTAAAATTATTGCCATCTTTTAAAAAGTTAAACGGCACATAATACACCCAGTTGGTCTGCAGATTTTGAGCCAACGCATCAAAAAAGCCAATTTCTTTAGCACCGCTTAACAATACTTGGCTGTTAGGTTTTAGCTCAAAAGACCCAACATCAATGTCGCTGTTTTCATCAAAAAACAACCAAAAATGCTCGTTATTTTCAATGCAATCTTTGATGATGATTTTTTGATCGTTGGTATAAAACTGCCAAAGTAGCGATAATTGGCGGTCAAATTGATACTTTTTTAGCACCGCATTCACGGTATCTGTATCGCTGATCAGATGTACTTGCCAATCGCTGTTCGCTAGAAATAAGGCGGTGTTGATACTTTCAAAATTTACGCCTAAGATGTTGATTTGTTTAGACATTTTTACCACCAATTACCTTTAAAAGCTCATTCGTTGAACCATCAAATTCGCCCACGCCACCATTTAGCACTTCAAACACGCTGTTTGCCATTACTTTGCCGACTTCCACACCCCATTGGTCAAAGGGATTGATTTGCCAAATCACCGACATGACAAAGACTTTGTGTTCATAAAGAGCGATGAGCGACCCCAAAGTTTTGGGCGTTAAAGCGGTCAAAAGGAGCGTGGTGGACGGCTGATTACCCCGATATTGTTTAAATTGGCTAAACTTATCATTAGAATTTTTAAGATTGTCGGGCAAGGCATTATTGCCAAACGCCAGCACCTGCGACTGAGCCAAACAGTTGGCAAGGGACAATTTATGCTGATTTTCCAATGACTTATCGTGAATTTGCGTGCCGTCATAGCGGTTGATTGGCGTGATAAAATCGCACGACACCGCCTGCGTGCCTTGATGCAGGAGCTGATAAAAGGCGTGCTGGGCGTTTGAGCCGATGTCGCCCCACAAAATCGGACAGGTTTTATAGTTTACAGTTGCACCGTTTCTCGCCACTGATTTGCCGTTGGACTCCATTTCAAGCTGGGTCAGATAATTGGGGAAAAATTTGAGCCGTCCGTCATAGGGCAACACCGAATGGGCGTTAATGCCCAAAAAAGTCGCATTCCACACACCAATCAAGCCAAGCAAAACAGGCAAATTCTCGCCAAAATCGGCACTGGCAAAATGCCTATCCATTGCGTTCGCCCCAGCGAGCAGGTCATAAAAATGACCCATTCCAATCTTGACCGCAATCGCAAGCCCAATCGCCGACCACATACTAAATCGCCCGCCAACCCACTCCCAAAGCAGGAGCTGATTGTCAGGGTGAATGCCCCAAACGGTCATTTTATCGGGACGCGTGGACACGCCAATAAAATGGCGGTGCAAAATGGTCGGCTTATGGTCGTGGGCGGACAACAGCCACGCCAGCGCAGTCTCGGCATTGGCAAGGGTGTCGGTCGTGCCAAAGGATTTTGAAGAAATGATAAAAACAGTGGTTTGGGGGTTTAAGACACCCAGCAGACTGTGGAGCTGAGTGCCGTCCATATTAGAGACGAAGTGTACACTAATTTCGCTGTCCGCCCACTCATCAAGGGCGGTGGTCGCCATCAAAGGCCCTAAATCCGAACCACCCACGCCAATGTTCACGACATCGGTAATCGCCTTGCCTGAGTAGCCACGCCAGATTTTTGAACGCAGTCGGTTTACAATCATCTCACACTTGGCAAGGCTGTCGTGGACTTGGGCATTGACATCCACGCCGTCCACCATCAGCGTTTCGCCTTTGGGTAGACGCAGGGCGGTGTGTAGGGCTGGGCGGTTTTCGGTGTCGTTTACCTTTTGACCTGTTAATAAGTCATTGATTTTATTGGATAAATCAAATTCATTGGCTAATTTTAATAAATCTCTTAAAATCTCATCGTTCATCGCCTGCTTGCTAAAATCCATATAAATGTCGCAAGCGGCAGCTGTGAAAGTTTGCCCACGAGTGGGGTTGGATTTGAACAGGGTGTTTAAATCTGGGGGCGTGGTGGCGTGGGATTGTAGGGTTTGCCAAGTTTGTGAGCCTGTTGCGTTCAACATTATTTCATCCTATAATATCATTGTGAGCTAGGGGTCGGTTATCCTGTGCATCAAATTTATTTGATACAGCCCGCCTTAGACAAAGACCAAAAGCCAACATTGGAAACGACGTTGGCTTTTACTTTTTTTCTTACTCACTCAACTGTCGCTCGGCAAAATACATAAATGCACGCATATAGCTTACCATATCGCCCGCATCAAAGCTGTCGCCCACCATTGTCGTTACATCCACGCCTTTTGTGCCGATGAGCGCATCAATGGCATCGGTGAGCTGAATCTCTCCGCCGACGCTCGGAGCGGTTTTGGCAAGATAATCAAAAATCGCATTGTCAAAAACATAACGACCCACCACCGCTAGGTTTGACGGAGCGTTTTCAGGTTTGGGCTTTTCCACAAAACCTGTGACGGCAAAACTCTTGTTTTCATTTGATTTTTCAAGGGTTTGAATATTTTCTAATTTAGCAATGCCATATTTATCAATGTCTGATACCGCTACAGGCTCGACCAGAATCTGACTGCGTCCAGTTTCGGCAAATTGGTTTAACATATACGCCAAATTGTGTGTGGCGTAATCGGTCTCATAAGGGTTTAGCACCACATCAGGGAGTAGGACGGCAAAAGGATTGTCGCCCACCACCGCACGCCCTTGTAGCACAGCGTGCCCCAGCCCCAACGGTTTGCCTTGACGCACACTAATCACCTTGACATCATCGGGCAAAAAGTTCAAACTATTCGCCAAGTTATCCTTGCCCTTAGAGCGAAGTTGGGTATCTAGTTCGCTGTTGATGTCAAAATAGTTTTCAATCGCACTTTTTTGGGCATGATTGACAAGGATAATGGTTTTAATCCCTGCTTTGATGGCCTCATCCACCACATAGGCAATAGACGGACGATTGCCCAGTGGTAATAGCTCTTTTGGCACAGCTTTTGAAAGTGGCAACATACGAGTGCCAAAACCTGCTGTTGGAATGATGGCGTGGGTGATTTTTTGCATAATTTAACCTTAATTAGCCTCTAAAATCATTATTCATATGGCCCATCAGCCCGAAGATAAAGGCTTTAAGCCACAAATAATAATTTTTAATGTCTTTTTTATAAACCAAATAAAACCAACTGTATCGCCAAAAATGCTTCACGGCAATTTTTGATTTTTTAACTGTGCTAATATCCGTCCGCAGTCTTAGCATATAGGCTTGATTTCGAGTGGAATAGAATAACTTAAAAGGTGAATCCAAATGATGATAGCGTTTACCTTTAATATAAATATACTCATTCACCGAAGTGGGATGATAAACTATCGCCTTTGTAAATACCGCTGTTTTAAAGCCAGCATTTAATATTCGAGTTTTATACTCTTGTTCATCGCCACGAATAAAAAACTCCGCCCTTGGAATACCTATTTTTTCAACGACTTTTTTATCAAATAGCACGCCATTAAATAATTTAATGTCATTATCAATTAACAGCACTTGTTGAATATCGTCAATCTTAGTGCTTTTATTGCCACCCACTTTATATTCATAAGCGGACAATGCGTGGTTATCACTATCCACCACCAATGCCGAAATCACATCATAATTATATTGCTCTTTAATCGCCACCATATCACGAATAAAGTCATCGCTTGGTGGATAAGCATCGTCATCAAAACTGACAATATAATCGCAATCGCTATTTTTGGCAATCTCAAAACATTTGGCAAATCCACCTGCACCGCCTAAATTGGCATTTAATTGGTGCAAGTGGATTTTATTATTTTGAAATTCTTGAATAATATCGCAAGTATTATCCGAACTGTTATTATCAGCAATGATAATTTTATCTATCGGATAAGATTGGCAAAGTAATTTCTCAATCAATCGCCCAATATATTTTGACGAATTAAAAGTAGTAATAACAACAGCAATTTTTTTCATAGATTATAATACATTGACATAAAACGGCTTAACGGGCTCACCGTTTTGCTTAGCGGTTAAAAACGCTCTTGCCACATCTAAGGCTTCACGAATGGTAACATCCATATCCAAATAACGATAGGTGGCAAGTCGCCCAACAAAAGTAACTTTGGTTTCTTGGTTTGCCAACTCTACATATTGTTCAAGCATTGCTTTTTCGTCCACCAAACGAATGGGATAATAAGGAATGTCATTTTCGCCACATAAACGGCTATATTCTTTAAAATAGACAGTTTTATCGTGATTTTCCCAAGGGGTAAAATGCTTATGCTCAGCAATACGGGTATATGGCACACTCTCTTCACCATAATTCATCACCGCACAACCCTGAAAATCTCCGTCATCGGTATGGCGTTCAAAATCCAGCGTGCGATAGCCTAACCGCCCCAATTTATAATCATAAAAACCATCTAACGCCCCTGTATAAAAAGTATGGTCAAATTGTGCCATTTCATCAGGGTTAAATTCAGTATTTAGACAAACTTCAATATTAGGGTGGTTTAAAATACTTTCCACAATCACCGTATAGCCGTCTTTTGGCATTCCTTGATATTCGTGAAAAAAGTAATTGTCATTGTAATTAAAACGCACAGGCAAACGCTTTAAAATGCTGGCTGGCAATTTGGTTGGCGACAAGCCCCATTGTTTTTGGGTGTAGCCTTTAAAAAAGGCTTCGTATAAGTCTTTGCCCACAAATTTTAATGCTTGTTCTTCAAATGATTGTGGCTCACCAATGGTTTTATTGGCTTGGTTTTGGGTAATAAAATCGTAGGCTTCTTTTGGGCTAAATGCTTTGCCAAAAAATTGATTAATGGTATGCAAATTAACAGGCAACGAATAAACCTGACCGCCAACGGTAGATTTGACACGGTTGGTATAAGGCATAAATGTGCCGTGCTGATTAACATATTCCCACACCTCTTTATCATCAGTGTGGAAAATATGCGGACCGTATTGGTGCACCATGACGCCTGTTTCGCCGTCTCGCTCGGTATGGCAATTACCTGCGATATGATTTCTTTTATCAAGCACTTTGACTTGATAACCATTTTCAGCAAGCTCACGAGCAATGACTGCACCAGAGAAGCCTGCACCGACGATTAGGATGTGAGCATTATATCGGTTAATCATTGATTGTAGATGCTAACAAATCCTTCGCTGTAATCACTTTTGGCACAAACTTCTCCACCTGTGCCAACGCAATCTTCTCTTCTAGCATATCCAGCGCGCGATTTGGGTCCAAAAAGGACTTGTTCTCAAATACAGTAAAATCATATTCCCACCAAAGACTGGCAATCAAACGCTCCACCGTCTTATCATCAAACCGCATTTTAATAACTTTGGCGGGGTTACCGCCGACAATGGCATAGGCTGGCACATCTTTGACCACATGGGCATTGGCAGCGATAATCGCCCCATCACCGATGGTAATACCATTTGCCAAAGTTACGCCTTCGCCAATCCATACATCATTTCCAATAACCGCATTATCAGTAGCAACGGCATAAGACTGAATCTCAAAATCCCTTCCTTCATCTTGGCAAAATCTATGACAAATCACGAAATTTTTATCATAAGTAAAGGAGGATGAGCTGAGACGCTCATAAGGGTGCCTAGCACCCATAAATTTAAGCCCGTGTGCAATAGAGCAGTATCTTCCTACCTTTAACCAAGTGGGCAGCTTTGACCAGCTATAGCTAAATGATCCCATTGAGCATAATAAATCATTACGATGCCCAAAGCCATTCATGAACGAACAATATGGTTCAAGCACCAAACTTTCATCAAAAAACAAACGATCGTCTGGTGCGAAAAACTTTTCGTCATCGCCCAATCCAGAAAAATAATTATTCTGAGCAATTTGTTTAAAATCTTCAAATCTAATACTATGATGACCCGCCATGCCTAAACCCCTATCAATTACGGAATAAATTTAATCGCCTTTTCCACAAAACGCTTGCGCTTTTTATTTTCTGGCGAATGCCACCAGTAGCCTGCAAACGACCCTGTAACTTTTGCCACCCATTTGCTGGCAACTTTTTGATGTTGGCGCTTTTTGAATAGGGCATAGACCTGCTTATCCACAGCCTTTGGTTGCCAATGCGCCACAAAGCGCCCATACCAATCAGCGTGCATCAGAATGTCCATGGAAATAAAATCAGAATTTCTCACCCACTTGTATTTTGGCAAATCCACCCCAAACTGATCAAGATCCAAAACAATCATTCTTTCCGCCAAAAATTTATCAAAATCAAATAAAATTTTCTTATCAATTTGATTATGAAAAACTGGGACAGCATAGCCGAACTTTTTGGCAAATTCCGTAGTCAAATATTGCTCGACAGCGATGCGAGTACGAAACTGCCTGTCAAAAAAATTCGATGATTTGTCATGGGGATGTCGCTCATAAAAGGTTGCATCTTCAAAATTGAAAAATGGCACATCCCAATACTTTAAAAGAGTCTTTGTTTCTCCAAAATGTACCCAGTCGCTCATATGAAACGCCATATGCTCATAGACATTCGGGTCAATGGTAAAGTAGCAGCACAGCACAATGGGACTATACTGAAAATCCCTACCTTTTTTTGTGGCAGATACTTGTTGCTCAAACTGCGAGTATGCTTTCTTAAAGCCTGTCCCCGTCAAAAAACTGTCCGTCCTTAACTTCATGGCAAAGCGTGTGGTGGTAGCCTTTAAGCCTGTCAGGGTTGACAGTAGTTGACGATTAGCATTGTTAGCAGGAAGATTATCAAACTTAATATTGGGCAGAGCGCCAGGATCATCGCTATACACGATTTTATCCACACCCAATTTCTCAGGAGTATCATAATCGCTAGGAAGCACCGTATTTGACCAAGTGGATAAAATGATGGTTGCATTCGGCAAAGCAGTGCGTGTTTTTTGGACATTATACAAAAAATCACTGCTGTCGCTGTTGCCTGTACCCAAATTTGACACATTGACCGCCCCTTGATAGATGACGGTGATGTCTTTATCGTTAATCATGATGCCTCTGTTGAATTATGCTGTTTGATATTTTTCTTTTAGAGCCACATATTCATCTGGCGTACCACAAAAATCAATCTGTGATAGTTCAATCAAATCATAACGAATATCCGCACCCTGCTCTAACATCAAATTGTACATGGGTGCGATATAAAGCTCGCCTTTCACATACAACTTCTCTGACTTGGTTCTTTCAAAAAGCGCCTTAAACTCGCCTGCTTTTCTAAAATAATAAAGCCCATTGCTGCATAAATCTGAAATGCGCTCTTTTTCAGTAGTGCGAACAACCCTATCGTTTTCATCAATACCCACAAAAGACCAATGGTCACCCTCACCCTTAAAGACCTCCAGATATCCGTCACATTCTGTGGCAAACTCAGGCTTTTTAAAGCCATGTCTAAATGTATCAATGTTAAAAATATACAGCTCTTCATCATTTGAGGCATCTTGGGTACCCAAATACACCGTTTCTGCCTGTCCTTCGGTCTCACCATCTAGAACGCAAAGCTGATAGTTTTTGATGCCAAGATTTTGCATTTCACGCTCAACAAAAGCTTTTGTGTCATACACATCACGCAAAATAATGACAAACAAGTCTGTCTCAAAATAAGTCTTGAAAGATTCTAGCGAACGAGCAAAAACGGTTTTGCCACCCATGTCTAACTGATATTTTGGTACTTCGTAGCCAGCCTTAAAAAATCGACTAGACAACCCCGCCATTGGAATTACGAACATATTCTTATCCTTATTCAAATTATTCAAAGCCGATTAAAGTACAAAGTCATGATACAGTCTAAATGCGTTAGTTAGCATGGCTTTTTGGCGATCAGGTCTGTCATCATGCAAAGGAAGCATGGACAAGAACAATAGCACTACCGCAGGCATGACTTGTTTGACTGTGATGTCTTCAAAAAATATCGTATCTAGATATTCCTGCTGAATCAGCGACAGCCTCTCATCAACATCAAACTCTATTTCGCTATTTTCAACATTCTCCACTAGACGATAGCGCCCTGCGATGATAAAGTCATACATACCAATGACAGAGTGCGTTAATTTCGCCAAATCATAGGTTTGATTGCCCAAGATGGTCAGATTGTCATCTTCATCAATGCCTCGTGGATCAATCAGTTTAATGCGCTGTCCTCGTGCATCAAACAACATATTACTAAAACATAAGTCGCCGTGCATGATGGTCGCTACACATGGCAGATTCAAAGTCTTTTGGATGCTATCATTAACAATGTCATTAATCGAACCCAGAGCCTTGTTTTGATAAACAATTTGCTTATTTAGATTTAGTCCGACCTCTTCGGCGTATTTAGCAATTCTAGATAAAGTTTTATCCTTATAAAGCCGATCGGACGAGCTAATGATGGCTTCCATGTTTTTATCCAGCGCAGCATCAGCATTTCTGGCTTTTTCAAAGTAGTCTTTTACCAGACTAAAAATCTTTCTCCAAAAAATCGCAGGATTCCTGCCATGTACATACAGCTCATTTAGTGGCAGAATTGGCATAAACTCCAAACAATAATAAGGTGTTACGCCATCATTGCCAATCCCTTCCTCAATAAATTGAGGGGTAAATTTTCTAAGGCTGGCAGGCAATGATTTAAACCAGTTGATTTCCGCCTGCATTTTTTTATGATTAGTACTGCTTTTTGTAACCGCACCATCATCTATCAGTAGCGAATTGAACGAGCGTTGTGTGGTAATTGTGGCTCTGGCATTGAAATAAGGGTTGATATGACCACAATCATGCCAATCTTTGGTTTCATATAACTCTACTGCATGCGTCTCACGATAATGGTTAACCGCCTTAACGAAATCACCTCGAGCAATTGCCAATGATTTGATAAAATTCAGCCTATCGGAAAAGCAAAAATAGCCATTCCAAATCACCTCTTCACCTGTTGGCAGTTTTTCTTTTTGCCAATTATAGGCACGAGGAAATTTTGAAATGGTCAGCACATCGCAAACCTTAGGAATGTCGCTAATTAAAGTATCGCCATGCAGCAGACGGATTTGCTCATCAAAGCTGTCAGTCTCTGTGTTCAAAACATACAATATCGCCTCAGCGAGCGTAAACTCATCTGGCACATAGCGCGTCTTGATGTTCAGTTCCGCCAATACATTGGCTTCATTGATGGCAAGCTTATAGCTTTTTGGCAAAGAAAGTACGATCTTTTCATCGCCAAAAACTTCTCGCAGCTTAGCGACTTGCAACTCAATGATTTTTTTATTGCCAATCGGTAGCATGCAAGGTGGAATGACCCCAACTTCTGCCTGAAATTCTGGGCCGACATAAGCAGCAGAATTAATTAGTAACATTTTTACCTACCTTGACCAATTCTCTTAGCTCTTCATAAGACAGATTTGCAAACTCATCTGGGCGCACCGCCTTATCGTCAATATAAAAACCCTCAAATCCACACCACGGCTTGCCTGTATAAATCTCATCAAAAGGAATGTCATGCTTGTTTAGCCAGTCAATAATGATGGGCAGAGTATTTTTATTGATGGCACCGACATTGCCTTCATAAGTACGCATGTTTCGGCTAGTGCTAATTACAATGACAAATCCTTGTGCGTGATACTCTTTTAGCTTTTCAACGACTGGCATGATGGGTTCAGCATTAGCATAATCACCACCGGTGGTTTTTGACAATGTGTCATCCAAATCAAAGATTAAGCGTTTCATGATGAATTTCCTCTTTTGAAGATGAATTAATATTGCTTATTGTCATTGCGATATTCAAGAAGATCATTGCGAATCTTGTGATAATTTTTGATAAAATTAGCATAAGATTTCGTAGCATGCCGAACAAGCAATCCTAATTTTTTTCGACGAATTCTAGCAACCTCCGCACCTCCATGACCATCAGCAATCAATACATGATTTCTGCCTACAAACTGCTTTGAATCTGCTCTATCAGATAGCACCGCTGGTCTACCCAGACCAACATAAGGTCTGATAACATTTAACAATGTCTTATCCATCACAGTTTTCGTCAAGTCAGATTGGGTCACTTGTCGATGTCTGGTAAATTTATTTTCTTTAGCATAAAGATTGTTAACATATCGCTCAATATCTTGCGCATCCGCCTTATAAACACCCTTAGTAATATGATCAAGCGCATACAAATTAAGGCGCGCTGCCACATAGTGATAGGTGTGAATATTGTGCCAGAATCTATCCCACACCAAGCTTTTTAAAGTCTCCAAACTCGGATTTGACTTTAATAATTCTTCAATAAGCTCATCTCGAATATGGTAATACTCCATTTGAATCAAGGAAGGCTTCGTCTGCATGTCCCGATAGAATGCAACACCATTAATTGGCACGATTTCTTTATAGATTCTGCTTTGATACTCGCTGGCAGCCTGAGGCAAGGACAATGGCAGCGGCAATCCATAAGCCTGGAAAACTAATTTATTAAAAGCACAAAATCGCCAATCAAAGCTATAATTTTTTGAACCACCCTTAAGCACGGATGACAATTGGTTCAGCAATGCCCAATCGCTCTCGTCAAATGCTGAAATACCCTCACCAGAAACCACCACATCCTGCCTCTCAGCAAAAACCATCTCAAAGAATCTAAATGCTCTAAATACGCATTCTGCCGAAACGAAGTCCTGAGTGGATATCGAAAGAATGTGGGTTCTATCGCTTTCTTTGATTGATTTGATTTGCTCAATCAAAGAATGGATTTGTGAAAGAGGCTGAAGCTGTTCCGTCCGACCAAAGATTTGCACTTCTAAGGCATTTGAATTACTCAATTGAGCAATTTCATCATAAACTTTTTGAGACCATCCATCAATAAAACAAATGCCCAGTTTTACTTGCCGCTTTGCAGGTGTGTAAGTACCAAAAGCAAGTGATTGTACTTGGCAATGCTCTTCAAGGGTGCAGATGCGCACAAATAGAGCCTCGTAATCTTGAAAATCTCGAATATCCTCAACAAAATCAATCCACTTACCAGAACAGCCAACTTCTGTACTATACACCAACGACTGATGATGGCGATTGCCAAATCGCTTGACTCCAACGATTTCAAGCAGTGCCACGCCACAAATACCACCTTTAACAAAAAGACTGTCTATCTGTCCAAAATCCAACCATTTTTTACTATCAAAATAGTTAAAATAAGTATCAAAGTCTACTGTTTGATAAGCAGGCATATTCAAGACATCGTGAGTAAGACGAACTTTTTCAGATGCCTTCAGATAAGACCTCACATCTTTGGCATAAATAGAATTTTTCGGCAAAATAATGTGCTGTAACAGATTCATTCTCATTACTCGCTACTAATGTATTGTCTGATTTTATCAGTCATCATTCTTGGAACTCGCTTAACAGCAAAAAGATTATCAATCGTATGTATACGCCATCTATTATTTCCATCACTCAAATATTCGATGGATGCAAAATGCCTATCATCTTGATTTCTAATCGCTTCAATATCTTTGATAGAAATTTTATAATCACCATAATCAAACAGTTTATCAATCAACTGCTTTTTTATTTTTTTTGATAGCGGGTTATTATTTAATAATAGTGGCATATTTTCATAATATGCCCATAATTTCTTATCAAAGCGATGCACCTCAGAAAAGACATAAGGCAAGCCATCAGCAACAATCCCAAAGGCACGAGCTAATGATGAGAAAAAAAACTCCTCCCTTGGGTAACTCAGCGATGAAAAAGACTTTTTATAGCGCCACTGATACTGATCATTAAACTCTCTTAGAAAATCAACACCATACATTGAACCTTCTATCTGAGAGGCAACGATAGCACCACCATAAACACTCAACCAGTCCGTAAACGCAATGTCATCAATCGCCACATTAGCTGGCCACCAATGAGATTTAGGAAATACCTCGCGGTGATGAAACAAAAAAGTCTTGTCTTTGAGATAAGAAGATAAGCCCTCTCTGATTAGCATGTCATTAGACGAATGAAAAATAACTTTCTGCGCATCCCCCTGCTGCAAAACAAATTCGACATTGCTTAAATGCGCCTCAATAATACTGCCCCACGCAGCATTTAGCTGCACTGGGTTAATGATGTAATTATCAACCCTATTTAGTTTTAAAAAACCATCCAGCTCCTTTGTAGAAAAATGTGCACCAGCAGACAAGTGCAGGACAATCATCGCCTCTGGCAGGTATTTTTTGAAATTTTGCAGCTGATTGGCAATGACATCAAATTTTTCATGAACTGGTAAAGAAACATAAATCATAAAACACCACAATATTAATTAGGGCATCAAAATCTACAAATTCTGATAAATATGAATGGATTCATCGATATTCTCATAAACCGTCAATCTACCGTCATTTAGGATTGCTGTCTTATTACAGTAATCTTTGATGTTATGAAGTTCATGTGAAACGATAATCATGGATTTGTGCGCTCTTTTTTCAAACAGCTCAATCTCACACTTTCGATGAAAGCTGGCATCGCCCACCGAAATCACTTCATCAATTAAATAGCAATCAAAATCCACCGCAAGGGAAATCGCAAAAGCTAATCTCGCTCGCATACCAGAAGAGTACACCTTAACAGGCTCATACAGATATTTGCCGAGCTCAGCAAAAGAGTCCACCACTTCCATCGCCTGTTTATAATCCACATCATACACACGACAAACAAAGCGAACATTGTCAGCCCCAGTCAGACTTCCTTGAAATGCACCCGTAAAGGCAAGCGGCCAAGAAATATTCATGTCTCTGCGAATGATTCCAGAGGTAGGCTGCTCAACTCCACCCAAAATACGGATGAGTGTAGATTTACCCGCACCATTTCTGCCCATGATGCCAATTTTCTCACCGGGTCGAACGGTTAAATTCACCCCTTCTAGGACATTCCTCCTACCCTTACCAAAAGGATAGGACTTAACTACATCAATCAACTCAATCAACTTGATGACTCCAGCTTTCTGGTGATATAACGCACCAACACCAATCCCAAAAATGACAGCACCATATTACACCAAATGATATAACCCACACTCTCAAAAGTCGGGATAATATCACCATAATAGCCATGACGAATCATTTCAGTTGCGTGCACCATGGGTAAATAAAGCAAATAATGGCGCAGTCCTTCAGGAATCCAATATACAAAGAAAGCAGCACCTGACAATGGGAATAATAGATAGGTTAAGGCGTGCCAAAGTCTATCTACAACCTCAGACATCTCAAACAAAGCGCCCACAATAAAAGCCAGTGCGATCGTAAACCAAATCAATAAAAACCATCCATACGCCATGTATAAAAAATTATTGGGCGCCTCCATCGCTCCCGCCAAATGAAAAATGATGGACAATAGCAAAAAAGAAGCCGTCGCACCAACAATTTCCAAAATAGCCCTCGCCAAAAAGACATCCATGACTTTGACATTCCGATGATATAAAAGACCCATATTAGCATCAACCGCCTTAGCCGCTCTACTGGCTCCATTACGCCAACAGAGTACCGTTGAATAGCCAATTACCGCAAAAGGAATGATAGCGATGTCACCACCATGCGCTGATTTGGTCGCATTCCATAAAGCAGCCACGCCCAGCGTAAAAATCATCGGCTCAACAAATAGCCATGCAAAGCCAATGTTATGCCTGCCATAACGGGTAATGATTTCACGCATTAAAAGAGCATAAATCACTCTGAGCTGAATTTTTAATGATTTATAAAATTCAGCCATTTCTTTAGTATGGGATGTTTTTTCATTCATATCGCTAGTCACGATGCTCTCTCACCCCAGCCACAAACAACCGTAGCACACCCCAAGCCAAAAGCCCAAAGGCAAAGCCTGATAGGATATTCTTAAAGCGTGTTGGCTTGGTGGCTTCATCAGGCAAGGACGGCTGAGCCAGACGCTCTAAATAAAGCTGTTTCTTATTAAACTCATTCTTTGACTGCTCATAGTTCGCCATCGCCGAAACCAACTGCTTGTCCGCCAACTCTTTTTCAAGTTGCAAACGCTGAAATTCGACAGAACGGTTGGAAAGCGAGCCATCTCTTGGACCCGTCACTTGTGCAGACTTTTCTTTAATGCTTTTGTTAAGCGTCTGAATGCGAGATTCCATCGCTTTGATTTGTGGGTTATCAGGAGTCAATAGTCGCGCTTGTGTTAGCTGAGTCTCTGTCTGAATCAAGGCATCTTGTAGCTTAGAAATCTCTTGCAAAAGCAAGGTAGACTGCCCTTCTGGATTAAACACCTCATTGCTGACTCGATACTCTGCCAAGCTGTTTGCAGCCTGTCTTGATGCCTCTTGCGCCTCTTTAACTTCGTTTTCAGCGGCGACTAAAATATCACTTTTGGCATTGTTATTAATTCTATTAATAACAACTTCGCTCATTTTTAACAGCTCTTCGTTAATTTTCTGAGCATCTTCGGCGGTATAAGCCTCAACTTGCAACGAAGAAATTGACGAGGCTGGATCATAGACGACTTTGATTTTCTTATTAAAATACTCATAAAAATTCTCAAAAGTCGGACTGCCAACCACCCCAAAACGACTCACCACATCCACGGTGTCGGCTGAGTATTTCTCTTGGACGTTCAGATCATCTTTTAAGTTTTGAACTGCATCACGAGAGGTGAGATAGTCCCGCACCAGATAGCTGTCATCTGATGAGGCATTAAACCCGATATTTCTAAGGGCAAGACCAATGCCCGATACCGACTGCTGGTTAGGGCTTCTGATGACAAATCTCGACTCAGAAGTATACACATCTGAGGCGATAAAGCCATAATAAATCACCAAGCATAGGGTCGGAATGACCACACACAACCAAAACAAGGGGTCTAAATAAACCGAACTGCCTCTTAATTTTCGCACAACCAATACCTTTATGATTCTAGTTAATTATTTGACAAATCATTAACCGCATTCACAAGACCTACGCCTTGCCCGATCAAAGCCATAAACTTGGCAAAATCCGCGCCCGGCGCATTTGATACATAAATCACATCTTTGTCTTTGATGGGAAAATTCTGCGCCGTCATATAGCTGACAGGGTCACGCAGATTCATGCGATACACGATGGGGACAATGCGGCTAGATTTGAGTTCATCTGGCAGTGCCTGATATTGCTCAGGACTTAGCATGTTGATGTTATCATATCGGAAAATGAACACGCCACGAGCATCGGCACGGTTGTCATTAAGACCGCCTGCCCGAGCCAGTGCCTGCATGAGTGAAATGCCACTTGCCTCAAAGTTAATCTCGTCATTTCTGGCGGTCGCACCCATCACCGTAAAGCTCTTAGACTGATAATTCACCGACACCACATCGCCTGTCTGCAAGATGATGTTTTGCCTTGGGTCATTGACCACCATGTCAAACGGCATTTCCACGCTTTGACCTTGTCGGTTGAGCTGAATGGTCACACGGCTTGATGGATGCTTTGCGCCGCCTGCTGCCGCCACCGCATCAAGTACACGCTCCGCCTTGCCCGTCAGCGGCATTCGAGTGCTGTTATTGACCTCGCCCAGCACGGTAACATCGGCTGAGTTGTTTTTGGCGATGCGCACCACCGCACTTGGGCTGTTTGCTTTTCTGTGTAGCCCACGCACGATCATGTCCTGCACTTCTTGGGGCGTCTTACCCATCACGACCAGCTTGCCGACAAAAGGAATGCTGATCTGACCACGGGCATCGACCATCTGCTCGGGCAATTTGACTTCCTTAGAGCCTGTCAGACCTGAGATGTCATTTGCCGTTCCAAATAATAAAGCAGGTGGCGCCTCCCAGATAGACACATCGACCACATCGCCTGCGCTGATGCGATTGTTGAAATTCTGCACAGATTGATAATGATCAGAAAAGCGGCTGACTGGCGACAATCTTGACGACAATGCCGCAATGCGACTGTCGATCTCAACCACTGTCAAGCCCGACACCTGCTCTTCGACTGAGCCATCTTCATTGACTGTGGTGATGGTTCTGCCTTGGTTTTCAATGATTTTTTTGGAAGGTCCAGCGCCTGCTTGCCAAGCATTGACACTCTGGCAGCCCGTCACGACCAAAGAAAGAGCGGCGGCACAGGCAGCAACAAGATGCTTTTTTGAGGGAAAAGTATTCATGAATAACTTCAAAAAGTCACAAAGGGGGATTTTATCTTGTTATCTTATCAAAATCGCCAACATAATACAACGAACCATGCAAATAAATAATAAAATCGATACAATCACTTACAATCGCTTCTTACATTCATCAGAAAAATTGACAAATGACCAAATTCAGCTTTAAATCCAAAAACCTAATGAAAACCGCTCCGCCATAGGCAAGCTTGGCAAGCAATTTTTTTTTAAAGTTAAGCGACAGCATAAAAAACAAAAACGCCCACCAGTTTGATGAGCGTTTTTGCAATTGGGCTAATGATTAGCGTTTTTTGCGCTGAATAGCATGAATCGCACGACCGTCCGCTGACAATGCCGCTTCGTGAACCGCCTCGCTCACGGTTGGGTGAGCGAATGTCATCAGCTGTAGGTCTTCTACGCTAGAAACAAACTCCATCGCAATCATACCTTGATGAACGATGTCGCCAGCACCCACGCCTACCATGTGCAAACCAAGTAGGCGATCGGTCTTAGCGTCAGCCACGACTTTGATCACGCCCACGCCTTCGCCTTGTGCCAAGGCACGACCGTTTGCCGCAAGGCTAAATGAGCCAGTTTTGACTTCGTGACCTTTTGCTTTTGCTGCTTCTTCGGTCAAGCCTACCCATGCAATCTCAGGGTGCGTATAGATGACACTGATGATGGTGTCGTAGTTCACTTGGGCTTTTTCGCCATGAATGCGTTCTACCGCCATCATGCCTTCTTCCATCGCTTTATGAGCAAGCATTGGACCACGCACCAAGTCACCGATCGCATACACGCCGTCTAGGTTGGTTTTGCATTGGTCATCAACCGCCACCAAACCACGCTCGGTCAGCTCAATGCCGCAGCCTTCAGCAAGCAGTTTTTCGCTATAAGCACGGCGACCTACGCACACGATGAGCTTGTCAAAGGTGTCGGTTTTGGTCTCGCCTTTGACATCGGTGGTGACAACCACTTCGCCATTCACAACTTCAGCGCCCGTCACTTTGGTATCCACACGAATGTCTAGACCTTGTTTTTTAAGTAGCTTAGCAGCTTCTTTAGAGATGTCTTTGTCCGCTACCGCCAAAAATTCTGGCATCGCTTCATAAACGACAACTTCCGCGCCCAGACGACGCCATACCGAACCCAGCTCAAGACCGATGACGCCTGCACCGATCACGCCTAGGCGTTTTGGCACTTCACTAAATTCCAATGCGCCTGTACTATCCACGATGTACTCGCCATCAGTTTTTGCAACTGGGATTTCAATTGGCACAGAACCTGCCGCTAGAATCACATATTTGGCAGTGATGGCGTGTTCAGCGTTGTCATGGTCGGTGAATTTGATTTGTTTTTCTGCCGATTTACCATCAACCAGCGTACCCCAGCCTTGTAGCCAGTCCACGCCATTGCCCTTTAATAGACCTGCCACGCCTGCGGTCAAGCCTTTGACAATGCTGTCTTTGCGTTCTAGCATTTTTGCGATGTCAATATTTACATCGCCTGTGGTGATGCCGTGATCGTTAAGTTCGTGCTTGGTCGCTTCGTAACGGTGCGAGCTGTCAAGCAGTGCTTTTGATGGGATGCAGCCGACATTTAGGCAAGTACCGCCAAGTGCAGGCTCGCCTTTGTGAATGCGTTTTTCAATACACGCCACGCTAAAGCCAAGCTGGGCACCACGAATCGCCGCTTCATAGCCACCAGGACCGCCACCGATCACAACCAAATCGTATGAATTTTTCATAGTTTTCTCTTATTTATTATTGGAATTATTGACTAAAAAAATAAAACAATGCCCACCCAAGATGGGCATTGCCAATCAATCAAATGTCTAGCAACAAACGAGCTGGATCTTCAATCAGCTCTTTGATGGTTACCAAGAATTGTACCGCATCTTTACCGTCAATCAAACGGTGGTCATAAGACAGCGCCAGATACATCATTGGTAGAATCACCACTTCGCCATTAACTGCCATTGGGCGCTCATTGATGGCGTGCATGCCTAGGATGGCGGTTTGTGGTGGGTTGATGATTGGGGTAGAAAGTAGCGAACCAAACACACCGCCGTTGGTGATGGTGAATGTACCGCCAGTCATGTCTTCAATGCCCAATTTGCCTTCACGAGCTTTGATGGCATAATCACGGATACCGCCTTCAATGTCAGCAAGACCCATGCCGTCTGTATCACGAAGTACGGGCACAACCAAGCCACGATCGCTTGATACCGCCACGCCCACATCATAGTAGCCGTGATACACGATGTCATCGCCATCAATAGACGCATTCACCGCAGGGAAACGCTTCAAGGCTTCGGTAGCTGCCTTAACAAACAGCGACATAAAGCCAAGTTTTACGCCGTGGCGTTTTTCAAATTGGTCTTTGTATTTAGCACGCAAGTCCATCAAAGGCTTCATATTCACTTCGTTGAAAGTGGTCAGCATGGCGGTTTCTTGAGTAGCAGAAAGCAGACGCTCTGCGATACGCTTACGCAGACGAGTCATCGGCACACGAGTCTCGGCACGCTCGCCCACCGCAGTGGCAATCACGCTGCCAGAAGTGGTTTTTAGGGTTGGGTTTACCATGTCAGACTTGGTCACACGACCGCCACGACCCGAGCCTTGAACATCGGCAGGATTGACGCCAGTTTCTTTGGCAGCTTTACGCACCGCTGGGCTTTGGTCTTTAAAATCTTGCTCGCTCTCAGCGCCATTTTTAGGCTGCACAGGGGCTGCCACAGACGCAGGGTCGATGGTCGTGCCTTTGGCGGCTTCTGACTCAGACAGTGCCTCAGCTGATGGCGCATCGGCATCTTTGCTGGCATCGGCGGTTGCGCCTGCTTCAAATTGCGCAATCACTTCTGCCGACAATACGGTGTCATCCACGCCTTTAACAATGCTGGTCACCACGCCATCATCAGGGGCAACCACTTCTAGAACGACTTTATCGGTCTCAATTTCAGCAAGCAGTTGGTCACGAGAAACTTGCTCGCCCTCGGCAACATGCCACTCTACGATGGTACCGTCTTGCACTGACTCTGGGAATACTGGGGCTTTAATTTCAGCCATGATAAACTCCTAAGTTTATAAACTTAATACAAATTCATTAAAAAACCAAAAGCCAAGCCGATACCCATCAGCTTGGCAAAAAATATTACTGCAATGCGTCCACAGCTACACCAAGTGCATCAGCGATGAGTGCTTTTTGCTGGGCGTTGTGGATTTTTGGTGAGCCTGTCGCAGGGGCAGCCGCCGCAGGACGAGCCGCAGGAGTTGCCAAAGTCGCCGACTGAGTTGCCATGATACGATACATCTCTGGCAATAGGTAGTACCACGCACCTTGGTTGAGCGGCTCTTCTTGCGCCCATACCACTTCTGACAAATTCGGATATTTGGCAAATTCCGCCAAAATGCGAGCCTCTGGCAGTGGGTAAAGCTGCTCAATACGCACAATCGCCACATGATCCAGACCCAGCTTACGGCGCTGATCCAGCAGCTCATAATACACCTTCCCGCCACACAGCACCAAGCGAGTCACCTTACTGTTGTCCAATGCGTCAATCTCTGGCAGAACGGTTTCAAACTTGCCAGACGCAAGCTCTTCTAGGGTAGAAGTGGCAAGCGGGTGGCGAAGTAGGGATTTTGGCGACATCACAATCAAAGGCTTGCGAGCTGGACGAACCACTTGACGGCGAAGTGCGTGGAAAATCTGGGCTGGCGTGGTCGGTGTGATGACCTGCATATTGTCTTCGGCACAAAGCTGTAAATAGCGTTCTAGGCGAGCCGATGAATGCTCAGGACCTTGACCTTCAAAGCCGTGTGGCAATAGCATGGTCAAGCCTGCCAAGCGTTGCCATTTGGTTTCGCCAGAGCAGATGAACTGGTCAATCACGACTTGAGCACCGTTGGCAAAGTCGCCAAACTGAGCTTCCCAAACAACCAAAGCGTTTGGCATGGTGGTCGCATAGCCATATTCAAAGGCAAGCACCGCCTCTTCTGACAATAGCGAATTGTAAGTGGCAAAGCGTGCTTGACCTTCACGAATGTGCTGCAAAGGAATGTACATGCTGCCGTCTTTTTGGTTGTACAGCTCTGAATGACGGTGCGAGAAAGTACCACGACCCACATCTTCGCCTGTGATACGCACCAACAGACCTTCATCAACCAATGACGCATACGCCAAAGTCTCTGCCGCACCCCAGTTCAGCGGCTCTTCGCCAGTTTGCATGGCAAGGCGTTGTTCTAACACCTTGGCGACTTGGCGCTGCAATTCAAAGCCTTCTGGCACTTTTGCCATCGCTTGACCGTAGGATTTGAGCTTTTCAATGTCCACGCCAGTTTCCCAGTCATCTTCTAGCTGATGACCGACATAAGGCGACCAATCCACGAACAAGCTGGTGTCTGGCTCTTTGGCTAGACCCTGGGCGACATCGTCACCGTTGTCAAGCGCCACACGATAGCTATCCTCAATCTGTCCGCTTTCTTCTTTGCTAATCACGCCCTCAGAGATCAGTTGATCGGCATACTGCGTGCGAGTGGTTGGCAGTTTTTTGATGATTTGGTACATCAATGGCTGAGTGGCTGATGGCTCGTCCGATTCGTTATGACCGTTACGGCGGTAGCAGACGATGTCAAGCACGATGTCACGACCAAATTCATTACGATAATCCACCAAAAGCTGAGACGCAAACACCACCGCCTCTGGATCATCGCCATTGACATGCAACACAGGCGCATGCACCATCTTCGCCACATCCGTACAGTACTCGGTCGAGCGAGCGTCTTCTGGACGAGAAGTGGTAAAACCTACTTGGTTGTTGATGACGATGTGCAAAGTACCACCCGTCTTATAAGCACGAGTTTGCGACATTTGGAAAGTTTCTTGGTTTACGCCCTGACCTGCAAAGGCAGCGTCACCATGCACCACGATTGGCAGTACGGTTTTGCTGTCGATTTCGTAGCCGTATTTTTCAGAGCGGCGAGCTTGACGAGCACGCACCGAGCCTAACATCACAGGCGAGACGATTTCTAGGTGCGATGGGTTGTAAGCAAGCGCTAGGTGCAATTCACCGCCTTTGGTGATGACATTTGAGCTAAAACCGTTGTGGTATTTGACATCGCCCGAGCCGATGGTTGGCTGGATTTTGCCGTCAAATTCGTCAAATAGGACGCTTGGGTTCTTACCCATGATATTGACAAGCAAGTTCAAACGACCACGGTGCGCCATGCCGATGACAACTTCTTTAGCGCCATAATTACCCACGCGCTGAATCATCTCATGCACGGCAGGAATAAAGCTTTCACCACCTTCTAGACCAAAGCGCTTGACACCTGTGTATTTACGAGCAAGATATTTTTCAAGCCCTTCGGCGGCGGTCAGACGGTCAAAGATTTCTAGCTTTTTGTCTTTATCAAAGCGGATGTAGCCTTGGTTTGATTCGATATAATTTTCAAACCATTTTTTCTCTTTGGCGGTAAAGACATGCATGTATTCATAGCCAATGCTGCCGCAGTAGATGCGTTCACAGATCTCGATGATCTCACGCAATGTCGCCTCAGACTTGCCAATGCTCATCAAAGTGGTTGGGAACACGGTGTCCAAATCCGCCTCAGACAAACCATGATACGCCAAAGTCAAATCTTCAATCTCAGGGCGCTTTTGTAGTCCCAATGGATCCAGATTTGCCACACGGTGACCACGGCGGCGATAGGCAGAGATCAGCTGTTGCACACCCATTTGTTTTGGGTCGCAGTCACTACTACCGCCTTGTGATGCAGAGCGACCTTTGGTTTGGTTGCGAGCCAGTAGCAAATATTGTTCTTTGATTGCGTTGTGCGGTGCGTCCGTGTCGGCACGATAGTCAGCAAAATACTGCTGCCACTCATCACTCACGCTGCTACTGTCTGCCAAATACTGCTCATAAAGCGCCTCGATGTACGCTGCGCCGTCTGCTGCCAATTCGGTGTTTTGATATGCCACCGTATTTTTACTGTTTGTCATAATTTTCGCCATTTCTTTGGTGAATTTTAGGTTAAATGCTCATCCGTGCCGAACCTCATGTTCGACACCGACCAATATCTACCTACACGCCTGAGTATTTTAGACGCATATCAACTGCATAGTGTACGCCATTTCACAGCAGATAACAAGTTGCATTGCCTTTAAAAGTGTGCATAGTGACAAAATTTTGTAAAAAATTCACATTTACTCATCGTTCTGACAAAAATTTGCCAAATGCACGGACAAAATCCGTCACAAATAGCCAACAAAAAAACCCACCCAAAGCAAAAGGTCTTATCATAGGATAAGACCTTTAATCATATCAGGTGATGTATTAACCCGCCGCATCAAGTAGCATATTACGGATATGACCGATGGCTTTGGTTGGGTTTAGACCCTTTGGACATACCGACACGCAGTTCATGATACCACGGCAACGGAACAAGCTGAATGGGTCGTCAAGGCGAGCCAGACGAGCTTGGGTATCGCCATCACGGCTGTCAATGATGAAACGATAACCGTTCAGTAGTGCTGATGGACCTAGGAACTTATCAGGGTTCCACCAGAATGATGGGCATGAAGTTGAACAGCACGCACATAGGATACATTCATACAGACCGTTTAGCTTTTCACGATCTTCTGGTGATTGTAGGCGCTCTTTTGGTGGCGCTGGCTGATTATTGATTAGGTATGGATGCACTTTTTCGTATTGTGCGTAGAATTGGTTCATATCCACGACCAAATCTTTAATCACAGGTAAGCCCGGCAATGGACGCACGACGATTTTATTTGGCAAAGTGTTCATGTTGATCAAACATGCCAAACCGTTTTTACCGTTGATGTTCACGCCATCTGAGCCACAGATACCTTCACGGCAAGAGCGGCGGAAAGTTAGGGTTTCGTCCATTTTTTTTAGACGAAGTAGCACATCAAGCAACATACGATCAGAGTCTAACAGCTCAATCTCGTAAGTTTGCATGTATGGGGCATTGTCTTTGTCTGGGTCGTAGCGGTAGATTTCTACGATACGGGTGCCTCGACTCATTGGTTTTCTCCAATCTTTTGACCTGCCAGCACCGCAATGCTGGCTTTGCTCAATTTAGTTATATAATCAAATTAGAAAGTACGCACGCGTGGCTCACAATAATCCACAGTCAATGGCTTTTTGCGCACTGGCTTGTAAACGACACGGTTGCCTTCTGAGTACCATAGCGTGTGCTTCATCCACTCGTGATCGTTACGACCCAGCGGTGCGTATTCGTCATCGGCAGGACGCTCGTAGTCTAGTACGCTGTGCGCACCACGGCATTCGTGGCGAAGAGCTGCTGACAACATGGTCGCTTTGGCAACTTCATACAGGTTGGCAACTTCCAGCGCTTCAATACGAGCGGTGTTAAACACGGCTGATTTGTCTTTTAGGTGGATTCGCTCAATCTTTGGTGCCAATGCCAAGATTTTCTCAACACCCTCATCCATCAAGGCTTGGGTACGGAATACGCCAGCGTGAGACTGCATGATGTTACGAATCTCATCAGCCACTTCTTGAGCGTTGTAGCCTTCGGTTGAATTTTGTAGCTTGTCAAGACGAGCTTGGGTAAAGTCAAGCACGCGTGGATCAAGTGGCTTGTAGCTGCGGTCAGACTTGGCAAATTCATCCAAGATGTGCTGACCTGCCGCACGACCAAATACCACAAGGTCAAGCAAAGAGTTGGTGCCTAGGCGGTTTGCACCGTGTACTGATACGCACGCACATTCGCCGATGGCATATAGACCTTTGATGACACGACCTTCGGTGTATAGACCTTGCTCGTCCACATTGCCGTCTAGCACAGGCACGGTGACTTGACCGTGAATGTTGGTTGGGATACCGCCCATCATGTAGTGAATGGTTGGTACAACAGGCACGGCTTCTTTGGCGATGTCCACATTGGCAAAGTTGTGGCTGATTTCAAATACCGATGGCAAACGCTTCATCAAGGTGTCCAGACCCAAATGCGTCATGTCCATCAAAATGTAGTCGCCATTTGGACCACAGCCACGACCTTCTTTAATCTCTTGGTCCATAGAACGAGAGACGAAATCACGAGGGGCAAGGTCTTTTAGCGTTGGGGCATAACGCTCCATGAACGCTTCGCCATGCTTGTTACGAAGGATCGCACCTTCACCACGACAGCCTTCGGTCAATAGCACGCCTGCACCTGCCACACCTGTTGGGTGGAATTGCCAGAATTCCATGTCCTGCAAAGGAATACCAGCACGCACCGCCATACCAAGACCATCGCCTGTGTTGATGTAGGCGTTGGTTGATGCACGGAAAATACGACCTGCACCGCCAGTTGCTAATACCGTGGTTTGTGCTTGGAATACAGAGATGTTGCCCGTTTCTTGGTCAAGAGCAATCACACCGTTGATGTTGCCTTCTGCGTCTTTGATCAAATCAAGCGCAATCCACTCAACGAAAAATTGCGTGCCTTTTTCAAGGTTCTTTTGATAAAGCGTGTGCAACAATGCGTGTCCAGTACGGTCAGCAGCGGCACAGGCACGAGGTACGGCTTTTTCGCCATAGTTGGCTGAGTGACCACCAAACGGACGCTGATAAATCGTGCCGTCTGCGTTACGGTCAAAAGGCATGCCCATATGTTCAAGCTCATACACGACTTTTGGTGCTTCACGGCACATATATTCAATCGCGTCTTGGTCGCCTAGCCAGTCAGAGCCTTTGACGGTGTCATAAAAGTGGAAATGCCAGTTGTCATTGCTCATGTTGCCCAAAGACGCACCGATACCGCCTTGAGCAGCAACTGTGTGGCTACGAGTTGGGAAAACTTTGGTAAGAACTGCTACTTTCATGCCGCCTTCAACCAGCTGCAATGACGCACGCATACCAGAGCCGCCACCGCCCACGATGACAGCGTCAAAGTTGAGCGTTGGGATATTATTAATTGTATTATCTTGTGCTGATGCCATGTTAATTCCTAAAATTTTATCAATGTATCAGATGATGATTGGCAAATTACCAAAAAATCATCACGCCCCAGAACAGATACACCAAAACAGCAATGATAACCGCTGCTTGTAGTACCAAACGCAGACCTGATGATTTGACATAGTCGGTAAATACCGTCCACATACCCACCCATGCGTGAAACACGAGTGATAAGATGACCACAAGGCTGAACAATTTCATTGGCAAGCTCATCATAAAGCTGCGCCAAGTGTCATAATTGACATCATTAAATAAGAAAAATCCCACAACCACCAGTGCATACACCGCAAGCACGACGGCGCTGATACGCTGCAAGATCCAATCACGAGAGCCTGAGCCTGTCAGACCTGTCGCACTTTTAATACCTGAATTATTTCTAGTCATTAGAACATCACCCATACAAACGAAGCCACGATTAAGATGGCAGCGATGATGAAACTCACGATCGCAGCGGTCTTACCAGATTTGAATTCTTCGTTACAGCCTAAGTCAGCAAGCAAATGCTTGACACCCATCACAAAGTGATATGCGGTCGCTGCCACAAATACCCATGCCACAAAACGCACGGCAATATTGTCAAATACCGAAGCAAAGCCTTCTGGCGATGACAATGAAGTTTGTAAGGCACACAGCATTACAGGAACGAGTAAGAACAGCACAATGCCAGAAACACGGTGCAAGATAGAAGCCATGGCGATGGGTGATTTTGAGTTCACCGCAATCACCTGACTCAAAGGTAGGTTAATCGGTCGGTTGCTTTTCACAGCGGGCATCCTTATCTAATTTTAAGCCGCACAGGGCAAGGAGAGCTGGCTGATGGGACAATCCCTAGGCACGCATTTAATTTGGGTTATTTAACACCAAAAAGCACTCATGGCTTATACTGCATCTAATAACATAACACAAAGCAAATTATGCCCAAGAGTTTACACTCTACACAGCGAACACCATCAAAAAAAATCACTTTCACAAAAAACAATCCATCGCAGCTTGGGAAATCACGAGTATCGCATCGCCAAAGCCCGATACTGCAAGTGATTATCATTTATAAAAGCAGGTTGGTAAATATTGAGATTATAAAACGCTTAACGAAATTTTACAAATGAATTTGGCTATTTTTGTTAAAAATGTGGCAATTTTTTGTAACCAATAAAAAACAATCGCAAAATCGTGCAAAAATCACGGCAGAATTTCGCATGACTCGTGCCTTGGGTGGTCAAGACGCACCATCCGACCTATTTTGATGGCAATTTTGATGGGAAGTTCAGCACACCAAACATTCATTTTAGAATTTTTACTGATGAATTGATTTGAATTGTCGGCGCAAGTTTTTAGCCAAATTTGTCCCCATAATGAAACGACAAACCAAATAAATTGTTACAAATGATGTCATTGTGAACAAAAATCCTTGTCAAAACAAAAAATTATCCCTACAATCACTGGGTACTTTAAGTACAGTTGTTCTCAGGTTTTATCACATTTTCAGCAAAATCTTCTGACAAAACAGGGTGTTTTTGAGATTTTTTCGTGTTAAAGCTTGTAAGTTGTGCAAAGTTTTTGTATTATCAGCACACCAAGTGGAGTGCGTGTTATTTGCACGCTAAAAACGCCAAACAAGGATGTCGCATCTTGTGCTTAAAAGGTTTAACAATGGATGCGATTCAACTCGTCAGCTCTCATCATGCACCTTCGCCATGAGTGAAAGTGGCATCATGCAGACAAGGACACCAACAACCAAAGAGGTTTATTATGTCAAAAGAAGTTAAATTAGTCGTGGACGGCACAGAATATGAGATGCCAGTACTAGAATCAACATTGGGTCGCCCTGTTTTGGACATTTCAGCAGTCAATAAAGCAGGTTTTTGGACTTATGACCCAGGCTTCATGGCAACTGCCCCAGTAGAATCAAAACTGACTTACATTGACGGCGACAAAGGCGAACTGCTACACCGTGGTTATGCCATTGACGAGCTGGCTGACAATGCTGAATACCTGGAAGTTTGCTACGCCCTACTTTACGGCAACTTGCCAACTGCCGAGCAAAAAGAAGCGTTCTATGAGCGTATCTCTAGCAAGATGGCAGTACATGACCAACTGCGTAAATTCTTTGAAGGTTTCCGCCGTGATGCGCATCCGATGGCGATCATGGTTGGCGTTGTTGGTGCGTTGTCTGCATTCTACCACAACCATCTGGACATCTCTGACGCTGCTCACCGTGATGAGACGGCGGTTGATTTGATCGCAAAAGTACCGACACTTGCGGCGATGAGCTACAAATACTCAATCGGCGAGCCATTCTTATATCCACGCAAAGACTTCAGCTATGCTGAAAACTTCCTGTACATGATGTTTGCCACCCCAGGCGATGTCAATTACAAGCCAAATCCTGTGCTTGTTAAAGCGATGGACAAGATCTTTACCCTACACGCCGACCACGAACAAAACGCATCGACCTCTACCGTGCGTTTGGCAGGCTCAACTGGCGCCAACCCTTATGCGTGTATCGCAGCAGGTATCGTAGCACTGTGGGGACCATCACACGGCGGTGCCAACGAAGCGGTACTTGAAATGCTAGACGAGATCGGCACGATTGAAAATGTCGCTCCGTTCATGGAAAAAGTAAAAACCAAAGAAGCCAAGCTGATGGGCTTTGGTCACCGTGTTTATAAGAACTTTGACCCTCGTGCCAAAGTGATGAAAGAGACTTGTGATGAAGTCTTGGGTGCATTGGGCGTCAACGATCCTAAGCTACAACTGGCGATGGAACTAGAAAAAATTGCTCTGTCTGACCCATACTTCATCGAGCGTAAGCTATATCCGAATGTGGATTTCTACTCTGGCATCATCCTAAAAGCCATCGGTATCCCAACTTCAATGTTTACCGTAATCTTTGCTCTGGCTCGTACTGTGGGCTGGATCAGCCACTGGACTGAAATACACTCTGAACCGTTCAAGATTGGTCGTCCACGCCAACGCTACACTGGCGAGACGCACCGCCCATTCGTTAAATTGGAAGATCGTAAATAATCTGCCATTTAACCAAAAAATCCTCCAAAAATTTGGGGGATTTTTTATGGGTTAAAAAATAAGCCATCAAGGACGGCTTATTTTATACCAAACGAATGACAAAATTACCATAAAATCGTACGGTCGTGTAGAGTGCAAATATTTGAATTTACTGGGTTTTCAGCTTTGCTCAACCTACCAAATCGTATGATGTTGTATTCTTTTATCGGTCGTGTAGGGTGGGCTTAGCCCACCATTTTGGGTGTGAATCCCAAACGGTGGGGTAGCTCGCCCTACAATTTTTAAATTAAACAACCATAAAATCACAAACCTGCTTGTTTTAATAACGCACCAAGACTGCCCATTTTATCGCTTGTTTTTTGGTCAATCTTTTGTGGGCGGGTGTCTTTTTTGGCTTTATTTGCTCTTTGTCCAGATGATTTTGGCTTGTCCGCCTTGCGGTCGGCTTTGGCGGTGCTGGCTTTATCGCTTGATTTTTCTGACTTCATACTAAAACCAATGCGGCCACGAGCCTCATCCACCGAAATCACTCGAACCTGCACGATGTCTTGTGGCTTGACCACGCTGGCAGGATTCTCCACAAAGTCATCAGACAGCTCTGAAATATGCACCAGTCCATCTTGATGCACGCCGACATCCACAAAACAGCCAAAGGCGGTTACATTCGTTACCACACCTTCTAGCACCATGCCAACCGCCAAATCTTTGATGGCATTGACATCATCACGGAATTTGGCAGTTTTAAATTCGCCTCGTGGGTCGTGGGCAGGTTTGGCAAGCTCGGCAAGCACGGTGGCGGTTTGGCTAAAATTATCCGCACTGTCGTTTAATGATTTGGCAAGCGTCTCATTGCCCAGCACCTCGCCCAAAGACTTGTCCGCCTTACGCAAAATCTCATACACCAAGCCATAACTCTCAGGATGCACGCCTGTGGCATCTAGCGGTTCGGTGCCGTCTTTGATACGCAAAAAGCCCGCCGCTTGCTCAAAAGTTTTCACGCCCAAGCGTGGCACGGCTTTTAGCTCTTCACGGTTTTTGAATGCGCCATTGGCACGGCGATAATCCACGATTTGCTGGGCGACATTTTTATTAAGACCTGCGATATGAGCAAGAATGGCAGGGCTTGCCGTATTGACATCCACGCCCACCGCATTCACGCAGTCTTCGGTGACTTTATCTAGGCTAGATTCAAGCTCCGCCTGATTGACATCGTGCTGATATTGCCCCACACCGATGGCTTTTGGCTCAACTTTAACCAGCTCGGACAGTGGGTCTTGTAATCGTCTGGCAATGGACACCGCCCCACGCACCGACACATCAAGATCAGGCAGCTCACTGCTTGCAATCTCACTCGCTGAATACACAGACGCACCTGCCTCAGAGATGACTAAGGCTTTGGCGGACAGCTTTTCGTCATCAATGATGGCTTTGACCAAAGTCTCAGTCTCTCGGCTGGCTGTACCGTTGCCGATGGCAACCAGCTCCACGCCATGCGTTTTGATTAAATTGGCAATCACCGCTCGTGCCTCATCCACCTTATTATAAGGCTCAAACGGATAAACGGTCTGGGTCGCCTGCACATCGCCTGTGGCATCGATCACCGCCATTTTTACGCCATGACGAATGCCCGGATCCACACCCAAGATGACCTTGCGACCTGCTGGAGCGGTCATCAGTAGGTGCTTTAAATTCTCGGCAAACACGCCAATCGCATCGGTCTCAGCCGCCACACGGCGTTCGGTCAAAAGACGATGCTCAATCTGAGATCGCCACTTGGCGTGCCACAGCTTGTCCGCCGTATCTGCTAAAAATGCCCCATTTTGCGCCGATGCATCCACACCAAAATGCGACTTGATTTGCTCAACAAACGGCTCATCTTCGCCATCAACATGTAGCACCAGTACATTTTGCTGACGACCACGAAGCATGGCAAGCAGGCGATGATTGGACAATTTGGCAAATGGTTCGCTATGCTCAAAATAATCTTTAAATTTCTCGCCTGCCTCTCGTTTTTCTTCGCCGACAAGCTCTGAGCGAATGCTGGCGGTCTTATTAAAGCCTGTACGCACCGCATCAAGCAAATCCAAATCCTGAGCCCAATCGTCCAAGATGATCGCCTGCACGCCTGCTAACTGCTTGTCAAACGAACCAAAATCCGCCTCAAAAGTCTCGCCCGTCTCATCTGTCAAAGTCTCAGGACAGCCAAACCCTGCCAGTGCATCGGCTGGATTTGCCCCTGCCAAAATCGCTTTGGCAACAGGCTCAAGCCCTGCCAGCTTCGCACGAGCAGACACAGAGCGACGGCGTGGGCGGTACGGCTGATAAATCTCTTCTAATTCAAGTTTCGTCCCAGCCTGCTCAATGCGTGCCACCAGCTCGTCCGTCAAGACATTTTGGGCATTCATCAGCTCAATGATTTTTAGGCGTCTTGCCGCCAAATCACGCTCCGACCCCAAGCCCTTTTCCAAAGCACGCAATAAAGCATCGTCCAAGCCGCCCGTCTGCTCTTTGCGATAGCGAGCGATGAACGGCACGCTGCTGCCTTCGTCAAACAATCGGGCGAATGCCGACACTTGGCTTGGGCGGACGCCATGCTCTTTGGCAAGTTTGTCATAAATGGCGTCGTGGTTGATGGCTGATAAGATTTGTTCGCTCATAACTGCTCTTTTAGTGAATTTGAAAATGCTTGCCATTTTATCACAGTCAAATCATCTTAAAAACCGCAAATTCATGCAAAAGCACGATTTGCTAAAAAGATTTGAATGAAAAATTGTTATCGTTGGTAAATTTTACTTTATTCACGGCATGGGCGTGGTATGATGGGGCAGATTGCTCATCATGCGTCGTGATTTTTGCCAAAATCTGGTGAAATTTTGCAAAAAATTTGCATAAAAATGAGCAAAGGCGTCAAAAAATTGTTACATTTTTTTGTGCAATGTTGTACACTAACAAAATGGCTCAACGGCAAATCCTAAGGACAAACCATGACAGAACTTAATGAAAACATTGCCCATCGCATTTTGGTCGTCGATGATGATGTGCGTTTGCGTACGCTATTGCAGCGTTTTTTGGAAGATGACGGCTTTGTGGTGCGTGTGGCGCACGACGGCAAGCAGATGGATAAATTCATCTCTCGTGAAATTTTCTCGCTCATCGTGCTGGATTTGATGCTGCCTGATGAAGATGGCATCAGCATCTGTAAGCGCTTGCGTGCCGAAAATTCAGACATTCCCATCATCATGCTCACCGCCAAAGGCTCAGATGCCGACCGCATCGCAGGCTTAGAAGCAGGGGCGGACGACTATCTGCCAAAGCCTTTCAACCCAAAAGAGCTGCTCGCTCGCATCAAAGCTGTACTGCGCCGCCAAAACCGAGAACTGCCCGGCGCCCCAAGTCAGCAGATGGAAGTGGTAGAATTTGGTCCTTGGACGCTTGATTTGTCCACCCGCACCTTAAAGCGTGATGGCAATGTCGTGACCTTGACCACAGGCGAATTTAGCGTCCTAAAAGCCCTAGTGCAGCACCCACGAGAGCCACTGACTCGTGATAAGCTCATGAATCTGGCTCGTGGGCGTGAATGGGGTGCGATGGAGCGCTCAATCGATGTGCAAGTGTCCCGCCTGCGCCGTCTGATTGAAGACAACCCATCACAAGCTCGCTACATTCAGACCGTGTGGGGCGTGGGCTATGTGTTCGTGCCAGATGGGGCGGAGAGCTGATGACTTGATGGCTTTATCACCCAAAAGCAGGTGTTTCGCCTGCTTTTTTTTATTGAAAAAAATAAGAGAAAAATAAGATTTGTAGTTTGGGAAGCTGTGCGTAACCCAAATTTATGGCATAACTCATTGAGTTTGTTGGGTTTTGCAGGCTCAACCCAACCTACGACATCACATAATTTTGTGGTAGATTTATCATTCGCTTGGCACATACTGACCGAATGGCAAATGCCCACAAAAACAAAAACGACCGCTTTTGGTCGTTTGTTGTTGGTAAAATTAGTCAGCCAGCCACAGCCAAACACCCTACTGCCGTCTTTGCAGCAAATACACGCCTGCCGCCGCACTGATGATGATGGGCAAGAGCGCCATGACAAAAGGCGACCAATTGGCTGCCAAGGCAATAAATCCTGTCAAATCCGTCAAATAACTGAACAATAAGCCTGTCAATAACGCCATCACAATACGCAACCCCAGACCCTGTGAGCGCAGCGACCCAAACACAAAAGACGACGCCACCAGCACCAAAGACAGCACCGCAAACGGCGACCACAGCTTTTGCCAAAAGCTGAGCTCATGGCGTAGACTGCTCGTGCCTTGATGGCGCATCAGCTGTCGGTGTGCATACAGATCGGTCAAAGACATGTCATCAGGCTCACGCGTCAAAAGATGCACATCGCTTGGGGCGATCGGCAAAGTCAGCGTGCGAGCATTCTCATGGTTTTGTGTGATGCCTTGGCTGCCGATATCGATGGCATCGACATCGCTGAGCTGCCAAGTGTAGCGTGCATCGGCATCACTACTGGCGTAGCTGCCAGAGCCTGCACGCATGGCGGCGGTTAGGTTGCTGTGTTCGTTGAGCGCATAGCGTTTGGTCTCGCCAAGCTTGCCTTCGCTGTCGGCATAGCTGATATAGACGATGTCCTGACCACCTTCATGCTCGCTCACCGACCAGTAGCCATTGACATGAATGAGCTGGCTGATGGGCTGATCGCTGCTGATGGCATCAGCTTTTTGGTTGGAGATGGGCAAGATGAACTGATTGACAAGCAATGAAATCATCACAAACAAACTGGCAGGAATCATCGCCCAGCTGATGATGCGGTATTTGCTCACGCCCGATGCCTGCATGCTCACCAGCTCACTGCTGCCTGCCAAAAGCCCAAGACCCACCACCGCCCCCAAGAGCGCACCTGTGGGAATAAACTGCACCAAAAAATAAGGCGAACGATACACAATGAACCAAAGCGCATCCGTCAGCGTGTAGGTGTCGCTGATGTTTTCAAGCTCACCCAGATACGCAAAGACCATTTGCAGCAGCCACAGACCTGCCACCGCCCCAAGCATCGCCAAAAACGCCGCTCGAATGACATAGTGCGCCAAAATGTGCGATTTCATGCGCCCACCCCCTCATCTCGGCGAGCATTTTGGCGAGACAGTCTAAGCCGTGCCACGACCCTATCATGATGATTCATATAAAACGCAAACAGCACCAGCAGCAGCACCGCCACAGGATACGCCCAATCACCCACCTTGCCTTTGGCGATGGATTCTTTTAATGAAATCAAGATCAGCACATTTGCCACAAAGATAAAAATCGCAGGAATGAGCTTTAACCATCTGCCTTGGCGTGGACGCACCTGCGCCAATGGGGGTGCAAGCATCGCTGCAATCACAATCAGCCAAGGCAAGCTGAATCGATAGCCCAGCTCAGCATGAATCTCGCTGCTGCTTGGATTTGGGGTAGTTTTGTTGAGATTGGCAAGCAACTCGCTGCTCGTCCAGCCCTCGATTTTCATGGGCTTTAAGTCATTTGTTTTGCCCGCTGCCAGACTGATGCGGTATCTTTCAAAGCCGATTTGGCTGTATTGTTTGCTGGCGGCATCCACCTCATAGCGGCGTCCTTGATGCAAATCCAGACGCACCACGCCATCATCGCTCTCCACCTGAGTGGCGGATTTGGCATAGATTAAAGTGTCTTTTACTCGGACAAATTCACTTGGCAGACTCTGGGCGAGCGCCTCTGCCTTCTTGGCGGCATCCTCGTTTTGGTTGGCGATGTCGTTCATCGACTCAGGCGTCTGACCTTTTGGCATTTGAATGACGATGACATCTTTTAGGTATTCTCGATTTTCGCCAATCTCGCCCACATACAGGTGATAATCGCCACTACTGACGAATTTTTTGGGCGTGATGAAATCAAACACTTCAAGCACCGACTGCTCTTGCCAGATGTTTGTCGCCTTTGCCACACCCCACGGCTTGCCCGCCATCGTGATGAAACACTGCACCACAAATGCCACAATGACCAGTGGCAAAATAAGCCTTGCCACCTTGCCACGACTGATGCCACTGGCATTCATCACCGCCATCTCATGATCGGCATACAGCCTGCCAAACACCAGCATCAGACCGATAAAAAACGACAACGGAAAAATCAGCTCCAAAAAGTAAGGCAGATTATAGCCGATGAGCGTAAACAGCACGCCCACATCCAGCCCGCCTTCTGCCGCCATACCAAAATAACGAATCAAACGCCCACCAAGCAGCATCACCACCAAAAACCCCAAAACAAGGGCGGTGGTCGTAGCGACTTCTTTGATGAGATAGCGGCGTAGAATCACAAAGTTATCCAAATGGCAGACAAGCCGCCATTATACCAAAATTTTGCTTGAAAAATCTTGCAATTTTGGCAAATGACGCACCGTTTTTGCAACCGAATATGACAGTCAGATGCACCATCATCCGCCGTGCCTTTTGACAAACTGATGACAAAACTGATGACACATCAATGGCACAAAGCCTAGCAAATGTGTTAAACTAAGCCGTACGGTTGGTTTTGCTTGTGCCACTGGGCGATGAGCTTAACATTTTCATCGTCTTGGCGCACCAAGCACCAACAGCCAGCCAAATCTTTAAAATATGGTTTAAAAAATTAAGGAACAATCATGACTCTTACTCTTTCTGTTCATCCAAAGCTTAGCCTAAAAAAACCCACCAAAGCCAACCCTTTGCCGCATTTGGTCTTTTTTGCTGACAGCGAAGGCACACTTTTGGGCAATGTCGCAGACGACCACGCCAAGCGTGCCGAGCAGCTCATCGCCAAATCTGGCTTTAAGGGCGAGCTTGGTGCTGCCGTCAGCGATCATGCGCTAGACACCGACGGCGTCAGCATCACGGTGATGGGCGCAGGCAAATTGGACAAATTGGCAGGCAACATTCAAAAGCTTGGCAAAGCCACTTACAAAACCCTAAAAAACCAGCGCTCAGCTGCCATTTGCTGGGGCGATGTCATCTGCCAAAAGCACTTCTCGCAGTTTGTGCTTGCGCTACTCAACGCAAATTATCGTTTTGACCGCCATTTTTCCAAAAAATCTGACGCAGACGCCTTGCAGACAGTACAGCTCATCAACACCAAAGACAGCCTTGCAGACTATGAAGCGGCACTGGCTTTGACTGAAGCGACCTTTAAAGGTCAAAGTTTTGCTCGTGATTTGGCAAACGAAGCACCCAATGTCCTAAACCCCAGCACACTTGCCAAAGAAGCCAAAAAACTTGCCAAAGCTTATGGCGACAAGCTTGAAGTGAGCGTGCTTGGCGAAAAAGAAATGACCAAGCTTGGCATGGGCTGTTTCATGTCGGTCTCCCAAGGCTCAGACCAAGAAGGTAAGCTCATTGTCATCGAATACTTTGGCAAAACCAAAAAGACCAAAAAAGCCAAGCTTGCAAGCCCCATCGCACTGGTGGGCAAAGGCATCACCTTTGACACAGGCGGCATCTCATTAAAACCAGGCGCTGGCATGGACGAGATGAAATTTGACATGGGCGGGGCTGCCGCCATGCTCGGTGCGACCAAGGCCATCTGTGAGGCGGGCATCGAGATTGACTTGGTGACCGTCATCGCCGCCGCTGAAAACATGCCTTCTGGCAAAGCCACACGCCCCGGCGACATCGTCACCGCCATGAATGGCACGAGCGTTGAAATCTTAAACACAGACGCCGAGGGACGCTTGGTGCTGTGTGATGCGCTGTGCTATGTGCAGGATAATTATCAGCCACGCACCATCATCGATGCGGCAACCCTGACAGGCGCGTGCGTCATCGCACTCGGCTCGGTGCGCTCGGCAGTGTACAGTAACGATGAGGACACGCTGTTTGCCCTAGAAGCTGCTGGCGAATACACCAACGACTTGCTTTGGCAGATGCCGCTTGATGATGACTATGCCGCCCAGCTTAAATCAAACTTCGCCGATCTACAAAACATCGGTGGTCGTGAAGGTGGCTCTATCACCGCAGCGTGTTTTTTAAAGCATTTCATCAAAGAAGGTCAGGCATGGGCGCACCTAGACATCGCAGGCACAGCATCTTTGAGCGGTGCTGATAAGGGCGCAACAGGTCGCCCTGTGCCGATGTTGGTGCAATTTTTAAAATCGCAAGCGGTATGACCTGCACCGCATAAAGCAAAAAGACCTTGTCAAACAGGGTCTTTTTTCTTTGCCAATTTTTTGTCAATTTTCCCATCAAAAAACCGCCCTTTTAAAAAGAGCGGTCTGGATGGCTTAACGCATGATTGATAAATGCTTATTTTAGAACTTCTGCCATGGCGTTGGCGACATATTCTACATTTTTGTTGTTCAAGCCTGCGATACACATACGACCATTTTCAACCATATATACCGCAAATTCATCACGCAGGCGCACCACTTGCTCAGCGGTTAAGCCAGTAAAGCTGAACATGCCACGCTGTTTGGTAAAGTAGCTAAAATCACGCTCTGGCAATTTGGCAGTCAATACATCTTGGAGTTTTTGACGCATCAGGCGAATGCGATCACGCATTTCATACACTTCGCCCACCCACTGCTCAAACAGCGCATCGTCATTCATCACGGTATCTACCACCGCATTACCGTGAGATGGTGGGCTTGAATAGATACGGCGTACGGTGAATTTTAGCTGTCCTAGAACACGGTCAGCTTCTTCTTTTGATGGTGCGACCACAGACAGACCGCCGACACGCTCGCCATAAAGCGACAGATTTTTTGAGAAAGAGTTAGACACAAAGATTGGCAAGCCCATCTCTACTGCACGGCGAATGGCGTACGCATCACCGTCCATGTCATCGCCAAAACCTTGATAAGCGATGTCCATAAAGGCGATGAGTTTTTTGTCTTTGACGATGTCAAGCACGATGTCCCATTGCTCATTGGTCAAATCAACGCCAGTTGGGTTGTGACAGCATGGGTGTAGCAGCACCACATCATTTTCGTTCAAGCCTTTGAAAAATTCGCACATTTCGTCAAATTTCACACCGATGGTGGCAGCGTCATAGTAAGGATATTTGCCCACTTCCATGCCCGCACCTTCAAAAATGCTGATGTGGTTGCCCCAAGTTGGGTTTGACACATAACACTTGGCAGCTGGGAACCATTCATGGATAAAGTCTGCACCGACTTTCAGCGCACCAGAACCGCCCAAAGTTGCGATGGTCGCCACACGACCTTCTGCAACTGCTTGGCTATCTTTGCCGAACAATAGATGTTGGCAGGCTTCTTTGTAGCCTTTTAGACCGTCCATCGGCAGATAACCACGAGGGCGTGGCGGATTGGCAATCTGAGCCTCGGCAGTCTTGACGCACTCCAATACTGGCAATTTGCCATCTTCAGTATAATACACGCCCACACCCAAATTCACCTTAATGTCGGTGCGTGGGTCGTTTGCAAATTTGTCCATCAAACCCAAAATCGGGTCGCCTGCATAATGCTCAACATGATTAAACATATCATTTTCCTTTTATAAACAAACAAAACAGCCTAGCGGCAATCTTTCACAGTATAACGGAAATTTCACGCCAAGTGCAAAAGAAATTTGCCAATATGTCGCATGAAATGTAACTAAATATCAATCTTTATTCAAATCTTTGGGACTGCTCACCAAAAACTCGTGCGCATTTTCAATCAAAAACGCTTTAAAGGCAAGCGCAGCGGGCGACAGCGAGCGGTTTTTGTGCGTATAAAGCAAGAAATTTCGCTCCACCACAGGCTCGGCAATCGGTCGCATCACCAGTCCGTACAGCTCCACCCATTCGGCAGCGTACAAAAGACAGATGGTCACGCCCAAGCCCATTCTGGTCATGCCCAGTGCTGTTGACAGAAAATTGATCTCAAAGTCAGGATTAAAAATACGGCTAGAAATCTGTGCTGGCAGCTCGTTTTGTAGCGACTTGATGAATGGACCGTTCAGCGTGATTAGGCGCTCATTTAACAAATCCGTCCAGCGCACCACATCTTTGCTGGCAAAGGGGTGCGACTTGGGTAACACCAGATAAAAAGGCGAGCGAAACAGCGTGTCTGTCTGCAAGTCATCTGAATAAGTACGCTCAGGGGCAATGCCCAAATCCGCCTCCAAATTCTCAATAGAATCCACCACATCATCCACCGAACAGTCGGTGAGCGTCACCTGAATGTGCGGATGCAGCTCGCAAAATTTGGCGATGAATTTTGGCATGGTCGAGGCGGACAGCTGCTGTGACACCGCCAGACGCACATGACCTTGGTGCAAGGATTTTAGGTTGGCGACCTTCTCATTGAGCACCGACATTTCGTTCAACACACGGCGTGCCTGTGGCAAAAGACGCATGCCCGCATCAGAGAGGTGCAGTTTTCTGGTGGTGCGGTCAAACAGCTTGACATCCAAGTTTTGTTCAAGCTCTTTGATCAGTCCGCTTAGGGCAGACTGCGTCAGGCACAAAGTTTCAGCCGCTTTGGTAAAGCTGTTTTGCTCAGCGACCAACACAAAAGCACGCAGCTGGCGTAGCGTGGTACTCACGATTATAATTCCTAGTGATATATGTATAAGTTATTATTATAAATTATAATTTTAAAGATACAAGTGGCTTGTGAAAATAAATTTTAACTTATTCTTTCATAATAAAAAACCAGCCTGATCAAGCTGGTTTTTGTGAAGCGATCGATTAGCCTTTGTAGGCGTATTTTGGGTCGGCCGCTGCGGTGAATAGCACATCGGTTGATGAGTTGAGTGCCGTTTCAGCAGAATCTTGCACCACGCCGATGATAAAGCCAATCGCCACCACTTGCATGGCGATGTCGTTTGGAATGCTGAACAGATTACACGCCATCGGAATGAGTAGCAATGAGCCGCCAGCCACGCCAGATGCGCCACACGCTGCAAGACTGCCAATGATAGCAAGCAACAGCGCCGAGCCGAACGACACATCGATGCCTAGCGTGTGCGCCGCTGCCAAAGTCAGCACATTGATGGTGATTGCTGCGCCCGCCATGTTGATGGTTGCACCCAAAGGAATGGTGACCGAATAAGTCTCTTCGTTCAAGCCCAATTTGCGAGCAAGGTTCATATTGACAGGAATGTTCGCTGCCGATGAACGAGTGAAAAACGCCGTCACGCCAGATTCACGCAAGCAAGCGATGACCAGCGGATAAGGGTTTTTGCGAGTCATGGCAAAGACGATGATGGGATTGACCACCAATGCAATAAATAGCATACAGCCCACCAACACCGCAAGCAGGTGCGCATAGCCCAGCAGCGCTTCAAGCCCTGTCTCAGCCACCGTCGCTGCCACCAGACCAAAAATACCAATCGGTGCAAAAGCGATGACCCACTTCACCACGCTGGTGATGGCAGTGCTCAGGTCAGCCGCCACTTGGCGAGTGGTTTCGCTCACATGGCGCAGCGCCAAGCCGATGAGTACCGCCCAAGTCAAGATGCCCATGTAGTTGGCTTCTGCCAAAGATTTGACAGGGTTTGCCACCAAATTCATCAATAGTGTGGTCAAGACTTCTCTTAGATCTTGCGGTGGCGTTTGGCTGATGCCTTCTGCCGCCACCAATGCCAGCTGGGTTGGGAAGGTAAAACTTGCCACCACCGCCGTCAATGCTGCGGTAAATGTACCCACCAAATATAGGATAAATACAGGCTTGATGCGTAAATCACCGCCACCACGGTAGCCTGTGACCGCTGCGATGACCAGCACAAACACCAAAATCGGTGCAACGGCTTTTAGCGCACCGACAAAGATGGCGCCCAAAATCCCCACCGACAAACCAACAGACGGCATCAGTCCGCCAATGATCGCACCCAAGACCAGACCGATGATGATCATCGGCACCAGCCCTGCTTTTAAATATGCATTCACCAAAGAGCGCATACAAACTCCTAACAAATTTTTAAATAATGGTTAAAAATCAATGCAAATAACTGGCGCTACTATACCTTGCTTTTACGCACAAATCTAGCTTTTTTTGCAAGATTTGGTAATAAGATGGTTACATCTGGGCAATATTTCGCCAATGCCTAACAAATCTGCCCATTTTTGGTGCAAATGCAGCATCCCATTCAGCAAATCTTAAAATTCTTAAAATCACCTTATGCTAAGCAGACGCATCTTTGCCATCACCCACAAAAAAACGCCCCTCTCGGAGCGTCATCGCCTTGTGCATTAATGCAATTTTTAGCCAATCAAGTCAGTGCTTGACACCAAAATGCCATTATTATCGGCATACACATACGCCCCATTGTCAATGCTCACGCCACCAAAATGCAGGGTAACGCCTGTCTCGCCTGCACCTTTTCTGGTGGATTTTTGGGGAATACAGCCCAATGCCTGCACGCCCAAATCCAGCTCGCCCAAGGCATCCACATCACGCACACAGCCATAGACAATCACGCCTGCCCAGCCTTGCTTTACCGCACTTTCGGCAATCATGTCGCCAAGCAAAGCACAGCGCATGGACGCACCGCCATCTACCACCAGCACTTTGCCTGCGCCATCAGTGGCGAGCAGTTCTTTGACACGAGAATTATCCTCAAAGCACTTGACCGTCACCGCCTGACCGCCGAATGCCTTGCGTCCACCAAAACTGCGAAAAAATTTCCCATCAAGGCTTGGCGACACCACTTGAATGCCTTTGCCTTCGTTATCGTCAAGCAAATCGCAGGTAACAAATGCGTTCATTTTTTTACTCCTTTTTGAAAATGAATTGCGTTTGGCAAACATAGCATTTTGGCACTGCTTTGTCAAACCATCTGCCATCATCAAAACGCCAACTGTCGCTTGGATTCAAACGACATCTGCTCGCCTGTTACTGGGTCAATAAAGCAAAGCGACTTTGCCAAAAGCTGTAACGGCTGACTAAAATCCCCGTCCGCCTTATGCCGCACACACGGATAATAAGGGTCGTTTTTGATGGCAAGACCTAAGTGATTTAAATGCACACGCAGTTGGTGTAGCTTGCCAGTCGTGGGGTGTAGCTCGTATTTTGCCCAGTCACCTTGTGTCGCAATGAGCCTGATGTGCGTGTGCGAATTGGGCGTATCGTCCGCCACCGTCATGGTATAAAACGGCTCGCCTCGTGTCAAATGCAGGTGCAAATCCAGCGGAAGTGTTAAGTTTTGCTGAATAGGTGCGATGGCGTGGTAGATTTTTTTGATGGCTTGGCTTTTAAAAAGAGTTTGATACAGCCCACGCGTGGCAGGGTTTTTGCTGATCAAAATCAGCCCTGCCGTCTCTCTATCTAGCCGATGAATGGGCGATAAGTCTGGGTTGTTAGATTGTTGTTTTAGGCGAGTAAGTAGCGTTTGCTTGACATAATTACCGCTGGGTGTTACCGTCAAAAAATGCGGTTTATCCACGACCATAAATTCTTGATTTTCAAAGACAATCTCATGCGCAAACGGCACGATGATTTCATGCTCCAAAAACCGATAATAATAAATACTGCGCCCATATTGATAAGGCTCATCAAACAGGCACGGCACGCCATTTTCCCAAAAAATTAGCCCATCATCAAATCGCCGCCGCCACTCGTCAGCACCGATGTGGGGAAATTTTTGGCACAAAAAATCAAACATACTCGCTGGCGGCTGTTCTTTATTATTAAATTTTTCTAAATAAATAACACTGGCAGACACGCCATCAATCATGGGTAATTTGCTCGCTTTATTCATCGCATGCTCCTTATTTGGCGTTATTATAATCCATCGTCAGACTTTTTGTGTGTTTTGATGAAGTTTTGCAGCATTTAAGGGATGCGCTCAAAATTCCGACACAATCGCTTACAACAATGCCAACAAGTCTTGGTCTGCCTGCCTTGAAATTCACCAAAAAACAGCCATTGTAATTGCACATCAAAAACACCAAAAAGAGCATTTTTATGACTGATTTATCCATACTAAACCTTGCGCCTTTTCGTGAAGGCGAATCTTTCACCGATGCGGTGGACAATCTGGTGACGCTGGCACAGCACGCTGAGCGTCTGGGCTATACTCGCTACTGGATCGCCGAGCATCACAATACGCCTTATCTGGCAAGTTCCGCCACCAGCCTGCTCATTCAGCGAGTGTTGGACAAAACCCAAAGCATTCGGGTCGGCTCAGGCGGCGTGATGCTGCCAAACCATTCGCCTTTCATCGTCGCTGAGCAATACGGCACGCTGGCAAGTCTTTATCCAGACCGTGTCGATCTGGGGCTTGGACGTGCACCCGGCACCGACCCGCAGACGGCTCGTGCCATTCGTCGCAATCATGATGACTTTGCGATGAGTTTTCCAAGTGATATCAAAGAGTTGCAGTTTTATTTTAGCGATGATGACAGCGACAAAAAAGTGCGTGCCTACCCCGCCAAAGGACTGAATGTACCGCTGTACATCTTAGGTTCTAGCACCCAGAGTGCTTATTTGGCGGCGGAAATGGGGCTGCCTTATGCGTTTGCCTCACATTTTGCACCCCGCTTTTTACATCAAGCGGTGGAGATTTACCGCACTTATTTTAAGCCGTCTGCCGTGCTTGATGCGCCCAAGGTCATCGTCGGTGTCAATGCCATCGTCGCAGACAGCGATGATGAAGCGGCACTTTTATCCACGACAAGCTTGCAGTTTTTCTTAAATGTTGTGACGGGTGAGCGCTCTGGCATGAGACCGCCAGTGCACGACATTGAGCGCCATGTGCCAGCACACATCATCGGCATGGCAAAAAGCATGATGGCGTGCAGCTTGATTGGCTCGCCAGACACCGTACGCACTCAGCTTGATGATTTGCAATCTAAGGTGCAAGCAGATGAGCTGATGGCGGTCAGCTACATTTATGACGAACAAAAACAGCTCAAATCTTATGAGCTGCTCAGCGAAGTGGTGACATCTTTGTAAGCAAAAACTTACAAAAGATTACGACATTGGCGTCTGTTCTTTACTCATCAATATTGGCATAATACACCCAAGCAGCAAGGATATGGCAATGGATAAGCCAGCATGGATGAACGCTGCGGTAAATGGAAGTCATCTAAGGATAGGTAAGGAGTTCGTGTAAATCTCTGACGCAATGAGACCACAGCCATCGGTTGTGGTCTCATTGTTTTTGTGGATTTAAAAAATTTAAAAGGGCTTATCGACCATAAAAAGATTTTTAAGCCTCATCAACGAAACTATGATGCGGTCTTGTAAGGCGAACAATCTTTCGCCGCTACAAACTTATGGCAAACTGTGTATCCGATTTTAAAACTCTATGGACAAAAACACAACTCACCACCCAACAAAAAAGACCCAGCAGTGACTGAGTCTTTTTGATGAAATCATTAAAAATCATTGGATTGACCAATATTTCGCCTGCCAGTTACCCAAGGCGTCATTGGTTGAGTAGCCTTGTACATAAGGCTTAACGGCACGAGCATTCACCTGATAGTACACCCAGACATTTGGCACATCTTGATCCAAGATGGCTTCCAACTGACGATACACCCCAGCTCGCTCAGCGTCATTGGATTTGGTCAGCGAAGTTTGTAGCAGCGCATCGTAGTCTTTATTTGAGTAGTCGCCATAGTTGCCCGAGCCTTCGGTGCGCATGACATTCAAGAAAGTCGCAGGGTCATCATAGTCACCACACCAAGCGGCGCGCGCCATCTGATGCTCGTGATTACGACGGCTTGCCAGATAGGCTTTCCACTCTTGATTGACCAAAGTCACTTTCGCAAAGCCGAGCGCCTCATGCCACAGCGACTGCGCAGCGACGGCGACTTTTTTGTGATTTTCACTGGTGTTGTACAACAGCTCAAATTCAAGCGGATTGGACTCATTATAGCCCGCCTCATTCAGCAGTCGTTTTGCCTCAGCGATACGAGCGGCTTTATCCAGCTTTTGCCATTCTGGGGTGTAGTTTGGGTTATTTGACACGACCGTCGGTGTCATCTGGTACGACGGCATCTCGCCACGGGCAGCGACTTTCTCGGCGATGGTCTCACGGTCGAGTGCCAAGGTCATCGCACGACGCACACGCACATCATTAAATGGTGGCTTATTGACATTCATTTCATAATAATACGAGCAAAACGACGGCGAAGTCTTTACTTCATCTGGGTTTGCCGCTGCCAGCACATCGCTTGGCACATCAGTAAAGGTGATGTCAATCTCGCCTGCCTGATAGCGTGAGAAGTCAGTCGGACCACTGTCAATCGGCAACAGCACCAAAGTCTCAATGGCGACTTTATCAGCATCATAGTGGTGCGGATTTTTGGCAAAAACCATCTTTTCGCCCACCTTCCAGTCTTTTAGGATGTACGCACCATTGACCACGATGTTTTCAGGCTTTGCCCACGCATCACCAAGCGTCTCCACCACCTTTTGTGGTACAGGGCGCATGGCGGTGTAAGCAGCCATCTGAGGAAAATACGGCACAGGCTCAGACAGTGTGATCTGCAAAGTCTTGTCATCAAGCGCCTTGACACCGATTTGCTCTGGTGGCAGCGCGCCTTCGATGATGGCGCTGGCGTTTAGCACCTTCGCATCGGCGATGAAGTTGGCAAAATTGGCAGCAGTCTTAGGATCGACCATGCGCTGAAAGCTGAACACAAAGTCATGCGCCGTCACAGGCTCGCCATTCGACCACTTGGCGTCACGCAGCTTAAATGTCCAAGTGACATTATCACTGCTCTCCCAGCTCTCCGCCATGCCTGCGGTCAGCTTGCCATCTGCATCGGTGGTGGTCAGCCCCACAAACTGCTGACGAGCCACTGATGACTCAGGCACACCGCCTGTCTTATGTGGGTCCAGCGAGCTGATCTCTGCGCCATTGTTGATGGTGAGCGTGGTTTTGTCAGCTTTGGTGGCAGCAGCTTTTGCATCGCTGCCGTCGCCTTGGGCGGTGGGCGCTTTATCGCCACAGCCTGCCAAGACCATCGCCATGCCGACAGCCAAGGCGGATAAGGTATATTTTAAAGTAGTCATGAGCGTCCTTTGTTGATTGTTGATGCGTCAAAAATGACAAAGTCATTTGCAGATGATAATGCACACTTGCTGAATTTAATTATGCAAAATAAGAATATACATATGTAAAATTTACATTATAAAAAAAACCACAAACCACCCCACCATCTTTGTCAGCCATTTCTTACACGCATTGACGACATCGGCGTCTTTTCTTTACTCATCAATATTGGCATAATACACCCAAGCAGCAAGGAGATGGCAAATGGATAAGCCAGCATGGATGAACGCTGTGGTTTATGGAAATCAATTAAGGATAGTGCAAGTAGCAAGCCCCCATATGATGAGCCCCAACTTCGGTTGGGGCTTCATTATTTTACGGCATTTTGCGCCAGTGAGCATTCTGCCCTTGAAAAATCCATCAGCCACCGCCATCATGATGACACTTTTTCAAAACCCGCCACATTTTAAGGAGCGACCATGACCACCAACACCCACGACGAATTGAGCGTTGATTTTGATGATTTAGATTTTGATGCCATGCTGGGCGATTTGGCAGATGTCACTGTCGAAGGCGGCTTTGACAGTGAAACGGCGGTTGATGATTGCGAAGGCGGTGCTTGCAAAATTTGATTGATAATTGACAGTTAAAAAAACCATGTAACTCATTGATTTACATGGTTTTTTATTTTTTATGACAAATAAGATTAAACAAGTCTTTGATTCACACCATATTTTCACTCAAGATTTTAATAATCCAACACTTCTCCATAAATGCCCAAACTTGCCACAAATTCTGCGACTTTTTCGCTGTCCATCTGCACACTCATGACCACCGCCTGCGTATAATCCGCCGAGACGATGTCGCCACCTACCTGCCCCACCAGATAGCGCAGTTGGGCTTCATGAGCAAAAGTCGTCAGTACTTTTAATTCAGATTTTGGCACAAAAGGCACAAGCCTCATCTCATCTACCACCATCTGCGTGGCGGTGGCATAAGCCCGAGTCAGCCCGCCTGCACCGAGCTTGATACCGCCAAAATATCGCACCACCACAACCAGCACATTACCAATACCCTTATGCTGTAAGACATTTAAAATCGGTCGCCCTGCCGTGCCGTTCGGCTCACCATCATCATCAAAACCTGCCGCTGTCGTGTTGCTGGGGTCGCCGATGATGTAGCCATAGCAATGATGGCGAGCGTCTGGATAAGTTTGGCGTAATTGTTCCACATGAAACAATACTTCATCTTTTTGGGCGATTGGATAAGCAAATGCCAAAAACTCGCTTTTTTTGATTTCATAAACCGCTTGGCAAGGGGCGGACACCGTATGATAAGTCATTTTTTTATTTTTTCGTCAGTCAGATGTGATAAACTATGAGCGATATTTTACCTTATTTTAAGCGATAAACCATGAGATTGGATAAATTTTTAAGCAAAGCCACCGAACTGTCTCGCAGTGAGTGCAAAAAAGTGCTACATCGTGGCGAGATTACCGTCAATGACGAAGTCATCAAAGACGGCAGTCGTCACATTCATGCAGACGATGAAGTGCTGTGGGCGGGTGAGCCTTTGAGCGTGGCGGACGGCAATCGCTACATTTTATTGTATAAGCCCGATGGCTTTGAATGCACCCTAAAAGCCAAAGAATACCCCATCGTGACGGATCTCATCGCCGTGCCAGAAGTGGCAAGCCTGCGTATCGCAGGACGGCTTGATGTGGATACCACAGGGGCGCTGCTGCTGTCCGATGATGGCTCGTGGCTACACCGAGTGACCAGCCCAAAACGCCACCAGCCCAAACGCTACGAGCTGACCTTAGCCGATCCGATGGACGAAACCGCCCAAGCACACGCCATCAAACAAGTGGCGAACGGCATTTTATTAGATGGCGACACCGAAAAAACTCGCCCCGCCGAGCTATCCTTCATTGACGAGACGCACGCCACCTTAATCCTAACCGAAGGCAAATACCATCAGGTCAAGCGCATGATGGCGTATTTTGGTAATAAAGTCATCGAGCTGCACCGAGCCAGCATCGGCACGATCACGCTTGATGGGCTAGAAATGGGCGAATGCCGATTTTTAAATGATGACGAAATTGAGCAGTTTTAATTTAGCAGTACAAATACCATGAAAAAATCCATCACCGCCCTATTGCTGAGCCTGACGCTTGGCATCAGCACCGCCCACGGCGCAAGCCATGACGACATCCGCCAGATCTTGATGAGCGCAGGGCTGACGCTGCCCATTCAAAGTATCACGCCAAGCCCCATCGCCGCTTTAAGTCAAGTTCGCCTGACAGGACAAGACCCCCTGCTCATCAGCGAAGACTTAAAATACATCATCCAAGGCAACATCGAGACCAACCCAAGCCCAGCCGTCGCCATGGACGGACGCATCAGCACGGGACGCTCTGGCACACCCATCAGCCAAGACCACAAAGCGGCACTACTGGCAAACATGACCACTCTTGGCAACATCGACCAACACGCCGCCTTTTATCACACCCATGTCAAGGGCGTGCTGTGGGGCGTCTCATCGGGCGGTTCGCAATTTTTGGTCAGCGCTGACGGTCGCTACTTCATCAATGGTGAGATTTCTACGATTGAAAATGGGCAGTTCACAGGGCTTGACCAAGTCTTTGAGCGCACCAAAAACCGCCACGCCCTATCACAGCTTGACGAGCGGACACTCATCACTTACCCCGCCAAGACACAGCACAAGGCGACGCTATACATCGCCACCGACATCAACTGCCCATATTGCAGAATTTTTCATAACAAAATCAATCATTTAAATCAAAAAGGCATCACCATCAAAGCCATCGGCTACCCTGTTTATGATGAGTCTGTTGTGCCAATGCAGCAGATTTGGTGTCATGCGGACAATGCCAAGCGTGCGCTGTTATTGTCCGCCGCCATGAAAGGCATCAACAGCACTGACAGCTGCCAAAACACAGAAAATCCACTCACACGCAATCAAATCACAGCACATTCTCTTGCAATCTTTGCCACGCCTGCCATCTTTAATGAGGATGGGGTGCTGTTTCAGGGTGATTTTCGTCAAAGCGATGATGAATTATTAGAATTTCTAAACATAAAATAGCCAAAATAACCTTCCTTGATGTGTCTTTTACCAATCAAAAAGACGCATCAAGGCAGTATCACATTGTCAATTTTCCACTCCCAAAGACCGTGGCGAGTCAGTCGCACATCGATGTCTTTGCTTTGTAGCTGAGTTTTGACAAAAAAGCAGTTGATGCCACAATAGCCAAGTTGATACTGAGTATCTCCCTTTGCTTCTGTACTGTCTGGCGCAAAGTTTGCTGTATTATCATCTGTCATACCCACCAGCGCAAACACCGCCACCCCTTCATCCAGTCCAGACACATCGCCTTCTACCAGACGCATCGCTTGCTCGTGCGTGACCAAATGATCGATGGCGCCATCAATCATTTTATGAGCAAAATTATTTAGATTTTCTTCATTAAATCCCAAAGATTGCAATTCTTTTGGCAGCTGGCTTGTGATGGGCTTGACCTTGGTGTACAACTGAGTTTTTAGATTGGGTCTTAAACGCTCAAAGTCCACCGCCTGCACGATGGTCGCATGGTCGCCACGCTCATGGGCGGTTTTAAGGCGATAGAGCTGATAATAAGGCGACACGCCTGCCACAATCACAAGAACGACCAACAAAAACAGGCTAAGTTTCATCAAGTTTTTCATAAAATTTCCCAAAAAAATGGTGGGTCGCATCATTTTGCCACACTCCATGCAAAATTGATGAGATTTTTTATGAAAAATTTGTGAAAATTTGCGCATTTTTGGTATGATTTGCCTTGATATATGCACCAAAACCACCATAAAAAGCAAAACTATTTTGACACTGTGGATTTAACATGAGCAGAGATTTTTATACCGTTTTGGGCGTGGACAAGTCGGCTGACGAAAAAGAAATCAAAAAAGCCTACCGCCGTCTGGCGATGAAATACCACCCCGACAAAAACCCAGACGACCCCGCCGCCGAAGAGAAATTCAAAGAGGCGACGATGGCTTACGAAGTGCTGTCGGACGCCCAAAAGCGTGCCAGCTATGACCGCATGGGACACGCCGCCTTTGAACAAGGCATGAATAATGGCGGCTTTGGTGGCGCTGGTGGTTTTCATGGCGATTTTAGTGACATTTTTGGTGACATTTTTGGGCAGGCGTTCGGTGGTGGTGCTGGCGGCGGCTTTGGCGATTTCTTTGGGGGTTCTCGCTCTCGTGCGCGTGCCAGCAAAGGCAATGACCTACTGTATCGCCTAAGCTTGACCCTTGAAGAGGCGGTCAAGGGCTCAAAAAAAGAAATTCAATTCAGCTCATCGGTCAGCTGCGGCACCTGTCACGGCAAAGGCGCAAAATCAGACGCCGACATCACGACTTGCCAAAGCTGCGGTGGGCATGGTCAGGTACGCATGCAGCAAGGCTTCTTTGTCATGCAGCAAACCTGCCCAGACTGCCACGGCACAGGTAAAACCATCAAAAACCCATGTCCAGACTGCCACGGCGAAGGCAAGCAACAAAAATCACAGACCCTTGAAGTCTCCATTCCAGCAGGTGTCGATGATGGCGACCGTGTGCGTCTGGCGGGCAAAGGCGAGGCGGGCGATGCGGGCATGCCAAACGGCGACCTTTATGTCGAGATTCATGTCAAGCCGCACGAGATTTTCACTCGACATGGCGCCGACCTGCACATGGATGTGCCTGTGGACATCGCCACCGCCACTTTGGGCGATGATGTCGAGGTGCCAACTTTGGATGGTCGCCTAAAAATCAAAGTCGCCGAGGGCACGCAGTCGGGCAAGCTTTTGCGAGTGCGTGGCAAAGGCGTGACCACCGTGCGTGGCGGCATGCAAGGTGATTTGATCTGCCGCATCATCGTAGAAACGCCAACCAATCTTTCGCACGAACAAAAGGAGCTGCTGCGTCAGTTCCAAGCCACGCTTGGCAAGGAAAATGGTGCCGCCGCCAAGAAAAAAGGCTTTTTTGACCGCATTAAAGACGATGTGAAAGATTTGTTTGATTAAATCAGCGACATTCCGTCGTCATTCAAATCGCACCCCAAAGAAAGACAGTCTTTGGGGTGTATTTATTTTGCTAAAATTTGCATTTTCATTTGTGAAATTTTTGGGTATAATCCATCAATCACTCATCATTTTGTAAGGAATTATCATGAGCAACATCAACATCGGCATCATGGGTGCGTCAGGTCGTATGGGTAGAATGCTGCTACAAGCGACACTCGATCACCCAAATGCTTCTTTAAAGGCGGGTTTTGTGCCAAGTTTTTCAAGTCTGGTTGGTGTTGATGCAGGCGAATTCATCGGTGCAGGCAAGGCAGATGTGGCACTATCAATTTTCACCGGCGCCGAAAGCCTAGCAGGGCTTGATGTATTGATTGATTTTAGCCTGCCTGATGCCGTCGATGCGACGGTGGCTGCTTGCGTGGCGGCAGGTGTGCCTGTGGTGATGGGCGTGACAGGTTTGTCTGACGACCAAGAAAACATGCTCAAACAAGCCGCCGAAAGCATTGCCATCGTCTATGCTGGAAACTACTCAACAGGTGTCAATCTGTCTTTAAATCTGCTTGCCACCACCGCCAAAGTGCTGGGGCTAGATGCTGATGTTGAGATCATCGAGCACCACCACAAGCACAAGCTGGATGCACCGTCTGGCACAGCACTCATGATGGCAAAATCTGTCGCCGATGCTCGTGGTCAAAGCCTAAAAACCGCCCTTGTACATGGTCGTCAAGGCGCCTCAAAGCGCAGTGAAGGCGAGATTGGCATGCATGCCATTCGTGGTGGTGAGATCGTGGGCGAGCATACGGTAGAATTTATCATGAACGGCGAGATCATCGAAATCACGCACAAGGCGATGAGTCGCATGACTTTTGCCACAGGTGCGGTGCGAGCCGCCAACTGGGTAAGCCAGCAGCCAGCAGGTCTGTACGACATGCAAGATGTGCTTGGTCTAAAAGAGCCGACCTAATATCAAAACAATCTATCCAGTAAGTTTTAGAACATGCCGCAGGGGTGAAAATACTCGCCCCCTACTGTCTCATGATAGCCACATCATGCCAAAGCCGTGCCAAGAAATCTCATCTTTGACACGGCATTATCCGTATGTTGTCAATCTTTACCACGCATCTCGATCACCCACACCTCAGACTGCGAACCCAGACGAAAAGGAATGCCCCAAAAGCCGTAGCCTGACGAGACGATGATGTGCGTACCATCGATGTGTGCGTGCCCATAAGCGACACGATTGATCATTTTAACGATGAAATTGGCAGGAAACACCTGACCGTTGTGCGTATGTCCTGAGACCTGCACATCGATGGGCAGCTGAATGTTTTCGTCAATCTGGCTTGGGCGATGATCCAGCAGAATGACAGGGTTTTGCCTTGCTGCCATCGGCAGCTGATCGAACAGCTGAGCGGTGGTTTTTCTGTCTTTGACATGATCATCGTAGCGCCCGATGATGCTAAGCGGCACGCCATTTGCCACCACCACCGACACCTGATCATCAAGCAGCAGCGCACCAGTGGCACGCACCGCCTGAGCGATGGCAAGGCGAGAGTCCACATCATACAAATCATGATTACCAAGACTTGCCACCACACCACTTGTGGTAGCATTCACCACACCAGCAAAAGACGCCTGCATGCCCTCCGCCTCGTACACCTCTGTGTCGTCATCCATGATGTCGCCCGGCATGAGTAGCAAATCGACCTTTTGTTCATTCAATATATGAGCGAGCCGATCCAGCTGCTTTGAGCCAAACAAGCTGCCCAAATGCAAATCACTCACCATCGCCAGTCGCACTGGGTGCGCCATCGGCTTATCAAGCTGAATACTAAGGTGGCGAACGGTGGGCGTATAAGCATGGTAAATCGACAGCCCTAAAAGCCCTGAAAATGTCGCAACAGCAAGCAGGCGAATCCCCAAACCAAGCCCTGTCATGCTTGCCATCAAGCCAAATTTGTGCAGCACAGCGCTGATGGCACAGATGATGAGCATGGTCAGCACGCCAAACCACAGCACCGCCAAATACCCCATGCCCCAGCGAAACTGCCCAAAAAATAGCGTCGCCAAAAAAGCATTGCTTACCACAAAAGTCACTGCCAAGACAAGCGCACGCACGCTTGGTAAATAAGGCTCGATAAGCCAAAACAACCCTCGCCCAACAGCATAAGCGCAAAGCTGAAACAAGACCACAATGACCGTCAAAAATACCATGCGCATCAAGCGACATCCCCAAAAAACGCCAAAGCTTGCTGCGGCACAAAATCCAAATCAAAGCGGCGTGCCTTCTGATCATAACCGACAAAGCCAACATGACCACCATGCTTAGTGTCCAACAAGCGCACACAAGCCGACACATCGCCAAGCTCTGCTGTCACGCCCAAGAATGGATCGTCCTTGGCAGTGATAATTAAGGTAGGCTTAGTAATATTTCTTAGATATGGCAAGGCAGATGCTTGGTGATAATAATCATTTTTTGAGCAAAATCCATGCCTTGGTGCGGTGATGATGTTGTCAAAATCACCCATGCGTTTGGCAGATTTCAAGGCACTGACTTCATCATCGCTCAGGCGATTTTCCAGTGCTTTTTTGACAATTGGATTAAGTAGATATGGAGTATAGATAAATCTGCCTGCCAGTTTTTCCATTGAGATGGACGAGCTTGCCAGATCCACGGGTGCAGACACCACCACCGCCTTTTTGCAGATGGCATCGTCGCCATATTCACCCATGTATTTTGCCAGAGCATTACCACCCAAAGACACGCCAAGCGCATAGATGGTTTGGTATTTTTTATTTAAATATTCTAAATAATGATGCAGCTCAGCCGTGTCGCCAGCATTATAAAACACCTTGCCTGATGTTGCCACACCACCGCACGAGCGAAAATGCGCCACCACAAAGTGCATCTTGGCAGCCTGCACATTTTTGGCAAGCGTGCGTGCATAATGACTCTGGCTTGAACCCTCCATGCCATGAAATAGCACCACCAAAGGCGTGGTAAAGCGACCATCCTCACCACGCTCATCATCGGCAGGCAAAAAATCAAACGCCACATCGCTTTCATTCAAAGAATCTTTGATCAGCACTCGCTCATACGCTGGCTGAAATTTGACCAAATATCTGGGCAAAATCGTCTGAATGTGCGGATTTCTTAGCCAAAATGGCGGGTTAAATGCTGAATGTTTCATAACACACTCCTTTACAATCTTTTAAAATTTTTTATGCTTTTTGAATCTGAATCATGAGCCACAAAGGCTTGCCATCGACATTCAGCTTGATGGCGGCGCCGTCTTTTAGATTTTGGGGCAGCACCGTGCGCACTCGCCGCCCTTCATGCCAAAAATGAATCGTACCGCCTGCCGCTGCCACTTCTTGACTGATGGTCAAAGTCGTCATATTCGTGCGTTGCGATTTGTTGAGCTTTTGCATTTTTTGGAGCATGAACTGAGCATTTTTTAGCCAAGTGGTGCTGTTTTTATCAAGGTGATTTTTGGCAAACTGCACAAAAAGTCTGCGGTGACGATCGAAAGATTTTATATTTTTATCAATAAAATCAATATCTTGCAAACGACTGCTGACTTTTTTAGTCAAGATGCCCACCACGCCAAAATGCAGCGTGTGCCACGCATCATATTCAGCACGCCGCCTTGGGTCTTTTAAGGTGGCGTAGGCTTCGTTGATGAGCGTGATTTGCCCGCTTGCACCCGCGCGGTCTGGGTGGTGGCGTCTGGCAAGCTGACGGTAGGCGTGCTTAATGTCGTCCGTGCTTGCCGACTTTGGCACGCCTAAGATGGCATAATAATCATGCTCGATGTGTTTCATGACAGCTCACGCTCCAACGCTTCAAGCTCATCCATCTTGACAAGCAAATCCTCTTCAATGTCCGCCACTTGTTTTTGGGCGTCACTTTGCTTGGCAAGCAGATTTAACAATTTATCTTTATTGGCGTCATCGTACAGACTTTGGTCGGATAAGGCATTTTCAATGTCGCCAAGCTCGCTTGTAAGTTGATCAAGCTGTTTTTCAAGTTTATCAATTTCTTTACGCAACGGGGCGGTTTTTTGGCGGTTTTCGGCATTTTTTTTGCGGATTTCTTCTTTGGACAAGGTGGGCTTGTCGGCGTTTTGATTAGCCTGTTTTATGGCATTTTCTGCTTTATTGTCCAATTTATTTTGCGCAAGTTTGGCAAGGCGCGCCTGACGCAAATGCTCGGCATAGTCTGCCATGTCGCCCATAAATTCATCCGCACGCCCATCCGCCACGAGTATCAAACGGTCGCACACCGAAGTGATGAGTCCACGGTCGTGCGACACCAAAATCACCGCCCCTTCAAAGTTTTGTAAAGCGAGCATCAGAGCATTTCGCATTTGCAAATCCAGATGGTTGGTCGGCTCGTCTAGCACCAGCACATTAGGGCGCTGCCAGACGATGAGCGCAAGAGTAAGGCGAGCTTTTTCACCGCCAGAAAACAGGCGAACCTCCGTATCAATCCTATCGCCACGAAAATCAAAACTCCCCAAGAACGCCCGCAAATCAGCGTCTGATGTCGTGCCTGCCAACCGCCGAAGTAGAATCATCGGTGTCGCAGCCTCATCCAGTGCGTCCATCTGATGCTGATTAAAATAGCCCAGTTTTAGCGTCTCAGAGACTTTATGCGCACCCGCAATCAGCGGCAGCTCGCCTACGAGCGACTTAATGAGTGTGGATTTGCCTGCCCCATTTGCCCCCAAGATGCCCAGACGCACCTCTGGGGTGATTTGCAAATTTACCTTATTAATCAAAGGCTTATCATAGCCAATGCTGGCATTTTCAAGCGTGATGAGCGGACTTGCCATGTGACTTGGCGGATAAAATTGAAAACTAAACGCAGAATCCGCCATCACTGGCGACAGCTCCGCCATGCGAGACAGCTGTTTGATACGGCTTTGAGCTTGCTTAGCTTTGGTGGCTTTGGCGCGAAAACGGCGGATATAATCCTCCAAATGCGCACGCGTCGCCTGCTGTTTTTCAAAGGCTTGTTGCTGCTGAGCCAGTCTTTCGCTGCGTGTGCGCACAAATTGACTGTAATTACCCGCATACAGCGTGATAGACCCTTGCTCGATGTGTAAAATGTGCTCACAAACAGCATCAAGGAAATCTTGGTCATGACTGATGAGCAAAATCAGCCCATCAAACTTAGCCAGCCATTCTTCAAGCCACAAAATCGCATCCAAATCCAAGTGGTTGGTCGGCTCGTCAAGTAAAAGCACATCCGCTCGGTGCATGAGCGTGCGAGCCAGATTCAATCGCATCCGCCAGCCGCCCGAAAAGGTCGCCACCGCTTTCTCATGATCACCCTCACCAAACCCCAAACCTGCCAGAATCTGCGCTGCCTTGGTCGGCGTACGAAAGCCATCAATCTCCTCAAAGCGTTGATACAAAGGGGCGATGTCGGTCTCGGACAGCTGCTGCTGATTGGAAAGCTTTTGGTTCAACGCATACCATTCGCCATCACCAGACAGCACATAATCCATAGCACTCATGTCAGTGGCGTGGATTTCTTGAGCCATGTGGGCAATTTGCCAGTGTTGTGGCAGATCAATTCGTCCCACATCGGTCTGATGCTCGCCCAACATGGTGGCAAAAAGCGTAGATTTGCCCGTGCCATTATTGCCTGTCAGACCAATTTTTTGGGACTTGTGCAATTGTAAATTGACATCACTGAACAACAGCCGACCATCTCGGCGGATCGCCACTTCTTTAAACTCAATCATCAGTCACATTCCAAAATAAGATGTGCTTATTATAGCAGACCTATCACTTGTATCATTAAAAATCGCACCCATTATGGTATAATGACAACAAATCATAAAAATTTAGACAGAGAATCGCATGAATCACGCAATGACCCTCACAGACAACGCCGCCAAAAAACTGGCAAAACTCAAAGCCGCCGAAGAAAATGACGCCCTCATGCTCCGCATCTATGTGACAGGCGGGGGCTGCTCAGGCTTTTCTTATGGGTTTGACTTTGCTGATGAGCTGGAAGACGACGACGCCACCTTTGAAAATGGCGATGCCACTTTGGTGGTGGACAGCTTAAGCTATCAATATCTGCACGGCTCAACCATCGACTATGTCGAAGGGCTAGAAGGCTCTCGCTTTGTGGTCAATAACCCCAACGCCACCACCACTTGCGGCTGCGGCTCATCTTTTTCAATTTAATTTAATCGTATTTAAATTCAAAAAAACCTGCCAACTGGCAGGTTTTTTGATCAATTTTAAAATTAATTACTTGTGCTCATCACGCAGTACGACTGGTGCGGCAGCCAAGCGATAGTTGGCAGCGGCAGTGCGTGCGCCAGCGATGCTCGCCAAGAAAGTCAGTAGTGTGCTGATTAGCCAGAACAGACCTGAATACAAAGCCGCTTTACGGGCAGTTTCTTCGGCAGTTTGTAGTGCTTGTTCCATTTTTACTCGAGCGTCGGCAATTGCTTGCTCAGTATTTGCACGATATTCATGATAAGATGCCAAAGTTTCCTGTTGAACTTCGACCGCCTGAGCTTGGCTAAGACCTTCAGATTGCAGACGAGTCACAAGCTCTGGACCTGTCAAAACAGTCTCAACTTCATCGGCACGCTGTTTGGCATACTGATCGATGTTTTTCCAAGTGTCTAGATTAGTAAAATCCATCTCTGCCAAATCGGCTTTGGTTTTGTTAAGCATGCCTTCTAGCACATTTACTGTTGCACCGATTTGCGCTTGGTTAAAGGTGTCGTTATTTTTAGCCACCCATGCCTCGATGTCTTGACGGCTGATGTTACCAGTGGCTTTTTGATACAGCTCTTCGGCGCGATTGGCAATGTTGCCATCAGCGTTGGCAGCAGCCACACCTGCACCTGTCACAGTGGCGGCGGTTGAAGTGATGGTGCTGGCAGCACCGCCGATGGCGCTTGCTGTCGTACCAACTGCGTTACCGGCTGTTCTTACGATACCTGACACGCTGTTCATGGCAAATACAGAAGTGATGACCACGATGGCAGCCGCTGTCAAAATACCCGTCAATGTGGCATCTTTTGGCAAGATGTCTGTGCCATCACCAAATAAAGCTTCTGGCGCCGATGCTTTTACCGCAAAAAAACCTGCCACAAAAGCGCTCAAAAGTGCTGTCACCGCCGCATAAACACCCGCTGCGATGCCAGCGCCACGCAAATCAAGCGACAAAAATGAGCTTAGTACCAATGCCAATGCCAACATGATCATAGATACCACAAGACCCATCAAAAGTCCTGCAAGAATACCACGCCATGATGGGCGCCTGGCAGCTGTTGTATGAATTCTCATAATTTTCCAACCTATAAATAAAATGAATAAAAACAATACCTGAGTATTTAAATAACATTATAATTCATCTTTAAGCAAAGTTCGGTAGGCTTTTGGTAAGTTTAAGGTAATAAACTGTAAAGCTAAGAAATTTAAAAACCAAAAACCCCCTCCATCATCCGACAGAGGGGGCTAAATAAGGTGCTGACGATGACCTACTCTCACATGGGCGAACCACACTACCATCGGCGCTAAGACGTTTCACTTCTGAGTTCGGGAAGGGATCAGGTGGTTCCATCTTGCTATTGTCGTCAGCGTAAAAGGATTAACAACGCTGTTATGAGTCTGTTATTTTATTTTTATTCAAGATTGATTCAAGCTTGTTAGGTAAAATCTTTACACTTTCCATTAACACTGTCAGTGGTAAACCACTTGGGTGTTGTATGGTCAAGCCAAACGAGCAATTAGTATTGGTTAGCTACACATATCACTATGCTTCCACACCCAACCTATCAACGTCGTAGTCTACAACGGCTCTTTAGGGAAATCTTATCTTGAGGTCGGCTTCCCGCTTAGATGCTTTCAGCGGTTATCCGATCCGAACATAGCTACCCGGCGATGCTACTGGCGTAACAACCGGAACACCAGAGGTTCGTCCACTCTGGTCCTCTCGTACTAGGAGCAGATCCTCTCAAATTTCCAACGCCCACGGTAGATAGGGACCGAACTGTCTCACGACGTTCTAAACCCAGCTCGCGTACCTCTTTAAATGGCGAACAGCCATACCCTTGGGACCTGCTTCAGCCCCAGGATGAGATGAGCCGACATCGAGGTGCCAAACACCGCCGTCGATATGAACTCTTGGGCGGTATCAGCCTGTTATCCCCAGAGTACCTTTTATCCGTTGAGCGATGGCCCTTCCATACAGAACCACCGGATCACTAAGACCTACTTTCGTACCTGCTCGACTTGTGGGTCTCGCAGTTAAGCGCGCTTTTGCCTTTATACTCTATGGACGATTTCCGACCGTCCTGAGCGCACCTTCGTACTCCTCCGTTACTCTTTAGGAGGAGACCGCCCCAGTCAAACTACCCACCATACATTGTCCTTAGATCTGTTAATCTCAAGTTAGAACCCCAACATAACCAGGGTGGTATTTCAAGGATGGCTCCATAGGAACTGGCGTCCCTACTTCAAAGCCTCCCACCTATCCTACACAAGTTAGGTCAAAGTTCAATGTAAAGCTGTAGTAAAGGTTCACGGGGTCTTTCCGTCTAGCCGCGGGTACACAGCATCTTCACTGCGATTTCGATTTCACTGAGTCTCTGCTGGAGACAGCGCTGCCATCATTATGCCATTCGTGCAGGTCGGAACTTACCCGACAAGGAATTTCGCTACCTTAGGACCGTTATAGTTACGGCCGCCGTTTACTGGGGCTTCGATCAAGAGCTTCGCTTACGCTAACCCCATCAATTAACCTTCCAGCACCGGGCAGGCATCACACCCTATACGTCCACTTTCGTGTTTGCAGAGTGCTGTGTTTTTAATAAACAGTTGCAGCAGCCTGGTATCTGCGACTGCCAACAGCTCAAAGAGCAAGTCTTATCACCATCGGCAGCGTACCTTCTCCCGAAGTTACGGTACCATTTTGCCTAGTTCCTTCAGCAGAGTTCTCTCAAGCGCCTTGGTATTCTCTACCTGACCACCTGTGTCGGTTTCGGGTACGATTTCTTTATGACTATCGCTTAGAAGCTTTTCCTGGAAGCATGGTATTTGCCACTTCGCCAGTAAACTGGCTTGCTATCAGATCTCAGTAATAGTCTAGCGGATTTGCCTACTAAACCTACCTACATCCTTCCACCTGGACAACCAACGCCAGGCTGACATAACCTTCTCCGTCCCTCCATCGCATCATAAACAAGTATCGGAATATTAACCGATTTCCCATCGACTACGCCTTTCGGCCTCGCCTTAGGGGTCGACTCACCCAGCCCCGATTAACGTTGGACTGGAACCCTTGGTCTTCCGGCGAACGGGCTTTTCACCCGTTTTGTCGTTACTCACGTCAGCATTCGCTCTTGTGATACCTCCAGCATGCCTTACAGCACACCTTCACAGGCTTACACAACGCTCCCCTACCACTTAATTGAAACAATTAAATCCGCAGCTTCGGCTCCTAGTTTGAGCCCCGTTACATCTTCCGCGCAGGCCGACTCGACTAGTGAGCTATTACGCTTTCTTTAAAGGGTGGCTGCTTCTAAGCCAACCTCCTAGCTGTCTGTGCCTTCCCACATCGTTTCCCACTTAACTAGGAATTTGGGGCCTTAGCTGGCGGTCTGGGTTGTTTCCCTCTTGACGACGGACGTTAGCACCCGCCGTCTGTCTCCCGGATAGTACTCATCGGTATTCGGAGTTTGCATCGGTTTGGTAAGTCGGGATGACCCCCTAGCCGAAACAGTGCTCTACCCCCAATGGTATTCGTCCGAGGCGCTACCTAAATAGCTTTCGGGGAGAACCAGCTATCACCGAGTTTGATTAGCCTTTCACCCCTATCCACAAGTCATCCCCTGGCTTTTCAACGACAGTGGGTTCGGTCCTCCGGTGCCTGTTACGGCACTTTCAACCTGCTCATGGATAGATCACTCGGTTTCGGGTCTATACCCTGCAACTAAATCGCCCTATTAAGACTCGGTTTCCCTACGGCTCCCCTAAACGGTTAACCTTGCTACAGAATATAAGTCGCTGACCCATTATACAAAAGGTACGCCGTCACGGAATAAATCCGCTCCGACTGCTTGTATGCACACGGTTTCAGGTTCTATTTCACTCCCCTAACAGGGGTTCTTTTCGCCTTTCCCTCACGGTACTGGTTCACTATCGGTCAGTCAGGAGTATTTAGCCTTGGAGGATGGTCCCCCCATCTTCAGACAAGATTTCACGTGTCTCGCCCTACTTAATATGTCGCATTTGCAGTTTCGCATACAGGACTATCACCTACTATGGTTGGCTTTCCCACGCCATTTTGCTACTACAAGTTTGATCGGCTCCTCCCCGTTCGCTCGCCGCTACTTGGGGAATCTCTATTGATGTCTTTTCCTCGGGGTACTGAGATGTTTCACTTCTCCCGGTTTGCCTTCTATCCAAAGGATAGAATACCTATCTTATGATAAGTGGGTTTCCCCATTCAGAAATCGCCGGGTCACAGGATATTGCCACCTCACCGACGCTTATCGCAGGCTATCACGTCTTTCATCGCCTCTGACTGCCAAGGCATCCACCATGTGCACTTCATTACTTGACCATACAACCCCAAGTAGTCTTGGTGTCATAAGGGTAATGTGTAACGATTCACCTATGTTTACGCTTGATTCAGTTCTCTTTACTTTAGGTAAGTACATTTTGGGGTGTACTTACCATGGTAATTTATTTGTTGGAATAAATAAATTACCCAGACTCATAATCATGTTGTTAAATAATGATATAAACTTCGTCAGTTTATAAGATGTTCTACATTAAGTAGAAATAAGAAATCTAAACTTGGTTTTGATTGCTTAGTTCTAATTAATGATTGGTGGAGCCAAGGAGAGTCGAACTCCTGACCTCCTGCGTGCAAGGCAGGCGCTCTACCAACTGAGCTATGGCCCCAAAATGGTGGGTCTAATAAGACTTGAACTTATGACCCCCGCGTTATCAACACGGTGCTCTAACCAACTGAGCTATAGACCCGTTTTAAACATCTTCCTAAAGAACAACTTGTTGTGAATTCTTGCTAATCAGATAATTCATTAAGGAGGTGATCCAGCCGCAGGTTCCCCTACGGCTACCTTGTTACGACTTCACCCCAGTCATCGACCCCACCGTGGTGATCGCCCTCTTGCGTTAGGCTAACCACTTCTGGTGAGATCAACTCCCATGGTGTGACGGGCGGTGTGTACAAGGCCCGGGAACGTATTCACCGCAGCATTCTGATCTGCGATTACTAGCGATTCCGACTTCATGGAGTCGAGTTGCAGACTCCAATCCGGACTACGATTGGCTTTTTGAGATTAGCATCACATCGCTGTGTAGCAACCCTTTGTACCAACCATTGTAGCACGTGTGTAGCCCTGGTCGTAAGGGCCATGATGACTTGACGTCGTCCCCGCCTTCCTCCAGTTTGTCACTGGCAGTATCCTTAGAGTTCCCGACCGAGTCGCTGGTAACTAAGGAAAAGGGTTGCGCTCGTTGCGGGACTTAACCCAACATCTCACGACACGAGCTGACGACAGCCATGCAGCACCTGTATCTAAGTTCCCGAAGGCACTCTCGCATCTCTGCAAGATTCTTAGTATGTCAAGACCAGGTAAGGTTCTTCGCGTTGCATCGAATTAAACCACATGCTCCACCGCTTGTGCGGGCCCCCGTCAATTCATTTGAGTTTTAACCTTGCGGCCGTACTCCCCAGGCGGTCTACTTATTGCGTTAACTGCGTCACTAAGTCTTCAAGAGACCCAACGACTGGTAGACATCGTTTACGGCGTGGACTACCAGGGTATCTAATCCTGTTTGCTACCCACGCTTTCGCACCTCAGTGTCAGTATGATGCCAGGGAGCTGCCTTCGCCATCGGTATTCCTCCAGATCTCTACGCATTTCACCGCTACACCTGGAATTCTACTCCCCTCTCACCTACTCTAGCTTACCAGTATCAGATGCAGTTCCCAGGTTAAGCCCGGGGCTTTCACATCTGACTTAATAAGCCACCTACGCGCGCTTTACGCCCAGTAATTCCGATTAACGCTTGCACCCTCTGTATTACCGCGGCTGCTGGCACAGAGTTAGCCGGTGCTTATTCTGTGGGTAACGTCAGGGCTAATGGGTATTAACCATTAGCTTTTCCTCCCCACTTAAAGTGCTTTACAACCAAAAGGCCTTCTTCACACACGCGGCATGGCTGGATCAGGCTTTCGCCCATTGTCCAATATTCCCCACTGCTGCCTCCCGTAGGAGTCTGGGCCGTGTCTCAGTCCCAGTGTGGCTGATCATCCTCTCAGACCAGCTACAGATCGTCGCCTTGGTAGGCCTTTACCCCACCAACTAGCTAATCCGACTTAGGCTCATCTATTAGCGAGAGCTAAAAGCCCCCTTTCTCTCGTAAGACGTATGCGGTATTAGCTATCCTTTCGGATAGTTATCCCCCACTAATAGGCAGATTCCTAAGCATTACTCACCCGTTCGCCACTAATCATATCTAGCAAGCTAGATAATCATCGTTCGACTTGCATGTGTTAAGCCTGCCGCCAGCGTTCAATCTGAGCCATGATCAAACTCTTCAGTTTAATCTTTGTGTTGCCTAATTGATTATTTACTTAGAAAGTAAAATAAAAAGTTAGGACTTTTAATTTTGGCTCATTTATTACTAGCAAAATTTGCTCATCGTGTAAATGAATTAACTTTGAGTATTTTTGCTTGATAAATGATAATTTTTATATTATCTTGTATTAGCAAAAATCCACACAAGTTGTTCTTTAGTTTTGATTTTAAATAGTGTCTGATACATCGTCTGTATCATCAATCAAGGCTGACCATTTTATCACAGTATTTTGTGTTGTCAAGCTTTTTTTGAATTTTTTTTAAACCAACTTGCTTTGTTATTTTTTGTAACTAGGCTGCGTTGGAATGAGTGCGTATTATACAGATATTTTTTGGGGTGTCAAATGGTTTTTTGGGAAATTTTGAAAAAAATTGGGGAAAGTTTGTAAGTGGTTGATTTTGTTGATGGTTTTTTAAGATGAAAAAAGGATGGTGATCAATACCATCCTTTTATGCTAGGAAAATTATTTAAAAGTCAATAATCAGCCTTTGAGTTTTTTAACATTGGTCACTTTGCAGTATTTGTGTTCGATGACTGCGTTTGGATTCATCACTAAAATGTCTGATTTGTGATAGTTTGCCAGTGTCATGGCGCTCGAACCGATGGTCCAGCTATTTTCATCACCAAAAGATGTGCTGGCGATGTCTGAATGCGCAAGATTGATGGGCAAAAAGCGAGTCTTGCCACCTAAGTGCGCTTCGGCGAATGTTGGTAGATTTTGCTTATTAAAGCCAAATTTTACAGCAACCTTACCACCCGTGGTGCATTGATAGGTCACTTGGCGAATCTTTGTGGCGGTGTCAGCAGCGGTGCGCGCATCCATCAAATCGTCTGCGTGTGCTGCGCCAGACAGCGCCATGCCAAGGGCAAAAACAGGAGCGAGGATTTTTAGAGTTTTCATAATGTATTTTCTTTATATAGGAGATGGAAATTATGGGTTTTATGCCATGATTAAATTATATTCATAGAAAATGGGGAAGTATATCGTAAAAAAATTAAGATTTATTGCTAAGGTATAACATTTCGACTAAAATCAAGTGTTTTTGCAATAATTTGTTGCATTTGGCGAGTATGCTTACAATTTTTTGGAAAATTCGCAAAAATTTGCTATGCTTTGCTTTATTATAGAAGCTTAAAATGACTGATGGTTGTCTGTATGAATGATTTTTTACACAATGAATCTTTGGATTGGGCTCATTTGGACGCTCAGCCGTATTTTATCGGCATGATGAGTGGCACAAGCTTGGACGCACTTGATGCGGTGCTGTGCCGATTTGATGACGAACACCCTGCGGTCATCGAAAGTCACAGCGTGAATTTTCCTGATGATTTAAAGGCTGCCCTACTTGCTCTGACCATGCCTAATGGCGTGCATGATTTTATCAAAGAAAATCAGCTTGGCTTTGAAAGTGAGCTGGATGTTTTTGGTTGGGCGAGCGTGTTTTATGGGGAATTGGCAGCTCAGGTGGTCATTGAATTATTGGCAAAGGCAGGCATTGATGGCGAGAGCGTCTGTGCCATCGGCTGTCATGGACAAACCGTGCGTCATCGCCCACAGTGGCATTTTAGCTTACAGCTCATTGACCCAAATGTATTGACTGAACGCACTGGCATTGCGGTGGTGTCGGATTTTCGCCGCCGTGATATGGCGGTGGGCGGACAGGGCGCCCCCCTAGCCCCTGCGTTTCACGAAGCGATTTTTAATCTTGATGAAACAGGCGATCAAGTCGTGCTGAATCTTGGTGGCATTGCCAACATTACTTTATTGTCAAACGGCACTCGTGAAGTGATTGGCTTTGACACAGGCTGTGCCAATCTACTTCTTGATGGCTGGGTAAAACGCCACACAGGGGCGAATTTTGACAAAAATGGCGACTGGGCAAAATCTGGCAAAGTCATCGCACCGCTACTTGAGCAACTGCTCACCCATCCGTTTTTTGGCAAACCCTACCCAAAAAGCACAGGGCGAGAAGAGTTTCACTTGACATGGCTGGATGCAGAATTAGAAAAATTTTATAAAAATCATGAACTTAGCTATACACCTGCTGATGTACAAGCCACGCTCGTGGATCTGACTGTCATAAGCGTAGCCGATGCCCTGACCAAAATCACACCATCTGGCAAGCTGTTCGTCTGTGGTGGTGGGGCTTTAAATGGTTATCTGATGAGCCGACTTGCCCATCATCTGCCAAGCTGGCAAGTGCAGTCCAGCGAAGTGCTGGGCGTACCACCAACTTTGGTTGAAAGCCTTGCCTTTGCTTGGCTGGCACGCCAAACCATGCTTTCACGCACAGGCAATCTGCCAAGCGTTACAGGGGCAAGTCAGGGCGTGGTGCTGGGTCAAGTCTGCTTTCCTTGATTGATTTTTTTGCACAAATAAAAAACCGCACGAATGCGGTTTTTTATTGACAGGGTTAAATGCTCAAAGACTTAACTGCGTTTATTATTGTGCTTGGCAGTTGGTCTGAGCAGGGATGCCGTGATAGTTTTTGTAGCTAAACACCGCCAAGTCACCTTTTTGATGCCATTCGCCACCATGATTAAAGATGCCTGTCTCTGACACATAGCGGCTACCTGATGCAGCTGGTGCTAGGGTTAGCGTGCTGGTCTGATTATCAATGGTGATTTGTGCTTGGCTGTCATTGATGTAGCTTAGGGTTGGTGCGATGCCATTTTGGCAAAGGAAAGTTTTCGATGAAGCCTGAGCTGCCGCAGCTTTTGTGGTGGTGGCAGGGGTAGTCGAAGCACAACCAGCCAAAATAAGGGCGAAAGCCGTACCAAGTGCTAATTTTGCTTTCATGTCAATCTCCTTAAAAAAATAAAATGGAAAAAAATAAAATGGAAAATGAATTGTCAGTTGTAATAAGATTAAGATATATCGTATCATAAAATTACAACGGCTTTGTATGCTTTATGTTATTGAGAATTACTCTTATTATTCAGCTGTGTAATTTAGCCCAACACATAGTTCATCACAAAATACACTTGTAAACTTTTCATCGCACCAAAATTATGTTAAGATAGCCCAATTTGTAACAAAACATGAATGAACAAATTCATTCTCAAAATATTTTTGATGGAACATCGCCATGACACAAAAAACCACCCATTCTAGCCGCCCAGACCATCAGCGTGTCGTCGTCACAGGCATGGGGGCGATCACCCCTGTGGGTAATGACCTTGCCACCATTTGGCACAATCTCACCAATGGCATCAGCGGCATCACAAAAATTGATGGATTTGATGGCGTGGCGATTGACGAATTTCGCTCGCAAATCGCAGGTTTGGTCAAAGATTTTAACGCCAAAGACTTTTTAAACCCCAAAGAAGTTCGCCGTTATGACGAGTTCATGCATTATGCTCAGGTAGCGGCGGCACAGGCACTGCATCACGCAGGGCTTATTGATGACATCAAGGGCGATGATTTGCCCATCAATGTGGATGGTGAACGCTTTGGTGTGGTCATGGGTTCGGGCATTGGCGGTATCGGCACGATTGAAGACAGCCGAGATACCTTAAAAGCACACGGTGCCAAAAAAGTGTCGCCCTTCATCATTCCAGGGGCGATTGTCAATATGCCAGCAGGTTTGATTGCGATCAGACATGGTCTAAAAGGGGCAAATCTTGCCACGGCGACCGCTTGCACCACTTCGACGCACGCCATTGGACTTGGGGCAAGATTGATTGCCTATGGCGATCTTGATGCGGTACTGGTCGGCGGCAGTGAAAAAGCATCGACACCGCTTGGCATGGCAGGCTTTGGGGCAATGCACGCCCTTTCTACTCGCAATGACGAACCGACCAAAGCCAGCCGTCCTTTTGACAAAGACAGAGATGGCTTTGTGCTGGGCGATGGAGCAGGAGCGTTGGTGCTTGAAAGTCTTGCTCATGCCAAAGCTCGTGGTGCGACCATCTTGGCAGAATTGGTGGGTTTTGGCATGAGCGATGACGCAAGCCACATCACCGCACCGCCTGAAGACGGCAATGGGGCAAGACGAGCCATGCAAAACGCCCTGCTAGATGCAGGCATTCATGCCGACCAAGTGGGCTATGTCAATGCTCACGGCACCAGCACGCCTGCGGGCGATGTCGCCGAAAGCCGTGCCATCGCTGATTTGTTTGGCGATGATATTTTGGTCAGCTCCACCAAATCCATGACAGGACACCTATTAGGGGCAGCTGGGGCGGTTGAAGCCATTTTTACTGTCCTAGCCTTACAACATCAAACCCTGCCACCAACCATCAATCTGGACAATCCAGATGAAAACTGCACGCTAGACTACATCGCCCACACCGCACGCCAAGTGGAAAATCTCAATTACGCCATCAGCAACAGCTTTGGCTTTGGTGGTACGAACGGCAGTCTGGCTTTTGCACGCTGGCATGACTAATGATTGCAAAAATAAAAAATCATTTAAAATCAATGATTTAAACAAATATTTTCTTAATAAAAAAGGCTGTGATTTATTTTCACAGCCTTTTTATTTCATCAACACAATGTTTCACATGAAACATCAGATTTGCCAATTGATGAAATTGCTTAGCAATTTTAAACCTGCTCGGTGGCTTTTTTCTGGGTGAAACTGCGTGGCAAACACATTATCCTTAATAATACTGGCACAAAACACCCGACCATAATCCGCTGTCGCCACCACCAAACCATCATTGCGAGCGTCCGTCTGATCAGGCTTACAATAATAACTGTGCGTAAAATAAAAATACTCATCATTACAGCCCTGCCACAGCACATGGTCACTGTCGGTATGTACGGCATTCCAGCCGACATGGGGGATTTTGATGGCTTGGGAGTTTTGCACCCACGCATCATCAAACCGCTCCACACTGCCTGCCACCACGCCCAAGCACGGCACACGACCGCCTTCGGTAGAATAATCAAACAACGCCTGCATACCCACACAAATCGCCATCACAGGCTTGGTTAATAGGGCTTGCTTGACCGCCACATCCACACCGCACGCTTGCATGTGCTGCATAGAATCACGCATCGCCCCCACGCCCGGTAGCATGACTTTGTCTGCCGTTTCGATGTCTTTTGGGTCGTTGGTAATGGTGACACTCGCCCCTGCCACTGTCAAAGCATTCGCCACCGAAAACAAATTGCCCACGCCATAATCTAGCAACGCAACTTTCGTCATGACCGCCCCCTTATAGCATCTCTTTGGTAGATGGCAATCTGCCACCAGCGCGCTCATCAATTTCGCACGCCATACGCAAGGCTCGAGCCAACGCCTTGAACACGCTTTCAATCTGATGGTGGCTGTTTTTGCCTTTTAGATTGTCAATATGCAGAGTAATGCCAGCATTATTGACCAAACCGTAGAAAAACTCACTGAACAAATCCACATCCAATTTGCCCACATAAGCACGAGTAAATGGCACATCCATATGCAGGCTTGGACGACCTGAAATATCCACCACCACACGGCTTAGGCTCTCATCAAGTGGTGCATAAAAATGCCCATAACGGCGAATACCCTTTTTGTCGCCCAATGCGATTTTTAACGCCTGACCGATGGCAATGCCTGTATCTTCAACGCTGTGATGGTCGTCAATGTGCGTATCACCCACGCATTTGACATCCAAATCAAACAGCCCGTGTCTGGTAATCTGCTCAAGCATGTGATCCAAAAACGGCACGCCAGTGTCAATATTGCCCACGCCTGTGCCGTCAATATTGAGAAAAACGCTGATTTGAGTTTCGGCGGTATTACGAGTAATCTGGGCGGTGCGTGGTGTAGTCATGACAAATCCTTGGTTTAATGACAATAAAAATAACCGCTTTATTCTACACAAAAAATACACATTTTTGGGAAAATTTTTTGGGGAAATGCGGACAAGCTTTGGGGAAAATTTGCAAAACTTTGGGAAAATTGATCCAAAATTTAAAAAACTTAGCAAATTTTTTAAGCAAATTTTTCATCAAAATTTTACAATCAAAACCCAAGCCCAAAGCCGCCAAATCGCCACAACTTCGGATAAACTTTGCCAACATTTGGGCTTTGGATTATAATAGTCATAATTTCCACCAGATTTTGAGAATGTTTATGGCAATTTTACCAATTTTACACTACCCAGACCCACGCCTGCGGACGGTCGCCGAAGAAGTCACCGTCATTGACGACACCATCAAGACACTCATCAAAGATATGTTTGAGACCATGTATGACGCACGAGGCATTGGGCTTGCGGCAACGCAGGTAGATAGGCATGTGCAAGTGGTTACGATGGATTTGGCAAAAGATGGCGAAGAGCCACAGCCCAAGGTCTATATCAACCCTAAAGTAACGCCACTGACCGAAGAGCTTGTTCCTTATCAAGAGGGCTGTCTGTCCATTCCAGAAGTGTATGACACGGTGGAACGCCCTGCTCGTGTGCGGATTGATGCTTTGGACGAAAATGGGCAGGCGTTCAGCGTGGATGCTGACGGGCTGCTGGCGGTGTGCATTCAGCACGAGCTGGATCATTTAAAGGGCATTGTGTTTGTGGATTATCTTTCTCGCCTAAAACAAGACCGCGCGCGTGATAAAGTGCGCAAAGTCATTGCCAAAAGAGGCTAGAAATCACCTCCAAGAAAAAACCCAAGCTCATCACTTGGGTTTTTATTTTTGTTGCAAAAAGCTTAGTCAAAGCCAAGTCGCTTTAAATCATCAAACCTCCCCCAAAAATCCGCCACTTTGCCTTGCCCACAGCCCTGCATAAATGCCATTTTTGGCGATCAGTTCCTCATGACTACCCATCTCAACGATTCGTCCTTGATCCATGACCACCAGCCTATCCATGCTTGCGATGGTGGATAAACGATGGGCGATGGCAATCACCGTCTTGTCCGCCATCATGTCGTCTAGGCTTTGGGTGATGGCGTGTTCCACTTCGCTGTCAAGGGCACTCGTCGCCTCGTCAAGGAGCAAAATCGGAGCGTTTTTGAGCATTACTCGTGCGATGGCGATGCGTTGGCGTTGTCCGCCAGAGAGTTTGACACCACGCTCGCCCACTTGCGTATCAAGCCCTGTGTTGCCGTGCTTGTCTTGTAGCGTCTGGATAAAATCCCAAGCGTGTGCCGCCTTTGCCGCCGCGATAATCTCATCGTCAGTCGCATTAGGGCGACCGTAGGCGATGTTCTCTCGCACGGTGCGATGAAGGAGCGATGTGTCTTGGGTTACCATGCCGATGTTTTGGCGTAAAGATTCTTGGGTAACGCCACTGATGTCCTGCCCATCAATGCAGATTTGACCGCTTTGCACCTCATAAAATCTAAGCAAAAGATTGACCAAAGTGGATTTGCCAGCACCAGATTTACCCACCAGCCCCACTTTCTCGCCTGCACGAATGGACAGATGAAAATCATTCAACAGACCAGCTTTATCGTCCGTTTTGCCATAATTAAACGCCACACCATCAAAGACAATCTCGCCACGCTGAGCGTTCAACACTTTGGCATCTGCCTTGTCAGTAATGGCGTGTGGCGTGGTCAGCGTACTCATGCCGTCTTGCACCGTACCGATGTGTTCAAACAGGCTTGCCATCTCCCACATGATCCACTGAATCATGGCTTTTAGACGCAGTGCAATGCCAGTCGCCACAGCGATCGCACCCACCGTTACCTCGCCCACCATCCACAGATACACACCAATCGCCGTGCTACCGACAATCATCAAAAGCGACACCGTCTCTGTGGTCGTCCCCAGCACCGACACCCACCGCATTTGTGTATGCACAGTCAGCATAAATTCTTGCATGGCGGACTTGGCATAGCGAAGCTCACGCTGAGAGTGACTGAACAATTTCACCGCACCGATGTTGGCATAAGCGTCCGTTACTCGCCCTGTCATTAAGGCACGAGCGTCCGCCTGACTGCTTGCCGACTGCCTTAGACGTGGCAAGAAGAATCTCATCATCGCAGCCACCACCATCAGCCACAGCACAAACGGCACAAACAGCCAAATATCCAAACCCAGCAAAATCACACCACTGGTGATCAGATACGCCGACACGAACGCCACCATCTCTGCCATCGTCATGATGGTATCACGCACCGACAACGCCGTTTGCATGACCTTGGCTGACACTCGCCCAGAAAATTCATCATGATAAAACTGCATGGACTGACCGAGCATGTGCTTATGAAACCACCAACGCAGTCGCATGGGTAGCACGCCTTGTAGCACCTGAAATCGCACCAAATTACCCACAAACTCGCCGATAATTGACAGCACGCACAGCCCCAACATCATCATGATGACCTGCCCCTTTTCCTGCCACAGCGTGCTTGGCGTATAGACCGTCAGCCAATCCACCACATCACCTGCCCAAGCAAACAAAAGCGAGCCAAACACCCCCAAAAGCACCGAAAGCACCATGCGAATAAAAATCCACACTCTCGCCCCTTCACTGCACGCCCACAAAAAAGCCAGCAATTTGCCACGAGTCATGGTCGGCATGGGACTGTCTGGATAAGGGTCAATCTTGCGTTCAAAATAAGAAAATAAGGACATATAAAATCAAACTTCTAAAATTCTAAAAATCTGACCATTATAGCAGAATTAGGCGTAACTGTTTGTTGTGAAATTTTTATGCCCATTGAATTGATAAAGCAATGCAACTGTCGTAGGTTGGGTTGAGCGATAGAGAAACCCAACATTTTATTATAAACCATTGAATTTTTTGGATTTATTCAAGCATAACTCAACCTACGACCAGTCATCACACTGCCTTGTACAACTCTCCGCCACTTTCGGCAAATTTCTCTTTCATTTCTTCCATACCTTTGGCATACTCACGCACATTTTGGGTAATTTTCATCGAGCAAAACTTTGGACCACACATCGAGCAAAAATGAGCCGATTTATGAGCCTCTTTTGGCATGGTTTCATCGTGCATACTACGAGCCGAATCTGGGTCTAATGCCAAATTAAATTGGTCTTCCCAACGAAACTCAAAACGAGCTTTCGACAGAGCATTATCACGCACTTGGGCAGACGGATGCCCTTTGGCAAGGTCGGCGGCGTGAGCAGCGATTTTATAAGTGATGATGCCGTCTTTGACATCTTTTTTATTCGGTAAGCCCAAATGCTCTTTTGGCGTGACATAACACAGCATTGCCGTGCCATACCAACCAATCATCGCCGCCCCAATTGCACTGGTGATATGGTCATAGGCAGGGGCGATGTCGGTAACAAGCGGTCCTAGCGTATAAAACGGAGCTTCGCCACAATGTTCAAGCTGCAACTCCATATTCTCCTTAATCATGTGCATGGGAACGTGTCCTGGTCCTTCAATCATCACTTGTACATCATGCTCCCACGCTCGTTTTGTCAGCTCGCCTAAGGTTTTTAATTCGCTAAATTGAGCCTCGTCATTGGCATCTTGGATACAGCCTGGTCGCAAGCCATCGCCCAAACTAAATGACACATCATAGGCTTTCATAATCTCGCAAATCTCATCAAAATGGGTATAAAGAAAATTCTCCTGATGATGAGCCAAGCACCATTGAGCCATAATCGAACCGCCACGAGAGACAATGCCCGTCAAACGATTGGCGGTAAGTGGCACATAGCGGAGCAGAACGCCTGCGTGAATGGTAAAATAATCCACGCCTTGCTCGGCTTGCTCAATGAGCGTATCTTTAAAAATCTCCCAAGTTAAATCTTCCGCCACGCCATTCACTTTTTCAAGCGCCTGATAAATCGGCACGGTGCCAATCGGTACAGGCGAATTACGAATAATCCATTCTCGTGTTTCGTGAATATTTTTCCCTGTTGATAAATCCATAATGGTATCGGCTCCCCAACGAGTCGCCCAAGTCATTTTGGCAACTTCTTCATCAATGGACGAGCCAAGAGCGGAGTTACCAATATTGGCGTTGATTTTGACCAAAAAATTTCGCCCAATAATCATCGGCTCGCATTCTGGATGGTTGATATTACACGGAATAATCGCACGCCCCATCGCCACCTCAGAACGCACAAATTCAGGGGTAATTTCACGCAAATTATTCGCCCCAAAATTCTCGCCTTGATGCTGGCGAGTATCGACACCTGCACGCTGTTTTTGGTTTTCACGAATGGCAATGTATTCCATTTCAGGGGTGATAATGCCCGCTCGTGCGTAGTGCAGTTGGGTGACATTTTTGCCTGTTTTGGCTCGGCGTGGCTTAGAGATGTGGGCAAAACGAATATTTTCGGTGCGAATGTCATTTAGACGCTGTCGCCCAAATTCTGATGATAAATTTGGCAAAATTTCGGTGTCATTTCGTTCATCAATCCAGTTTTCACGCAATTTAGGCAAGCCTTGATTTAAATCAATGTTTATATCGGGGTCGGTATAAACGCCTGATGTATCATAAACCAAAATCGGCTCGTTTTTTTCATAGCCGTCTTTGGCGAGACCTGTTGGTGTATCGGTTAGGGAAATTTCACGAAATGGCACACGAATGTCAGGGCGTGAACCTTGTACATAGACTTTACGAGATGCGGGCAAAATGCGAGTTAAATCTTTGGCATCTTGTTCATGCTGGTTGATGATGTCGGTTGGGGTTTGATTTGCGGTTTGGCTCATCATAAAATCCTTAAAAATGGCTAAAAAACAAATCAAGCCATCAAAAATCTTACGATGAATATGGGGTAAAACAACCGTTCGTGGTGAGCTAAGTCGAACCATAACGGTTGTTCGTTACCCTTCGACTTGGCTCAGAGCGAACGAACATTTTTTATTCTAACCCAAAGATTTTAAATAACTTGATTTCCTACGACAGTATGAACTGTATCAGGTTCAACGGATTGCCAATGGCTCTCAGCGATTTTTGCTTTTTAAAAGCACAACCGCACTCCGTCAAGTTAAGTCATAGCATAACAAAAATTACAATTGACAAATCGGCGTTGGTGTTACTGTATAGCGATATTGAATAGATATTTGAAGTGGTAGATTTGGCAATTGATGTTCAAGCACCAATGAGTGTTTTGGCTGTAATGATTCGACAGATATAATCGCTTGATCGTATTTACCTTCGGCTTTGAGTAACAATCCTTGTTTGGTTGGTGTGATTGTATCAACAAAAGGTTGTGCCGTTTGAAAATTCTCCGATTTGCCACAATTAAATACATAGCGTTCGGAAGTGAGATTACCTTTTTTATCTTTTTTGAAGTTGATTACAAAAAACATCTCTTGCATGGGCTCTATCGCAGCCCAATATCCTTGAAAAATCTCATTAGGCAGGGTGTTTTTATTGCTTTTGGCAATCGCTGGAGGGACATTTGCCATAAATAATAAAAACAAGATTGAAGTAGCAATGAGTTGATATGATGCTCGTGATGTCATGCGGAAACCCTTATGGAAACTGTTAAAATTTTTCGCCAGATAGGTTGAGGTCTTGGATTTGTAAATCGCATTTAATTTAGTTTAGAATATAACAAAAAATTGCGATTGACAAATAGGTGTATAATTTAAAACCTGCTTATTTGCCTAGCGATTTTATCTTTTTAATTCAATTTTTTAAGTTAATCTTAATTTATAGATAAAAATCTCAAACCGCCTTGATTACAGCATTTTGCCAAATTAAAGGGGTATTTTAGCCAATTTCTCATGAAATTGTTAAAATTTTTACTCAAAATAATGAAAACAAACAATTGAAAAAATCATAAAACACCCAAAAAATCATGCTATCATAAGCATTATTATGACAATTTTTGTTAAGATTTTATTATAAATAGGAAATCAAAAATGCACATTTTAGTCTTGGGCGGCGGCGTGATTGGCACAACCACCGCTTATTATTTGGCAAAATCTGGGGCAAAAGTCACCGTCATCGAGCGCCAAGCTGATGTCAGCGAGGAGACAAGCTTTGGCAATGCAGGGCAAATCTCCCCTGGCTACTCAACGCCTTGGGCGGCGCCAAAAATCCCACAAAAGGCGGCAAAATGGCTCATGCAAAAACACGCGCCACTTGCCATTCGCCCAGATGGCACGAGCTTTCAGCTGGCGTGGATGCGTCAAATGCTGTCCAACTGCAACGCCAGCCGATACAAGATTAACAAAGAACGCATGATGCGAGTGGCAGAGTACAGTCGTGATTGCATCCGCTCGCTCCGTGATGAGATTGGCATTAATTACGAACACCGCACAGGTGGCACTTTGCAGGTGTTTAGAAAGCCTGCTCAGCTAGAAGCGATGAAACTTGACACCAAAGTTCTGGACGAATGCGGCGTACCTTATGAAGTCTTGGACAAGGACGGACTTATCAATGCCGAGCCTGCCCTTGCCCACGCCACAGCCAATCTGTTGGGCGGACTACGCTTACCCAATGATGAAACGGGCGACTGTAATTTATTCACCAAACGCCTTGCCGAACACTCTAAAACTTTGGGCGTAGAATTTAAATTTAACACCACCATCGAAAAAATCATCACCAATAATCAAAAAGTAACAGGCGTCATTGCCAATGGCGAAACTTTGACGGCAGACGGTTTTGTCTTGGCATTAGGCAGTTATTCTCGGGCGATGGCAAAGGATTTAGGGCTTCATTTGCCTGTTTATCCTGTCAAGGGTTATTCTTTGACCGTGCCAATCGTGGACGAAACAAAAGCACCCATTTCTACCGTGCTCGATGAGACTTACAAAATCGCCATTACTCGCTTTGATAATCGCATTCGTGTGGGTGGTATGGCGGAATTGTCAGGCTTTGACAAATCCCTAAACCCTGCTCGCCGTGCCACGCTAGAAATGGTAACCAAAGATTTGTTTGATGGTGGCGACTTGGCGAATGCCAAATTTTGGACAGGACTTCGCCCAATGACTCCAGACGGTACGCCGATTATCGGAGCGACCAAGTTTGATAATCTATTTATCAACACAGGACACGGCACGCTCGGCTGGACGATGGCGTGTGGCTCTGGTAAATTATTAAGCGATATTATTATGAGCAAACAGACCAAGATTAGTATTGATGGCTTAAATATTGACCGTTATCGGTAATTTTTAGCTATGGGTGTTTTTGTTGGCACGGGCTTTTGGTTATTGGTGGGTTTTATTGCCTATGGTTTGCATCAAGGCAATGCCCTAAATAACAAAATCATTGTCGGCTTATTAATTGGCTTTTGGCTGATTGGCACTTTTGTGATTGGCTATTATTATATAATGGGCGATTATTTGTACCATAATGGCAAAGCACAAAAAGATTGTGGTATTATTATTTATCCTGATAAGCCATTAACCGCACGCCAGCAAAGAAAATCTGTTACCAATCGCATCACCATTCAAAGCAGCAGCATAGACAAAAAATACCGTTTTCGCTATATTGATGATTATTATGCCAATAAATTTTCTTTTAATGGTTTTAAAAAAGGCGATAAAGTCTGTTTTGAATATATTGAAGTTGAGAACTTTGTTAATGGTTATCCTTATTGGCTAAAAAGTATTCATATTGATAATTAAAATTTTAGGTAAATCAAATAAGGCAACTTTTATGAACCAAATCACCAAACTAGACAGCAACGAAACCATTACCAAAATCACGATTTTCAACGGTGTGGTATATGGCAGGGCAAGTGCCTGATGATTTTATACGAGCCAGCCATAATTAAGCAAATGACTCAATATGAATAATTGCCCTCAACAAATCAAACCACAAGCCCTTTTTATCACAAAAAGGGATTTTATCCCACAAGCACACTCGTCATACTCAGCGAACCTGCCACCAACCAATCGTTAAATAGTAGCACAGGATCGTCTTCATCTCGCTGAGCCAGCACATACAACAGGGGTAAATAATGCTCGGGCGTTGGCACGGACAGACGAGCAGGTTCGCCCAATTTTTCAAAATGCACCAAAGTATTTTTATCTTGATTTTCAATGGCTTGGTTAATCCTATCAGCAAAATCAAATGCCCACTCATAGCCCACCCCTTGTGTGTCAATGTGGGCAAAACTTGCCAAGCGTAAATTATGCACAATGTCGCCACTACCCAAAATCAGCACGCCTTCGTCTCGTAAGGGGCGTAATTTTTGAGCCAACGCCCAATGCCACTCGGCGGACTTGGTGCTGTCAAGGGACAACTGCACCACAGGAATGTCGGCATCAGGATAAAGGTGCTTTAACACCGCCCACGCTCCGTGGTCATAGCCACGATTGTCATTAAAAATCAAGGGCTTATCGCCATCGGACAACAGCTCGCCCACCCGTTTGGCAAGGCTTGGCGAGCCTTTGGCGGGGTACGCCACTTGGTACAACTCATCAGGAAAGCCATAAAAATCATAAATCAAAGGCGGATTTTCGCCACTTTGAACCTGTAATGACGGCTCATACCAATGGGCGGAAATACACAAAATGGCGGTCGGTTTGGCAAATTTTTGGACAATGTCGGCAAAGCCTTGATTGATTGGGGCGTTGGCGTCAAGGGCATTCATTGGGCTACCGTGTCCGACAAAAAGGGCTGGGGTTTTCATTGGGCTTTCCTTGTTAAATGTGGGCGAATTGCAATTCGCTCCTACACTTTAATGGTAAAATTCATATTATACTCAATTCACACCAAACCGTTCGCCCTTAAGCTATGCCTGCGGGTGGAACGGTTTTTCCGTTATGGTTCGACAAGCTCACCACGAACGAAAAAACCTTTGTTGCATTTTGAATAGAATTAACTATATTTTAAAAATAAAAAATAAAGAAATAGGCATAAAATATTTTATACCTATTTTTTAAATGGCAACTTTTAACTCACTTCTTCAACTCACCCATCACTTTTTTATTAAACAAATTATCCAAAGACAAACTTCCGCCCCCTGCTACCGCCAAATACAAGAAAATAAAGCTAAATAGCATCGCAGGTTCGCCGCCATTGGCAAGCGGGAAAATTGATGCGTGCATCATAAAATAGGCTGCCGCCATTTGTCCTGACAAAATAAACGCAGTCGGACGCGTTAAAAAACCAACCATAATCAAAATACCACCAACCAATTCTAAAATGGTCGCCATTCCCATTAAGGAAAACCAATTTCCGCCCAAATAAGCGGTATTATCCACAGGGAAACCAAATGCCTTTGCCGTGCCGTGCAAGAAAAAGGCATAGCCTGTTACAATACGCAGGATTGATAAAACGATTGGGGCAAGGATGTCAAATTTTGAAGTATTCATAAAGTTTGTCTCAATAGTGTTGAATGGAGCGTATTATAATTGTTTTCAATTTTTCAATAAATCGTTATAATAGATAACATTTATCCATATAAGGAATAATAAAATGCTGTTTGTGGAACATATGACCTTATTTGTGGCAGTGGTTAGAAACAAAAGTTTTTCCAAAACCGCCTTGCAATTTGACATTGCTCAGTCCAGTTTATCTCGTAAAATCAGCGAGTTAGAAAATCATCTTGGACTAAAACTCATTCACCGCACCACCCGAAAACTTGAACTGACCGAAGCGGGGCAATTTTATTTTGAACGGGCGGTGGCGATTGTGGACGAAACCGAACGCACCCACCAAGCGATGAGCGGTCTAAAATTAGAGCCAGAAGGCGTGTTAAAACTGTCGGTAAACAATGAAATTGGCGATTGGCTGACCGAAATTTTGCCCACTTTTTACCAAAAATACCCCAAAATTCGCCTGCACATTGATGTTTCCGCCCACAAAACCGACCTTTTGACGGGCGGTGTGGATATGGTGGTGAGGGCAGGAGAACCCACCGAAGGGCATTATATCATCCACCCTTTGACCCAGACAGCAATGGCGATGTACGCCAGTCAAAGCTACCTTGATGCTCATGGCACACCTGCCACGCCTGACGAACTGCACGCCCATCGCTGTCTAAGTTATTTGGGGTTGCCAACTTGGACGCTGATTCATGGCGACCAAACCGCCGTCATTCACACCACCCCCATCTGCCAATCTAATGATTTTGGACTGCTGGCAGAGCTGGCTCGTCAAGGGCTGGGTATCGTGCTACTGCCCACGATTGCCAAGCAAAAAACGGGGCTTGTCCCCGTACTGGTAGATTGGCAAGAATCCATGATACCCATCGTCATGCTGACAGCCACTCGCCTGCTCCCCATCAAGGTGCGGTGTATGATTGAGTTTTTACAGGCACACGCCCACCATTTTGAAAATCACCAAATTTAAGTTTACACTAAGCACAAGCAACGCTATAATGATTTGTCCACTAGGCATTCATTTCATGTAACTAAGGAACAATGATGAACCAAATCACCAAACTAGACAGCAATGAAACCATCACCGAAATCGCCGTTTATAATGGTGTGGCATATCTGGCAGGGCAAGTGCCTGATGATGATAGCTTGGACATCGTTGGGCAAACTCGTGAAGTGCTTGCCAATATTGATAAGGCTTTGGCAAAAGCAGGCACGGACAAATCTAAACTACTCACCGCCCAAGTATTTATCAAAGATTTAAATGATTTTGATAAATTTAATGCCGAATACAAAACATGGATACAGGGTTTTGTACCGCCCACTCGTGCCACCGTACAGGCAAATTTGGTCAATCCAAAATGGCTTGTGGAAATCGTGGTAACGGCAGCGATTTAATCCAAACACGCCAAAATCAAGAAAAACCCCCTTAAATTTCAATAATTTAAGGGGGTTTATCGGTCATGATTAAGCGGACTTTTCTTGCTCATAAAGCGTTCGCACCACCTCGCCAATCGTAGCAATACCCTTAGTCAAGGTCTCATCACTTTGAGCGATGGATAGGCGAATGCATTGCCTTGCGTGTGGATAATTCTTTTTGTCAATCCCAATAAAAAAATGCTCGCTTGGGATAATCAGCGTGCCTTTTTCTTTGAGTAGCTCATAGAGTTTGGTGGTGGACACTGGCAAGTCAGCAAACCACACCCATAAGAAAATCGCCCCTTCTGGCTTGTGAATTTTTACTGGCAGATCAGCAAATTGCTCTTTTAGCAACCTAATGGCAAATGCCGTCTGCTTGGCATAAAATGGGCGAATGTGGTCTTTGGCAAGATTGATGATGGTATCATCAGCAAATAACGGCGTGGCAATCGCCGCCCCAAACCGCACAGGCGATAAGTTAATGATGGCATTCATCGCACTCACCGCTTTTACGACATCGGTATTTGCCACGATGATACCCGTTCTCGCCCCTGGCAGACCGATTTTGGACAAGCTAAAGCACAAAATCGTCTGATTATCCCAAGTCAGACTCGTATGAGCGTGAATGATGTTCGGAAATGGCTCGCCATACGCATTATCAACAATCAACGGAATGTCGTATTTTTTGGCAAGCACTTTTAAACGAGCCATCTCATCATCGGTCAGTACATTGCCCGTTGGGTTGGTTGGGCGTGAGCAACAAATCGCCCCAATCTTACCCGCTGCAAGCTCTGGCAAACTTTCCAATTTATCAAAGTCCACGCAATACTTAAAAAACCCACCCCGCCCTTCATGCTCCACTTCTTCAATAATCGGCGGCACGGAGACAAAATGCACGCCATCAATATGAGCGTCCGCATAGCCAACATATTCTGACGCCATCGGCAACAAAATGGACTTTTCGCCGTCGGCAAATTGCCCAGAAAATAAGTTGAACAAATAAAAAAAGCCGTTTTGTGAGCCATTGGTTAAAACAATATTTTGAGCAGTCAAACCCCAATCATAATGGCGATTAAAAAACTCAACCAGCGTGTCAATGAACTTAGCATCGCCTTGTGGCGTGGAATAATTCGCCACACTTTCTAGGGCGGATTGCTCATGAACAATATTCGCCAGCGTCTGCTGATACGCCCGATTGACTTCATCAATGACCGCAGGATTACCACCACCCAGCATATTGATGGGATTGGGCGAATTGAGTGCATTGCCCAAATCGTCCATCAGTTGTAAAATACCGCTATTTTTGGTGAATTTTTCGCCAAATTTTGAAAATTTCATACTCCATTCCGTCAATTTTGTTGATTTTTGATGGTGGTTAATGCCGATTTTACCTGTGCCACCGTGATGGGTGTCAGCATATTCTCCAAATTTTTCCAAATCGCATGATAACCAAAATCACCCTGCTTCATTTCACGCTTCGCTTCATCAATAGACCAGTTTTGATAAATGATGCGATACATGGCAATGATGATGCCTGTGCGATCAGCACCGTGATAACAATGAACCAGCACCGCACCATCTTGCTGAGCTTGCTCAACCGCATAAAGCACCCAAGCGATTTCTTGCGGACGCACTCTCCATGTCAATAACGGCGTATTCACCAAATTCACGGACGCATCATCAAAGACCACCTTATCATCGTTGCGATCAAAATAACGCAGATTGATGATGGTGCGTATGTTATTGTCATGAACCGTCTGCTTGTCATCATCAATCAGCTGTTCACTGCGGTATAATTTATCATCAACCTGATAAAAATTGGCTGACTTATCTACCAACACCGCCCAATGCGGCTGATGATTTGATGGTGATTGATGAATGGCACAACCACACAATGTCGCCACCATCAGCCCAGAGCATATCCATTGATATTTCATTGTCATCTTACACAAAACTTAAAACACAAACCGAAATTATAGCAAATATCAAGAATGACGGTTGGGTAATTTTTAACTTTTATCACCATCGACCCAAGAAAAAATGACGCATTGGGTTTGATTTGCTGATTTTAGGACAAAAGAACTGATTTTTTACTCGCTTTTTTGCCAGATTTACCAAGTCTTTTCACCATATTCACACACCAACATCGCCACAGATGATGACTTATCACAGCAGTGTTTCACATGAAACACCTCAAGCTCAAAAAACCAAGGTGGTCCTAACCACACACTCACCATTTCTTATCCCATGACGGTAGATTGACAAAGATATTTAACATCTGTTATCATATAATAATCATTTTTATTAACAAGGACATCGTATGAAATTCAAACAAGGCATCATCGCAGCAACACTAAGTATTGGACTACTCATAGGCTCAAACCCAGCATTGGCAAACACACCAAACGACAGCTCACTCATCAAGTTGGCACAAGTAACCGATTTACAACAAAGCTTTCAAGACAGCATGAAACACAGCTTCATCAGTGCATTTGCACAAGGCGTACTAAATTCGCCTGTGTTTAGAAGTTTGCCGATGGACAAGCGGGCACAAGCAGAAGTGCTGGCACAGACCTTTGGCGAGCAGGTTTGGGACGAGTTGGATACCGATCTTTTAACCCAACAGACCACCGAAAATTTCATGTTGATTACCAAAAAACACTACAGCCAACAAGAGGTAGATGCGATGGTTAAATTCTACCAAACACCTGTCGGCAAAAGCATTGTCGCCAAGCAATCTGTTGTGATGAACGAATTGCTTGATAAAACTCTGGCGGACTTTTCCAACAATCATCAGTTTAATCAAGAAGTTGAACAGGCAACGAAAAAGCATTCGCCAATGTTTGAATCACAGTTGCAAGATCTTTTAAGATAGTCATAAAAAATCCCATTCAAAACGAATGGGATTTTTTAAGCAGGTAAATATCATTCCCACTCAATCGTCGCAGGTGGTTTAGAGCTGACATCATACACCACGCGAGAGACATCGGCGATTTCGTTCATAATGCGAGTTGAGATTTTATCCACCAGTTCGTATGGCAAATGGGCAAAACGAGCCGTCATAAAGTCCACTGTTTCAACAGCACGCAAGGCAATCACCCACGCATAACGGCGACCGTCTCCGACCACGCCCACCGACTTGACAGGTTGGAATACAGCAAAGGCTTGGGCGGTCTTATCATACCAACCAGACGAACGAAGTTCTTGCATAAAAATATCGTCCGCCAGTCGCAGAATATCAGCATATTCTTTTTTCACTTCGCCCAAAATACGCACGCCAAGACCCGGCCCTGGGAACGGGTGGCGATAAATCATATGAGCAGGAATGCCCAGTGCCACGCCAAGTTTACGCACTTCGTCTTTGAATAAATCACGGAGTGGCTCAACGAGTTCAAACGCCAAATCTTCAGGCAAACCGCCCACATTGTGGTGTGATTTGATCACATGAGCCTTGCCATGTTTAGACTTAGCAGACTCGATGACATCAGGGTAAATCGTACCTTGTGCCAAAAATTTAATGCCGTCTAGCTTACGGGCTTCCTCACTGAATACTTCAATAAATTCTCGTCCGATGATTTTGCGTTTGGCTTCTGGGTCGGTTGCGCCTGCAAGTGCTGATAAGAAACGATTTTCAGCGTCCGCACGAATCACACGAATGCCCATATTCTCGGCAAACATTTTCATCACTTGGTCGCCTTCGTTGAGACGCAGTAAACCATTATCCACAAATACGCAGGTTAATTTATCGCCAATCGCACGGTGTAATAATGCCGCCACAACCGATGAATCCACGCCACCAGATAAGCCGAGCAGGACTTGATTGTCGCCAATTTGTTCTTGTAATTGTTTAATGCGAAGTTCAATAATGTTATCCGAATTCCACGCATTGCCACAGCCACAAATGCCGTGGACGAAGTTAGAAATCAAGGTTTCGCCTTTTTCTGAGTGGGTAACTTCTGGGTGAAACTGCACGCCATAGAATTTACGATTTTCGTCTGATGCGGACGCAAACGGACAGCTTGGTGTGCTAGAAGTAACAACAAAACCCTCTGCCAACTTAGACACTTTGTCGCCATGACTCATCCAAACTTGCGATTGGTTTTGTTCGTCTTGCATATCGGCAAGTAGCTTATCTTGTGCTACGATGTCGATTTTTGCATAGCCAAACTCTTTGACATCGCCTGCAATCACTTCACCGCCTAATTGAGCAGTCATCGCCTGAAAACCATAGCAAATGCCCAAAACTGGCACGCCAAGCTCAAACACCGCTTGCGGGATTTTTGGGCTGTTATCCGCATACACGCTCTCTGGACCGCCAGACAGGATAATGCCTTTTGGGGCGAATGCACGAATTTCATCATCGCTTGCGTCATAGGCGTACATCTCGCTGTACACGCCTGCCTCACGCACACGGCGAGCGATGAGCTGGCTGTATTGCGAGCCAAAGTCTAGGATAAGGATACGGTCTTGGGTGATGTTAGCAGTCATCTTTTGTCCTTTTTTATCAAAACATTATGGGGGTATTTTAGCATTTTTTGATTATGTTAGGTTAAGAATTTGCATTGAAATGAATAAAAATATGACAATGATGACGTGGTTTAATTTGGTTAGCTATGATAAAATAATCATTTGGATTTACAATGCAAAACAAATAATTCAAAGGAAATAAAAAATGACTGAATCTGCAGAGATTTATAGTTTTTCTGATATTGCAGATCAAGAATGGAGCGACGAACAGATATTGGATTTTTTAAAAGAAATCTGGGGATATGATAAAACCAATGAATTAATCGTATGCGGTCAAGTTACAAAAATTTCCACAGAGCATTCTTCTTTTTGGGTTATTGAAAGTTTCTACCATATAGATACCATGGAAAGACTACTATATCCCATTCGCGCTAATAAAAACACAAAACAAACCATTTTTGTCGGTACTCATATAAATGGGCAAAGAGTTCATCTGTTAAATAAAGAATGGGTTAAAGCTGCAGTGGACTTAGCTCCTTATTCCGAAAGGGAGCGTCACAACAACCCTTTTGAATTAGCTGCCACGGATATTTCTCCACTCAAAGAACTCCCTAAACCCATTGAAATAGAAGTCTTTGGGAAGAATGCCACTCGATTAATCGAAGCACAGTGGTACAATCTATTGTACAAAAAGAGCAAAAAAAGAATTGAGGATGTATTAGAAGATAAAAAAACTCAAATCTCTCAAAAAAGAGAAGAACTTGCCGACATGTTAAATCAATTAACTCAAACTCAAAATACCATACTGGAGAGCGATAAGCAAATTTCCGAGTATCAACACACTATAGACAATTTAAAGCAACAAAGACTCACTTTAAGCAATGATTTGGAAGCATATAAACAGGAGGTCTTCGGCAAAATGAAGCAACTTAGCCAATTTGTAGAACAACAAGCTCGCTTTCTAAAAACACTTGATTTAATTGATGAAGATACATATCAGCAATTTATCGGAGGCGCCCTCGCAACTCCAGATTTAAATGCGGATACATACTCTTTTTCATCTAATTTTAACAATTTAAATGAAGCCATTGCCTTTATTCAAGCTCATTTATATCAAAAAGGCATTATTTACTCTAGAAAAACCTTAGAAGATTTTTTTGCACTTATCAATACGCATGATTTAATTATTTTAGCTGGTGATTCAGGTTCTGGTAAAACAAATTTGGTAAAGTCTTTTGCTAAAGCGGTTGGCGGAAAATCGGTAATTATTCCAGTAAAACCTAATTGGACGAGTGCCGAAGATTTATTAGGTTATTATAATCCATTAGAACAAAAATATTTGGTTACGCCATTTTTGCAAGCAATTTTTGATGCAATCAAAAATCCTAATGTTCCTTATTTTATTTGTTTGGACGAAATGAATTTGGCTAGGGTAGAATATTATTTTGCAGATTTTTTAAGTTTAATGGAAGAACGCTCATCAGAGCCTTTAATTCATTTATATTCAGATGCCGAATCCAATCAAGTGGTCAATGAAATTAAAATGTTTTTATCCATTATCAGTGATGCAATTGACGATAAAGATAAAAACATTCAAGAGTTTGTGGATTTATTAAAAGATGAAAAAATCAACCAACAATTACACGATACTTGTGGATTTAAAGAAGGTGATTCCTTACTAAAATATCACGCTTATTTAAGACGATTATTAAATAGCTATTTAAATACCCCGTCATCTGTTAAATTACCTGCCAATGTGCGAATTATTGGGGCGATTAATGTTGATGAAACCACTCACTATCTTTCACCAAAAATATTAGATAGAGCTCATATTATGCGTTTTTCTAGTCCTTTATTGTTAGATTGGGACGAAATAGAAAACGAAATTCAATCCTTTGATTTGGATATAAATTTACCTATTGTTTTTAATATTGATGAATTGGGAGCTCGTCAAAATTATCCTAATTTTGATAAAAATGACGAACTGGTAGAAATATTGGTTTATTTGGCAAAAAATTATTTAAATCCAATGGGGATTGAATTTGGATTAAGAACCATTCGTCAAGCTCAAAATTACGCTCAAATTTTGCAACAATTTGATTACGATAAGGACTTTATTCTAAATAATATTGTAATTCATAAAGTTTTACCAAAACTGATATTTGATGGCGAAAAGCAAGTGAAAGATTTGAGCAAATTAGATATCTTAAAAAATATGCGTGATTATTTAACCAATCAAATAGAATACGATGCAGAATGTATTTTTGAGTTGGATCAAATGATTGACTATGCAACCAAAAATGACTCGGTGGTGAATTATTGGGCGAGATAATGAATAATAGCTTTCCTGTTGAAATTCGCTATCTAAAAATATACTGGCACTCCAACAAAGAAGTTGCCAGCATGGAGATTGCTGACAACTGCCAAGAAATTGAATTTGAAAATGGTAATTTTACAGCTCACACCAGCACTTTTGCAGGCATTAATATTTATGTTGGTTTCAAATTTTTGGAAGAGATAAATCATACACCCTACATTGTCATTAATGATTTTAGCCACCAAAATCTTATTCCAATTAAAAAACCTGCTTCCGATGAAGTATGGTGGATACAATCTCATCAATGGGATAATAAAAATCACCGATATTTAAGTGACTTACAACGCACGGCTGGTGTGGTTGAGCTTGTTTTTAATCAGCAAAAACTACTATTGTCTAATGATACACACGAATTTTCTGTAAGTGAATTAGAGCACTATTTATCTGACTTTAAAAGCGATTTATGGTTTTTGATTTTAGATAATGACAGTATCTCAAAATCGAATATTCAAAAATCCAAAGTTTCCTTTATGGATAATGAGTTAATTGGTCTGTATCGTGAGCTTTTGGATAATGTCCAACAAATTACTCAAAATCCCAATATGTTTTTGTCAGAACATCAAATCAAAAAAGCCAAAAAGCAAGTCAAACCCGTTACCAAAACATTTAGAGAAATTATTACTAATCCGAATGCCAAATTATTAACCAGTCGTAGTTTTTATGAAAGTTATGACACGCCAGAAAATCGCTATATTCATTTTTGTTTAAAAAGAATAAAATTATTGCTTAATGTTTTTGACAATATTTCTGAAAAGCAAAATAATCTTTGCCAATCGCAAATTGCACAAAATCAAAAAATCATTGATTATTGCAATAAGACCAAAACCAAGAAGATTAACAAAGAGGTTTATTTTCAAGAAATTGAGACGATGAAATCTCAATTACAATCTTATCATGATTTTTGTGGATACATTTGCAACCATTGGCAAAATTTTACCCACTTACAAATAAATCCAATAAATCAGATAACCATCGAGTTTGGAGAGTATGCTGAATATTATGATGGTTATTTTGTAACAAGATTGGATGGATATAGCAAAGAGCAACTAAAACAGCAATATAATATTGACTATGTGGTTATATCATTTCATCAAGATATTTTAGATTACATAAAAAACAACAATCTTAATTTAAATTATTTATCCCTATCACTGACAGGGGAGTTTTTCGTCTCTTGCTATAAAAATAATAATGGAAAAACCTATTATCAAATTTTTATCAGTCTTATAGATACGGCAATTTTTAATAATGAAAATAATACCATTACCAACTTAAGAAATACCATTATCAACCAAGAGCAAAAATATACCCAGTATGAGCAAAATGATTGGATAGAACCCTTAAACCAAACTGAATTATCAGAGCTAAACAAGGAAAAAGAAATTGCTGAGAGAAAAATTCATTTTTTATCTGAGCAAGCAGAGATTAGCCGTAAAATCGATGATAAATTACCCATATTAAAACAAAAAGTTAAAAAATTATTAAAATTTTTTGATAGTCATAGAATCAAAACTCAGTCCCATTGTCCCAACTCAATGGTATTTATTCAAAATCCAATTTATAGCAAACACAATCAATTATTTAAAAAGATTAATGATTACCAAGGTGTTTCGGGCAATATTCTTGAAAATTTGCTAGAAATAGAGCAGATTGGCTTGGTCAATATTGCTAACCTGTATGAAAAATGGTGCTTACTACAAATCATTAAAGTTTTAACCAAAAATTATCATTATAAATTAAGTGACAATTGGCAAGAATGTTTGATTCAATCGGTGTTAAATAAAAAACACAACATTAAATTTGTTTTAGAAAATGATAACATACAAAGAAAAATTGTCTTAACTTATGAAAAAGAATTGCCAAATGGGAGGCGACCTGATTTTGTGATTGACTTATATACCAAAACCTACCAGCAAGATAATAATGGAGGTTGGCTTGTTGGTGATGAAGTATTTCAGGAAAGATTAGTGCTTGATGCCAAATTTAAAAGTCAAATTAATGAAAATAAAATAAATCAGTTGGTCGATGAACTGTATGTGAATAAAAATTACAGCGAGAGTAATAAAAACCCTGTATTTATTTTGCAACCCAATTCAAATATTATCAATCATAGAACTTCACCTTTGGGCTGGGGAAATTTCTGCGATTATGGACAAAGCAATAAAACCAAACATAAAAAAGGGCATATTTTTCTCAGCCCCTCATTAAAATATCCACATACTATAGATAACTTACAAAGATTATTTGGGTATTTTTTTCAAAAAAATATGGTTTATCTGTCTTGTAATTCAACGAATTATAATTGGGTAAATATTGGTTGTACTTCTTGTGGCGGTGCATTGATTATTCAAAAAACTTTCACCAGAGGTGGAAAAGCAAGGCTTTCAATAGCTTGTCCTCATTGCAAGCAATTAACCATACAAACTGTCTGCTATCAATGTGGCGAAAAGTTATTCAAAAATGGTCTGAAATGGACATACCACCGCACACGAGCAGAACAAGTATCCAATGTGGTTTGTTATGAATGCGAGAGTTTTTTATAGTAAATCACAATCAACAAACCGAATGATTAATACCGTTCGGTTTGTTTGCGTACCATCCTAAGCATCAATATCCGCATTCAAGGCGTTTTCTTCAATAAAGATACGGCGGGGTTCTACTTCATCGCCCATTAGGCAATTAAACAAGTGATCAGCAGCGATAGCATCTTCAATGGTGATTTTAAGCATACGGCGATTCTCTGGATCCATCGTGGTCTCCCAAAGCTGATCGGCATTCATCTCACCCAAGCCCTTATAACGCTGAATGGTCATGCCTCGGCGAGCGTCCGTCATCATATAATGCCACAGATGATGAAAATCTTTAATCGCCAAATCTTTCTCGCCACGACGCAAGAACGCATCATCGCTAAGCACCACATTCCACTCGCCAGACAGACGGTGCAAGCGTGCGTACTCAGACGAATTTAAAAACACCGCATCCAGCGTATAATACTGTGGCAAACGATGTACAAATACCGTCACTCGTGGCAGCCATTGCTGTTTGGCAGTGTCATCAGAGCCCGTCGTCTCAATCAGCTCCACCTGTGGCGACAGCTTGTCGGCGATTTGATTTAGCTTGGTCTGTAGTTCATCAGCCCACGCCGTCATGCCTGCTTTGTCATTGAAATTGACAGCAAATTTTGGCATAAAGGTCAATGCATCAAGCAGCTCGGCTGGATATTTGTTTTGTAGGCGAGCTTTGATGACTTGCGATTGGTTATAATCATTGAGCAATTTTTCAAGTGCCACGCCCGTTACCGCAGGCGTATCTTTGCTCAAAAACAGCTGATTTTCATCAATCGTTGATGACAACAGATAAGACTTCAACGCCTCGTCATCTTTTAAATACAGTTCATGCTTGCCTTTTTTGACTTTATAAAGTGGCGGCTGGGCAATGTAAATATGACCTCGCTCAATCAGCTCTGGCATTTGACGGAAAAAGAAAGTAAGCAGTAGCGTGCGAATGTGCGAGCCATCGACATCAGCGTCCGTCATGATGATGATTTTATGATAGCGAAGTTTATCAGCATTATATTCATCAGCACCGATACCCGTACCCAATGCGGTAATCAGCGTACCCACTTCGGCAGATGAGAGCATTTTGTCAAATCTGGCACGCTCCACATTCAAAATCTTACCCTTCAATGGCAAAATCGCCTGCATTTTGCGGTTACGACCCTGCTTGGCACTACCACCTGCCGAGTCACCCTCCACGATGTACAGCTCAGACAACGCCGGGTCTTTTTCTTGGCAATCGGCAAGTTTACCAGGCAAACCTGCAATATCTAGCGAAGTCTTGCGACGAGTCATTTCTCGTGCCTTACGAGCCGCCTCACGGGCACGAGCTGCGTCAATGATTTTGCCTGCAATCGCCTTAGCAGCGGCTGGATTTTCCAGTAGATATTCGCTTAGGCGTTCGTGCATGGTCGTCTCAACGGCAGATTTTACCTCGCTGGAGACGAGCTTGTCTTTGGTCTGCGAGCTAAATTTAGGGTCTGGCACTTTTACCGAAACAATCGCCACCAAGCCCTCTCGTGCGTCATCGCCTGTTACCTGCACTTTTTCTTTTTTGCCGATATTTTCGCTTTCCATGTAGTGATTTAGACAGCGAGTCAATGCTGAGCGAAAGCCCGACAAGTGCGTACCGCCGTCCTTTTGCGGAATGTTATTGGTAAAGCACAGCACTTTTTCGTTGTAGCTGTCCGACCATTGCAAGGCGACTTCCACGCCAATGCCGTCCGCCCCTTGTGCGGTAAAATGAAAAATGTCGTTTAAGGTTTGCTTGCCTTCGTTGATGAAATTGACAAACTCGGACAGACCGCCTTTATGCTCAAAAACCTGTGTCTTATCGTCTCGTTCATCAGTCAGCACGATACGCACGCCAGAGTTCAAAAAGGACAATTCACGCAGACGCTTAGCAAGAATGTCATAATCAAAAATCGTACCACTAAAAATCTCGCCACTTGGGTAGAATCGCACCTGCGTGCCAGTCTTGGTGGTCGGTTCGACTTGTTTTAAATCAAAATCAGGCACGCCATCGGTGTAGTCTTGGGTGTGTAGATGGCCATCACGCCAGATGTTTAGGGTGAGTTTTTTGGACAAAGCATTGACCACCGACACGCCCACGCCATGCAGACCGCCAGAAACCTTATAAGAATTATCATCAAACTTACCGCCTGCGTGCAGTACCGTCATGATGACCTGAGCGGCAGACACACCCTCCTCTGGGTGGATATCCACAGGAATGCCACGACCATTATCCATGACCGACACCGACTCATCTTCATGAATGACGATGTTAATCTCATCACAATGACCTGCCAGCGCCTCATCAATGGCATTATCCACCACCTCAAAGACCATGTGGTGCAAGCCTGTGCCATCGTCCGTATCGCCAATGTACATGCCTGGGCGAACACGCACCGCCTCCAAGCCTCGCAAAACTCGGATGTTTTTTGAGCTGTATTCGCTGTTTTGAGTATTTAAAAGCTCGTCATTCTGCGTCTGCTCGGTCATAAAAATTCCTTAAATCTCACGCCAATCATCATGGGCAAAAGCCATCACACAAGGCGTAATCAATTGTCAAAATATTACGCCCATTATAGCATTTTTTCCAAAAAAAGTCATGAAAAAGTCGTGCATTTGTCATGACAATCCGCCAGCACGCTCATGCAGACGACAACGCTCATTCGCCAGAGTTTTCTTGCTTTTTTATCACACCATGTTCCACATGAAACAATGAAAACTGCTCTTCATCTTTCCCAAGCTGTGCCATCTTGTCTTGTACTTGCTTGGCGGTCGCCTCTTGCAGGCTTGTGATAAAAAGCTGACAAGGCAAATCCAGCACCGTATCTAGCAGTACGCCCACCGCCCTTTGATCAAGCTCAGCATCCACATCATCAATCAGCACCACAGGCTTGATGTCGTGCAAATGCTCACAAATCAGCTGCAACTGCGACAGTTTGAGTGCGGTGATGAGCAGCTTTTTCTCGCCACGAGACAGCACATTGACCGCCTGCTCTTTGAGCCTGTCGCCCTGCTCGCTGGTGTTTTTTAGGGTAATGACGACATCAGCACGATGAGCTCCTATGCGTGTATAGCCAAGCTCTCTGTCTTGGTGTAGGCGACTTTTTAGCGTCTCAAATAAGCCTGCCTGCACATCAAAACCTGCCTGATAAGACAGCTGTAATTGCCCTTCATAATCAGGCAGTAGCCGAGCAACCATCGCCCCAAAAAAGCCCTGCCAACGCCCAAACACCGCTTGGCGACACTCATGCAAAGCCTGAGCAGACACCGACAGCTCACGATCCCACGCCACAAGCTCCGCTGTCGGCAGATGGGCGGATTTTAATAAAGCATTACGCTGTTTTAAAAGCCTTTGATAAGACAGCCAAGTTGGATAAAATCGTGTTTCCACATGAAACGCCAGCCAGTCAAGCAGCTGTCTGCGACTGGCACTACCCTCCTCCAATACAGACATACCCGTCGGATCAATGAGCAAAGTTGGCAATAAAAAAGACAACGCACTTTGGCTATGGACGGTGGTTTGATTGACTTTTAATAAGGTGCTGGCAAGACCTGCCGAGTCTAGCTGTTTTTGAATGGCGATGGTTTTTTGATGATCAATGCACGCCCACACCGCACAGCTTTTGGCGTGGTGCTGAATGTAGCGTTTTGGCTCGTGATGGCGAAAACTTTTGCCACGAGAAAGCAAAAACACCGCCTCCAACAGCGATGTTTTGCCACTGCCATTTTTGCCGACAATCACATTACACTGGGTGACAGACAGCGACGCTTGGCTTAAATTTCTCAAAGCATGAATGCGTAACTCATGAATCATGACGGCACACGGTTGGGTGCTTAGACACGCATTGGCATGACGACATACTGATGATTCATCTCATCGCCCACTTGATAAATCAAAGCAGGCTTGACGGCCTCGGTCATCTCAATGCGAATGTCGCCATCAAGCACACGCAGTACCGCACGCAAATACGCCTCATTGAATGACACTTCCAATGGCTCGCCTTGGTAGCTGACCGCCAGATTCTCTTCGGCGGCATCTTGCTCACGGTTATTGACACTCACCTTGACGGTGTCCGCTTGGGCAAAATGAAACAGCACACCCGGTGCATCTTTACTCACCAAAATGGACAGGCGGCGCAGCACCTCACCCATCTCTTCTTTGTTAAAAACCGCCACTTTATCATGACCTGACGGCAGCACACGACGATAATCAGGGAACCTACCCTCGATCAGGCGCGCCACCATACCCACCTGCATACCACGATACTCACTGTCGTCACTGAACGCCAGCGATACTTGCATAAATTCCTCATCAAAGCCAAGCGACACAGGCTCATCTTGGCTATTTTTGGCAATCTCACCAAGCAGACGCTCAAGCTCGCCCACTGCCTTACCCGGCATGATCACACGGCGCTCATCGTAGCTTGACTCCAAAGCTCGGTGCGCCACCGCCAGACGGTGCCCATCTGTCGCCACGGCGGTCAATTTATCGCCATTGATTTCAAAAAGCATTCCAGTCAGATAATGACGCACATCTTGGGTCGCCATCGCAAAGCGAGTGTGGCTGATCAGATCAAACAGCGTCGTACGCAAAATCTGCAACCAAGTGTTGATGTTTGGCGCACCAATACTTGGGAAATCTTGGGCTGGCAGGGTTTTTAGAGTGTACTTTGCCTTACCTCCCACGACCAAACAGCGGCTTTCATTGGCATCCAGCGACACCATCTCATCAGACAAGGTCTTACAAATAACAAACAGCTTTTCGGCAGGCAAAGTCGTCTCGCCCGCCTCAACGCACGCCCCTGCTGGCAAATTGACCGTGGCAGTAAGCTCCACCTCCAAATCAGATGCCACCAGCGTCAAGACATCTTGCGTCAAGACAAATTTGATATTCGCCAAAATAGGACCGATGCGGTGGTGCTTGTCGGCAGCTTTAGCAACTAGGCTAATGGCATTGATTAAAATGTCACGATTGATGGTTAATTTCATTGTCATTTTTTCCTAAAAAATTTTGCTTATGGTACTTATTTTTGGGCGCAAACACAAGTCATCTTTCAAGTCATTTAAGGCGATTTTTGGCAAACTCAGCCATCACACCGTCACTCAAATTCTAAGGTTGCTTTTAACGCCTGATAGGCTTTTTCCACCTTAATGTCCTCAGCTCTTAGCTCCTCGATCGCCTTGCAGGCATGCATGACGGTGGTGTGATCTCGCCCACCAAAAAACTGTCCGATCTCAGGAAAGCTGTCTTGGGTCAGCTCACGGATGAGCGCCATCGCCATCTGGCGGGGTCTGGCGATGTTTCTGGCACGCTTTTTACCCATCAGATCTTTGGCAGACACACCATAATACTGCGCCACAAGGTCTCGGATGTTGTCTGCATTGACCGCGCGAGCACGCGCCTCCACATGATCTTTGATGGCATGGCGCACCAAAGACAGCGTCACAGGCTCGCCAGACATGGCGTGATTGGCGTGCACCTGATTGAGCGCCCCTTCCAGTCGGCGCACATCTGGGGCGACATTTTGGGCGATGAACAGCGCACATTCCTTGGGCAGCTCCATATTCAAGACGCTCGCCTTTTTCTCCAAAATCTGCACTCGCATGTCGATGTCTGGCGGCTCAATCAGCAAATTAAGCCCACCTGAAAACCGAGACTTAAAGCGCTCATCAAAATTATTCAGCTGCGTGGGCTGTCTGTCAGACGCCAAGATGATGCGATGTTTTTTATTTTTGCTAAATTCACTAAAAATCGTCAAAAGCACATCGGCGACTTTTGGGGCGTTTTTGGCATTGATCAGATGAATGTCATCGATGATGAGCAGGTCTGCTTTGCAGATTTTTTTGACCAACTGATCGACTTTTTGATCACGAAACGCATCTTTGGTAATGCGAAAAAAATGGTCTTTGGTTAGGCAGCAAAACTTCAAGCCCGCCTTTTGGTAGCGGTGCGCCACAGCGTGCATCAGGTGCGTCTTACCAAGCCCTGATGAGCCATACAAAAACACCAAAGGGTAAAGGCTGTCACCCGCCTTTTTACCCAAATCATAACAAGCATTATAAGCAAAAGCATTCGACTTACCCTTGACAAAAGCATCAAAAGTATAATGCTCTTCAATCTGCTCGCTTTCCTCAATCTGCGTACCAACCTTGCTTTTTTTGGTAGGTTTATCACTTTTGATTGGCGTCTCAGGTACTTGTGCCACCGCCAAACGCACACCCTGTACGCTGGCAGGGGCGTGTTTTTGCACCAGTCGCTCAATCAGCTCGATGTACTCTTCGTTGATGCGATTGATGAAATATTGGTTGATGGCTGACAGCACCAACACACCACCCTCAATGCTTGGCTTTAATGGCGACAACCAACGCAAAAAATCCGCCTCCGAAACCTCAAAGGACAGCTCTTTTAGGCATTGCTGCCAAAAATCAAGCGAAGGGGCGGTATCAGTCATCGCCGCCTCATCAAATAATGACAT